>NZ_JBFREC010000004.1:0-575762 GCF_052114105.1 Rhizobium sp. RAF36 | reverse complement strand
GCTCGACGAACACGCGCAATCGTATCCACTCGCTTCAACTCCCCCTCCATCCGTCAGCAAAAGACGGATGGTCAGACGAAACAGGTGGGGGGTCAAAATTGGACGCCGGTCACCCCGCCAGGGGGGTCAATATTCCACGCCGAAACACACTTTGGCACTTTTCCTGAATTCCTGCCGTCTCAGGAACCCTACCATCAGTCTTCCTCGCCAGCTGAATCAGTCAAAATCGCCCGGATCTCGTCCGCCATCAGGAGCGTTTTCGGGTCCCTATTCAATGCTTTCAGCTCCAAGTCCGCCAAGTAGGGAACTTCAATCCCATAAGCTTTTAGCCTATCAAGTGCCTCCTCTCCCGAGATGGCGAGGCGCTTGAGGACGCGAGGTAGGCTCAAGGCGCCAACCGACCAGCCCTCTAGGGTGGTTCTCTCGTAGTCGGGGTGGCCTCTTTGGAATCGGCTTCGATCAGAGGTCCGGTAGATCTCAACCGCCTTTAGGATGCACGTGATCGCATCCTCATCGTTCATATAGCCAGCCTCGAAACCCGTATCGCCGGGCCAATATTCCTCGACCCACCATCTGGCCCCTTTGGTGCCGCTTTCGTTGCCTCCTGCTTCGAACCTCCAATAGCAACCACGAGCGCGGAAGTAGAAATGGACTTTGTCGAACTCCCCTTCCGCTTGGACAGGGCAATACCCAGCCAACTTATCCAACCTAAAATCCTCCGTCCTCTCCAAGCGCTCTCTCGTATTCGGATCCAACCGGAGGCGTTGCAAGTTAAACGGCCCGCCGTCCTCTGGTTCAAATTTGAACTCGAATCCAAGTTTGCGAACGCCTTCGAAGAGCTTATAGAGCCTCGCGTCGCCGACTGGGTGCCATGTGCTGTCTTCCACCACGAAGCCTTCTCGATCGGCAAGCCCCCTCGCATCGTCGATCTGTTGGGCAGATGCGCCCGTGAATGTAACCACGTAGGTGGGTGCGCCGTTGTCCCACTCAGTTCGCAGATTAATCGTCGCACTAGTCATCGCTATCTCCACCTTCCGTCACTGACGTCTCAACAACGTAACCAGGTCGAAAACCGCTCGTGTTCGCCTCTCCCGCATAGCCTTGCGGATTGCATAAGACCCTAGTCTCTCCCTCGAAATAATCGGTGAGGCGTGTGAACGTGGCCGTGCACCCAAAAGTGGGGCCGCCTCAAACGGATCATAGCGCCTAGCTCGGACGCAAAGGCCGCATTCGACACCTGCCCCTTGAAGCGAGGGTCAAGAGATCTTCGCGAGATAGCATGATGGGTAAGCACGAGAGTGGTGCCATCGAATGGCCTGACGAGTTCGCCGTTGATAAAACTCCGGCTCTCCCAATGACGCGACATCATCTCTTGCGGCGAGATCAGAGCGCTCTTGTCTCCAGGCCGTTCCCTGGAACGCAAGATAAATCGAAAGTCCAGCAGGTATCGCATGCAATCACGACTAGCCAACTCACGGCGCTCCTTTACCGGCAGATAGCCAAAGTCGTGATCTTCGATCTCAAAATCTGTCCACAACGTCGCCCCGATGACACGCAGGTCACCTTTGAAGTACGTCTCATTTTCGAGGACGTGGACGTTGGTTCCGGCCGTCCATTTCCGCGCATAGTCCAAAGCGCTGTCGATTGATGAACCATAGTAGTCATGATTTCCAAGGACGACGACGACTGGCATGTAAGGAGCGATCTCTGCATGCAGGAAATCGATAGAACGTTCGATACTGTTAGAGATGTCGCCGGCGCAAATGCAGATATCCGCCCGCGGGATGATCAGCTTCCGGCCGTGCAACAGGTCCGTCCGAGCTGTGTGAAGGTCACTAACGATCCACGCCTTCATTGCCGAACCTCCAGTTGGGCGTCAGATGCAGCGTTTTCGCCACGATCAGGTTGGTCTGGCGGGCTACTTCGCGTTCCTCGCTTAATCCCGACAGCTGGTGCGATATTGCCGACCGCGGCGCACAGCTCCTTGAACCGAGGGGCCGCAATGGAACCAGCCTCTTCCAGCTCTTTGGCAACAGCTAGAAGTGCGGCACGGCTTCCGGCTACGATTTGCTCCGCTCGGGCGAGCTCTTGCCGGAGGATTTTCTCCACGCGTGACATAGGCCACGAAGAACTAGGAGGACCGAAAGCGTGCCACGCCTCAGAACTAAAATGGTGAAGTCGAGTGCCCATCCCAAATTCCGTTTCCAGCTGCAACGCGACATTTGTAGCGACAGCAAGGTCACTGGTGGGGCCGATGCCGGCACCATTTCCGTGGCTCCCGAATACAACTCGCTCGGCGGCAACGCCTCCAAGGCAGAAGCAGATTTCGTCGAGAAGCCGCTGAACATTGCGCACCATGAGCGCGGGCGTAAAGAAGCGGGCCTCTCCGCCCGACTGCACAGCGAACCGCGGATTGACCTGCCTGGAGATCGAGAGGCCATCGAAATCTCCAATCTCAACAGCGTTTCCGACAATGGCGTGGCCCACCTCGTGGATTGCCACTCTATGACGGAAAACACCTTCGACTGGGACAAGAGGCGGAAGTCCTGACATGAGGTCGGAAAGCAGTAGAGAGCGATCTGACGTCTGGCCAGCTTTCTTGCGTCTCGAACCATTCGGGCTAGATCTGCCCCAGCCATCCCTTCCGTCGCTGGTCCCAGGAATTGGATGTCCGACGGCACATCATCCCCCAACATCTGGCCGACGATTGCTAGCCGGTCGGCTTCACTCGGCATCCCGATGGCAACGTGCCGGTCCAGTCTTCCAGGCCGACGAACCGCTGCATCAATCTTATCCGGGAAGTTTGTGGCGCCGATCACGACTAAACCGTCACGATTGGCCGATCCGTCCAATGCCTCCAACAATGCGTTCACGATCTGGATCGAATAAGAAGCGTATTCGCCTGAGAAGGTCTCTCTATTTCCGATCGAGTCGAGCTCGTCGAGCAGAAGAATTGTAGGCGCCATTTCGATGGCCAACGCAAAGTCGGAACGCATAGCCTTCAGCAAATCACCAAGATGACCTTTGGCCTGCCATTGGACAACCGACGTTGCAACAAAGTTGACGCCACAGAAACCGGCAAGAGCCCTGGCGAAAATGGTTTTCCCTACACCTGGCGGTCCGCTGAGGAGAAGTCCGCGATCAACATCGGACCATTTCAGCTGGCCGGTTCTCCATGCCTCCAAGTCTTTCGCGAGCTGCTCGCCCCACTCTTTCGCCAAACCGTATCCATGAAGTTCATCGAGGCGGAGAGTTCGTTCTACGAGCGGCCGCCTTTCTGAAGCATCGGGGGAAACGGTCTCTAGCCGCCGGATGGCGTCGGCGGCCGAGCTAGCCCGTCGAAGGGCCGTAAGCATGAGCTCCCATGGGAACTTCATTAAGTGTTTTGCCTGCTTGGCGGAGATCTTGAATTTCAGGACTTGCGAGCACGCCTCACGAAGGTCTTCCGCTCTGATTGGGTCGATGTCGATCACCTCGTCCAGCGCGACCGAAACGATGGCTGGCAGCGACTTGACTTCGGTGAGAACGATTGCCCGTTTCTTGTTCACACATTTCTCGGCGAACTCTGCTTTCACGCGCTCAGGCTTGTCGCTTGCACTAACCAACGCGTACCCAAGATTTTCCCAGCCACTTCGGTCGATGTCGCCGAACAGGTACGCCACTGCGCATGTCTTATAGTCTTCAGCCTTGCGCCCGGTCGGCACGCTTAGCGCAATGATGCCCCCGCCCCCGTCCCTAAATACCGGCCGCTTTTCGAGCGCTCGCTCGAACGTGAGGTAAAATACGTAGTGCTTGACTGAAGATCTGATCTTTTCACTGAGGGTGCCAACAGGCATAGCTCTTCCTCCACTGCTCAGGGGCAGCGTTAAAAACTTTGGAATTTTCGGGGAGGCTTAGTCGCGTGGACGACGAACTATCGTCTCCGGCCCGATAAGCCGTTCGTCGAGATCCATGGAAACAAAGCCATGAAGGACCATCGACGCCAATCCAGCCACCGGCTTTGTCTCACGGAAGGCTAACAGCGCTTCGGAAACCGGAAGACTTGAGAATTCGTCCAGCGCCGCCAACAATCTGATGCGATCGGCCAAGGCCGCTTCATGGCGGGCGTAGCGCAATAGATCCTTGGCGTTCTTCAGGCGAATAGGCGGCAACGCCGAACGATCGATGACCTCATATGCGATGCCTTCCTTGGTGGCGCTAGCGCCTGCCCATCTTGGCAAACCTTCTTCGCGATAGGCATCTACCAAAAATGTTCTTTCGGCACGCCGTACAATGAAGTCCGGTCGGTGTGTTTGATGCCCTTTCGACAGGGCTTGTGACTGACAAGACCAGGACAGAACGCCGTCATCGACGTCCAGGATGCATGCGATGTCGCGTGCTAATTGATCTCGGAATAACACCGGCCCGACGCACTTGATCGTACTGAGCGGGTAGAGAACTTGGATGGGATTTGACTGCGCATCAGAGCGCGTAGAAAGGATGCTCATCATGAACCCTCGAATAGACACAGTGACGTAACCCCTTGCGGGAAGTCAGTGAGCTATTCGTATGAGGGTGCGAGCAAGTTTGGTCATGCGAGAACAGATACAGAACAGTAGAGCGTCTGTCAACGGCGTATTCAAACATCAGGTTCGTCGTTTGCGTGAGCTGTTGCCGCCGATGAACGAAGCACATCATAATATGTATATCGCCTTGAGACCCCCTATCATGAAGTACTATTCTCCAAACGGCTCCCCCATCGTCGGCACCGCCGAGACCATACTCGCAACTGCCCGGATATCCGACATCGATCCCGTGACTGGTACACCTGTCTACGAGGGTGGAACTGAAATTCATTGGGACACGCAGGAAACCCGTCATCGCAACGGAAAAGTCCTGTTCGTTTGTGACGAAGGCCTCGAGTGGGAATTTGACGAACTCACTCAGTTATCACCAGATGACGAGCCTGTAATTTTCCCAGGTATTTAGAGGTCATCTCACGAAACGCGGTCGAGACCGCATTTTGTGGCTTTACAAATCGACAGAGCGCGGTTTCCATATTCTTACCGCGTTATCGTTTGAATAGATGTCCACTACCACGACTGTTAGCCAAACCGCCGAGCCTTTCGCTTTCTGGAAGAGCAGCGACTTCATCCACAAAGCGCTTGACCACGTTTACGATGCCGCTGACAACGATGTCCAGCAAGTTATTGATTGGCTTACCGAAAATGCAACGGTCGACGAAACACAGCCGATAGACGAGTGGTCACTCGCGCTGTCGAGCGCGGGTGTGCAGATAGAACGTTGCGGCATCGACCAATGGATTCAGGGGAACAGCCTGGACGGGCCGCACTACCTTTACCAGTTTTCGGCAGGCGACACTGTAGGCTGGCTTTTGGCAACAATTGAAGAGCACCGGGATTCTTTGCGCCGTGTTCTCGTGAACTACGCGATGCGGGATGTCGGATACCAGCAGACTTATCTGTCAAACTCGTTCATCGAAGCAATCGAACGCATTGACCGCAAAGATAACATCGCGAAGTTGGCAGCCGATGACGCAATACCCTGGTAGCTAGATATGGCAGCGTCAAACCCTGGAAAACGCCGCCAGGACCTTTGGCGGCAGTGTTTTGGTCACCGCTATGAAGAACTCGTCTTCGGCTTGCTCCTTGGTGTCATGCCACGTTGCCGGCACCTTCAGCGAACGACCGGTCCCGCGGATTTTTGCGCTCGCATTCCACTTTCCGGTCGCAGCATCGACGGAATAGACGACGCCCAATCTATGCAGCGCGACCTTCAAAAGCGATTTCAGCGGCTTCTTGAGCGAACCCTTGCTATGAAAGATAGCCATGTCCAGGCAGTAAGCCGTGTCGTTGCGAATGTCTTCTGGAGTGATCGCACTAATCTGCTGTTTTTTCATTTCATTCCTGCTGAAGCCGCGTCGATCGCCGGCACATTAAATAAGACTCAAACTTGCGCGTTGCCAGTCATGTCGCGAACGCGATGTCGTCCATGCCTGATGACGAATGCGATATGAAAATTCTGGTTGCAGCAGCTGTCGGCCGCAAGCGACGATCTAAGAAAGACGAAATCTATTCGTCGTCGAGGACGCCGCCTTCCATAAGGAAACGACGGCCTTTTGCTGAAGTCTCTTTTGTTAAAGAAACTCGGAAGAAATCACCATTCAACTGAACGCGAAGCTCTCCGGCATCGCGAAGCCTCTCAAGGAAATCGACAAGATCCTTGTTGTCAGCGTCAATCTGGAGGGTGTCTTTATGCGTCATTCTTCCAACGGCGATTTCTTTGAAGTTTCCTTATCACAGACCAAGAGGTCGCGAAAGCCGCGCATCATCCGACGTGGGGCTGTAATCAGGGCGGTCCGGGGATGGTTGATCCCCAAGCTATCGTGACGGTCCTGCACATGACGGTGTCCGCAGTTGAAGAGCTCTTCAGGATCGGCTTGTTGAAGGGGGGCCGTCGGCGCAAAAACACGACACGCCACGCCCGTCGCGCACATATCTCCGAGCTCATTGAGTTCAAGAAGCACTACATCTCCGCAACCGATGCCGCGGCGGAGTTTGGCCTGGCCAGCCCGAAATTGCTCGTCGAGGCTCTAACGGAAAGGGGCGTCCAGCCCGTCGTTCGGACCTTCAGAAATATCAGCTGCGTCTATCGTCGGCAGGATATCGAAAAGGCTATGTCCACTTAACTACTTCCGTGTTCGTTCAAAAAAGCTCGACTTTGTCGGGCTTTTTTTGTTTTTGTGTGCTGGGAATCGCGTTCTTCGGAAAGCGAGTTACGGAACATTTGGAATCTTGCTTGGAAAGTTGCGGCCTGCGCTCTAGCAAAATCAATGACTTATTTCTTATAAATGGAAATTAGTTAGGGGCGTCGACATTCGGCCGTGATACACAAGCAAGACAGTGCTCAAGAAAGACGGTCATGCGGTATCTTCGATCAGGGCCGCGGCGTCAGACCCAGGAACCGGGCGTTGCGCGCGGCAAAACGGTTGGTTTGCGATCCGGAGAAATCGCCGACCGGAATATCCGCGTCATCCTGGAGGCGATCCGCCGACATGGGCCGCTGACGCGGATGGAGCTTGGCCAGCACTCCGGACTGACCGGCCCGGGGATCACCAACATCCTTCGCCGCCTCGGCGAGGAGGGCCTCGTGACCTCGAACCGGCGCAATGGCGCGGGCGGCGGGGCGGCCGCTGCCGAATTCGCATTGCGCCCGGGTGGGGCCTTTTCGATCGGCGTCAGGATCCGCGAACGCCGCTGCGAAGCCGTGCTGATCGATCTCAGCGGCCAGGTGCATGACCGCGCCTATTTCCAGCCTGATCCAGCTGCCATCGTGACGTCCGTCCACAGCGCCATCAAGGAAATGATGGACCGCCATGCGGCCTTGCCGATCATCGGTGCAGGCATCGGCTCAAATATCTGGACGGACGAGCAGAACGAGGCGCTTGCTGCGCTCTCCGGACTTCCGAAGCCCGAGGTCGAAAACGAATGTACCGCCAGCCTGCTGGCCGAGCGCACGATCGGCAGCCCGGCAACAGTGGGCGGCCTCGCGATGATCATTCTCGATGAGGATGTCCAGGCCGGCTTCCTCGTCCGCGGCGCGCCCTATTCCGGCGTTCATGGCAGGGCGGGCGGCATTGGCGAAATGCTGACCGGTCCCGACAATGTCAGGCTGAACAGCGTGGCCGGGTTCGGCGCACTGCGCGCCGCTGTCGGCAGCGAGACATTTGCACGCGTTCTTGAGGATGGCGAGACCTCCCCGCCCGAACTCGCTCAGTGGATCCGCGATGCCGCAAGCCATCTGCTCGACCCGATCATCGCGATCGCCGGTTTCGTCGCCCCGAGCGTCATCATGATCGGCAGCGATCTGCCGCGGGCTACCATCGAGGCGCTGATCCATCAGCTGTCGGTCGAACGCCGCGATACCTCGAAGCGCCCGTTCCTGACGCCGTGGATCTCGCCGATGAAACCGGCCAGCTTCAGCGGCGGCGGCATTGCGCTCGGCGCGGCATTGCTGCCGTTCCTCAACACCCTGCTGCCGCCGGTTTCGGCCTGATCTATGCCAGCGCTTCGTCGCTATGGCTGAGATCGGAAGCCAACGCCTTGTCCAGAACCTTCTGGATATTGGCCGCCCGCCGGAACGACGGCTCCTGCGTCTTCCCGGCACGCACCGCCTGCACGAAACGCTGGTAGTTGGTCTCGACGGGATCGAAGCCGATATCGCGCCAGGTCGCTGTGTGCACATCCTCGCCAAGGCAGGCCCGCAGCGTCGATTTTCCGGTGTCATAGACCATCTCGATCGAGCCGGTCTCACCATAGACCCGCAGACGAAGCTGGTCCATCTGCCCCGCCGCCGTTCGCGTCGCCTGGATGGTGCCGATCGCCCCTGAGGTGAAATCGACATTCATCGTGAAGCTGTCATTGGCGTCGAGATCATATTCGCCGATCTTGTCGCCGGGCGCCTTGTTGAAGGTCTTCAACCTGGCGAAGACATGGGCGACGTCGAGCCCCGAACCGTAAGAGGCGAAATCGACGATGTGGATGCCGATATCGCCGAGCGCGCCGTTCGAGCCGTGCTTCTTGCTAAGCCGCCACAGCCATTTGCTCTCGCTCTTCCAGTCGCCCCAGTGGCGGCCGACCAGCCAGCTCTGCAGATGCGAGGCCTCGACATGCCTGACAGCGCCGATCTCGCCAGCCAGCACCATCTGCCTTCCCTTCTGGAGGGCCGGCGAATTGCGGTAGGTGAAATTCACCATACCGACCTTGCCCGATTTCTCGATCGCTTCGGTCATTTGCATCGCCTTGGTGGCATCCGTTGCGAGCGGTTTTTCGCAGAACACATGCTTGCCGGCGGCGATCGCCTGTAGCGTCGTCGGATGATGGATCCGGTCAGGGGTGACATTGGCGACAGCATCGAATTCGCCCCAGGCCAACGCCTCCTCAAGCGTGCTGAACTGCTTGGCTATGCCGTGTTCGGCGCAAAAAGCCGCCAGCCGCTCGGGCACGACATCGACACCGCCGACGACGCTGACCCCTTCGATCTCCTTGAACCGCGCAGCGTGCTGGTTCGCCATTCCGCCAGTGCCGAGAATGAGTAATCGCATCTTATCCTCCATAGATTTCAGGTTCGACCACCGCAGCGGCAGCCGGGCAAAACACATCCTTTGCGTGTTGCGATGCCGCAAGACGCCTGCTTGATCTCATGGAAATAGCGGTTTTAACCCGCCTAACTTGTGTTGAATGTCGCCAGCATCTCATTCCTCCCAAGTGCGGCTTGACATCAAATCAAAGTAACTTAATCTAATTAATGCAGCATGGAATTGAGGAGAGGTCAACTGACCACCAGGCTGTATCCGTTGAAAATGGGGAGGAGACCCATCATGAAGAGAGCGTTCGTCGGCGCATTGGCGCTGAGCACAATGTTATTTTCAGTGCCTGCCGCATTTGCCCAAGAACTGGCGACGAAGGACAGGATCGGCCTTGCCGATGCACCGAAGTCCCTTGTCGTTCGCCTGACAAACGACAGTCCCAACAATGCCGACGCAAAGATCGCCGAAGGCTACCAGAAACTCTTCGTCGATTTCATCAAGAAGCATCCCGACTGGAAGCTGCAGATGCAGTTCATGTCGGCCGATATCGGTACCGAACAGGCCAAGATGCTCGAGCAGGCCAAGGCCGGCAACGCGCCGGATTGCGCCGCGGTCGATTCCTTCGTGCTCTCGCAGTTCATGGTCAACCATGTGCTGGCGGATTTCACGCCATACTTCTCGAAGGAAGAAGTGGACGACCTCTTCCCCTTCATCCGCGAGGGCATCACCGACAAGGACAAGAGCGTCCGCGCCTGGTGGTGGGATACCGACCTGCGCGTTCTCTACCGCAACAAGTCGATCGTCGCTGATGCGCCCCAGACCTGGGACGACCTGAAAAAGGCCGGCATCACATCTGTCGGCGAAGGTATGGAAGGCATCCTCTTCAACGCCGGCCGTTATGAGGGCTCGACCTTCGACTGGCTCGCCAACTATTGGGCACTCGGCGGCAAACTGGTCGACGACACAGGCAAGCCGATCTTTGGTGAAGGCGAAAACAAGGAGAAGTTCCTCAAGGCGCTCAACTATTACAAAGACCTCGTCGATTCAGGTGCCGCACCGAAGCGCGTGACGACGATCGGTAACTATGACGACCTGAACGCGGCGGCTGCAGCCGGAACCACCGCCCTCTTCATCGGCGGCAACTGGCAATATGCACAGCTGAAGGCCACGCTCGACGACGACGAGTTCAAGAACTGGACCTTCTCGCCGATCCCCGGCCCGACCGCCGACCAGCGTTCGATCGGCACCGGTGGCTGGACGATCGCATCATTCGCCAAGGACAAGGACAAGGTCGAGATGTGCGCCAACCTTGCCCGCGAGGTCTATATGGGCCCGGCAAACGCTCTGCAGCAGCAGCTTCCTACGCGCAAGTCGCTGTTCACGAAGTATGATGTCTTCTCGACCGAAGCCAACAAGACCTTCGCCGACGCCCTGGTGAACGGTCAGGCGCGGCCGGGTGCACCGATCTATCCTGAGATCTCCAACCAGATCCAGATCATGATGGGTGACGTCCTCTCCGGCACCAAGAAGCCGGAAGAAGCACTGGACGGCGCGTTCAATGCGACGATGGAGGCTTACAAGCGTCTCTAGAGATTGTGATCGTGGCGGCGCCCGAAAATGGGCGCCGCCGGCATTCCCAAACCCGGACAGAGAAGCCCAATGAGCCCTATCGCCATCGAGGCCGTCAGCCCGCCTCACAGCAGATCGTTCATGCGCCGTTTCGCCGGGGCACCCTTGCCCTGGATCATGCCCGTGATCATCGTCATAGGCATCTTCTATCTTTACCCCGTCATCGACGTGTTCCGCCTGTCGTTCACCAACGCCACGCTGATCGGCGACAATCAGGATTATACGCTCGGCTCGATCTCCAATGCGCTGAGCTCGCCGCAGCTGCCTGATATCCTGTGGGCAACGCTGATCTTCGTCGGCGGCAGCGTTATCGGCCAGCAGATCCTCGGACTTGCCGTCGCGGTCGTCGTCGTTCGAGGCGAAAAGCGCGGCCTGTTCGGCACGACGATCCTGCGCACCACGGCGCTTGTCGCCTGGGTAGTCCCGGGTATCGCCGGCGGCATCATCTGGCAGATGCTGTTTTCCGAAGCGCCTTATGGCGCACTGAACAGCATCCTGAGAATGATGCACCTGCCTGCCGTCGCCTGGCTCTCGGATCCGTCGATCGCCCCTTGGTCGGCACTGATATCCAACATATGGCGCGGTGCCGCCTTCTCGATGGTCGTCATGTACGCGGCACTGAAGGCGATCGACCCGTCGCTCTACGAGGCGGCGGAAGTGGATGGCGCAACCGGATCGCAGCAGTTCTTCTTCGTTACCATTCCTCAGCTGCGCGCCGCGATCCTGGTCAACATGATCCTGATCACCATCATGACGCTCAATACCTTCGACGCGATCATCACGCTGACAGGTGGCGGTCCCGGCCGTGCGACGGAAGTGATCTCGCTTTACGTCTTCAATATAGTCTTCAGAAATTACGACCTGTCGGGCGGCAGCGTTCTCTCCGTGCTGATGCTGATCATCAGCCTCGGGCTCGCCTTCGTCTATGCGTCGTTCCTGCCCAAGGAGGAAGAGCAATGAGCGGGCGCACCGGCACGCGGTTCGGCGATTTTCTGAGCTATCTGTTCATGCTGGCGATGTTCGTTTTCTTCGCCGGCCCCCTCTCCTATCTGCTGTCGATGGCGATGCGCGACCGGCGCGAGATCTATCGCGGCGTCGCCCGCTACATCCCGCACAATCCGACGATGGAAAACTTCGTCGCCGTTCTCAACAACAGCTACTTCCCCCTTTACCTGTGGAACGGCCTGAAGCTGGCCGCCCTCAGCGGCCTCGGGGTGTTGATCGTGGCGCTGCCCGCGGCCTATGCCTTCTCGCGCTTCCACTTTCGCGGCAAGGGCCTGTCGATGATGGGGCTTCTGCTCTTCCAGATGATCTCGCCGCTTGTGATCATGGTGCCGCTCTACCGCTACATGAACAAGCTCGGCCTGCTCGACACGCATTTTGCCGTCGTCATGGTCTATATCGCGCTCGGGGTGCCGCTGGCGACCTGGCTGTTGAAGAGCACAGTCGATAGCATCCCGCGCAGTCTTGACGAGGCGGCGATGATCGATGGATGCAATCGCTTCTCGGTGTTCTGGCGGATCGTCCTGCCGCTCTCGGCGCCGGGCATCGCTTCGGTCTTCATCATCACCGTCATTGCCGGATGGTCGCAGTTCCTCGTGCCTTTTCTGCTGCTGACCCAAAACAATCTGATGCCGATCGGCGTCGGTATCTTTAACTTCCGCGGCATGCAGACCGACTCGTCGATCCAGCTGCTTGCCGCCGCCTGCCTGATCTCCGTCGTACCGGCGATCGTGGCCTTCCTGTCGCTCCAGAGACTGATCCTCGGCGCGATGACCAGCGGCGCAGTCAAGGGATGAGGCCGGTCTGATGCCGATGGAAGATGAAGGATCGCGACCATGAACCAGACCGCGGGCGTCAAGCTCTCCCCCGATCTCAGCGGGGCCAATGTCGAAGATGCAGGCGAGCATAACCGCGCCGTCGTGCTGCGCTGCATCCACCGGCAGGCCCCGATTTCGCGGGCGGAGATTGCAAGACAGACCGGCTTCACCAAGCCGGCCATCGCCCGCATCGTCGACCGGCTGCTGGACGAGGGCCTGATCATCGAGGCTCGGCGCCGCCACGGTTTGCGCGGACAGCCCGCCATCGAGCTCGAGATCAATCCGGACGCGTTCTTCGCCATCGGCATCAATATCGACCGCGATCACCTGACCATCCTTGCCGTCGACGCGGTCGGCAATGTGCGTGCCCGCGTGCATCACGAAAAGCGCTACATTCTGCCTGCCGAATTCATGCAGCTGTCGGCCGACGCGATATCACATTTTCAGCGCAGCCGCCTGATCGACGACGCACATCTCGCCGGTATCGGGCTAGCCATGCCCGATTGGCTGGGCGAGATTTCGTTTCCAGGCAAGCCTTCCGATTATTCCGAATGGCTGGAATTCGACGTGCGCACCGCGATTGAAGGCCTGACGCAGCACCCCGTCTTCATCGAGAACGAAACCAATGCCGCGGCACTGGCCGAACTCGACTATGGGCTCGGCGCCGAAAGCCGCAGCTTCCTCTACATCGCCATAAATGCCTGCCCCGGCGGCGGACTGGTGCTGGATGGCAATGGCCACCGCGGCGCCATGGGCCTCAGCGGCGAAATCGGCTGGCTGCCGATTGCCGATGGCAAGGACGAGCGCGCGCAGAAGGTACGGCTGCTCGGCGAGATCTTTTCCCTGTTCTGCCTCTACGAATTTTTGGCCGAACACGGCATCAAGGTCAGCGTGCCGCAGGATCTGCTGACGCTCGATACGCGCGGCAAACGGCTGGTCTCGCAATGGCTGCGGGAGATGAGCGCGCATCTTGCCGTGGCGGTCCGGCATATCGGCATGATCATCGATCCCGACGCCATCCTGGTCGGCGGGCGGCTGCCGATCCGCATGATCGACGAACTGCTGCGCTATGTGCATGAACATCTCGATGCGGCCGACGCCGCCCTGCCGTCGCTTCACCGCGCCTCGCTCGGCGACGATGCTTCGGCGATCGGTGCTGCGGCCATGCCAATGGCGGCAGCACTGATGCTGGCATCGGCGGACGAGGTTCAACGCACCCGCTCACCCCTGAAATACATGGATCGCCTGAACAACTAGAACAGCCGCCGCGGCGGCGCATGGGAGGATTTTGATGAAGATCGGTTTCTATACGTCGACGTTCAACGACCGGCCGCTGGAAGAAGTGGTCGACTTCGCCGCTTCCGCCGGTTTCGATGCCATCGAGATCGATGTCGGCGGACATATCAAGACGCCCGACAAGGTCCGCTCTGCCGTGGCGCTGGCCCGCGAGCGCGGCCTCTTCGTCTCCTCCATCACCTATTTCGGCAACCAGCTCGACGCCGACAATGCCAAGCGCAAGGATCTGCGCTCGCGCACCTCGGAGTTCGCCCAAGCGATCGGCGAGGCTGGTGTGCCAATCTTGGTGATCTTCCCGGGACGAAACGATGAAGGCAGCGACGAGGCCAATTACGACGACTTCGCAGCCTATACCAACGGCCTGATCGCCGAGACGGCGACAAGCGGACTCATTTTTGCGATCGAAAACTGGCCGGGACCGAAGGACAATTTCGTCGGCACGACGCCGAAGGGCTACGAGGAGCTGTTCAAGCGCATTCCAGACCGCCGCTTCGGGCTGGAATTCGACCCCTCGCACTTCCTGCGCATCGGCGTAGATCCCTATCAGGCGCTCGAGGACGTCAAGGACCGCATTGCCATCCTCCATGCCAAGGACACCGCGATCGATCCCGCCGTACAGCAGGCCGTCGGCTATCACGGCAAGGGCTGGTGGCAATACAAGCTGCCCGGCCTCGGCCTGCTCGACTGGACGAAATTCCTGCGACAGGCCGTGAGCTACGGTTTCGACGGCACGATCTCGATCGAGCATGAGGATGCCGCCTACGGCTGGCCGGGCAAGGACCTGGAGGCCCGCAAGGAGGGCGAGCGCGTTGGGCTCAGCTATCTCAGAAACACCTTGAACAAGCTCTGATCGCAGCCTGGGGAGGACGATAATGGCTCATGTTTCAGTCAATAATGCACGCAAGGACTACGGCGCGTTCAAGGCCATCAAGGGCGTCTCCGTCGATATCCGCGACGGCGAATTCGTCGTCCTCGTCGGCCCGTCCGGTTGCGGGAAGTCGACGCTGCTCAGGATGATCGCCGGGCTCGAAGGCATCACCGGGGGTGAAATCCAGATCGGCAAGCACATCGTCAACGAGCTTGCACCAAAGGACCGGGACATCGCCATGGTGTTCCAGAACTATGCGCTCTATCCGCATATGACCGTCGCCAAAAACATGGGCTTCTCGCTGCGGCTGAAGCGCATGCCGCGCGAAGAGATCGACAAGCGTGTCGGCAATGCCGCCAAGATCCTCGGGCTGGAGAGCCTGCTGGAGCGCTACCCGAAACAGCTCTCCGGCGGCCAGCGCCAGCGCGTTGCCATGGGCCGGGCAATCGTCCGCGACCCCGCCGTCTTCCTCTTCGACGAGCCGCTCTCCAATCTCGACGCCAAGCTGCGCGTCCAGATGCGCTCGGAGATCAAGGAGCTGCACCAGCGGCTGCAGACGACGACGATCTACGTCACCCACGACCAGATCGAGGCCATGACCATGGCCGACAAGATCGTCGTCATGAAGGACGGCCGCATCGAGCAGTCCGGTTCTCCGCTCGATCTCTACGACCGGCCCAACAACCTGTTCGTCGCGGGCTTCATAGGCTCGCCCGCCATGAACTTCATCAAGGGCAGCATGACGGATGTGGGTTTCCGCACCGAAGACGGCATTATCCTCCCAAGCGACCGCCGTCCGGGCGATGCGGTAACCTACGGCATCCGCCCTGAACATCTCCGGCTCGACCCCGATGGCATCGAGATCACCACCGTCGTCGTCGAGCCGACGGGGTCGGAAACGCTCGTCATCGCCAGACTTGGCACGCAGACCATCAGCTGCGTCTTCCGCGAGCGGATCAGGGCGGTGCCCGGCGATGTCTTGAAGGTCGCGCCCATTCATGATGCCGTTCATCTCTTCGATGAAGGCGAGCAGCGTATCGTCAGCGGCGAGGCCCGGCTCAACTGATAGGGCGTGACAAGCCGCCGATAATTTGCGAAGACGGCTGTGTTGAGAGACAGGGGCGTTCGCCGAAAGGCGGGCTGAGAAGTACCCTTCGAACCTGAACCAGATAATGCTGGCGGAGGGAGTCGCTCGAGGCCCTCCGCAGCGATTGCCCGGCCTCCCGCGTCTTGCCCCGCTCCAAAAGGGACGCAAGATGACGACTTCGAGATCACCCAGACAATTGCTGACCGCGCTGCGCGCCGCGCCACCACTTGTTCACTGCATCACCAACTACGTCGCGATGAACATCGCTGCCAATGTCGTGCTGGCGGCGGGCGCCTCGCCTGCCATGGTGCATGCAGAGGAGGAAGCCGGTGAGTTCGCGGCGATATCAGGGGCGCTGACGATCAACATCGGCACACTGTCGCCTGCATGGGTCAATGGCATGAAGCAGGCGGCGAAGGCGGCTGCCCGCAACGGAAAGCCCTGGGTTCTCGATCCGGTCGCCCACTACGCCACTGGTTTTCGCCGCGAAACGACGGCCGTGCTCCTCGACCTCAACCCAACGATCATCCGCGGCAATGCTTCGGAGATCATCGCGCTTGCCGGCAGCGAAAGCCGTGGCCAGGGCGTCGACAGCCGCGACCCCGTCGAGCAGGCGGAAGGTGCCGCCCGCAGCATTGCCGCCCAGTATGGTGCTGTCGTTGCGGTCACCGGTCCGATCGATTTCGTCACCGATGGCGCGCGTGCTGTCAGAATTGCCGGCGGCTCGGCCCTGATGCCGCAGATCACCGCGCTCGGCTGCTCGCTGACCTGCCTGACCGGGGCCTTCGCCGCCGTTGCGCCCGAGGAGACTTTCGATGCGACAGTCGCAGCGCTGGCAATGTTTGCCGTCGCCGGCGAACAGGCGGCGCTGGAAGCGAAAGGCCCCGGCTCCTTCTCCTGGCGTTTCCTTGATGCGCTCGCGGCAATCGACGGTCCGGGCCTCGATCAGGCGGCAAGGATCAGCGTGGCGTGAAGACCTTCGACCTCTCCCTCTATCTCGTCCTCGATCCGGATCTCTGTGCCGGATACGGGCTTGTCGAGACAACCCGCGCGGCCGTTGCCGGCGGGGCGACCATCGTGCAACTGCGCGACAAGATGGCGGACACCCGGCAAATGATCGAAACCGGCCGGGCTTTGCAGCGTGTGCTCACGGGCAGCAACGCGCTACTCATCGTCAACGACGATGTCGAGGCGGCGATCGCGCTCAATGCCGACGGACTGCATATCGGCCAGGACGATCTCGCAGCGATTGAAGCCCGCAACAAGATCGGGCCAGACATGATCCTCGGCCTGTCGGTCGAGACGCTTGAGCTTGCGGCAGCCGTCGATCCCGCCATCGTCGATTATGCCGGAATCGGCCCGGTCTTTGCCACCGCGACGAAGCCTGACCATAAACAACCGATCGGCCTGACGGGACTGGCAGACCTCGTCCGCGCCTGCCCGGTTCGCTCCGTGGCGATCGGCGGGCTGAAGACCGAGCATGTCGGCCCGGTGCTTGCCACCGGCGCCGAGGGCCTTGCGATCGTCTCGGCGATCTGCGGCCAGCCCGATCCGCAGGCGGCGACCGCAGCCATCGCAGCCAGCATCAGAAAGGCATGCTCATGATCCGCAACGTCCTCTCAATCGCCGGGTCCGACCCCTCGGGCGGCGCCGGCATCCAGGCCGATCTCAAGGCCTTCTCTGCACGCGGAACCTACGGCATGGCCGTCCTGACGGCGCTGACGGCGCAGAACACGACCGGCGTTTCCGCCGTGCAGACGGTCTCTCCGGACTTTGTCGCCGAGCAGATCCGCATGGTTTTCGCCGATGTGCGCGTCGATGCGGTGAAGATCGGCATGATCGCCAATGCCGCGATTGCCGAGGCGGTCGCCGACGCCCTGAAGCCGCATCGCGGCATTCCCATCGTGCTCGATCCCGTCATGATCGCCAAGGGCGGCGCCACCCTCCTCGACATTGCTGCGATCGGCGCGCTGACCACGCGTCTCCTGCCGCTCGCGACAATGCTGACCCCGAACTTGCCGGAGGCTGCCGCGCTGCTGGGCGAGCAACATGCGGAAAACCGCGATGCGATGCAGGATCAGGCGCGCAAGCTACTGGTGCTGGGTGCCAAGATGGTGCTGCTCAAGGGCGGGCATCTCGGTGGCGCCGACAGCCCCGATGTCCTGGCAAGCGCTGACCACATCACCTGGTTCGAGGCGCCCCGAGTTGCGACGAAGAATACCCATGGCACAGGCTGCACGCTGTCGAGCGCACTTGCCGCAGAGCTCGCCAAAGGCAAGTCGCCCGAGGCGGCGGTCGGCATTGCCAAACGCTATCTTGCCGATGCGGTTGCCGCCGCCGGTGAACTGACCGTCGGTTCCGGCCATGGCCCGGTGCAGCACTTTCATGCGCTGTGGGACAAGGTCGAGTTCTGAGACTCAGCCCTTCGGCTTCCTGTTCTGCGGATAGATCGTTTCGCCTTTCGCCAGCATCTCGACGAAAGCGGCGATCTTCCGCTCCCGGCCCGCAGGCGTCTTCATATTGTGTATGCGGAACGCGAGCGCGAAGCGGTTCTGCTCGCTAAGGACAGCGAGCATCTCGCTTGCCTTCGGCTCGGCATCGATCGCCGCCTGCAGATCGTCGGGGATTTTCATGTTCTTGCCGCTGCCATAGGCACGGTCCCAGCGGCCATCGGCCTTGGCGGCCTCGACCTCGCGCAGACCATGACCAGTCATCCGGCCTTCGCTGATAAGGCGGGCGACATTGTCGACGTTGATCTGACTCCATGTGCCGTTCTTCGTACGCCGGGTGTAGCGTTGCAAATAGCTCTTCTCATCGAGGCTTTTGCGCACCGCATCGATCCAGCCCCAGCAGAGCACGGCATCGATCGCCTCGACGGGCGTGATCGATGGCAGGCCCGAGGCCACCTTGAAGATGCGGATCCAGACCTCGTTTTCTTGATCGTGATGCTTCGAAAGCCAGTCGTAGAATTCCCCGGCATTGCTGAATTCATGCACCTTGTCCGGATCGACGACGATCGGAGCCATTCGCTTTATCCCCCATGAAGCCTGCGCCCGGCCATGGTAGCGGCCACGGCGCAAACTTCAACTCGCTCAGGACTTGACCGCTCCGGCCGTCAGACCGGCGATGATGTGTTTCTGGGCCAGGAAGAAAACGATGATGGTCGGCATGATTGTCAGCGTGATGAAGGCCAACACCAGCTGCCATTCGGTGCCGAACTCGCCGCGATAGACCATGATGCCGAGCGGCCAGGGATATTTCGATTCCGAATTGAGCATGATCAGCGGCAGGATATAGCTGTTCCAGCTGCCGACGAAGGAGATGATGCTGACCGTAGCGATGATCGGCCGCGACAGCGGCAGCGAGATGTACCAGAAGAAGCGCAGATAGCCGCAGCCATCGACGAACGCGGCCTGGAACAATTCTTCCGGGAGGTTGCGAAAATAGTTCCTGAACAAGAGAATGCTCATACCAAGGCCAAAAGCCACCTGCGGCAGCGCCACGCCCCAATAGGTATCCAGCAGCCCGAGATCGCGGATGCGGATGAAGAGCGGCAGGATGGCGGTGGCGGCCGGGAACATCAGCCCGAGCAGGAAATAATTCAGCAGGAACGACGAGCCGAAGAAGCGCACATGCGCGAAGGTGAAGGCCGCCATCGACGAGACGATCAGCGTCAGCGACACTGTCAGCACCGCAATGACCAGCGAATTGAAGATCTGCAGCCAGTAGCGCTCGCCGAAAAGGATGTCAGTATAGTTCGACCACTGCCATGCGGCCGGCAGGCCGAACGGATTGACGCGCAAATCCCCCAGCGTCTTGAAGCCGCCAAGCGCCGTTGTCAGCAGCGGAATGAGCACGAGGGCGGCGATCAGCGTCAGCGAGACGTAGAGATAGACTTTCGTCCCCGTTTGCATGCGAATGGTGTCGGTCGTGTCAGTCATTGCGCATGAAAATCCTTTTGTAGCCAAAGGCGAGCGTCACGCAGATGATGAACAGCACGACGCCGACGGCGCTGCCGAGGCCGACCTGCATGCGCATGACGCCGTAGGTGTAGAGGAAGGTGACCATCGTCTGCGTCGAGTTCGATGGCCCACCGCCGGTCAGCGGCATGATCATGTCAAACAGCTGCAGGGAGCCGATGACGGCGAAGAAGATCGACAGGCGGAGCGTCGAGCCGAGCAATGGCAGCGTGATGTAGCGGAATTTCTGCCAGCCGGAAGCGCCGTCGATATCGGCGGCCTCGAGCACGTTCTTGTCCACGGATTGAAGGCCGGCGATGAACAGCATCATGTGGAAGCCGAAGTACTTCCAGACGACGACGCCGAGCACCGCATAGATCGCCACGTCCTTGTCGGCCAGCACATAGGGATTGGCAAAGCCGAAGAAGTTGGCTGTCGCGGCAAACAGGCCATAGTCGCCATCGTAGACGAAGCGCCAGATGAGACCGGCCGCGACATCCGCCAAGACGTAGGGCAGGAAGAAGATCAGCCTGTAGGTCACGACACCCGGTATGCGGTGCGCCAGCATGGTCGACAGCCAGATCGCCAGCGGCACCTGGATGGCGATGGAGATGATGATGATCAGTCCGTTGTTGATCAGCGCCTGGCTGAAGGCGGCATTGCGAAACAGCACCTGGAAGTTCTTGAAGGCGATGAATTCGGTTGGCGTGCCGTAGCCGTTCCACTTGTAGAAACTGTACCAGGCCGCCTCGCCCATCGGCATGATGACGAAGAGCGTGAAGAGGATCAGCGCTGGCGGCAGGAAGAGCAGCAGGATGGCCCAGCGGTCATGCGCGATCGAACTGCGGTTCTTTCGCGCGCTCTTGGAAAGGCCTTTCGCGCCGATGCCAGTTGAAACGGAAATGTCAGCCATGTGTCCTGCTTTCGCATGCGCCTGATCAGGTCCCGGCGCCTTGCGGGCGCCGGGAAGAGAATGCGGAGTGGATCACTGCTCCAGTTCGAACGCGTCCTGGATCTGCTGGGCGCCATCCTTCGAGCTCATCTGGCCCGAGACGATTTCGACCGAGACGTCATTGACGACGCGGCCGACGGCGGCGCCGAGATCCTGGTCGAAGAAGTTCTGGTGCCATGTGGATCCGGCGAGCTGCTTGGCGGATTCGGCGAGCAGCGGGTTGACGACGCCGTCATCGGCACCGACAGCGACCGGCAGCAGCATGGCGTTCTTCGCCATTTCCCGCTCGTTGTCCGCATTCGTCAGATAGGCTAGGAAATCGATCGCCTCCTTGGACGCCTTCTTGGTGACCACCCAGCCGTTCAGACCGCCGAGCGTATCAGTAGCTTTACCCGCGCCACCATCGACGGTCGGGAAGGCAAAGCGGCCGATATTCTCGGGCGCCAGGCCCTTGCCGTCGCCGGCATTCTTGCGCTGGTTGGCTTCAGTGTTTTCGAAGCCGAGGATCATCGCCGCCTTGCCGTCGCCGAAGACGCCGAGCGCCTGCGGCCAGGTCACGCCGAGATAGCCTGGCTGAAAGGGTTCGAGCTTGCCGAGTTCGGCGAGATCGTCACCGGCCTTGATGATCGCCGGATCGAGGAAGCCTTCGCCCTCGCCCTTTTTGGCAGCATCGAACACCTTCTGGCCGCCTTCGCGCATGACGAGATAGCTCCAGTAGAAGTGGATGGGCCACTTCTCGCCGCCACCACCGGCGATCGGCACGACGCCGCCGTCCTTCAGCTTCTTCACGGCATCGAGGAAATTGGCCCAGCTCTTGATGTCTTCAGCCTTCACGCCGGCCTTGGCAAACAGCTCCTTGTTGTAGAAGAAGCTGACGAGGCCGACCTTGTAAGGAATGGCCCAGACCTTGCCGTCGAAGGACATGCCGTTCACGGAAGCGGGCGTGAACTGATTGCGCAGCTTGCCGCCATCAGCATCGAGCGCGGCCGTGACCTCCTGCAGCGCGCCGGTTTCGGACTGCTGCTTCAGGACGCCGCCGCCCCAGCTGTAAAAGAAGTCGGGCACGTCGTCGGATTGCAGAAGCGTCGGCAGCTTGGCCTTGAAGGCCTCGTTTTCCAGGAACTGCATCTGGATATCGACATCGGGATGCTGCTCTTCGTATTTCTTGACGATCTCCTCCCATTTCGCCACGAATTTCGGATCAAGCTCCAGATGCAGCCATTTGACGACAGTCTTGGCCGAAGCCGCACCGGCGCCGAGTATCAGCGAAACCCCTGCAGCGGCTGCCAGAAATGCAATGCGCTTGCCGCGAAGGGCCAAGCCCTTGTGCATATACGTCATGATTTTTCCTCCCAGGGGCTCCATCCTCACAATTTTTCCCCTATGCGGATTAATTCAACGGAGCTTTCGCACAATGTCAACCCAACTGCCCAATTTTTTGCCGTTCCGGCTTGACAGAGGCCTGTTACTGCCTGTTATTTAATTCGCAACCCGTCGAAAATATTTGGGCCACGGCCCCATTCAAGCGATTGCCCGGCTAGATTTCATGAAGACCGCAGATCCCGAGTTGATGCGCGCGATCAATCGCTTGAACGTGCTGGATACGATCCGCCGCCACGGGCCGATCTCGCGTGTGGAGATCAGCGAACGCACCCAGCTGTCGACGACGACCGTTTCCGCGATCACCGCTTCGCTGCTTGACGACGGCCTCATCCTGCCGCGGCACGAAGGCGACATCCGCAACGAAGCGGCGCGCGGCAGACCGCGGGTGATGCTGGAGCTGAACCCGGATGCCGCCCGCGTGGTCGGCGCCAAGATCGCCGCCAACCGCATGATTTTCGTCGTCACCGATTTTCGCGGCGACGTGCTGTCGAAGCTGACGCTTCCGATCCGGATCGACCGGCAGCCGATCGCCGTCATCGCCGATCTCGTGGAAGACGGCGTGCGCCGCTGTGTGGTCGATGCCGGGCTCTCGCTCGAGGATGTCGATACCGTCTGCCTCGGCCTCCCCGGTGTCATCGAGCACCGCACCGGCCATGTGCGCAGCAGCCCGATCTTCCGCGAGGTGAATGTCGATTTCGCCGCCGAGATGACGGCGCGGCTCGGCACATCGACGATCGTCGAGAGCGACGCGCACGCCATCACGCTTGCTCATCACTGGTTCGGCAAGGCGCGCGACCTGGAAGACATGGTGTTGATTTCGCTCGAACAAACGCTGGGCCTTGGGGTGCTGCACGGCAACCAGCTGTTCCGCGGCGCCGGCGGCCTCAGCCACAATCTCGGCGACCTCGTGCTCGGCATGGGGCCGCAGGGCACGGTACGCCTCTCCACTCAGGCGGGCGAAAGCGCCATCCTCGGCGATCAACAGGCCGACGGCCGTTTTGCCGAAGCGATCCGGCTCGGCCGCGGTATGACCCACGCCCAGGCGCTGATCAAGGCTGAAGATAATACGCTGATCGCCTCGGCGATTCGCGCCGGCGAGGCCGTTGGGCTGACGATCGCCAATATCGTGACCCTGTTCGCGCCGCCCCGCGTCATCCTCGTCGGCTCCAGCCTGGCGCTCGGCGAGCCGTTCCTGAACAGCCTTCGCGACGCCTATGCGGTGGCGATCCCGCCGTCGCTGAAGGGCGTGACCGAACTCATCTTCGACGATTCCAGCGACGACTTCTGGGCGCAGGGTGCTGCCGCCGTCGCGCTTTACGAACTCTATGAATCGCCCTGGAGCACCACGGGGCCTGCGCTGTAGCGCTGAGACAGACATACATCTCGGGAGGAATTTATGGAAAAAGTCGGTATCGGCATCATCGGATGCGGCAATATTTCGGGCGCCTACCTGAAGGCGATGTCTTCCTTCCCGATCCTCGACATCCGGGGCGTGGCAGACCTGAACCGCGACCTGGCGGATGCGAAAGCGGCGGAATTCAACGTTCCGGCAAAGAATATCGATGAGCTTTTCGCCGATCCCAAGATCGAGATCATCGTCAACCTGACGGTGCCGAAGGCCCATGTCGCCGTTGGCCTGCAGGCTCTGGACGCGGGAAAGCACACCTATTCCGAAAAGCCGCTCGGCATTAATTTCGCGGAAGGGAAAAAATTGGCGGAAGCCGCCAAGGCGAAGAATCTCCGCATCGGCGCAGCACCCGATACATTTCTCGGTGGCGGCCACCAGACGGCGCGGACTCTTGTCGACCAAGGTGTCATCGGCCAGCCGGTTGGCGGCACCGCGACCTTCATGTGCCCGGGCCATGAGCGCTGGCACCCGAATCCGGCCTTCTATTATGAAGTCGGCGGCGGACCGATGCTCGATATGGGGCCTTATTACATCACCGATCTCGTCAATCTGTTCGGCCCGGTCGCGCAGGTTGCCGGTTTCGCCGTGGCACCGCGCAAGGAACGTGTCATCACCAGCGAACCGCGCAACGGCGAGAAGATCCCGGTTCATGTGCCAACGCATGTGGCCGGCGTCATGGCCTTTGCCAATGGCGCTGTCGTGCAGATCGGCATGAGCTTCGATGTTGCCGGCCACAAGCATGTGCCGCTTGAACTCTATGGCACCGAGGGCACATTGATCGTCCCCGATCCGAACCATTTCGGCGGCGAAGTGCAGTTCCTCAAGAAGGGCGGCAGCTTCGAGGCGCAGGAACTGACCTCACCCTATGCCGATGGCAACTACCGCTCAATCGGCGTCGCCGACCTTGCCCATGCGATCCGCTCGAACCGGCCGCATCGCGCCAATGGCAGCCTGGCGCTGCATGTGCTCGAGGTCATGGAGGCCTTCCAGACCGCGTCCGAGAGCGGCCGCACGGTCACCATCACCACGGCCACGGAGCGGCCCGCGCCGCTTTCGGAATCGCTCGTCGACGGGCGGCTGGCCAAGTAATTTTCAGGAGGAATATGCATGCGTGAAGCACTGATCGTCTGGGGCGGATGGAGCGGCCACGAGCCGCAGGAATGCGCCGTCATCATCAAGGACATGCTGGAGGAGGATGGCTTCAAGGTCTATGTCGAGCATAGTACCGAAGCCTTCGCCGACCCTTCCGTGCACGATCTCAGCCTCGTCGTGCCGATCGTCACCATGTCGAAGATCGAAAAGGAAGAGATCAAGAACCTGGCAGCAGCCGTCGAAAACGGCGTCGGCATCGCCGGTTACCACGGCGGCGCAGGCGACAGCTTTCGCGAGTGCGTCGAATACCAGTTCATGATCGGCGGCCAGTGGGTCGCCCACCCGGGCAATATCATCGACTATAAGGTCAACATCGCCAGGCCCGATGATCCTGTGATGGAGGGGATCGTCGATTTCCCCTACACGTCGGAGCAATATTACATGCATGTCGACCCGTCGAACGAAGTGCTGGCGACGACGACCTTCACCGGCGACCATGCCTACTGGATCGACGGCGTCGTGATGCCCGTTGTCTGGAAGCGCAAATATGGCAAGGGCCGCGTCTTCTATTCCTCGCTCGGCCATCAGGCCAAGGAATTCAGTGTACCTGAAATGAAGACCATCTTCCGCCGCGGAGCCAATTGGGCAGCACGCTAAATCACTGATCTTGCAAGAGCCTTGGATAGCCCGGCGCAGCGCCGGGCTATTTGCGTTCTGCCGCCCCCTGCGCGGCGTTCTGTCCTCCCCCAGATTCCCTGTTGACATCCAGGATCGAAACGACGAAGTCTATGTCATTAAAAGGGGATACATTCCGTAATAACGGAATATTGGAGGACGACAGGTGCCCGACCTGCTGGTAAACCTATATTCGAAGACGCTCGACGGACTGAGATTAAAGGCCGATGAAACCGGTGTCACCATCCGTCCTGCTCTGCCGCCGGAAATGCATGTCGTCACCTCCTGGGTTCGCGAGCATTTCAGCGAGAACTGGGCGAGCGAAGTCACCGTGGCGTTTTCCCGCCAGCCCAATGCCTGTCTGATCGCCGTCGATGGCGGCAAGCTTCTCGGCTTTGCCTGCTACGACACCACGGCACGCGGCTTCTTCGGCCCGACCGGCGTGGCACCTGAAGCCCGCGGCAAGGGCATCGGCCTCGCCCTCTTTTCCGCCTGCCTTCAGACGATGAAGACGCTTGGCCACGCCTATGCCTTCATCGGCGACGCAGGCCCGGTCGATTTCTACGCCAAGACCGCTGGCGCCGTACCCATCCCCGCGCCCGACAAGGGCATCTACGAAGGCATGCTCAGAAGCAAGCCGAAGACCTGAACTGATACCGGAGCATAAAGAGTGTCCAAGACCCCCCTCGCCCTTTTCGTCGGCATGCCCAACCCGACCCTGTCGGACGACGAGTTCGCGCTGTTTCGCGAAACCAATCCGCTTGGTCTGTTCGTCGGCCGCCGTAATCTGAAGACCCCTGGCGAGGTCAAGGTGCTGATCGAACGCTTCCGCGAGGCCGTCGGCCGTGACGATGCGCCTGTTTTCACCGACCAGGAAGGCGGACGCGTCCAGCATCTGGATGCCGGTCCATGGCCGCTCTTCCGCAGCTTCGGCGCCTTTGCCGAGCTCGCTCAACGCGATCTCGAACTCGCCAAGCGTGCTCTTCGCCTTTCCTCCCAGGCCATGGGCGCGATGATGGCCGAGCTCGGTCTCACGAGCGGCTGCTCGCCGGTTCTCGACCTGGTCTTCCCGACCACGAGCGCCGTCATCGGCGCCCGCTCGTTCGGTGCCGATCCCGACATCATCGCGGCCCTCGGCCGCGAGGTCGTCGATGGCCTGCTCGAAACCGGCAACATGCCCGTCATGAAGCACATTCCGGGCCACGGCCGCGCGACGCTCGATTCCCACAAGGAGCGCCCGGTCGTCGATGCATCGCGCGAGACGCTCGAAGCCACCGATTTCAAGCCCTTCGTGGCGCTGAAGGATACGCCGTGGGCCATGGTCGCCCACGTCGTCTATACCGCCTACGACAAGGAACTGCCCGCCTCCATCTCGCCGGCCATGCATGACGTGATCCGCAAGGATATGGGCTACGAGGGCGTGCTGATCTCCGACTGCATCTTCATGGAATCGCTGCAGGGCACCATGCCGGAACGCGTCAAGCAGGTGCTCGACGCCGGTTTCGACATCGCGCTTCACAGCCACGGTGACATTCCGGAAAGCGAAGCAGCCGCCAAGGCCGCCCGCCCGCTGACGGATGCAGCACTTGCCCGTATCGAGGCCGGCAAAGCCCGCCTCGGCAATCTCAAGATCGACGTCCGCGCTGCACATGCGGAAGTCGAGGACATGTTCAAGACCGTGCTGGCCGCCTGACCAGCCCGGTTCGCGAAGCAACCAACCAAGGGGAATAAAGTGAAAAAATACATATTCGCCGCCGCAACAGCTCTGTCACTGCTGTCCGGCACCGCCATGGCGCAAACCGTTTTGACCGCCAACATCGAACCGGCGACGACCTGGGTTCGCAACTTCAACCCGTTCAACCAGACCTCGTCGCGCCAGTCGACGCTCGACTTCATCTATGAGCCGCTGGTGATCTTCAACCGCTTCGACAGCAACAAGCCGGTCTTCCGCCTGGCCGAAAGCTTCAAGCAGTCCGACGATCTGAAGACGATCGAGTTCAAGCTGCGCTCGGGCCTCAAGTGGTCGGACGGCAAGCCGCTGACGGCTGCCGACGTCAAGTTCACCTACGAATATCTCAAGAAATTCCCGGCGCTCGATTTCGTCAGCATCTGGAGCTTCATCACCGGCGTTGAAGCCGTCGACGGCCAGACCGTCCGCTTCACGCTGAAGGACCCGAGCTCGCTCGCTGCCGAACAGCTGTCGCAGCTGCCGATCGTTCCCGAGCACGTCTGGAAGGACGTTGCCGATCCGGTCACCTTCGCCAACGAAACCCCTGTCGGCAGCGGCCCGCTGACCGAAGTTCCGCGCTTCACCGGCCAGACCTACGACCAGTGCCGCAACCCGAACTACTGGGATGCCGAGCACCTGAAGGTCGACTGCATGCGCTTCCCGCAGCTCGCCGACAACAACCAGATCCTGACGGCGACCGCTGACGGTACGCTCGACTGGGGCGTTTCCTTCATTCCCGATATCGACAATGTCTATGTCTCGAAGGACCCTGATCACTATCACTACTGGTATTCGCCGAGCAGCATGGTGGCCTTCCTGTTCAACCAGGAAACCGCCAACGAGAGCAACAAGAAGGCCTTCAACGACGTCAAGTTCCGCCGCGCGATCTCCATGTCGCTGGACCGCAAGACGATGATCGACGTCGCAGGCTACGGCTATCCGACGCTGAACGAAGATCCCGGCCTGATGGGCGAGCTCTACAAGAGCTGGGCGGACCCGTCCGTGAAGGCCGATTTCGGCAAGTCGGCAGCCTATGACGCCGACGCCGCCAAGGCGCTTCTCGACGAGGCCGGCTACAAGGACAAGGATGGCGACGGTTTCCGCGACAATCCTGACGGTTCGAAGATCTCCTTCACGATCATCGTGCCGAACTCCTGGACCGACTGGATCGACACCGTCAACATCGCCATCGAAGGCATGCAGGCCGTCGGCATCGACGCCAAGATCGAGACCCCGGAAGAAGCCGTCTGGACCTCTGACTTGATCGAAGGCAAGTTCGACGCCGCGATCAACAGCCTGCCGGCCTCGTCGTCGCCCTACTATCCCTACAAGCGCGCCTTCAGCGCGTCGGACAAGGGCAAGACGCGCTTCACGGCGCAGCGCTGGTTCAATCCTGAGGTCGAGACTCTCGTCACCCAGTTCACGCAGACTGCCGATCTCGGCAAGCAGAAGGAAGCGATGAACAAGGCCCAGCGCATCGTTGCTGAAAATCTGCCGATGATCCCGGTCTTCAACAACCCGAACTGGTATCAGTACAACACCAAGCGCTTCACCGGCTGGTCGACCAAGGAGAACCCCTTCGTCAATCCGTCCATCTCGCGCACCAACCCCGCTCGCCTTCTGAACCTGCTCGCTCTCGAGCCGGTAAAGTAAGCACGGACCCTCGGGAGCGGCTCCCCTCAGCCGCTCCCGGTTTCACGGAGTTTCCATGGCTTTCCTGCTACGCCGCCTGGCTTTCTACTTGGCAGCCTTCATCGCGGCGGCAACGATCAATTTCTTCCTGCCGCGCCTGATGCCGGGTGACCCGGTGCAGATCATGTTCTCGAGCGCCGGCGCCGAACTGCCGCCGGAGAGCCTGCAGGCATTGAAGCTGACTTTCGGTTTCGTGGACGGGCCGCTGTGGCAGCAATATCTGACCTATCTCGGCAGTATCTTCACCGGTGATCTCGGCCGCTCGGTCAAGTATTTCCCGTTGCCGGTCACCTCGGTTCTCGGTCATGCCCTCGTCTGGACCGTCGGCCTGATGGGCACCGCGACGGTCATCAGCTTCACCATCGGCAGCTTCCTCGGCATCCTCGCCGCCTGGCGCCGTGGCAGTGCTTTCGACGTCATCGTCTCGGTCGTGGCGATCTTCGCGACCTCGGTTCCGGCCGTCGTCACTTCGCTGATCGTCGTCTTCATCTTCGGCTTCACGCTCGGCTGGTTTCCGAACGGTTATGCTGCTGATCCGTCGCTCGATCCGGCCTTCACGCTGCAGTATATCGGCAGTGTGCTTTATCATGCCGTGTTGCCGATGATCACGCTCTGCGCCGTCATGACCGGCGGCTTTGCCGTGACCATGCGCAACAACATGATCAACCTACTCGGCGAGGACTATATCGTCATGGCGCGCGCCAAGGGTCTTTCTGACCGGCACGTGATGATTTGGTATGCCGCGCGGAACGCGCTGCTGCCGACCGTCTCGTCGCTCGCCATCGCCATCGGCACCATCCTCGGCGGATCGCTGGTCACGGAGGTGGTCTATAACTATCCCGGCCTCGGCAACATTCTCTACCAGGCAATCCTCGCCCGCGATTACCCCGTTATCCAGGGACAGCTCCTGATCATGACCACCACCATGCTGGTCGCCAATTTCATCGTCGATGTCAGCTACGTGCTGCTTGATCCGCGATTGAAGGGAGCGTGACATGAAGACCCTCATTTCCGGCCTGCTGCGCAATCGCAAGGCACTCGTCGGCGTTGCCATCATTCTCTTCATCATCATCGTGGCGATCGCCGCGCCTTTGATCACGCAATATGATCCGACGGCGCGCACCGGCCGTCCGCATCAGGCGCCGTCGCTCGATCATCTGCTCGGCACGACGCGCATCGGCCAGGACGTGTTTTCGCGGCTGATCTACGGCGCCCGCACCTCGCTCGCTGTCGGCTTCGGCGCCGGCCTGCTGATCACCATCGTCGGCACGGCGCTCGGGATCATCGCTGGCTATCGCGGCGGCAAGACAGACGAGGTCATCAGCTTCTTCACCAATATGGTGCTCGTCGTCCCGAACCTGCCGCTGCTGCTCGTGCTAGCCGCCTTCATCGGCCAGGCAAGCCCGCTCGTCATCGCGCTGATCCTCGGCGGAACATCCTGGGCCTGGGGCGCGCGCGTCACCCGCGCCGAGACGCTGTCGGTCAAGCAGAAGGATTTCGTCAAATCGGCAGAAACGATGGGCGAGCCGCAATGGCGCATCATGCTGTTCGAGATCTTCCCGAACGTCATCTCGATCGTCGGCATCAATTTCATCGGCAGCGTCATCTTCGCGATCATCACCGAAGCGACGCTGGAATTCCTCGGTCTCGGCGATCCCCGAGCCGTTTCATGGGGAGCCATGCTCTATAACGCACAAAAGGCATCCGCGCTCTCGGTCGGCGCCTGGTGGGACATCCTGACGCCCTGCTTCGCACTGGCGCTGCTCGGCATCGGCATGTCGCTGCTGAATTTCGCCGTCGACGAGGTCGCCAATCCGCGGCTTCGCACCGGTGGTCAGCTCGGCCGCTGGAAGACATTGATCCGCACCGGGGAGGGCCGCCTGTGAGCCAGCCTCTGCTGTCGGTCAAGAATCTGACCATCGACTATATCGGCGAGGAAAAGGATTTCCGCGCTGTCGACAATGTGAGCTTCGATGTAGCACCCGGCGAAGTCTTCGGCCTTGCCGGTGAATCCGGCTGCGGCAAGAGCACCATCGCCTTTGCCATCAGCCGTCTGCACAAGCCGCCGGCACTGATCCGCAAGGGCAGCGAGATTCTGCTTGCCGGCCGCGAGGTTCTCGACCTCGACCCGCAGGCTCTGGCAGCCTTCCGCTGGCGCGAAGTCGCCATGGTCTTTCAGAGCGCGATGAATTCGCTTAACCCGGTTCTGCGCATCGAGGACCAGTTCTATGACGTGCTGAAGAAGCACAAAGGAATGACCAAGGCGCAGGCGCGCGAACGGGCGGCCGAGATGCTGAAGCTCGTCGATATCGCCCCGGACCGGATGCGCAACTATCCGCATCAGTTTTCCGGCGGCATGCGCCAGCGCATCGTCATTGCCATCTGCATGGCGTTAGATCCGAAGCTCGTTGTGATGGATGAGCCGACGACAGCGCTCGACGTCGTCGTCCAGCGCGAAATCCTGCAGCGTATCAACGAGCTGCGCCGCCAGTTCGGCTTCTCGGTGCTGTTCATCACCCATGACCTCGGACTGATGGTGCAGTTCTGCGACCGCATCGGCATCATGCTGGCGGGCAAGCTCGTCGAGCAGAACAGCGCCGAAGAAATCTACAAGAACCCGCAGCACGACTATACGAAGAAGCTCTGGGCCTCCTTCCCCTCATTGCATGGAGGCGTGCTCGCATGAGCGAAGCGATCCTCTCTCTCGACAAGGTCGACAAGACGTTCGGACACGGCAGCTCGACGGTGCATGCCGCACGGTCGATCTCGTTTGCGCTCCACCCCGGCCGCGCCCTGGCGCTGGTCGGCGAATCCGGTAGCGGCAAGACGACATGCGCCCGCATGGCGATGCGCGAATATGCGCCGACCTCGGGCCAGATCCTCTACAAGGGCAGGCCGGTCGAAGCTGCGGGCCGCGCTGAAATCGCCGACTACCGGCGTTCGGTGCAGATGATCTTTCAGGATCCGTTCGCCTCGCTGAACCCTGCGCATACGATCGCCTATCATCTGACACGGCCGCTCAAGCTGCACCGTCCCGACATCAAGGCGTCGGCGATCGAGGCAACGGTGCGCGAGCTGCTCGAGCGCGTGCGCCTTGACCCCGATCTCGTCGCCCCGAAATATCCGCACGAGCTCTCCGGCGGCCAGCGCCAGCGCGTCAACATTGCGCGTGCGCTTGCTGCAAAGCCCGAGATCATCGTGGCGGACGAGCCGACCTCGATGCTCGACGTCTCGGTACGCCTCGGCGTCCTCAATCTGCTGAACGAGATGAAGCAACAGATGAATCTCGGCCTTCTCTACATCACCCACGATATCGCGACCGCCCGCTACGTCGCTGAGGATATCGCCGTCATGTATTCCGGCCAGATCGTCGAATGGGGACCGACTTCAGAGGTGATCGACAATCCGATCCATCCCTATACCCGGCTGCTGCTGTCGGCTGTCCCGGATCCGGATGTCCGCTTCGACGATCCGAAGACGCGGCTGAAGCCGGAAGAGGTCGATGGCATCCGCAAGGCGGCTGCCGCCACCCAGGACACCATCATCGAAGCATCGCCGGGACATTTTGCCCGCAGCCTGTGACTTCATTTATCGCTTGTGCTAGGGGAGCGGCCGAACGGAAGGCGAAACGGCATGCTCCCCTGGATCGAACTCGACAAGGCAACAATCCCCGGCGACGGCGGCGACCTGCGGCTCAAGCAGCGCGGCTCGGAATTTTCCATCATGCTCGGCGCCAACGAGCTGATGAACAGCCGTCTCAGCGGCTCCGAAGAAGCTCTCGCCACCCTCTCCTACGAGCGCATCAAGAGCCACAAGCGGCCGAAGGTGCTGATCGGCGGCCTCGGCATGGGTTTCACGCTGCGGGCGGCGCTCGCCGTTCTGCCCGGTGATGCCGAAGTCGTCGTCGCCGAGCTGGTTCCGGCCGTCGTCGCCTGGGCCCGCGGGCCGATGGCCGAGGTGTTCAAGGGATGCCTGGATGATCCGCGCGTAACGATTTTCGAGGGCGATGTCGGCGAAGCGATCCGCGCTGCGAAGGCCGGTTTCGATGCGATCCTGCTTGATGTCGACAATGGCCCCGACGGGCTGACCCGCAAATCAAACGACAGGCTCTACGATTTTGGCGGCATCAGTGCGGCCAAGGCGGCACTGCGCGGTGGCGGCGTGCTGGCCGTCTGGTCGTCAGGACCGGACAGCAGCTTTACTCGCCGTCTCAAGGATGGCGGCTTTGCCACCGAAGCGGTGAGTACGCGCGCCGGCAAGGGCCGCGGCGCGCGTCACGTTATCTGGCTGGCCGTGAAGCCTAGCCGTTAAGCCTTGAAGCCCTTGCGGGCGGCCGCGATCTCGTGGGCCGCGCCGTTGCGCAGCTGCGTGGAATCGCCCGCCGCGATCACCAGATCGCAGCCGAGTGTCAGCATTTCGCCGGCCCGCGCCCCGTCGCTGCCGAAGGCACAGACGAACTTCTTGTGCGCCCGGCAGCGGGCGATCACATGCGACAGCTCCTTGTCGATCTCGGGCGTATCCGGTGCAACCTTCGCACCGTTGGACAGCGCGATCGAGAGATCCGAAGGGCCAACGAAAATGCCGTCGATACCCTCAACGCCAAGAATGTCATCAACGGCAGCGAGTGCGGCGCGGGTCTCGACCATGGCGATCGTCACGGTCAGATCGTTTGCGGTCTTCAGATAATCGCTGGCCGAAATGCCCGTGTGGTTCAGGGCCAGAGTCGGTCCCCAGCTGCGCTCACCGAGCGGCGGATATTTGGTGAAACTGACCAGTGCTTCGGCATCTGCCTTGGAGTTCACCATCGGCGCAATGATCCCGGAAAAACCGGCATCGAGCAGGCGCGAGGCAGCCGCAAAATCACCGACCGGAATGCGCGCCAGCGCCGGCTTCCCCGCCGCCCTGATCTGCGAGACGGTCGCCGCCGCTGTGCCGAGGTCCCACATGCCATGCTGCATGTCGAGGACGAGCGTATCGAAATCCTCCTGCGCCAGATGATTGACCATCAGCGGCGAGGGAATGCCGATCCAGGCGGAAACCAGACCGCCGTGGCCGCCCTTTTTGATCCTTGCTGCGAAGCCGTCGATAGCCGATGGGGCGCTCATGTCATGTCTCCTTGCATTTCAAGCGATTGCGCGTTGGCGCGTGTCCAAGAAGTCCTCGATGAAGGCCTTCTGCAAAAGGATGCCATCCCACTCGTCCGCGAAGAAGGGCGAGTCATAGATCAGCGTGAACGGCCCGGCGTAATCCGCCGATCGGCTGGCCTCCAGGCACTTGCCGTAGTCTTCCGAGTCGAGGCCGGAGGCATTGTAATCGGCCTTGGCGTGGCAAAGCTCGGCGCGGCCCATGATATCCGCTAGACCGGCATATTTCGCCGGCGCTGCCCAGTTGCCGAGGTCGCCGTTGAGGCCGATCTTGCCCTTGAGACCGTCGAGCAGCCAGTTCATCTCCTTGGGTGCCGGCAGCAGGTCGAACCAATTCTCGAGAACGACGCGAACACCGCTTCCCTCAGCCTGCGCGGCCAGCCATTTCAGGTTCGTCAACGCCCGCTGCAGGTTGTCTTCCGATGGCTTCTGCTTGCCTGCGATTACGCGCATGTTCTCGGCGCCGAGCGCCTTCGCGATCTCGATCCAGCCGGCAATCCAGCGGATATCGCGCTCGCCGTTTTCAGGATGGCTCGGATCGCCGTCTTCGACGAGCAGCGTCTGGAACAGGATACCCGACGCCTTCATCGCGGCACGGAACTCGGCGAGATAGGCCGGATCGAGGCTCGGCAGATGGAAGGAGCAGACTTCGAGGCGGTGGATGCCGCGCTCGGCAAGCTGCTTCGGCAGTTCGATCAGCGATGCCCCGCCTGCCCCGTACGGCTCTTGGCGCGCGGCGCTCTTTGCCGGATCCGGGCTGTAGGGATAGGTCGGCCCAAGAAGCCGGTGCAGCGACCAGGTGGAGACCGCGAAGCGGCCGTTCGGCAATGACGTCATTATCTTACTCCTCCGATTTCAGATAACTTTCGGGCCGCTCAGAACCCCTCCTGCACCACCGGCTCGATCGCGAGCGCCGCCGAAAGCAGCGCTTCGTCGCAGTTGGCAGGCGCCGACAGCAGGAAGCCGACCGGCATATCCGCATCGCCGCGGCCGCAGGGCATCGAGACGCCGCACCAGTCGAGGAAATTGCCGATGAGCGTGTTGCGCAGGGTCTTGCCGTTGACGGCGATGAAGAGCTCGTCATCGCCGTCCAGCGGCGCGATCGGCGGGGCGACGTGGGCGACTGCCGGGAAGGCAAGCAACCGGCCGTCGATCAGCGCCTCGCTCTCCGCGATCATCCGCCGTCGTTCAGCCAGGATGGCGATATAATCGGCAGTGGTCGTGCGCTCGCCGAGCCGGGTGCGCATGACGACGCGATGGTCCATCCGCGCCGCTTCCGGCCCCGCCAGACGCTCGCGGTGCAGGGCAAAGGCCTCTGCGGTGACAAGCGCACCATATCTTGCCATCAACGCGAAAATCTCGTCGAAGACTGGCATCTTGATGCGCGTAAAGCGGACGCCCTTGCGGCTCAGCCGCTCGACCGTGGCTTCGAAGGCGGCGACAACACCGGGCTCGGCACCGTCGAATACGACATTCTCGGGGATGACGACTTCAAGACCTTCGATCGGGCGCCGGGTGATCTCGGACGAAGTCCGGCCGCGCATTGCCGCGTCCACCCACACGGCATCCTGTACCGTGCGGCAGAGCGGGCCAAGCGAATCCAGGTTCCCGGACAATGGGAAGACCCCATCCATGGCGTAACGGCCGTGGGTCGCCTTGTAGCCGGTGATGCCGTTCAGCGCTGCCGGAATGCGCACCGACCCGCCGGTATCGGTGCCCATGGCAACCGGCACGAGGCCTGCAGCGACGGCAGCGCCCGCACCCGAAGACGAGCCGCCCGGAATGCGCGGTTGGTCCTTGCCGTGCGGGTTGTGCGGGGTGCCGTAGTGCGGATTGATGCCGAGGCCGGAGAAAGCGAATTCGCTCATATTGGTGCGGCCGACGGCGATCATCCCCGCCTGCCTCAGCGCCGTGACGATAGCCGCATCGCTCTTTGCCGCCGGCGCATCGGACAGAACGGTCGAGCCCGCCGTCGTCGGCATGCCCTCGATATCGAAGAGATCCTTCCAGGCAATCGGGATGCCATCGAGCACGCCGAGCGACCGGCCCTGCCTCAGGCGCTCGGCCGACGCCTTGGCTTCCGAAAGGGCGCGCTCCCCGGTCAGTTCGAGGAAAATCGTCTGATCCGGATAGGATTTGATACCGTCGAGGATCGATTCCGTCACCGCGACAGGATCCGCTTCACCACTTTGAATAAGGACAGAAAGCTGCGCAATGGACATTGCGCCATATGATTTGGTCATGGAAAAAATCCGCAATCTCTGCTGGGTCAAAGAACTATCGCGGATCGCCGCTCATCGCCAGTACCGGATTGGGCAATAACGTCTATTGATACCATTTTCTGAACACAGCGTTTGCTGAGCGACGGCTTAAATTCAATGAGGCGGCTACATAAATGTGTGGCGCACGCGGGCTCCCACCGGCTGTGAGCGGTTAGCTCATGGCAGGTCTCGCGGCGATACTCGGAGTTTCATGCCATGACCAATTTTGACAGTTTTAGCGCCGGCGACGGCGAGCAGGATTATGCCGAACATGTGAAGGCCCAGAGGCTTTCAGGCATCGAGCGGCTCGTCGTCGTATCAGCGATCGCGCTTCTTGCGATCGTCGGCCTCACCGGCCACTTCACCACACCTGTCGCAACCGATCCCGTGACGACCTCGGCAATTGCAGCGCCCGTCACCGCCGTTCCGCACGCTCACCACCATCTGGATGCGTGCCGCGAATATAGCCCCTACGCTGAAAGAGGCTGCTGACGGCAGCACGATGGAAATCCACGCCGCCTCCCATATGTTCCCCGCAAAGGGAGGCGCCCCATGTCCAGTGACCTGAACTACGATCTCGATCGTTTCATCGACGCACAAAACGGCATTTATGGCCAGGCTCTGTCCGAGCTGAAGGCGGGCCGCAAGCGATCGCACTGGATGTGGTTCATCTTTCCGCAGATCGCAGGACTTGGAACTTCATCGATGGCGGAGAAATACGCCATCCGCTCTGCCGCGGAAGCTGCCGCCTATCTCGCCGATCCGATCCTTGGAACCAGGTTGCTTCGCTGCGTCGATGCGACGCTGGCGGCGGATGGCCGGAGCGCTCATGACATTCTCGGGTCGCCGGATGATCTGAAGTTCCGCTCGTCGCTCACCCTGTTTGCCGCGATCAGCGACCATGGCTCGGCCTTTCACCGGGCGATCGACAAATATTACGAGGGCGAGTTCGACAAGCGGACTGTCGAGCTTCTGGACGCTGCAAGTTAGCCGCCCGGCGAATGTTCCAGATTGTCGATTTCCTGGGTGACTTCGCTGAGGCGCTGCCGCAGATCCGCTTCGGTACCGTCTTCTACCTCCTCGTCGCCGAAGCAGTCGCGCGCCTCATGCAGCTCGAGCTTGGCTTCCAGCTCGGCGCGCTTGGCATACAGACGATGGAGATAGGTGTAGTTCATATCACTGCCACGGGTTCTTCCTGACCAGGAAGGTAACGCCTCGCCGCCGCGGAGGTTCCACGGCGGTGTGCTTCAGCAATAGGAGGCGACGGCAGCACTTGCCGCTTTGGCGAAATGGCTGCAGCAGCCATCGCTGCCCATCGACTGGCGCGTCACGCGCGCACCTTCGAGAAGCAGAGTGAGCGTATCGGCCAAAAGCTGCGGCTCGCTGGCGCCGGCTGCGGCGCAAAGCGCGACGAGGCGCTGACGCTGATCGGCCTTGTGGCGCTCGATGACGCCATAGGCCGGATGGCCCTCGCCCTTGAGCTCGATCGCCGCATTGGCAAGATCGCAGCCCGCCGGCTCGCCGTTCAGACAGTGCGCGCGGCCTTCGACCCAGGCATCGAGCTGGGCACGCGGATTATCCGGATGAGCGGCTTCGAGATCACGCCAGATCTGCTCCGCCTTTTCAGAGGCGCGCCGCAGCGTTTCGCAGATCAGCTCGTCCTTGGAGCCGAAGTGCCTGTAGAGCGTCATCTTGTTGGTAAGAGCCGCATCCGCAATGGCATCGACGCCGATGCCGCGGATGCCATGCTCGCGGAAAAGCTCCGACGCCGTCGAGACGATACGCTCCCGCGGGGGGATCTTTTCGTCCGTCATGCCTTGGGAGATTTCATTCGAAGTTTCTGATTTTTTTGAGGACGAAGTCCTTGACATCGATGTGACCGATCGGTAACAAATGCATTGTTACTTACCGGTAACACCGCCGATCGCGAAAGTCAATGCCGAGAGGGCAGGCTGCGGCAGCGGAACACGGGCGACCGCCCACGAAAGGAGGACTACCATGACAAAGGCCATAGATTTGACCATTTCCGAAGCTCTTCGCGACCCGCTGATCGCCATGGTGATGCGCGCCGACGGCGTGAAGCTTGAAGACTTCAAGCAACTCCTGGAGACGGCCGCCCGCAAACGCGAGCCGAACACCTCCAAGGTCGGCAATTTCATCAACGCCATCGCCAACCGGGCCTCCGCAAATCCGTCTACGGTTTGCTGCTTCGGTTGACATCCGGGGACCTTCCCTGCCCCCGTGCGAAAGCCGCCGCGATCCCCCACGCGGCGGCTTTCGCTGTTTTTTGCGCTTGCCCCTCACCTCTCTCCGGTAATATGACCCTCTCGAGACTCATGAAGGTGCGGCGATGACGCAGGTTAATCTTGAAGACGTGAAGGCGCAGTTCAGCGAACTCGTCGAACGCGTCGAGGCAGGCGAAACCGTGCAAATTCTGAAATACGGCAAGCCGGTGGCCGAAATCGTGCCGATCAGGAAACCCAAGACACCGATCGACCTCGAAGCGTTGCGGGCATTGCGCCAGGCGCAGCCGAAGCAGAGCGTCGTTTCCGGCACTTTCATCCGCAGCATGCGCAACAGCGAACGGTACTGAATGTTCTATCTCGACACGTCCGTCATTATCGCCGCGCTGGTCAACGACGATTCAAGCGAACGGACCAGCGCCTTTTTGTGGGACGCGGTGAACACGAGCCGCGTGGTTGTCAGCGATTGGACGCTGACCGAGTTTTCGTCGGCGATCGCGCTGAAAATTCGCGCCGGGCAGCTGAGCAGCCAATATCACGCGGAGATCCAGCAGGTTTTCGAGGGTTTGGTGCACGAAACCTTCGAGCTGGTTGCCGTCGAAAGACGCCACTTTGCCCTTGCGGCGAAACTTGCCGCCCAGCGAAACGTCGACCTGGGGGCCGGTGACGCACTGCACCTCGCTTTGGCCGAGGAAACGCGCGCGCAACTCGTAACGCTGGACCGCCGCCTGGCGGAAGCAGGCGCCGCACTCGAGATCCCCGCGCGGCTGATCTAGACCGCCACCAAATGCCCCGGTGACACTTCCCGGTATTCCAGCGGCTTGATCGCATAATTGACCGGCCGGATCGGGCTCTTGATCTCGTCATTCGCCACCGCCCGTTTCTCGCTCCTGCGGTCGGGATCGGGCACGGGGACTGCGGCCATCAGCTTTCGCGTGTAGTCGTGCTGCGGATTTCCGAAGACCGCCGCGCGCGGGCCGATCTCGACGATTTCACCGAGATACATGACCGCGACGCGATGGCTGACGCGCTCGACGACGGCCATGTCGTGGGAGATGAACAGGAAGGCGAGGTTCAGGCTCTGCTGCAGGTCGAGCATCAGGTTGATGACCTGTGCCTTGATCGAGACGTCGAGGGCCGAGACGCTTTCGTCGGCAACGATCACCTTCGGTTCGAGGGCAAGCGCCCGGGCGATGCAGATACGCTGGCGCTGGCCGCCGGAGAATTCATGCGGGAAACGCGAGGCCATATCTGGCGTGAGCCCGACCTTGGTCAGGAGATCGGCAACGCGTTCTTTTGCCTGCTTTGCCGTTCCCATCTTGTGTTCGAGATAAGGCTCGGCAATCGCATCGCCGACACGGATGCGCGGGTTGAGGCTGGCGAAGGGGTCCTGGAAGATCATCTGAACGATCTTGCGCATCTCGCGCATGCCCGACTTGTCGAGCGCCAGCACATCCTTGCCGTCGGCGATGACAGAACCACTCTGCGCTTCGATCAACCGCATGATCGCCCGCCCGGTGGTCGATTTTCCGCAACCGGATTCGCCGACCAGCGACAAGGTCTCGCCGGCGTGAAGATCGAAGGAGACGTTTTCGACGGCGTGAACGCGGCCAGTCAGCTTGCCGAAAAGACCGGAGTGAATGTCGAAACGCTTGGTGAGGTTCTTGACCTCCAGCACCGGGCGCGCTGTGGCTGCGACCGTATCTGCGGTCTGCACCGGAATATCCGACTCGCCGGTCGCCGTGTTGACGACGGGAAAGCGCAGCGGCCGCTCGTAGTTCTGCATCGAGCCAAGGACGGGCACGGCCGATAGCAGCGCCCGCGTATAGGGGTGCTTGCCGCGATGAAAGATATCGGCGGTCTCGCCGGTTTCCACCTGCTCGCCGCGATACATGACGACGGTCCGGTCGGCGATTTCGGCAACGACGCCCATGTCGTGGGTGATGAAGAGAACCGACGTGCCCTGCTCCTCCTGCAGCATCTTGATGAGATCGAGGATCTGGCCCTGGATCGTCACGTCGAGTGCCGTCGTCGGCTCGTCGGCGATCAAGAGCTTCGGGCGCGAAGCGAGCGCCATGGCGATCATCACGCGCTGGCGCATGCCGCCGGAGAAGCGGTGCGGATATTCGTCAAAGCGCGAGGCCGCTGAGGGAATGCGCACCTTCTCCAGAAGGCGGATCGTCTCGGCGCGCGCATCCGCCTTCGACATCGGCCTGTGGCAGAGCAGCGCCTCGGAAATCTGGTCGCCGATGGTGAAGAGCGGGTTGAGGCTCGTCATCGGCTCTTGGAAGATCATCGCGACGTCATTGCCGCGAACCTTGCGCATATCCTCTTCGGGAAGAGCAAGGAGATCACGCCCGCCAAGCATGATCTTGCCTTCGATACGGCTCGAATCCGCCTGCAGCAACCGCATGATCGACAGCGAGGTAACGCTCTTGCCGGAACCGCTTTCGCCGACGATAGCCACCGTCTCCCCGGGCGCGACATCGAAGGAAACGTCTCGCACCACAGGCTTCCAGGCGCCATCGACCAGAAACGATGTCGTCAGGTTGCGGACGGAGAGGACCGGATCTGTGGCCTGTCTTTTCTGAGCTTCCGCGATCATGATCGTCCCTTCGTTCCGTTGCGTCCCGCAGTCTTAACCCTCCTCCTTGTGGGGAGGGTGGCCGGCAGGCGGGAGGGGTTTATGTAAGATCCCCTCCCCAACCCCTCCCCACAAGGGGGAGGGGCTTCACGCACTGCCGCATTCTCTGGGCAATCGGCCCTTAGTCCGGCCAGCGAAGCGCGCCGTCGAAGCGGTGCTTGCTGCGGTTTTCGATCGGCGTCGCGATGATCTCGTTGGAGCCACGCGCCTTGTCGAGTTCCTCGCCCAGACGGCTGGCGACGATCTTTTCCTGGCCCGGATGCAGGTTGCACGGATCGAGATAGAAATAGTGATGCTCGACTTCGTGATCGCGCACGATGATCGGCGGCGTGCCGCGGGCGAGCGCGTCAGCCAGATCCCAGGCGGTGATGTGCGCCTCGTCGGCCTTGACGATCACGCGCATGCGGTCGAGCGGATTGTTGGTCGGATCAGGCTCGATCAGCGCGGTCACGCCCGGACGTCCCTCCAGCTTCTCCTTCCAGAGATTGAGATACCTGGTTTCCCGTTCGCGAATGCCGGCGTGATCGCGCTTTTCCCAGGCTTCCAAGGCCGCCATGACGCCGAAGATGCTTTCCTTGCCGACCTTCATGCCGCGGCCGATGCCCATGTTCTGCAGGAAGGCGTTGCGGACCAGCTCCTTCTTTCCGGCGACGATGCCCGAGGTCGGGCCGCCCAGGAACTTGTGGCCGGAATAGAGCGCAATATCTGCCCCCTGCTCGAGGAAGATCTTCAGGTCATATTCCGAGGCCGCGTCGACGATGACGGGCACGCCCTTGGCGTGAGCGATCTCGACGAATTCCTTGAGGTTCAGCAGACCGTAATCGACGACGTGGTGCGAGACGACATAGACGGCGGCGGCTGTCTTTTCGGTGATCGCATTTTCCATATGGAAGCGATGCGTCGAGGTCGCCTGTCCCACGAACACGACCTTGCCGCCGGCAAGACGGATCGCCTGATCGACCGGCGCGCCGTAGCTGACGACGTGGCCCATCTGCACGAGCACTTCGTTCTTTTCCGTCGTCACCTCAGGCAGCTTCTCGATCGCCAGCAGATTGTTGCCGGTGATGGTGCCTGCGACAGCCAGCGAGATACCTGCCGAGCAGGATGCGGTGACGAAGCCCGCCTCGCCGCCCGTCAGCCGGGCGATGACGGCGCTTGCCTTGCGCTGCAGGTCGTTGACCTCGACGAACTGCGGCAGGATCGCCGACATGGCGGCGATCGCCTCGGGAACGACGATCGACGCGCCGAGGCTAGTCATGGTGCCGGAAACATTGATGACCGGGCGAAGGCCGATCGACGTGCGGATGTCATCAGACATTTGTATCTCCAATTTCGGTGGCCGCTGCGTGAGGGGTGTTGCGATTTGCCTCAGTGACGGCTATGCCATAGTAATGTAATAAACTCGCATATTCAGACGAGGAGCGTGCAATTGGACGGCAAGACATCATCGGCAGTTTACTCCGAAGACGGCGTCTCTGTGGACGAGGCGGACGGCGGCAAGACTGCGCGCCGTTCGCGCGTAAGCGGTATCGACCGTGCTCTGCAGGTCATTGATTATCTTTACGAAACAGGCTCTCCAGCCGGTGTCTACGCGATCGCGAAGGCCGTCAAGGCGCCGCTTTCGACCGTCTATGTGATCGTCGACGATCTGGTCGAGAAGAACATGCTGTCGCGCAATACGGACGGCTCGGTCTGGCTCGGCTCGCGGCTTTACCACTACGGTCTCGCCTATGCCCGCTCGCTGGATTTCATGAGTGTCGCCACCCATGAAATGCACGACCTTTGCCGCGAGGCGGACGAGACCGTTCAGGTCTGCGGCCGCGACGGCGACTATATGCTGGTGCTCGCCATGGCCGATGGTCCGAGCCATTTCCAGGTCGCGTCCCGCGTCGGCACCCGCGTGCCATTGAACTGGACGGCCTCCGGCCGCCTGCTCGTCGGGCACCTGCCGGAGCCGGAACGCGTCGATCTGTTCAAGCGCTGCGCCAAGACCTCGCCGACCGGCCGGGCGGAAATGGACGCCGAAGTGCTGTCGAGTTCGGCAGGCGCGGCTTTCCAGTCGCGCCTTTCGATCCAGGCTGGCGAATCCGACTATGCGGTCGCCTGCATCGCTTCGCCGATCTGTGATCGCGACGGCCAGTGCGTTGCCACCATCTCCATCGTCCTTCCCGAACAGAAGGCCTTTTCGGACGAGAACCGCTACACGGCGCATGTGCGCGCGTCGGCGGAACGTATCGAAAAGATCATGGGCTGGCGCAACCACTGACATTCTCCTCTAGTCGCGCAAGGCGACGATCGCTTCGATCTCGACGGTGATGTTTCCCGGCAGCGAGCCGAAACCCACCGCCGAGCGGGCGTGCTGTCCGCGCTCTTCGCCGAAAACATCGATCAAGAGATCGGAGCAGCCGTTGATGACACTCGGATGATCGAGGAAATCAGGCACCGCATTGACCATGCCGAGCAGCTTGACGACGCGCTTGACGCGCGACAGATCGCCGAGTGCATCCTGCATGACGGACAGCAGGTTGATGCCGGTCAGCCGCGCATGCTTGTAGGCGTCCTCGACGCTGACGGAGCCGCCGACCTTGCCGGAATGCAGGAAGCCGTCGGCCTCCCGCGGTCCCTGGCCGGACAGGTAGAGAATGTTGCCTTCGATGACATGCGTCACGAAATTGGCGATCGGCGGCGGCGCCGGCGGCAGGGTGATGCCAAGCGCCGCCAGCCTCTCCTGAGGCGAACCGGATAGTTTGGCGGTGGTTGGAGACGTGTTCACGTAAGCTCCTGTCATGCGATTTCTATCTTCTTTCTTACCGGTAGGAATAGCCGTGGCTGTGACGCACGAGCTTGCGGGCACGCGGGATATAGCGGCTCGCCGTGATCGCCTCGCTGCCGATGACGGCATAGCGAGGCTCGAAAAGCTTGTTGAGTACCGATACGTCGCCGTTGGAATCGGTCGCTTCGATATCGGAATCGATCAGGTCGAAGATGGTGAAGTCGGCGCGCTGGCCGACAGCCAGGCGATCTTCCATCGACAGCTTGATGACCGAGGCCGGGGCATGGGTGACGGCTTCCACGACCTTGTCGAACGGCATGCCGACCGACAGCAGCTTCGACATCGTCGTCGCCAGATCCCAGACCGGGAAGTTCATCGAATGGCCGTGCAGGTCGGTCGAGATCGAAAACGGCAGCAGCCCGCGATTGATCGCCGCTTCCGCCACCTTGAAGGAGAAGGAGGCGCCGCCATGGCCGATGTCGAGGCGGATGCCCTCGCCCGCGCAGCGCTCGGCGAGATTGAAGAGATCCTCGTCTTCCATGATGCTCGAACCCGCCTTGCCGTTGAAGCAATGGGTGACGACATCGCCGGGACCGAGGATTTCGAGCACTTCGTCATAGAGTGCCGGCGGCTCGCCGACATGCACCATCATCGGGATCTTCAGGATCTTGGAGATCTTCTTGCCGAGCTTGACCGGGGTCACACCCCAGGAGCCGGTGATGACGTGGCTGGCACGCACCTTCAGGCCGACGATGTGTTCGCTGTTTTCAGCATAGCATTCGAGAATGCGGTCGAGATCGATATCCCTGATATCACGCAGCTCCGCAACGCGGTTGCAGGCGACGAGGCCGATCGAACCGAGATTCAGGAAGGCCTTAATGCGCTCTTTGGAGGGCTCGATGATATATTCGCGGAAGCCGTGGAAGTTGGCTTCACCGGCCGATCCTGCATCGACAAGGGTCGTCACGCCACGCTCGGCGCCGCATTCCGACGGGCGGATCGAGATATCGGTGCCGCCGTGCCAGATATGGACGTGGAGATCCACCCAGCCGGGCGATATCCACGCGTCCTTGCCATCGACGCGCGTCACGTCCTCGGAGACGGCGAGCTGAGGGCCGATCTTGGCAATCTTGCCGTCGCTATCGACGAGGATATCGACAGCGCCTGCAGGCGTTCCGGCACCGAAAGCCATCGGCTTCACATTGGTGAGGAGGAGCGGCTTGCCCGCTTTTTCACCGGTCATTTACAGGTCCTTTCGAAGTTTTGGATCAAGCATGTCGCGCAGGCCGTCACCGACCATCTGGAGCGAGAGCACGGAGAGAATGATGGCGACACCCGGAAACAGCGTCATCCAGTCGGCCTGGCCGATATACTGGCGGCCAGCGGCGATCATCGTGCCCCAGGTCGGGATCTCAGGGCTGACGCCGAGGCCGAGGAACGAGAGACCGGCTTCGGCCAGCATGGCGCTGGCAAACAGGAAGGTAGCCTGTACCATGATCGGCGACAGCAGATTCCGGAGCACATGGCGTGTCATGATGTGGAAGGTCGAAATGCCGAGCGCCTGCGCTGCCTCGACATAGGGAAGCTCGCGGATAACAAGCGTCGAGGCGCGAACGATACGGGCAAGACGCGGTGCATAGACGATCGACAACGCGATAATCACTGTCGTCAGCGACGGACCGAGCGCGGCGACGAGCGCGATCGCCAGCAGGATATCCGGAAAGGCCATCATCGCGTCGATCAGGCGGGCAATCGGCGTATCGAGCTTCTTGAAGAAGCCGGCAAGCAGGCCGAGCGTCACGCCGATCACCGATGACAGCGCCACGACCGCCACACCGACCAGTAGCGACAGCCGCCCGGCATAGATCGTGCGCGACAGAACATCCCGGCCGAACTCGTCGGTGCCGAAGAAGTAGGTTCCGCTCGGCGGCTTCAGCCGGTTGACGATCGACAGCTTCGACGGCGAGTAAGGCGCGACCCAGGGGGCCAGGACTGCAAGCAGCACGAAGATGACGAGGATGACGAGGCCGAAGGCAACTGTCTTGCGTCTCAGCAGGCGGCGGATGAACTTGCGGTTTTCGCTTTCCGCGGGCTTGATTGCGATATCTGTCATCAGTAGCGCACCCTCGGATCGACGAGCAGATAGAGCATGTCGATCGCAAAATTGATCAGGACATAGAGTGCAGCGATCACCAGCAGCGCACCCTGAATGACCGGATAGTCACGGCGGAGAACGGCCGAGACCACCAGATTGCCGACACCGGGAAGGCCGAACACGGTTTCGGTGACGACAGCGCCGGAGATCAGCACCGCCGCGGTCAGGCCGAGAACGGTCAGGATCGGGATCAGCGCATTCTTCAACGCATGCTTGAGGATCACCTTGCGCTCGACCAGCCCCTTGGCGCGGGCCGTGCGGATATAGTCGTCACCAAGCACGTCGAGCATCGAGGCACGGGTGAAGCGAAGGATCAGCGCCGATGAGACGATGCCGAGCGCGAAGGCGGGCAAAGTCAGGTGATACATGCGGTCGAGAAACGTCGAGCCCGGGCCGCCATAGCCCGACACCGGGAACATGCCGAAGCGGACAGCGAAGACCTGCATCAGGATCAGGCCCAGCCAGAAGCTCGGAATGCTGGCGGCTAACATCGCCAGCGTCGTTGCCGCCTGGTCGACGAAAGAACCGCGCCGGTAGGCAGCATAGATGCCGATCGGCAGCGCGATCAGGCTGGCGATTGCCAGCGAAAAGATCGTCAGGAAGAAGGTCGGTTCGGCACGGTCGAGCAGTGCCGATGTGACCGGCATGTTGAGGAAGATCGACTGGCCGAGATCGCCCTTCAGAAGCTGGCCAATGTAATAGATGTATTGCACCACGAGAGACCGGTCGAGGCCGAGGCTGGCGCGCAGATCAGCAATGTCCTGCGGCGTCGCATCGGGGCCGAGCATCACGGCCGCCGGATCACCCGGCGTGACGCGCACGATGACGAAGACGATCGTGACGACGAGAAACATCACGACGATCATGCCCGCAAGGCGCTGGAGAATGTAGCGTATCATTGAGGCATGCACCCCGCACACGGTTGGAAGTAGACGGCGGCAACAATCTCTCCCTCATTCCTGTGCTCGTCACAGGAATCCAGCGCGCCCAAGTCCTTGGGCGCAGAAGACTCTGTGACGCAATTCTGGTCATTCACGGCGCAGACGCGCCGTGGCTGGATCCCTGTGACGAGCACAGGGATGAGGGGGTGGGGAGCAGCAGCCGCCATCATCAGAGGTCCGCGATTACTTCTTGACGGACGCGTTCCAGAAGTAGGGCCACGGAGCCGGATCGACGCCTTCGAGTTTGGTCGACTTCGCCGAGACGGCGTTGAAGTCGCCGATCTTCATGTAGGGAAGCTCGTCATACATCGCCTTCTGGACATCGGCCCAGAGCGCGATGCGCTTCTGCGGATCGACTTCCGAGGTGAAGGCATCGACGGTTGCCTTGCGCGCCGGCGTATCCCACCAGCCGGGCGAGCTCGGCGACAGCGAACCGATCAGCGCCGGTTCCGGCAGGAACGGGCTATGGGTGATGTAGATGTCCCAGAGCTTGGAGTCCGTGCGGCGCTGCGTCAGCGTTGCCCAATCGACGACCTGCAGGTCGACGGTGAAGCCGGCAAGCTTCAGATACTCGGCTGCGACCTGTGCCATCTTGTAGTGGAATTCGTACTGGCGGCTGGTGAGAATGCGGATCGGCTCACCATTGTAACCGGCCTTTTTCGCAGCCGTTGCGGCCCCTTCGGGATCCGCGACGTTGTAATTACCCTCAACGCCGGCATCGGTGTTCCAGGCAAACGGCTTCGGGTAGATATCGCCGTCGAGCGTGTAGAAATCCGTGCTGCCGAAGGCAGCCGCCAGCATGTCTTCCATGCTGAGTGCCTGACGGATCGCCTTGCGGACCTCGACATTCTTGGCAACGCCCTCTTTGGTATTGAAGACGAAGACCGGATAGCCGAACGGCTTCAGGATGACCGGCTGCGAGGCGCTCGACGCCTTCAGCTTGTCGAATGATTCGACCGGGATGGAATCGACATAATCATACTGGCCGGAGACGGCAGCCTCGACGCGGGTATTGGCATCGGGAACCGGCACGAAGCGGATTTCGTCGAGATATTGGTGGCGCGCACCACCATAACCGTCGCTCTCGCCATCGCGCGACTTGTAGCCGTCGAAGCGGACGAGCTGGATATACTGGTCGGCCTTGCGCTCCTTGAGCATGTAAGGGCCGGTGCCGATGAATTCCTTCATCGGCTCGTCCTGCTTTTCGGACGGGATGATGATCGCGGCCGAGTTGTTGAAGGCGAGCAGGGAGGTCAGCGGCGCATAGGGCTGCTTCAGAACGATCTTCACGGTCGCCGGATCGACGGCGGTAATCGAATCGATGAAGCCGACGACCTGCTTGCCGCGCGAAGCGATCTTCGTCCAGCGATTGAGCGAGGCGACGACGTCGTCAGACGTCATGTCGGTATTGTCGTGGAACTTGATGCCGGTGCGCAGCTTGATCGTATAGGTTTTACCGTCGGCGCTGATCTCCGGCAGGCTTTCCGCCAGAAGCGGCGTGACGTTCCACTTTTTGTCGAAGGTGTAGAGCGTTTCGAAAATGTGCTGCGTGACGATGCCGACGAGATCGGCGGTGGAGGACATCGGATCAAGCGTCGGCGGTTCGCCGATCGTGGCGACGTTGATGACGCCACCCTTTTCCTGAGCCATCAATGTCGTCGGCAGTGCGACCAGCGCGGTGCCAAGAAGGAATGCGACTAGAGTCTTCATTTGCATGCTCCCGGTGAATCGTTCCACTATTATGTTATGGCAGGCTTAATAATAGAATATCGGCGGAAGTGGTCCTGTCAACCGGTAAAGTGGCTCTATGAGCAGAAATGAAAAGGCGTGCGCAGAGACTGCGCACGCCATCGCCTGCGGAAGACCATATGCCTAATGATGGAACGGCGTGTATTCGAGGCGCTGAAGATGACCTGCATCGGCAATGGCCTCGATGCGCGAGATCCGGTCTCCATCGAAGGCGATGAGTGCCGCAATGCGCAGCTCGCCCTGGATATGAACGATGAAGCCAAACCCATCGTCGATGAAGGCACCCTGGGCGCCGCGCGCGCGCCCGTTGAAGGTGGTTGCCACGGCATGCGCGCCATGCAGCTCACCGGTATCGCCGAGCCGCAAGGCCGCAGCATCCGGCATGAAGGCGACGTCCGGGTGTAGAAGCGACAGCAGAGCCTGGAAGTCACCGTTGCGTGATGCCGCCAGGAATGCCGTCACCAGCGTCTTTCGCCGCTCGATATCCGCAGCGGGTATCTCCGGCTTCCCCTGAACCCGCCGCCGCGCCCGGCTCGCAAGCTGCCGCGCCGCCTCGGATGTCCGGCCGATGATTGGCGCGATATCGTCGAAGGGAATGTCGAACATATCGTGCAGCACGAAAGCAACGCGTTCTGCCGGGCCGAGCTGATCGAGGACAACCAGCATGGCAACGCCGACCGAATCGGCAACCAGCGCCTCGCGCTCCGGATTCGCGGATACCTTGGTGTCTGCTATCGTTTCGTGGACCGGAAGATCGAGCGACTCTTCACGCCGCGTCTTCTTCGAGCGCAGCATGTCCAAGCAGATGCGGGCAACCACGGTGCGAAGCCACCCGCCGATATTCGCCACCTCCCCGGCATCCGAGCGGGAAAGCCTCAGCCACGCCTCCTGGACGGCGTCATCCGCCTCGGTGCGCGAGCCGAGCATACGGTAGGCCACCGCCTTCAGATGCGTCCGGTTGGTCTCGAACTGATCTGCCAGAAATTTCTTCTCGTCCATCGGTCACATCCTCCTCGCGTGTTCCGTCAACACCATGACGAACGGCTGCCGGCCGATGTGACAACGGATGGCAGCGTCATCGCTCGAACCACGAAACCGACAAGGAGACATAACCTGCAATCGAGAATGGGAAATCCGGCCGTTGTTCTTCCTGAAGCCATGCAGGCGCTGATGGCGCTGAGCAGCGTCCCGCAAAAAGTCGGGCTGCCGCCGAAGCTGCTGGAACTGGTCAATCTGCGCGCTAGCCAGATCAATGGTTGCGGCGTCTGCGTAGACGGCCATCCGCGCATCGCCCGGAAGCTCGGAGAAACAGACGAGAGGCTCTTCGCCGTCGCGGCCTGGCGCGAAGCGCCGTATTTCTCCGATCAGGAACGCGCAGCTCTGGCACTCACCGAAGCCGTTACACGGCTCAGCGACCGGGCAGACCCGGTGCCGGACGAAATCTGGGACGAGGCCACGCGTCACTTCGATGGCAAGAGCGTTGCGGCCCTCGTCATCGCCATTGCCAATATCAATGTCTGGAACCGGCTGAACGTCGCCACCCGGCAGATCGCCGGTGAATGGAAGCCCTGAACGCAAAGGGCCGCTGTTGAGGACAACGGCGGCCCGAAGCCTTGCAAAGCTTAAATTATCCCGCCGCCACCGGCAGCCGAAGCCGGACGCTCGGCCGAGACCTTGTTGCGGTAGCCGCTGGCGCGATAGGTCGCGACCGGATCGATGGCGCCGCCGGCGCGGCGGCGGGCCTCGGCGAGGATCGGTTCGACATCGGCGCGGTAGGCGCGCTTCAACGTTTCCGTCGCCATCAGCGCATCGTTTCCATCCTGATAACCGGCCAGCGCCTTGCGATCGACGAGCAGCGCCTGCGCGTAGGCGCGGCGGATTTCGTTGGCGCTGTTGATCAGGCTTTCGATCGGATCCGTCACGTTATGCGACTGATCGATCATGTGTGCCGGGTTGAAGTCGTTGACGCCGCGCTGCTCGGCATCGACGAGTTCGTTGAACACGAGGAACAGGCGGTAGGGCTCGATCGAACCGGCGTCGAGGTCGTCGTCGCCATATTTCGAGTCGTTGAAATGGAAGCCGCCGAGCTTTCCGAACTGCACCAGACGGGCGACGATCATTTCGATATTGGTGTTCGGCGCGTGGTGGCCGAGGTCGACGAGGCACTGTGCCTTGGGGCCGAGCGTCTGGGCGATCAGGTAGTTTGTGCCCCAGTCCTGCACGATGGTCGAATAGAAGGCCGGCTCGTACATCTTGTGCTCGGAGAACAGCTTCCAGTCATCAGGCAGAGCTTTGTAGATGTCAGCCATGGAGGCGAGATAGCGCTCAAAGGCCCGGGTGAAATTGCTCTGGCCGGGGAAGTTCGAGCCGTCGCCGATCCAGACGGTCAGCGCCTTCGAGCCGATCGCCTTGCCGATTTCGATGCATTCGAGATTGTGCTCGACGGCCTGCGCCCGCGTTGCCGCATCCGTGTGGCTCAGCGAGCCATATTTATAGGAATGCTTCTGGCCGGGCGCATCGGAAAAGGTGTTGGAATTCATCGCATCGAAGCCGAGGCCGAGTGACTCACCCTTCGCCTTCAGCTCCTTGGCATCCATCTTGTCCCACGGAATGTGCAGGGAAACATTGGGCGTCGTCCGCGTCAGCTCGTTGATCACAGAGCAATCTTCGAGTTTGTCGAAGATGCCGCGCGGCTCGCCGGTGCCCGGGAAGCGGGCAAAGCGCGTGCCGCCGGTGCCGACGCCCCAAGAGGGAACGGCGACGAAGAATTCCGAAACACGGCGCGTAACGGTTTCGATGTCGATGCCGCGGCGGGAAAGTGTCGCGCCCAGCGCGTCATAGTCTTCCTTGAGCGCCGCTGCACGCTTGTCGTTTTCCTGCGCGATCACATCCTGCGCGATCTTGAACTCGGCCATGATTTCCTCCCGATCTGCATCGCGGCCTGGAGAGGTCCGCGGCTCTATCCCTCATTCCTGTGCTTGTCACAGGAATCCAGCCACGGCGCGTCTGCGCCGTGAATAACTGACCAATCGCTGGAGCCTCTAGTCTCCCGCGCCCAAGGACTTGGGCGCACTGGATTCCTGTGACAAGCACAGGAATGAGGGAGGAGAGCAAGGCCCTCGCGTCATACGAAACGACGCCCCCTACCGCGGGAAGCTCTGGGCGTTGCCGGCATCGACATTGATGATGTTGCCGGTTGACTTCGCCGAGAGATCCGACGCCAGGAAGTAGATTGCCTCGGCAATATCTTCAGGGAAGACATTGAGCTTCAGCATCGAACGCTTGCGGTAATGCTCCTCGAGATCATCCACCTCGATCTTCGAGGAGGCCGCACGCTGTTCGCGCCATTCGCCGTTCCAGATCTTCGAGCCGCGTAGAACCGCATCCGGGTTGACCGTGTTGACGCGGATGCCGGCTTCTGCCCCTTCGAGCGCCAGGCAGCGGGCCAGATGGATTTCCGCAGCCTTGGCGGTGCAATAGGCGGCCGCGTTCGGCGAGGAGGCAAGGCCGTTCTTCGAAGCGACGAAGACGACGTTACCGCCGAGGTTCTGCTTGCGGAACAGCCGGAACGCTTCGCGGGACACCAGGAAATAGCCGGTCGCCAGAATGTCGATATTCTTGTTCCACATCGAAAGCTCGGTGCTTTCGATCGGTGCAGACGAGGCGATACCGGCATTCGAAACCAGGATATCGACACCGCCGAACTCGACGCAGGATTCGGCGAAGGTCGAGATCACGGCATCTTCCTTGGTCACATCCAGCTTGACGCTGCGAACGGCGTCGGCACCGAACTTCGCCTTGAAATCGGCTTCCGTCGCTTCGAGTGCGGCCTGATCGATATCGGCAAGCACGACGCACGCGCCCTCGCCTACCAGACGTGCCGCCGTCGCGCGGCCGATACCGCCGGCGCCGCCGGTGACGAAGGCGACCTTGCCGGCCAGGCTCTTCGGCTTCGGCATGCGCTGCAGCTTGGCTTCTTCGAGCAGCCAGTATTCGATGTCGAAGGCTTCCTGTTCCGGAAGCCCCTGATATTCCGAGACCGTCGAGGCGCCACGCATGACGTTGATGGCGTTGACGTAGAACTCGCTGGCGATACGGGCGGTTGCCTTGTCGCGGGCAAAGGACAGCATGCCGACGCCGGGCACCAGGAAGATAACCGGGTTCGCATCGCGCATAGCGGGCGAGTTGTCATGCTTGCAGTCGTTGTAATAGCGGGCGTAATCGGCGCGGTAAGCTTCCAGCGCCGCGTCCAGACCAGTAATGATCGCATCGACATCCGGCTTTGCCGGATCGAAATCGACGATCAGCGGGCGGATCTTGGTGCGCAGGAAATGATCCGGGCAGCTGGTGCCCAGCGCGCCGAGCGGGCGAAGGCTCTTCGAATTGACGAACTCGAGCACGGCATCCTGATCGTCGAAATGGCCGAGCTTACGCTCCTGCTTGCCGATACGGCCGCGAATTTCAGGCATCAGACGCGCTGCAATCGCACGGCGTTCGGTGACCGGCAGGCTCTGCGCCGCAGCGCCGCCGAAGATCGTCTTGCTTTCGGTCTTTTCGGCAAACCAGACGATCGCCTTGTTGATGATATCGAGGGTCAGTTCGTAGCAGGCCTTGGCGTCGTTCGCCCAGGTAAAGAGACCGTGGCTTTCGAGCACGACGCCCTTGGCATTCGGGTTGGCTTTGACGAAGGCTTCGAGATCGAGGCCGAGCTGGAAGCCCGGGCGGCGCCAGGGCAGCCAGCCGATATCGGCGCCGAAGATCTGCTGCGTCAATTCCTTGGAATTCTTGGAAGCGGCAATGGCGATGATCGCGTCCGGATGCATGTGATCGACATGCGTGAACGGCACGAAGCCATGCAGCGGCGTATCGATCGAGGCGGCGCGCGAGTTCAGGTTGAAGGTGCAGTGGGGCAGGAAGCCGACCATGCGGTCTTCGTCCGCGGTGCCTTTGTAGATGCTCTTCAGCGAATCCAGCTTGTCCTGGTAAAGCGTGGCGAAGCCGTCGAGCTTGATGGTGCCGACGTCGCCGCCGGAGCCCTTGACCCAGAGAACCTTGACCTTTTCGCCGTTCAGCGGGTCGGTTTCCATCACCTTCGCAGAGGTATTGCCGCCACCGTAATTGGTGATGCGCTTGTCGGCGCCGAGGAGGTTGGAGCGGTAGAGCAGCTTGCCGGGCTCATCGAGCTTTGCCGCGTAGCTGTCATCCCAACGGTTATCAAGAAGCCGGACGTTGGCCGCCATGTCATCCTCCCATATGAGTTCTTTTGCGCGGAGCAATCCACGCCCTTGTCGTGACCGATATCGCTCATGAAAATGCGCGTTGTCAATCGAAAACGATCAAAAACAATTATTGTGCAGCGCAATATGAAAATTCTTGATCGTTTTTGATTGACAGCTTTTAACCGATACGAAATAAATGTGACACGGAGGAACCAATGCACGAACGCGAACGCCATCGCATCATCATGAGCGCGGTACAGGAAAAGTCGGTCGTCACGATACAGGATATCGCTGAACTGACCGAGGCTTCCGAGGCCACGATCCGTCGTGACATTGCGGCGCTCCACGTGCAGGGCAAGATCCGCCGCGTACGTGGCGGCGCCGAAGCCGTTCACCCGCCGCAGCTCGGCAATCTGGCCGGCCGCCCGTTCCGAGTTTCAGAATCAGTCAATATCGATAAGAAGCGCGCAATCGCCCGCGCTGCCGTGGATCTCTGCGATCCCGGCGATGCCATCATCATCAATGGCGGCACCACGACATTCCAGATGGTCCACTTCATGTCCGGCCACCGGATGCAGGTGATGACCAATTCCTTCGCCATTGCCGAACATCTGGTGAAGCATTCGAAGAACACCGTCACCGTGCCCGGCGGCGTCATCTATCGCGAGCAGAGCCTCATTCTCTCGCCGTTCGATAATGACGCGATACGCCATTTCTATGCGCGCCGGTTCTTCTTCGGCGCCCAGGGCGTCGGCCCGCACGGCATCATGGAAGCCGATGCGCAGATCATTCAGAGCGAACAGAAGCTGATGCACCAGGCCGACGAGCTCGTCGTCATGGTCGATTCCAGCAAGTTCCGCCGCCGCTCGAGCCTCATTCTGTGCCCGCTCGAGCGCGTTTCGACGATCATTACCGACGATGGAATTCCGGAGGAATCCGTCCGGATGATCGAAGATGCAGGTATCAAGCTCGTTATTGCGAGCGCCGCGGCGCAGGCCGCAAGGGAGGATTCCTCGTCGGTCGCCTGAGGGGCGCCGGCCGGATGTCGTTAGACTTAATCAACGTGGGAGGATGAAAGCATGAAACTCGCAAAGAAACTTGCAATCGGCGTGGCATTTGCCGTCGCCATGATGGCCGGCTCGGCCAGCGCCAAGGACATCAAGATCGGTCTCGTCGTGAAGTCGCTAGGCAACGGCTTCTTCGATGCTGCCAACAAGGGCGCGCAGGAAGCAGCCAAGGAACTCGGTGGCGTAGAAGTCATCTATACCGGCCCGACCTCGACGACGGCTGAAGGCCAGATCGAAGTCATCAACTCGCTGATCGCACAGGGCGTCGATGCCATCGCGATTTCGGCGAACGATCCGGACGCCGTCGTTCCGGCACTCAAGAAGGCTGCTCAGCGCGGCATCAAGGTCATCTCCTGGGATTCGGGTGTTGCGCCTGAAGGCCGCATCCTGCAGCTCAACCCGTCTTCCAACGAGCTGATCGGCAAGATGTGCCTGACGCTCGTCAAGGATCACCTCGAAGGCGGCAAGGGCGACTTCGCCATCCTGTCGGCAACGACGACCTCGACGAACCAGAACATCTGGATCGACCAGATGAAGAAGCAGCTCAAGGACTTCGCCGGCCTGAACCTCGTCACGACTGTTTACGGCGACGACCTCTCGGACAAGTCCTATCGCGAAGCTGAAGGCCTTCTGAAGTCCAACCCGAACGTCAAGGTCATCGTCGCTCCGACGACGGTCGGCGTTCTGGCTGCTTCGAAGGTTGTCGAAGACAAGGGTCTGGTCGGCAAGGTCTACGTAACAGGCCTCGGCCTGCCGTCTGAAATGGCCGGCGCGATCAAGTCGGGTGCGACGAAGGAATTCGCCATCTGGAACCCGATCGACCTCGGCTACTCGGCAACGCAGATCGCCTATCACCTCGTCAAGGGTGATGCCGATGGCAAGCCGGGCACGGAAATCGAAGCCGGCCGCATGGGCAAGATCAAGATCGACGACAAGGGCGAAGCCGCCATGTCCGATCCGTTCGTCTACAACGCTTCGAACATCGACCAGTTCTCTAAGGTCTTCTGATCTTCGAAACACGCATGAACACCCGGCGGTTTCGTGCCGCCGGGCTTCTCTTTCTTCATGGTTTTGCTGATGACTGCTGCCCTTCAAGAATCCGTACAGGTCGCTGTGCCCGCTGACGCGCCCGCCATTCTGGAAATGCGCGGCATCTCGCAGATCTTTCCGGGCGTCAAAGCGCTCGATAATGTCAGCATCGCGCTCTATCCCGGCAAGGTCACCGCCCTGATCGGCGAAAACGGCGCCGGCAAGTCGACGCTGGTCAAGATCCTGACTGGCATCTATCGCCCCAACGAAGGCGAAATCATCGTCGATGGGCAGGCCGTGAGCTTCACGAGCGCGCAGGCCGCGATCGACGCGGGCGTCACCGCCATTCATCAGGAGACTGTTCTTTTCGACGAGCTGACGGTCGCCGAAAACATCTTCCTCGGCCATGCGCCGAAAACCCGTTTCCGCACCATCGACTGGAAGGCGATGAACGAGCGCTCGCGCGAGCTGCTGATTTCGCTGGAAAGCAATATCGACCCGACGATCCGCCTGAAGGACCTCTCGATCGCGCAGCGCCATCTCGTGGCGATCGCTCGCGCATTGTCGATCGAGGCCCGCATCGTCATCATGGACGAGCCGACCGCCGCGCTTTCCCGCAAGGAAATCGACGATCTCTTCCGCATCGTCCAGGGCCTGAAGGCCAAGGGCAAGGCGATCCTCTTCATCAGCCACAAGTTCGACGAGGTCTATGAGATCGCCGACAATTTTGTGGTCTTCCGCGACGGCAAGGCCGTCGGCGCCGGGCGTCTCAAGGAAACGCCGCAGGATGCGATCGTCAAGCTGATGGTCGGCCGCGATGTCGAGAACGCCTTTCCGAAGATCGACGTGGCGATCGGCGCCCCTGTTCTCAGCGTCGAGAGATACTGTCATCGCACGGAATTCCGCGATATCACCTTCACGCTCCGCAAGGGCGAAATCCTCGGTATCTACGGCCTGATCGGCGCCGGGCGCTCCGAACTCTGCCAGTCCCTCTTCGGCATCACCAAGCCTCTGTCGGGCAAGCTGACGCTGGAGGGACAGGAGATTTCGATCGGCTCGCCGCTCGACGCGATCCGCGCCGGTATCGTTTACGTGCCGGAGGAGCGCGGCCGCCATGGCCTGGCGCTGCCGATGCCGATCTACCAGAACATGACGCTGCCATCGCTGACGCGCACCTCGCGCAAGGGCTTCCTGAAGGCCGCCAACGAATTCGCGCTCGTCCGCAAATATGCCGAGCGGCTGGATCTGCGCGCCGCAGCGCTTTCCGTTCCCGTCGGCACGCTGTCGGGCGGCAACCAGCAGAAGGTTGTCATCGGCAAGTGGCTCGCCACCATGCCGAAGGTCATCATCCTCGACGAGCCGACCAAGGGGATCGACATCGGCTCCAAGGCCGCCGTCCATGGCTTCATCAGCGAGCTCGCCGCCGAGGGCCTGTCGATCATCATGATCTCGTCCGAACTGCCTGAAATCATCGGCATGTCGGACCGTGTGCTGGTCATGAAGGAAGGCCTTTCGGCCGGCCTCTACGACCGCGACAAGCTTTCGCCTGAAGCGCTGGTGCGCGCGGCGACCGGAAATGCGTGAGGGAAAAGCATGGCAAGACTGATCAGAAAACGTGAAACCCTGCTTTTCCTCATCATCGTCGTGATGATCGGCGTCTTCTCGACGCGTGCCGCCGATTTCGCAACGCCCGACAATCTCGCCGGTATCTTCAACGACACCTCGATCCTGATCATCTTGGCGCTGGCGCAGATGACGGTGATCCTGACGAAGTCGATCGACCTGTCGGTCGCCGCCAATCTGGCCTTTACCGGCATGGCGATCGCGATGATGAATGCCGCCTATCCCGATCTGCCGCTGGCCGTGCTGATCATTGCCGCCATCGCCATCGGCGCCTGCCTTGGCGCCATCAACGGTTTCTTGGTCTGGGCACTGGAGATACCGCCGATCGTCGTCACCTTGGGCACGCTCACCATCTATCGCGGCATGGCCTTCGTTCTCTCGGGCGGTGCTTGGGTCAACGCCCACCAGATGACGCCGACCTTCCTCTCCGTTCCGCGCACGCCGATCCTCGGGCTTCCGGTTCTCGGCTGGGTCGGGATCGTCATCGTGCTGATCATGTATGTCGTCCTGAAATACACCCAGTTCGGCCGCTCCGCCTATGCGACCGGCGGCAATCCGACGGCGGCCGTCTATGCCGGTATCGACACCGGCTGGACGAAGTTCCTGGCTTTCGTGCTGTCCGGTGCGCTGGCCGGTCTTGCCAGCTATCTCTGGGTGTCGCGTTATGCTGTCGCCTATGTCGATATCGCCAACGGCTTCGAGCTCGACAGCGTCGCGGCCTGCGTCATCGGTGGCATCTCGATTGCCGGCGGCGTCGGATCGGTGGTCGGCACGGTGCTTGGCGCGCTTTTCCTCGGTGTCATCAAGAACGCCCTGCCCGTCATCGGCATCTCGCCCTTCACGCAGATGGCGATATCAGGGACCGTCATCATCCTCGCCGTCGTCTTCAACGCCAGACGCGAGCGCAACCGCGGCCGCATCATCCTTCGTGACAAGGCCGCAGCCGAAACGCCAATCGAGGTGGCAGCATGAGCACCGTTTCCGCCGCACCTGAAAAACGCGTCATTCCCGATCGTCTGGGCACGCCGTTCCGCCGCATCATGTCGAGCTGGGAAGTGCTGCTGTTCGGCGTCGCGGTGCTGATCTTCATCTTCAATTCCCTGGCCTCGCCCTATTTTCTCGATGCCTGGAACCTCTCGGACGCCACCTTCAATTTCACCGAAAAGGCGATGATCGCCTTCGCCATGGCGCTGCTGGTCATCGCCGGTGAGATCGATCTGTCTGTGGCTGCCATCATCGCGCTTGCCTCGACGGCCATGGGCGCCGCAGCCCAGGCGGGCGTCGGAACGCCTGGTCTCGTTGCCATCGGCATCGGCACGGGACTTCTTTGCGGCCTCTTCAACGGCTTCCTCGTCTCGGCGCTGAAACTGCCATCGATCGTCGTCACCATCGGCACGATGAGCCTCTTCCGCGGCATTTCCTATATCGTGCTCGGCGACCAGGCCTATGGCAAATACCCGGCCGATTTCGCCTATTTCGGCCAGGGCTATGTCTTCTGGGTCTTCTCCTTCGAATTCGTGCTCTTCATCGTGCTGGCCATCCTCTTTGCCATCCTGCTGCACGCCACGAATTTCGGCCGTCAGGTCTATACGATCGGCAACAACGATTTCGCCGCCCGCTTCTCCGGCATTCCGGTCGAGCGCGTCAAATTCATCCTCTTCATGCTGACCGGCGTGATGAGCGGCATTGCCGCCGTCTGCCTGACCTCGCGTCTCGGCTCCACCCGTCCGTCGATCGCGCAGGGCTGGGAACTCGAAGTGGTGACCATGGTCGTGCTCGGCGGCGTGTCGATCCTCGGCGGCTCCGGCACGATCGGCGGCGTCGTCATCGCCGCCTTCGTCATGGGGCTCGTGACTTTCGGACTCGGCCTTCTCAACGTGCCCGGCATTGTGATGTCGATCTTCATCGGCCTGCTGTTGATCATCACCATCGCCATCCCGATCGTCGCCCGCCGCATCAAAGCCATGAGCTCGAAATGACCCACGAAAAGCACGCCTTCAAGATGAAGCTCAATCCGGGCATGGAAGCGGAATACCGCAAGCGCCATGACGAGATCTGGCCGGAACTCGTTGATCTCCTGCACAAATCAGGCGCCAGCGATTATTCGATCCATCTCGACCGCGAGACGAATGTGCTGTTCGGCGTGCTGACGCGCCCGGTGGATCACACGATGGCGAGCCTTCCCGAACATCCCGTCATGAAAAAGTGGTGGGCGCATATGGGCGATATCATGGAAACCAATCCTGACAATTCCCCCGTCCAGAGCGACCTCGTCACCGTCTTCCATATGCCATGACCGACTACAGCCGCATCGCCGTTCTCGATATCGGCAAGACCAACGCCAAGGTCGTCGTTCTCGACGCGGCGACCGGCGAGGAAATCGCCGTCGCCAGGATGGCGAACACCGTCCTGAAGGACGGCCTCTATCCGCATTATGACATCGAGGCCCTCTGGTCCTTTATGCTCGATGCCTTCCAGCGCTTCGCCAAGGCGCCAGGGTTCGACGCGATCTCGATCACCACGCATGGCGCTTCGGCCGCGTTGCTCGACGCCAGCGGCAAGCTGGCCATGCCTGTGCTGGATTACGAGCACGAGTACCCGCAGGCCATCCGCGACGCCTACACGGCACTCCGCCCGCCCTTCACCGAGACCTACTCGCCGCGCCAGACCATGGGACTGAATATCGGTGCCCAGCTGCACTACCAGCAGACAGCCTTCCCTGACGAGTTCGCCAAGGTCGCTGCTATCGTCACCTATCCGCAATATTGGGCCGCGCGGCTGACCGGTGTTGCCGCCAACGAGGCGACATCGCTCGGCTGCCACACCGACCTCTGGAACCCTGGGAACGGTGAATACTCCTCTCTGGTCGATACGCTCGGTATCCGCAGCCTAATGGCGCCGATCCGCTCCGCCTTCGACGCGCTCGGCCCGGTCCGGCCGGAGATAGCCGCGGAGATTGGCGCCTCCGTGCCCGTCTATTGTGGCATTCACGATTCCAATGCATCCCTGTTGCCGCATCTGGTTTCGCGGGAAGCCCCCTTCGCCGTCGTCTCGACCGGCACCTGGGTGATCAATTTCGGCGTCGGCGGCGATCTCGAACATCTCGACCCCCGGCGCGATGTGCTCGCCAATGTCGATGCCTATGGCCGCGCCGTCCCCTCCTCGCGCTTCATGGGCGGCCGGGAGTTCGAAACCCTCTCCGCCGAGATCGGCACCGTGCCTGCGAACGAGGCGCTTGCAGCGCTGCCTGCCGTGATCGCCCGCAAGATCATGCTACTGCCGAACGTCGCGCCGGGCTCCGGCCCCTTCCCCGGACGCGAAAAGCAGTGGCTGAACGCCGGCGATGCCAGCAAGGCTGAACGCTATACCGCCGCCTGCCTCTATCTGGCGCTGATGAGCGAGGCCTGCCTCGGCCTGATCGGCGCCAAGGGGCCAGTGATCGTCGAAGGACCGTTTGCCGCGAACAGCACCTATCTTATCCTCCTCGCAGCGCTGACGCAGCGGACAGTGATCGCCCTTCCCGGCTCGACCGGCACCAGCCAGGGCGCCTCGCTTCTCACCGGCGTCAAGCCGGCGGCAACACAGGAAACACGCTTCGAGCCCTTTGCTGTTGACGGTTTGGACGCCTATCGCGCCGCCTGGTATGCGCTGACGGAATAACAGTCTTTCCAAGCCCGCCCTTTACCCCATCTAACCCGAGCGGCTAGTTTGCGCGCACACATCAGGTGGAGGATAAACCATGACAGATTCGACCTTCGATCCGCGCGCCCTCGCGGCCAAGCTTGCGGGCCTTCGCCACGCGGGCAAGCAGGCTTCCACCGCGGAATTCCCGTTGCCCGGCGACCACCGCCAGGCCATGGACGCGCAGAACTTCCTTTCGGCTGAAGAAGGCATTCGCAGCAACGCCTGGAAGGTCTCGATGCCGGCGGACAATCAGCCGGTCACTGCCCCGCTGCATCCCTATTTCGAAGCCGTCTCCGGCGCGAAGCTGCCCTGGGTCGCCGGCACGAAGTTCGAAGCTGAGATCGCCGTGCGCCTCGGCAAGGATCTGCCGATCCGCTCCAGCGGCAAGTACACGCGCGCCGAAGTCGCCGATGCCATTGCGGACGCCTATCTCGGTGTCGAGATGTCCTGGACGGCCGTTGCCGAAGGCAGCAAGATTTCCCCGCTGCTGTTCCTCGCCGACCGCCTTGCCAATCTCGGCTACGTGCTCGGCCCGGTGATGCCGCGATCGATCCTCGACACCTGCACCGGCACGCCGCTCAAGGTGATGTTCAACGGCCAGCCGATCTATGATGCGGCCGCCAAGCATGTGAAGGTCGATGTTCTCACCTGGCTGGTCGATTATGCCAATGACACATTCCGCCCGGACAGCTCGCTGCGCGCAGGCGCAGTGATCACCACGGGCTCGCTCTGCGGCGCGATCGAAGTCGCAACAGCCGGCGAACTCGATGTGACGCTCGGCGATGCGAGGATGCAGCTGGCGCTGGTGCGGTAATCACTCCCTGTTGCGAAACATCTCAATGATGGCGGAAAAGTCCTTTCCGCCGTTGCCGAGCTTCTCGAACAGAGCGTAGAGCTGTGCAGCTTCGGCACCCAGCGGTGTCGAGGCGCCGCTGGCGAGCGCCGCCTCCTGCGACAGCCGCAGATCTTTCAGCATCAATGCTGCCGCAAAGCCCGGCTTGTAGTCGTTGTTGGCGGGCGACGCGGGAACCGGCCCTGGCACCGGGCAATAGCTGTTGATCGACCAGCACTGGCCCGACGATGTCGAGGCGACGTCGAACAGCGCCTGATGTTCGAGACCAAGCTTCTCCGCGAGCACGAAGGCTTCACAGACACCGATCATCGAAATGCCGAGGATCATGTTGTTGCAGATCTTCGCCGCCTGACCGGCCCCCGCCTCGCCGCAGTGGACGATCTTCTTGCCCATCGCCTCGAGGATCGGCTTCGCCTTCGCAAAGCTCTCGTCCGATCCGCCTGCCATGAAGGTCAGCGTTCCCGCCGTCGCCCCGCCCGTCCCGCCAGAGACCGGCGCGTCGAGCGACAGGCAACCGGCGCCACGCGCCAGCTCATGCGCCTTGCGTGAACTCTCGACATCGATGGTCGAGCAGTCGATGACGAGCGCGCCCTTCTCGGCAGATTGCAGGATATCGGCCCACGCCGTCAGGACATGCTTGCCCTGCGGCAGCATGGTGAGGATGATCTCGGCACCCTTGACCGCCTGGCTCGCATGACTGGCAGCTTTCACACCGCTCTCCTCCGCCGCCTTCAACACCGTCGAAGCGAGATCGAACCCGGTCACCTCATGGCCCGCCTTCACCAGATTGGCGGCCATCGGACCACCCATGTTGCCGAGGCCGATAAACGCGATCCGTGCCATTGACGTCTCCTATCTGTTGTCTTCGAGGATCATGCTGGCTGCCTTTTCGGCAATCATGATGACAGGCGAATTGGTGTTACCCGAGGTGATCGACGGCATGACCGAGGCATCCGCGATCCGGAGCCTGGCGAGCGCCCTAAACCTCAGCCGCGGATCGACGACGCTGTCCCGATCGCCGCCCATCCTGCAGGTGCCGACGGGATGGAAGATCGTCGTGCCGATATCGCCTGCGGCCCGCGCCAGCTCCTCATCATTTCGATAGGCAGGACCGGGCTTGAACTCCTCGGGATTGAAACGGGCGAAGGACGGCTGGGCGACGATCCGCCGTGTCAGCTTTATCGATCTGACAGCTATGTCGCGATCGCGTTCCGTCGAGAGGTATCGCGGCGCAATGATGGGCTGCGCGGCAAAATCCGGGCTCGCGACATGCACCGAGCCGCGGCTCTCAGGCCTCAGATTGCAGACGCTCGCTGTTATCGCCGGGAAGGCATGCACGGGGTCGCCGAACTTGTCGAGCGACACGGGTTGCACGTGATATTGCAGATCGGGCGTTTCCTTGTCCGGGCCCGAGCGGGTGAAGATGCCAAGCTGGCTCGGCGCCATCGCCATCGGTCCCGAGCGGCGCAGCAGATATTCCAGCCCGATCGCCGCCTTGCCGATCAGCTTCGTCGCCTTCTCGTTCAGCGTTGGAACGCCCGTCACCTTGTAGGCGAGGCGCAGCTGCAGATGGTCCTGCAGGTCCTCGCCGACGCCCCTAACCTCCCTGACGACATCGATCCCGGCATTCTGCAACACGTCCCCGCGGCCGATGCCCGAAAGCTCCAGAATATGCGGCGAGCCGATCGATCCGGCCGAAAGGACCGTCTCCTTCGACGCATAGGCACGCTTGGCGACGCCGCCATGCTGAAACTCGACGCCGGTGACAGTGCCTTCCTCGACCAGCAGCCGCCGCACCTGCGCCTTGGTCAGAACCTTGAGATTGCCGCGCTTCATCGCCGGGCGGAGAAAAGCCTTGGTGGCGTTCCAGCGAATGCCGGAGCGCTGGTTGACGTCAAAATACCCGGAGCCCTCGTTGGTGCCGCGGTTGAAATCCTCGGTGACGGGGATGCCCGCTTCCTTCGCCGCCTGCTGGAAGGCGTCAAGCACCGCCCATTTGACGCGCGCCTTCTCGACCCGCCATTCGCCGCCGGCGCCATGCATCTCGTCCTTGCCGCGATAGTGATCCTCGGACTTGCGGAAGAACGGCAGAATGTCGTCCCAGCTCCAGCCGGTGCAGCCCATCTGCCGCCACAGATCGTAATCGCGGGCCTGGCCGCGCATATAGATCATGCCATTGATCGACGAGCAGCCGCCGAGCACTTTTCCGCGGGGGTAATTCAGCGCACGGCCGTTCAGGCCATCCTCTGGCGCTGTCGTGAAGCACCAGTCGGTGCGCGGGTTGTTGATGCAATAGAGATAACCGACAGGAATGTGGATCCAGTGGTAGTTGTCGCTGCCACCGGCTTCCAGCAGAAGCACCCGGTTGTTGCGGTCTTCGGACAGCCTGTTGGCCAGCACGCAGCCTGCGCTGCCTGCGCCGATGATGATATAGTCGTAGCGATCCATCTTCAGCACCGGCCGCTCAGCGGCGATAGACAAAGCCCAGCATGCGGCCGATCCGCGATGCATAGAATTCACCGACGATACCACGGCGGAAGATCAGCACGCAGACCATGAAGACGACGCCAGTGATGATCGTCACCGGAAATTCCGAGGTCGCCAGGTAGTTTTGCAGCGTCACGACCAGCCCGGCGCCGAAGATTGGCCCGATCAGCGTACCGATGCCGCCGAGCAGCGTCATCAGGATCACCTCGCCCGACATCTGCCAGGCAACATCGGTCAGCGTCGCGAACTGGAAGACCAGCGATTTGACGGCGCCCGCGAGCCCGGCAAGTGCTGCCGACATGACGAAGGCGCCGAGCTTGTAGCGGGCGACGGAATAGCCGAGCGAGATGGCGCGCTGCTCGTTTTCGCGGATCGACTTCAGGATCATGCCAAAAGGCGAATTGATGAAGCGCCAGATCAGCAGCATGCCGATCAGGAACACCGACAGGACGAAGAAATACATGTTGGTGGAATCGTTCAGGTCGATGAAGCCGAAGAGATGGCCGCGCGGAACGGACTGGATGCCGTCCTCACCCTCGGTGAACTTCGCCTGCAGGCAGAAGAAGAAGAACATCTGCGATAGCGCCAGCGTCACCATCGCGAAATAGATCCCCTGCCGCCGGATCGCCAGATAGCCCATCACCAGCCCGAGAAGCGCCGCGCCGGCGACACCGGTCAGGATGCCGAGTTCGGGCGGGAAGCCCCAGGACTTCACGGTATAGGCGGTGAAATAGGCGGCGCCACCGAAGAAGGTCGCATGGCCGAATGACAGCAGCCCGGTATAGCCGAGCAGCAGATTGAAGGCGCAGGCAAAGAGCGCGAAGCAGAGCAGCTTCATCAGGAAGATCGGGTAGAAAAAGAACGGCGCGAGCACCAGCAGCAGCAGGCCGATGACGAGAAACGCCGCCTGGACCGACAGCGCGGTACGGCTCTTTTCTGGGCGGATGGTTTCGGTGATTTCTGTCATGTCACGCATCCCGGCCGAAGAGGCCCGCGGGCCTGATGAGAAGCACGATCGCCATGATCACGAAAATCACGATGTTCGACGCCTCAGGATAGAAAACCTTCGTCAGGCCTTCGGCGATACCGAGCACATAGCCGGTGATGATGGCACCCATGATCGAGCCCATGCCGCCGACGACCACGACGGCGAAGACGACGATGATGATGTTCGAGCCCATCAGTGGCGAGACCTGATAGATCGGCGCGGCCAGCACCCCGGCGAAAGCGGCAAGTCCAGCTCCCAATGCGTAGGTCAGCGTCAGCAGCAGCGGAACGTTGACGCCGAAAACCTGCACCAGCGTGGTGTTCTCGGTCGCGGCGCGCAGATAGGCGCCGAGCTTGGTCTTCTCGATCAGCAGCCATGTGCCGATGCAGACGACCAGCGAGACGATGACCACCCAGCCGCGATAGATCGGCAGGAACATGAAGCCGAGATTGGTGCCGCCGGCGAGTGCTGCGGGCGTCGCATAGGGCTGGCCGGAGGAGCCGTAGAGATAGCGGAACGTCCCCTCGATCGCCAGCGCCATGCCGAAGGTGAAGAGCAGGCCATAGAGCGGATCGAGATCATAAAGCCGCCGCAGGAACAGCCGCTCGACCACCGCGCCGAACAGACCGACGACCACGGGTGCCAGGATCAGCGCCGGCCAATAGCCGATGCCGCCATAGGCCAGCATCAGATAGGCGACGAAGGCGCCGAGCATATATTGCGCGCCGTGGGCGAAGTTGATGACGCGCAGCAAGCCGAAGATGATCGCGAGGCCGAGGCTCAGCAGGGCGTAGAAGGAGCCGTTGATCAGGCCGATCAAGAGCTGGCCGAGAAGCGCCTGGACGGGGATGCCGAAGATCATGGTCATGGGCTCGCCCCCTCGAGGTAGGCGAAAGGCGTCACGGCACCCTCTCCGCATCCCTCATTCCTGTGCTTGTCACAGGAATCCAGCCACGCGAAGTCTTTCGCGTGAAAAGAGTCCTCCGCGCCGAAGACGCGGCGCTGCTGGATCCCAGTGACAAGCACAGGAATGAGGGAGGTATTGGTGGCGGATATGGAGGTCTCATTCAGGTTCACAACCATCCCCTAAACCCCCAAAACCTTGTGCAGCGTATCCATCCGCTGCGGCAGCTCGCCGACCGGGAATTCAGACACCACCTGTCCATGATCCATCAGATAGAACCGGTCGGCAATGCGGCTGGCGAAGCGGAAATTCTGCTCCACAAGCAGGATCGTCATGCCGCGCTTCTTCAGCGTCTTCAGCACTTCGCCGATGCGCTGGACGATAACGGGAGCAAGCCCTTCCGTCGGCTCATCGAGCAGCAGCATCTTGACGCCGGTGCGCAATACGCGGGCGATCGCCAGCATCTGCTGCTCGCCGCCGGAAAGCTTGGTACCGGAGCTGGCGCGCCGCTCGTAGAGGTTCGGGAAGAGTTCGTAGATTTCATCGACGGTCATGCCGCCCGGCGCCACGACTGGCGGCAGCAGCAGGTTTTCCGAAACTGTCAGCGTCGAGAAGATGCCGCGCTCTTCGGGCACGAAGCCGATGCCCTTATGCGCCGTCTTGTGCAGCGGCACCTGCATCATGTCGGTTCCGGCAAAGCTGATCCTGCCCTTCCGCGCCCGCACGATGCCGGTGATGGTGCGCAGTGTCGTCGTCTTGCCGACGCCGTTGCGGCCGAGGATGGTGATCGTCTCGCCCTCGCCGACGGTCATGTCGATGCCGTGCAGGATGTGGCTTTCGCCGTACCAGGCATTCAGCCCTTGAATTTCCAGCAATGCCGCCATCAGCCCTCCTCCGCGCCCATATAGGCCTGGCGGACACGCGGGTCCTGGCTGACGGTGGCGTAATCGCCCTCAGCGAGAATTTCGCCGCGCTGGAGCACGGTCACCTGCTGGCAGATATTGGCGACGACAGAGAGATTGTGTTCGACCATCAGCACCGCGCGATCGCGGGCGACGTCGCGGATGATGGCGGAAACGACGCTGACATCCTCCTGCCCCATGCCGGCCATCGGCTCGTCGAGCAGCAATACCTTGGGATCGAGCGCCAGTGTCGTGGCGATCTCCAGCACCCGCTTGCGGCCATAGGAAAGATCGGCGGCCAGCGCATCGCGCTCCTTGGATAGGCCAACGCTGGCGAGCAGTTGCTCGGCGCGCGCCGTCAGCTGGTCGAGCGCAGAAAGCGGCCGCCAGAACTGCGTCGAGAGGTTGTTGGGCCGCTGCAGCGCCACACGGACATTGTCGAGCACGGTGAGGTGCGGAAAGACCGCCGAAATCTGGAAGGAGCGGACGAGGCCCATGCGGGCGACCCGGTCCGGCGGCGTCTTGGTGATATCGGTACCCATCAGCATGATCGTGCCCGCCGTCGGCTGCAGGAACTTGGTGAGCAGGTTGAAGACCGTCGTCTTGCCCGCCCCGTTCGGGCCGATCAGCGCATGGACGCTGGCATCGTGTACATCGAGATCGACGTTCTTCACCGCGGTGAAGCCGCCGAAATCCCGGCGAAGGCCGCGGGCGGAAAGCACCACCCGCGGCTTCGTATCATTGACTGGTGCGGAAACCGCCATCGATCACTTCACCAGATCGCAGCCGCTCTTGGCGGGATCGATATAGGCGTCCTTGCCGGGGATTGTGGCGAGAACATTGTAATAGTCCCACGCCTCCTTGCTCTCGTCAGGCTTCTTGACCTGCAGGAGATACATATCGTGGATCATCCGGCCGTTGGCGCCGACAGTCCCGCCGCGGCCGAAGACGTCGTCGACGGGCATTTCATGCAGCTGCTTGGCCACCGCTTCCGTCTCGTCCGTGCCGGCCTTCTGGACGGCTTTCAGATATTGAAGCACGGCGGAATAGGTGCCTGTATGAATCATGTTCGGCATCTTGCCGGTGCGGTCGAAAAACTTTTTGCCGAACGCACGGCTTTCATCGTCGCGGTTCCAATAGAAGCCTTCTGTCAGCGTCAGACCCTGCGCCGCTTCGAGGCCGAGACCATGAACTTCGGCGAGCGTGAAGAGCAGCGCGGCCAAACGCTGGCCGCCCTGGACGATGCCGAATTCGGCCGCCTGCTTGATGGCATTCGCGGTGTCGAGGCCGGCGTTCGCCAGGCCGATGACCTTGGCGCCCGAAGACTGCGCCTGCAGCAGGAAGGACGAGAAGTCCTGACTGGACAGCGGATGACGCACGGAGCCGACGATCGTGCCGCCATTGGCCTTGACGAAGTCGCCGGTCTGCTGCTCAAGCGAATAGCCGAAGGCATAGTCGGCGGTCAGGAAGAACCAGCTGTCGCCGCCCTGCTTGACGAGCGCGCCACCGGTGCCGACCGCCAGTGCATGGGTGTCATAGGCCCAATGGAAGCCGTAGGGGCTGCAGGCCTTGCCGGTCAGGTCAGTGGTCGCCGCACCGGTGACGATATCGATCTTCTTCTTTTCCTTGGCGACGGCCTGGACGGCGAGCGCCACCGAGGAGGTCGTGAGCTCCATGATCGCGTCCACCTGCTCGGTGTCATACCACTGGCGGGCAATATTGGAGGCCACGTCGGGCTTGTTCTGGTGGTCGGCATCGACGATCTCGATGGGCATATCGAGCACCTTGCCGCCGAAATCCTCGACCGCCATCTTGGCGGCCTCGACCGAAGACTTGCCGCCGAAATCGGCATAAACGCCGGACTGATCGTTCAGAATGCCGATCTTGACCTTGCCGTCGGATACCGCCCCGCTTTGGGCGAAAACGGCCGTGCTGCTTGCCAGAAGAAATGCAAGTGACGCAATGAAGCTCTTTCGCATAAGTCTCTCCTCCCAGAGATTGGCAGATCGCGATCTGTTCAAATTTGATGAGCCACCCTCCTCAAGGCAGCCACTCAACGCCCACGATCACGGAATTTCCACCGTGAGGCAACCAGACGTTTACAATTAATTCCAAACAGTATCTGTTCATTTTTGCACAGAACCGTACCGAAACCGCCATTTCCGGCCTCTCTGCTGCGCATCACGCGAAGCTGCATTAGACCAAAGACTAAGATAAGCACGGACCTTCGATGACCAACTCCTCGCAGTTTACTTGGGACGATCTGCAGTTTTTTCTAGCCGTGGCCAGAACCGGGCAGCTGTCGACTGCGGCGCGGCAGCTCCGGAGCAGTCATACCACCGTATCACGGCGGATCGACCGGCTGGAATTCGCGCTGAAGGTCAAACTCTTCGAGCGCAATCCGCGCGGCTATGTGCTGACGGCGATGGGCAACCGCTTCGTTGATACGGCCGAGAAGATGGAGCAGGAGACGGAGCGGCTGCGGGCCGATCTTGCGACAGGTGCCATGGCGCAGCGCGGCGTGGTGCGGCTGAGTGCCCCGGAAGGGTTTGCGAATTTCTTCTTTGCGACGGTGCTGCCGCAATTTGCCGAGCGTCATCCGCATCTGTCGCTGGAGCTGGTGACGATCCAGCAGATCATGTCGCTGTCGCGCAAGGAGGCGGATATCAGCGTCGTGCTCGACGAGCCGAAGGGCGGACCCTATTATGCCGAGAAACTCACGGACTATCATCTGCAGGTCTATGGCTCGCGAGACTATCTGGCCGCCAACCCCCCGGTCGTCAGCCGCGAGGATCTGCTGTCGCATCCGTTCATCAGCTATATCGAGGAGATGATCTTTGCGCCGGGGCTGGATTACCTCGGTGACGTTCATCCGCGCATCAAGCCGCAATTCCAGAGCTCCAGCATCTTCGCGCAGCTGACGGCGACGCGAAACGGGCTTGGGCTCTGCGTGCTCCCCTATTTCTTCGCCAGCCGCTATCCCGAGCTCGAACGCGTACTGCCTGATGAGGTGGATCTGAACCGCAGCTACTGGATCACCTGCCACCAGGACCAGAAGCAGGCTCCGCGCGTGCGTGCCGTCATCGGTTTTTTGCGCGACGCCGTTACCTGGCCGGATGCACGCTTCATTCCGCCCTTCGCAACGCCGGCCGCCCGCAGGGGCGGCTGAGCGCCTCGGCAGCCCTGCGAAAACCTGGCGTACCGGCGGGGCCGCGAAGCGGCTTGCGTGCGGCCTGAGGCTGGGTCCATGATGCGCCGTCTTTTCGAGTCCATTTGCCCCATGAATTCAGAACCGGATATTGCCATCATCGGAGCGGGCGCCGCAGGCGTCGGCGCAGCAAGAAGGCTTGCAAAGAGCGGCCTTTCCGTTTCGGTCTTCGAAGCCCTGCCCCGGATCGGCGGCCGCGCCTGGACACTGAACACGCCTGTTGCCGCGATCGATCTCGGCTGCGGCTGGCTGCATTCGGCCGACCGCAATCCCTGGACGCGGATTGCCGAAGAGGCCGGTATCCCGGTCGATAGCAGACCGAGCGCCTGGCACCGGCAGGATCGCGATTTCGGCTTTCCCAGAGCCGAGCGCGACGCCGCCCGCGCTGCCTTTGGCCGCTGGGCCGAGCGAGTTGCCGAGGCACCTCCGCCAAGCGACTGTGCCATCGACGCTGTGGAGCCCGGCGAGCCCTGGCTTGCCTATATGCAGGCGCTGAGCGGCTATATCAGCGGCGACGAGTTGGAGCGCATCTCGGCGGAGGATTATGCCGCCTATGACGAGGCCTCGACGGAGAACAACTGGCGTCTCGAGACCGGCTATGGCGCGCTTGTCGCCGCCACGATGCCGGCGTCGGTGGAGCTGCATCCGGCAACGCCGATCCAGTCGATCTCCCTCGAGGGCAGCCGTTTGACGGTGCGGACGGAGCGCGGGACCATCAGGCCGCGAGCACTGGTCATCACCGTTTCCACCAATGTGCTCGCCAGCGATGCCATCGCCATGCCCTCCTCGCTCGACCCGTGGCGCGAGGCCGCATTGCAGCTGCCGCTCGGCAACAACGAAAAGCTCTATTTCGAAATCACCGACGGTCACAGTTTCGATGACGAAAGCCATGTGATCGGCAATCCGCGCGATCCCAAAACGGCAAGCTACTATATCCGCCCCTTCGGCAAGCCCGTCATTGAGGTCTTCCTCGGCGGAAGAGGCGCCCGCGCCGTGGCCGAAAACCCGGAAGCGGCTTTCCCGCGTGCGATGGAGGAGCTTTCGGCGCTGTTCGGCTCCGGCATTCACAGGGAACTTCGCCCGCTTGCCGCGTCCGATTGGACCAACACCCCCTCGATCCGCGGCGGCTACAGCCATGCCTTGCCCGGCCACGCTGCGGCGCGGCAGGCCTTAGCACGGCCGTTCGACAACCGCATCTTCTTCGCCGGCGAAGCGACCAACCGCACCGATTTTTCGACCGCGCACGGCGCCTATGAAAGCGGGCTTCGGGCCGCCGAAGAAGCGCTGCAGGCGCTCGGCCGGTAGAGCCGTATCCCCCAATTGCAACCGGTAGAGCTTTATGCCACGCTGGCCGTGCCGTTTCGGCATTCGCAGAGGAAGGGGACCCCTCGCATGCTTCTATTTCTTGCATTTTTGATCGGTATCATTGCCGGCCTTCGGGCCATGACCGCACCGGCCGCCGTCGCATGGGGCGCAGCCCTCGGCTGGTTCGACGTATCGCAGACGCCGCTCGCGTTCATGGGCTACAAGTGGACGCCGTGGATCTTCACGGTGCTGGCCGCCGTTGAGCTGATCACCGACCAGCTGCCGACCACGCCAAGCCGCAAGGTGCCGATGCAGTTCGGCGCCCGCATCATCATGGGCGCTTTGACCGGCGCCACGATCGGCGCATCCGGTGGCTCGCTGGTGGGCGGCCTGATTGCTGGTATCGTCGGCGCGGTCGTTGGAACGCTCGGCGGTGCAGCCGTCCGCGGCAAGCTTGCTGCCGCCTTCGGCAAGGATACGCCCGCCGCCCTCATCGAGGACGCAATCGCCATCGTCGGCGCGCTCCTGATCGTATCGGCCGTCGCATGAAGACTTACGACGCCATCTTCATCGGGGCTGGTCAGGCCGGCCCCTTTCTCGCTGCCCGCATGGCTGAGAAGGGCATGAAGGTGGCGTTGATCGAGCGCAAATATCTCGGCGGCACCTGCGTCAATGCCGGCTGCATGCCAACAAAAACGCTGGTCGCCAGTGCCCGCGCCGCGCATGTGGCCCGGACCGGCGGCGACTACGGCGTCAGGATTTCCGGCGCCATCGATATCGACATGAACACGGTGCGCAAGCGCGCCGAGACGGTGACCATGAACGCCCGCAACGGCCTGATCGGCTGGTTCTCGGGCATGAAGACCATGGAGGTCATCTATGGTCATGCGAAATTCACCGGCCAGAAAACCGTCGAGGTGAACGGCGAGACGCTGACCGCGCCGCTGATCTTCCTGAATGTCGGCGCCCGCCCGACTATCCCGGACTTTCCAGGCCTTGCCGATATCGATTATCTCACCAGCACCTCGATCATTCAGCTCGACACCCTGCCCCGCCATCTCGTGGTGATCGGCGGAAGCTATATCGGCCTTGAATTCGCACAGATGTACCGCCGCTTCGGCGCCGAGGTGACCGTTATCGAGCGCGGCCCTAAGCTCGCGTCCCGCGAAGACGAGGATGTTTCGGATGCGATCGAAGAGATCATCGTTTCCGACGGCATCACGGTTCACACCGGCGCGGAGAACATCGCTTTCGCCAACGAGGCTGACGGTGTCGCTGTCTCGATTTCCGGCAAGCCGGATATCCAGGCCAGCCATGTGCTGGTCGCCACCGGCCGCACGCCGAATACCGGCGATCTCGGCCTCGAAGTGGCTGGCGTCGCCACAGACAAGCGCGGCTTTATCACCGTCGATGACCGGCTGATGACCAATGTCGAGGGCATCTATTCGCTCGGCGACTGCAATGGCCATGGCGCCTTCACGCATACATCCTACAACGATTTCGAGATCGCCGCCGCCAACCTGCTCGATGGCGGCGACCGCAAGGTCTCCAGCCGCATTCCGGCCTACGCGCTCTATATCGACCCGCCGCTCGGCCGCGCCGGGATCACCGAGAAACAGGCCCGCGCCTCGGGCCGCAAGGTGCTGGTCTCGAAACGGCCGATGAGCCGGGTCGGCCGCGCCAACGAACGTGGCGAGACTAAGGGCTTCATGAAGATCGTCGCCGATGCGGAGACCAAGGAAATCCTCGGCGCCGCCTTCCTGGGGATCGAAGGCGACGAAGCGATCCACGGGATCATCGATGCTATAAATGCCGGAACCCGCTATCCGGTGCTGCAATGGTCGGTGCCGATCCATCCGACGGTCTCCGAACTCATTCCGACCATCATCGGCGATCTCAAGCCGGTTTGATCAGACAGGCCATCTGACGCGGTTTCCGGACTTGCATTCTTTCCGATTTTGGATTTACCTCGCCCCGTTCTCAGGGCGGGGTGCAATTCCCCACCGGCGGTATCGGGGTTATCCCCGGAGCCCGCGAGCGCTTCCAGCAATGGAAGGTCAGCAGATCCGGTGAGATGCCGGAGCCGACGGTATAGTCCGGATGGAAGAGAGCATGCAGGCAGAACCTCTCCAGGGAGAGGTGACTGATGCTGTTCGCCCAAGGGAGAATTGGGCCGCCACGGCGGCTCGAAGCAACAGCCAGAGATGGCACCCTTGAAAGGCAGAGACATGACAATCGCAACCAAACCGCAGGGTCACCGGATCGCCATCGTGCGTGCCCGCTGGCACGCCGGTATCGTCGATCAATGCGTGAATTCCTTTATCTCGACATGGAAGGCGCAGAGCACCAACGCGGCGGAGGTCGACATCTTCGACGTGCCGGGCGCGCTTGAAATCCCGCTCCATGCGCAGACACTGGCCCGGACCGGCAAGTATGCGGCGATCCTCGGCTGCGCCTTCGTCGTCGACGGCGGCATCTATCGGCACGACTTCGTTGCCGGAACCGTTCTCGACGGCATGATGCGCGTCCAGCTCGATACCAATGTGCCGGTGCTGTCGGCGGTGCTGACGCCGCACCACTTCCAGGAAAGCGAAGCGCATATCGAGTTCTTCATGAACCACTTCGTCATCAAGGGTCAGGAAGCGGCCAATGCCTGCCGGGCGATCCTTGAGGCCCGCAGCAATCTCGCCGTCGCCGCACTCTGATGGCAATGCGCCGGGAAATCACCCCGGCGCATTGATCACTTCGCCGTAAAACGGTGCGCCTTGCCGCGTTCCGCAGCCGGTGCAGTGCTTGTCAGCACCTGGCCGTGGAAACGGCTCAGCTGATCGGTGACGTCGACGATTTCGCTTTCGACACGCGCCGCGTCCCAGCCGAGCGCAACCGCGGCGATGGTGGCAATTTCCTGCAATCCCTCGATCGTCAGGCGCCCCTCGACTGCCAGCGTCGTGCGGCGTAGCACGATATCGGCGAGATGAACGACGAGTTCGTTGCGGGTGATCCAGTCGATTTCCTTGAAGCTGTGCTGCGGCGCGCCGGTCAGTCTCGTATCGTCGGAATGTACCGAAGCGGATGCGAGGATCGCCGCGGCCGTCGTGCCGTACCGGCCCAGCAATTCATCGGCGCGCTCGATCGTCACGCCGCCCTTCGCTGCCAGATCCTTGATCCAGTGACCGCGCTTCTCGCCATCGGCGGGAAAGCCCTTACCGCCGCCGATTGCAAGGTAGCGGGTCGATTCATTGCGGTTCCGCAGCAGGCGGGAGAGAACGGTATCGGCGACCTCCTCGGCGAAGCCCCGGAACGTCGTCCATTTGCCGCCGACCAGCGAGACGATCGCGAACGGGCGGTTGCCTTCGGGTTCCTTCACCGGTGCGGAATGGTCGCGGCTGATGAGGCCCGGTGCCGTCGCATCCGATGCCGGGAGCGGGCGGATGCCGCTATAGCTATAGACGATCTGATTGCGGTCAAAGCGCAGCGTCGGCAGCAGCGAACGGACGCTCTCGAGGAAATAGTCGGTCTCCGGCTCTTCGCAGCGAACGTCATCGGGATTATCGGCCGGAATGTCGGTCGAGCCGACCAGCGCCAGGCCGAGGTAGCTGTAGACTAGGCAGATGCGGCCATCGTCGGCCTCGAAATAGATCATGTGGCCGTTCAAGCTGCGTACCAGTTCGGGATGATCGAGCAGGATATGCGAGCCCTTGGTGCCGCCGATCATATTGGAGGGGGCGCCGAGTGCAGCGTTGACATGATCGATCCAGGGACCGGCGGCGTTGACGACGAGCTTCGGCTTCACCGCGAACTCGCGGCCATCGGCCTGCCGGAATGTCAGCGATCCGCCTGAGACCGTTTCCATCGTGGTGAAATTGGCAGCCAGACTTTTCGGATTGGCATCGAGGCCATCGCGCACGAGTTCATAGACCAGCCGCTCAGGCCGGCTGATCTTTGCGTCATAATAGATGCCGCCGGCGACGATCGCTGGGGTCACATGCGGCATTTCCTTGCGGGCCTGCTTCTTCAGGATCAGCCGGTGTTTCGGCATCACCCGATCGCGCGAGCCGAAGAAGTCGTAGAGCCGCAGGCCGATCTTGATCAGCACCGCACCGCGGCTGCGCGGTGCCGTCTTGGAGCCGAAGAGTGTGCGGATCGCCGCCCAGATGCCGCGCGTCCAGGAAAAGACCGGGATGAAGGTCGGCAGCGGCTCGACGCAATGCGGCGCGTTCTTGAGCAGAAGATTGCGCTCCAGCGTCGACTGCGCGACGAGGCCGAATTCGCCGGTCTCCAGATATTTCAGCCCGCCATGGATGAGCCGTGAAGGTGCTGCACTCGTGCCCGAACCGAAATCCGCCTTGTCGACGATCAGGCAGTTGACGCCCTGCACCGAGAGATCGCGAAACAGCCCGGCGCCGTTGATGCCCGCGCCGATGATGAGAACGTCGATGTCGCCCTCGCCGAGATCGGAGAAGCGCTGCTGCAGATCGGCTGTCATGATGTCATCGTCCTAAATCGCCCGCCGCGGCAGGCATCATTCATTTCAGTTTGCAGCCTGATCGGGCGCCAGCGCCGCAATCTTCGGCCAGAGCGGTGTCATGGCATCGGCGATTTCGCGAAACACTTGGTAACGCTTCTCGTAGTCGGCACTGCGCGCCGGGTCCGGCTGGCAGGTCTTCTCTATGCTTGCGGTATCGCGCGGATCGCTTTGCGGATCGGCATAGATCCCGGCGCCCGATCCGGCGCAGAGCGCCGCGCCCCAGGCCGCGGCTTCATCCGTTTCGGTAACGGTAACCGGCATGCCGAGAATATCGGCAAACATCTGCACGACGGCAGGATTGCGCGAGATGCCGCCCGCCAGACGAGCCCGGTCGAACGAGAATCCGTCGCGGAGCGCATCGACATGGATGCGGTGGTTGAAGGCAATACCCTCAAGCACGGCCCGCAACATGTCGCCGCGATCGTGCCAACCGCCGAGCCCGAAGAACCCGGCACTAGCCTCCGCGCCATAGGGCGAGCCGAAGAGATAGGGATGGAACAGCGCAGTCGAGGGCCGCTTGAATGCCGCATCGATCTCCGGGCCAAGTAACGCGTGAACGGAGCGGCCGTTCGTCTTGGCCTCCAACCGCTCGGCGGCACAGAGCTTGTCGAGAAACCAGTCGTAATTTGCCGTCGAGGCCGGAGAGATCGACATGCTGTTCCAGATGCCGGGTGCAATGCCGTTACGGCAGAACCAGCGCCTGTCGACGCGCGGTTCGGATGATAGTGTTTCGTTGATCGAATATGTGCCGGCGATGATGGCGACGACACCCTTGCCGTATCCCCCGGCGCCGAGCGCCGAGGCGGTGACATCATGCAGACCTGCCATGACGGGCGTGCCTTCGGCAAGCCCGGTCAGATTTGCGGCCTCGCGCGTCACCCGGCCGACGATCTGATCGGAACGGGACGCCGGCGGCAGGGCGTGAACGAGCTTCTGTAGACCGAAGAGCCGCAGCGCATCCTGGCTGTAATCCTGTGTCCTGACATCGGTGAAGGAGGTGCTGGCCTCGGTGCGATCGGTGCCGATGATCCCTGTCAGGCAAAAGCGCAGCCAGTCCTTGCAGCTGATGAAATGGCCGATGCGCTTGTAGCGCTCGGGCTCCATTTCGCGGATCCAGGCGAGCAGCGCCGAGGGTGCGGAGACATGCGGGATCTGGCCGGTCAGTTCGATGGCGCACTGGGCGACATCGCCGTCGGTCCATTCGTTGACGATCGGCCCTGCCCGGCTGTCGAGCGACAGGATGGCGCGGCCGAGCGGCTGCTGATCCCCGTCGAGCAGATAGATGCCGTCGCCATGCGCGGTGGCGGCTATACCCTGGATATCGCTTGCGGGGCGCTTGCTGAGCGCGATCGCCTCGCGGATAGCATCGGCCGTCGCGCTCCACAATTCGCCCATGTCGCGCTCGATATGGCGCGCCTTGGGAATGAACTGCGTGACGCGGCGCCTGCTGACTGCGAGCGGCGTGCCGTCAATGTCGAAAATGACGGCCTTGGTGACCGTCAGGCCACTATCGATCCCGAGCAGACTCGGCATTCGCCTTCCTCACTATCAGCAACCGGTGACCGGGTTACGAGCGCCCTCCGGCGCTCTTGGCGACCACCACGTTGATATCCTTGGACCGCATGCGGTCGATATGCACGGCGTCAGTCTTGTCGTCGACGATGACGACGTCGAACTCGTCCAGTGCTGCGAAACTATGGAGTGCCCGCCGTTCGAACTTGGTGTGATCGGCAAGCAGGATGCGTTTGACGGAACAGTCGAACATGGCGCGCTTGGTATCGAGGGTCTCCGGCGACTGATGCAGCACCGTGCCGTCGCTGATCGCCGACATGGAGATGAAGGCGATATCCGCCCGCAGCCCTTTGATCTCGCTGATCGTCATCCGGCCCATGAAGGCGTTGCACCAGTTGTAATACTGGCCGCCGAGCGCCAGCAGCGTCACGTCATGCATGCCCGTCAGCGCGTTCATCAGCGTCAGCGAATTGGTGATCGCCGTGACAGGCACCTTCGACGGCAGGTGCGCCGCCATCTGCAGAACCGTCGTCGAATCGTCGAAGAAGATCGCCTGCCCGGGCTCGACGAATTGCATCGCCGCCTCGGCAATCAGCTTTTTCTCCGTTGCCTGCCGGTTCGAGCGATAGACGTCGCTCGATTCGATCAGGTTCGTCGCCGCGGCGGTCACGATGCCGCGCGTCTTGCGGAAAAGCCCGCGGCTGACGAGTTCATCGACATCGCGATGAGCCGTCATCAGGCTGATCCCGAAGCGATCCGTCAGGTCTTCGATCCGCATCGAGCCTTCATTCATCACGGCCTCCGCGATCATGCGGCGGCGCGCGATCTGGCGCGTCTGCCGGCTGTCGCTTGTCAGCTCTTCCAACAGATCTTCGCCCTGGCTCGTCTTCTGTGTCACGGGGTCACCCTTGTCGCTGAATTCTGGATCCCAGCTTCGTACAGTGATTGCCACGCCAAGGCAAAAAGGTGAAACGGAACGGGCGGTTGCGGCCGCGGGCACCATTTCAGGCATTGCGGAAGCCGGGCGGGTGGATGCCGCCCGGCTCTGAAAGAGCGCCCTGCCGGGCGCCCCTTCGATGTTACTGCGACAGGACGAACGGGCCGGTATACTTGTCGACATTGTCCTTGGTGATCAGCAGGCAATCGAAGAGCTGCTTTTCGCTCTTGGCGCCGGTGCTGCCATTCTTGATGACATTGTCGGCCTGCTTGACGGCTTCTTCAGAGAAGACGGCAACCGGCTGGAGAACGGTGTACTGCAGTTCGCCGGCCTTGATCGCCGCAACAGCGTCCGGAGAACCGTCGAAACCACCGACCTTGATGTTGGCGAGCTTGCCGGCTTCCTTGAGCGCTGCGATCGCGCCGAGGGCCATTTCATCGTTGCCGGAGATCACGCCGACGATGTCAGGATTTGCCTGCAGCATGGACTGCATCTTGTTGTGACCCTTGGTGCGGTCCCAATCGGCAACTTCCTTGGCAACCTTCTTCAGGTCCGGGTACTGCGACAGAACGGTTTCGTAGCCGTTGGAGCGGGTTGCAGCGTTGTTGTCCGAGGGAGCGCCGAACAGTTCGGCATAGTTGCCCTTGTCGCCGACAGCTTCGACCCACTGCTGCGCACCGAGGGCGGCACCCTGGGCGTTGTTGGAAACGAGCTGCGCCTTCGCCAGGCCTTCCTGGTTGATTTCAGCGTTGACGAGGATGACAGGGATACCGGCGGCAACAGCCTTCTTCACCGCACCGACCGAACCGTCGGCATTGGCTGGGTCGAGAATGATCGCGACAGACTTGTTGGTGATTGCCGTGTCGATCAGGTTGCTCTCGGTGTTGGTGTCACCCTTGTGGGCGCTGACCGAAGCCGTGTAGCCGAGCTTTTCGGCAGTGGCCTTGGCAACATTGCCTTCCGTCAGCCAGTAGGGGTTCGACGGATCGTTGACGATGATCGTCATGGCACCGGCTGCCCAGGCGGACGTTGCGAGGAGCGGTGCGACAGCCGCGGCGGCGAGAAGAATGCGCATGCCTTTTTTAAACATAGTCTCTCTCCCATTAGTGAGCTCAGTTGTGCCGGGAACCGGCGTTGCTTTCCCCAATCGGCCTTCTTGGAACCCCAGCCTGCCGTCGTGGATAAGTTTCAGTCGCAGCCGTCAGGACGATTTGACCCGGCGGCCGTATTGGATGCTGTTCATCAGCACGGCGAGAACGATCACCGCACCGGTAAAGACCGTCTGCCAGTAGGCGGAGACGCCGATGATCACGAGACCATCCGACAGGAAGCCGATGACGAAGGCGCCAAGCATGGTGCCGCGCACCGTACCGCGGCCACCGGTGAGGGCCGCGCCGCCGATGACGACGGCAGCAATCGCGGTCAGTTCGTAGGTCGTGCCAGCCGTCGGACCCGCCGACGTCAGCTGCGACGAGAGCACGAGGCCGGCGATCGCGGCGCAGACGCCTGAGAGCACATAGACGATGATCTTGACGCGCTTGACCGGAACGCCCGAAAGATCGGCCGCGCGCTCGTTGCCGCCCGATGCATAGAGCCAGCGGCCGAAGGCCGTGCGGCTGAGAACGATGCCGCAGACGATGGCGAGCACGGCAAGGACGATGACACCGATCGGCACACCGCCGAGGCGGTTGAAACCGAGCCAGTCAAAGCCGGTATTGCCGAGTTCGGGACGGCCGCCGAGATTATTGTATGTGAGACCGTTGGTCATCAGCAGCGCGATGCCGCGGGCGACATAAAGGACGCCGAGCGAGGCGACGAAGGCCGGCACCTTGAGATAGGCGACCAAAACGCCGTTGACCGCACCGACCAGGGCGCCGAGCGCACAGGTCAGCACCACGACGGCCCAGACCGGCGGATAGAGGATGACGCCGAAATAGCTGAGCGTGACGCCCTGCATCAGGAAGCCGGCAATGCAGCCCGCGAGCCCCAGCGTCGAGCCGACGGAGAGGTCGATGCCGCCATTCAGGATGACCAGCAGCATGCCGATCGCCAGAATACCGAAGATGGCGACATGCGACGCCATGATCAGAAAGTTATTGAGGCTGAAGTAATAGGGCGACAGGAACGAGAAGACCGCGATGATGACGATCAGCGCGAAGAACGCCCTGCCCTCAAGGATGAGACGCACGATATTGGTGTTGCGCTTCTGCCCGTTCGGAACTGTCTTCTTTTGGGTGATATCTGTGACTGACATAATCAGTGCTCCATAATTCCGGGCTAGTGCGCGACCACGGCTTCGCCGGAGGCGGCCATGATCTTTTCCTTGGTGACGTCAGAGCTGAACTCGGCCGAGATACGGCCGCGATGCATGACGATGATGCGATGGGCGATGCTCAGGCATTCGTTGACTTCGGAGGTCGAATAGACGACCGCGAGCCCCTGCTTGGCGCGCTCCGCAAGCAATTTGAAAACTTCCGCCTTGGCACCGATATCGATGCCGCGACTCGGTTCGTCGAGCAGGATGACCTTCGGCTGTGTGGCCAGCATCTTGCCGATGACGACCTTCTGCTGGTTGCCGCCGGAGAGCGAGCCGATCGACGCCTCGCCGCCATCTGTCTTGACGTGAACACGGCGGATCGCATCGTTGACCAGCTCGCGTTCGCGCCGGCCTGAAGTGAAGAGCCCCTTGGTGAAGGCGCCGATGCTGGCAAGCGACAGATTGGTGCCAACAGTCATCGTCTGCACGAGGCCATCGCGCTGGCGATCTTCGGGAACGAGAACGAGGCCGCTTTCGATACGCCCGGCAATGCTGAGGCCGCCGACATCCCGGCCCTCAAGCAGGACCTGGCCGCCGCTCGAACGCAGACGACCGGCAACGCATTCCAGAAGCTCGGTACGCCCCGCGCCCATCAGGCCATAGATGCAGACCACTTCTCCCGCGCGCACTTTCAACGACAGCCGGTCGACGGCGTTATAGGCAGCGCCCGACGGACCGGGCACGCTGAGATTCTCGATCGACAGCGCCACCTGGCCGAACTGATGACCCTCGGGCGGGCTGCCGAGATCGAAATTGTCGCCGACCATGTTGCGGACGATCCATTCGAGATCGATGTCCTTGCGCTCGGCATAGGCAGTCATGGTGCCGTCGCGCAGGACGACGGCGTGATTGGTGATCTGCAGCGCCTCTTCGAGATGATGCGAGATATAGACGATCGAAACGCCGCGGCTCGTCAGGTCGTGGATGACCTTGAACAGAACTTCGACTTCGGTGGCGCTCAGCGCCGAGGTCGGTTCGTCCATGATCAGAATGCGCGAATTGACCGAGAGCGCGCGGGCGATCTCGACGATCTGCTGCTGGCCGAGGCGTAGGTCCTCGACGCGCGTCAGCGGATCGATGTCTTCCTCGAGCTCCTCCAGAAGCGCGCGTGTCTGGCGCTCTTCCTCGGCGAAATCGACGACACCGCCCTTGATGATCTCCCGGCCCATGAAGATGTTGTCGCGGACGCTGAGATTGGGCGCCAGGCTGAGTTCCTGGTGAATGATCGAGATGCCGTGTTCACGCGCATGGGTCGACGAGGTGAAGCTGATCGGCGAGCCATCGAGGATGATTTCGCCCGAGCTCGGCAGCACGACGCCGGAGAGGATCTTCATCAAAGTCGATTTGCCGGCACCGTTCTCTCCGAACAGCGTGGTCACCTGACCGCGATGGATGTCGAAATTCACGCCCTTGAGGGCATGCACATTGCCGTAGGACTTGGCGATGTTGCGGGCGGCGAGAACGACTTCGCCCTGCACTCCGTTACTGCGCAGCGGCTGGCTCATTTGACTTCGACCTTGACGGGCGTGACCAGCCAGTTTTTCGGATTGATCAGCTTGAACACGCCGACCACGGTCGCGGATTTCCCATCCAGCGTTTCCGGATCGAGGCCGGTAAAGACCGACTTCTTCATCTCGTTGTTGATGGCCGATCCGGCGTCCTGATACTGGATCTGATTGGTGAACTGGCCGAACTCGATGGTGCCGGTGGCATCGCGGAGGTCCGTGCCGTTGACCGCAGGACCGGTCTGGACACGGACCACCGTCTCGGGAGGCAATCCATCGACTTTGAGTTCGTTGGTGTTCGATTTGCGGGCGCCGAACGTGCCGGTCAGCGTGACGGGAATGACCGGTCCGGTGCTCGTCGCGGTGCCGTATTTCTCGGCGGCGGCCTTCTTGTCGGCGGCGATGGCGGCGGCAAGATCGGCAGCCGGCACGGCGCGCTCCTGCACATTGGCCAATATCTTCGGGAACTGCTCGGCGCCAAAGGTCTCCGGCGAGAAGACCTGCTGCCTGACGTCGTTTTCGGAACCGATCTTGACCACCGTCGTGTCGAGCGCGATGGCGCCGACGACGGCAACAACGAATGCCACGCCCACGATAAGCTTCAGATTGCTGCTGCTCGGCTTCGGTGCTGCGTAATCGGACTGTGTGCTCATGTCGAGACGGCCTTTGACTGGGAGACGATAAAGCGAAGGGGCTGGCTGCAATTACGATCGCAGACGCGCCACGGCATGGCATCGCGCCGGATCAGAATCCGGCAGGCAGCCCGCGAAAGCGCAAGTCTGGACGAAAATCCGCATTGGAAGCCTCCTCTTCAGGACGCGGCGCCAGTCTCCTCCGACCGCCTGATCCTGCAATCACCCATCCGGAAGCAGGCTTCCGTGATAGAACTGTGTTACTTATGCCGGAAACAATGTTATAAAATCATAAGGCTGTCAACGGCACTTTTATGAGGACCTGCGTTTCAATGCGGCGCTTCACGGCTTGTTTATCGCGTTGCGGCGCAACATAAGAAGGCAGCAAATGCACAAATAAATACGTGTCAAAGAATTTGGAAAACTCATACATAACATTGATATTTAATATAAATTATAAATGCGCGATATTCGCAGCAAAAGCGGCGGCTGCAGTCTTGCGCAAACGGAGGCGGCCGCCGCGCATCAAGCCGATGCCCATTATTTTAGCTGAACAAATTTTCATGACTAGAAAAATCTTGCTGGCCTTGTGATATCTTTGTGTTATGTTTATCGGTGAGGCCCATGGGAGGTTTCGGCAGGTATTCGATTCATTGCGGGCGGCAGGCACACGCTTGCGGCCCGCCACCATGGAATCGATCACGCGGCCGAAGCAGAGCGATGGAATTCGGCCGATCGGGAGGACTGCATGATGAATTGGACGCGCGTATTGCCCGCCGCAGCGTTCCCGGCATTGGCGGGATAACCCTGCGATGACATCGACACAGAATATCATCATCGGCATCGACGCCGGCACATCCGTGATCAAGGCGGTTGCCTTCGATCTTTCCGGACGCCAGATCGCCACCGCATCCGTACGCAACAGATACGCAACCGGCGAGGACGGCTCGGCGACGCAGCCGCTTGCGCAGACATGGGCAGATTGCGCCACCGCGCTGCGCGGGCTCGGCGAGAAAGTCCCCGATCTTGCAGCGCGCACCGCCGCCGTTTCCGTCACCGGACAAGGTGACGGCACGTGGCTCGTCGGTCGCGAGAATGCACCGGTCGGCGATGCCTGGCTGTGGCTTGATGCGCGCGCCGCATCGACCGTGGTTTCGCTTGCATCCAAGCCGAACAACCGCGCCCGCTTCGAGGCGACCGGCACCGGCCTCAACACCTGCCAGCAGGGCACCCAGCTCGCGCATATGGACCGTTTCGCGTCCGATCTCCTTGATCGCGCCGAAACGGCGCTGCACTGCAAGGATTGGCTTTATCTCAACCTCACAGGCATTCGCGCCACCGATCCGTCGGAGGCGAGTTTCACCTTCGGCAATTTCCGCACCCGGCAATATGACGACGCCGTCATCGATGCGCTTGGCCTCGAACACCGGCGCAAGCTGTTGCCTGACATCATCGACGGGACCGAAATCAGCCATCCGCTGACATCGGATGCCGCCAAGGCCTGCGGGCTGCTGGCAGGAACACCCGTCTGCCTCGGCTATGTCGATATGGTCATGACCGCGCTCGGCGCCGGCGTCCGTAGCGGCGGGCGCAACGCCGCCTGCTCGACGATCGGCTCGACCGGCGTCCATCTGCGCGCCAAGAAAGTCGACGATGTCCACCTCAACAGCGAGGGCACCGGCTATGTGATCGCCCTGCCGATCCCGGGCATCGTCACCCAGGTGCAGACGAATATGGGATCGACGATCAATATCGACTGGATCCTCGATATCGCCGCCTCGCTGATGGCAGACGCCGGCAAGACGGTTTCGCATGCGGAACTGATCGCGCGCATCGATGGCTGGTTTGCCGATAGCAAGCCGGGCTCCGTGCTCTATCACCCCTATATTTCCGAAGCCGGCGAGCGCGGCCCCTTCGTCAACGCCAATGCGCGTGCCGGCTTTGCCGGGCTGTCCACGCGCCACCGTTTCCCCGATCTGGTGAGAGGCGTGGTCGAAGGCCTGGGCCTCGCGACCCGCGATTGCTATGCGGCAATGGGGGCGATGCCGGAAGAACTGCGCATCACCGGCGGCGCCACGCGCTCACCAAGCCTGCGTCGCTCGCTGTCAGCAGCCGTCAACGCCCCGATCCGCCAGTCGCAGCGCGAGGAGACCGGGGCTGCCGGTGCCGCGATGATGGCTGCGGTTGCCGTCGGCGTGTATCCGACGATGGATGATTGCATTGCCGACTGGGTCTCGCCGCTGCTTGGCGAACCCGAGGTTCCCGATGCCGCCGAGGCGGCCCGGTTCGACACGCTTTTCGCAGCCTATACCGACATCCGCCAGGCAATGGCGCCCGCCTGGGACAAGCTCGCCTCGACCGCAACGGCGACACCAGGCGCATAAATCAAGTTCTGATGCGCTGGCATCGAAGGAGCATGACATGACCGAACCCGAAACCCTGGACCTCTTCGTCATCGGCGGCGGCATCAACGGCGCCGGTATCGCACGCGATGCGGCCGGCCGTGGGCTCAAGGTGGCGCTGTGCGAAAAGGATGATCTGGCGCAGGGAACCTCGTCGCGGTCAGGCAAGCTGGTGCATGGCGGGCTGCGTTATCTCGAATATTACGAATTCCGCCTGGTGCGCGAAGCGCTGATCGAACGCGAAGTGCTGCTCAACGCCGCCCCACACATCATCTGGCCGATGCGCTTCGTGCTGCCGCACAGCCCTGAGGACCGCCCGGCCTGGCTGGTCCGCCTCGGCCTCTTCCTCTACGACCATCTCGGCGGCCGCAAGAAGCTCCCCGGCACCCGCACGCTCAACCTGCTCCGCGATCCCGAGGGCACGCCGATCCTCGATCAATACAAGCGCGGCTTCGAATATTCCGATTGCTGGGTCGATGACGCCCGCCTCGTTGTTCTGAACGCGGTCAGCGCCGCCGAAAAAGGCGCGATCGTGCTGACTCGTTCTCCCGCCGTCTCCGCCCGGCGCGAAAATGGCGCATGGACCGTCGTCACCAAGAACAGCACGACGGGCGAAACGCGCACTTTCAGGGCCAAATGTCTGGTCAATTGCGCTGGTCCCTGGGTGACCGACATCATCAACCGCGTCGCCGGATCGAACTCGGCCCGCAACGTGCGCCTGGTCAAGGGCAGCCACATCATCGTCCCGAAATTCTGGGCGGGCTCGAATGCCTATCTCGTGCAGAACCACGACAAGCGCGTCATCTTCATCAACCCCTATGAGGGCGACAAGGCGCTGATCGGCACCACCGATATTGCCTATGAAGGCCGCGCCGAGGATGTGTCGGCCGACGAGAGCGAGATCGATTATCTGCTGAAGGCGGTGAACCGTTACTTCAAGGAAAAGCTCCGTCGTCAGGACGTGCTGCACAGCTTCTCCGGCGTGCGTCCGCTCTTCGACGACGGCAAGGGCAATCCGTCCGCCGTGACCCGCGACTATGTCTTCGATCTCGACGAAACCGGCGGCGCGCCGCTGCTCAATGTCTTCGGCGGCAAGATTACTACCTTCCGCGAGCTCGCCGAGCGTGGCCTGCATCGTCTCAGGCACATCTTTCCCGGCATGGGCGGCGACTGGACGCAGACGGCACCCCTACCCGGCGGCGAAATCCCCAATGCCGACTATGAGACCTTCGCCAACAGCCTGCGCGATACCTATCCCTGGATGCCGCGCAAACTCGTGCATCACTATGGCCGCCTCTATGGCGCCCGCACCAAGAATATCGTTTCAGGAGCAACCAGCATCGAGGCGCTCGGCCGCCATTTCGGCGGGCAGTTCTACGAGGCGGAAGCCCGCTATCTCGTCGCCACCGAATGGGCGGAAACGGCAGAGGACATCCTCTACCGCCGCACCAAGCACTACCTGCACATGAGCGAGGCCGAGCGCGCTGCCTTTGCAGACTGGTTCGCCTCCTCCCGCCTCGCCGCCGCCTGAAGGAGGTTTCGATGACGCTGACGCTTTCGTTGAACACCAATCCGCTCGTCAACCGCTTCGCGGAGCCCGACGATCTGATCGACACGGTGGCGCGCGACCTGAAGATCCGCGACCTGCAGCTGACCCACGAATTCATCAATCCGAGCTGGCAGGCGCCCGTGATCCGCCGCCTGACGCGGAACATGAATACGGCGCTGCGGCGCACCGGCGTTCGCGTCACCTCAGGCATGACCGGCCCCTACGGCCGCCTCAACCATTTCGGCCATCCGGATGCCGAGGTCAGGCGTTACTATATCGATTGGTTCAAGACCTTCGCCGATATCACCGCCGATCTCGGCGGCGATTCCGTCGGCACGCAGTTTGCGATCTTCACCTACAGGGATTTCGACGATCCCGATCGCCGCGAGGAACTGATCAAGATCGCCATCGACAGCTGGGCCGAGGTCGCGGAACATGGCCGCGCCGCGGGCCTTTCCTATGTTTTCTGGGAGCCGATGAGCGTCGGCCGCGAGTTCGGCGAGACGATCGCCGCCTGCCTGTCGCTGCAGGAGCGGCTAACGGCGACGAAAATGGCGATCCCGATGTGGATGATGGCCGATATCGACCATGGCGACGTCACCTCCGCCAATCCTGACGATTTCGATCCCTATGCCTGGGCGCGCGCCGTGCCGCCGGTCTCGCCGATCATCCACATCAAGCAGAGCCTGATGGACAAGGGTGGCCACCGGCCGTTTACAGCTGATTTCAATGCAAGGGGCCGCATTCAGCCGGCGCCGTTGCTCAAGGCCTTTGCCGATGGCGGTGCTGTCAACAACGAGATCTGCCTCGAACTCTCTTTCAAGGAGCGTGAGCCGAACGATCGCGAGGTTATCCCGCAAATCGCCGAAAGCATCGCGTTCTGGTCGCCTTATATCGACACCGGCATCGACGACTTGAACATCTGAGATGGAGAACTTTAAAAGGCAGCACCACGACGCGGCGGAATCGCCACGCGGGACATTCGAAAGGAAGCGGCTGTGACGGATGCCGATGATACGCTTGCCGTACGTGCCGCATGGCTGCACTACGCCGGTGGATTGACCCAGTCGGAGGTCGCCCGGCGCCTCGGCGTGCCCTCGGTCAAGGCGCACCGGCTGATCGCGCGCGCCGTCGCCGATGGCGTGGTGAAAGTCACGATCGACGGCGATATCGTCGAATGCGTCGAGCTCGAATCCCGCCTTTCGGAGCGTTTCGGGCTGCAATATTGCGAAGTGGCACCCGATCTCGGCGAGGAAGGCCTGCCGCTGCGCGCGCTCGGTCATGCCGGCGCCGGATATCTGAAGCGCGAGATCGAGCGGGGCGACAACAAGGTGATCGGCCTCGGTCACGGGCGCACGCTGTCGGCGGCCGTCCAGTACATGCCGCGCATCAACGCCAAAGACCTGCGCTTCGTCTCGCTGCTTGGCGGCCTGACGCGGAACTACGGCGCCAATCCTTATGACGTGATGCACCGGATCGCCGAAAAGACCGGGACGCATGCCTATGTGATGCCCGTCCCCTTCTTCGCCAATACCGGCGAGGACCGCAAGGTGCTGAAGGCGCAGCGCGCCGTGAAGGAAGTCTTCGACCTCGCAAACAATGCCGATCTCAAGCTCGTCGGCCTCGGAACCGTCGATGCCGAAGCGCAGCTGGTACTCTCGGGCATGGTCGAACCCAGCGAGATCCAGGATATTGCCGCTGCCGGTGGCGTCGGCGAAATTCTCGGCCATTTCTTCGATGCCGATGGCCAGGTGCTGGACACGGCGCTGACGGCCCGTACGCTGTCGGCCTCCTTCCCGAAGTCGAAGAGCGAACGTCTCGTGGCACTCGCCGGCGGCCAGTCGAAGGTTGCGGCGATCCGCGCCATCCTCAACAGCCGCCGCCTTTTCGGCCTCATCACCGATGAGAAGACCGCACAGACGCTGTTACAATAGCCATCGAAGCAACATGATTTGATCGCAAAATCACATCACAGATGTTGCTTATCACGAAATATCCGTTACCTTAACACCGTAGACTTGGGTGGAGACCGGAATGAAGCGGGAAGAACGGCAGCAGCTGATTGTCAATCTACTCGTCGAAAACAAGACCGTCGATCTCGACGATCTTGCCGATCGCTTCACCGTGTCGAAGATGACTGTTCACCGCGATCTCGACGACCTCGAACAGGCCGGCGTGCTGCGCAAGGTCCGCGGCGGCGCGACGATCGATGCCGGAACGCAGTTCGAAAGTGATTTCCGCATTCGCGAGCGCCAGGGCGGCGAAGCCAAGATCGCCATGGCGCAGAAGGCATTGGAGCTGGTCGAGCCCGGCATGACCGTGATGGTCAATGACGGATCGATGGCGGCGGTGCTTGGCGAAATGCTGCTGCAGAAGCGGCCGCTGACCGTGATCACCAACAATGCGGCGATCATGGAGCGGCTGAAGAGCGAAAACGGCATCACGCTGATCGCGCTCGGCGGCATCTATTCCGCCAAGTTCAACGCCTATCTCGGCGTCGTCACCGAGGAAGCGCTGTCGAAGCTCAGGGCCGATATCGCCTTCATCTCTACTCCCGCCGTCAGCGGCAGGCTCGCCTATCACATGGACGACAACGCCGTGCGCGCCAAGCGGGCGATGATCGCGTCGGCATCGAGGAGCTGTCTCCTGGTCAACCACGAGCGCATCGGCCACACCGCCCTGCACGTGATGGCCGATCTTGCCGGCTTCGATGCCGTCATCACCGACAGGGCTCCCGAAAAGGCCGCCCTCGACGAATTCGAACAGGCGGGCATCACGCTCACCATCGCATCAGAACAGGATCCGACATGACCGAAAAGCCGCGCTTCTGGATCGGCACCAGCTGGAAGATGAACAAGACACTCGCCGAAGCGCAAGCGTTCGCCCGCGGTCTCGAAGCGGCCGATGCCGTGCGTGACCCGCGCATCCAGCGCTTTGTCATCCCGCCCTTCACTGCCATGCGCGAGGTCAAGGCGATGCTTGCGAAGACATCCGTCAAGGTCGGCGCGCAGAACATGCATTGGGCTGATCAGGGCGCCTGGACCGGCGAGGTCTCGCCGGTGATGCTCAAGGACTGCAGTCTCGACATCGTCGAGCTTGGTCATTCGGAGCGCCGAGAGCATTTCGGCGAGACCGACGAGACGGTGGGGCTGAAGACCGAAGCCGCCGTCCGCCACGGCCTGATCCCGCTGATCTGCATCGGCGAGACACTTGCCGACCGCGAAAGCGGCAGGGCCGCGGAGATTCTGGCCACTCAGGTGCGCGGCGCCCTTTCTAAGCTCTCGGCCGATCAGAAATCGGCCGAGATACTGCTCGCCTATGAGCCCGTCTGGGCAATTGGCGAAAACGGCATTCCGGCGAGCGCGGATTATGCCGACGCCCGCCAGGCCGAAATCATTGCGGTTGCCGAAGAGGTACTCGGCCGCAAGATCCCTTGCCTCTACGGCGGCTCGGTCAATCCGGGAAACTGCGAAGAACTGATCTCGAGCCCGCATATCGACGGGCTCTTCATCGGCCGTTCGGCCTGGAACGTCGAGGGCTATCTCGACATCCTCGCCAAATGCGCCGCCAAACTCTAAGGAGAACGACAATGAAGCTTGCCATTGCAGGAGACAGCGCCGGCGAAGGTCTCGCCAAGGTTCTGGCCGATCATCTGAAGGACCGCTTCGAGGTGCACGAAGTCTCGCGCACCAATGAAGGCGCCGATCCGTTCTACGCCAACCTCTCCGACCGCGTCGCCTCCGGCGTCATCGACGGCACCTACGACAAGGCAATCCTCGTCTGCGGCACCGGCATCGGCGTCTGTATCTCGGCCAACAAGGTCCCCGGCATCCGCGCCGCGCTGACCCATGACACCTATTCCGCCGAACGCGCAGCGCTCTCCAACAACGCCCAGATCATCACCATGGGCGCCCGCGTCATCGGCACCGAACTGGCGAAGTCGATCGCCGATGCGTTTCTGGCGCAGACGTTCGACGAGAACGGCCGGTCTGCGGGGAATGTGAAGGCGATGGACGAGCTGGACGCTAAGTACAACGTTCGGTGATTGCCGGTGGGGCGGCGGTTGGCGCCAGGCTGGCCGCTCCCATGCTCGCCTTTGACACAGGTTCATGGAACGCGACACCTACCAACGTCCCTCATTCCTGTGCTTGTCACAGGAATCCAGCAGCCGCGCGTCTGCGCGGCGGAGGACTCGTAGGTCTCAAAGTGTCATTCACGGCGCGGACGCGCCGTGGCTAGATTCCTGTGACAAGCACAGGAATGAGGGCAGTGAGGAGGCAACGTCGCAGGACAGCGACACTGCCATTTCACAAAGTCTCGCCAGCGAAGATCACCTCACCCAAAACTCTGAGCCATCGTCCCGATAATCAGCGCAGCCGACACCGCGCCCGGATCGGCATGGCCAAGCACACGCTCACCCAATCGAGACGCCCGCCCCTTGGTCGCCAGCATCGATTTCGTCGCCTCCGCACCGGCGTCTGCCGCATTCGCCGCCGCCTTCAGGCAGACAGCAAGCGGAGAGCCCTTGGCCAACTCCGCCTCAGCCGCATCGGCGGCCGGGCGCCAGGCGTCCACCATCGTCTTTTCGCCCGGGACAGCCTTTCCGCGGTCCTCGATGCCCTTGGCCATCGCGGCAAAAGCTTTGACCATGTCCTCGTCGCCAACGGACGTCTTGCCCTTCAGCGCCGCACCGGCCCGCATGAATGCCGTAGCATAGAGCGGTCCCGATGAGGCGCCGACGGCATTCAGGAATGACTTGGCGGCGAGATTGAAGATCGCGCCGAGATCACTCTCCGCCTCATTGGCGGCGAGGCTGGTCTTAACTGTAGAGAAGCCGAGCTCCATGGTGATGCCATGGTCGGCATCGCCGATGACGCCGTCGAGTTCGCTGAGGCGGTCGCGGTTTTCGGCAATGGTCACAGCGATCGCCGAGAACATGGCGCGCAGGTCGTTGGCAGTCACGTCAGCCATCAGTGACCGCTCCTGAACATGGCGCAATCGCAGGGGTGGTCGAGCAGCGATTGCAGCTCATCGTCGAGATGCATGAGGGTCACCGAGGCGCCCATCATGTCGAGCGAGCTGCAGTAATTGCCGACGAGCGTCGAATGAATGACGAGGCCCTCGCCATCGAGCCGCTGCTTGACGCGGGCCATCATGATGTAGAGCTCCATCAGCGGCGTGGCGCCGAGGCCGTTGACCAGAACGGCAACGCGGTCACCGCGGGCGGCTTTCATCTCGGGCAGGATCTTGTCGAGCAGATCGTCGGTAATCGCATTGGCGCTTTTCAGCGGGCCGCGCTCGACGCCCGGTTCGCCATGGATGCCCATGCCGATTTCCATCTCGTCGGGGCCGAGCTCGAAATTCGGCTTGCGCGTCTGCGGCAGGGAACAAGGACCGAGCGCCACCCCCATGGTGAAGGTCCGGTCGTTGGCCTTTCGGGCGGCAGCCTCGCAGGCATCGAGATCCATCATCCGGTCGCTGGCGGCACCGGCGATCTTGAAGACGAAGACATTGCCGGCCACGCCGCGGCGGTCGAAGCGACGCTCGCGCGGTGCGGACGCCACGTCGTCGGTCGTCAGCACGGTGCGCACTTCGATATCGTCCATCGCCGCCATTTCGGCAGCCATGTCGAAATTCATGACGTCGCCGGCATAGTTGCCATACATGAAGAGCACGCCGGCGCCGCCATCGACGGCCTTGGCGCATTCGAGAATCGGGTCCGGCGGCGGCGAGGCGAAGACATTGCCGATCGCCGCGCCATCGGCCAGACCGCGCCCGACGAAACCGACGAAGCTCGGCTCATGGCCGGAGCCGCCGCCGATCACCAGGCTGACCTTGCCCTTGCGCGGACCATCGACCGCAACGACCGAACGCGTCGTGCCATCGACCAGCTTGAGATGATTGGGATGGGCGGCCAACATACCCGCCAGCATTTCGTCGACGGCGTCAGCGCCGTTGTTGATGATTTTCTTGACCGTCATCGATCCTCCTTCGATGCATGCAGCCGCCCCTCTTCCCAGGCGACAGGTATGCCTATTTTGTATAGAGCGCCCTCGAGCGCTCGAGATGCTTCAGCACCGCCGATTCTGCACCATCGGCATCGCGTGCCGCAAGGCGCTCGACGATCTCTTCGTGCTCGACCAGCGTGAATTTCTCCTTGCCGGTCCAGATCAGCATTTCCGTGTGATATTCGCGCAGCCACGCCAGCATCGCCTCGCTGACGGCGGCAAAGATCGGATTGCCGGAGATCTGCGCGATGCGAGTGTGAAACTGCATGTCGGCGGAGATGAAATCTTCCGCGTTTCCAAGCGACTCGCGCTGTCGGCTGATGATCGTTTTCAGCGCCTCGATATCGGCTGACGTCGCGCGCTGCGCCGCCTCCCGCGCCATGCCGCGCTCGAAGAAGATACGGGCGCTCTTCAGGTTTTCGAGACTGTCGTTGGACTGCGAGAGCATGATCTTCGCCGTCAGATCTACCTGCCGGAAGATCGACTGCGCCGTCAGCTTCAAAACCTTGGCGCGCTCGCCATGGGAAATGTTGACGAGGCCCATGCCGGCCAGCGACTGCATCGCCTCGCGGATCGCCGGACGGCCGACGCCGAAGCGTTCCATCAGCACGCGCTCGGAGGGCATTTCATCACCGGGCTTCAGTTCGCCCGAGGTGATCATGCGTTCGAGCCTGTCGAAAACCTCGTCGGAGAGCTTCCGGCGAACGATCTGCTCGATTGGTTGGGTCATGATGTCTCGCTGGCTCAGAATTCCCTCCCCATAGCATTTTGCGCGGCGGCGACAAAGGCCGCGATACGATCATTCGGCAGCGCTCAGGAAATTTTCCATTTGCGAAATTGGAATACTCATTATACCAGTTAGGCAATGATTGCCAAGATGCTGGACTTGGCCTGAGGAGCATTAAAGACGTGAGCATGATCACCCTTACCTACCGCATCGAAACGGCAGGCAGTGTCGAAGCCATGGCCGAGAAGATCGCGTCCGACCAGTCGACCGGGACTTTTGTGCCGGTTCCGGGCGAGACGGAAGAGCTGAAGGCGCGCGTGGCCGCCCGCGTGCTGGCGATCCGCCCTCTCGAGGATGCGAAGACGCCCGGCTGGCCGGAAGTTGCCGAAGGTCACGGACCGCTCAAGCGCGCCGATGTCGATATCGCCTTCCCGCTCGATGCCATCGGCACGGATCTTTCGGCGCTGATGACGATTGCCATCGGCGGCGTCTATTCGATCAAGGGCATGACCGGCATTCGCATCGTCGATCTGAAGCTGCCGCCGGAATTCAAGGGCGCCCATCCCGGGCCGCAGTTCGGCGTTGCTGGCAGCCGCAAGCTGACCGGCGTCGAGGGTCGCCCGATCATCGGCACCATCGTCAAACCGGCGCTGGGCCTGCGTCCGCATGAAACGGCGGAACTCGTCGGCGAACTGATCGCATCCGGCGTCGATTTCATCAAGGACGACGAGAAGCTGATGAGCCCGGCCTATTCGCCGCTCAAGGATCGTGTCGCCGCGATCATGCCGCTGATCCTCGATCACGAGCAGAAGACCGGCAAGAAGGTGATGTATGCCTTCGGCATCTCGCATGCCGATCCGGACGAGATGATGCGCAACCACGACCTCGTCCTGAAGGCGGGCGGCAATTGCGCTGTCGTCAATATCAACTCGATCGGCTTCGGCGGTATGAGCTTCCTGCGCAAACGCTCCGGGCTGGTGTTGCATGCGCATCGCAACGGCTGGGATATCCTGACCCGCAACCCCGCAACCGGCCTCGATTTCAAGGTCTATCAGCAGTTCTGGCGCCTGCTCGGCGTCGACCAGTTCCAGATCAACGGCATCCGCGTCAAATACTGGGAACCCGACGAAAGCTTCGTCGAATCCTTCAAGGCGGTCAGCACGCCGCTCTTCGACAAAACCGATTGCCCGCTTCCGGTTGCCGGTTCCGGCCAGTGGGGCGGCCAGGCTCCGGAGACCTACCAGCGCACAGGGCGCACCACCGACCTCCTCTATCTCTGCGGCGGCGGCATCGTCAGCCATCCGGGCGGCCCGGCAGCCGGGGTGCGTGCCGTGCAGCAGGCCTGGCAGGCTGCGGTCGCCGATATCCCGCTTGAGACCTATGCCAAGGATCATCCTGAGCTGGCGGCCTCCATCGCCAAGTTCGCCGACGGCAAGGGCGCGTGACGGCCATGTCGAAGCTGCTGCTCAGCTACTACGGCGACGATTTCACCGGCTCCACGGATGTCATGGAGGCGCTCGCCTCCAACGGCGTGAAGACGGCGCTGTTTCTCGGCATTCCCAGTGTCGAGACGCTCGCCAAGTTCGCGGACTGCCAGGCGATCGGCATTGCCGGAACGAGCCGCAGTCAGACGCCGGAATGGATGACCGGTAACCTCGCACCCGTCTTTTCCTGGCTGAAGGGCCTGGATGCGGCGATCTGCCATTACAAGGTCTGCTCGACCTTCGATTCCAGCCCCCGCATCGGCAATATCGGCAAGGCGATCGAGATCGGCCGCGAGATTTTTGCGCAGGATTGCGTGCCCGTCATTGTCGGCGCACCGCAGCTGAAGCGCTACACGGCTTTCGGCCATCTCTTCGCCGCCTATCAGGGCAAGGTCTACCGCATCGACCGCCATCCGGTGATGAGCCGGCATCCGGTGACACCGATGGCCGAGGCGGACCTGACGATCCATCTTGCCGCGCAGACTGACCTGCCGATCCGGCTTGCTGATTTGGCAATGACGGCGGCTGATGCCGCATCCGCTATCGACGCGCTGCTGGCCGACAAGCCTGGCATCCTGTTGATCGATGTCGATGGACCCGCATCGCAGACTGTTGCAGGCGAACAGGTCTGGCGCCTTCGCGGTGACGGCGGCTTGTTCGTCGCCGGCTCCTCGGGCATTCAATACGCTCTGCTGCATGCCTGGGAGCGCGAGGGGCTGACCTCTGGCAAGATCGAATTCCCGCTTCCGGGCGCTGTGGATCGCCTCGCAGTCGTCTCGGGCAGCGTGTCGCCGACGACCGAGCGGCAGATCCGCAATGCGACGGAGAATGGTTTCGACGGCATTCCGCTCGATCCGCTGGCGCTTGTCGGCGAGAGCGGCGATGCGGCGATCGAGGCGGCTGTCGCGTCGGGTACCGCGGTTCTGAAATCCGGCCGCAGCGTCATCCTGCATACCGCGCTCGGCCCTTCGGCTGACCGCGGCAGCGAGATCGACCGTATTCCCGAAGCCCGCAATCGCCTGGGTGCCTGCCTCGGCGGCATCCTGCGCCGTCTGATCGAAGCCGAAAAGCTGACGCGCGCGGTCATCGCCGGTGGTGATACGTCGAGCCATGCCTTGAGCGAATTGCGCGTCGAGGCGCTGACGACGCTCCTGCCTTTGCCGCAGACGCCTGGTTCGCCGCTCTGCACGGCTCACGGCTCATACGCTCCGACGAACGGCCTGCAAATCGCGCTGAAGGGCGGACAGGTCGGATCGGACGGCTATTTCGCGCAGATCCGCGACGGGCGCCGCGCGTAGGACCATCAAATTCTTGGGATCAACTGCTATGGTGATTGACTCATCATACCAGTTAAGCTAGCTGATAGAAAAATCGAAAGGCGAGGAAACATGACTTCAATTGCCCTCTTCGGCGCCGGCGGCAAAATGGGCTACCGGCTCGCCAAAAATCTCAAAGGCTCGCGCTTCGATGTTCGTCACGTCGAGGTCAGCGACGGCGGCAAGGCGCGCCTCAAGAACGATCTCGGCATCGATTGCGTCGGTGCGGATGAAGGTCTTGCCGGTGCTGACGTCGTCATTCTCGCTGTTCCCGATACAGCGATCGGCAAGGTTGCCGCCGGCATCGTCGACAAGCTGAAGCCTGGCACGATGGTCGTCGCCCTCGACGCCGCCGCACCTTTTGCCGGCCATTTGCCTGCACGTGCCGATCTCACCTATTTCGTGACCCATCCCTGCCATCCGCCGATCTTCAACGACGAGACGGACATGCAGGCGAAGAAGGATCACTTCGGCGGCCTCTTCGCCAAGCAGCACATCGTCTCGGCGCTGATGCAGGGTCCGGAAGCCGCCTACGATCTGGGCGAAGAAATCGCCAAGGTCATCTGGGCGCCGGTCATGCGCTCGCACCGCGTCACCGTCGATCAGATGGCGATGCTGGAGCCCGGCCTCTCCGAAACCGTTTGCGCCTCGCTGCTCGTCGTCATGCGTCAGGCTATGGACGAATGCGTTGCCCGCGGCGTGCCGGCGGAAGCCGCCCGCGACTTCCTGCTCGGCCATATGAACGTGCTCGGCGCCGTCATCTTCAAGGAAGTCGATGGCGTGTTCTCGGATGCCTGCAACAAGGCGATCGAGTTCGGCATCCCCGCGCTGATGCGCGACGACTGGAAGAAAGTCTTCGAACCTCAGGAGATCGCCGAAAGCATCCGGCGCATCACCTGACAATGCTGCGGCAAGGCCCAGGTCTTGCCGCTTCGCCGGCCCGGTGGGGAGTCCAAGAGACGGTCCGGCAATGAAAATTCGCATGAATTCTGGTTGGGCCGGGGTGGCCCGGCCCATGCGTCAAACTCGGGAGGAGAAACCATGACCTTTACACGCAGAGTGACCCTTGCTGCCTTCGCCGGTGCCCTTTCGCTCGGCGTTGCCATGCCGGCATTTTCGGCTGATCTGATCGCCATCATCACGCCGGCCCATGACAACCCGTTCTTCAAGGCTGAAGCCGTCGGCGCCGAAGCCAAGGCCAAGGAACTCGGCTACGAAGCGCTCGTCATGACCCATGACGACGATGCCAACAAGCAGTCGGAAATGATCGACACGGCCATCGGCCGCGGCGCCAAGGCCATCATCCTCGACAACGCCGGCGCCGACGCCTCGGTCGCCGCCGTCAAGAAGGCCAAGGATGCGGGCATCCCCTCCTTCCTCATCGACCGCGAAATCAACGCCACCGGTGTTGCCGTCGCCCAGATCGTTTCCAACAACTATCAGGGTGCCCAGCTCGGCGCGCAGGAATTCGTCAAGCTGATGGGCGAGAAGGGCAACTATGTGGAGCTCGTCGGCAAGGAATCCGACACCAATGCCGGCATTCGCTCGCAGGGCTATCATGATGTCATCGACGACTATCCGGATCTGAAGAGCGTTGCCAAGCAGTCGGCCAACTGGAGCCAGACCGAAGCCTACGCCAAGATGGAAACGATCCTGCAGGCAAACCCCGACATCAAGGGCGTCATCTCCGGCAACGACACGATGGCCATGGGTGCGATCGCCGCTCTCCAGGCTGCCGGCCGCAAGGACGTGATCGTCGTCGGCTTCGACGGTTCGAACGACGTGCGTGACTCGATCAAGGCTGGCGGCATCAAGGCCACCGTTCTGCAGCCGGCATACGCCCAGGCTCAGATGGCCGTCGAGCAGGCTGATGCCTACATCAAGAACAAGACGCTGCCGAAGGAAGAAAAGCAGCTGATGGATTGCGTTCTGATCAACGCCGACAACGCCTCCAAGCTCGAAACCTTCGCGATTTCGAAGTAACCGGCATAAAACACACCGCAGAGGGTCCGGGAAGCCGCGCCCTCTGCGGCCTATTTCACGAAATTCGAGGTTCACAGCATGTTGAGGATCAGGGGCGCCCTGATCGCCGCTCTCGTGGCGGCGGCATTGCCAGGCTGCAAGATCATCAAGACGCCGACTGCCGAGGAAAAGGCAGCGGCGGCCGCAAAGACCGCGTTCGATCCGAATGCCAAGGTCGAGGCCATCTGGCAGTCGCAGGCTGTTCCCCATTATCAGAAGCGCGCGGGTGAGCTGAAGGACGTCGTGGCCGCTGTTGCCGCGGGCCCCGATCAGGCCGGCGAGAAATACGGCAATCCGAAGAAGCAGGCGAGCGCGCCCTGGACCTATGCGGTGAAATTCACCGGCAAGGTCGTGGCCGCTGACACGCAATCGCGCGCCGCGACGCTCGACGTCGATGCCGATGGCGACGGCAAGGCGGATGCCAAGGTGCAGATCGGCCCGGCGCTGCGCGGCACCGCGCTGCGCGACACGCTCGATTTCGTCAATTTCAACGAATTCAAGAACCAGATCGAATGGGCCCAGTTCGGCAAGGCCTTCAACGAGAAGGCCAATACCGCCTTCCTGTCGGCCCTGCCGCGAGACGGCATAACCGGCAAGACGGTCACGGTCGTCGGTGCCTTCCCGCTGCCATCGGGGAGCGACCTGCCGCTGGTCACCCCTTCTGAGCTGACGGTGGCGCCATGACCGTTGACGCTGCCAAGGACGATATCATCCTGCGCCTCGACGATGTCTCGAAGGTCTATTCGGGCATCGTCGCCGTCAAGCGCGCCAATCTCGAGCTGCGCCGCGGCGCCGTCAACGTTCTCGTCGGCGAGAATGGCGCCGGCAAGTCGACGCTGATGAAGATCATCGCCGGTGTTGAGCGCCCGACACTCGGCAAGATCATTCTGGATGGCAAGCCGGTCTCGTTCGACAGCCCGGCCGATGCGCAGGCACACGGCATCGGCATGATCTTCCAGGAACTCAATCTCTTCGCCAACATGACGGTGGCCGAAAACATCTTTGCCACCCGCGAAATTACCCGCGGCGTGCTGGGCATCGACCACAAGGCGCAGGTCGAAAAGGCCAACGGCTTCCTGAAGCGTCTCGACGCCGGGATCGACGCCGAGACCATGGTCGAAGACCTGCCGATCGGCCAGCAGCAGCTGGTCGAGATCGCAAAGGCGATGTCGCTCGACGCCCGTATCCTGATCATGGACGAACCGACCTCGGCGCTTTCTGCGGCCGAAGTCGAAATCCTCTTCAAGGTCATCGGTGAGCTCAAGGCACAGGGCGTGGCGATTGTCTATATCTCGCACCGGCTGGAAGAGTTGATGCGGATCGGCGACTACATCACCGTGCTGCGCGACGGCCAGATCACCGGCCAGGCAATGGTGAAAGACATTGACACCCGCTGGATCGTCCGCTCGATGATCGGTTCGGATGCCAAAGACTTCGCCAAGGCAGACAATCATGCGTTGGGCGGCGAAATGTTCCGCGCCGAAGACATCAGTCTGCCGCGCCCGACCGGCGGGCTTGCCGTCGACCATGTCTCACTCTCGGTCAAGTCAGGCGAAATTCTCGGTATCTACGGCCTGATGGGTGCCGGGCGTAGCGAATTCTTCGAATGCGTCATCGGCCGCCACATGCATTCCACCGGCAAGATCTTCATCGACGGCCAGGAAGTCCGCGCCCGCGACACAACCCGGCGCATCCGCCGCGGACTGGCGCTGATCCCTGAGGATCGCCAGCGCGAGGGCCTTGTGCAGGTTCTGTCGATCGCCAGCAATCTGACGCTCGCCAGCCTCGGCCGCTTCGCCCGCTTCTTCCACATCAGCGCCTCGGCCGAGAAGAATGCCATTCGCGAGGCGATCAAGGACCTCTCGATCAAGGCTCCCAATCCGGATTTCGAGGTCACCTCGATGTCGGGCGGCAACCAGCAGAAGGTGGTCATCGGCAAGGCGCTGATGACCAATCCGAAGGTTCTCTTGATGGATGAGCCGAGCCGCGGCATCGATGTCGGCGCCAAGGCTGACGTCTTCCGCACCATGCGGCGGCTGGCGGCCAACGGGCTCGCAATCTTGTTTTCGACTTCTGACCTCGAAGAGGTCATGGCGCTTTCCGATCGCATCGCGGTCTTGAGCAACGGACGGCTGATCGCCGTCTTCGATCGCAGCGAAGCGACGGAAGATGCCATCATCGCGGCTTCGGCCAAGGGACACGGACAGCAGACAGGGAAACTCGCGTCATGACGGCGGCTACCACGACTACCACAGCGCCGAAGGGCGCCAACGGCTCCGCACTTCTGACGCTGATGAAGCTCAGAACCTTCATCGCGCTGTTTGCCGTCATCATCTTCTTTGCGATCTTCGCGCCGAACTTCACCTCGACGGCGAACATGATCCTGATGTCGAAGCATGTGGCGCTCAACGCCTTTCTCGCCATGGGCATGACCTTCGTCATCATCACCGGCGGCATCGACCTCTCGGTCGGCTCGATCGTCGGCCTCTGCGGCATGGTCGCCGGTGGCCTGATCCTCTACGGGATCGAACTGCCGATCGGCTATACGATCTTCTTCAATCTCTTCGAGATCGTGCTGATTACGCTTGCCGTCGGCCTCGCCATCGGCCTGATCAACGGATTGCTGATCACCAAGCTCAACGTCGCGCCGTTCATCGCGACGCTCGGCACACTCTATATCGCCCGCGGCCTGGCGCTGCTCTCCTCCGACGGCCAGACCTTCCCGAACCTCGTCGGCCGTCCGGAATATGCAACGACCGGCTTCGACTTCTTCGGTGCAGGCCGCATCCTCGGCCTGCCGGTGTCGATCTGGATCCTGATAGTGCTGGCGCTCCTCGCCGCCTATGTGGCGCGCTCCACGCCGATCGGCCGCCACATCTTCGCCGTCGGCGGCAATGAGCGGGCGGCGCGCATGTCCGGTATCCGGGTCGATCTCGTGAAGATCTTCGTCTACATGTTCTCCGGTCTGTGCGCCGCGATCGTCGGGGTGGTCATCTCCTCCGAACTGATGGCAGCGCATCCGGCGACCGGCGAAAGCTTCGAACTGAATGCCATCGCGGCAGCCGTTCTCGGCGGCACCTCGATGTCGGGCGGACGCGGCACGATCGGCGGCACCATCATCGGCGCCTTCGTCATCGGCATTCTCTCGGATGGACTGGTGATGATGGGCGTATCGTCCTTCTGGCAAATGGTCATCAAGGGCCTCGTGATCATCATCGCCGTCGTCGTCGATCAGGCGCAGCGCCGCCTGCAGCAGCGCGTTACCCTCATGCAGATGGCAAAGGCAGGTTGAAATGACGGAATTGAAGGGTGCCCTGATCGGTTGCGGTTTCTTCGCGGTCAACCAGATGCATGCCTGGCGCGATGTCGAGGGCGCCGGGATCGTGGCGATCTGCGACCGCGATCCGGCCCGCCTGAAGGCTGTCGGCGACCAGTTCGGCATCGAACGGCGCTACGCGGATACGGCCGAACTCTTCGCTGCTGGCGGCTTCGATTTCGTCGATATCGCCACAACCGTTCCGAGCCACCGCCCGCTGGTCGAAATGGCTGCAAGCAACAAGATCCCGGTCATCTGCCAGAAGCCTTTCGCAAAGTCGCTGGCCGACGCGAAATCCATGGTGGCGGCTTGCCGCGACGCCGGCATTCCGCTGATGGTGCACGAGAATTTCCGCTGGCAGACGCCGATCCAGGCGGTGCGCCGGCTGCTTGACAGCAAGGCGATCGGCACGCCCTTCTGGGGCCGTTTCTCGTTCCGTTCCGGCTATGACGTCTTCTCCGGCCAGCCTTATCTTGCGGAGGGCGAGCGCTTCATTATCGAAGATCTCGGCATTCATACGCTGGATATCGCTCGCTTCATCTTGGGCGACGTCAAGACGCTGACCGCGCGCACCAAGCGGGTGAACCCTGGCATCAAGGGCGAGGACGTCGCGACGATTCTGCTCGATCACGAAACCGGCGCGACCTCCATCGTCGATGTGAGCTATGCGACGAAACTCGGCACCGAAAATTTCCCGGAGACGCTGATCGAGCTCGATGGCACCGATGGCACGATCCGGCTGTCGGCCGGGTACCGCCTCGAAGTCACCAACGCGGCCGGTACCGTCGTCTCCGACGCCTCGCCAAAGCTGTTCTCCTGGGCCTCTCGCCCCTGGCACAATATCCAGGAAAGCGTCTATGCGATCCAGGAACACTGGGTCGAGCGCCTCAGGAATGGCGGCGAACCTGCGACCTCCGGCGCCGACAACTTGAAGACCTTTGCACTGGTCGAAGCCGCCTACGAGAGTGCCGCGACCGGCAAGACTGTCGATGTCGAGGCGATGCTCGGATGACATCGGAAACCTTCGCCCTCTATGGTACGCACGAGGCCGAAGAGCAGCCGGTGACGCTTTCTGCCGGGCGGCTTTCCGCCGATCTCGCCAACGGCAACCTGCGAACGATCCGCTACAATGGTATCGAGGTGCTGCGGGCCGTTTCCTATCTCGTGCGCGATCGCGACTGGGGTACCTACAGCCCGCGCATCGACGATCTGACCGTAGAACAGGGCGATGGCCGCTTTGCCGTTCGGTATACCGCCCATTGCGTCGGCCCTGATGGAAGCACGCTCGCCATCGCCGTGCGAATTGCCGCCACGGAAACCGAACTGACATTCGAGGCCGATGCGCTTTCGGCGACCGGCTTCGAAACCAACCGTTGCGGCTTCTGCATCCTGCATCCGATCGTCGGCGTGGCCGGAGCTCCAGTCAGGGTCGAGGATGTCGATGGCCACGTGGCCGACACGGTCTTCCCCGACCTGATCGATCCCTGGCAGCCCTTCAAGGATATGCGATCCATCACGCATGCCGTTGCCGAAGGCATCCTGGCAAAATGCCTGATGGAGGGCGACACGTTCGAAATGGAGGACCAGCGCAACTGGTCCGACGCTTCCTATAAGACCTACGTGCGCCCGCTGGCGCTTCCCTGGCCTTACAGGATCGGCGCCGGCGAACCGGTGCGCCAGCGCATCGTGCTGTCGATCGACGACCGCCGCAAGGGCTTTGCATCGGCGAAAACGGCGCAGCGTGTGGTCGAGATCAGGAAGGGCGACCGGTCAGGCACGATGCCGCCGATCGGCATCGTCGTGACACCCGAGGAAGCGCGCGCCACATTGGCGGCGAAAGAGATGCTGGACGAGATCGCGCCGCAGCACCTGCTCTTTCATTTCGATCCGCTTGCCGGGCATGGACGCGCGGTGCTCGACGACTTCGCGGCAATCGCGAGAGGCCATCGGGGCTCGGCGACGATCGAAATCGCCTTGCCCTGCGTCAGGTCACCGGCGGAAGAAGCACGCGACATCGCGGCGCTGATGAAGGCGGCACATTTCTCACCCGACGCGATCGTCGTCTCCCCCTCCGTCGATCGCCAATCGACGCCGCCGGGCAGCAAGTGGCCGGAATGCCCGCCGCTGGAAGAAGTCTATGCGGCGGCACGTGCCGCATTCGGCGAGGTGAGCCTCGGCGGCGGCATGCTCAGCTATTTCACCGAGCTCAACCGCAAACGCGTGCCGGCCTGGCACCTGGATTTCGTCACCCATTGCACCAACCCGATCGTGCATGCGGCGGACGACCTGAGCGTCATGCAGACGTTGGAAGCATTGCCTTTCATCACCCGCTCGGTGCGGGCGATCTATGGCAGCAAGCCGTACCGGATCGGCCCTTCCACCATTCCCATGCGCCAGAACCCCTATGGCAGCCGGACGATGGACAATGCGGGCCATGCCCGCATACCCATGGCCAACAGCGATCCGCGCCAGAATGGCCGTTTCGCCGAAGCCTTCGCTTTTGCCTACGGGATTCAGGTGGCCGATGCTGGCCTGGAATGTCTGACGCTTTCGGCGCTGACGGGACCTTTCGGTCTGATTGCCGGAGACGGCGAGCCGTCACCACCCGGTTCGCCGCGACCACTCTTCAACACGGTCAAAGCCTTGGCCGGCATGGCCGGCTACAGCTGGCGCGAATGCCGGTCGGCAGTGCCGTCAGATGTTCTGGCATTGCTGGTGCAGGACGCTAGCGTGCAGTCGCTGTGCCTCGTCAACATCACGCCGCGTGTTCAGGAAGCCGCTCTCGGAAGCTTCTATCCCGCAGGCGGTGGACAGGGTCTGATCAGACTTGCGCCCTATTCCGTGGAGCGCGTCCGCCTGCCCTGATGGTACCCATTCGCGCATGCGACGGCATGCTGCGTTTGACGCGGATTTCTTCCTTGGCCATCTGCAGAAGATAGGCCAGGAGCTCTGAACCCTCGGCCCTGGCAAGTTTGATGGCGATGTCGAGATGGTCGGCAAGATGAGAATTGCGCATCATGAATTTCCCCGCTCAGATACATATATCAATAATTGCTAATGAATCTTGCGCGGGCATTACCAAGGGCGCCCAACAACCTAACGTGAGGAATTCACACTCCTGTCCATACGCCTTGTGAACCATCCCTAACAATAGGGATGGTTGACGGAAACGTACAGGATTCGTTCTTTGGTTGTTCTCACTTGAATTAGATATTTCTAATCTAAAGCAGCCTATACGAGATTTGTACGATCACAAGACAATCTGTAGCTTCACGTCGTCAGGGCGCGCTTCAACGGCGCGATCGAAAGCCTTGATCGAATCCTCGAAGGCAAAAGTCTCGGAAATCAGTGGCTTGAGATCGACACGCCCGGAACCGAGCAGCGCGATCGACCGCTCGTATTGATGCGCGTAGCGGAACACCGTCTCAATGCGGATTTCCTTGGTCGATGCGGTCGAGACGTCGAAACCGACAGGATTGACAGGCAGGCCCACCGCGACGATGACGCCGCCCGGACGCGGCAGTTGCATGATCGTTTCCCATGCCTTCGGCGAACCGGAGCATTCGAAGATCACGTCGGCGCCCCAGCCGTCCGTCAGCCGCGATACCTCTTCGGCAAGGCTCTTCTCACGGATGTTGACCGGAATGACGCCCTGATACTGGGCGGCGATATCGAGCTTCGGCTGCGCCAGATCGGCGACGATGGCACGCGAGCAGCCGCCGGCAAGGGCAGCGATCGCCACCATGGTGCCGATCGGGCCAGCGCCGAGCACCACGGCGGTATCGCCCGGCGCAATCTTCGCCTTCGACGCCGCCTGCATGCCAACGGCAAAGGGCTCGACCATCGCGCCCTCGGCAAAGCTGACATTGTCAGGCAGCTTGAATGTGTAATTGGCGGGATGAACGACCTCGGCAGTCAGAACGCCATGAATGGGCGGTGTGGCCCAGAAGGTCACGGCCGGATCGATATTGTACATGCCGAGACGGCTGGCCTTCGAATTCGGATCGGGAATACCAGGCTCCATGCAGACGCGGTCGCCGATCTTCAGATGGGTGACGCCCTCGCCGACCTCGATCACCGTTCCCGCTGCTTCGTGGCCGAGCACCATTGGCTCGTTGACGACGAAGGGGCCGATCTTTCCGTGGGTGTAATAATGCACATCCGAACCGCAGACCCCGACCGTATGGATTTTGATCTTCACCTGGCCCGGGCCGGTTTCCATCGGCAGATCGATGTCGCGAAGAGCGAGCTCATGCTGACGCTCCAGAACGAGAGCACGGACTTTGGTCATGGCGGTTTCCTTCCCTGTGGCGCTTACGATTCAGCTGCGCCCTTGGTCCAGACTATAGAACCGCCCGCAGGCGAAATTCAATCGCGGCATTTCAGCTTTTGCTCACGACGCGACGAAATGCTCAGTTTGGCGCATAAAGGCATTTATAAGATTTTTATATTGGCGCCATCTGGCGCGTCTCGAACCTTAATGCGCTTCGGCCGCATATTAATGCCCGAGAGATCAAACCGATTATCTCCACGCCAGAAAGCATAAAGGTGCCGATCCCGAGGGAACGGCGCCCTTGTCTTGTCTGACTCCAACAAGAACACCAGGAGTCAAGATCATGATGGATATCATTCTACTGGGCACCGCGATCGTCTTTTTCGGACTGTGCTTTGCCTATACCCGCGCCTGCGACAGGCTTTGAAGGAGAAGCGACGATGACCCTCGATTATATCCTGAGCGGCGCCGTGACCGTTTTCCTCACCGTTTACCTCACCTACGCCCTCATCCGCCCCGAGCGCTTCTGATAGCGCAGGCCGGATACCCGAAAGTTTCCTCCCATGACCCTCAACGGATGGCTACAGATCCTCGTCTTCTGCGGGATCCTCATTGCGCTCGTCAAACCGCTCGGCGGTTACATGACGCGCGTCTTCAGCGGAGAGCGCACGCTGCTCTCCCCCGTCCTCGTTCCGGTGGAACGGGGACTTTATGCGCTTGCCGGCACCAGCGACCGCGAGGAGCAGCATTGGACCTCCTATGCGTTCTCGCTGCTGATGTTCAACCTGCTCGGCACGCTGGTCCTCTATCTGCTGCTGCGCTTCCAGGACATCCTGCCCTATAACCCGGCCGGGATGACCGCGGTCGGGCCGGAGCTCTCCTTCAACACCGCCACCAGCTTCGTCGCCAACACCAACTGGCAGAGCTATGGCGGCGAAAGCACCATGTCCTATCTGTCGCAGATGGCCGGCCTGACCGTGCAGAACTTTGTTTCTGCCGCAACCGGCATGGCGATCGCCATCGGCCTGATCCGCGCCTTCTCGCGTGCCTCGGGCAAGGCGATCGGCAATTTCTGGGTCGATATGATCCGCGCCACGCTCTACGTGCTCCTGCCTGCCTGCATCGTGCTGACGCTTGTCTATGTCTGGCTCGGTGTGCCGCAGACGCTCGGCCCCTATGTCGACGCGACGACGCTCGAAGGCGCCAAGCAGACGATCGCGCTCGGCCCTGTTGCTTCGCAGCTTGCCATCAAGATGCTCGGCACCAATGGCGGCGGTTTCTTCAATGCCAACTCCGCCCATCCGTTCGAAAACCCCGACAACATCTCGAACATGATCCAGATGCTGTCGATCTTCGCGATCGGCGCGGCCTTCACCAACGTCTTCGGCCGCATGGTCGGAAACCAGCGTCAGGGCTGGGCGATCCTCGCCTCGATGGGCATCCTGTTCCTCGTCGGCGTCGGCATTACCTACTGGGCGGAAGCTGCAGGCAACCCGCTGATGCATCAGCTCGGGCTCGCAGGCGGCAACATGGAAGGCAAGGAAGTCCGCTTCGGCGTCGCCATGTCCTCGCTCTTCGCCGTCATCACCACGGCGGCCTCCTGCGGCGCGGTCAATGCCATGCATGGTTCGTTCACCGCACTCGGCGGCCTGATCCCGCTGATCAACATGCAGCTCGGCGAAGTCATCGTCGGCGGCGTCGGCGCGGGCTTCTACGGCATCGTCCTCTTCATCATCGTCGCCGTCTTCGTGGCAGGCCTCATGGTCGGCCGCACGCCGGAATATCTCGGCAAGAAGATCGAGGCGAAGGAAATGAAGATGGCCGTTCTCGCCATCCTCTGCCTGCCGCTCGCCATGCTGGTCTTCACGGCAATCGCAAGCGTCTTGCCGTCTGCCGTCGCCTCGGTCGGCACGGCCGGTCCGCACGGCTTCTCGGAAATCCTCTACGCCTATACCTCGGCTGCGGCCAACAACGGTTCCGCCTTTGGCGGCCTGACGGCCAACACGCCCTGGTACAACATCACGCTCGGCATCGGCATGCTGATGGGCCGCTTCCTGGTCATCGTGCCCGCACTTGCTATCGCCGGCTCGCTGATCAGCAAGAAGACGGCACCGGCCTCCGCAGGCACGTTCCCGACGGACGGCCCGCTGTTCGTCGGCCTGCTCGTCGGCACGATCCTGATCGTCGGCGGCCTCACCTTCTTCCCGGCGCTGGCCCTTGGCCCTGTCGTCGAGCACCTGGTGATGATCGCAGGGCAGACGTTCTGAGGTTACGCCGATGATCATCCGTCACGCATTCCGCAAATCGATCCACCCACGCCACGGTTCGCCGGGGCGTGGGGCAAGGCCCGGCCTGCGCGGGACCGACGCAATCCTGCTGATGCTGGCTGGCCTGCTCGTCGCGGCCGCCGTTCTCAGACTTTTTCATGGCTGACCGGCCCGGCCGGTTCCGCCTCACTCTTTCAAGCTGGAGTCTCTTATGAGCCAGGCAAAATCCGCGAGTATCCTGGATAGTCGCATCCTCATTCCGGCTGTCGGCGCCGCTTTCAAAAAGCTCAACCCGCGCACGCTGGCCCGCAACCCGGTCATGTTCGTCGTGGCAACGGTCTCGGCGCTGACCACCATCCTCTTCATCCGCGATATAGCCACCGGTGGCGGCAATCTCGGCTTTTCGTTCCAGATCAATCTCTGGCTTTGGTTCACGGTACTGTTCGCCAATTTCGCCGAAGCCGTCGCCGAAGGCCGCGGCAAGGCACAGGCGGATTCGCTGCGCAAGGCGCGCACCGAAACGCAGGCCAAGCTTCTGACCGCCAATAACGGCTCCGGCTACCGCATGGTGCCGGGCACGAGTCTCAAGGTCGGCGACCTCGTTCTGGTCGAGGCCGGCGACATCATCCCGTCCGACGGCGAAGTCGTCGAGGGCGTCGCCTCGGTCAACGAAGCAGCGATCACCGGTGAATCCGCTCCCGTCATCCGTGAGTCCGGCGGCGACCGCTCGGCCGTCACAGGCGGCACGCAGGTTCTGTCGGACGTCATCCGTGTCCGCATCACAGCAGCCGCCGGCTCGACCTTCCTCGATCGGATGATCTCGCTCGTCGAAGGCGCGGAGCGCCAGAAGACGCCGAACGAAATCGCGCTCAATATCCTGCTCGCAGGCATGACGCTGATCTTCGTGCTCGCCACCGCGACGATCCCGAGCTTTGCCGCTTATGCCGGTGGCTCGATCCCGATCATCACGCTGGTTGCACTCTTCGTGACGCTGATCCCGACCACGATCGGCGCGCTGCTTTCGGCCATCGGCATCGCCGGCATGGACCGTCTCGTCCGCTTCAACGTGCTTGCCATGTCCGGACGCGCCGTCGAAGCGGCTGGTGACGTCGATACGCTGCTGCTCGACAAGACCGGCACGATCACGCTCGGCAACCGCCAGGCCACGAGCTTCCGCCCGGTCCGCGGCGTCACCGAACAGGAACTGGCCGATGCGGCCCAGCTCGCTTCGCTTGCTGACGAGACGCCGGAGGGACGCTCCATCGTCGTGCTCGCCAAGGAGAAATATGCGATCCGCGGCCGCGATATGGCCAGCCTGCAGGCGACCTTCGTTCCCTTTACCGCCCAGACCCGCATGAGCGGTGTCGATATCGGCGGCTCTTCGATCCGCAAGGGTGCGGTCGAAGCCGTGCTGACCTATGTCGGCGCCAACAACGCGCCGTCCAACGGCAATGCGGCGATCGCTCTGCGTCCCGAGACCGATGTCGTGCGCGAACTCCAGGCTATTGCCGATGAGATCGCCAAGGCCGGCGGCACGCCGCTCGCGGTTGCCCGCGACGGCAAGCTGCTCGGCGTCATCCAGCTGAAGGACATCGTCAAGGGCGGCATCCGCGAGCGCTTCTCCGAGCTGCGCCGCATGGGCATCCGCACCGTGATGATCACCGGCGACAACCCGATGACCGCAGCCGCGATCGCCGCCGAAGCCGGGGTCGACGACTTTCTGGCCCAGGCGACCCCTGAAAACAAGCTGTCACTGATCCGCGAGGAGCAGGCCAAGGGCAAGCTCGTCGCCATGTGCGGTGACGGCACCAACGACGCCCCGGCACTTGCCCAGGCCGATGTCGGCGTCGCCATGAACACCGGCACGGTGGCCGCCCGCGAGGCCGGCAACATGGTCGATCTCGACAGCGACCCGACGAAGCTCATCGAGATCGTCGAGATCGGCAAGCAGCTGCTCATGACCCGCGGCGCGCTGACGACCTTCTCGATCGCCAACGACATCGCCAAGTACTTCGCCATCATCCCGGCGATGTTCCTGACATTCTACCCGCAGCTCGGCGTGCTGAATATCATGGGGCTCGCCACGCCGCAGAGCGCCATCCTCTCGGCGATCATCTTCAATGCGCTGATCATCGTGGCGCTGATCCCGCTGTCGCTGAAGGGCGTGAAGTACCGCGCCATCGGCGCCGGTGCGCTGCTGTCCCGCAACCTCGTCATCTACGGCCTCGGCGGCATCGTCGTCCCGTTCATCGGCATCAAGGCGATCGACATGGCCATCACGGCCCTCGGCCTCGCCTAAGGAGCACATGCAATGTTGAAAGAACTTCGTCCGGCAATCGTCATGATCGTTGCCACCACCGCCATCACCGGCCTGCTCTACCCGATCGCCATGACGGGTGCTGCCCAGGCCCTCTTCCCCAAACAGTCGAACGGCAGCCTGATCGAAAAGGACGGAACCGTCATCGGCTCGACGCTGATCGGCCAGGCCTTTTCCAGCGACAAGTATTTCCACGGCCGCCCGTCGGCCGCGGGCGACGGCTACAACGCCGCCTCATCCTCAGGCTCGAACCTTGGCCCGACCAGCCAGAAGTTGATCGACCGCGTCAAGACCGACTACCAGGCCGCCAAGGTGACTAACCCCGGCGCTGACGTACCGATCGACCTCGTCACCGCCTCGGGCAGCGGGCTTGATCCCCACATCACGCCCGATGCCGCCTACTTCCAGGTCGCCCGCGTCGCCAAGGCCCGCGGTCTCGACGAGGCGAAGGTCAAGGCGCTGGTCGATGCCGCCGTCGAAGCGCGTGAGCTTGGGTTCCTGGGTGAGCCTGTGGTCAATGTGCTTGCGTTGAACCAGAGACTCGATGCCTCTATGACTCAGTGAGTTGAGCTTTCGATACTCTCCCTCATTCCTGTGCTTGTCACAGGAATCCAGCCACGCGAAGTCCTTCGCGTGAAAGAGTCTTCCGGCATCGCAGACGCGACGCCGCTGGATCCCTGTGACAAGCACAGGGATGAGGGATCGTTAGGTTCGTGCAAACCCTGATACCAGTCTGTAGAAAGACGAAGCCGAATGCCAGACGACAACCGCGAACAGGCCGGCAGGCCTTCGCCCGACGCGCTTCTCGAGAAAGCGCGGGCCGAAACACGCGGCCGTCTGAAGATCTTTCTCGGTGCGGCGCCCGGTGTCGGAAAGACCTATGAGATGCTGGTGTCCGGCCGCGCCAAGATTGCCGATGGGCTGGATGTGGTGATCGGTGTCGTCGAGACTCATGGGCGCAAGGAAACCGAGGCGCTGCTGGCCGGTTTCGAGATCATCCCGCGTGTCGCAGTCGCCTACAAAGGCCACTCGCTCGACGAAATGGACCTCGACGGAATCCTCGCCCGCAGGCCCGATCTGGTGCTGGTCGATGAGCTTGCCCATACCAATGCTCAGGGTAGCCGCCATCCGAAGCGCTATCTCGACGTCCGGGAACTGCTCGATCGCGGCATCGATGTCTATACGACGCTCAACATCCAGCATGTCGAAAGCCTCAATGATGTCGTCTCGCAGATCACGCGCATCCGGGTGCGCGAGACGGTGCCGGACTCGGTCATCGACGTTGCAGACGATATCGAGATCATCGACCTGACGCCCGACGATCTGATCAAGCGGCTGCATGACGGCAAGGTCTATGTGGCGCGCACGGCCGAGCGCGCGCTGACCAACTATTTCACGCCCGGCAATCTGACTGCACTGCGCGAACTGGCGCTGCGCAAGACTGCGCAACGCGTCGACGATCAGCTGCTGACCCATATGCAGGCACACGCCATTTCCGGCCCCTGGGCGGCAGGCGAACGCGTGCTCGTTTCCGTCGATCACCACGCGCGCTCGGCCTCACTGGTCCGCTACGCCTCGCGGATGGCAGCACGGCTTCGCGCACCCTGGTCGGCCGTCTATATCGAGACCAATCGCTCGATCAATTTGACGGAAGGCGAGCGCGACACGATTGCCGCAACGCTGCGGCTGGCCGAACAGCTCGGCGGCGAGGCGTTGACGCTGCCGGGCCGCGAGGTCTCGGAAGAGCTGCTGCGCCATGCCGGCGCCAACAACGTCACCCATATCGTCATCGGCTCGCCGAAGAAGCCGACATGGCGGGAATGGCTGCAGCCTTCGGCGACGGACCAATTGATCCGCCGGGCTGGCGATATCAGCGTCCACGTCATCTCGGGAAGCGAGAAGGACACGGCGGCCAAGAGCGGTGTGAAGGCTGCTTCCGCGGCCACCGCCTTCGATATCCGCGCCTATATTCTGGCAACGGGCTATGTGGTCGTGGCGCTTGCCGCCGGCATCGTGCTCGATCAGGTGCTCGATGTCCGCAATCTGGCACTGGTGTTTCTGATGGCGGTGCTGACCTCGGCCGTCATCCACGGCCTGCGTCCGGCGCTCTATACCTGCATCATCAGCGCGCTGACCTTCAACTTCTTCTTCCTGCCGCCGCGCTACACGCTGACGATCAGCGACCCCGAGAGCGTGCTGGCGCTGTTCTTCTTTCTCGGCGTGGCGATCATCGCCTCCAACCTGACGGCAACGGTGCAGCGGCAGGCCGCGGCCGCAAGGCAGCGCGCCAGAACGACGGAAGATCTCTACCTCTTTTCCAAGAAGCTTGCCGGAACCGGCACGCTGGATGACGTGCTCTGGGCGACGGCCTTCCAGATCGCCTCGATGCTGAAAGTGCGCGTGGTCCTGCTGCTGCCGGAAGATGGCGGCATTGCCGTGAAGGCCGGCTATCCGCCTGACGACACGCTGGATGACGCCGATATCGCAGCCGCCCGCTGGGCCTGGGAGCACAATCACGCCGCAGGCCGCGGTGCCGATACGCTGCCCGGCGCCAAGCGCCTCTATGTGCCGCTACGCACCGGCCGCACTGCCGTCGGCGTCATCGGCCTCGATAGCGACCGGCGCGACGGACCGTTGCTGACGCCGGAACAGCAGCGACTGCTCGATGCGCTGGCAGATCAGGCAGCCCTTGCGATCGAACGCGTCCAGCTCGTCGCCGATGTCGACCGCGCCAAACTTGCAGCGGAAGCCGATCGCCTGCGCTCGGCGCTGCTCACCTCGATCTCGCATGACCTGAAGACCCCGCTGGCGGCGATCCTTGGCGCGGCGGGAACGCTCCGCGACTATCTGAGCTCGATGACCGAGGAGGATCGCAACGATCTCCTGTCGACCGTTGTCGATGAATCCGAGCGTCTCAACCGGTTCATCGCCAACCTGCTCGACATGACCAAGATCGAATCCGGCGCCATGGAGCCGAACTATGCGCTGCATTATGCAGGCGACATTGCCGGAAGCGCACTGCGCCGCGCCGCCAAGATCCTCGACGGGCACAGGACGGAAATGAGCATTCCCGAAGACCTGCCGATGGTGAAGGTCGATCCGGTGCTTTTCGAGCAGGTGCTCTTCAACCTGCTCGACAATGCCGCAAAATACGCGCCGGAAGCATCGACCATCCGCATCCGCGGCTTCTCCGACGCCTTCAGCATTGCGCTCGAGGTCTCCGATGAAGGCCCCGGCATTCCCGAGGGTGATCTCGACCGCATCTTCGACACCTTCTACCGTGTCCGCAAGGGCGATCAGGTTCGCGCCGGCACCGGGCTCGGGCTTTCCATCTGCCGCGGCTTCATCGAGGCCATGGGCGGCACCATCACGGCAGGAAACCGGAAGGATCGCCCAGGCGCGGTCTTCACCATCCGGCTTCCCAGACCCAATGACACTCTCAAACTGGATGAACTCAAATGAGCGGTTCGCCCGTCAAAATTCTCGTCGTCGATGACGAGCCCCCTATCCGCAAGCTGCTGCGCGTCGGACTGACAGCACAGGGCTACGAAGTCCACGAGGCCGCCAATGCGCTGGCCGCCCGGCAATCGGTGGTCGATGATCTGCCCGATCTCGTCGTTCTCGATCTCGGCCTCCCGGATACGCCGGGGCACGACCTGCTGCAAGAGTGGCGGGACGACGGGCTGACCATGCCTGTCGTCATCCTCTCCAGCCGTACCGACGAGGCCGGTATCGTCAAGGCGCTGGAGACCGGCGCCGATGATTATGTCACCAAGCCGTTCGGCATTGCCGAACTCGGCGCCCGCATCCGCGTGGCACTCCGCCATCGCCTGCAGCAGCAGGGCGAGAAGGCGATCTTCCAGACCGGCGGCCTGTCGATCGACATCGTCAAGCGGATCGTCAAGGTGGACGGCAGGGAGATCAAGCTGTCGCCGAAGGAATACGACATCCTGCGCGTGCTCGCCCAGCATGCCGGAAAGGTGCTCACTCACCAGTTTCTGCTGAAACAGGTCTGGGGGCCGGCGGCCGATGTTCAATATCTCAGGGTCTATGTCCGGCAGCTGCGTCAAAAGGTCGAGCAGGTTCCCGATCAGCCGCACTATATAACCACGGAGACCGGGGTCGGTTACCGTCTTCGCGAGCCCGATTGAGCGGCCGCAGCCTTCTTCGAAGACAAATGGAAATCACATGAATCTTGCAGACATCATCTTGCCGGAACACACCTTCATCGGCGTTTCGGTCTCGACGAAATGGCGCGCGCTCCAGAATATGGCGGAAAAGGCCGGAAAGGCCTTCGGCGTCGAGGAGCAGGCGATCATCCGGGCGCTCGAAACCCGCGAAAACCTGGGTTCGACAGGCATCGGTAACGGTATCGCCGTTCCGCACGCATCGATCCCCGGTATGACCAGTCCCCGTGGCCTTCTCGTCCGCTTCGCCCAGCCGCTCGATTTCGAAGCGATCGACGATGTGCCCACCGACATCGCCTTCATGCTGCTTTTCGGTGAGAACAATCGCGGCGAATATCTGAACGTGCTGGCGGCGATCGCCCGGCGCCTGCAGTCTGAAGGGGTGCTGGCATCGATGCGCAAGGCGCGCAGCGCCGATGAGCTCTATTCCGATTTCATTGCCGACTCCCGGACTTGACCGGCCTTGAACAACCATCCCTGCGATCTATTCTGCAATTGAATTGGCAGAGGTTCAAAGGCTTGTCCGGTAAGTCCGTTTCAGAAACCTCTTGCAAATGAAATGACATTCCAGAAAGCGACGTTCCAACCGGAAGAACTTTCGTTTCATTATACGACTAAGTTGATAGAGTTTACGGCAGAAACGAAGGAGGTTTTTCATGCAGTCAACTCGGATCACAAGGCTTCTCGCCGCCGCAGTCTTCGCCGGTAGCGTTGCCATCGGCGCCGTTGCTCCGGCTTTCGCCGATCAGCAGCTTCTCAACGTGTCCTACGACCCGACGCGCGAATTGTATAAGGACTTCAATGCCGCCTTCGCTGCCAAGTGGCAGAAGGATACCGGTGAAGCGGTCACGATCCAGGCCTCCCATGGTGGCTCCGGCGCGCAGGCCCGCTCGGTCATCGATGGTCTCGAAGCTGACGTCGTGACGCTGGCGCTGGAAGGCGACATCGACGCGATCGCCAAGGCGACCGGCAAGATCCCGACCGACTGGAAAACCAAGTTCCCGAACAACTCCACCCCTTACACCTCGACGATCGTCTTCCTGGTCCGCAAGGGCAATCCGAAGGGCATCAAGGACTGGGCCGATCTCGTCAAGGACGACGTCCAGGTCATTACCCCGAACCCGAAGACCTCGGGCGGCGCCCGCTGGAACTTCCTGGCAGCCTGGGCATGGGCCAAGCAGGCAAATGGCGGCGACGAAGCTAAGGCGCAGGACTATGTGACCAAGCTTCTGCAGCACGTTCCGGTTCTCGATACCGGCGCACGCGGCGCGACCACCACCTTCGTCCAGCGCGGTCTCGGCGACGTTCTGCTCGCTTGGGAAAACGAAGCCTATCTCTCGCTTGAAGAACTCGGCCCCGACCAGTTCGAGATCGTGACCCCGGCCTTCTCCATCCGTGCCGACCCGCCGGTTGCCATCGTCGACGGCAATGTCGACAAGAAGGGCACCCGCAAGGTTGCCGAAGCCTATCTGAACTACCTCTATTCGGACGAAGGCCAGAAGATCGCTGCCAAGCACTTCTACCGCCCGATCAAGCCCGAAGCTGCCGATCCGGCAGATATCGCCCGCTTCCCGAAGTTGACGCTTGCCACCATCGATGATTTCGGTGGATGGAAGGAAGCCCAGCCGAAATTCTTCGGCGACGGCGGGGTATTTGACCAGATCTACAAGCCGGCCCAATAATAGAGTTCATGAACGCACATAGCCCCTCACGGTGGCGGTTGAAGCGGCCGAGTGTCATTCCGGGTTTCGGATTGGCGCTCGGCTTAACCTTGACCTGGCTCACCCTTCTGATCCTGATCCCCTTGTCGGGGCTCGCATGGCGTTCGAGCGAACTCGGCTGGGAGAAGTTCCTGTCGATTGCGCTCGATCCGCGCACTGTGAATGCCCTGCGCATCAGCTTCGGCGGCGCCTTCATCGCCGCCTGCATCAATGCCGTCTTCGGTGTCATCCTCGCTTGGGTGCTGGTGCGCTACCGCTTCCCCGGCAAGCGCATCATCGACGCCATGGTCGATCTGCCCTTCGCGCTGCCGACAGCCGTTGCCGGTATCGCGCTGACGACGCTCTATGCGCCGAACGGCTGGGTCGGCCAGTTTCTGGCGCCGCTCGGCATCAAGATCGCCTTCACCCCGGCCGGTATCGTCGTTGCCCTGATCTTCGTGGGCCTGCCCTTCGTGGTGCGCACGGTTCAGCCGGTGATGGAGGAGATCGACAAGGAAGTGGAGGAGGCCGCGGCGACGCTCGGCGCCAACCGCTTCCAGACGATCACCCGCGTGCTGCTGCCTGGCCTTGCGCCCGCCGTGCTGACGGGTTTTGCACTCGCCTTCGCCCGCGGCGTCGGCGAATACGGATCGGTCATCTTCATTGCCGGCAACCTGCCGTTCAAATCGGAGATCGCGCCGCTGCTGATCGTCATCAAGCTCGAAGAGTATAATTACGCCGCCGCCACCGGCATTGCGGCCCTCACGCTCATCATCTCGTTCATCATGCTGCTCGTCATCAATCTCATTCAGAGCTGGCGCAGACGGAGGTACGGACATGGCGCTTGATACTGTCTCCGCCTCTCCGAAGGTCGCCTCCGTCGTGACGGAAAGCAGGCTGGCGCGCTGGGCGCTGATCCTGCTATCGCTGGTCTTCCTGCTGCTGATCCTGTTCCTGCCGCTGGCCGCCGTCTTCGTCGAAGCATTCCGCAAGGGCGTTCCGCCGTTCTTCCAGGCGCTGCAGGATGCAGAAACCTTCTCGGCGATCCGCCTCACCCTGATCGTCGCCGGCATCAGCGTGCCGCTGAACGTCGTCTTCGGCGTTGCCGCGGCCTGGGCGATCGCCAAGTTCGAGTTCAAGGGAAAGGCGTTTCTGACGACGCTGATCGACCTGCCCTTCTCGGTGTCGCCGGTGATCTCGGGTCTTGTCTTCGTGCTCCTGTTCGGCGCCAACACCTATCTCGGCAAATGGTTCGATGCCCATAGCATCAAGATCCTGTTCGCCGTGCCGGGGCTGATCCTGGCCACGATGTTCGTCACCTTCCCCTTCGTCGCCCGCGAACTCATCCCGCTGATGCAGGAACAGGGAACGGCCGATGAAGAAGCGGCCCTGTCGCTCGGCGCCAGCGGCTGGCAGACCTTCTGGTATGTGACGCTGCCGAACATCAAGTGGGGCCTGCTCTATGGCGTATTGCTCTGCAACGCCCGCGCCATGGGCGAGTTCGGCGCCGTCTCCGTTGTCTCCGGCCATATCCGTGGCCAGACCAACACGATGCCGCTGCAGGTGGAAATTCTCTACAACGAGTATAATTTCACCGGCGCCTTTGCCGTCGCGACACTGCTTGCCCTGCTTGCCCTTGTGACCCTTGTTTTGAAAACGCTGCTCGAAATGCGATACAGCGCGGAAATCGCCGCCAGCCGGCGGCACTGAAGGATTGAGAATGGAAGTACGCGTTCAAAACATACGCAAGGAATTCGACCGATTTCCGGCCCTGCACGACGTTTCACTCGATATCCGCTCGGGCGAACTGATCGCGCTGCTTGGCCCTTCCGGTTCCGGCAAGACGACACTCCTTCGCCTCATCGCCGGCCTCGAAAGCCCGACCGAAGGCAAGGTCTTCTTCGGCGACGAGGATGCCTCGAAAAAGACGGTGCAGGAGCGCAACATCGGCTTCGTGTTCCAGCACTATGCCTTGTTCCGCCACATGACGGTGCTCGACAACGTCGCCTTCGGCCTCAAGGTGCGTGACGGCGCCCGCCGTCCGCCGAAGGCCGAAATCCGCAAGAGGGCGCTCGAATTGCTGGATCTCGTCCAACTCTCAGGCCTCGAAAAGCGCTATCCGGCCCAACTTTCCGGCGGCCAGCGTCAGCGCGTGGCGCTCGCCCGCGCCATGGCGGTCGAACCGAACGTGCTTTTGCTCGACGAGCCGTTCGGCGCGCTCGACGCCCAGGTGCGCAAGGATCTGCGCAAGTGGCTGCGGGAAATCCACGACCGCACCGGCCATACCACCGTCTTCGTCACCCACGACCAGGACGAAGCGATGGAGCTGGCCGACCGCGTCGTCGTCATGAGCCAGGGTGCGATCGAGCAGGTCGGCACGCCGGACGAAGTGTACGATCGTCCGAACTCACCCTTCGTCTTCGGTTTCGTCGGCCAGTCGAACTGTTTGAACGTCAAGATCGTCGGCGGCGACATCCTGTTCGAGGGCCGGACGCTCGGTCTGAAGGCCGATGGCGAGCCGGACGGCGAGGCGCAGCTCTATTTCCGCCCGCACGACATCGAACTGCTGGACGCGAACCGTGGCGGCATCCCCGGCACGCTCGCCTCCAGTCGCCGTGTCGCGGGAACAAGGCATATCGAAATCGATATCGGCAAGGGGCACCAGCATATCGAGCTGGAAGTGCCGCCGTCACAGACCGAAGTCCTCGACAGCAAGCACATCGCCTTCCGGCCGACGCGCTGGAAACTGTTCAGGAAGGGCTGACCCTCACTTCGTCATGCTCGGGCTTGTCCCGAGCATCTGCAACGGCTGACGTAGGGGATCGTTGGATCCTCGGCACAGCGCCGAGGATGACGGCTGCGGGCGGTGCGACCGCCCGCTCAGGCACATTCAATAGATTTCCGGCACGTACATCTCAGGCGGAACCGGTATGCGCGAATAGTCGTCGTGGCGCACGCGCGGCGGCAGGACGATATTGTCCTTCGGCACATCCGCGTAGGGGATATGCTGCAGAAGATGGGCGATCATGTTGAGGCGCGCCCGCTTCTTGTCGACGGCCTGGACCACCCACCACGGCGCTTCCGGAATATGGGTCCGGTCGAGCATCTCTTCCTTGGCCTTGGTGTATTCTTCCCAGTGCACGCGGCTTTCGAGATCCATCGGCGACAGCTTCCACTGCTTCAGCGGATCCTGGATACGCATGCGGAAACGGAATTCCTGCTCCTCGTCGGTGATCGAGAACCAGTATTTGACGAGGATGATGCCGGAACGAACAAGCATGCGCTCGAATTCCGGTACCGAGCGGAAGAATTCTTCCAGCTCGTCCTTGGTGCAGAAGCCCATGACGCGCTCGACGCCGGCGCGGTTGTACCAGCTGCGGTCGAACAGAACCATTTCGCCAGCTGACGGAAGGTGCGGCGTGTAGCGCTGGAAATACCACTGGTTCCGCTCGCGCTCGGTCGGCGCCGGAAGGGCGACGACACGGCAAACGCGCGGATTGAGGCGCTGCGTGACGCGCTTGATCGCCCCGCCCTTGCCGGCGGAATCGCGACCTTCGAACAGCACGACGACCTTCAGCTTCTTGTGTTGCACCCAGTCCTGCAGCTTCACCAGCTCATGCTGGAGGCGGAAAAGCTCGCGGAAATAGGTTTTCCGCTCCAGCACGTCTTCGATGCCGCCTGGAAGGTTCTCGGCGACGAGGTCATCAAGCCGGTCTTCCTCCATCTGCATTTCCAGTTCCTCGTCGAAACTGTCTGCAATCTCGTCCTTGATGCGGCGGAGCTGGTCGATTTCTTCCTGAGTCATGGTCCTGTCCCTTTGATCGGCGCCACATCAACAGGGTTTGACGACAGTAATGTGACAATCGCAGATGCGCGAGAACGCAGGGCCGCATTACCGAAAAGTTGTGTCACGCAAGGTTCATGGGCGAGACGTAGCTTTGGATGCTTTTCCATGAAAGGACAAGGACATGGCTGATATCGCCCCCGATCACCCAATGCCTCAGTCCGGTAGCCATCCGCTGCACTCGTCGAGTGCGGGCAAATGGTTCATACCGGTCTTTCTGCTCATTCTTCTCGTCGGCCTCGGATACGTGGCCTATGCGCTCGGCCGCGACCTGACGGAAGCCGCCGCCGCCGTTCCGTGGATCCTGCTCGGACTGGCGCTGCTGATCGCGCTCGGTTTCGAGTTCGTCAACGGCTTCCACGACACGGCAAATGCCGTGGCGACCGTGATCTACACCCGTTCGATGCCCGCCGAACTGGCGGTCATCTGGTCCGGCTTCTTCAACTTCCTCGGCGTGCTGACTTCGTCGGGCGCTGTTGCCTTCGGTATCTTGGCGCTTCTGCCGGTCGAGCTCATCCTGCAGGTCGGCTCCGGCTCCGGTCTGGCGATGGTCTTCGCCCTGCTGATCGCCGCCATCGTCTGGAACCTCGGCACCTGGTATCTCGGCCTGCCGTCCTCAAGCTCGCACACGCTTGTCGGCTCGATCATCGGCGTCGGCCTTGCCAACCAGTTCCTGGCCCCGGCAGGCAGCGCCACCAGCGGTGTCGACTGGTCGCAAGCGACCAATATCGGCCTGTCGCTGCTGATATCGCCGCTGATCGGCTTCGGCCTCTCGGCGATCCTGCTCGTCGTCATGAAGTTTCTCGTTCGCAAGAAAGAGCTCTATGCGGAGCCGAAGGGCAACCAGCCGCCGCCGCTCTGGATCCGCGCCATCCTGATTTTCACCTGCACCGGCGTCAGCTTCGCCCACGGATCGAACGATGGCCAGAAAGGCATGGGTCTCATCATGCTGATCCTTATCGGCTTGGTGCCGACGGCATTCGCGCTGAACCGCACGCCTGATGTCAACTACCTGGAAGCCTACAAGCAGGCCTCCGCACAGGTGGAAACGGCACTCGGCAAATATGTGAAGCCCGGCGTCACCGTCACCGAATACAAGGCCGAGGTCAGCAATGCCGTGAAGACCAAGACCTGGACGGATGCGACGACCCCTGCCCTGCAGCAATATATCCACCAGACGAGCGCCGAAGTCGCCGCCTTCCCGACGCTGGAAGCGGTTCCGACCAATCTCGTCGGTAACGTGCGCAACGACATCTATCTGATCGGTGAAGCGCTGAAGCTGATCGACAAGCAGAAGCTGCTGCCGATGGATGATGCCGACCTGCAGGCGGTGACCGGCTATCACAAGGCAGTCGACAACGCGACGAAGTTCATCCCACTCTGGGTGAAGATCGCCGTGGCCATAGCGCTCGGGCTCGGCACCATGGTCGGCTGGAAGCGCATCGTCGTCACCGTCGGCGAAAAGATCGGCAAGACGCACCTGACCTATGGACAGGGTGCGGCCGCCGAAGTCGTCGCCATGGTGACGATCGGCGCGGCTGATCATTTTGGTCTGCCGGTCTCGACGACACACGTTCTGTCGTCGGGCGTTGCCGGAACCATGGCGGCGAACGGCTCGGGCCTTCAGTGGTCGACCGTGCGCAACATGCTGATGGCCTGGGTGCTCACCCTGCCCGCCTCGATCGCCATCGCCTTCGTGCTCTTCGTCATCCTCCGCCAGGTCTTCTGAGACCCCGGCGGAAGGAAAATCGCGACAAATGCTGCGGCGCATGATAAGCGCGCCGCAACAACTTTTCAGGTACCCGCTCCTCCATGATCCGCATCGAAAATATCAGCAAGCAGAACAGCCACCGCATTCTCTACATTGAGGCGTCAGCCGCCCTGAACAAGGGCGAGAAGATCGGTCTCGTCGGCCCGAACGGCGCCGGCAAGACGACGCTGTTCCGGATGATCACCGGCGAGGAAATCCCCGACGAGGGCCAGATTTCCGTCGAAAAGGGCATGACCGTTGGTTACTTCAACCAGGATGTCGGCGAAATGTCCGGTCGCAGCGCCGTTGCCGAAGTCATGGAAGGTGCCGGCCCGGTCAGCGAAGTCGCTGCCGAGCTGCGCGATCTCGAGGCGGCGATGTCCGACCCTGACCGCATGGACGAGATGGACGCCATCATAGAGCGTTACGGCGAAGTGCAGGCCCGTTACGAGGAGCTCGACGGCTATGCGCTGGAGGGCCGCGCCCGCGAAGTGCTCGATGGCCTCAGCTTCACGCAGGAAATGATGGACGGCGATGTCGGCGCGCTTTCGGGCGGCTGGAAGATGCGCGTGGCGCTCGGCCGCATCCTCTTGATGCGCCCCGACGTGATGCTGCTCGACGAACCGTCGAACCATCTCGATCTCGAAAGCCTGATTTGGCTTGAGGACTTCCTGAAGAATTACGACGGCGCGCTGCTGATGACCTCGCACGACCGCGAATTCCTCAATCGCATCGTCACCAAGATCATCGAGATCGACGCCGGCTCGCTGAACACCTATTCCGGCGACTACGGCTTCTACGAAAACCAGCGGGCGCAGAACGAAAAGCAGCAGTTGGCGCAGTTCGAACGCCAGCAGGCGATGCTTGCCAAGGAAATCAAGTTCATCGAGCGCTTCAAGGCCCGCGCTTCGCACGCCGCACAGGTGCAGAGCCGCGTGAAGAAGCTCGACAAGATCGAACGCGTCGAGCCGCCGCGCCGCCGCCAGACTGTCGCCTTCGAATTCCTGCCGGCGCCGCGCTCGGGCGAAGATGTCATCAACATCAAGAACGTGCACAAGAAGTATGGCAGCCGCAGCATCTATGAAGGCTTGGATTTCATGGTCCGCCGCAAGGAGCGCTGGTGCATCATGGGCGTCAACGGCGCCGGAAAATCGACGCTGCTGAAGCTGGTCACCGGCTCGACCGAACCGGATCAGGGCAGCGTGGCGCTCGGCGCCAGCGTCAAGCTCGGCTATTTTGCCCAGCACGCCATGGACATCCTCGACGGTGAGCGCACGGTTCTCGAATGGCTGGAAGATTCCTTCCCGCTCGCAGGACAGGCGCCGCTTCGTGCACTCGCCGGCTGCTTCGGCTTTTCGGGTGACGATGTCGAGAAAAAGTGCCGTGTCCTCTCCGGCGGCGAAAAGGCGCGTCTGGTCATGGCCAAGATGCTGTTCGACCCGCCAAACCTCCTGGTTCTCGACGAGCCGACCAACCACCTCGACCTCGACACCAAGGAAATGCTGATCAAGGCGCTCGCCGATTACGAAGGCACCATGCTCTTCGTCTCGCACGACCGTCACTTCCTGGCAGCGCTCTCCAACCGCGTGCTGGAACTGACGCCGGATGGCATCCACCAGTATGGCGGCGGCTATACCGAATATGTCGAGCGCACCGGCCAGGAAGCGCCGGGGCTGCGGAGCTAAGTCCTTAGCCGGGCGGCCTCAGCTCGCCCGGTTACCCGCCTCGTCGAAGATATGCAGATGCTCTGCCGGGAAGGTCACGTTGACCTTCGGTCCGGCGGTCAGCGATTCGCGGTTGAGCGTGAAGACCTTGAACGGCAGGCCGTGCAGCGACAGGTGCAGGATGATGCCGAAGCCTGTCGGTTCGATGAGTTCGACATCGGCGCTCATGCCAGCGCCGCCTGAGGACATGACGACGTGTTCCGGGCGGATGCCGAGGGTGATCTTCGAGCCATTGGCGAGCGACAGCGACGAAAGCAGCGGAACGACCGTGCCATCCTTCAGCTTTGCGCCGCCGTTCTCATAGATCGCCTCAAGGAAATTCATGCCCGGCGAGCCGATGAAGCCGGCGACGAAGAGATTGGCGGGACGGTCGTAGAGTTCCAGCGGGCTGCCGACCTGCTGCACCACGCCGCCATGCATGGCCACGATGCGGTCGGCAAGCGTCATCGCTTCGATCTGGTCGTGGGTGACGTAGATCGAGGTCGCCTTCAGGTCGCCATGCAGTTTCTTGATTTCAGCGCGCATCTGTTCGCGCAGGCGGGCGTCGAGGTTCGACAGCGGCTCGTCGAACAGGAAGGCCTTCGGCTGGCGGACGATGGCGCGGCCCATGGCGACGCGCTGGCGCTGCCCCCCCGAGAGAGCCTTCGGACGGCGTTCCAGCAATGGGTCGAGGCCGAGCTTCGAGGCGGCGGAGCCGACGGCGCTGGCGATCTTTTCCTTGGCCGTCTTCCGGAGCTTAAGGCTGTAGCTCATGTTGCCCGCGACATTCATGTGCGGATAGAGCGCGTAGGACTGGAACACCATGGCGATGTCGCGGTCCTTCGGATGCAGTTCGTTGACGCGGTTTCCGGCAATGCGGATCTCGCCGCCGGTAACCTCTTCCAGGCCGGCGATCATGCGCAACAGCGTGGACTTGCCGCAGCCGGACGGGCCGACGAGGACGACGAATTCGCCGTCCTTGATCTCGAGGTCGACGTCGTGCAGCACCTGCACATGGCCGTAAGCTTTCTTGACGTTCTTGATATCGATCGATGCCATGTGACTAACCCTTGACCGCGCCGGCCGTCAGGCCCTGCACGAGATAACGTTGGATGAGCAGGAAGAAGAGGCCGGCCGGAATGAGCGCCATAACGCCCGCCGCCATCATCTGCCCGAAATCCACGGAGAATTTCGAGACGAAGGTGAGAAGCCCGACCGGGAAGGTCGCCGCGTCGTTGCCGTTGATCAGCATCAGCGCGAAGAGCAGCTCGCTCCAGGCCGCGGTGAAGACGAAGCCGAGCGTCGCCGCAATGCCGGGGAGCGTCAGCGGCAGGATGATCTGCCGGAACGCCGTGAACTGGGTAGCGCCGTCGATCATCGCAGCCTCTTCGAGATCCTTCGGAATGCCGTCGAAGAAGGACTGCATCAGGAAGGTGGCGAAGGGCACGTTGAAGGCGGTGTAGACGATGACGAGACCGGTCAGGCTGTTGGTCAGATGCAGCGGCGTCAGGATCTTGAAGATCGGCGCGACCAGCATGACGAGCGGGAACATCTGCGTCAAAAGCATCAGCGCCACGATCCAGTACTTGGCGCGGAAGTTGAAGCGCGATAGCGCATAGCCCGACAACGAGGCGCAGATCGTCACGGTGATCGCCGTCGAACCCGAGACGATCAGGCTGTTCTTGAAGAAGGTCGGGAAGGCGCTGTGCTGCAGGACGAAGGAATAGTGTTCCCAGGTCGTGCGCGATGGCCACATGCGCACGCCTTCCGAATAGAGAAGATCGTTCGGCGTGACAGAGACCTTCAGCAGCCAGTAGAGCGGGAACAGCGCGAAGGCGATGTAGCAGAGGATCGCCAGGCGATGCGCGACGGTGGGGATGATGGATCGCTTCATGGTCTCAATCCTTGTTCAGCAGCGTCTGCCGCAGCAGGATGATCAGCATGGAATAGCCGAGCAGCAGGGCCAGCAGCACCAGCGCGATCGCCGAGGCATAGCCGAAATCCAGCCGCTTGAAGGCCTGGGTGAAGATGTAGCTGGCGACGATCTGCGTGCGATCGGCCGGGCCGCCGCCGGTCATGACGACGATCAGATCGGCGAAATTGGAGATCCAGACGGTGCGCAGAAGCACGGTGATGGCGATGGTCGGCGCCAGGAACGGCAGGGTGATCGAGCCGAAGCGCTGGAACCAGCCGGCGCCATCGATGGAGGCCGCCTCATAGAGATCGCGCGGGATCGCCTGCAGGGCGGCAAGCAGCGTGATCGCAAAGAACGGAATGCCCCACCAGACATTGGCGATGATCGGCCCCCACATCGCATATTGCGGATCGGAGAGGATATTGCCCGGCTCGCTCATCAGGCCCATCGCGTAGAGCCAATGCGGGATCGGGCCGATGACCGGATTGAAGAGCCAGGCCCAGTTGAGGCCGGCGAGGAAGGACGGCACTGCCCAGGGCAGGAAGACCAGCGCCTGAACGATGCCCCTGCCCCAGAACGGCTTGTCAAGCAGCAGCGCCAGGATGAGGCCGAAGGCAAATTGCAGGATGACGGAAGCGCCGGTCCACCACAGCGTGTTCTTCAGCGCGCCATAGAAGGCGGCATCCTTGGAAAGCTCGCGGAAATGCTCGATACCGATGAAGCCGCCGGAGAACGGGTTCAGCAGCTGGATATCGCGAAACGCATAGGAGATGCCGATCACCAACGGCACCATCATGACCCCGATGATGAGGATCAGCGAAGGCGCACTGTAAAGATATGGCTCGGAGGCATCGGCGAGACGCTTCAGCAACGGCCTGCGGTCGCGGCGCCTGTGCGTATCGGCGGTCATGGTCATCGGTGGTCGGCTTTCCGTGTTCTTGTTCTATTAGCCTCGGCGGGTGCAGCCCCCTCATCCGGCCCTACGGGCCACCTTCTCCCCGAGGGGAGAAGGGAACGGAGAGGTTGCGGCAAAGTCCCTTCTCCCCAGCGGGGAGAAGGTGCCGGCAGGCGGATGAGGGGGCTCCGGGTAAGGAGCCCGCCTTTACTTACTTCTTCGCCAGGAACTTCTGCTGAGCCTTAGTCAGGTAATCAGCCCACTGGTCGGCCAGATCCTTCGGCGTGATGTCGCCGAGGAGGGCCTGCTGCGAGGTCTTGATCGCCAGCGAGTCCTTGAAGAAGGCGAATTCCTCAAGATAGGTCGGCATCACGGTTGGGACCGTGTCCTTGTCGGCGAGTTCCTGGAACCAGCCCTTGAACTGGTCACCGGCGTAGAACGGGTCCTTTTCGGCGGCAGTATAGGCCGGCAGAGCGCCGATCTTCTTGTTCCACTCGATGTTGCCATCCGGGCTTTCGAGAGTTTCGATCAGCTTCCAGGAAAGGTCCTTGTTCTGGCTCGTCGTGAACATCGACCAGCCGGCATAGCCGATGGTCGGGAACGACTTGCCATCGGGGCCTTTCGGCAGAGGCATGACGCCGAAGTCTTCGGCCTTCATGCGCTCGGCGATGGCGATCAGCGCGTCCGGATCCTGGTCGAGGAAGGCGCAGGTGCCGGAGTAGAAGCCGGCGACGACTTCGTTGAAGCCCCAGTTGACGCTATCCTTAGGCGCGTAGCCCTTCTTGTAAAGATCGACCATCCATTCCAGACCCTTTGCCCAGCCTTCGCTGTTCATGGTCGAGGTGCCGTCTTCGTTGAAATACTTGTTGGATCCTGCCATCGATGCGGCGAAGATCATCCAGCCGTTCAGACCGCCCGGGCCGCCGCGCATGCAGTAGCCGTACTTGCCCGAAATCTTGGAGACGGCTTCGGAAGCCTTGGTGAATTCCTCCATCGTCTTCGGCGGCTCTTTCACGCCGGCTTCGGCAAGCAGCTTCTTGTTGTAGAACATGGCGCGCAGATAGAAGCCGTAGGGCAGCATATAGGCGGTCTTCTTGACGTCGCGGCCGAGTTCAAGCGCGCGCGGCGTCAGGTCCTTGGTGTGCTCCCACTTGGCAAGATAGGGCTCGAGGCTTTCGAGCATGCCGTTATTGCCGTAGAGCGACAGCCAGGTGTCCGGCATTTCCATGACATCGGGCGTATCGCCGGCCGATACCATGGTCGCGAACTTCTGGAAGGCTTCGTTCCAGGGCAGCGAGATGATCTCGACCTTGGTGCCCGGATTGGCGGCTTCGAACTTGCCGACGATCGACTTCAGCGTCTCGGTGCGCTCCGGGCTGGTGATGACCTCGACGAGTTTCAGCGTCGTGTCGGCGAAGGCCGTTCCTGCCATCATGGTGGCGAAGAGCGTTGCGGTTATCAGTCTTTTCATGCTCAGTTCCCCTTTTGTTGAAGGTGTTTCTCTCACTATTGTCGTCACGCAGCGGCGGCGAGCGCCTCCTCGATGTCTCTCCACAGCGCCTCGGTCCCTTCGAGGCCGACATGGAGACGTACGGACCGCGCATGAATGCCAAAGGTATGCGCGGAGTTCGGTTGCGCCTTCTGCTGAAGCACCACCTCGCCCGGTACGATCAGGCTTTCGTGTCCACCCCAGCTCACGCCCAGTTTGAAGAGCTTGAGGTGATCGGCGAAGGCGCGGATATCGACGCCTTCGCGGAAGATGAAGGAGAACAGGCCCGACGTGCCGTTGAGTCCAGCCGGCAGGCGGTTGGCGAGACCCGGATGGCAGACCTGCTCGACCACGTCGAGCGCCTGCAGCCGCTGGGCGATGGTCATCGCTGCGGTCTCGTGAGCTTTCATGCGGATCGGCAGCGTGCGCAACCCGCGGATCAAAAGCCAGGCGTCGAAGGGCGACAGCTTGCCGCCGAGATAGGGATAGGCCTCCGCCTTGATGCGGGCGATCATCTCCTTGGAGCCCGCGACGACACCGGCGACCACGTCGCTGTGACCGCCGAGATATTTGGACGCCGAGTGGATCACCAGATCGACACCCAGGGTGATCGGCCGCTGGAAGATCGGGCTCGCCCAGCTGTTGTCAATCATGGTGACAACGCCGTGCTTTTTCGCAAGTGCCGTCAGCGCGCCGACATCATGGGCTTCCATCACCCAACTGGTCGGGCTTTCCATATAGAAAACCTTGGCGCCCGGAAGTGCTTTGGCAACTTCTTCCTCGTCGCGGCCATCGACATAGGTCACCTCAACCTTCATCCGCTTCAGGATGGTGCCGAACAGGCGGAAGGCATCGGGATAGACATGCTTGACGGCGACGATGCGATCACCCGGCTCGACGAAAGAAAGCACTGCCGACGAAATCGCCGCCATGCCGCTTGCAAAACCGAGCGCATCTTCCGCGCCCTCGAGCTTGGCCAGCATTTCCTCGAACATGCGCACTGTCGGGTTGAGGCCGCGCGTGTAGATCGGCCGCACCTTCTCGCCGCGATAGGAGGCGATCATGTCGTCATAATCGGAGAAGGTGAAAAGCGATGTCTGAAAAATCGGCGGCACCACCGCTTCGGCAAAATTGCGGTCGTCATGGGCGGTGATCAGCGAAGCGAGTTCGATGGGATCGAGCGAGTTGCTCATTTGGACATTTCCTTGATGTCTTCCTCGACAACGTCGAGAATCTTCAGTGTTTCCTCACGCGCCGCCTGGGGATCCTTAGCGGCGATCGCGTTGAAAAGCGTACGGTGGAACGGGAAGGACCGGCGGGCAAAATCCTGCCGGTCGAACGGATGGGTCCAGAAGCGGACGAAGGTTTCGCGCATCTGCTCCAGAAGCTGGCCGAACATCGGATTATGCGTCGCGTCATAGACTGCCATATGGAACGCCAGATCTTCCGGACCCGACTTGCCCTTGGCGATATGGACGCGCTCCATCTCGTTCAGTTTCTCTTCGATATTCACGAGGTCACTGGCCGTGCGCTTGCGGGCCGCCACCATCGCCGCCTCGCATTCGATGCCGCGGCGAACCTCGAGCGTCTGCAGTAGCGCATCGCGCAGATTGGCGCCTTCGAAGGAGAGCGGCACATGAATGGTCGCTTTCGAAACCGGTTTCAGCAGGTAGGTACCGCTGCCCTTGCGGGTTTCGATGACACCGAGCGCCTGGAAGTGGCGGATGGCTTCGCGGATGGTGGAACGGCCAACGGCCAGAGCGGACATGAGCTCGCGCTCGGCCGGCAGGCGGTCGCCCGCCTTCAGCTTCGCATCCTCGACGTAATGCGCCAGCGCCTCAGTCACCTGACGCGCACGGTCGATCGCCGGAAGTGGCCGGATCACCGGCCTGTCGCTCACATTTGCCTTCATGGTTCCCCATTTTTCTTGTCAGGCAGTCGACCTTAAATTGGTCTGACATCTTAGCATTTCCCAAGAAACTTTCGCCGTCAAGGGCAGAAGCTCGTCGCCGCGATGTCTGCTACGAAATTGGCTGCGGCGGGGAACCCGCTGAACCGCCGAAAGAAAATTATGCAAATGATTTTACTGGATTTTTTCCGATGTGGTTTTTTCCACAAGGAGATCACCGGCTTGCGGGCAGCCAAGATCGGGGCGCAACCAGGTCGTTAAGAACGCCTAGAAACCGGGGTTCCAGAGGTAGAAACGGGCGGACCATCGGCCCGCCCGCGTCATGCTTAGTACTGGGCGACACCGCCATCGACGTCGAGCTGGACGCCGGTGATGAACGCGCTGTCGTCGGATGCGAGGAACACTGCCGTCTTGCCCATATCGTCGGGCGTGCCCATGCGACCGAGCGGGATCGTCGCGGTGATTCCCTCGTAAGCCTCGGCCGGGATCAACCCCGAAAGACCAGGCGTCACGGTATGACCCGGGCTCAAGACGTTGATGCGGAAACCGCGCTCCTTCGTGTCGATGATCCAGCCGCGAACGAGACTGCGGATGGCCGCCTTGGTCGAAGAATAGACCGACATGTTCGGGATGCCCTTCGATGCCGCAATGGATCCCGTCAGGATTACGGACGCACCGTCGCGCAAGACCGGCAAGGCCTTCTGGAAAGCGAAAAGAAGCCCGCGCACGTTGGTATTGTAGGTCTTGTCGAAATGCTCTTCGGTGATGTCGCCGAACTTCATGAACTCGTAGAAGCCGGCATTGAGGACGAGAGTGTCGATATGGCCGCTATTCTTCTTCACGATCTCGTAGAGCTTATCGAGATCGCCGAGCTTCGACGCGTCGGCCTGCACCGCGATGGCGCCGTGGCCGATTGCCGCGACGGCCTTGTCGAGTTCGCTTTGACGGCGCCCCGTGATGTAAACGAGTGCACCTTCTGCGGCGAGCTGCTTTGCGATGCCCAGCCCGATGCCGGCACTGCCGCCGGTCACAACGGCAACCTTGCCATCCAACTTCTTGCTCATGGAATTATCCTTCGAATTGATCTGCTGGACCCGCGCTTGCCGACTGTTCGGTCTTTCACGCGGGATGGCACCCGGCGGGTGCCTGCCAATCAGATAAATTCGGCAAAAGCGGCGTTGTAGACGCCAAACCCGACTATCGATTATTCCATAATGGAATGCGCCGGAACTCTCTGTACCTTCGCAGGACGATCTCTCAATACGCCAAAGGCGCGCGCCGTCGCCGGGCACGCGCCTTATGTTTCTTTGATTGCAAGCCGTCAGTTGAGGACGATCCTGACTAGGAAAGACCGGCCCGATCTGCTTTCGAAGCAGTCATGTCGCAGGAACCAGTGCCGTGACTTTCTCGATCGCGCGTTTGACCGCAGGACGCGCATCGATCTCGCCGTACCAGCGCGCAATGTTTGGCGTCTTCTCGAAGTCTATGCCTGCAAATTCGCGACGCCACAGCCACCCGAAATGCACGATGTCGGCGATCGTGAACTGGTCTCCGGCAACAAATTTGCGCTCCTGAAGCACGCCTTCGAGCACGGCGAGGACGCGTTCAGCCTCGGCCTGGAATCTTGCGATCGCCAATGGGATCTGCTCGGCCGCCTGCCGCTTGAAGAAGCCGAGTTGCCCAAAGGCTGGGCCAATTCCGGTCAGGTGGAAGAACATCTGTTCGAAGACACGGGCGCGGCCTGTGCCGTCGCCCGGAAGCAGCTTTCCGGTCTTTTCAGCAAGATAGACGAGGATCGCCCCGGATTCACTTACGGTGATGGGCTCCCCATCGGGGCCGTCGCTATCGATCAGGAGAGGAACCTTGCCATTGGGGTTGATGGCCAGGGTAGTCCGGCAGTTTCTGCTCGCCCTTGCGGACGTTAATAGGCTTGAGCTCATAAGCAAGCCCGAGCTCTTCAAGGGCGATAGGCACGCGAACACTGTTGGGCGTCGCAAAGGCATAGACTTCGATCATCGTGGTTTCCACTCTGGAGAATTAATGGGGATGCTGCCGCATCGAGCACCGCGCATTATTTGCGCCCGTGGACTTGACGGGGGAAGCCGCGATGGAGACATATGCATCATTCCAGGGAGGAATGGCCCATGAACCGGCTCGCTGCCATGGACGCCTTTGTGCGCGTCGTCGATACCGGATCATTCACCGGTGCCGCGCGGCAGTTGCGTGTCGGACAGCCGGCAATTTCCAAAATGATCGCCCAACTCGAAGAGCGCGTCGGCACCAGGCTGCTGTTGCGGACGACGCAAGGCCTGATGCCGACGGAGGCGGGCGAGAATTTTTATGAACACGCCAAGCGCGCTGTCGAAGAGGCCGACGAGGCCGAGGCCAAGGCGCGGGGCTCAGGTGCCGCTCTCAACGGCCGGCTGCGGATCAGCGGCGCGGTGACATTCATGCGGCTCCACGTGGTTCCCCACTTGCCAAAATTCCTGGCCATGCACCCCGATCTCGATATCGAAGTATTCATGGACGATCGCAACGTCGATCTTGTCGAAGCCGGTATCGACATCGCCTTGCGAATGGGAGATCTGCAGGATTCATCGCTGACCGCCCGCAAGGTCGGACAGAGCCCGCGCGTCGTGGTCGCCTCACCGGAGTATTTTGAAAGCCACGGTGAGCCCACCTCTCCTGCGGACCTGGGGGCACATCAAGCCGTCGTCTACGATCTGCGCAGCGGCGGCACTGTCTGGAACTTCAGCCAGGGGCTGGTTCAAAGCGCCGTGACCATCAAGGGGCGCATCCGGTTGACCGCAGCCGAGGGTGTTCGCGAAGCGGTCTTTGCCGGAATGGGACTGGCCGTCGCCTCTGAATGGATGTTCGCGCCCGAACTGGCCTCCGGCAAGGTCCGGCGCGTCCTCCAGGACTGGGATCTTCCGCCCATCGATCTCTGGGCGGTCTTCCCGAGTGGACGCACGGCGAGTAGCAAAGCGAGAACCTTCGCCGACTTTATCAGGCGCGAACTCACTTCCGAATTCAGCACCGATGACGACGGCGGAGCGGATTGACGATGCCTGCGCCGAGCTCCATGCGATAGCATAGGCCAAGGCGCATCGCCGTTATTGAGGCAGGAGACTCAATGACTCCCGGTAGAGCCCTTACCACCACTCATTGACGATCCGCGCCGGTCTCAGCATATTGCAGCCATGGCGAAGCTGTCGAACCGCGAAAAAATTCTGAGGGAAGGCCTTAAGGTCGTCGACGAGGTCGGCTTCTCGTCCGCCTCGGTGCGCAGCATTGTCAGCGCAGCTGGCGTGCCCCTGGGCTCCTTCACCAATCATTTCGTTTCCAAGGAAGCGTTCGGGCTCGAGATCGTTGAGCTCTATTTCGCCAACAGCCAGAATGTCGTGCTCGATACGCTGCGCAACGATGCGAAGCCGCCATTGATGCGGCTTCGGGAATACATTGCCGGCAGCCGTTCGAAGGGAAGCTGTGGCGGCCCTCTCGGGGGCTTGCTTGGCAACTTCATTGCCGAAACCGGCGTGGCTGGCGATGCCATACGTCAACGCGTCAATGAGATTGTCGCTGGCCTCACCGATGCAGTCGCCTATTGCATAGAGGCGGCCGTCAAGGCGGGAGAAGTGGCCCCGGATATCGATTGCCGGCAGGTCGCCGGGTTCATCGTCTCCTCGCATCAGGGAGCGGTGCTGCTCAGCAAATCTCAGCGCAGCCCGGAGCCGATCGAACGGCTTGAAACAGTGCTCTTCTCGATCGTGCTGCGCCCGCTCCACTGACCATCTCCGCACACAAGCAGGATGTACGATCGTACATTTTTGTTGACACCTACAAATGTACGTACGTACATATTATTCACCTTGCGCGATTTCCGCCGAGGCTTGAAAGGGTTTTCCGATGTCTGCTCCTGTTGTTTTGATCACCGGTGCGCTTACCGGTATAGGCCGCGCGACGGCGATTGCTTTTGGCCGCGATGGCGCCCGCCTTGTGGTTTCCGGCCGCCGCGACGAACTGGGCCGCGAGCTTGTCGAGCAACTCCGCGCCATGGGCGCCGAGGCCGAATTTGTTCGTGCCGATGTCCGCCATGACCAAGAAGTCGAGTCGCTCATCGACCAGACCGTGGCCCGCTTCGGCCGTCTCGACGTCGCCGTCAACAATGCCGGCACCGAAGGTGCGTTCGGGCCGGTAACGGCGCAGACTGCCGAAACTTACGCGGCGACCTTCGACACCAATGTGCTGGGCACCCTCCTCAGCATGAAGCATGAGTTGCGTGTGATGAAGGCGCAGGGAACCGGCAGCATCATCAACGTGTCCTCTGTGCTGGGCAAGGTTGGAACACCGAACGGATCCGTCTATGTCGCCAGCAAGCACGCGGTGGAAGGGCTGACGAAATCGGCGGCCCTCGAGGTCGCAACCACGGCCATTCGCGTCAATGCCGTAGCGCCCGGACCTATCCAGACCGGATTCCTTGACCGCTTGACTGGCGGATCGGATGACCGTCTCGATTACCTGAAATCATATGTGCCGATGCGCCGTCTCGGCCATTCGGAAGAAGTGGCGGCAGCGATTGTCTTTCTGGCGTCGCCACAGGCGTCTTTCCTGACCGGTCACTCGCTTGCCGTCGATGGCGGCAAGCTTGCGGGCTGATGCTCAGCGCGCTCGTCAGTAGCTGGAGAAGGGCGGCAGCATCCTCGCCGCTCTTCTCGTCACTTGCCGACCCCTTGGCTCAGGCCACGAACGAATTGCCGTGAGAACACCACGTAGAGAACGACGAGAGGCAAAATCCCGAGTGTGAGTGCAGCAAGCAGTGCCGGATAGTCGCTGAGGAATTGCCCGACGAACTGCTGGACGCCAAGCGTCACGGTTTGGTTGCTGCGGCCGGGCGACAGGATCAGAGGGAACCAGAGGTCGTTCCAGACGGGCAGCATCGTCAGCGTGGCAACAGCTGCAAGGCCGGGCTTCACCACCGGCAGGACGATCAGGAATGTCCGGAATTCCCCTGCCCCGTCCATGCGTGCCGCTTCCTTTATCTCGGTCGGCACCGTGCGGAAATACGCCATCATCAGCGTCACCGCGATCGGCACGCTCATTGCGGTATAGACCAGGACCAGTGCCGTCAGCGTATCGACCAGCCGCCAGGCGATCATGATTTCGAGGATCGGAACGGTGCCGAGGCGGATCGGCAGCATGATGCCGACCACGAAAAGCCCGGCGATCACGGGCGTGATCTTCAGGCGGTATTCCACCAGACCGTAGGCAGCCAGCGCCGAGAAAACCACCGTCAGTACGATCGTCGAGACGGTAACGACAAGGCTGTTACGGTAGTTGAGGAAAAAATTGCCGCGGGTGAAGACCCGGATATAGCCATCGACGCTGAAAGTCTTGACGGTCGGCAGGTCGAAGGGACCGCCGAAGATCGCCGGTGTCGTCTTGAAGGAATTCAGGATGACGATGAAGATCGGGCCGAGGGCCAGGAGCACGAAGAAGATCAGCAATCCGTGGACGACGATGCGATCGAGCACCATGCGCTGGCGACTGGAGCCGTAGAAGCTGGCACTGACTTTGGCTGACGATGACATCTCTTCTGTTCCTCAGACTTGGTGCGCTTGCAGCCGTCGCTGGACCAGCCAGAAATAAGCGGCAGTGACGAGAAGAATGATGACGAAGATCACCGTTGCGACAGTCGCTCCGAGATCCAGATCGGCCACCTGGCCGCTGGACCCGAAAAAGGTGCGGTAAAACAGCGTCCCGAGAATATCCGTACTGTAGTTCGGGCCCGGTGCTGCGCCATTCAGCGCGAAGACCAGATCGAAACCGTTGAAGGTCCAGATATAGGTGAGGATGACGATCAGACCGAATTGCGGCGCAATCAGCGGGAACTTGATCGCCCAGAAGATTCGCCAGTTTCCGGCGCCATCGATCCGCGCCGCCTCGACGACATCCTCCGGGACGGCAAGCAGCGCGCTGTAAAGGAAGAGCATCGGAATGCCGACATATTGCCAGACCGACATCAGAGAGATCGTCGGCAGTGCCGTCAGTTCGTTGCCGAGCAGCGGAAAGCCGACCAGTCCCCAGAGTGGATTGATGATCAGCCGCCAGATGAAGCCGACGATGACGACGGAGAGCGTCGCGGGGATAAAGAGCAGCGTGCGGTAGACGCCTTCGGAACGATTCAGCAGACCGGAGGTGAGCAGACCAGCCATCAAAAGGCCGATCGGTACTTCGACCACCAGATGGATGACGAAATATTCGAAATTGTTCAGCAGCGCGTTCCAGAAACGCGCGCTCGTGACCGGATGGGTGAAGAGATAATAATAGTTTTCCAGCCCGACGAAGACGCGCCCGGCCGGACCATCCGTATCGAAGAAGCTCATGACGATCGAGGCGATGAGCGGCAAGACGGCGAAAGCGAGATAGATTGCGAGCGCTGGCAGCACAAAAAGGAAAAGGCTCCAGCGAGCCGTCGCAGGACGTGTCACCCGGTATCTCCGTAGTCTGGTCGCCAGCTGATGCCGGCGGGCATCGGGAGCCCCGCGCACCGGTGCGGTGCGCGGGGCGCTCTTGTTACTTTTTCTGCGGTGCGTACCAGGATGCAAGACCGGCCTGGAGTTCTGCAGTCGCCTTTTCAGGGGTGACATCGTCTCCGATCATCATCGTTTGCAGCACGCGCCAGATTTCGTCGTCGAGCGGCGGATTGCCGGCGCTCAGCCGGTCCAGCGCCAGGCGCGGCGTCAGTTTGGCGTCCTTCTTCAGGTCGGCGAATTTCTGCGCCAGCGCGTTGTTATAGGTCACCGGTGTGCTGCTCATGGCGAAGAAGCCGGGGGCGGCATTGACGTAAAGTTCCTGGAATTCCGGGGATGCGAGCCAGGTGAGGAAGGTCTTTGCCGCATCCTTGTTCTTGCTTGCGGCATTGATGCCGATCGCCATGTCAGGCATTTCCTGCAGGTAGCGCTGACCGCCCTCCTTGGCAGCAGGCGGGCCGAAGACGCCGACGTTGAGACCCGTCGAGGTCACCTGATTGATATCCCAGGAGCCATCAGGAAGAATTGCCGCGCGGCCAATGGTGAAAAGCTGGGTCATGTCGGCATATTGCAGGCTTGCCTGCCCATTAGGCAGGAACGGCTTCCAGGCTGCGAAGGCCTTGAAGGCCTCGACGAATTCCGGATCTGTCAGCTTCTTGGTGCCGTCGATCAGGCCCTGGCGGCCCTCTTCGCCGTTCCAATAGGACGGACCGATATTGTAAAGACCGTTATAGGCGAGCTGCCAGGATTCTGCCGACCCATAGGCAAGTGGCTCGTATTTGCCGCTATCCTTGATCTTCTGCAGTACCTTGACGAACTCGTCAGCAGTCTTCGGAACTTCGAGCCCGAGCTCCTTGAAGATATCGACATTGTAATAGAAGCCAGCAAGCACGGCGGCGATCGGCAAGCAATAGGGCGTGCCTTTGGCGTCGGTCCAGGCGGCCTTCGACGTGTCGTCGAAATTCTTGATGGCGCCGAAGTCTGCCAGGGAGTCGAAATATTTGCGGCTGATCCACTCGCGATTGACGTCGAAGGGGCGGCAGGTCAAGAGATCGGGTCCCGCGCCAGCTTCAATTTGGGATTGCATCGCTGCATTATACTCATTGGTATTGACCGGAGAGAACTCCACCTTGATGCCGGGATTTTTGGCTTCGAAGGCAGGAATGATCTTATCCTGCCACACTGCGATATCTTCGGTCCGCCAGCTTCCGAGCTTGATGGTGACATCTTCGGCGAAAGCGCTGCCGGCAGCGACCATCGCAACCAGTGAGACAACGGCACCGTTCAGCAATGCGTGCTTTGAAAGCATTTCATAATCTCCCATTCTTGTGACTCAAAACTGCTCCCATGCCGGTTCTTTTAATCTCAGTCCGGCGATTGTTGAGGCGACGATACCTCTCAATACCAGTTGTGACAAGTTATATTTTTTGTTTCCCATTTTTGTCTTATGTGGTATTCGATTGAAAGGAATAAGGACTGTTGCCACAGAGCTTGGAGGGGTGGAAATGATCGGCGTCGGGTTGCTGGGATCGGGTTTCATTGGCGAATGCTATGCCGATGCACTGCTTGACGTCCGCAATGCGGAGTTGCGCAGCTGCTATTCTCGCAGCGGCAAGCGGGCCGAGGAATTTGCGGCCAAGTGGCGGATCAAGGCCCACGCCACAATGGATGCCCTTTGCGCCGACCCTTCCGTTGATCTTGTCATCATCGCCCTCCCGAACGAGGTGCATCTCGAGGCGACAAGAATTGCCGCAAAACACAAGAAGGCCGTGGTCTGCACCAAGCCGCTTGCCCGCACCGAAGCCGAGGCCGCAGAGATGCTCAAGCTAGTAATCGAGGCAGGCGTCTGGCACGGATATGCAGAGAGTTCGGTCTTCTCCCCGAACACAGCCAAGGCTTACGAAATGCTGAAGGCCGGCGGCATCGGCAAGCTGCTGACGATGCGTGCTCGCGAGGCCCATTCGGGTCCGCATGCGCCGCACTTCTGGGATGCGGAGACCGCAGGCGGAGGTGCGTTGCTTGACATGGGCTGCCACACCGTAGAATCAGCACGGCATTTCTTCGGAAAGGACAATCCCGTGACCGAGGTGATGGCCTGGGGTTCGACGATGGTGCACGGCGACAAGACGACCGGTGAGGATGCCGCGATCGCACTTCTGAAATTTGCCGGTGGCGAGCTGGCGACCATCGAATCCTCCTGGATCGAAAAGGGCGGCATGCAGCTGCGTCATGAGCTCGTCGGCTCCGAGGGGCGCATCGTCACCGACAGTTCTGTCGGTCCCGTCTGGGGCTTCGTCGGCAAGCCTGTCGGCTATACTGTCGAGAAGGCGGATGCCGAGACCGGCTGGGTCTATCCCGTACCGGAAGAGACGCGCGCCTATGGCTTCTCGCAGCAGATGCGCCATTTCGTCGATTGCTTCGCAGCCGGCAAGGCTCCGTCCGAAACCTACGAAGACGGGGTTATCGTCAACAGGATCATCGATGCATGCTACCGGTCCATGAAAACCAGGCAGTGGGAAAAGGTAGCGGTGAACTGATGATCGGAAATGAAGGCCAGCCGGGACCTTTGCAGTCGGATTCTCCCGAGCCCCTGTGGCAGCAGGCCGCAAAGGCGATCATGAAGGAAATTGCAGCCGGCAAGCTGGCGTCGGGAAACCGTCTGCCGCCGGAACGCGATCTGCTGACCCGGCTATCGATCAGCCGCGTAACGCTGCGCCGCGCGCTGCAGAGCCTGGTGACTGACGGCGTGCTGGTGTCTTCGCACGGCCGTGGCTGGTACGTGGCAACGGAAGCGCATCAGGAATTTCCGCAGACGCTTGAATCCTTCAGCGAAACCGCCGCCCGCCTCGGCCTCGCGCCATCCTCGGACGTGCTGCGTGCCGAAGGGGCGCCCGCAAGCCTCGATGAGGCAGAAGAGCTCGGCATTGCGCCCGGCGCGCCGGTCTTTCATCTCGACCGCATACGTCGGCTGGATGGCGTGCCGGTTGCCGTCGACACGTCGTTCTTCCCGATGATCCGCGGGCTCGATATGTCGGGTGTCGATTTCAAGACGGCTTCGCTTTTCAAGCTGCTGACCGGTGCCGGCTTTGACCTGGCGCGCGCCGAATCGACGATCGAGGCGCACGCCGCAGACAAGACGCTTGCCCGCCATCTCGGCATCGAGCAGGGCATGCCGATCCTCGCCATGCGCCAGCTTGTCGAAGACAGCAGCGGGCGGCCGGTCATGGCATCGACGATCCGCTACGCAGGCGACCGCTACCGCCTGCGGACATCTTTTTCACGCACTGCGAAGACCGGCGGGTGACGCCGTCCGTCCATCCGGCACGCGCTGGCCACCGCGGCCGCACATCATTTCAGGACCAAGGAGAAGACCGCAATGGTCAAAGGTTATATTTCGCTGGCTGACGCGCGCGCCTCCCAGGCCAATGCGCTGGAGACCGCGATTGCTGCAATTGGCAGCGAAGTTCGCAATGCTTCCAGCGCGCTGAAAGGCGCGGGCCCGATCTTCATGGGTATCGGCGCAAGCTTTGCAGCGAGTTCGGCTGCCGTCTGGGCCTTGCGGTCCCGCGGTGTGCATTCGTGGCGCCTCAATGGCGGCGAATATCCGATCCCCTTCCCCGCATCCAGCCATCCGGTGATCGCCGTCTCGCAAAGCGGCAAGAGCACCGAGACGCTTGCCGTACTGAACTCGATCGACCGCAGCCTGCGCATATCGGTGGTCAACGCCAAGGATTCCCCCGTCGCGGCCGCCTCGTCGGCCAATGTCTCGCTCGGCGCGATCCCCGACAGCTACGCATCGACGATCGGCTATACGGCAACGATCGCAGCTCTTGGCATGATCGCCGAGGCCTGGGATGGCGGCGCGACCGATACATCCTGGTCAGATCTTCCCGCTGCCTTCCGCACCGTCGAGCAGCAACTCAAGATGCAGATCGGTGAGATTCTCGCGCGCATGACAGACGCGGTCTATGTCGATTGCGCCGGGATTGCCCCTTCGGCCGGTTCAGCCGAAGTCGGCGCGCTGCTGCTGCGCGAGATCGCCCGCATCCCTTCGACCGGCATGTCGACCAGGCAGTATCTGCACGGCGCGATGGAATCCGCCGGCAAGGGCGTGCATATTCTCTTTGGCGACGAGCGGGAGGCGGAATTGGCATCGACCCTGGCAAAAGCCGGTCATCACACGATCCTTGCCGGCCCCGTGCAAGCCGCAGCCAGCGATTGGCTGACCTATATACCGCTACCGCGCGTCAGCATCACCCAGCGACCAATCCTCGAGGCCGTCATCATGCAGACCATTGCGGTTGAAACGGCGCTTGCCCGCGGGCTCGATCCCGATGCCTTCGTCTTCCACCACAACGACACCAAGGTAGCCTGACGATGGATAGCAGTGAATGTCTTGTGGCGCTTGATGTCGGCGGGACGAAGACGCATCTGGTCGTCGAAACGCTGGCCGGTGCGCGTATTCTGGACACGGTCATCTCCAGTCAGGATTGGGACGCGGAGCCCGCGTCTCACGGCGCCGATTGGCTGGCTTCGCGCCTGCGCGCCACCCTGCCCGCCGGTCTTTCGATTGTCTCCATCGCCTTCGGTGCGCAGGGAATCAACAATCCCTCGATCGGGCGGGATCTTGAAGCGGCGTTGCTTGATCGGGGATATCGCGTTCGAGCCGTCAACGATGCGGCGCTCATCGTGCCGGCCGCCGGGCTCCGTCAGGGTATCGGCGTCATAGCGGGCACAGGCGCCATCGCCGTTGGAACGGATGGATCGGGACAACCGATTTCGGCGGGCGGCTGGGGATGCGTGATCGGCGACGAGGGCGGTGCAGCCGCATTGGTGCGCGAGGCAGCCCGGGCTGCGCTGAGAGCAAATGATGAAGGCAAGCCGGATGACGGATTGCTGTCGGCATTGCTTGCCGATTTCGGAGTCGAGGATGCCGAGCGGCTGACGCGCAAGGTCAACGACGACCCGACCTCCGATAACTGGGCGCCGCATTGCACTGCCATTTTCGATGCCGCAGACGGCGGGTCGCAACTGGCGGTGAACGTCATCTCGGAGGGCGCCGGCTATCTTGCGGCGCTTGTCGCCCAGCTCAAAAATCGGGGGGCGAAAGGCGATGACGTCGTCGTTGCAGGCAGCGTGATCGTTAAACAAGCGCGTCTGCTCGACGCGTTCAAGCGCGCACTCGGCAAGCAGCATCCGCGGCTTGCTGTGCATGTGCTCGACGTCTCACCGGTCGAGGGTGCAGTCTTTCTGGCCCGCGCGGCGATTGGATAATCGGAGATTGGGAGCCGGTCCGTGAGGCGGCAGGGGCGTCGCCTTCTAAAAATCGCCACTCGCGGGAACCTTGCACGCGGCCCAGCATCAAATAAGCTTCCACAAGGAGAAGCCAGATGCAGGCGTTCGAGAATTCACCGCGACGATCTTTCGCCACCGACGAAGCAACACTTGTCCGCCGGGCGTCCACAGGCGACGCGCAGGCGATCCGCGAGATCATCCGGTTTCACAATCAGCGACTTTACCGGCTTGTCCGGGCGGTTCTTCACAGCAATGCGGAAGCAGAGGAAGCGCTGCAGGACACCTATCTCCAGGCCTTTTCAAAGCTTGCCGATTTCAACGGCGCGGCGTCGCTCTCGACCTGGCTTTCGCGTATCGCACTGAACACTGCCTTCATGCAGTTGCGCGCCGAAAAGCGGCTCAAGCGCTCGATCCCTCCGTCTGGCCAGCCGCAAGCCGAGATCATCGCGCTGCACCCTTCATCGTCCACCATCGACCCGGAGCGCGGCATGGCGCAGCGACAGCTTCTTCACCTCGTCGAGCAGGCAACCGATGCCCTTCCGGCGGACTTTCGCATCGTATTCGTTGCCCGCGTCATCGAGGGGCTGGATATCGGGGAGACGGCCACGCTGCTCGATATTCCGGCGGCAACGGTCAAGACGCGGCTTCACCGCGCCCGCAAACTCATTCGCAAGCAGCTGGAAGAGCAGATCGGGCCGATCCTGATGGACGCCTTCCCCTTCGCCGGCAGGCGCTGCGAGCGGTTGACCGAAGCCGTGATCGCCAAACTCGGGCTGAAGAACTGACGGGAACCTCTCCGGCGGCGCGGCATCCAATGCTGCGTACGTTGAAACAGGCGCCGGCGATCCCGCCGCGCCAAGGAGATCCCGATGAAAACCTTCATTTCCGCCATCGCCACGAGCTGCCTTCTCCTCGCCGCCGGCCAATCGCTCGCAGCCGACAAGCCGACCGATCCGCAGATCGCCCATATCGCCTATACGGCAGGCGCGATCGACGTGGACGCCGCCAAGCTTGCCCTTTCGAAGACCAAGAACAAGGACGTCGAGGCATTCGCGCAATCGATGAAAAAGGACCATGAAGCGGTCAACGACAAGGCGCTTGCGCTCGTCAAGAAGCTGAAGGTCACACCTGAAGACAACCCGACGAGCCAGGCGCTTGCAAAGGCCGCCAAGGAAAAGCAGACCGAACTCAGCAAACTGGACGGCGCCGCCTTCGACAAGGCCTACATCGACAACGAGGTTGCCTATCACAAGCAGGTCAACGGCGCGCTGGAAACCGTCCTTATCCCATCGGCAGAGAACAAGGACCTCAAAAGCCTGCTCGAAACCGGGCTGAAGCTGTTCCAGGGGCATGAGCAGCATGCCGAGCATGTTGCCATGGAGCTGAAATGATCTTGGTGCCGATGAAGCGCAGAAGCTTCCTGCTGACGGGAATAGCCGCTGCGGCCGGCGCATCGCTGGCGCGCGCCCACAACGGCAAGATACATGTGGCGGTCGAAAATCTCACCTTCTCGCCTGCAGACATCGAGGCGAAAGTCGGCGAGACCGTCGAATGGACGAACAAGGATCCGTTCGATCATACCGCCACCGTCAACGGCGGCTGGGAGGTGACCATCCCCGCCGGCCGGAAAGCGACACACCTCGTCACGGCCGGTGACACGGTGGAATATTTCTGCCGCTTCCATCCCAACATGAAGGGGCACATCAAGGTCGTCTCCTAGAGAGGAACACGCCGCCAGGGACGCCTCTGGCGGCGTAGCCTTCGGCGAGTGACTATCGCCGTAGCGCGCGCTTGACCGATAGCCGGCATTCGTGTTGATGCAAGGGTTCGAATATCAGAGCCGAGCGAACGGACCGGGCCGAAAAGAGCCGCGCCGCGTGGGGACACTTCTCGCATGTCGAAATCCAATCTGAGGCGGGACGCCGACCTTCTGCTGCATCGTGGTTCGCGGGTCGAAGGCGCCTACCCGGTCAGCCGCTCCCGCAGGCCGGTCGAGGTTCAGCGTCTCATCGGTGCGATCGGCAATCTGATGCTTTCGGGCGATACGCCGATGATGGAGAAATTCGTTGCCGGCAAGATCTTTCATCAGCTGCAGTATCCCGGCGCCGTTTCCAGCCGGCCCGCCTCGCATCTGCGGCTCGGGCCGCAGCTGCAGTTCGCCCTGCGCCAGCTGACGCAGAAAGGCCGGGCGTTCGCGGAAGTTGCCGCCGCGATCAACGATCTGGCCAAGAGCCTCGATTGGTCCTCGAGCTCGACCGGCCCCTTCGCCAGCATGAATATCGAAAAGGCACACGCCCATGCCGTCATCGCCGGAGCGGCGGGCCTCGAAGAGCGCGACGATGTCACGCTCGGGCTGACGATCATGGAGCCCTACAGCCGCTTCCCGGATCATGTCCAATACCGTGCCCGAGTTTTCCTGGCGCTGTCGGACTGCGAATTCCTCTGCGACGAAAAAGGCTGGCAGCAGGCTTCGCCGGGGTCGGCCTTCTACAACGAGGCCGGACACACCGTCGCGATGCGCTGCACCTCACGGCCACTGCTGGCCGCCTGGTGCCAGATGGAGCGGTAGAGCCCGGCCAGGCTTGCCCAGCCGGGTCCGGCGCAGTTTATGCAGCCGCCGGGGTCGGCTCGCCGAGCGACAGCATCAGGCGGTTCGCCCAGTTGAAAAAGGCGGCGCCATGAATGGCGTCGGCAATCTCCAGATCATCGAAACCCTCTTCACGCAGACGGGCAATCTCCGCCGGGCCAAAGCGCGAAGGCGTGGCCGTCAAGGCCGCCGAAACCTCGGCGACGGCGTTCCAGCGGCGGCTGCCGAGATCGGCTTCGACGCCTTCGTCGAGCAGTCGCTGAACGTCGGCCGTGCGTTTCGAATGATGGGATGCGAACCTCGAATGCACCGAGGCGCAGAAGATGCAGCCGTTGCTGCGGGATGCCGCGGCGGCCGAAAGCTCGCGATCGGCCCGCGGCAAGCCGGCGCGCGTATTGTAGAAGATATCCTTGTCGGTCTTCGTTCTCGCTTCGAGAATTTCCGGATCGCGGGCCAGCAACATGAAATAGGGAGACTTGGAGCGCGATGCATCGACCAGACCCGCCCAGTGCCGCTCGGTGAGTTCGCTTTCCTCCAGCGGCGTCAGCCACGGCGTCCAGCCGATCTCGGATTGGGTAAATGCGTTGGGGCGATTGTCGATCTCAGGATGATTGACGGTATCGGTCATGGCGTTTCTCCTTATTCCGCTGCCGCACGCGTGACGCTGCCCTCACCCGCCGCGCCGAGCGCGGAAAGGCCGGCAGCAACGCGAATCTGAAACGACAGGAACGCGACGATCTGCGAGAGGGTGACGATACCGGTCGTGGTCCAGCCTGCATCAATCAGCTTCTGCAGCGCATCCGGGCTTGCTTCGCGCGGACGGAAGACCAGCAGATGCGTGTGTTCGAGAGCCGCCGACAGCTTGGCGCCGATCACGGCTCGGCTGAAATCCGAGACGGCATAGATCAGGCCTGGAGCATCTTCCGCCGACAGCGGACCGGCCGGATAGCGGCCGTAAGGGCCATCTGCCGCGCCTTTTTCGATCTCCGTCTGGATCGCAGCTGCGAGCGACGCGCCGCCCTGCAGCTCGGACAAACCACCGGCGTAGAAAGCCGACGCCGTCCCGGAGCGGTGCAGGCCGCTGACGAATGCGGCGATCGCGAGCCGCTCGGCACGCGTTACGTGATCATCGGAAACCGGCTCGAAGAGCGCGAGATAGCTTTTCTGCGCATTCAGCCGCGTCTCCGGACGTTCAGCACGGAGACGGTCGAGAAAAGACCCCGGCTTTATACCGGCTAGCAGATCAATGATATCGGGTGTGGAAGAACTCATGGATTCATACCTTTTCTGGCGGTGATTATGCTGTAGCGAGGCGCCGCTCGTGGGCGGCGGGTCCGCGTCGAACCCAGCCCAGCGCGGGAGCGACCTCGCTGGCGATCAATTCCAGCGAGCGCAGGATGTAGGCGTGCGGGGGATCGACCGAATGGACCTGGAAGACGAGGTCAGTGACGCGTTCCAACGCGGTGTCAGCCTTCAACGACGCGATCACATCGTCGGGCGTACCGACATGCACGTCGAAGGCCCTGATGAGATCCTCTGTCCTGGTGCTTGCGATCTTATGACCGCTGGCAATGAAGCGCTCGACGCTGCGCTGCAGGCCGATTTCCGCCAGATGCAAAGCCTCCTTGCGATCGTCGGCAACGAACAGGCTGCGCGAACCGAGAATGCGCGGCTGCCGTTCCTTCGGCAGCGCCTTAAGATAGGCGTCGATGATCGGATTCTGCAGCTCCCAGAGCGTTGCATCCGGCGCCTGTGCCGGCCGGGGCTGGGTGCGCGACAGCATCAATCCGTCACCATCTTGGCCGGCCCGGATTCCGCCGCCAACCGAGAACGTTGCCTGCCACACGCGCTCGAGAAGATGCGGGGCTGCCGGATAAAGATGATTGCCGCCCGTCAGCTCCCGCCCGGCCCAAGCATCTCGCACCGTTGCGAGGCTTTTCGCATAGACGGCGGCGCGATCGCCCGTTTCCAGCCCGAAGGGGAGGAAGGCAGCTGGAGTTCCGCCACTACCGAAGCCGACTTCGAGGCGGCCGTTCGAGAGTATATCAAGCACTGCCGTGTCCTCCGCGACGCGGACAGCACTTTCCATCGGCAATGTGATCACACCGGTTCCAAGCCGGATGCGCGAGGTTCGGGCGGAGAGTTCCGCCAGAAAGATCAATGGCGCAGGAAGACCGCCCTCATCTCCATTGAAATGGTGCTGTGCCACCCATGCCGTATCGAACCCGAATTTCTCGGCATGAATGACCTGCTCGGCGGCCAGCCGGTAGCGGGTCGCAGCATCGGCCTGATCGAGGATACGGCTGAAGAAACCCAGGCGTTTCGGTGCGGTTGCTGGCGTCATTGCTGTGTTCCTGTGCTGATCAGGGGAAATGGCTTTGCTGGCAGCCGGTGCTTCTTTCCGGGGATCGCCTCGATGAGTTCGCGGGTATAGGCGCTCTTCGGACTGCCGAAGACATCGCCGACTGCCCCGCTATCGACGAGCTTGCCGCCGCTTAGGACCGAGACCGTATCGGCGATCTGCCGTACGACAGCCAGATCATGCGATACAAAGAGATAGGTCAGGCCGAGCTCGCGCTGGAGCTTGCTGAGAAGAGCCAGAATCTGCGCCTGCACGGTGACATCGAGCGCCGACACGGCCTCATCGAGCACCAGGATTTGCGGATTTAGAATGAGCGCGCGGGCAATGGCGACACGCTGTCTTTGCCCGCCTGACAGGGCATGCGGGCGGCGGCCGAGGACATCCAGCGGAAGGCCGACTTTCTCGATGATCGCCGCAACACGCTCCGTCCGCTCGGCGCGCGGCACCGGCTCGAAATTCAGCAATGGCTCTTCGACGATCCCAGCGATCGTCTGGCGCGGATCGAGCGAACCGAACGGGTTCTGGTAGACGAGCTGGATCTTCTTGCGAAACAGCCGCAGCGTTTCCCCGCGCAAGGTAGAAAGGTCGAGCCCATCGACGATGACCCTGCCCGAGCTCGGCTTTTCAAAGGCCGAGACGATGCGGATGCTCGTCGTCTTGCCGGAACCGGATTCGCCGACCAGCGCATGCGTCGTTCCGCGCCGGACGCGGAAGGAAACATCGTCGACGGCGCAAAAGCGCGAATAGCCGCCAAGGCCGAAGTCCTTGACGAGGTTTTCGACGACGATGATGTCGTCGCTTTCCGTCGCGGGAGCTTCCTTTGCCACGGTGGCCGGACGCTGCCGGATATTCAGCGACGGCGCATCCGATAACAGCTGGCGCGTATAGGCATTCTGAGGATTGCCGATGACATCCTGGGTGCGGCCCTGTTCCTGGATGCGGCCATGCTTGAGGACGATCAGCCGGTCGGAACGATCGGTGGCGACGCCGAGATCATGGGTAACGAGAAGCACTGCCGTGCCATATTCACGCCGAAGCTCGTCGATAAGGTCGAGGATGTGCTTCTGTACCGTGACATCAAGCGCGCTTGTCGGCTCGTCCGCGATGATGAGCGACGGCTTCAACGCGATGGCAATGGCGATCAGCACCCGCTGCTTCATGCCGCCGGAAAGTTCGTGTGGATATTGCTGCGCCCTCAGCTTCGGCTCGCTAAGCCCGACGCGTTCGAGAAGCGCGATCGCCTGCGTATAGGCAACCGGGCCGGAGGCTTCGCCATGAATGGCGAGAATTTCCGCCACCTGCTTGCCGATCGTCTTGACCGGATTGAGCGAATTGCCGGGGTCCTGAGGGATCAGGCTGATCACCGAACCGCGAATACCGTCCAGCCGCCGCTGCGCCCAGCCTGCGATCTCCTGATCGTTCAGGCGGATGCTGCCGCTCTCAAGTTTTCCGTTCTCCGGCAGCAGCCCGATGATGGCCTGAGCCGTCGAGCTTTTGCCGGAACCGGATTCGCCCACCAGCGCGACGACTTCTCCGGGGTTGACGTGGAAATCGATGCCATGGACGGCGGTGCGCGCGCCGTTCCTGTCGCTGTAGCTGACAGTCAGGCCGGAGACCGCGAGAACAGGAGACGGTGGGACAGCGGCTTTCGGCAGGTCGACAGGCTGGATCGTCATCTCTCTATCCTTCCAAATGCCTGGCTGATGCGATTGACGGAGAGCACCACCAAAACCACGGCGATGCCAGGGGCAGCCGTCAGCCACCAGGCGGTTGCGATATAATTGCGGCCCTCGGCGATCAGCAGCCCCCATTCCGGCGTCGGCGGCGGTGCGCCGTAACCGAGGAAGCCAAGGGTCGAGAGCTGCAGGATTGCCCAGCCGACCTGCAGTGCCGCGAAGGCGATGACCGAGGTCAGGGAGTTGGGAAGCACGTGGCGGATCAGCACGCTGAGGAAGGTACCGCCGCTGCCAAAGGCCGCTTCGACATATTCGCTGCGGCGGACGGTGATGACTTCGGAACGCACGATGCGGGCGAAACTCGCGACCGAGGTGATGCCAACGGCGATCGCAGCGTTGATTGTCCCGAAACCCAAGAGAATGATGATGCTCAGGGAGAGCAGCAGCGCCGGTATCGACAGCAGAACGTCGGCAAGACGCATGATGGCCGTGTCCGTGCGCCCGCCGATCGAGCCTGCGACAACACCGAGCGCTGTACCGGCGAAAAGCCCGATGCCAACGGCTGCAAGCGCGCCTGACAGAGAGTGTACGGCGCCGTACACCAGGCGCGCATAAAGATCGCGGCCAAGTGAATCGGTTCCCAGCAGATGCGCGGCGCTCGGCGGTTTCAGCTGCTGCCCTGGCAGACCCTTGATCGGATCGTAGGCGGTGAACAGCTGAGGTGCGACCGCGACGAGAAGCACGATGACCAGCACCGCGCCCGCCAGCAGAAGGCTGATATCGATCCTCCGGCTGCTTCGGCGCGGCGTGGCATCTTCGACGGTTTGGGTCGGCAGCCAATCGTTGGTCTCTGCCGTCTCCAGGTCGAGATGGCGTTCAGCGACATCGAGGCTGGTCATCGAGCGGTCTCCGGCCTTGTTTTGAGCCGCGGATCGATGATCGGATAAAGAAGATCGATCGCGAGATTGATGGTGACGAACGCTGCTGCCGAGAGAACGACGATGGCCTGCAGGACGGCAACGTCCTGAAAATTGACCGCTTGTTCGGTGAGGCTTCCGAGCCCGTTCAAGCCGAAGACTGTCTCGGTGATGACGGCGCCGGCCAGAAGCTCACCGAACAGAACACCGGCAACGGTCAGAACCGGCAGGAATGCGTTCTTCGCCACATGCCGCCACAGCACCCATGCATGCGAGGCACCCTTTGCACGGGCGACGGCAACGAAGGGCCGCGTCTGAACGTGATCGATATTGCGCAGCAGAATCTGCGCCAGCGGCGCCGAGATCGGAATGGCGACGGTCATCACCGGCAGGATCAGCCCCTCCCATGGGCCGGGATTGATCACGGGCACCAGCCGCAGCCGGAACGAGAATATCTGGATCAGCATGATGCCGAGCCAGAAGGTCGGCACCGAAACGAAGAGCGAAGGCACGGATTGGACGACGCTCCGGAGTCTGCCGAAGCCCTGGATGTTGGACAGGATCGCCAGCAGCACCGCAATCAACGCCGCGACGATGAAGCCAAAGCCGGCCAGCCGGATCGTCGGCGGCAGGCTGGCAGAGAGCTGCGCACTGACGGCAACCCCTGCCTGCAGCGAATAACCGAAGTCACCGATCAGGAATTTTCCGGCTGTGTGCAGATATTGGCTGACCACGCTCCCGTCGGCCGCATAGGCAGCGCGGATATCGGCGATCTGTTCGGGACTGAGGCCGTATTCCGGATTCTGGAATTTGATAAGAACGGCATCGCCGGGCATGGCCTGCAGTAGCACGAAGGAGATCGTGAAGGCCGCCCAGAGCACGAGCAAAGCCTGTCCTATGCGGGATACGATGTAGCGGGTCATGCCGATCCTCTCAGGTGACGGGCGGCCCGGCTTGCGCCGGGCCATGGCCTTCAGTGTTCAGCAAGCCAGGTGTTGTAGAAGCTCGGACGGCCGACGGCTTCGAAACCGACGCCCTGCACATAGGGCGCACCGGCAAAGGCCTGCGGCTCCTCGAAGATCGGGATAGCATAGGCCTGATCGATCACGTAGTTCTGGACCTCGCCGGCGATGGCGAGACGCTTTTCGCGATCGGGCTGCGAGGAAAGCTGCTCGAGGAGACCGTTCAGCTTGTCATCGACGAAGGATTTCACCTTGTCGCTCGGGCCGCCCTTCTGGCGCAGCACGTCGCGGTTCTTCGGATAATACTGGCTCTTGATGACATCAGGATCGGCCCGGCCGACCATGGCGGGCGACACCGGCGTCTTGGCCGGATCGAGATCATCGACGGTCTTGCTGCCGGCATCGCCCGCCAGCACGTTCAACGTGACGCCGAGCTTTGCCCATTGCTGCGCGACAAGCTGCAGCGTTGCCTTGTTCTGCGGCTGCGGCGGCGATTCATAGGCGGTCAGCACCAGCTGCTTTCCATCCTTCTCGCGGACGCCATTGGCGCCGACCTTCCAGCCAGCTTGATCCAGCAGCTCGGTGGCCTTGGCCGCATCGTAGGTCAGCTTCGGCGACAGATCGAGATAGCCCTGCGCCGTCGATGCGATGATCGACTTGGCCTGCGGATAGTTGGCCGAGAACAGCGTCGATATGATTTCCGCGCTATTGGTACCGTGAAGCAGCGCCTGACGGACGCGGATATCGGACACCAGCGGATTGTCCGGACGGAAGACGACGCTATTGTTCACGCCGCGCGTCGGTGCCGCATAGATCTTGTAGCCCTGGCTTTCGACCTGTTCTTCGTCATAGGCCTGCACCTGGCGAATGAAATCCGCCTGGCCCGAGAGCAGCGCACCGATGCGCACGCTGTCTTCACCGGTGATGATATATTTTATGCCGTCGAGATAGGCGCGGCCCTGATGCTCCTGCTTTGCCGGACCCCAATCGTAGTCGTCGCGGACCTTGAGGTTCAGCTCCTTGCCGAGTGTCTCGCTGTCAACGACGAACGGGCCGGAACCGACGATCTTCGTCGCGTCACCCAGCTGGTCGAAAGGCAGCGCCAGCGTTTTCAGCGATACCAGGCCGGAGCCGATTACCGAGGTGCCCTGCAGGAAACCTGGGGACGGCTTCTTGAAATAGAACTTGACGGTCAGGGGATCGACGACCTCGGAACGGTCGTAATTGTTGATGACTTCCGAGACCGGCTGCTTCAGCTCCTTATTGCCGAGACCGAACGTATCGTAGTTCTTGGCGACTGCGGCCGCGTCGAGCGGCGTGCCGTCAGAGAAGGTAACACCCTTGCGAAGCTTGAAGGTATATTCGGTGGCCTCGGCGTTGACGGTCCAGGATTCGGCAATCCACGGCTCGATCTCAAGCGTCTTCGGATTCTGATAGGTAAGCTTGTCGGTGATCTGATTGAGCACGCCACCGTTCGGATAGAAGCCGCCGGCCGGCGGATAGAGATTGGTATGCGGCTGCTGCTCAAGATAGATCAGCGTGCCGCCCCGAACCGGTTTGGCAGCCTCGTCTGCCGCAGCCGCCAGTGCCGTAAAAGACACGGACAGGGTGCTCGCAAGAAGCAGGGTCTTAATCGTCGCCGTAAAGCTCATCTGTTGTCCCTCAATAACTGATGGTGACAACGGTAGCGGCATATAAATTTAGTATATAGAATTAGTATTCTATTTTCGGGGCGCGCACCGGAAATTCTATGGCGCCCGTCTCGGGCAGCACTCAAAAATTGCTCTGGCAGCTTTGGATCGACCGCAAAGGCGCTGCCTACCCGGCATGATCGGGCGCCAAATTATTCGCCCTGCGGATGCGTTTGAGGTATTGCTACCAAAAACCCGCGAAACGCCGTATCGGCTAATCCCGATCACTGGCTAGCTTGCGGATCTCGGCCGCGGTCGCGGGATCGACCGGGTTGTAGATCACCAGCCCGAGATCCGGCCTGCCATCGACGGCAAAGGCGGAATATTCGAGATCGATCGTTCCCAATTTCGGATGTTTTAGGCGCTTGACGCCATCGCCGTGCACACGCACGTCGTTTTCCTGCCAGAGCCGCTCGAAATCCGCACTGACGGCACTCAGTTCCTCGACCAGCTTGCTGACTTCTGACCCGGCGCCGGCCCGCGCGACATCCGCCCGGAAGGCGGCAACCACGAAGCGGGCAAGCGTTTCCCAATCATGCTGCTTGGCACGGATCGCCGGGTTGGAGAATATCAGCCGGAGGATATTGCGTTTCTCCGGCGCAATCGTGCCGTAGTCGGTCAGCACGACGGCGGCCGCGCGGTTCCACGCGACCACATCCCACATCGCCGTCTTGATCAGCGCCGGGCTCGCGTCGAGTGAATCCAGCAGGCGTTGCAGCCGCGGGGTAACGCCTTCTGCGGGCTTGTAGCGCACTTCGGGAGGCCGCCCCAGGCCCAGCATGAAGAGGTGCTCACGCTCCGGTTCGGTCAACATCAGGCCATTGGCGATCCGGTTGAGAACATCCGCAGACGGCGCCCCGCCACGGCCCTGCTCCAGCCAAGTGTACCAGGTCGGGCTGATATTGGCCCGCTGTGCCACTTCTTCACGGCGCAAGCCGGGCGTCCGCCGCCGGCCCGACAGGCCGAACGCGGACGGATCGAGTTTCACACGGCGGTCTTTCAGGAAGGCTGCAAGCGTGCCCGGCGTGTTGATCGGCATGGAGATCCTGTTAGCTATTATAATAGGATAAAGTCACTACTTTAACAGGATGAACTCTAGCCGATATTCTCTTCGGAGTAAAACACGCAAGGAGACATTGCTGTGCGCATTTTCTTGACTGGAGCAACCGGCTTTATCGGCTCGGCGCTGGTGCCGGAACTCATTGGCGCGGGCCACGAGGTCATCGGCATGACGAGATCGGACGGAGGCGCGCGCGCGCTCGAAGCCGCAGGCGCTAAGGCCTATCGCGGGACGCTCGAGGATCCCGAAAGCCTTCGCAAGGGCGCCCTGGAAGCGGATGGCGTGATCCACACCGCCTTCGACCACGATTTCTCGCGGTTCGCCGAAAATTGCCAGAAGGATGCCCGTGCGATCGCCGCGTTGGGTGCGGCACTTGCCGGGTCGGATAGGCCGTTGATCATCACCTCGGGTACCGGCATGGGCAATGCAGAGTTCGGCGAACTGGGAAGCGAGGACGTGTTCAACACCAGCCACCCCAACCCGCGTGTCGCGTCCGAGCTTGCAGGGCAGACGCTGCTGGATGAGGACATCAATGTTTCCGTCGTCCGGCTTCCGCAGGTCCACGACACGTTCAAGCAGGGGCTGATCACCCCGCTGATCGAAATCACCCGCCAGAAGGGCCTTGCAGCCTATGTCGGCGAAGGGCGCAATCGCTGGCCGGCCGGGCATCTGTCGGATGTCGCCCGTCTCTACCGTCTGGCGATCGAGCGAGCCGAAAGTGGCGCGCGCTACAACGCCGTCGCCGAAGAGGGCGTGGAGGCACGCGAGATCGCCGAGGCGATCGGCCGGGGCCTCAAGCTGCCGGTCAGATCGATCTCCCGTGAGGAAGCCGCAGCGCATTTCGGATGGCTGTCGATCTTCACCACGATCGACTTCCCGGCATCGAGCGCCAAGACGCAGGCCGTGCTCGGATGGCGTCCGACCGGACCGTCGCTGATCTCCGATCTCAACGCGATGCAGTACTAAGGATACAAGCGGGCGGACGCTATTGATGGCGCCCGCCCGCAGTTTCTATCACAATGCCGCCGCGCGGATTAAATGCCCGCGCCGCCAATTGTCCGCGGCTTGCAACGCCGACTGGATCCGCTCGTCGGTAAACGGCTTGCCGACCACCGCGAAGGCGCCATCGAAACCCTGCGAGACCGCCTGCGGAGAGCCGGTCACGAAGATCACGCTGATCCCGAAACGGTCGATCAGCCGCCGGGCGAGTTGCGTTCCGCTTGTCCCATCCGACAGACCGACATCGACAAGTGCGGCATCGGCCCGAGGCGCGAAGGCCAATGCCTGCTCGATCGTCGAGGCCGGGCCAAGCGCGCGATGACCAGCCTCGACGGCAATTCTTTCCAGTTCCAGGGCGATGAACCCTTCATCTTCGACAATCAAGACGTTCATGAATCTATCTCCTCGCGTCACGAAGAAATTGCTCTGCCAAAGACGTTTTCAAGCGGGATCACGATGTTTTTCGCCGATCGTGAATGCATCAGGATTTCGATGCCGAAGGCTGCAATCCGGGAGACGAAATCCCATATAAAGGGGATGACGGCTCAGGTTACCAAACGGGAAAAGGAAATTCTCACGCTGATGTGCGCGGGAAAGACGGCGCAGGAAATCGCCCTGATCCTCGGATGTTCGGTGCACACCGTCCGCACCCATATCGAGGCGCTGAAGACGAATTTCGCGGTCTACAAGGACACTGCGCTGGTGGCCGCCGCTTTGCGGCAGGGCGTCATCGACTGACGAGGCCTCGACGTCACTCACACAAATATCTGAAAAATGAGGACTATTCTCGGACAGGGCCGCCATCGGCCCTTTTGCGATCAAAGCGCTGCCCCTATGATCTCGCGATCAAAGGCTGCGGAGTGTGACATGAAAGCGAAAAGCATAGGCTTCGTCGGTACCGGCGCGATTACGGAGGCGATGGTCAGAGGTCTGCTCAGCGAACCCGCCTATCCCACCGAAGTCCATCTCTCGCCCCGGAACGCAGAGATTGCCGCAAGGCTGTTCAGCGAGTTCGCGGCCGTCAGCGTTGCGCCCGATAATCAGACCGTCGTCGATCGCAGCGACCTCGTGGTTCTCGCGATCCGCCCGCAGGTTGCCGAAGCCGTCATCGGCGAACTGACGTTCAAGCTGGGGCAGTCGGTGGTCAGCATCATCGCCGCCACCGAGCGCGAAGTCCTGCTGAAATGGATCGGCACCGATATCCATCTGGTGCAGGCCATTCCCCTGCCCTTCGTCGCCGAGCGCCAGGGCGTGACCGCCATCTATCCTCCGGACTCCGCCGTCGCTGCCATGTTCGACGCGCTTGGCAAGGCCGTCCAGTGCGAGTCCCGCAAGGAATATGATCTGCTCGCCGCCGCAAGCGCGCTGATGTCGACCTATTTCGGCATCATGGAATTCGCCACCGGATGGCTGGAAACCAACGGACTGGAGCGGACGAAGGCCCGCGCCTACCTCGCGCCGCTGTTCGAAAGCCTGGCGCGGCGCGCCAACGGCCCGCATGCCGGCGATTTCAACGCCTTGAGCGAGGAATTTGCCACCAGAGGTGGATTGAATGAACAGGCTCTACGCGACTTCGACGCCGATGGCGGCAAGACCGCTTTGACTGCGGCGCTCGACCGGGTCTTCGCCCGTATCGAGGGCCGGTAACCAGACGTCTGCTCAGAAAGGCTTCTCGCAGCAGATCGCATAGCGATGCTGCAGCCCGCGTGCGGCCGCTTTCAGGATATTCCAGTTGGCGGCCTGCGCCTTGTGTACCTGCCGCAGATCCCGGTCGATCTCGATACGCTGAAAGCCGGCGGCCGCGAGCAAGGCCGCGACCTCATCGGCTCTCGCCCCGCCTGAGAAATAGACCTGCCGGAGAATCTCTTCGTGCTTTCCGGCCAGCTCCGGCGGCGCGTGCTTCGGGTCGGTCCGCAAGAGCCCAACCTTCTCCAATATGCCCGCCAGCTTCTTAAGCAGGCGTTCGGCCCGTCGCGTATTGACGAAATCGCCATCAACGATCAGCAGGCGGCCGCCGGGCTTCAGCACCCGCAGCCACTCGCGAAAACAGCTTTCCGGATCGATCAGCGTCCAGACGAGATGACGCGTGATGACCACGTCATAGGCGGCATCCGGCTCCATCGTGTGCTCGGCATCGGCGATGCGAAAACGGATGTCGCGGCCGCGCTGCCTGGCCTTGGCGCGCGCCTGCTCCAGCATGGCTTCCGACCAGTCGAGACCCGTTACCTTATAGCCAGCGTCGTCCATCAGATGCGAGATCACCGCGGTACCGCTGGCAAGGTCGAGCGCGCTGCGGCCGTCGCCGGGACCGAGATGCTTGGCGATCAGATCGCGCCAGGCGCGGCGCTCGTCCTCGGAAAAAATCTCATGCCCGGGAGAGGCATCGAAGGTGGCGGCCCGCGCCGACCAATAAGCCTTGATCTCCTCCTTCAGGTGATAGTTGGTGCCGTTCACTGCGCTCATTCCGGTTCTGCCGCTCATCCGTTCTCAGTCTTGAATTGCTCTAAAAGATAAAACTTGACTATTGCAATCATAAAATAATAGAGCCCCCTGGATTTTCACGGGGGACCACTCAATGCACATTCAATTCAAAGCCGCAGGCCTCTCTGCAGCATTGCTGCTTGCCACCGTCTGGCCGGCACTTGCCGAAAAGATTTCGTTGAAGGACGTAACCGGCCGCGACGTCGAGGTCGAGGTTCCCGTCAAGCACGTCATTCTCGGCGAAGGACGGCAGATCTACTTCCTGGCGGCGCTCGACAAGACCAATCCCTTCGAGCACGTCGTCGGCTGGCGCGACGATCTGCCGAAGGCCGATCCGGAGACCTACAAGGCCTATCTTGCCAAGTACCCTGATATCGCCAAGCTGCCGACCTTCGGCGGCATGAAGGACGGCACCTTCGACATCGAACAGGCCGTCACCCTGAAGCCCGATGTCATCCTGATGAATGTCGACGCCAAGACGGCGACCGAGGAAGCGGGCTATATCGAAAAGCTCGCCAAAGTCGGCATTCCGCTCGTCTATGTCGACTTCCGCGAAAAGCCGATGGAAAACACCGAGCCGAGCATGCGCGTCATGGGCAAGCTGATGGGCAAGGAGCAGCTGGCAGAGGACTTCATCAAGTTCCGTGCAGACGCGATCAAGGTAGTGACCGACAAGCTGGAAGCGGCCAAGCCCGCCCGCCCCGTTGTCTTCGTCGAGCGTGCAGGCGGCTACTCCGACGATTGCTGCATGTCGTTCGGAAACGAGAATTTCGGCAAGATGGTCGAGATCGCCGGCGGCACCAACATGGCGAAGGATATCATTCCCGGAACCTTCGGCACGGTAAACCCGGAGCAGATCGTCGCTTCGAACCCAGATCAGATCATCGTCACCGGCGGCATGTGGGAAGCCTTCGTTCCCGGCGGCGCTTGGGTTGGCGTCGGCTACGGCGCCGATCTAACCGAAGCCAAGCGCAAGCTCGAGGCCCTGACCAAGCGCCCGGCCTTTACCGGCGTCAAGGCCGTCGAAGACGGCAATGTCCATGCGATCTGGCACCAGTTCTACAACAACCCCTACCAGTTCGTCGCCATCCAGGAGATCGCCAAGTGGCTGCACCCGGATCTCTTCAAGGACCTCGATCCCGAAGCGACCTTCAAGGAGCTGCATGCGCGCTTCCTGCCGCTCGACTACAAGCCCGGCTACTTCGTCTCTTTGAAGGGCGAATAACCGATGGCCGGTACGGCTCTTACCGCTGACATTGCAGGGCGGGAGCGCTATCGCGCTCTCGCCTTCCGCCGGATCGTCATCCTCGTTCTATTGACGGCAGCACTCTGCGTCAGCGTCGCCGCCGACATGGCACTCGGTCCGGCGAATTACGAAATCCGCCAGGTTCTTCTGGCCCTGTTCAACCCGGAAGTCGCCGGCAACCAGCTAAGGGTCGTCATCTGGGATATCCGCATGCCGATCGCCTTGATGGCGGTCACCGTGGGTGCGGCCCTTTCCGTTGCCGGCGCGCAGATGCAGACCATCCTGTCGAACCCGCTGGCCAGCCCCTTCACGCTCGGGATTTCCGCGGCGGCAAGCTTCGGCGCAGCGCTGGCGCTGGTAACAGGTGTCGCCGTCTTTCCGGCAGCCGTCCAGTATATGGTTCCGATCAACGCATTCCTGATGGCGATGCTGGCATCGCTCTTCATTTATTTCGCATCGACAATGCGCGGCGTCAGCGTCGAAACCATCGTGCTGCTCGGCATCGCGCTGGTATTCTCCTTCAACGCCGCCTTGTCACTGCTGGAATATCTCGCCTCCGAACAGGCGCTGGCAGCGGTGGTCTTCTGGACGATGGGCAGCCTGACGAAGGCGACATGGGCAAAGGTCTATGTCACGGCTGCCGTTCTCGTCGTGACCGTGCCGCTCTTCATGCGCGATGCCTGGGCGCTAACCGCATTGCGGCTCGGCGACGACAAGGCAGCCAGCATGGGCGTCAATGTCCGCCGCTTGCGTCTGCAGACGATGCTGACAGTTAGCCTACTTGCCGCCATTCCGGTCTCCTTCGTCGGCACGATCGGTTTCATCGGCCTCGTCGGCCCGCATATCGCCCGCATGGTCGTCGGTGAGGACCAGCGCTTCTTCCTGCCCGGCTCGGTGATCTGCGGCGCGCTGCTGCTGTCGGCGACATCGGTCGTCAGCAAGATGCTCATTCCAGGAGCGATCCTGCCGATCGGCGTGATCACGGCGGTGGTCGGCGTTCCCTTCTTCTTCGCGCTCATCTTCAGCAACAGGAGACGGTCTTGGTAGAGCTGGCACTCAGAGACGTCGGCGCCAATTATGGCCGCGTCACCGTTCTGTCGAAAATCGGAATTGGTACGCTCGAAAGCGGCAGCCTGACGGCCGTCATCGGCCCGAATGCGGCGGGCAAGTCAACGCTCTTCAAACGCATTGCCGGATTGATATCGGGGCCTGGCGTGGTCGAGCTGTCTGGCACCGAACGCGGAGACCGGGCTGTCTGCTACATGCCGCAGGATACCGGCGCGAACGCCGTGCTGACCGTCTACGAGTCAGTGCTGCTTTCGGCAAAGCAAGGCGGCGGATGGCGCGTCCAGGACGGAGAACTCGATGAGATCGACGCGATCCTGAAGGCCCTGAGGATCGATGACCTTGCCTTCCGGGGACTTGGCGAACTTTCCGGCGGCCAGCGCCAGCTGGTATCGCTGGCGCAGGCGCTGGTCCGCAAGCCCGAAGTTCTCTTGATGGACGAGCCGACCTCGGCACTCGATCTGCATCGCCAGATCGAGGTTCTGGCTTTCGTCGAAGGTCTGGCAAGCCGGACGGGGATGATCGTGCTGATCGCCCTGCACGATCTCAATCATGCGCTGCGCTATTGCCACAACACGATCGTGATCGCCAATGGCGCGATGGCGACGAGCGGTCCGACCCGCGACGTCATAACCTCAGACATGCTGAAGGACGTCTACAAGGTCGAAGCGCGGATCGAGACATGCTCCCGCGGCCACCCCTTCATTCTCGTCGATGGAACGGTTGCCGCAGGCTGATGCTTTCCGCCGGATCCGTCAGTTCCGAATATCGGGCTCGACCAGCCGGGCGAGGTTCTTGAGCGATTCCTGCCAGCCGAGATAGCAGGCTTCGGCCGGGATGAGATCGGGAACGCCCGCCTGGGTGATATCAACCTCGGTACCAACAGAAACCTTCTTCAGGATGACGGTGACTTCCATTTCACCGGGCAGGTTGGGATCGTCGAAAACATCGGTGTAGCGAACGCGTTCGCCGGGCACGAGCTCGCGATATTCGCCGCCGAAGGCATGGCTGTCGCCTGTCGTGAAGTTGCGGAATGACATTCTGAACGTACCGCCGACAGACGCTTCCAGATGATGGACCGTGCAGGCGAAGCCGTTCGGCGGCAGCCACTTGGCAAGCGCGTCGGCCTCGATGAAGGCGCGGTAGATCTTGTCGGGGCTGGTCGCCAGGACGCGGTGCAGACGGATGGTGCTCGGCATGGTGTTCTCCTCCTTGCTGATGGAATGGACATCCCAAGGACGAACATGCCTTCAACGATCCGACACGTCACCGGCATTTTTCCGAAAAATTCGGCGTAAGCGCGCTGCCCACGCGCCGATACGTCAGGACTCCCGCAGTTTGCGCGACAGCGTCTGCAACTCCTTGAAGCCGTCATAGCGTTTCAGATGCAGCCCGGCTATGTCGCCACCCGCCGGTGCGAATGTCTGCTCGACGGAGGAGAGGCTGGTCATTGCCTCCGCCACATCTGCAAACTGACCACCGGCCACGGCACCGAGAATGGCAGCGCCAAGCAGCACCGGTTCCCCGGCTTTCGTGGCCACGACCGGCTTGCCACTTGCATCGGCCAGCAGCTGGCGAACGAAATCATGCTGGCCGGCGCCGCCGCTGACGACGATGTTGTCGACGGTGACGCCCGCATCGGCTTGCGTGTCGACGATCTGCCGCAGCCCGTAGCCGATGCCGCAGAGGCCGGCGGCGTAGAGAGCAACGAGACTATCGATATCCCGCTCCATGCCGAGACCGGCAATGACGGCCCGGGCATGCGGATCGGCGAACGGCGCGCGATTTCCGAGAAACTCCGGAACGACGTGCAGACCAGTGGCAAGCGTGACGGCGCCGGAAGCACTGCCCGCCTTTTCGGCGGCCATGTCGGCCAGCAGTACCGGAAGCGGAATGCCGGCGCGCTTGGCAAGATCCTTCGCCTCGCCGGCAGCCGGATGAAAGGCGAGCAGCTGGTCGATTGCCGCGCCCGCAGCACTCTGGCCACCCTCATTCAACCAGAGCCCGGGAACCATCGCGGAATAGTAGGGACCCCAGACGCCCGGCACGAAGGCAGGCTCCGATGTCGATGTCATGGTGCAAGAGGATGTGCCGAAGACATAGGCGAGATTGGTTTGCGGTCCGCCGCCGATGCCGACAGTGCCGATCCCGCCAGCATGCGCATCGATGAGACCGGCTGCAACCGGCGTCCCGGCGGGTAGCCCAAGCTCCTCTGCAGCCGCAGCCATCAAGCCTTGACCCAGCGCCGAACCCGGCTCGACTATCGCGTGGCCGATACGGGCAAAGCCTTCCGCGGCGAGCTCGCCAAGACCGATCTGCTCGAAATATCCGGCATCCCAGCGCTGCTCATGCGCCAGATAGGTCCATTTGCAGGTGACCGTGCAGGTCGAGCGCGCGATATCGCCTGTCGACCGCCAGGTGAGGAAATCGGCGAGGTCGAAAAACTGCCAGGCCGCGTCGAAGACCTGCGGGCGGTTTTCCTTGAGCCAGAGCAGCTTCGGCGTTTCCATCTCGGGCGAAATGCGCCCGCCGACATAGCGGAGCACATCGTGGCCGAGCGCGTTGATGCGCTCCGCCTGAGGAACGGCGCGGTGATCCATCCAGACGATGATGTTGCGATCCGGATCTTCCGACGGCCCGACAGGCAGCGGCCTTCCGCCCTCGCCGAGCACCACCAGCGAACAAGTCGCATCGAAGCCGAGACCGGCGACGGTCGCGGCATCGATACCTGCAATGGAAACGGCTTCGCGCACCGCCGCGCAGACTGCGGCCCAGATTTCGCTGCTCGATTGCTCGACCATCGAACCCGGCGCATGGAACAGCGTGATGTCCCGCTTGGCCGATGCCAGCATCCGCCCGGTGAGGTCGAAAATGCCGGCGCGGGCGCTGCCGGTGCCGACATCGACGCCGATGACATGTTTGCCACCCGCTTGCGGCGTGTGAGATGTGTCGCTCATGGTCTCTCGTTTCAGTCTGGCAGGAACAGGGGCAATCGGGACGGCGTCGTCAATCTCAGAGATCGACGCTGTTCGGCAAGATCACCAGATCGCGGATCGTTACGTTGCGCGGACGCGACAGCATGAAGAGCACGGCATCGGCCACTTCCTTCGGCTGCATCAAGCTGCCATTGGCAAGCGCATCGTCGAGCTTCGCCTTCGGCCAGTCGTCGAGCAGAGCGGTGACCACCGGCCCCGGCAAAACGGCGCCGACGCGAACGCCGTGCGGCGCCACCTGGCGGCGGGTGGAGTGGACGAAGGCCTGAACGGCGAATTTAGAAGCGGTGTAGATCGGCTCCCAGACCACAGGCACCACACCGGCGATCGAGCTGGTGAACAGGATGTCGCCGGACTTCTGGGCAATCATGTGCGGCAGCACGGCATGAACCGAGCGGAAAGCCGCGTTGATGTTGAGGTTCAGCATCCGGTCCCAGGCATCGGGATCACCTTCCGCCACCGGACCGCCGATATAGGCGCCGGCATTGGCATGGAAGATATCGAGCCCTCCGGCGATCTCAAGAATGCGCGGCAGCATGCCGGAGACCTGCTTGCCGTCGAGAAGATCGACCACGAGCGGCAGTGTGCGCGGGCCGATTTCCTTGCACAGCGCCTCGAGCTTGTCCGCGGCGCGATCGACGAGCACGACGGTTGCGCCTTCGGCATGGAGCGTGCGGGCACATTCGAGCCCGATACCCGACGCGGCACCGGTGATGGCGGCAACCTTGCCCTTCATGAGTTCAGTCATGGAAATACTCCTTCATAAAATGCGGATCAGGCGCGTCCATGGCTGACACGGGAACGGCGGGCGAGCGAATCGACGATGACGGCGATCGCAAGAACGGCTCCTGTTATCATGTAGCGCAGCGATGAGCTGAGATTGAGAAGCGTCAGCCCGTTGGAAATCGCCTGGATGACGATGATGCCGAGTAGGGCCGAATAGGCGCTGCCGCGTCCGCCGAAGAGGCTGGTGCCGCCGATGACGGCTGCGGCGATGGCGTTGAGGTTCACGTCGCCGGTGCCGGCCTGCTGGCTGGAGGAGGCGAGACGCGAGGCCGACAGGATGCCGCCGATCGTCGCCAGCGTCGAGCAGAGCATGAAGGCGCTGAGATAGATGCGACGGACATTGATGCCGGCGCGGCGCGCCGCTTCCCGGTTGCCGCCGACGGCAAACATCGAGCGTCCCCACTGTGTCCGCGTCAACGCGTAATTCAGAACGACGGCGATCAGGACGAAGACGCCGAACATCCACGGCACGCCGCGGCCGAGATTGAGATAGTAGGCAGCGAATTCAAGAGCCGCGGTCAGAACGGCGGCCTTGATCACCAGCGCGCCCAAGGGCTGCTGGGAGAGATTGACCGACTGCCGCTGCTGGCGTTTGCGCATACCGTTGACGATCAGCACCAGACCGGGCAGAAGCGCCAGCAGATGCGAAAGCCAGAAGGGCATGACGAGGATCTGTCCGAAGCGGACCAGCGGCGAGGCGAAGGGCAGGTTGATACTGCCTGTCGGCCCGAGGATATAGAGCTGCATGCCGAGAAGCGCGAGCAACCCCGCCAGCGTCGCAACGAAGCTTGGCATGCCCAGCCTGTTATAGAGAACGGCATAGAGAGCGCCGACCACCATGCCGGCGATAATGGCAACGACGATCGCCAAGGGCAGCGGCCAGCCGGTATTGACCCACAGCACGCCGAGGATCGCCGACGAAAGGCCGCTCATCGAGCCGACCGAGAGGTCGATTTCGCCGAGCATCAGCACGCAGACGATGCCGAGTGAAATGACGCCGACCGTCGCACAGTCGAACAGCAGATTGACGAGATTGTTCGGCGCCAGGAAGATCGGGTTGAGGATGGAGAACACCGTCGAGATAACGATCAGACCGACAGCGACAGGCAGCATGCCGAGATCGCCGGAGCGCACGCGGTCGAAGAATGCCTTGATCATCGCGCCGATGCTGTCGTCGTGGCGCACACGCTCGTCGCTGCGATCAAGTGTGGCAGCCGGCGCAAGTGTATTGGATGGTTTCTGGCTCATGCCGGGCTCCCGCTGTTTTCCTGGGCTGTGCTGCTCTTCCGTTCGAGCCGCCGGGATACGGAATTTTCGGTCGCACCGGTGATCGAAGCGACGAGTTCCTGGTTGGAAGCATCAGGCGTGAAGACGCCATTGTTGCGCCCGAGACGAAGCACGACGATCCGGTCGGCAACCGCGCGCACGTCTTCCATATTGTGGCTGATGATGATGACCCCGAGGCCACGTTCGCGGACGCGCTCGATCAGGTTGAGAACCTCGGCCGTCTGTGCGACGCCAAGCGCTGCAGTCGGCTCGTCGAGCATGATGATCTTCGGATCAAGCAGCAGCGAGCGGGCAATCGCCACCGTCTGGCGCTGGCCGCCGGAGAGTGAAGCAATTGGCTCGCGCACAGATGGGATGCGGGCTGCAAGTTCGCGCAGCAGCGTCCAGGCGCGGACTTCCATTGCCACCTCGTCGAGGCTCCACGGAGAAAGCTCGTGGCCGAGGAAGAGATTGGCGACGACATCGAGATTTTCGCAGAGCGCCAGGTCCTGGAAGACAGTTGCGATACCGAGCTCAAGGGCTCGGCCCGGGCTGTCCAGCGTCACGGTCTGGCCGCAGAATTCTATCGTTCCGGATGACGGCTGATGCACGCCGGCCAGAACCTTCACCAATGTCGACTTGCCCGCGCCGTTATCGCCGACCAGCGCCACGACCTCCCCGGCCTTGACCTCGAGTTCGATGTCGGTCAGCGCCGAGACCGCGCCGAAATTCTTGGAAACATTGCTCAACCGGAGGATCGTTTGTCCCTTCTCCGGCATGCCCTTATCGGTAACCATGGCTGAAGCCCTTCTTGCCCGGGAAACCTCCGGCCGCAATAAACGCGGCCGGAGAATATAGGCAGATTTAGTTGGTGATGCCGAGCTTCTTGCAGCCGTCGGCATATTCGCCGGTGCAGATCTGCTCAGCCGTCTGGATCTTCTTGTCGAAGATTTCAGCCTTGATGTTCTCGGCTGTGACGACAGCCGGAACAAACAATTCGGACGGCGTCTTGTAGAGCGTCGTCTTGGCTTCAGGCGTTTCACCCTTCAGCATCTGCACGGCAACCTTGGCAGCAGCCGCGGCAACCACTTCCGATGGCTTCGAGATCGTGTTGTACTGGTCACCGGAGATGACGAGCTGCAGCGCTGCGATCGTCGCATCGTTGCCCGTAACCGGCGGAACCGGCTTCACGCCGGCGGCCTTGAAGGCGGCAATCGCGCCGCCGCCAGTGCCGTCATTGGCGGCGACGACGCCCTTGATGTCGGCGCCGAAGCGGGTGATCTGGCCTGCAGCCCATTCCTGTGCCTTCGGCGGCGCCCATTCCGGCGTGTCGTATTCGGCAAGCGTCTTGTAGGCAGATTCCTTCAGGCCGCGATGGATGCCGTCACGAATGAGGCCTGCTGCGGCGTCGGTCGGCGAACCGTTGATCTGGAGAACGCCGGCGCCATCGGCCACACCTTCCTTCTTCAGGTGTTCGACCAGCGACTTGGCGATCGCGTAGCCGATACCCTCGTTGTCGAAGGAGACGTAGAAATCAGCCGGCTTGTCCGGGATCGGGCGGTCATAGGCGATAACCTTGACTCCCTGCGACTGGGCAATCTCGACGAGACCGGCAGCGGCGGCGGAATCGACCGGATCGAGCACGATCACCTTGGCGCCCTGGGCGATCACCGAATTGAACTGCTGCTGCTGCAGCGAGGCATCGGCATTGGCGTTCTGATAGACGACCGTGCACTTGGCGCAGAGCTTTTCCATCTCGGCCTTGAAGCCTGGGAAGTCGTGCTGCTCGTAGCGCGTCGACGCCTGGTCAGGCATCAGGAAAGCGACGGTCGAGGCTTCCTGGGCAAAGGCCGTACCGGCAAATCCCATCGCGATGGTCGCCGACGCCATAAGCAAATTGCGATATTTCATTCTCTCCTCCTTGGTGTGTTCAAAGACAGGCCCAGGCATTGCCGCCGGTCACCGCAGCCGCCCTCTCCTCGCCACTGCCCATCGCTGCCATCAAGACGGCAAGCGACGCGCCCCGCAAAGACCGGGCTATCCGCAGATTCTTAGAAAATACCTCCCTGCGCCGGCACGAGGCCAGCCTGTAACATCGATTGCGCAAGCTTGCTCAATCGATGAAGCAAGAATTGCCACTTCTTCAGTTTGATGTCAAGTTAGCGAAAATGGAGAAACCAATTTTGAATCACGTAAAGCAGGCCAAGAGGACAACGATTTACGATCTGGCGGAGCTTGCCGGCACATCCGCCAGCGCCGTCAGCGCCGTCCTCAACGGCAATTGGAAGAAGCGCAGGATCAGCAGCCAGCTCGCCGAAAAGATCATGAAGATAGCCGAGGAACAGGGTTATGCGCTCAATATGCAGGCGAGCCTGCTGAGGCGCGAAAAGTCCCACATCATCGGCATGATCGTTCCGAAATACGACAACCGCTACTTCGGCTCGATCGTCGAGCTTTTCGAGGACATGGCCCGCGCGCGCGGGCTTTTTCCGATCATCACCTGTACCCGCCGCGACCCCGAACTTGAGATCGAGGCCGCCCGCACGATGCTTTCCTACCAAGTCGAATGCCTGATCGCGACGGGCGCCACTGACCCGGACAGGATTACCGAAATGTGCGCCGCAGCCGGCGTCCGCAGCCTCAACCTCGACCTGCCTGGGGCGCTCGCCCCCTCGATCATTTCTGACAATTTCGCCGGCGCCCGCGAACTGACCCGGCGCATTCTGGTGAACTGCGAACGGCGGCTCGGAAAGAAGGGCCCGCTGCTCTTCATCGGCGGGCGCGGCAGCGATCACAATACGGCCGAACGCATCCGGGGTTTTCGCGCCGCCCATTCCGATCTCGGCCTCGCCGTTGCCGAGGAACATATCCTTGCCTGCGGCTACGCACCGGAGAAAGCCGAGAAGGCGCTGGACGATCTTGCGCTCAAGGGCGATGCCAATGTCGGCGGCATGTTCGTCAACTCGACCATTTCGCTCGAAGGCGTCATGCGCTGGGTGCGGCGGTCCGGGCACCTCAACGACGACAGTCTCGTTCTCGGCTGTTTCGACTGGGATCCCTTTGTCTCGCTGCTCGGAAACGAGATAGAGATGGTGCGGCAGGACGTGCCTGAGATGCTGAAAAAGGTGTTCGAAGTCATCGAATCGGGCGTCAGCAAGCCTGTCGTCATTCAGGTGCCGCCGCTCATTCCGCAAATGTAGCGGCGCAATCCGTGCGGGGACGCCGCCCCGCGCTTTCTGCCGCAGGCGAGTTTGCAAGCGCTAGCGCCGGCTTCCGGCTGGAGCGGACAGGCCCCTGCCGCTCTCAAGGTAAGTCTCTGCTGCCTGCCTCTGCCCAGCGCGGACTAGTCTTCTCCCTTCCTCCGAAAACTTAGAAAATATAATCTATAAAATAAATATACATTGTGGAAATCTGATTTGGACGTCGCCGCTGTGGCCGACGATGAACATTGAGGGTGGCACATGCGCATCAAAACATTGCTTGGGACGATCGGTCTGGTCGCGTCCTTTATGACCGCCGCACACGCGGATGAAGCCAAGAAGGTTGTTATCGCCTATCAGACCGGCGCCGTGCCGTATCTGGTCGGAATCGCCAACGGCGAACTCGCCAAGCAGACCGGCTGGGACATCGAATTCCGCCGCTTCAACTCCGGCGCCGACATCTTCGCAGCGATCGCGTCCGGCGACGTCCAGCTCGGCGACGTCGGCTCGAGCCCCTATGCTGCCTCGGTCAGCAAGGACCTCGACGTCAAGGGCATCTACATCACCGCTGGCGCTGGCGACAGCGAAGCCCTGGTTGTACGCAACGACATCAAGTCCTCTGCCGATCTGAAGGGCAAGAAGTTCTCCGCAGCCCCGGTTTCGACCGATCACTATCAGCTGCTCGCCTACCTGAAGCAGGAAGGCCTGACCGAGAAGGATGCCCAGGTTATCGCAATGCCGCAGCCGCAGATCGTTGCCGCCTGGAAGCGCGGCGATATTGACGGCGCCTTCGTCTGGGATCCGGCTCTGAGCGAACTGAAGAAGGACGGCAAGGTTCTGGTGACCTCAGGTGAAGTTTCCAAGCGCGGCGCGCCTGTATTCAGCGCCCTCGTTGTCACCGGCGAGTTCGCCAAGAAGAACCCCGAGTTCCTGACGAAATATGTCGGTCAGCTCGACAAGTACTATGTCGACTTCGCAAAGAACCCGAAAAACTGGGGTCCGTCCTCCGAGAACATCAAGGCGATTGCCAAGCTTCAGGGTGGCACGCCTGAGGAAAATGCCGGCTGGCTGAACACGACCGTGGTCGTTCCCCTCCAGGAACAGGTTACGGCCGCCTGGCTCGGTGAGGGCGACAAGGGCAGCGTCGCCAAGACGCTGAAGGATACCGCGCAGTTCCTCAAGGAGCAGAAGAAGATCACGGCCGTGAAGGACAGCTACGCCGGCTTCGTGGATCCGCAGTTCGCGGCAGCGGCTCTCGCTTCGAACTGAGATCATCCTCAGACACAAATGGCGGCCCGATGGGCCGCCATATCTCCTTGTCAGGACTCTCCCCATGCTCGAAGTCAGAAACGCGACCGTGAAGTTCGACGCAGCCGACGGAACCTCCGTCCATGCGCTCGACAACGTCTCCTTCAATATCCCGCAGGATTCCATCGTTGTCGCGCTTGGCGCATCCGGCTGCGGAAAATCCACCCTGCTGAACGCCATTGCCGGCTTCCAGCCGCTGACGGAAGGCGAGATCCTGATCGATGGGACGCCCGTGTCACGCCCAGGTGGCGACCGCGGCGTGGTGTTCCAGAAGGACACCCTGCTTCCCTGGTCGAGCGTTCTCGACAATGTAGCGCTCGGACTGCGCTATCAGGGTGTCGGAAAGAGCGAGCGCCATCAGCGGGCGCGCGAACTCCTGAAGCTGGTCGGCCTCTCTGACTTCGAATCCAAGCCTCCCTACGAGCTCTCAGGCGGCATGCGCCAGCGCGTCGGCATCGCCCGGGCACTGGCGACCGATCCGAAGGTGCTTCTGATGGACGAACCGTTTGGCGCACTCGACAGCTTGACGCGGGAAACCATGCAGCAGTTGCTGGCTTCGGTGTGGTCGGAAACCAGGAAGCAGGTTTTCTTCATCACCCATTCGATCGAAGAGGCCCTGACGCTCGGAACCCACATTCTCGTCATGTCACCGCGCCCCGGCCGCGTCGTGGCACGCTATGAAGCCGGCTTCGTTCGCCAGTTTGCCACAACCGGCGACATCGGCCCGATCCTCGCCGATCCCCGCTTCGTGGCACTCCGCGAAGAGATCCGCTCGATCATTCACAAACCCTCGCATGACCGCCGCGCCGCCTAACGGCTGGCGCATGACAGCGAAGACAGGCACCAAGGAATTACCCCATGAGCGTATTGGCAGAGCACTCGACGGCAATAGAAGGCGAAGTCGCCTCGCCGCGCAAACCGCGCAGCCGCACTCCCGCGACCGGCACATTCGCCATCAGCGCCGGCACCTTGTTGGCGCTCGTTCTCGGCTGGGTGATCGCCACCCGCTATCATCTCGCCTCGCCGCTCTTCCTGCCATCCCCAAGCGAAGTCCTCGTGCAGTTTCAGGCGATCGCCTCTGATGGCTATGCGAACGGCACGCTGACGGAACACATTCTGGCCAGCCTTGGCCGTATCAGCGTGTCGCTCGCCTTCGGTATTGTCCTCGGCGTCCCGATCGGCCTGATCATGGGGCTCAACCGCTGGGCCAAGGGCGTGCTCAGCGTTCCGATCGACATCTACTGGGGCCTGCCGCCGCTTGCCTATCTGCCGCTGCTGATCATCTGGCTCGGCATCGGCGAGTCCTCGAAGATCCTGCTCCTCAGCCTCTCAGCCTTCGCTCCGATCTGTTACGCCGCACAGGCCGGTGTCCGCTCCGTACCGCAGGAGCGCATCAATGCCGCGCAGTCGCTCGGTGCCAACACCTTCCAGCTCTTCACGACGATCGTGCTTCCTTCGGCCCTTCCGGAAATACTGACCGGCCTGCGCATCGCGATCGGCGCCACGCTGTCGACGCTGGTAGCGGCCGAACTGATCGCTGCACAGTCGGGCGTCGGCTACATGATCATGTCGGCTGCCAACTTCCTGGCGACGGATGTCGTCTTCGTCGGCCTGATCGTCATCGCCATCTTCGCCTTCGCCTTCACGGCCGCAATGCGCTTTCTCGAAAAGCAGCTTGTGCCCTGGAAGGGCAAACTCTGACATCGGACCGATCGCTATGAACAAGAATGCAAACCCGCCGCTGAAGATGTTCTGGTACCTGCCGACGCATGGCGACGGCCCGTATCTCGGAAGCGAGGAACGCCACCGCCCGCCGACCTTCGGCTACATGCGCGATATCGCCCAGGCCGCAGACCGGCTCGGCTTCGAGGGCGTGCTGCTACCGACCGGCACCTATTGCGAGGATGCCTGGATCACCGCTGCCGCGCTGGTACCGCTGACCGAGCGCCTGCGCTTTCTGGTCGCGCTTCGCCCGGGTAGCGGCACGCCTGCAATGTTTGCCCGCCATGCGGCAGCGCTTGACCGCATCTCGGGCGGCCGGGCGTTGTTCAACGTCGTGACCGGCGCCGACCCGGCCGATCTGGCGGGCGACGGCAACAAGCTCGGCCATGGCGAACGCTATGAACAGACCGACGAGTTCCTGACGATCTGGCGACGGATACTATCCGGTGAGGACGCCGATTTCGAAGGCAAGTATCTGTCATCCCACGGTCGTGGCCTGTCGTTCCCGCCGGTCCAGACGCCGCATCCGCCAATCTGGTTCGGCGGATCGTCAGACGCAGGCATCGCCGTCGCTGCCAAGCATGCAGACGTCTACTTGAGCTGGGGAGAGCCCGCCGATCTGCTCGGCGAGAAAATCATCAGGGTCAAGGAGCGGGCACTGGCCGAAGGGCGCAAGATCCGCTTCGGTCTGCGCATCCATTTCATCGTTCGCGAGACCGAGGAGAAGGCCTGGGCGGCAGCCGACGATCTGATCAGCAGGGTGACCGACGAACAGGTCGCCGCCGCGCAGAATGAATTCCTCAACGTCTCGCAGTCCGTCGGCCAGAAGCGCATGTCCGCGCTGCATCAGGGGCGCCGCGACAAGCTTGTCGTTGGCCCGAACCTCTGGGCCGGCCACGGGCTGGTGCGTGGCGGTGCGGGCACGGCTCTCGTCGGCAGCCCGGAAAACATTGCAGCGCGGCTGCGCGAATATCAGGAGATCGGCATCGAGACGATCATCGGCTCCGGCTATCCGCATCTCGAGGAAGCAATCAACGTTGCCGAACTGCTGTTTCCACTGATCGGCGTCAAGGGCGAACGGTCCTACGGCGTCGGGGAAGACAACCAGACGTTCGAAAGCGGCCTGCGCTCCAAACGCCCGGCATAGAACCGGGCATCACGACAGTGTTGGCGACACTTCCGATAGCAGCCAGTTCTGAAACTGGTCGGCGGCCGGGTGGCTTTGCTTGTTTTCCGGTCGCACGACGTAATAGGCGTTCTCCGTCGGCATGGTGATGTCGAGCAGCGTGACGAGCGCTCCCGACTTGAGCTCGTCCTCGATCAGGTAGGTCGGCAGAAGCGCGACGCCGAGGCCTGCCGCCACAGCCGTGACGATCATCGAGAACTGGTCGAGACGAAGGCCGAGATAGGCATTCTCGACCGACGCCTGCTGCATCTGAAACCAGTCTGCCCAGAGCTTCGGCCTGGTAGTCAGATGCAACAATGGCGCTTGCGACAGGTCTTTCGCCGCGCTGATCTTCAATTGTCCGGCAAGGCTCCGGCTCGCCACCGGCAACACCGTTTCATGGCACAGGAAGGTGGGGACGCCGCCTGCCCAGACCGGCTGGCCGAAATGGATGGCGAGATCGAAACTGTCCTCGCTGAAACTGAAGGGCTTCGAGCGCGATTCGATGGTCAGCGCCACATCCTGATGATCGGCGAGAAACCGCCCAAGGCGTGGCACCAGCCATCTGGCGCCGAAGGTCGGAAGCGTCGCGATCTTCAACGACGCGCGCATCCGCCCGGCCGCCGCCGCTTCGATCATCAGCCGCTCGGAGCGCAACAGCAGGTCCCTCACCTCTGGAAGAAACCGCTGCCCGGCCTCCGAGAGGATGACCCTTTGGCGGACGCGCTCGAAAAGCTTCAATCCGGTCTGCTGCTCCAGATCGGCGATCTGCCGGCTGATGGCGCTTTGCGTCAGGCTGAGCTCTTCGGCCGCGCGCGAGAAATTCTCGTGCCGCGCGGCGCATTCGAAGGCCTGCAGCGTGACGATGTCAGGAACGAGGCTTCGGCGCATGGCTATTCCATTTCCGCATCAAGTTAAACGCATAAGTCACAACATTGACATCAATGGGAGGAGTATATCCCACTTTCAGCATCAAGTGACAAATCCATTTAGGGCCACGCACATGACAAAACACGTCACATCGAGCGACATCCGGTCAGCCTTTTCCGCCGCCATGTCGGCCATGTATCGCAACGAAGTGCCGGCCTATGGCACGCTGATGGACCTCGTTGCCCGCGTCAATGCAGAGGCGCTCGCGAACGAGCCCGATCTCAAGGCACGCCTGGAAGCGACCGACAATCTCGAGCGCATTTCCGAAGAGCGCCACGGCGCCATCCGTCTCGGCACTGCCGGCGAACTGGCGATGATGCGGCGCGTCTTCGCCGTCATGGGCATGTATCCGGTCGGCTATTACGATCTGTCGACCGCGGGCGTTCCGGTTCACTCCACCGCCTTCCGCCCGGTCGGCGATGAAGCGCTGAAGCGCAATCCGTTCCGCGTTTTCACCTCGCTGCTGCGCCTCGATCTGATCGCCGATCAGGAACTGCGAAAAGACGCCGCCCGCATCCTCGAAACGCGCCGGATCTTCACGGCGGGCGCGGTCGAACTGACAGATAAGGCCGAAAAAGACGGCGGCCTGTCGAAGGACGATGCCGATCGCTTCGTCGCCGAAGTGCTCGAAACCTTCCGCTGGCACGACAAGGCGATCGTCGATGGCGAGATGTATCACCGCCTGCACGACGCACACCGGCTTATTGCCGATGTCGTCTCTTTCAAGGGACCGCATATCAACCACCTGACGCCGCGCACGCTCGATATCGACCGTGTCCAGGCACTGATGCCTGACTACGACATCGCGCCCAAGGCTATCGTCGAAGGTCCGCCGACCCGTAAATGCGCGATCCTGCTGCGCCAGACATCGTTCAAGGCATTGGAGGAAGCGGTCGCCTTCGAAGACGGCAAAGGCGGCTGGCAGACCGGATCGCATACGGCCCGCTTCGGCGAGATCGAACAGCGCGGCATCGCGCTGACGCCGAAGGGCCGCGGTCTCTACGACACGCTTCTCGACGCCTCCCGCAAGGTGGTTCGCCCGGCAGCCGACGGATCGAACGCCAAGGCCTACGAGGCAGCACTGATCGAAACCTTCCAGGCGTTCCCGGATGACTGGAAGACGATCCGCGCCGAAGGTCTCGGCTATTTCAGCTATTCGCTGACCGAAAAGGGAAGCAAGACATCCATCCCTGCTGGTTCCGATGTCGATGCACTCATCGCCGACGGCCTGATCCAGTTCGATCCGATCGTCTATGAGGACTTCCTGCCCGTCAGCGCCGCCGGCATCTTCCAGTCGAACCTCGGCGATGGTGCACAGCAGGACTTCGTGGCGAGCCCGAACCAGCAGCGCTTTGAAACCGATCTCGGCGCCAAGGTGCTCAACGAATTCGACCATTACGCAGGCATCGAACAGTCGTCCCTCGACGCCTGCCTCAATGCACTGACCAGACGCCCGGCCGCCGAGTAAATTCCGGCCATCGATCCGAGACGTTTCCGAACTGGAGTTCCATCACATGAATATCGCCGTCAAATCCGTGTCCGTCGCCGAAGAAGCCGTGACCATCCTCGATCGCCTGGGTGTCGCCAAGTCCGCCTACACAGGCGGCGACATGGACGCCTTCTCGCCCGTCACCGGCGAGCGCACCGGCCAGCTGAAAACAGTCTCACCGGCGAAGGCCGTCGAGGCCATCGACCGCGCCCATGTGGCATTCCAGAAGTGGCGTCTCGTTCCGGCGCCGAAGCGTGGGGAACTCGTTCGTCTGCTTGGTGAGGAGCTGCGCGCAGCCAAGGCCGATCTCGGCCGTCTGGTCTCGATCGAAGCCGGCAAGATCCCGTCCGAAGGTCTCGGCGAAGTGCAGGAAATGATCGACATCTGCGATTTCGCCGTCGGCCTTTCCCGTCAGCTCTATGGTCTCACCATCGCTACCGAGCGTCCCGGCCACCGGATGATGGAAACCTGGCATCCGCTCGGCGTTATCGGCATCATCTCCGCCTTCAACTTCCCGGTCGCCGTCTGGGCCTGGAATGCGGCGCTGGCGCTCGTCTGCGGCAACAGCATCGTCTGGAAGCCGTCCGAAAAGACGCCGCTGACGGCGCTGGCATCGCAGGCGATCCTTGAACGCGCCCTGAAGCGCTTCGGCGATGCGCCTGAAGACCTGTCGCAGGTGCTGATCGGCGACCGCACGATCGGCGAAGCGCTGGTCGACCATTCGAAGGTCGCTCTCGTCTCCGCAACCGGCTCGACCCGCATGGGCCGCGAAGTTGGGCCGCGCCTTGCCAAGCGCTTCGCGCGCTCCATCCTCGAACTCGGCGGCAACAATGGCGGCATCGTCTGCCCGTCGGCCGATCTCGACATGGCGCTGCGCGCCATTGCCTTCGGCGCCATGGGCACAGCCGGTCAGCGCTGCACCACACTGCGCCGCCTCTTCGTTCACGACAGCGTCTACGATCAGCTCGTGCCGCGCCTCAAGAAGGCCTATGCGAGCGTCTCGGTCGGCAACCCGCTGGATGGCGCAGCCCTTGTCGGCCCGCTGGTGGATAAGGCAGCCTTCGACGGCATGCAGAAGGCCCTCGGCGAAGCTGCCAAGCATGGTGGCGCTGTTCATGGCGGACAGCGGGTCGATACCGGCAGCGAGAACGCCTACTACGTGAAGCCGGCGCTGGTCGAAATGCCGGAGCATGAGGGACCGGTCCTCGAGGAAACCTTCGCGCCGATCCTTTATGTGATGAAATACAGCGATCTCGACGCCGTCATCGCTGATCACAACGCTGTCGGCGCCGGCCTCTCCTCGTCGATCTTCACGCTTGACATGCGCGAGGCAGAGCGTTTCCTTTCGGTCGAAGGCTCCGATTGCGGCATCGCCAATGTCAACATCGGCACATCGGGTGCGGAAATCGGCGGCGCGTTCGGCGGCGAGAAGGAAACCGGCGGTGGGCGCGAGTCCGGTTCAGATGCCTGGAGAGCTTATATGCGCCGCGCCACCAACACGGTGAACTACTCGAAGGCCCTGCCGCTGGCACAGGGCGTCTCCTTCGACATCGAATAGGGCTCTGAGAAAATGACCGTCACCACCGAGATCAAGGAGGCTGGGTTCCGCCCGGCCTCGCGCATCGCCACCGTTGGCGTTTCGAAGATCCTGCAGATCGGCGCCAAGGCGGCGGCGATGAAGCGCGACGGCCTGCCGGTCATCATTCTCGGCGCCGGCGAGCCGGATTTCGACACGCCAGATAACGTCAAGCAGGCGGCCAAGGCCGCAATCGATGCAGGCGATACGAAATACACCGCGCTCGACGGCACGCCGGCCTTGAAAAAGGCCGTCGTCGAAAAATTTCGCCGCGAAAACGGCGTCGATTACACCGTCGACGAAGTAACGGTGGCCACCGGCGCCAAGCAGATTCTCTTCAATGCCTTCATGGCGACACTCGATCCCGGCGACGAGGTCATCATCCCGACGCCCTACTGGACCTCGTATTCGGATATCGTCGAAGTCTGCGGCGGCGTGCCGGTTCTGGTTCCCTGCGATGCGGCGGCCGGATTCCGCCTTCAGGCAGCGCAGCTGAAAGCGGCGATCACGCCGAAGACCCGCTGGGTGCTGCTGAACTCACCCTCGAACCCATCGGGCGCGGCCTATGCCGCAGCCGACTATCGGCCGCTGATCGACGTTCTGTTGCGCCATTCGCATGTCTGGCTGATGGTCGACGACATGTACGAACACATCGTCTATGACGGTTTCGACTTCGTCACGCCCGTCGCCCTTGAGCCGCGCCTCAAGGAACGCACGCTGACGATCAACGGCGTGTCGAAAGCCTATGCCATGACCGGTTGGCGCATCGGCTATGCCGGCGGGCCCAAGCCGCTGATCAAGGCCATGGCCGTGATCCAGAGCCAGGCGACCTCCTGCCCGAGCTCAGTCAGCCAGGCAGCCGCCGTCGAGGCCCTGAACGGCCCGCAGACATTTCTGAAAGAACGCCAGGAAAGCTTCCAGCGCCGCCGCGATCTGGTCGTCGGCCGGCTGAACACGATCGATGGCCTGGAATGCCGCACACCGGAAGGCGCCTTCTACACCTTCTCGGGATGTGCAGGCATCCTCGGCAGGACGACGCCGAAAGGCAAGCGGATCGAAGCCGATCACGACTTCACCGACTACCTCCTCGAGGATGCGCATGTCGCAGTCGTCCCGGGTTCGGCTTTCGGTCTGTCGCCGTTCTTCCGGATTTCCTATGCGACATCGGAAGCCGAGCTTGCCGAGGCACTCGACCGCATCGAACGGGCATGCGCGGCTTTGAAGCCCTGATGGAAGCGGTCTAGCGACCTTGGACCGGCACGCATGATCCCGCGCCTCACATCGCACCTTGCTCCCGCATCTCCAGCCGGCTTCTTCGAGCGTCTCGTCGAGGCCGGTTTCAATGGTGATGCCGAGAGCCGTGCGGGCGCCCGCACCGTCTATGCGACCGACAATTCGATCTACCAGCTGGAACCGGCGGGCATCCTGTTTCCGAGGGGTGCTGATGATCTGAAGATCCTCGCGAAGGTGCTTAGCGAGCCGGCTTTCAGCGGCATGACCATCACCCCGCGCGGCGGCGGCACCGGCACCAATGGTCAGTCGCTTACCTCGGGCCTCGTGGTCGATTGCTCACGGCACATGAACAAGATCCTGGAGATCGACGCGATCAGACGCGTGGCACGCGTCCAGTCCGGAGTCGTCAAGGATCAGCTGAACCGCGCCCTGAAGCCTTACGGCCTGTTCTTCGCTCCGGAACTGTCGACCTCTAACCGCGCAACGATCGGCGGCATGGTTTCCACCGATGCCTGCGGACAGGGCTCCTGCCTCTATGGCAAGACCTCCAACCACGTTGTCGGCCTGCGCATCGTGCTGGCCGACGGTTCCGAATGGTGGTCGCGCGCGCTCAGCGAAACGGGCCTTGCTGAGATTCTTCGACGCCAGGACAGGATCGGCGAGATCCACCGGACCGTCGATGGCATCGCGCGGGAAAAGCGTGAGCGGATCGAAGCGGTCTTTCCGAAGCTCAACCGCTACATGACCGGCTACGATCTGGCCCATATCCGCCAGCCGGACGGGCGTTTCGATCTCAATGCCATCCTCTGTGGGGCCGAAGGCACGCTGGCGATGATCGCAGAGGCGGAGCTCAATCTTCTGCCGCTCCCCGCCCATACCGCATTGATCAACATCCGCTACAACGATTTTAACGCGGCGCTGGAAGATGCCCGGACGCTGACGGCACTGAAGGTCGCGTCCGTCGAGACCGTCGACGAAAAGGTGCTCGGGCTTGCCAAGACGGACATCGTCTGGAACGACATCGGCCAGTTCTTTCCCGATGACGCGGCCTCCAGTGCGAACGGCATCAACATCGTCGAGATCCTAGCGGATGACGAAACCGAATTGGAGCGGAAGCTTGGCGAGGTGACGGCCGCGCTTGATAACGACAACCCGGATCGCCTCGGCCACACGATCGCACGCCAGCATCGCGACATCGAGGCAATCTGGACGATGCGCAAACGCGCCGTCGGCCTGCTTGGCAATGTCGACGGTCCGGTGCGCCCAGTCCCGTTCGTCGAAGACACCGCCGTTCCGCCGGAGAATCTGGCCGCCTATATCCGCGAATTTCGCGCGCTGCTTGATAGCGCCGGGCTGTCCTACGGGATGTTCGGCCATGTCGATGCGGGCGTTCTGCATGTACGCCCAGCGCTCGACCTCACACGCGATGATCACATCCCCCTCGTCCGGGAGATCAGCGATGCCGTCGTCGCCCTGACGAAGAAATATGGCGGCGTCCTCTGGGGCGAGCACGGCAAGGGCGTGCGCTCGGAATATGTTCCCGAATTCTTCGGCGATCTCTATCCCTGCCTGCAGGAGATCAAGCGGGCCTTCGATCCTCAGAACAAGCTGAACCCCGGCAAGATCGCTGCGCCGTCAGTCGAGCCCCTCCTGAAGATCGACGGCGTGCCCCTGCGCGGAGGCGTCGATCGTGCCATTGGCAACGAGATCAGAGCCGCCTTCGACAATGCCGCCTATTGCAACGGGAACGGCGCCTGTTTCGATTTCGACGAAACGAGCCCGATGTGCCCCTCCTACAAGGCAACGCGTGACCGGCGTTTTTCGCCGAAAGGCCGGGCGGCGCTGATGCGCGAGTGGCTGAGGCTGCTGGCGGACAAGGGTATCGACCCACGCGCCGAGGCAAAGCGGCTGCGCCGCGGCAGTTCGCTCGCAGCCCTGCCGAGGCGGCTCTTCAACTCGTTCGATCCGCGCAACCGCGGCGACTTTTCACACGAAGTCCGCGAAGCCATGGATACCTGCCTCGCCTGCAAGGCCTGCACCGGGCAGTGTCCAGTCAAGGTCAGCGTGCCGGCCTTCCGCTCGAAATTCCTCGAGCTTTACTACAGCAGGTATGCGCGCCCGCTGAAGGACCTACTCGTGGCCGCGATCGAGACGTCACTGCCCTGGATGGCTCGGGCGCGGCCGCTCTACAATCTGATGGCAGGCACCGAAGCAGGCAGACGCGTGATGCGGCTTTCCGGTTTGACGGCGCTGCCGCTGCTGCCGCCCCGGTCGCTCAAAGCCGAAGCCCGCAGGCTCGGCGTAGCCGTTGCTACGCAAGAGCTGATCGAAGGCCTGCCGGAGCAGGAGAAGAAGCGCGCCGTGGTCTTCGTCGCCGACGCATTCACGGCCCATTTCGATCCGGGCGTTGCGCTTTCGGCAATCAGTTTGGCGCGAAAAATGGGGCTGATCCCCTATCTCGCCGAAGCCAAGCAGAACGGCAAGGCGATGCATGTCCACGGATATCTCGGCCGCTTCGAGACGAGTGCAACAAAGACCGCCCGTTACCTTCAAGGCCTCGCTGGCGCCGGCGCCACACTGGTGGGCCTCGATCCGTCGATGACGCTCGTCTATCGCAGCGAATACAAGGGATTATGGGGCAGCGGCACAGAGGCGCCGGTGCTCCTGCCGCAGGAATGGCTCGCGGCCAATCTCGACACGCTCTCCGCCCAACCCCAACAATCGGCATCATCGTCTTACAGCCTTCTCCCCCACTGCACCGAGCGCAGCAATGCACCGTCGGCGACGGCTCAATGGAAGACTGTCTTCAAGGCGCTGGGTATCCCCCTTGAAATTGCCAGCACCGGCTGCTGCGGCATGGCCGGCACATTCGGCCACGAGGTCCACAACCGTGCCACCTCCGAAGCGCTCTATGCGATGAGCTGGAGCAGTCACATTGCCGGCACGTCTTCCGAAACGGTGAAGATGGCGACTGGATATTCCTGCCGGTCTCAGGTCAAGGCCATCGACAGCAAGTCGATCCCCCATCCGCTGGCGATTATCGACGCTCTCACCGGCTGAACGGCAAAAGGCCGCAATCGCAAGATTGCGGCCTTCCGCATTCATTCAGATCGACCAGAGAGCGCCACCGTCGCAGGCAACCGCCTGGCCGGTGATGTAGCTTGCACGGTCGGAGGCGAGGAAGGTCACGAGGGCGGCGAACTCTTCCGGGCGGCCGATGCGGCCCATCGGGATCATCTTGCTGACCTTTTCAAGGTCGAGCTTCGCCTCGGCCAGCCGCTCCGTCATCGTGTAGCCCGGCATCAGCGCATTGACGGTAATGCCGCTTGCGGCGAATTCACGGCTCAGCGTCTTCGTCAGACCATGCAACCCGGCGCGCAGCGCGTTCGAGATCGTGAAGTTGTTGATCGGCTCCTTGGCGGCGATCGATGTCACCAGAAGGATGCGGCCCCATTGGCGCTCGCGCATGCCCGGCATCGCCGCGGCGATGGCGTCGGTCGCGCTGACGAACAAGCCCTCGAAGGCGTTGCGCCAATCGTCCGAACCGATGTTCTCGAAGGGCATGGTCGGCGGGCCGCCGGTGTTGACCACGAGAATATCGACCTTTCCGAGCTTGGCCGCAGCCTGCTCGACCACCTGCCGTCCGGCCGCGGGCTGCCGCAGATCGGCAGGCAGGGCAACGGCCCCGAGACGCTCTGCTGCGTCATCCAGCCGGGTTGCATCGCGGGCGCAGATGGCAACCTTTGCACCTTCGGCAACGAGTTCCCTGGCAATCGCAAATCCGAGCCCTTTGGAAGCGCCCATGACGAGGGCCGACTTGCCGCTCAAACCAAAATCCATTTTACAGCCTTCCTATTACGTCATCCAAAATCGAAGCACGGTTGCCGGGGTCAGCTGCCGCTGACTTCGACGCTGCCGATTCCGGAAATGTCGAACCGGTAGGTGAATGGTCCTGACGGGAAGCGCGTCGTGACGATGCTGCCGGTCATTACAAGATCACCCTTGCGCAAGATTCGGCCGCTGGCGGCAAGATGATTGGCAAGCCACGCCAAGGGCACATAGGGATGTCCGAGAACATCGGCACCCAGGCCGCGGGCAATCTCTTCGCCGTTATGATAGGCGATGCCTTCTGCGCCATCGAGACCTTCAGGCGGCGGGGTGAATGCACCAACCACGATCCCGGCGTTCCAGGAATTATCAGCGATCAGCGTTCCGCAATGCAGTACGCTATAGTCGGCATGGCGGTCTTCCACTAGCTCGATCGCCGCCGCAACCGCATCGACCGCCGCACCGGCGCTCTCGGGCGTGAACGGCGTGGCGCGTGGCAACAAGTCCTGCCCGAGCCGGACGCAGATTTCGAACTCAAGGCCGAGATGGTGATAGTCGGAAAGCTTCAGTTGCGCTCCCGTTGATCTGACGCGGCTGGAGAAGATGGTGCCCTGGATCGGCTGATCGATACCGCACATCGCCTGCATGCGCTTCGATGTCAGGCCGATCTTGTAACCCGCGGTCTCTTCGCCGCCACGGATCGCAGCGATATAGGCGTCCTGCACCCGATAGGCATCTTCGAGGTCGTTTATCCCGTCGATCCTGTGAAACTTCGTGCTGTTGCGATGTTCGGCAACAAGCTGGCCGGCAATATCGGCGATCGTCTCTGTCAATAGTCATCCTCCCATTATGAACGGACTGGCAATCACAATTTCCAAGGCCGTCCGCGCGCCGTCGCGGCACACCGAAAGGAGACCGGCCCAGCTGTCCGTTTCGCTGCGCCGATTCGCCCTGGTCCGCAAGCTTAGCGTGCCGGCCCTGATGGTGCCGAGTGAATTCTGAAGCATTCCTGTGCATTCGCATGGCCGCGGGAGGCCGATGGGCCAAGCGATGCCGCCCCTACGCGATGAGCGGTTCAGCAGCCTCGTCCGCAGACAGGGCACTGGCCGAAGCCAGCATCACGGCCGGGGCCGCACGGACAAACAGCGATGAGTGCGAATTGATGATCCGGCCGCTTTCAAGCTTCAGGAGCGGTCCGTCGATATCGACCACAATATCCGTGAAGCTGAGTTCGCCCCACCCATCAGACGTCCCCTCGATCAGGACGAAGGAATACTTTTCACCGATATTGAACATCTACTCTCCCCAAAGCCGATATCGCTATATTTCCATCCTACTCTAATTGAGCATCAACTCATAATATCGGATTCAGCCAGAACAATTCATCTGCACCCGGCTGCCCGTCTCGGAATGCTGCAGACGTTCCAGAGCAAGACTTCCGTTTCCGCAGCGATATTGAGAACCAGACATAGCCTGTCTGAGAACCTTACAGTCGGTTCCCGGCGCAATCATGCGGCGCCTCGCGGCTTAACGCCTTGCTGGTCAGTCAAAGCGGCCCTGATCTTGCCCGGCGATCTTCCGGTCGCGTCATCCGCGAAATTGCCGCATCTTCGACACCGAGATTGTGCTCGCGCTGATTGAACCATTCCTCCACCGGATCGAAGGGAAACGACATGATAAACGCGATCAACAACGCCGTCGGCAGACCGCTTGCTTATAGCGGCACCTCCACCGCATGGTTTTCCGCCACCAAATCCGGCCCGGTGCAGACGGGGACTGCCGGAAACGACTCCATGTGGGGCGACAGCGCCGTGAACGTCACGATGAAGGGCGGAACCGGCGACGATGTCTATTATCTCTATTCGAACATCAATCGCGCCGCCGAGGGGGCAAATGCCGGCACCGACACCATCAACACCTGGATGGACTATACGCTGCCGGATAATTTCGAGAACCTGACGGTCACCGGGAATGGCCGCTACGCTTTCGGCAACAATCAGGACAACATCATCTCAGGCGCGTCCGGCAGCCAGACGATCAACGGGGGTGCCGGCAACGATGTGCTGATCGGCGGCGGCGGCGCCGACACGTTCGTCATCGATCGCGGCAATGGCAGCGACCTGATCACCGACTTCGGTTCCGACGATGTCGTGCGGCTGGACAGTTTCTCGTCCTTTGCCCAGCTGCTGTCGCATGCAAAGCAGGACGGCAGCAATGTCCGGCTCGACATCGGCGGCGGCGAGAGCCTGGTTTTCGCCAATACCCAGATGTCGGCACTGAAGGCGAACCAGTTTCAGCTGACGCTCGATCGATCACAACTCGCCCTCACCTTCGAGGACAACTTCGACACCCTGTCGCTGCGCAATGGCGACAAGGGAACCTGGGATGCCAAATTCTGGTGGGCCGCGGATCGCGGCAGCCCGCTGACCGGCAATGGCGAGCAGCAATGGTATGTCAACCCGTCCTACGGGCCGACAGCGTCAGCCAATCCGTTTTCGGTCAAGAATGGGGTGCTGACGATAACGGCCAAGCCGGCCCCGGCAGCGCTTCAGCAGCAGATCGACGGTTACGACTATACATCAGGCCTGCTCAACACGCATTCGTCCTTCTCCCAGACCTACGGCTATTTCGAGATCCGCGCCGACATGCCCTCGGAACAAGGGGCATGGCCGGCATTCTGGCTATTGCCCGAAGACGGCTCGTGGCCGCCCGAACTCGATGTCGTCGAGATGCGCGGACAGGATCCCAACACCGTCAATGTCACCGTCCACAGCGATCACGGCGGCTCCCATCTGATCGATACGACGCCGGTGAAGGTGGCCAGCACGGAAGGTTTCCACACCTATGGCATGAAGTGGGACGAGGATCATATCACCTGGTATTTCGACGACGTTGCCGTCGCCCAGAAGGCAACGCCCGCCGATATGCACAGCCCGATGTACATGCTGACCAATCTTGCCATCGGCGGCGCCGCCGGTTCGCCCAAGGACGGCCTCAAGAACGGATCGCAGATGTCAATCGACTATATCAGAGCCTATCAGCTGGCCGATGCATCGGCTCAGCCATACGGCGACCAAGAGCGGACGATCGACTGGACGCTGTAGTCTAGACGACCGTCTCGCCGCCATCGACGACGAGGATCTGGCCGGTCATATAGGATGACCGGTCGGAGACTAGAAAGAGGATCGGTTCGGCGATTTCGGAGACATCCGCCCAGCGGCCGAGCGGCACCTTGTCGGCGATGTAGCTTTCGATCGCGCCACGCCCGCCCATCTGGGCGATGAAGGGCTCGTTGAACGGCGTGTCGACCCAGCCCGGGCAGAGCGCGTTGACGCGAACGCCCGATCTGGCGTAGTCGCCCGCCATCTGCCGGGTCATGGCGATGACGGCATGCTTCGTCGTCGTATAGGCGATCATTTCGCGGTCGTAGAGCACGCCAGATGAAGACGAGGTGTTGAGGATCACCCCCTTGCCCGCCTGCTTCATCACGGGCATCACGAAACGCGCCGCCATGAAATGCGCCCGGACATTGAGGCTCCAGGATTTGTCGAAGCCCTCGACAGCAACCTCTTCCAGATCGCCCGCCACCTGCGCGCCGGCATGATTGTGGAGAATGTCGATCCGCCCGTGACGGGCGGCGATCGCCGAGATGCCGGTTTCCAGCGCCCGGTCGTCGGTAACGTCGACAACCAGACTTTCGGCGCTTCCACCGGCGTCAGCGATCTGGGTGACGGTCTCTTCGGCATTGATGAAATCGATATCGGCGACGACGACATGGGCGCCCTCGCGCGCCATGATCAGCGCTCCCGCCCGGCCGATGCCAGAGCCGGCGCCAGTGACGATTGCAACGCGATCCTTGAGTATCATGGCATTTCCCCGGTCAGTTTGTTGTTGCCTTTTCGCGCATCAGGAAGCGCGCGATCAGGATGAGAATGAGCGAGGCGATCAACACCATCGTCGCGATCGCATTGATTTCAGGCGTCACGCCACGGCGGATCGAGGCGAAGACATAGATCGGTAGCGTCGTGTTCGAGCCGGCGACGAAGAAGGCGATGATGAAATCGTCGAAAGAGAAGGTGAAGGCGAGCAGGAAGCCGGCCAGCACCGACGGCATGATCTGCGGCAGCACGATCTGCCGGAAGGTCGTCAGCGGCGTTGCGTAGAGATCGCTCGATGCCTCGACAATGTCGCGGCCGAGGCTGGCGATGCGCGCCTTCACGATCATCGTCACCAGCGCCATGGTGAAAAGCCCGTGTGCGGCGATGATCGAGCCGTAGCCGAGCGCCAGCTTCGGCGGCTGAGCGCCCGGCCAGATTGCCGCGATCACCGGATTGATGAAGCCGAAGACCTCGACCAGTGCGACCAGCGTCGCAATGCCGATGACGACGCCGGGAACGACGATCGCCGCGGCGAACAGGCCGTCGAAGACAGCGCGCGCCCGCGGCCCGAGCCGCTCCATGCCCATTGCCGCCATGGTCCCGAAAATCGCCGCCAGCGCCGCGCTGGTGAAGGCGATGATCAAGCTGTTCTGCAATGCTTCCATCAGGAAGGTGTTGGAGAGCGCCCGGCCATACCACTCGGTCGAGAAGCCAACAAACTCGCTGGCATTGCGGCCGGAGTTGAAGGAGAACAGCACGACCAGCGCGATCGGCGTGTAGAGAAACAGATAAACGAAGGTGACGAGCGCGCGCATCAGACGAGATCCACCTGACGGGTGCCGGCGACACGCCAGGCGATGCGCATGGCGACCAGCAGAATGACGACGACGACGGCGACCAGCGTCACGGCGATCGCCGAGCCGAACGGCCAGTTGCGCGATTGGAGGAAGAGATCGACAAGCGCATTGCCGATGAAGAACACCTTGCCGCCGCCGAGAAGCTGGGGGATCAGGTATTCGCCAAGCAGCAGGATCGTCACCAGCGCGACACCGGTCATCACCCCTGGAAGAGACAGCGGCAGGGTAATGCCGAAAAAGGTCGAGACCGGCTTGGCGCCCAGGTCGGCGGACGCTTCGAGCAGCCGCCGGTCGAGCTTTTCGAGGCTGACATAGATCGGCATGATCATCAGCGGCAGATAGCCATAAACAATACCGAGCAGCACAGCGCCGGGGGTGTTGATCAGCCTGACATTCTCGATACCGAAGATTTCGAGCAAATGCGGAATACCGCGGGCACCCAGCAGATACATCCAGGCATAGGTGCGCACCAGCAGGCTCGTCCAGAAGGGAACGACGACGAGCGAAACCAGCAGCAGCCGACGTTTCGGACTGGCCTTGACGGCCAGATAATAGGCGACTGGATAAGCAACCAGCAGGCAGGCTGCGGCCCCGATCGGCGCGAGGATCAGCGTGTTGACGAAGGCCGCCGAGCGCGAGCCCAAATTGGCGAACTGCGCGAAGGTGAACGCCGCCTGATAGCCGCCCTCGGGTGCCCGCTCGCCGAAGGCGAAGACGATGATGGCGATGAAGGGTAGCACCAGAAACACGAACAGCCAGATGCTGGCCGGCCCGACAAGGGCGGCAGTGACGAGGCGCCGTTTTGTGGCAAGGGTCAGGGGCATCGAAACGTTCTTTATCCGGCGGTTCTGGGCGCTAGACCGGTCCCTGACTGCCGAGGCAGCCGGGACCGGAGTTGCATGACGGCAGGTTAGGCCGACTTGAAGCGTGCCATCAGCTCGGCACGACCCGGGTCGGTCAGCGTCACGGCGGCGCCGAATTCGAGCGGTGTCAGTGCCGCTTCATCCGGATAGACGATCTTGTTCGAGGTGACTTCCTTCGGCAGCAGCGCGATAACGCGGCTGTCGGTGGTCGGCGCGCCGTTGGCGATATGCTCCTTCACCGCATTCTGCGGATCCATCAGGTAGTTGAGCAGCGCGTAGCCGGCTGCCTTGTTCGGCGCATCCTTCGGGATCGCGTAATAGTCGGTCCAGATCTCGCCGCCATCGGTGCCGAGCACGTAAGCGAGCTCCGGCATGTCGCGGTTCAGCTGCGCGCCGTCATTGGTCCAGCACATCGTCAGCCACGCATCGGTGGAGCGCATCGACGGCTGGTAGTCGGAATTGATGGCGAAGAGATGAGGCTTGACCTTGATCAGCAGTTCCTCGGCCTTGGCAAGTTCATCAGGCTTGATCGAATTGAAGCCGTAGCCGAGCGAGACGAGCGCGCTGCCGATCGTCGTCAGCTGGTAGTCGTGCACCATGGTGCGGCCGTCGCCCTCGGTCTGGGCGATTTCGAAGAAATCCTTCCAGCTCGAGAGCTTGGTCTTGATCTTCGAGGTGTTGACCGAAAACCCGGTCGTGCCCCAGTTCTTCGGCACGGCATAGGTCTTGCCGTCGATCTGGCCTTCCTTGGTGAAGCGCGGGCTTTCGGTCGCCTGGCTGAAATTCGGAATCTTCGAGAGATCCAATTCGTCGATCAGGCCCAGCTTGTGGTGGGTCGAGATCGTATAGTTGGTCGGCACGAACAGCGACCAGCCGGAAGCGCCGGCCTGCAGCTTGGCCAGCATTTCCTCGTTCGAGCCGAAGACGTTGACTTCGACCGCGACGCCGGTCGCGGCCTTGAAATTTTCGAAGGTCGCCGGATCATGATAGTTCGGCCAGGTGGCGATCGACATCTGCGTGCCGAGATCTTCGGCGGCATAGGCAGGCGTCGACAGCGCGCCCGGGAAGCGCGACATCACGGCCGTTGCCAGACCGAGGCCGGTGATGCCGAGGAAATGCCGGCGGCTGACGGAGCCGCGCTTCAGGCGCATGAACTCGTCCATGAAGCCTTCGGCGGAGATGGGGAGATTGTCCTTGTAATCCTTGCTCATGATGCTGTTCCCTTGTTTTGGTTTATGCATTCGATGCTGGAAAGACATGTATTGCTGACGGGTCGAAGCAGAGGAAAACCGCTTCGCCGGGCTCCACCAGATCGCTCTCGCTCATGCTGCGGCGATCGGCGGTAATCAGGAAATCGCCGAGGCCCGGCACGTTCACCGCATATTCCGCCGACGAGCCCAGGAAGATGCGATGCGTGACCGTGCCCTTGAACGATGAGCCCGAAGCCGGCTGGCTGCGTGTCATGCGGATCGCTTCGGGGCGCAGGGCGGCAATCACCTCTCCCGGTGAAAGCTGCCTGCTGGACGCAACGGCGGAACCATCTGCCAGGCGAAGCGTCACCCCGTCGGCTTCCATGGTCGCAGCAATCCGGTTCGTCTTGCCGACGAAATCGGCGACGAAGAGATCGGCCGGGCGGTCATAGACCTCCTGCGGCGTTCCGAGCTGGCGGATACGCCCGGCGCTCATGACGCAGACGGCATCGGCCATCGACAGCGCCTCTTCCTGGTCATGGGTGACGAGCACGAAGGTGATGCCGAGTTCGCGCTGCAGCGTTTGCAGCTCGATCTGCATAGCCGAGCGCAGTTTCTTGTCGAGCGCCGCCAGCGGCTCATCCAGCAGCAGGACGGACGGTCGATTGACGATGGCGCGCGCCAGCGCCACGCGCTGCTGCTGGCCGCCCGACATTTCATGGATCCGCCGTTTGGCGAAACCATCCAGACGAACCATTTCCAGCGCCTCGGCGGCCCGCCGGTTGATTTCTGCAGCGCCGATTTTCGGGCGCATCTGCCGCAGGCCATAGGCGACGTTCTGCTCGACGTTGAAATGCGGAAACAGCGCGTAGTGCTGGAACACCATGTTGACGGGGCGGCGATAGGCGGGGACGCCGTTCATCTCGCGCCCGTCGATCAGCACCGTGCCCTCACTCGGCTGCTCGAAGCCGCCGATCATGCGCAGGCATGTGGTCTTGCCACAGCCCGAAGGGCCGAGCAGCGCCAGAAACGCGCCCTTGGGCACATTGAGATTGATGTCCGTCACGGCGGTCACCGCGCCATAATTCTTGGTGACCGAACGGAATTCGATATCGTTCGTCGAAGCGGATGCCACGTCTGTTCCCTGCGGTTGGTTTGGAATTGGCAGTCTATCGCCGCCTTATTGCCACCGTCGTTAAGGAAAGAGTAAGCCTGAGCTTCCCGCACGGTATATACCCCGAGAGAGGTATTTTAGCGCACGATGCTTCGTGGAAGGTGTATATAGGGACACGCGGAATGGCGTGGGGCGGAAGAGGGAGCCCGTCAGATGAGCACCGACCTGGAAGCGCTGTTTGGTGCATTCAACGCCACGATCGGCTGTCCGAAGATGACTGATGCCGAATTCGGCGAGACCTTCCGTCAGATGATGGCGGCGCTGGTGTGCTTCGACTACGTGGTCGTCTTCGCCTATCGCGGCAAGGAACGGCCGATCGACCTCTACAGCACCTTCGACCCGGAAGAGAACGTCGTCTTCGTCACCCTCTACCAAGCGGGGCCATACCTGCTCGACCCGTTCTATCATACCGCCCGCGAGCGCCGCGAAGGCGTGCTCCGAATGCGGGAACTGGCGCCCGACCGGTTCTTCTCCAGCGAATATTACAGGACCTACTACGTTCAGACCGGGCTTGCGGAAGAGGTGGGCTTTTTCATCAACACCGATGAAGAGATCACAGTCGTTCTGTCGCTGATGCGGCGGGAAAAGACAGGACCGTTTCCGGCGGCCGAATTCGCCACGCTGAAGAAGGTCGAGCCGCTGGTGGCCAGTATGGTGCGCCACTATTGGGCCGGGCTGGCGCCGCGTTTCGACGCGCAATTGACCGCCGGCAGCAAAAGCCGCCGGAAGCAGGGCCAGAGCGGCAATCTTCCCGCCGCCGACACTGTCTGGCGGGACCTCAACCTGACGGGCCGCGAAACCGCGATCGTCGATCTTGTGCTGCAGGGCCATTCGTCCGAGTCGATCGGGCTGAAGCTCAACATTTCGACCGGCACCGTGAAGGTCCACCGCCGCAACGTCTACCGCAAGCTCGGCATCTCCTCGCAGACGCAGCTTTTGTCGATCTATTTCAACAACCTGCTATCGTCAGGATAGCGGGCCGCCGTGGCTGATTAGAGACACCGGATGGGATTGAAGCCGCGCCAGGGCCATCCGGCAACAACGGCACCTTGCTATCGCCCGCCGGGTCGTGCAACCAACCCAGCCGAACGCATGAGACAAGCAGCATAAGGTGGGGGATCAGAGATGCGCATAGAGCCGCAGCAGCGCATTTACATATGCTTCTTTCTATTTGCGGTATCGATGGGCGCGCTACTGTCGCGGCTTCCCGATCTCCAGGTGTCGCTCGGGATCAACAAATCCGAGCTTGGGCTGACCTTGATCGGCGCAGCCGTCGGCGCCCTGATCTCGCTGACCTTCTCGTCGCCGCTGATCATGAAGCTCGGCGCCCGCAACACGGCCTTCGCTACCGTTCTCGGAACCTCACTGATGATCGCGCTCGTTCCCTGGCTCGGTTATGCGCCGCTGGTGTTCTGCGTGCTGTTTTGCGAGGGGCTACTCGCCGGTGCGCTTGAGATCAACCTGAATGTCGAGATCGACCGTATCGAGGCGCAGCTCGGCCGCGGCGTGATGAATCGCGCCCATGGCTTCTGGAGCCTCGGCTTTTTCGTCACGGCGCTGGCATCGTCATTCATCCGGCAGGCGGGCATCTCAATCCAACTGCATCTGGCCATAACCTTCGCCATCGTCGTCGTGGCCGGAACGATCGCCATCAGGGGAATGCAGAACGCTTCGGCGCCCGCGCCCTCTCAAGCGGAAGGCGCCCATATGGCGTTGCCGACATTGGGGATGCTGCCGCTTTGCGTCATCGGCGTCGGGGCCTTTCTCGTCGAAGGTGCCGGGATCGACTGGTCGGCGATCTATATGCGCGACGTCTTTGCGGTCGAGCCTTTCGTCGGCGGAATGGGTCTCACGCTCTTTGCATTCTTCATGGCGCTGGTCCGGCTTTTCGCCGACCGCTTCGTCGATCGCTATGGCTCGCGGATCGTTGCGCTGGTCTCGCTTGCTCTTGCTGCGATCGGCATCGCCTGCGTCTGGCTCGCACCGGTCCCGGAGATCGCGCTCGCCGGCTTTGCAATGATGGGCGCAGGCTGCAGCGCAGTCTATCCGCTGGCGGTTTCTGCTGCGGCACAACGCGATGACCGCAGCGCGCATGTCAACGTCGCCGCCCTCGCCCAGATGTCCTTCGTCGTCTTCTTCCTGGCACCGCCACTGCTTGGTTTCGTGGCTGAGCATGCCGGTATCCGCATGTCCTATCTCGTCTGCCTGCCGATCATCCTTGCGGCTCTCTTCTCCACCCGGGCGCTTGCCCCGAAACGCATCGCCATGGACGCGGAAAAGCAAAGGGCGGCGGAATAGGACAGGCTTTAGACGCCGCTTATCCCCATATTGACCTGACGTCTCGACCACCGGCGGCAATCACAAACAGGCTTTGCACGCGGAGCGTTCATGCGCGTGAAAAAGGCCATTTTTCCTTCATGGTTGCATAAGAGGTTGCAGATATTGTTCCCGCAAAATGAGCGAGAACACGGCAATGACAGAGCAAGCGGCCCCCTCTCCGGCAGAGATCGTCAGCCCCTCCGATGATGCACGCGACCTTCAAAACATGATCGATCTTCTGCGCGTCCAGCACGCCAATCTCGCCGAACGCTACGAGTGGCTGGAGGCGATGATCAATCATGTGCCCGATTTCATTTATGCGAAGGATCTGCAGGGCCGCTTTCTGTTCGCCAACCGGGCGGTAGTCGCCAACAACGGCTTCGCCAAGGTCGATGACCTCATCGGCCTGACGGATGGCGAGATCCATCTCGAAGCCGACGCGCATGACATCGACGAAACGGAACAGCGGGTCATGGAAACCGGCCGGCCCGATCTCGGCGTCGAGGAGCCTCGCTTGAAGGGCGAAGGCTGGCTGATGATGTCGCGTGTCGCATTGCGAGACCGGACGGGAGCGGTGATAGGCGTCGTCGGCGCCTCGCGCGACATTACCGCGCGCAAGCGTGCAGAAGAGCTGATGGCAGCGCAGACGAAGCTGCTCCACGATGTCGCCCGCGGCGTCGAACTCAACTCGCTTCTAAAGGATGCCGCGCAAATCCTCGAACGGCTTCTGCCCGGCCGCGCCACCGGCTTCGACCTGGACGGCACGGCGCAAAGCCATGTCGAAGCGCCGCGGAAGGACTTTCCGATCAACTGCCGCGACGGCAGTAGGCAGGGCGCGCTTGCCGTGTCGCTGCAGCCGGGCGAGATCGACGCCGGGCTTGCCGAGTTCCTGACGGGCGTGGCGCAGACCATCGGCATCGCGATCGACCGGAACCGCGACATCGCCCGGATCGCCTATCTGGCCGAACACGACGCGCTGACCGGCCTTCCCAACCGGACGCTGCTCGACCGCAAACTCGGCGCGCTATTGGCTGGCAGGACCCGCGCGGTGGCGGTTGCCTTTCTCGACCTCGATCATTTCAAGCTCGTCAATGACAGCCTCGGCCATGCCGCCGGCGACGAACTTCTCAAGGTCGTGGCGTCGCGCATCCTCAGTGAAATCGGCGAAAGTGGCATCGTCTCGCGGATCGGCGGCGATGAGTTCATCATCGTGCTTGAGGCCGGGATCGACGACGCGCTGAACCGTCTGCAGGCAATCTCGGCGCATATCGCCCGCCCCTGCAGTATCGACGGCGTCGACATGCAGGTGACCTGCAGCGTCGGCGTCGCCTCCTCGCAGGCCCATGGTTCGATCGCCGGAGAACTGATCGCCAATGCAGACATGGCGCTCTATCGCGTCAAGGCGGCCGGCCGCAACGGCATACAGATGTTTACTCCGTCGATGGCCGAGGAAGCCCGCCACAAGCTGCTGCGGATCGAGGAGCTTCGCCGGGCGCTGGCACAGGACGAATTCGTGCTGCATTTCCAGCCGCAGAAGGACATCGCCACCGGAAGAATTTCGGGCGTCGAGGCTCTGGTCCGGTGGCAGCATCCGCAGGCGGGCCTGCTTGCACCGGCGGACTTCATCCCGCTTGCTGAAGAAACCGGGCTTATTGTCGAACTCGGCGAAGTGGTGCTCGGCAAAGCCTGCAGGCAGATGCGCGCGTGGCTCGATCAGGGCATTCCGGCCATTCGCGTTGCCGTCAATGTCTCGGCGCGGCAGTTCCGCGAGCCGTCGCTCTGCGACAAGGTTTCGGCCGCTCTCTCGGCTGCGGGGCTCGACCCCGCGCTGCTTGAGCTTGAGGTCACCGAGAGCCTGATCATGGAGGACGTCGAAGGCGCGATATCGCGCATGCTGGAGCTGAAGGCGCTCGGCGTCAGCCTGTCCATCGACGATTTCGGCACCGGCTATTCCAGCCTCAGCACACTGAAGCTATTCCCGTTGTCCCGGCTGAAGATCGACCGGTCTTTCATCGCCGATATTCCCGGCCAGTCGGGCGACATGGCGATCACCGCGGCGATCGTCGCGCTCGGGCAGACGCTCGATCTGGAAGTGATTGCCGAGGGCGTCGAGACCGAAGAGCAGGCGCGCTTCCTGGCGGAGACGGGCTGCGAGATGTTCCAGGGCTATCTTTTCGCCAAGCCGCTACCGGCAGCCGAGATCGCCGGCATGCTGCAAGCCAACAGCCTCTCAGCATCCGCATAGCGATACGGCGTCATCCGCCGCTCTGCACGAGGCCCACGACCGGGCCAAACCCGCCATGCCACGAGAAGTCGTTCATCCCGAGCGCCGGCTGATAGATGCCGGTGCCATGACCGCCATCCAGGAATAACGCATTAGGGCACCCCAACTCGTCGCGAAACAGACGGGCGAAATCGTGGAAATTGACGTCGCCGTCACTGATGACGAAGCGAACGATCCCGCTGCCGCAGACCCCCACCCCGCTCCGCCGCGTCCGGTCCGTCGATCCGGGAATCAATGCAGGATGCAGCTTGCCTTCGATGACCAGCATCGGTCCGGATTGCGTCGCGAATGCCGCCTTGGGGCGACGTTTCAGGAATTCTTCGGTGGTCAGAATCTCAGCGCCGTTATCGCCAAGCAGGAAGACACCATTGGGTTTCTTGTAGAAATTCGGCACCTTGCCCGGAGGGCCCTTGATCTCGGTGGTGTCGGCAGAACGGAGTTCCGCGCCGTGCTCGATATAAAGACCAATCGGCGTGAAATCGTCTCGGTACATGCCGGCATTCATCGCGAAGAAAAGGACCTGCCCGTCCTTCTTCAGCGCATCCGCCAGATTCGAGAATGTGCGAAACGGCTGCCCGTCGGCGCCCCTCCAGAAAAGCCTGAGGTCATCTTTTCCCGGCGTGACAGAGCAGACGATATAGCCTGAATTTTCAAAGACCTGCCGCTCGCAAACTTGTGCAGGCGCAGGCTGCGCCGCGGCACTTCCCGCGGCAGAAACCAATGCGGCCCAGAGCAATGCGGCCAAACGATCGATTTTCAAAGCAGCTCCGTGACGTCAGAGAGGAGGGTTAGACCTCCATAGCACACCGTTCCACGATCACCGCATTCAGCAAGAGAATATACCTCGTCTGACCGCTCGATTGGGCTGAAAGCATTTTCAATAATTGCGCGATCGGGCGATTATGGTGTTGCCGATGAACATGAAGGCCAGTCCTCCCGGTCTTTCGTCGGCGGTTCCCCTCTGGAGGTTTTTTGAACTCTCCAAATTTGGGCCATCGGTTGATGGCCCATTTTTTTGGCCACGGCTTGAATGTTACTCCGCTGCAACCGCTGCAACAGCGATCCGCGCCAGTTCCAGCGCCGCTTCGCGGGTTGCTGCAGCGGCGATGAAACGCCCTTTGTGGCAGAAGCTTGCGCCCGCCACACCGGAGGCGCGTTCCAGATCGGCGCCGCTCAGGCCCGCCCATTCCAGCGGCAGATCGGCCCGCAGTTCAAATCCTTCATCGCCTCGGCGAATGCCCGTAACGCACCAGTCATTGTCGCGCGGATGGACGACGAACAGCAGATGCTCGGCCTTCGCCTTCACGATCGCCGGGCGGAACGGCATGCCCATCGGCAGTTCCAGCACCTTGTTGTCACCTGCCGCAACGATCGCATCGAGAACCATGGCCTCGGCCCGCAGCTTGGCATCCTGCACGGCGACGCCAGCCTCGACGAAGCGGCGGGCGATCGCCAACGCCGAATGGAACGCCTGATCGGTGGCATCGGCACCCTTCGCGTCGAACGGCGGCTTCAGCGTTTCCAGCAGTGCCGGAAGCGTCAGCCCGGCCAACTCTCCGGCAAAGGACGGGTCGAGCGCGCCGTTATCGACCAGATCGACAGGCAGCACGAACTTCTTGTCGAAGGCCGCATGCACCCGCGCGACATGCGCCTCCGGCACACCGGCCGCCGCCAGATAATCGGCGCCGTAGTGCTTCCAGATCAGTCCGAAGGAGCTGTAGGGCCGACCGTCTTCACGCACCGGCGCGCCGCGCTGGTGATGGTCGAAGATGGCGTTTTCGGGTTCGTAGCGTCCACCGACGTCATAGATGATGCGGCCCGCAGCCGGCGCTATCCATTCGGCATCCCGCGTCCGGATCAGCTTGGCAGCGGGAAATAGCTGCGTCAGCACCACGCTCGACAGCAGCTCATCGGCATGGAAGCCACCGGAATGGGTCACCAGAAATTCAATTTTCACTTCAAGGTCTTTCTAGACGGGGAGATTGCGATCGAGCGAATAGCCGCGATCGATGAATATCTCAAGACGCAAGCCCCGATGCTTCGCGGACTATGGCTTTGTGGGCCGCGCTTTCCTACATATTCATCAGCAGCAGGGAGCGGAAACGTGGTCGACAAGATTTCCAGAGTTTCCGCGACGGCAGCGACCGCGGCAACACAGATCCAGCACAGTACCTCCGTCGCGGAGCCCGATGTCGCCTGGGCCGCCGATCGCCAGGCGGCAATCGACGAGGCGCTGCATCGCCGCCATGGGTCCGGCGGCCACCGGCCCTCGCCCGCCGAAGAGACGGAAGAGGATGGCGGCAACGCCAGCCGCCACCTGGATCTTCACGCGACAGAGCAAAGCGCCACAGGTGATGAGTCCGATGAGGAACGTCTTTCCGGCGAGAGCGAGCGCATCGGCACCGGCAATCTAGATGAGGATGTGCCCTTCGGCGATCACGCGGGCTATATCTAGGACAGCGCTGGTCAGGCCAGCGATTTGCGCCTGAGATAATTGCCCTGGCCCATTTCGCCTGTCGTTGCAGCACCATCGACGATGGTCTTTCCGCCCAGCAGAACGCGCACCGGCCAGCCGGTGACATCAAGCCCCTCATAGGGCGTGTAGTCGGCGCCGTGATGCAGGATGTCGTTGGTGATCGTCATCGTCTTCTGCGGATCCCAGAGCGCGATATCGGCGTCCGAGCCGATGGCGATCGTCCCCTTTTGCGGATACAGCCCATATTGCTTGGCATGATTGGTCGATGACAGCGCGACGAAGCGGTTGATGTCGATCCTGTTCTTGCTGACACCTTCGGAAAACAGGATCGGGAGCCGCGTCTCGACGCCGGGGATCCCGTTGGGGATCCAGCGAAAATTCCGCTTTCCCCTCTCGTTCAGCTTGCCGCTATCGTCATCATAGCGGAACGGGCAATGGTCGGAGGAGAACAGCTCGAACGTGCCGTTCTGGAGCCCTTCCCAGCAGGCGATCTGGCTCTCCTTGTCCCTTGGCGGCGGCGAGCAGACGAATTTTGCGCCCTCAAGTTCGGCGGCATCGAGATCGTCGGCTGTCAGCAGCAGGTATTGCGGGCAGGTTTCGCCCGCCACCTTGCTGCCGCGCTTGCGGGCGCGCTCGATCTCTTCCATCGCCTGACGGTTCGAAACGTGGACGATGACGACGGGCGTATCGGTGATTTCGGCAAGCGATAGCGCCCGATGCGTCGCTTCCCGCTCGGCCGCGACCGGCCTGCTCAGTGCGTGGAATTTCGGCGCGAGCTCGCCGTTCTCCTCGTGCCTGCCGATCAGATAGCGGATCGCGTCTTCATTCTCGCAGTGAACCATGACGATCGCGCCAGAACGCCGGGCACTGTCCAGCGTATCGAGAATCTGGTCGTCGCGAAGACGCAGGTTCTCGTAGGTCATGAAGACCTTGATCGACGTGTAACCGTCCTCGACCAGCGCCGGCAGCTCCTGGCCGAGCACGTAGGAAGTCGGGTCGGTGACCACCAGATGGAAGGACACGTCGACATAGCACTCACCGTCGGCCTTCGCATGGTAGTCCTTCAGGGATTCGCGCAGCGTCGTTCCCTTCTCCTGCATGCAGAAGGTCAGCACGGTCGTGTTGCCGCCAAAGGCTGCAGACAGCGTGCCGCTGGCGAAATCGTCGGCCATGACGATACCGTCGCCGGACGGCTGGGCGAGATGGACATGGCTGTCGATACCGCCGGGCATGACATAGAGGCCGGTGGCATCGATGATCTCGCCGGCATCACCAAGATCGTCAGCCAGCGCCGCAATCTTTCCGTTGCGGATACCGACATCGCTTCGAAACGTGTCGCTGGCCGTGACGACCGTGCCGTTCTTGATGATCGTGTCGAACTGCATCTAGGCGGCACCCCTATTTTGAAGTGCACCGTTGCTGCCGAGTATCTCGTCGAGCGCAGCGGTCAGACGATCGACTTCCTCGATCGTGTTGTAATGGACCATCGAGACCCGGACGGCGCCGTTATATTGCGGCAGGCCGACATGATCGCCCAGCCGGCGTGCATGGAAATCGCCGAAGCGGATGGCAATCTTGTAGGCATCCATCGCCTTGCAGATATCCTCGGAATTCTGCCCTTCGAAGACGAAGCTGATCGTCGGAATGCGGCGGCCGTTGCAGTTCGCGGTCTCGCCGATGATGCGGCAATCGTTGCGGCTGCGCAGATAGGAAAGCAGGCGCTCGGTCAGGGCATTTTCCTGGACGGTGATCGCCTCGAAGGCCGCAAGGATCAGCTCGCGCGGCGAACCTGATCCGCCCGACCTGGTGCCGAGTTCGCAGAGGTAATCGACGATCCCGGTCACCGAATAGGCAAGTTCATAGTTCGGATTGCCGGGCTCGAGCTTTCCCGGAACCTTATCGCGGCCATAGAAGAAATGGTAAAGCGGATCGAGCTCCAGAAGGTGATCGTATTTCCCGTACATCATCGCGTAGTGCGGACCGTAAGTCTTGTAGAAGCTGAAGACGTAGTAATCGACATCCATGGCCTGAACATCGACGGCACGGTGCGGCGCATAGGCGACGGCATCGACACAGATGCGCGCGCCATGCGCATGCGCAACGGCTGCGATCTCGGTGATCGGATTGATGGCACCCAGAATATTCGACACATGCGTGACGCAGACGAGCTTGGTCTTCTCCGTCAGAAGCGGCTTCAGCTCGGCGATATCGAGTTCATAGGTCGTCTTGTCCAGCGGCCAGAACTTGATGACGATGCCCATGTCGCGCAGACCATCCCAGGGTCCGATATTCGATTCGTGATCCGAAATCGTCACGATGATTTCATCGCCCGCCGAAAGCTGGCTGCGCATGGCACGGGCGAGGTTCTGCAGCAGCACGGTCGTCGAGCTGCCGAAGATGATCTCTTCCGGCCGCGCGGCATTGACGAGATGCGTCGCCGCAATGCGGCTGTCCATCAGCGCCTTGGCCGCCTGTTGCGAGACATCATAGCTGCCGCCGATCTGCACGTTCTTATCATAAAGGAACGTGGTGATCCGATCGACCGCGCGCGTCAGGATCTGCGAGCCGCCGGCATTGTCGAAAAACACCCAGCCGTGATCCAGTCCCGGGAATTGGCTCCGGACGAAATCGATGTCGAGTTGGCGTTGCGTTTCCATGGGGTCCTCCGGAACCTTGTCTTTCTTGTCAGTGATTGAGAACGGCGCGCAGGAAGCTCCTGGTGCGCTCCTCCTGCGGGTTGTCGAAAATCTCGGCCGGCGTTCCGGCTTCGACGATGCGGCCGCTGTCCATGAAGATGACGCGGTCGGCGACCTGGCGGGCAAAACCCATCTCATGGGTGACGACGATCATCGTCACGCCGGTGCCGGCGAGCTTGCGCATGACATCGAGCACCTCGCCGACCATCTCAGGATCGAGCGCCGATGTCGGCTCGTCGAAGAGCAGCACGCGCGGTTCCATAGCCAGTGCCCGGGCGATCGCCACGCGCTGCTGCTGGCCGCCGGACAGCTGCTCGGGATATTTTTCGGCCTGTTCGGTGATGCCGACGCGGGCCAGCAATTCCTTCGCCTTGCGGGCAGCCTCATTCTGCGGCGTGCCGCGCACCCGCATCGGCGCGATCATGATGTTCTTCAGCACGCTCAGATGCGGAAACAGATTGAACGACTGGAAGACCATGCCGACTTCGGCCCGCACCTGCGCCAGGTTCCTGCCGCGCTCGACCTTGATGCCATCCACTTCGATACGGCTTTCGTTGGCGAAGCTCTCAAGGTGATTGATGCACCGGATCAGCGTGGATTTGCCGGAACCGGACGGGCCGATGACGCAAACCACTTCCCCTTCGGCGATCGCCAGATCGATGCCGTGCAGCACCTGGAAGTCGCCATAGGACTTGTTGAGATTCTGGATGCTGACGATGGTTTTCATCTGCGCCTCCCCGCACTGAAGCGTTTTTCGAGACGGGCAACGATGACGACCATCGGCCACAGAAAGGCAACGTAGATGATGGCAGCACCGATGAGCGGCGACGGGTTGGCGGTCAGCGCCTGAGCCTGGGTTGCCTGCTTGAGAAGATCGGGCATCGCCACGACGGACGCGAGCGCCGTATCCTTCATGACGTTGATGCAATTGTTGGTGAGCGGCGGAATGACGATCTTGATCGCCTGCGGCAGGATGATCTCCGCCATCATGTGCCGGTAGGAGAGACCAAGCGCTTCCGAAGCCTCGAACTGCCCGCGCGGAATGGCCTCGATCCCGGCACGAAAGATCTCGGCCGTATAGGCTGTCGAGACCAGCGTCAGCGCGCTGACCGCGGAAAGGAACGGCGAAAGCCGGATGCCGACGAACGGCAGGGCATAGTAGATGACGATCAACAGAACGAGCAGCGGGATCGAGCGGAAGATGTCGATATAGATCTTGGCAATCGCCTGCACCACCGGATGGCCGTAGAGCCGCAGCAGCGCAAGAACGAGGCCGCCGATCAGGCCGCCCACGATGCTGACGACGCCGAGTTGAAGCGTGATCCAGAGGCCTGACAGCAGAAGCGGAAAAGAGCGCTCCAGCACCGCCAGATTGAAGAAGGTCGTGAATATATCCATGAGGCACCGGTCAGTCGTTACGGGGCGGATGACGGGCGAACCCGCCATCCGTAACCTGGACCATCCGGTCTTATTTTGCGGCAGGCATGTCGGCGACCTTCACGGTCGAGGTCGTGTCCTCGGCCTTGGCGCCGAACCATGTCTCATGCAGCTTGGCGATGAAGCCTTCGCCCTTCAGCGTGGTGATCACGTCGTTGACCTGCTTGGCAAGCGGATCGCCCTTGTTGAACATGATCGAGTATTTTTCGCCGGTCGGGATGCGCTCCACGACTTTGATCTCCGGCTTGTCCTTGACGTAATACTGCAGCGCCGGGATGTCGCTGATATAGCCGTCGATGCGGCCGGCCGCCAGATCGAGCATCGCAGGCTGCAGGCCTTCGAAGCGGCGAATCTCGCCGAGACCGTATTTGGCCGTGTTGTTGGTGGCCCACATGTCGCCGGTCGAGCCGGTATCGACGCCGACGATCTTGCCGCTCATGCCCTTCAGATCCTTGATGCCGCTTGCGGCCATCACGGTCAGCGACTGGTCGCTATCATAATAGGGCTGGGCGAAGCTCACGGATTCCAGGCGCTTTTCAGTGATGGTGATCGACGAGACGGCCATGTTGATACGGCCGGACTGCACGGCCGAAAACAGCCCGTTGAACGGGATATTGACGAATTCGACTGACTTGTTGAGGCGCTTTGCGACCTCGGTGACGAGATCGACCTCGAAACCGACGGTCTTGCCGGTCTCGTCCTGGAACTCCCACGGGACGTTGCCGATATTGACGCCGACGGCGAGATCGGCTGCATGGGCCGCCATTCCGGCGAATGCCAGAACGCCGGAGAGCAAGGCTGTCTTCAGAATTGAAAAACGACGCATTTAGGTTCCCCTTGTTTTATGGTGCGCATTTTTGCTATTGGTCTAACCGGTCTGACCAGTCAGGCCAAATCAAGCATGGTCTCTTGTCATTTGCAAGCGACTGATGGATTTAAATGTTACGGGCAATGTAAGCGCCGAACCGGCGCGCCAAGAGAATGGAAAGAATGCTGAACAGGACCTTGGTACCGCAATCCGCAGCGCGCCTGATACAGGACATGATTCAGAGCGGCGAGCTTGCCGCCGGCCAGAAGATTCCGTCTCAACGCGACTTTTCGACGAAACTCGGCATCAGCCGCGCCTCCTTGCGGGAAGCATTGCTGACCCTGGAGACGCTGGGCCTCATCAAGACCGAGGCAGGGCGCGGCACTTTTGTCGCCGAGCGCGGCAGCGCCGCAAATACCGGCATGGCGCCATGGCGCTACTCCGACAGCTACTCGGTGTTCGACGTCTTCCAGACGCGCATCATGCTCGAAGGCAACATTGCCGGTCTGGCCGCCGGGCGGCTGACGGGGAACCAGCTGCAGGCAATGGAAGCAGCAACCAAGCAGATGGAGGATTGCTGGGCGAAGCAGGATCTTCTCGCCAATGTCGAGGCCGATCTCGAATTCCACGGCATCATCGCATCCGCCTGCAGCAACACGATGATGCGCGCGCTCTATCAGGTCGTGCGCGAACAGCTGACCGAGACCCAGCGCCAGCCGATCCCGATCACCGAACCGGCCCGCATGAAAGCTTCGATTTCAGAACATCGCCGCATCATCGCCGCCCTTCGCGACAACGATGCAGCCCGCGCCCGGCAGGAAATGGAAAACCACGTGCTGAACACCGCGCGCTGCGCCGGGCTTAATCCCTGACGTCATCCGCGACGCGATCGGATCGCGTCTTAGCGATTGAATTCGCTGCCCATACCGGCCTACGTTGCGCGCATCGAAGCGCAACCGGTGAGCAAAAGATGACAGAGACGGCCGATATCATCATCAGCAACGGACGGGTTCTGACTTTGGACCCGGACGCTCCGCGGGCCGAGGCCGTGGCGCTCTCAGGCGGCAAGGTCATCGCCGCCGGATCGAATGCCGGCATCGAGCGCCTGCGCGGCCCGCACACCCGCGTGATCGACGCGCAGAACGGCTCCGTGCTGCCCGGATTTTCCGAAAATCACATGCATCTCTTTTCGGGTGCTGCGGAACTGGACCATCTGCAGCTGACCGGCGTGAAGGGCCTTGCTGCCCTGACCGAGGCGGTTCGCACCTATGCTGCCAGCCGCAAGGCGCAGAAAGTGCTGTTCGGGCAAGGCACCGACTATGAGATCCTCGGCCATGGTGAGGGGCTGACGCGCCGGCATCTCGATGAGATCCTGCCCGATCAGCCACTCGTCGTCTTCGCCCCGGATCATCACACCGCATGGGCCAACACCAGCGCGCTCGAGCTTGTCGGTATTCTGCACGGTGCAAACCTCGGCCCCGGCAACGAGGTGGTGATGGGCGCAGACGGGCTGGCGACCGGCGAGCTCAGGGAAATGGAAGCCTTTAGCCCGTTGCAGGCTGCCGGGGGCTTCGATCGCTATCGTCTCGGCCTTTCGACCGGCGGCGAACCCGATCCCTATCCCGATGCAGCGCAGTGGGCGCAGGACATCGCCGTCATGCGGCGCGGCCTCGCCTATTGCGCCAGCCATGGCATCACCACCGTCCAGAACATGGACGGGAATCTCTACCAGCTGCAACTGCTTCAAGCCATCGAACAGGAAGATGGCCACCTGCCCTGCCGCGTGCAGATCCCCTTCCATTTCAAGAACTTCATGCAGCTCGAGATGCTGGAAAAGGCCTCCAGCCTTGCCGCCAGGTTCAACAGCGACTGGCTGTCGTCGGGTATCGTCAAGCTCTTCTATGACGGCGTGATAGAGAGCGGCACGGCTGTCATGGTCGAGCCCTATGCCGACAAACCGGGCGATCGCGGCGAAGGCCTGTTCACGCCCGAGAGCTTTCGCGCTGTCGCCGTCGAGGCAGACCGGCGCGGGCTGCAGATCGCGGTGCATGCAATCGGCGATGGCGCCGTGCGCGCCGTGCTCGACGGATACGAGGCGGCGCGACGGGAGAACGGAGCCCGCAACAGTCGCCACCGCATTGAACATATCGAGGTGGTCCACCCCGACGATATCGCCCGCTTTGCCGAACTCGGCGTCATCGCGTCGATGCAGCCCCCGCATCCGCCGGGTTGCGCCGGTCTGCCGCTGGAGCCGACGATCTCGCGCATCGGCCGCGATCGCTGGCCAGTCAGCTATGCTTGGCGCACGCTGAAGAATGCCGGCGCACACATCTGCTTCGCGTCGGACTGGCCGGTCTCGCCGATCGATCCGCTCGTCGGCCTGAAGGCGGCGGTGACCCGCAAACGCTGGAGCGAAGGCGATCCCGACCAGTCTTTCTCGCTGATCGAGGCGCTTTCGGCCTATTGCGTCGAGGGGGCGTTCGCCGAGTTCAAGGAAGACAGGAAAGGCATGCTGAAGAGCGGCTATGTCGCCGACGTCGTCATCCTCGACCGCGATATCGAAACCGTCGATCCCGAGCATCTGGACAGCGTCAGACCCGTCACGACGATCTGCGGCGGACACATAAGTTTTTCCGTATGATAAATATTTTCCACTTCGGAAAGAGAAAGCGGTTGTCAACGCGCGGGCCGTGTGATCACCTTAACAAAAGCCTAAAAAGGCGGGGAACAGCAGCTTTGCAACGGTGAGTGTGCCGCATATGGCGGAATTGAACGCGATTGAAATTCGCAGTGTTTCCAAGGTATTCGGGTTTGGCGAGTTCGCCTTTTCCGCAGTCGACAACGCATCGGTTTCCATCCGGCAGAACGAATTCTTCACGCTTCTCGGTCCCTCGGGATGCGGAAAGACGACGCTGCTGCGGCTGATCGCCGGCTTCGAATTTCCAACCTCCGGCGAGATCATGCTGAACGGCGAAGACATCGCCGCGATGCCGCCCTTCAAGCGGCCGATCAATACTGTGTTCCAGAGCTATGCTCTCTTTCCGCACATGACTGTCGCCGAGAATATCGGCTTTGGCCTGACCATGCTCGGCAGACCCAAGCAGGAGATCAAGGATCGAGTCTCGACCATGCTGAAGCTGGTGCGCATGGAAGCCCTGGCCGGCCGGCGGACGAGCCAGATATCCGGCGGCCAGCAGCAGCGTGTGGCGCTGGCGCGTGCATTGGCCCCACAGCCGAAGGTGCTCCTGCTCGACGAGCCCCTTTCCGCACTTGATTACAAGCTGCGCAAGGACATGCAGATCGAGCTCAAGCGGCTGCAATCGGAAACCGGCATCACCTTCATCTTCGTCACCCATGACCAAGAAGAAGCTCTGACCATGTCTGACCGCATCGCCGTGATGTCAGCGGGCAAGATCTTGCAGGTCGGTGGCCCGCGCGAGATCTACGACGCGCCTGCCGATCGTTTCGTCGCCGACTTTATCGGCGAGACCAACTTCCTGAAGGGGCGGATCCGCTCGGTCACCGCTGGAATAGCCGAGGTCGAGACACCCACGGCCGGGCGCATCTCGGCAACGATACCGAAGGATTTTAACGCCGACGGCGATGTGACGCTGGTGCTCAGACCCGAGCATGCCGTGCTCTGCGCGCCTGCGGAACGCCCGGACTGCCAGATGACGGGCACGCTGGAGAACGTCGTCTATTTCGGAACCGACACGCATTACCACGTGCGGCTCTCGGACCACGAGACCGTCTTCACCCTGCGCGAACAGAACAAACCCTTGCAGAGCGCCAGGTTTGCCGAGGGTGACAGGGTGGGCATTGCGATCGAGCCCAACGCAGCCAGGATCTTGAGGAACTGATATGGCAGACGCGGTTGGAACGATCGAAGCGGAAAAGAGCCGGGACATCCGGAAACGCTGGCTTCTCTCGCTCCCAGCCCTGCTGATCATCCTGATCGCCGCCACCGGCCCGCTTCTCATCGTCGTCGTCTATTCCTTCCTGACACCCGGCCCTTACGGCGATGTCGTCTGGACGCCCTCCATCGATGGCTGGATCAATGTGGCGCTGCAGAAGGATATCTTCGACGACACGCTGTCGCTTGCCGATGCGCATATCTCGATCTTCCTGCGCTCCACCGTGCTGTCGCTCGTCACCACGGTCCTGACGCTGCTCGTCGGCTTTCCGACGGCCTATTTCATTGCCACACGGCCGCAGTCGACACGTGAACTCTGGCTGCTGCTGATCACCATTCCCTTCTGGACCAATCTTCTGATCCGCACCTTCGCCATCCTCGAAATCATTCGAAACGACGGCCTGATCAACGGCCTGCTGCTGAAATTCGACCTGATCGCCAAGCCGATCCAGATGCTGTTCACGGATGGCGCCATCCTGACCGGCATGGTCTATGTCTACCTGCCGCTGATGGTTTTGCCGCTCTATGCCAGCATGGAAAAGCTGGACTTCCGCCTGGTCGAAGCCGGCTACGATCTCTATGCGACGCCTTTCAAGGTTCTCCGCCGCATCATCATTCCTCTCGTCAAGCCCGGCATCATAGCCGGCTCGATCCTTGTCTTCATTCCGGCGCTCGGCGCCTATGTGACGCCGAGCATCCTCGGCGGCGGCAAGAACCTTATGCTCGGCAATCTCATCGAACTGCAATTCGGGCAGGGTCGGAACTGGCCGCTCGGCTCCGCCCTGTCGATCTCGCTGATGCTGATCGTCATGGTCGCCCTGCTGTTTTACGTCCGCAATGCAGGCTCGCAGGAGACCCGGCATGGCTAGCTTTTCCGTCCGCCGCCAGCGTGGCTTCACGACCATCGCGCTGCTTTGCTTCGCCGCTCTCTATCTGCCGATCGCGGTGCTGGTCTTCTATTCGTTCAACGCGGGTGAATCGCTTGCCTCCTTCGACGGCCTGTCGCTTCGCTGGTTTGCGAAAGCCTTCGAGAACCAGCAGGTCATCGATGCCTCGATACGCTCCCTGCAGATCGCCAGCGTTGCCGCAGTCGTCGCGACGATCGCCGCAACCATGGCGGCATTGGCAACGACCCGGACGGAACCCTATCGCGGCCTGACGATAAAATACGCATTCATCAACCAGCCGCTGATGATCCCTGAAATCGTCACCGCCGTCGCACTCCTTATTTTCTTTGCGCGCATCAAGATCTGGACCGGCTATTCCGGGCTTGGCTACTTGATCGCCGCCCACACCGCTTTCTGCATTCCCTTCGCCTATCTGCCGATCCGCGCCAGGCTGGAGAACATGGATCTGACGCTGGAGAAAGCCGCGGCGGATCTGTATGCGACGCCCTGGAACGCTTTTAGATATGTGACGCTGCCGCTGCTCTGGCCGGGTATCCTCGCCGGTTTCATGCTGGCTTTCGTCATTTCTCTCGACGACGTGGTGATCACCGAATTCGTCAAATCGGCCGGCCAGGATACGCTGCCGACCTACATGCTCGGACAGATCCGCCGTTCCATCACCCCTGAAATGAACGCGATTTCGACGCTGTTTCTCGGCCTGTCGATCTGCGTCGTCACCGTGTTCTTCATCGTCAATCGAAATCGTGCCTGAACAACAAGAGAGGGAACATAAGCATGAAACGGATGACTGCGACCATTGCCATGACGGCAGCGCTTCTTGCGTCCACCGGCCTTGCCCGGGCGGAAGGCGTGCTGAACATCTACAACTGGGGCAACTATACCAGCCCCGAGATGATCAAGAAGTTCGAGGACAAGTACAAGGTCAAGGTGACCATCACCGACTACGATTCCAACGACACGGCGCTGGCCAAGGTTCGCCAGGGCGGCTCCGGTTTCGACATGGTCGTGCCGTCGCAGAACTACATCCCGATCTGGATCTCCGAAGGCCTCCTGCTGGAAACCGACCCTGGCAAGATGGAAAACTTCAAGAACGTCGCCAAGGAATGGGCCAATCCCGATTTCGACCCCGGCCGCAAATACACCGTACCGTGGGCAATGGGCATCGTCGGCACGGTGGTCAACACCGATGTCTACAAGGGTGACATCAACACCTGGGGCATCATCTTCGATACGCCGGACGAGCTGAAGGGCAAGGTAAACGTCGTCCCGGAAATGACCGATGTCATCGACGCGGCCGTCCTCTACAACGGCGGCAAGAAATGCACCGGCGACCTGACGATCCTCAAGAAGGTGCGCGACACGCTGTTGAAGGCGAAGCCCAACTGGGTGGCGATGGAATACGGCACGATCGAGAAGATGGGCTCAGGCGACTTCGCCGCCTCCAGCGACTGGAACGGCTCCGCATTCCGCCAGCGCCTGAAGAACCCGGCCATCAAGTTCGGCTATCCGAAGGAAGGCTTTGTCAACTGGAGCGACAATCTCTCGGTGCTGAAAGACGCCAAGAATGTCGAGAACGCAAAGCTCTTCCAGAACTTCATGATGGATCCTGAAAACGCCGGCATGAACTCGGGCTTCCATCGCTATGCCAACGGCATCGCCGGTTCTGACAAATACATGCCTGCCGACATGAAGGGCGCGCCCGAAATCAACATTCCGGCCGAATTCGCCTCGGTCGGCGTGCCCTCGATGACCTGCCCACCGGAGGTTCAGGCGCTCTACACCAAGATCTGGACCGAACTCCAGAAGTAGGCCCTCCTATCTCATCGCGCCCCGCCCGAAACGGCGGGGCGCTTTTGACCTTCCCGTTGATGGACGCTTTTCATGAAGACCGTTTTTTCGCCCCGCCATCGCGGGCATGCTGAGCAATTGGAACTTGTCGCAGGCGCCATCGTGACCGGCTTCGAGCTGACATCGCGCGCCGAATATGTGGCGGCGCGCATCAAGACCATCGGACTAGGCGAGATCCTCGAGCCAACCGAACATGACCTCACGACAGCGGCCCGCATCCATCGCCAGGATTATCTGGATTTCCTGCCGACGATCTGGGACCGCTGGACCGCCGAAGGCCGCTCCGGCACGGCCTTGCCGTTCACCTGGCCGACCCGGGGGTTGCGCGGCGACGTCAGACCCGAATTCATCGACGGCCTGCTCGGCTATTATTCCTTCGATGCCGGCTGCGGCATCGTCGAGGGCTCCTGGGATGCGATCAAGTCTTCGCACGACACGGCGCTCACGGCCGCCGCGATGGTGCAAGGCGGCGCGCGCTCCGCCTTCGCGCTCTGCCGTCCGCCCGGCCATCACGCGGGCGCGGGCTTCATGGGCGGCTATTGCTACATCAACAACGCTGCTGTTGCGGCACAGTCACTGCGCGACGGCGGCGCAAAACGCGTGTCGATCCTCGATGTCGACTATCACCATGGCAACGGCACGCAGGAAATCTTCTATTCGCGCGCCGACGTGCAGGTCATCAATCTGCACGCCGACCCGATGCAGGAATATCCCTATTTTCTCGGTCATGCCGACGAGCGCGGCGCGGGCGATGGCGAGGGTTTCAATCTCAACTACCCCATGCGTTTCGGAACGGCCTGGGACCGCTGGAGCCAATCGCTCGGCGACGCCTGCGCCAGGCTGCTCGCCTACGCGCCGGACGTGGTGGTGGTCTCGCTCGGCGTCGATACGTTCGAGAAAGACCCGATCAGCAAATTCAAGCTGAAGACCGAAGACTTTCCGAAGATCGGCGAGAGAATCGCCGCACTCGGCCTGCCAACGCTGTTCGTCATGGAGGGCGGCTATGCGGTCGCTGAAATCGGCGTCAATGCCGTCAGCGTTCTCACGGGTTTCGAAGGCGCCTGATCATGATAACGGCAGGATCGACCGTCACGCTCGGCGTCGTCCAGTTCGCCTGCTCGGATGATGTTGCGGAGAATATCGCAACGGCCTCACGGCTGATCCGGGAGGCGGCCGCCGACGGCGCGAATATCGTGCTGGTTCAGGAGCTGTTCGAGGGCCTGTATTTCTGCCAGACGCAGGATCCGGTTCACTTCGCCCGCGCCCATCCTGTCGAAGAACACCCGGTTATCGAGCCTATGCGCGTGCTCGCCCGCGATCTCGGCATCGTCCTGCCCGTCTCCTTCTTTGAGCGGAAGAACCAGGCCTTCTACAACAGCATGGCGATGATCGACGATAGCGGCGGCATTCTCGGCGTCTATCGCAAGTCGCACATTCCGGACGGCCCCGGCTATAGCGAGAAATTCTACTTCCGCCCCGGCGATACCGGCTTCAAGGTCTGGCAGACGCGCTTCGGAACCATCGGCGTCGGCATCTGCTGGGACCAATGGTTTCCCGAGGCCGCCCGCGCCATGGCCTTGATGGGCGCCGAGCTCATCCTTTATCCGACGGCAATCGGCTCGGAACCCGCCAATCCCGCTCTCGACACGATGGAGCACTGGCGGATGGTCATGCGCGGGCACGCTGCCGCCAACATGGTTCCGGTCGCGGCAGCCAATCGCATCGGTTCGGAAACAATCGCCGGGCTATCTCAATCCTACTACGGCTCCTCCTTCATCTCGGGACCCGACGGCCAGCTCGTTGCCAGCGCGTCACGAGATGAGGAGCAGGTGCTGATCGCCAGCTTCGACCGCTCGGCCCTTGCCGCCAACCGCGCCGCCTGGGGTCTGTTCCGTGATCGGCGCCCGGACCTTTACGGAACACTCGCAACAGCCGACGGAACTCAACGCCCATGACGGAATTTTCCCGCGCCGATGTCTCGCTCTCCAACTGGCGAACCGCACCCTATAGCCGCTGGTCGTTCCAGAATGTCAGCGAGATCGTCCCTTCTGCCGTCATTTCCGCCGGAGGCGGCAGGGCACTACAGGATCGCAAGCCCCTCGGCTCGTTCGCAAAGCTCGACGTTGCCGCTTCCGACGGGACACGGATGCCGCTCGAAAACTTTCTGACGGCGAGCCAGACCGACGAGCTGCTGGTGATGCGCGACGGGCAGATTGTCGCCGAATGGTCGGCACCGCATTCCGATCCGGCACGCCCGCATATCATATTCTCCGTCTCCAAATCGCTCACCGGGCTGCTCGCCGGGATACTGGCCGGTAAGGGTTTCCTTACGCTCGACAGGCCGATCATCGACTACGTGCCCGAGACCGCAGGCTCCGCTTATGCGGATGCGACGGTGCAGCAGCTGTTCGATATGGAGATCAGCGTTGCCTTCATCGAGGACTATCTCGACACGTCGGGTGGCTTCGAGCGCTACAGGCGCGCCACCGGCTGGAATCCAGACAGGCCCGAGGACCCGGCTCCCGATCTCAAGAGCTTCATCTGCAGCATCGCGAAAGGCGGGCAGCAGCACGGCGAGCATCACGCCTACCGCTCGCCCAACACCGATCTCGCCGGCATTGTTCTGGAGCGGGCGGCCGGCGCGCGTTTCGCATCGTTGATGAGTGACCACATCTGGAAACCGCTGGGCGCCAGTGCCGACGCGATGGTGACGGTTGACCGCATCGGTACAGCACGCGCCGCCGGCGGCATTTCGGCGACGGCGCGCGATCTTGCCCTCGTCGGCGAGGTTATCAGGACGCACGGCGCCGGCCTTGTCGAACCGGAATTCGTGGCGGACCTCTGGTCGCGAAAGCGCCGCGCCGCCTGGGAGAGCGGCGATCAGCGGGAGCTGTTTCCGCAAGGGAGTTACCGGAACTACTGGTACGAGACCGGGCACGGGGAACTCGCAGCAATCGGCATCCACGGCCAGTGGATATGGATCCATCCGGAAACGAAAACCGTCGTCGTCAAGCTGTCATCGCAAACGCTACCCGTCGATCCGCCACTCGATCAGGTGATCATCGGCGCGCTGCGCAACATCTGCCGGGCGTCCGCGTAGCCAGGATCAGGAAAACCGGTGCTCCTTGGATTGAACCGGAGAGGCGAACTGCGTCTGTAATTCGGCCACGTCGAGATGGACGACGGTGTCGGCGCCAGACGGCGGAGATGCTGCTGAGCAGGATCGAGGGGCGCCAGGAAGCCCGGCATATCCTCGTCGAGCCGCATGTGGAGATGCGCGGAAGCACCTGACCGGTGGACGAGACAGCGCAGCGCAGCCCGGATGTATATTCTCCGGCCATAAAACATGAGTATTTTTAACAAGTTTTTTGACACCACGTTTCTTTTCGTCTAACCGGAAGCCGCAGCGCTCGACGGTTCTACAATTTCATCGGTAGTTTTGGATGACGACAGAAGCGGAAATCCGGCATGGCCTGTATATCGAGCACCGGACGGCTTTGATCGACTATGCCGCGCGGATTCTCGGTTCACGGGAGGCGGCCGAAGACATCGTGCAGGACGCTTATCTGCGTTTCACGCCCGGCCAGTCGCCGATCGGCTCACCCCGCCAGACCGTTGCCTATCTCTATCGCGTCGTTCGCAACCTGTCCTTCGACGTGCTCAAGCGCCGCAAGGTGGAGGCGAGACAGCAGGAGGGCGAGCCGCTGCACTGGACGATCCCGGTCGAGACCGAAAATCCGGAACAGGCGCTGATGTTCTGTGACCAGGTGCGCGTCGCCTCCGAGGCGCTGGCGAGCCTACCCGACGATGCGCGGACGGCGGTGGAAATGTACCGGTTTGGCGGCCACACGCTGGAAGAGGTCGCCCGGCATCTTGACGTCTCGGTTGCCACCGTGCACCGCCACGTCAAAAGCGCGATGATGAAAATTGCGCTCGCCCTTGACGCACCCGTGTCATGACGCACAACTGGCGTGAAAAAATCGGCCCGCTCGATCGTCTATAGGATCGAAAGGGAAAAGCGGATAACGAGCCGGAGAGGCCGTATCCCACTGGGGCGACATTTGACACAGCATAGCAATCGATCCGAAGACATTCTCGAAGAGGCCATGGACTGGTTTCTGCGCCTTCGGGAAAGCAGCGCGGATCCGGCCCCCGACGCCGCTTTCCAGCAATGGCTGCACTGTTCGCCGGAACATGCCAAGGCCTGGGATGCCGCCTGCCGCAGCTGGGCTCTGCTCGGGGAAGCGATGCCGCGTCAGCAGGCCGATGCCACACCCGATATCATCGATTTCGCCACTGCGCGCTCCCGAAAGCGCCGTACATCCTTGCGGCTTTGGGCCACGGGCACGCTTCTCGCCGCCGCCTGCATCGTCCTGGCGCTGTTCGCGCCCTCGCTGCTGATCCTGTTCACCGCCGACTACACGACCGGCACGGCGCAGACGATGACCCTGACGCTTGACGATGGCAGTATCGTCGAGATGGCGGCGCGCAGCGCCATCAAGACAGAGATGGAGGGCGCCGCCCGCCACGTGACGCTCCTCGCCGGCCAGGCGTTCTTCGATGTCGCACATGACGCCAAACGCCCCTTCATCGTTGATGCCGGCGGCATGAAGGTCGGCGTCGTCGGCACCGCCTTCGACGTGTCGATGACCAGCGAGCACGCCTCCGTGGCGCTCGCCCGCGGCATCGTCGACGTCTCCGCCACAGGCGGAAAAGCCGATACCGAGCTTTCGCCCGGCCAGATTGCCCGGGCAGATCGCGCCAGCGGCACGCTGACCGTCGATAGCATCGACATCGCCGAAATCGGCGCTTGGCGGGACGGGAAGCTTTTCGTCAACGACGCCACCATCGCCTCCGTGGTCGCGACCCTGCAGCGCTATCACCCTGCCTGGATCCGGATACCGAGCGGCACGCTTGCGTCGCAGCGCGTCACCGGTCTCTATGATCTCAAGGATCCAGATCATGCGCTCGAAGCGCTGGTCGAGCCGTTCGGCGGCAAGGTGCACCGCCTCTCTCCCTATCTCCGCGTCCTCTCGCTTCTCTAGCCAGATGCAAATGCGATTTATTTTCAAAAATCGTCATCGCTGCTGAAAAAACCCGGAAGGTCGATCGTCTTTGCTGCTGAAACGTAGGCCGGGGGGCTCTGCGTCAGAATGGAGACAGAGTCGAGATGAGCGTAGTGGCGTGCCGTACCGGGCGGGGGCTTAGACTGAATCGTGCAGCATGGCTGCGGGCAACGGTGGCGGTGGTCGCAATCAGCGCGCTGGCACCCGCAGTGACCACGCCCGCATTTGCGCAGAACACCGCTGCGGCGGCCGTAAAAGAATTCAACATCCCCTCCCAGCCGCTCTCCGGCGCCCTCAATGTCTTCGGCAGACAAGCCGGCCTGCAGGTGACGCTGGCATCCGAAACGTCGCGCGGCGTCAGTTCAGCAAGCGTGACCGGCGAAATGACGCCGGAACAGGCGCTCGCCCGCCTGCTGTCCGGCACCGGCATTTCCTACCGCATCCAGAACGGCACCGTCGTTGTAGGCACGGCAACCACGGCAGGAACCGTCGGCGGCGCGGCGGCCGCCGACGGTTCGACCGTGCTGCAACCGATCCAGGTCCAGGGTGTTGCAGGCGGACGCGGCGGCGCAGGTGAGATCATCATCGGCGAGCGGGAGATCGAGCGCAACAACCCGACGAGCCTTGCCGACGTCTTCCGCGGCGAACCGGGCATCCAGGTCGGCAGCTCGCTGCCGATGTCGCAGAAGGTCTATGTCCACGGCGTCGAGGAAACCAATCTCGCGGTCACCATCGACGGCGGCCGTCAGGGCAACAAGGTGTTCCATCACAACGCAACGACCCTGATCGACCCGGGCCTCCTGAAGCTCGTTGACGTCGACGCCGGTATCGCGCCTGCCGATGCGGGTCCTGCCGCACTTGCCGGCGCGATCGCCTACGAAACCAAGGATGCCCGCGACCTGCTTCAGGGCGATGGCGTCGGCGCCTTCGTCACCTCATCCTACAATTTTAACAGCAACACCTTCACCAACGGCGTGTCCGGCTACGGCATGAAGGACGGGCTGGAATTTCTCGGTTACCTCAACTACGGCCGCGGCGACGAATTCACGGCCGGCAACGGCGACGAGGTGCTCGGCACGAGCACCAACATCATCAGCGGCATCGGCAAGGTCGCCTATGAGTTCGACAGCGGCGATCGCGTCGAGCTGAGCCATGAGCGCGTCAGGGATGATGCGCCCCGGCCGTTCCGCGCGAACATGGAGCTCATCACCAACGCGCGCCCTTGGGAGCCAAAGGTTCGCGACTACACGCTGACGCGCCAGAATACGGTATTCACCTACACGGACGAAACGCCCGAAGGCCTGTGGGATCCGACATTTGTTCTGGCCTATGCCAAGAACGAGGTCGGCACGCTGGGTTACGCCTGCCCTGGCCCAGGCTGCACGATCCCGACGACCTTCCCGACGATCGGCGAGACCACCAGCTTCAACGGCAAATTCGAAAACCGCTTCGACGTCGGAATTGGCGACATCACTGCCGGTCTCGATTTTTACAATGACAAGGTCGATCTCGACGCCGCCAGCACGTTGCTTGGCTTCTCGGACTCCTCGCGCGAAAAGGCAACCAATGTGGGCCTTTACGCGCAGGCGCGGCTGGAGCCCTGGGACCATACCCGCCTGTCGTTCGGCGGCAGAGCCGACCAGCAATGGTTTACCGGCACCAGCGGCGACAAGTGGGACAATGCAGGCCTGAGCGGTAACGTGTCCCTCGAATACGACCTGACGGATTTCCTCACGGCCAAGACAGGTTTCTCACATGTCTGGGCGGGCATACCGCTGGCCGAGAGCTTCATCATGAATCCGATCTGGAACTATGGCGACGGTCCAGAGCCGGTCACGTCCAACAACTTCACCTTTGGCCTCGAAGCACGTCACAACGGCTTTACACTCGAAGGCACCGTCTTCGGAACCGACATCCACGATGCGCGTGTCGCCAGATACGCGACCGCAACGGGCGCACTGCTGGCGCACGACATGCAATCGCGTGGCTTTGAAATCGGCGCGGGTTACGAGTGGCTCGACGGCTTCATCAAGGTCAAATACGCCCATATCGATGTCGATGTGGACGGCAAGCCAGCCGATTCCGATACCGGCAATTATCTCGCAGCTCCTGTTGGCGATATCATCACGATCACCGCCGCCCACACGTTTAGCGAATGGGGCCTGACAATCGGCGGGGATGTTGAGATTGCGCCGGAATATGATCGGGTGGCGTCCGGAGCTCCTGCCTACAAGGCCTACGAAGTCGTCAATGTCTTCGCCGAGTACAAGCCGCCGAGCCACTCCAATCTGACCTTCCGCGCCGACGTCAAAAATCTCTTCGACGAAACCTATGCCGAAAGGGCGTCTTACGGACAGGAATTCGGCACCGTGAAGCCGCTCTACCAGGAAGGCCGTGCCTTCATGATCACCGCCAAGGCGACGTTCTGAGAACGCCGGCCGATGAACATGCGCAAAGCAGGGAGTTGATCCGATGATCGAGGCGACAGCCAGGTTCGAAACCGGAAACGGCCAGAAATATCTCGAGCAGATGTGCAAGCACTTTGCCCATAAGGTCGAGGTCATCGAGGCGGACGGGCATGCCGAATACCGCTTCTCCTGCGGCATCGGCAAACTGGAGGCGGGGCGGGACGCCCTGCTTCTCAGGGTCAGCGCCGGAAGCGAAGCGGAATTTGCCGAGACCCGGGCGGTGATGGAGGACCATCTCCTTCGCTTCGCCTTCAAGGAGAAACCGGAGCCACTGCTCTGGACGAAGCAGCACCAGGACGCGTGAGCACAGCATTGAGACACGGGAGCGCTGCGCGTTTTCGCGCGGCACGTCCCGCCGTCGATAAAGGTGAACCATGAGCCAGTCTTCCCGCTGGCATGGTTCGGTTCCGACTGCTTCGAGGTGTTGAAAAACGACCGCAGGCGTCTTGCTGACACACTCGACAATACGGTCCCGCTTCAACGCTCGGCCAATTTCTAACTTCGGATATCGACCATGCATATGTTCAAGACATTTCTCACCACCCTCTTTCTGCTGGTCCCGGGCGTTGCCGCGCAGGCGCTGGAGATCGAGACGGCGCAAGGCGTCGTGACCATCGATGCGGCACCGAAAACGGTGGCTGTTTACGACATCGCGGCGGTCGATACGCTCGACAAGCTAGGCGTCAGGATCGACGGCCTGCCGTCGAAACTCTACGTCCCCGAACTCGATCGCCTGAACGGTACGGCCAAGCCGGTCGGCGATATTTTCGAGCCCGATCTTGAAGCGTTGAGTGCGCTTTCCCCCGATCTCATCATCGTCGGCGGCCGGTCTTCACCCAAGCTCTCTTCCGTTTCGAAGGTCGCCCGGTCGATCGACATGACGATGGATGGCGACGATCTGCTGCTGCAGGCGAAGCAACGCCTCTCGGCCTATGGTGCATTGTTCGGCAGGGTGTCGGAGGCGCAGGCCGCGTCTGCGGAACTCGATCAGGCCGTGGACAAGGCCCGCCAGGCGATCGCAGGCAAGGGCAAGGCGCTGATCGTCATGACCAATGGCCCGAAGATTTCGGCCTATGGCGCCGGTTCCCGTTTCGGCTGGGTGCATAACGCGCTGGCGCTTCCATCCGCTGTAAAGGACGTCACCGCCGCGACGCATGGCGAGGCTGTTTCCTTCGAATTCATCCGGGAGGCCAATCCCGACTGGCTGCTGGTACTCGACCGGGCAGCGGCAATCGGCTCCAGCGACCAGAACGCCAAGGCAACACTCGACAACGCCCTTGTCGCCGAGACCGCCGCCTGGAAAAAGGGACAGGTGATCTACCTGCCCGCCGCCGACTTCTACATTGCCGCGGGCGGGGTTCAATCGACGCATCGCGTCCTGGACCAGATCACTGCAGCCTTCTCCGCCGCGCAGTGATGAACTGTCGCATAGCCTATGCGTGGATTGCGCCGCTTCTGCTCGCGGCGCTTTTTGCCGTTAGCCTGTGTGTCGGCGCTGGCAGAACGGGGACCGGGCCGTTCGATCCGGCGGCACAGCAGCTGCTGTTCGTCAGCCGCCTGCCGCGCACGCTTGCCGCCGTTCTGGCAGGTGCGGGCCTCGCGATCGCCGGCCTGATCATGCAGACCATCGCCAGAAACCGCTTCGTCGAACCGGCGACAGCCGGGACGGCGCAGAGCGCAGCGCTCGGCATCCTCATCGCCACCATCTTCTATCCGGCAGCCTCGCTTGCCCTAAAGACGCTGGTCGCCACCGCGACCGCCCTTGCGGGAACCACGGTCTTCCTGGCGACGGCCCATCGCCTGCCGCCGGAGCAGCCCTATCTGGTACCGCTGTTCGGCCTCGTCTATGGCGGGGTGATCGGCGCGGCGGTGACCTTCGCCGCATGGCAGACCGATCTGCTGCAATATGTGGAAATATGGATGAACGGCGAGTTCTCCGGCATCCTGCGCGGGCGCTACGAACTGCTGTGGCTCGCCGTACCGCTGGTTGGCGCCGCCTGGTGGATTGCCGACCGGCTGACGATCATGACGCTCGGACGCGATGCCTCGATCGGGCTTGGCATCAGCTATGGGCGGATGCTGCAGGCCGGGCTTGTGATCGTCTCGGTCATCACGGCGCTGACGGTCACCGTCGTCGGCATGATCCCCTTCGCCGGGCTTGTCGTGCCGAATGTCTCCTCCCGTCTGCTCGGCGACAATATCCGCAGCTCGATCGGATGGGTGGCCGCAGGCGGCGCAATCCTGGTGCTGGGCTGCGATATTATCGGCCGCCTCGTCCGTTACCCCTATGAAATACCTGTCGGAACCGTCATTGGGGTTGCAGGCGCGCTGCTTTTCCTTGTGCTGCTATTCGGGCGCCGAAGAGATGCATAAGGCGCGCCTTCTCATCCTCGCAGCTCTCGCGGCCGCCAGCCTTATCGCCTTCATGTCGATCGGCCTTCGCGGCAACATCGCCTTTGCACTGGAGCTGCGCGCCGTCAGGCTTGCTGCCCTCGTCGTCGTGGCCGTCTCGATTGCCGTCTCGACGCTGCTTTTTCAGACTGTCACCGGCAATCGCATCCTGACGCCATCGATCATGGGTCTCGACGCCCTCTACGTCTTCGGCCAGATCGCGCTGGTCTTCGCCATCGGCGGCGCCGGATTTTCGGCGCTGAATGCGGAAGCGAAGTTCGGCATGGAAGTGCTGCTTCTGATGCTGATGTCCTGTGCCCTGCTCTTTCCGATGCTGAAGACTCGGACGGATATCGGGCTGATGTTGCTGGCAGGCGTCGTTGCCGGCATTCTTTTTCGCAGCCTCTCCTCGCTCGTCGCCCGTCTCATCGACCCAAACGAGTTTGCCGTCGCGCAGAGGGTAAGCTTCGCCAATTTCAGCGACGTTGAAACCGGCCTGCTCGGCATCGCGGCGGTCCTGACGCTTGCCGCCGTCATCGCCGCCTGGCGCCTGCGGCATGTGCTCGACGTTCTGCTGCTCGGGCGCGAGAGCGCCACCGGCCTCGGCATCGACTGGCTGAAGACGGTGGCCGCCATTCTTCTGCTGGTCTCGGCCCTGGTCTCGGTCTCGACCGCCCTTGTCGGCCCCGTTGCCTTTCTCGGCCTGCTTGTCACGGCCCTTGCGGAAAAGATCGGCGGGAGCAGCAGACACGGCGCGCTGATCCCCACCGCCATATTGGTCGCCATCATCCTTCTCGTCGGCGGCCAGACCCTCTTGCAGCATGCGTTGGGCAGCGCCTCCACGCTCGGCATCGTCATCGAATTCGCTGGCGGCCTTGTCTTCCTTCTGATGCTGATTGCCGGGAGCAGAAAATGATCCGTATCGAAAATGTCTCGCTGGCAATCGGCAAGGCCGAGATCCTCAAATCCGTCGAGCTGACGATCCCCAAGGGCGGCATCACGGCACTCGTCGGGCCGAATGGCGCCGGCAAGTCCACGCTTCTGTCGCTGATCGCACGGCTCCAGCCGCTGCAGCATGGCTCGATCTCCATCGACGGGCTTCCCGTCGGCACCACTAGCGGCCGGGAGCTTGCCAAGGTGCTGGCGATCCTGCGCCAGGACACGGCAACGGCAAGCCGGCTCAGGGTGCGCGAACTGGTCGGCTTCGGCCGCTTCCCCCACCACCGCGGCCGCCTGACGGCTACGGACGAGAAGCTGATCGACGAGGCCTTGGCGGGTTTCGATCTCAACGATCTCGCAAGCCGATTCATCGACACGCTTTCCGGTGGCCAAAGACAACGCGCCATGGTGGCGATGACGTTCTGTCAGGGCACCGATTACCTGCTGCTCGACGAGCCGCTGAACAATCTCGACATGTTCTATGCCCGCCAGCTTATGCAGACGCTGCGCCGGATCGCCGACGAGCACGGCCGCACCATCGTCATCGTCATCCACGACATCAACCAGGCGGCCGCCTATGCCGACCGGATCATTGCCATGAAGGACGGGCGGATCATCGCCGCCGGCGCGCCGGAAGACGTCCTGAAGACCGATGTGCTGCAAGCCGTCTTCGGCTACGCGATGCCGGTACACGAAGCCGAGGGCATGCGGGTCGCGCTGCATTTTTGCCGGTAGAACGCCCGGCAATAATAAAAAATACCACTTTCCTTCGGCGCCAATCGGATGCATGTCTTCGCCAACACCCGGCGGTTTGACGGCGGGATCTATGATCAAAAGTGGATATGAGCATGACGCAGCAGGCATGGAGCCATCCGGTAGCCGCCATCACTGAAAACGAGCGGGCCGCCCGCCTGGACCGGCTTCGCCAGAGCATGCGGGAACGTGGCATTGCCGCCACGCTTCTCGGCCCGACGGAAAGCCTGCGCTACTTCACCGGCCTCGTCTGGCATCTGAGCGAGCGCCTGCTCGGCGCTGTCGTCACCGAAGACAGGCTCACCTATATCGTGCCGGGTTTCGAGCTTAGCCGCGTCGAGACGCTGCCGCATCTTCCGGGCGATCTGCTGGTCTGGCAGGAAGAGGAAAGCCCCTCGGCCATCGTCGCGCAGCTTGCAGGCGCTTCAGGCAAGCTGGCGCTCGACGATGCGCTGCCGCTCGCCTTCTACCATGCCTTCGCCGAAAAGATCGGCGCCGCAAGGCTCGTCGATGCCGGGCCGATGATCAATGCGTTGCGCCTCACCAAATCGCCAGCCGAGATCGCCATCATTCAATATGCGATGAAGCTGACGCTCGGCATCCACGGCAAGGTCCGCGAGATGATCAAGCCCGGCATCGCCGCATCCGAAGTGGTCCGGTTCATCGATCAACAACACCGCGCGGCAGGCGCTGATAACGGCTCGAGCTTCTGCATCGTCTCCTTCGGCGCCGCCACGGCGCTGCCGCATGGCGCCGATGGCGAGCAGATCCTGCAGGGTGGCGACGTCATTCTCGTCGATACCGGTTGCCGGATCGACGGCTACCATTCCGATCTGACCCGGACCTACATGCTTGATCCCACCAGCGAATTCGAGCGCGCCTGGTCGATCGAGCGCGAGGGACAGCTGGCGGTTTTCGGTGCGGCAACGCTTGGTGCGGCCTGCGAGACGCTGGATGCCGCCGCCCGCAAGACTTTTGCCAACCATGGACTAGGCCCGGATTATCAGCTGCCCGGTCTGCCGCACCGCGCCGGCCACGGACTGGGGCTCGAGATCCACGAAGGGCCGTTCATCGTCCGCGGCAACAAGACGCCTCTGGCGGCTGGCATGTGTTTTTCCAACGAACCGATGATCGTCTTCCCGGGCCAGTTCGGGGTTCGCCTGGAAGACCATATCTACATGTCGGAGACCGGCGCCAACTGGTTTACCGAGCCGTCGACCGGCCCGTCGTCGGTCTGACGCGAAGCGCAAAATGCAAAACCCGGCCATCCTCCGAGAGGAGAATGGCCGGGCCATGTGGTCAAAAAATCAATCAGCTTGCGGGACTGATCTCCCGCCGCGCGAGTTTGCCTTCTTCGGCCTTGTAGAAATACTGGCTGGCGACGAGCCAGCCTTTCAGCGGCCTCAGCGGCGGAATACAGGTCGCCAGCATGAACGGGCCTGTCACCAGGAACTGCACCCAGAGCGGCGCCGAGAAGGCGACCTCCAGCCACACGCCGAGCAGCACGCTGGGGACGCAGGCAAAGCAGATGACGAAGAAGGCCGGGCCGTCGGCCGGATCGGCGAAGGAGTAATCCAGTCCGCAAGCCTCGCACTCCGTCCGAAGCGTCAAGAAGCCCTTGAACATATGCCCCTGCCCGCATCGCGGACAACGGCCGCGAATGCCGGTCTGCATGGGAGGAAGAGGAGGATATTCGGTATCCACGGTTATCTCGCTTTTCAGGTTGCGAGGCATTTTTATATGCATTCAATGCCTCTGAATGTATGCATACAATATAATTACATTGAAGGCGAATTGCCAGTCTATTGGGCACAATGCCGCAGTGATTTGATCGTAAAGTTAAGAAGCCATCTCCAGCGCCGTCACGCGCCGCTTCCGCCAGCGCGGCAAAGACTGGACGGGATCAGAAAAACGACGCCGTCATCTCGGGCGAGCCTTCCAGGGCATGCGCCATGAAATCCAGCGCGCCCTGCAGACGCTCTCTGGTAATCGGCCCGCCAATGCAGACACGCACAGCGTCCGGTGCCGGACCATCGACGGTGAAGGCATCGCTCGCGACGACACCGATACCGGAGCTGCGCATATGGCTGCTGAAGGTCGATCGGGTCCAGCCATTCGTCAGCGGCAGCCAGATGTTGAAGCTGATCGGATCCGCCTTATAGCTGCCGGCAGGCAGGATCCTTGCCACCATCTGCTGGCGGGCCGTCGACTCAGTGCGGATGAAGTGGAGGATGGAATCGGCGGTACCGTCTTCGATCCACTGGGTCGCCAGCGCCAGATTGAGCGGCGAGGCCATGACGTTGCCAGTGCGCATGGCGCTGATAAACGGCCAGATCGCCTTGGTATCGGGCGCCACGACGACGGCCAGCCGCAAGCCGGCGCCGATGCATTTCGCGAGTCCGCCGATATGCCAGGTGAGCTCCGGCGCAATCGCCGCCAGCGGCGGCGGACCGTTGGCAGGAATGAAGCCATAGGCATCGTCTTCGACGATAGGCAGATTGTATTTGCGGGCGACCGCCGCAATCGCTTCGCGCCGCTGACGCGGAATGGTCAGCGTCAGCGGGTTCTGCAGGGTCGGGTTGAGATAGAGCGCCTTCGGCCTCAGCCTTTCGCAGGCATCGGCCAGCGCATCCGGGAGAATACCCTCTTCATCCATCGGCAGCCCCGACAGATTGAGCCGCAGCTGAGCAGCGATCGAGCGCATGCCGGGATAGGTGATATTTTCGGAGAGAACGGTATCGCCCGGCCGCGCCAGCATGCCGAAAATAGCAAGCAGCGCCGGATGCGCGCCGGGCGTAACGAAGATGCGCTCCTGCGACGGCGCCAGACCGCGGCGGCCAAGCCAGACGCCGGCCGCCTCCTTGTCCATCGCCGAACCGCCAAATCCCTGATAGCGCAGCAGCGGGATCAGATTGGCGGCAACGGTTGCCATGCCATCGCGCATTCGCTTCAGAAGCTCGGCGTCATCTGGCTCGGGCGGAAGGTTCATCGAGAAATCGGCGACGGCTTCGCGCCGCGGATCGGCAACGGCTTCGGCAGCAAACCCTCGGCGCTCTTTTTCCTGACCACCGGTTACGAAGGTTCCACGGCCGACATGCGAGCCGACAAGCCCGCGCTTGCGCGCCTCGACATAGCCGCGGGCGACCGTGGTGAAATCGATATTGAGGCGTTTGGCGAGCTCGCGCTGCGGCGGCAACCGGTCGCCGGCAGCAAGCACACCGCTTCTGAGATCCATCTCGATCAGATCGGCAATCGCCATATAGCGCGGGCTGGAAGAGCGGTTGAGATCTGGGTGCCAGTCTTTCATCTGTGATCCGTCGATACAGGGCCAATGCGGGACGAGGCTCCCGCATTGACTGTATATTGTTGCATCGAGTTTCTGTCACGCGGAAACATTGTCGCAACATCGGATTTCGGAGAGGTCTTGACATGCCCGCAAATACGGGGATGCCAATTTCGAGCGTTACCGCCAGCCGAGCGCCGGGGCGACGTGCTTGAGGATGCTCTCGATCACATGCGCGTTGTAGTCGACACCCAGCTGGTTCGGCACGGTCAGCAGCAGCGTGTCGGCCTCGGCGATCGCCTCGTCCTGTTTCAGTTGTGCGATCAGCCGGTCTGGTTCGGCTGCATAGGAGCGGCCGAAGATCGCCTGCGTCTGTGGATCGATGTTGCCTATCTGGTCCTGGCTGTTGCCGCTGGCGCCGAAATAGGCGCGGTCCATATCGTTCATCAGCGCGAAGATGCTGCGGCTGACGGAGACCCGCGGCTCGCGCGCATGCCCTGCTTCCTTCCAGGCCTCGCGATAGATGCGGATCTGTTCGGCCTGCTGGATATGGAACGGCTTGCCGCTCTCGTCGGTCTTCAGCGTCGAGCTCTGCAGGTTCATGCCGAGCTTGGCAGCCCAGATGGAGGTCGCATTGGAGCTCGATCCCCACCAGATACGCTCACGCAGGCCCTCGGAATGCGGTTCGAGGCGCAGGAGGCCAGGCGGGTTCGGAAACATCGGCCGCGGATTGGGCTCAGCAAAGCCCTCTCCGCGCAGCACGTCCAGAAACACCTCTGTGTGGCGGCGGCCCATATCGGCATCGCTCTCGCCCTCAGCCGGGGCATAGCCGAAATAGCGGTAGCCATCGATGACCTGCTCGGGCGAGCCACGGCTGATGCCGAGCTGCAGGCGGCCGCCGGAGATCAGGTCCGCCGCTCCGGCATCTTCGGCCATATAGAGCGGGTTTTCGTAGCGCATGTCGATGACCGCGGTACCGATCTCGATCCGCCTGGTCTTCGCGCCGACTGCCGCCAGAAGCGGAAATGGCGATGCCAGCTGGCGGGCAAAGTGGTGTACGCGGAAATAGGCGCCGTCGGCGCCGAGCTCCTCGGCGGCCACCGCCAGGTCGATCGACTGCAACAGTGTGTCGCCTGCCGTGCGGGTTTGCGATTGCGGGGAGGGCGTCCAGTGCCCGAATGAGAGAAAACCGATCTTTTTCATGATGCTGTCATCCGCAAGGTTTCGTTGCCGCTGTCTTGCCACGCCGGCGCGCCGGAATATAGCCGCGCGCCATTGAACAGAGTGTCGCTTCCGGCGCGCCTCGCATCATGCCTCTGCTATGAGCATTCGCAGCAATCGCAGATCTGCCATGCATGAGGCGGGACGCTGGAAAAACGGACAAACAAAAACGCCGGCTCGAATGAACCGGCGTTTCCGATAGAAATTCTGAAGATTTCGCGGGCCGATTAGCGGCCGGCTGCAGAGCGTGCGACCGAGCGGATATCACCGCGGTCGATGCCGAGGTCGTGCAGTTCGCGGTTCGTCATGCGACCCAGTTCTGCAACGGTCTGACGGTACTTGCGCCAGTTATTGAAAGAGCGTGCTACGTTCATCTCGGTCCCCTTCCGTGGGCTTTGCGAACCCTGCTGCCCCAATCGGCGCTCCGTTCGCTTCGATGAGAAATATATAATCTAAGCCGGTCGGGATTTGCAGCGCTAAGACATCTGGACAGCATTGCGCACGATGCATAGCTTGCCCATCTGGCGGGCAATTAATGAACACTTGGTGTCCTGACCGCAAAGGCGAAATCTTCCGCCACGAGCTCGCTGATCGAAATCAGCACCTCTTCCGCCGTGAACCCCGAGGCGATCGCCGCGCGGATCAGATCCTGAAGATCGGGCTCGATCACATCGCGGCAATCCTCAAGTCTCTCGTCCGAAACATTCAAGCTGTAAAGTTCTTCCATCGCACAACCCTTTCATGTCCCGTCCGGCGGACCGCAGTCCGGCGGCGCGATCGTTACCGTGCCGATACTTTGCGTTTTGCAGCAGGCAGGAGACCTTCGCGCTGCAGCTGCTTGCGGGCAGCCTTGCGGTGGCGGGACACGGCCTGCGCGTGCTCGCGAACCCGGCGTTCCGAGGGCTTTTCGTAGGCGCGGCGTTCCTTCATCTCGCGAAAGACGCCTTCCTTCTGCAATTTCTTCTTCAGCACACGAAGCGCCTGCTCGACATTGTTGTCTCTGACCAGAACCTGCATGGTCTTCTCCTTCTTCGTTTGTGATGTCTCAGCCCAGCTGCCTGGCAATGATCGCCTTCAGTTCCCGCCGCGTCAGCAGGCAGGGATCGGGCTTCCAATTCTTGGTGGGCCGTTTCACGGCCTCTTCGCGCTTGCGCGGCGCTGCCGCGGCAGGCGCAATCGCGGTATTCGTCTTATTCAAATGAAATCCTTTGCCGCCGTTGGCGGCCGGCACAGCCCGGCAAAAACGCCGGCGACCGGCTTTCGAGCCGGTCATGCGCGGTTTATTATGTGAGTGATGACGGAAAGATAGGGTGAGAGGCGCCGTATTGCAAGGCGGGCCAGCGACCGGGCAGAGCATCGGCACCCACCGCGGAAAGACCGCTGCGGCACAAAAGCGGTCGCAGCGGCTATGGTTTTTCAGCGATCAGCCTTTGATGAAGGCCAGCAGATCGGCATTCAGGATGTCGGCATGGGTCGTCAGCATGCCATGCGGAAAGCCCTTGTAGACCTTCAGCGTGCCGTTCTTCAGAAGCTTGATCGATTCATATGCGGATGCGCCGATCGGCACGATCTGGTCATCATCGCCATGCAGCACCAAAGTCGGCACCGAGATGTTTTTCAGGTCTTCGGTCTGGTCGGTTTCCGAGAAGGCCTTGATACCTTCGTAATGTGCCTTGGCGCTGCCCATCATGCCCTGACGCCACCAGTTGCGGATCACGCCATCCGACACCGCCGCGCCCGGACGGTTGTAACCGTAGAACGGGCCAGCCGGAACATCGAGGAAGAACTGGGCGCGGTTGTCGGCAAGCGCCTTGCGGAAGCCGTCAAAAACTTCGAGCGGCAGGCCGCCAGGATTGGCCGGGGTCTTGACCATCAGCGGCGGTACGGCGCTAACAAGCACGGCCTTGGCAACGCGGCCCTGCGGCTCGCCGAATTTGGCGACATAGCGCGCGACCTGTCCGCCACCGGTGGAATGGCCTATATGAACGGAATTCTTCAGATCGTGATGTTCGACCACGGCGGACGCGTCGGCCGCGTAGTGATCCATGTCGTGACCTTCACTCACCTGCGCGGAGCGTCCGTGGCCGCGCCGGTCATGGGCGATGACGCGATAGCCGTGATGAAGGAAGAACAGCATCTGGTTGTCCCAGTCATCGGCCGAAAGCGGCCAGCCGTGATGGAACACGATCGGCTGGGCATCCTTCGGACCCCAGTCCTTGTAGAAAATCTGCACGCCGTCTTTGGTCGTGACGAAATGATTGGTCATGATCGGTCGTCCTCTGTCGTTCGGGGTTGATTGTCGAAAGGGCAAGCGAAATGGAGTTATGGCAGCTGAAAATGTCGCGCAAACGAATGTCCCTACCCGCGCGCGGCGCCATCATCCCGGATGACTGCGAAGACATCAAGGTTGGATTTCGCGAACGGCAGCGAGGCTGCACGAGCAGCTCTATAGGTAGGTGAATGGAGACGGGACGGGATCCCGCAATCAGTTCACGCTTTTGAAATCGAGACCGATATCGAGGATCGGTGCGCTATGCGTTATCCAGCCGACGGAGATCAGATCGACGCCTGATGCAGCGATGTCAGCCGCGGTCGCCGGCGTGATGCGCCCCGAGGCTTCGGTGATCGCCCGGCCGGCAACGATATCGACGGCCTGGCGCAGCATGGCCGGCTGCATGTTGTCGAGAAGCACGGCATCCACGCCCTCGTCCATCACCTCGCGAAGCTGATCGAGCGTATCCACCTCGATCTCGATCTTGACCATGTGCCCGGCAGCAGATTTGGCTCGGCGCAACGCCTCGCGGATGCTGCCTGCGATGGCGATATGGTTGTCCTTGATCAGCACGGCGTCATAGAGCGCGAAACGATGGTTCATGCCGCCGCCCGCCCTCACCGCATATTTTTCCAGCGCCCGAAGCCCCGGAGTCGTCTTGCGCGTGCAGGCAACCGAGGCCTTCGTTCCGGAGATCGCCTCAGCAATCGAAGCGGTTACCGTGGCGATCCCCGAGAGATGCGAGAGAAAATTCAGCGCCGTGCGCTCGCCGGTCAAAAGTCCCCGCGACGGGCCTGATATCGTTGCGATCACGTCACCGGACTTGACCGCCATGCCGTCCTGCGGGTGCCGCTCCATGACGATCGCGGGATCGACGAGCTGAAAGGAAAGCTCGGCCGCATCCAGACCGGCAATGATACCCGGCTGCCGCGCAGCCATGACGACCGTGGAGCGGTGGTCCGCGGGAATGACGGCAGCCGAGGTGATATCACCGGCAAGACCGAGATCTTCGGCAAGAGCTGCCCGGACCAACGGTTCGATGATCAGGCGCGGCAGGGGAACGAGGCTCATCTCAGGCACTCCTTGCAAAGTCATGGGAGGCGGCGGCGCGGGCGATCGCCAGCACCTCGGCAAGCGTCATCATCCGCCTGCGTGCAACGCCCTGACGCAGCGGGAAATCGGTCCGCGCATGCGCCCCGCGTGATTCCTGGCGCAGGCTCGCAAAGACGGCAATGGAAAGCGCCACGATCGCGGGATCGGAGGCCGGACCTTCGCTTTCCGCCAGAGGCAATAGTGATGCGATCGCGCCATGGATCGCGCCTGCATTGCGCAGAACCCCGAGATGGCGCGAGACGATCGGCCGGACCAGGCTTGTTTCGGGGTCCGGCGGCAAGGCGGGAACCGCCCCGAGGCTCGCCTTGATTGCCGATGAAGCCATATCGCGGGCGGCACGCATGCCCATCACCGCCGCTTCGAACAGCGAGTTGCTTGCCAGCCGGTTTGCACCGTGAAGGCCGGTCGATGCTGCCTCGCCTGCCACCCAAAGTCCGGGCACGCTGGTGCGGCCGCCGCGATCCGTGGCAATGCCGCCCATATGATAATGAACCGCCGGGCGAACCGGGATCGGCGCGCTGCCCGGATCGATACCGGCCTCATGACAAAGGGCGGCGATCGCGGGAAAGCGCGCGCCGAACCGCGTCCCGAGCGTTCGGCGGGCATCGAGGAACACACGTCCGCCGCGGGCGATCTCGGCGCTGATGGCGCGGGCCACGATATCGCGCGGCGCCAGTTCGGCGCCCGGCACGCTGGCCATGAACCGCTCACCTCGCTCGTTGACAAGCTCGGCCCCCTCGCCGCGCACCGCTTCGCTGACGAGCGCCAGCGGGCGGCGGCGGCTGTCGAGCGCCGTCGGATGGAACTGCACGAATTCCATATCGGCAAGAAATGCCCCGGCGCGCGCCGCAAGCGCAACGCCCTGGCCAAAGTTTCCGGCCGGATTGGTGGTCGCCTCGTAAAGCCCGCCGATCCCGCCGGTCGACAGCAGGACGCGCGACGAGGACAGGACAATGCCGCCAGCTGGTCCCGCACAAAGGAGGCCGCAGACGACTCCGTCTTCTGTGAGAACCCGGCGCGCTTCGGCGCCTTCGATCACCGTGATTGCCGGATCGGCGCGGACGGCAGCCGTGAGTGCGCGGATGATCGCCGCTCCCGATCCGTCGCCACCGGCATGGACGATGCGGCGGCGGGAATGGGCAGCCTCCAGGCCAAGGGAAAGCGCACCATCGCCGTTCCTGTCGAAGACGACGCCAAGGCGTTGCAGAACCCGGATGACCTCGGATGCGTCGCCGAGAATGTCCGCAGCGGCCTCGGCGTCACACAGACCGTCACCGGCAGCCAGCGTATCGGCAAGATGCAGGCTCGGGCTGTCATCGGCGCCGACGCTGGCGGCAATGCCGCCCTGCGCCCAGGCGCTCGATGTTTCGGCCCCCAGCGTACTGCGGGTGACGAGAACGGAGGGCTCCGGCGACAGCGTCAAGGCGGCGATCAGCCCGGCAAGACCGCTGCCGACGATCACGGGACGGCCAGAGAGATGGTCGAGGATCTCGATCATATCGCCAGCATCCTCTCCACCGCCCGCCGCGCCGCGACGGCAACGCCAGCATCCACGATCACCTCATGGCGGTTTTCTTCCAGCGCGGTGCGGATATTGGAGAGCGTGATCCGCTTCATATGCGGGCAGAGATTGCAGGGACGGATAAACTCGACGTCGGGATGATGCACCGCGACGTTGTCGCTCATCGAGCATTCGGTCAGCAGAACCACGCGCGCCGGCTTCCTTGCGCTGACATAGTCGGACATCACAGCCGTCGATCCAGCAAAATCCGCTTCCGCCACCACATCGGGCGGGCATTCGGGATGCGCAAGGACGGTGACGCCAGGATGATTTTCGCGCAACTGCCTGACGTCATCGGCCGAAAACAGCTCGTGCACCTCGCAATGCCCATGCCAGGCGATGATCTCGACATTGGTTTCCCGGGCGACGTTGCGCGCCAGGTATTCGTCGGGGATCATCAACACCCGGGGGACGCCGAGCGACTCCACGACCTGCTTGGCGTTGCCCGACGTGCAGCAGATATCGGACGCCGCCTTCACCGCGGCTGACGTGTTGACATAGGTGATGACGGGGACGCCGGGATGGGCCTGGCGCAGCAGGGCGATGTCTTCGGGCGTGATCGAATCCGCCAGCGAACAGCCCGCCGCCATGTCGGGGATCAGCACGGTCTTTGCCGGATTGAGCAGCTTTGCCGTCTCGGCCATGAAATGCACCCCGGCAAGAACGATGACGTCGGCATCGACATCGATGGCCTTGCGCGCCAGCGCCAGACTGTCGCCGACGATATCGGCAACGCCGTGAAAGATCTCCGGCGTCTGATAGTTATGCGCCAGGATGACGGCATTGCGCTTGCGCTTGAGTTCGAGGATGGCCTCGACATCGTCTTCGAACGACATCCATTCGGCTTTGGGAATGACGCGGCTGACGCGATCATAGAGGGACGCTGCTGATACGGGGCGGCTCATGGCGATCTCCTTTATGCTCAAACTGAGCATTAACAGAGCAAACAGATATTCTCATAATGAGCATATGTCAATTGCGGGAGAGAGGCAGTTTCGTTCCCGAGAGAGCGCGCTCTTCGACCACCGTCGGACGGAAGCGGAAGAGCTTGGCTGGACGTCCGCCGGTTTCGCTGGTCATTTCGCCGGTTTCCTCAACCAGTTCCTGCTGCTCGATCAACCGGCGGAAATTCTGTTTGTGGAGCCCTAGCCCGGCCAGCGCCTCGACGGTGCGCTGCAGTTGCAGCAGCGTGAAGCTTTCGGGCATCAGTTCGAAGACGACAGGCCGGTATTTGATCTTGGCGCGCAGCCGCGCGACGCCGGTCGCCAGAATCCGCCGGTGATCGGCAAACATCGGGCGCCCGAAATTCACCCCTTCGACACCGGCCTCGACTAGCAAGCCGGCTTCGTAGAGCAGCTCGTAGCGCTGCAGCGTCAGATCCTCGTTCCAGCCGCCGCCATCCAGCCCGAAGGTGAAATCGGCCCGCTTGTGACGCTGATCGCGTCTGATCGGATCGGCATCGGCCCACAGCCGCAGCTTCTGCATCACCTCGGCCAGCACCTCCGGCCGCCCCTGGCGATGGTCCTCCCAGGGAAGATATTCGTACCATCCATGCCAGGCCGGACGACCCGCACCCGGCGCATCCTGTTCGCGCACCAGGCCGAGATAGCTGATCGATATCGTCCGTCCGCCGAGGATTTCGTTGTTCCGGTCACGATCCGCAAACGTGTAGAGCTGCTCAAGATAGCCGATCGGGTGGCCGGTCTGCTCCTGGATCCATTCGCGCAGGCCGCTCTGCAGTGTCCGGTGTCCGAGCTCGAAGGGGCCGGACGGCAACGCCTCGCCGGCGCGCACGGTCATGACGCGCGGCTCGTCCTTTGTCACAGCCGTCACCACGGCCATGAGTTCGGCATGAGCGAGCCCGATCGTCACGTTGATTCCCCTGGATTATCAGCCACCGTCAGCCCTTGTGGCACAGCCGCGCCGCTTCGCCAACCGCAAGCTGCGCAACGCTGGAGGCGGCAGCGCATTTGCGCTATGAGGCGGACTGTCCAACGCACCAGATCCGGCAGCCAGCATGTTCGTCCTGAAAGACCAGATCGCCGCCGAGCAGGTGATTAAAAAGAGCCGGTTTCGCGCTGTCGCCATTCCTGTCGATAGCGAAGCCGCCGTCAAGGCTGCACTCGCCGAACATTCCGATCCCTCGGCAAACCACAATTGCTACGCCTGGCGGATCGGCAACGTCTATCGCTTCAGCGACGACGGCGAGCCCTCGGGCACCGCCGGAAAGCCGATCTTCCAGGTGATGGAAGGGCGCCAGCTCGACAGGACGCTCGTCATCGTCACCCGCTGGTTCGGCGGCGTACTGCTCGGCGCCGGCGGTCTGGTGCGCGCCTATGGCGGCACGGCCGCGGCCTGCCTCAGAGAAGCGGCGCTGGAAGAGACAATTCCTGCCGTCACCGGCACCGTGCACCTGAATTTCCAGGAATTAGAGATGGTTCGCTCGAAACTGACGTCGCAGGTCATGGCGCGGATTACAGGCGAGCAGTTCGATCACGAGGGATGCCTGCTGCTACTCGAAATCCCAGAAATACACGCCGCCGAAGCCATCCTGCTGGTCACCAACCTGACCCGCGGCCGCGCAGTCCTGAAGCTCGACGACGGCGGCTAGGCTTAGCTTGCGCGGCAGCAGCCGTCACAGGTTTCTGGCGATCACCATCTTCTGCACGTCGCTGGTCCCCTCGTAGATCTGGCAGATGCGGACATCGCGATAGATCCGCTCGACCGGATAGTCGGACATATAGCCATAGCCGCCATGGATCTGCAGCGCCGCGGAGCAGACGCTCTCAGCCATCTCGGATGCGAAGAGCTTGGCCATCGATGCTTCGGAGAGACAGGGCTCGCCGGCTTCCTTGAGCGCTGCGGCATGCAGCACCAGCTGACGCGCCGCTTCGATCTTGGTCGCCATCTCCGCCAGCCGGAAGGCAATGGCCTGATGCTCGGCGATCGGCTTGCCGAAGGTGATGCGCTCACGGGCATAATCTCGCGCCGCTTCGAGCGCCGCGCGCGCCATGCCGACGGCCTGGGCGGCGATGCCGATGCGGCCGCCTTCGAGATTGGCAAGCGCGATCCGGTATCCCTCGCCTTCCCCACCCAGCCGCTGGTCCGCCGTTATTCGCATGCCGGTAAAGGCGATCTGGCAGGTATCGGAGGCATGCAGCCCGAGCTTGTCCTCGACCCGCACGACTTCGTATCCCGGCGTATCGGTCGGCACGATGAAGGCAGTGATGCCCTTCTTTCCCGCCGAAGGATCGGTGACCGCAAAGACGATGATCAGGTTGCCATTCTTGCCTGACGTAATGAACTGCTTGGTACCGTCGAGAACATAGAAGTCTCCATCGCGCACCGCCTTTGTTCTCAGGTTGGCGGCATCGGAGCCGGCCTGCGGTTCGGTCAGCGCGAAACCGCCGATCCATTCACCCGATGCCAACTTCGGCAGGAACGTACGCCTCTGGGCATCGCTGCCAAACCGCAGGATCGGGACGCAGCCGACCGAGCTGTGCACGCTTGTGATCGTCGAGCAGGCGCCATCGGCGGCAGCGATTTCCTCGATCGCCAGCGCATAGGCCACCGCCCCGGTATCCGAACCACCATAGTCCTCGGAAACCAGCATGCCCAGCAGACCGAGCTCGCCCATCTCGCGCAGTTCGTCACGCGGGAAAAGATGCTCCTTATCGCGGCGGGCAGCACCCGGCGCCAGCCGCTCCTGCGCGAAGGCACGCGCCATGTCGCGGATCTGGATCTGTGTCTCGTTGAGCAGCATGGGCGCCTCCCTCAGATCCGCTCGAAAGCCATGGCTGTCGCCTCGCCACCGCCGAGACAGAGAGAGGCCATGCCGCGCTTCAGATCGTGGCGCTGCATCGCCGCCAGCAGCGTGACGATGATGCGGGCGCCGGAGGCGCCGATCGGATGGCCGAGCGCGCAGGCGCCGCCATGGATGTTGATCTTTTCAGCCGGCAGGCCGAGATCGTGCATGGCCGCCATCGGCACGACAGCGAAGGCTTCGTTGATCTCGAAGAGATCAACGCTGGAGAGCGCCCAGCCGGTCCGCTCCGAAAGCTGCTGCAGCGCGCCGACAGGTGCGGTGGTAAACAGGCGCGGCGCCTGCGAATGCGTCGCGTGCCCGGCAATCACGGCAATCGGCGAAAGCCCGCGCCGTTCCGCTTCCGAGCGGCGCATCAGCAGCAATGCGGCGGCGCCATCCGAGATCGAGGCCGAGCTTGCTGCCGTCACCGTTCCGTCGTCACGAAAAGCGGGCTTCAGAGAGGGAATACGCGCCGGATCGGCCTTGCCCGGCTGTTCGTCGCGATGGACGTCGCGGCTCGCCTTTCCCGACTTCACCTCAATCGTCACCGTCTCGGCATCGAAGAGCCCGCCATCGACGGCCCGCTTCGCCTTGTCGAGAGAGGAAACGGCGTAGGCATCCTGCGCCGCGCGGGTGAATTGATAGGCCTCTGCACATTCCTCTGCAAAGGCACCCATCGACCGGCCCTTGTCGTAGGCGTCCTCAAGACCGTCGAGAAACATGTGGTCGAGGATCGTGCCGTGCCCCATGCGATAGCCGCTTCTGGCGCGCTTCAGCAGATAGGGAGCATTGGTCATGCTTTCCATGCCGCCCGCGATGACGACGCTCTGGCTCCCGGAGACAATCTCGTCGTGGCCGATCATCGCCGCCTTCATGCCCGAGCCGCAAACCTTGTTGACGGTCACCGCGCCGCAGGCATAGGGCAGACCGGCGCCAAGGGCGGCCTGGCGCGCCGGGGCCTGCCCCTGCCCGGCAGGCAGGACGCAGCCCATCTGCGCCTCGCCGATATCCTCTGCCTGTACGCCGCCGCGCGCGATCGCGGCACGGATGGCCGCCGAGCCAAGCTCGCTTGCACTGACATCCTTGAAGTCGCCCTGAAAGGCACCCATCGGCGTACGCGCCATGCTGACGACGACGACCGGATCATCGGATTTCATGAGAAGGGCTCCTCCCTGCCTGAACTCATGCATCACGCGCCGCCCGCCGGGTGGCGCTTCGTTCAACATATCGCTCTTCGAAACAAATGCCATTGCATCGTGCAGAGATGTCGCAAAAGAGCCAGCGGGTTCGCGTCTCGAATAGACAAGCCCCTTGGCGGATCGCTACATCTTATTGTCGTGGATCGACTGTAGTGCCGTTTCGGCCTGTACTAGATTCGGCGCACCAAGATTCAAGGGTTCAAGTGATGGCGGAATTTCCAAGCAAGGCTAAAGTCGTAATCATCGGTCTCGGCGGCATCGTCGGCGCCTCGATCGCTCATCACCTGATCGAGCGCGGCTGGGACGACATCGTCGGCATCGACAAATCGGGCATCCCGACCGATATCGGATCGACGGCACACGCCTCCGACTTCTGTTACACCACCAGCCACGACTATCTCAGCGTCTGGACCACGCAGTACTCCATCGATTTCTACGAGAAGATGGGCCACTACGCCCGTATCGGCGGTCTGGAAGTTGCCCGCACCGGCGACGACACCTGGATGGAAGAGATCAAGCGTAAGCTGAGCTCCGCCAAGGCCTTCGGCACCAACGCCCGCTACGTCTCGCCCTCCGAGATCAAGGAAATGTTCCCGCTGATCGAGGAAGATCAGGTTCAGGGCGGCATGTTCGATCCGGATGCCGGCCTCGTCATCCCGCGCTCGCAGACGGTTGCCGGCAAGCTTGTCGATGCGGCCGAAAAGTCCGGCAAGCTGAAGATGTTCGGCAATACGCCGGCGAAGTCGCTGATCGTTGAAGGCGGCCGCATCAAGGGCGTCGTCACCCATCGCGGCACGATCATGGCCGATCACGTCATCGTCTGCGCCGGCCTCTGGGGCCGCCTGATCGCTGAAATGGTCGGCGAAGACCTGCCGGTGATGCCGGTCGATCACCCGCTGACCTTCTTCGGCCCCTATAACGAATTCGAAGGCACCGGCAAGGAAATCGGCTTCCCGCTGCTGCGCGACCAGGGCAACTCCGCCTATATGCGCGACACCGGTGACCCGGCGACCACCGAAGGCGGCCAGATCGAGTGGGGCTATTACGAGACCACCAATCCGCGCATGTGCCATCCGCGCGACCTGCTCGAAAAGCACGAAGCACGCCTTTCGCCGTCACAGCGCGACCTGGAAATGGAACAGATCATCGAGCCGCTCGAGCGCGCCATGGAACTGACGCCGATCCTGGGCGAACTCGGCTACAACGAAGGCCACTCCTTCAACGGTCTGCTGCAGGTTTCGGCCGGCGGCGGCGCCTCCTGCGGCGAAAGCCAGAAGGTTCGCGGTCTCTGGTATTGCGTCGCTATCTGGGTCAAGGACGGTCCGGGCTACGGCAAGCTGATCGCCGACTGGATGACCGATGGCCGCACCGAGATCGACCACAACTCGATCGACTATGCCCGCTTCTATCCGCACCAGCTGACCGAAGAATTCATCGAGGGACGCTGCTACGAAGCTGCCCAGAAGATCTATTTCCCGGCCGTCCACACCCGGGAGCCCTACGCATCCGGCCGCAACGCCAAGCGCTCGCCCTTCTACGAGCGCGAAAAGGAACTCGGCGGCTACTTCATGGAGCTTGGCGGCTGGGAGCGTGCACACGGCTACGCCGCCAACGAGCACCTTCTGGAAAAGTATGGCGACCGCGTTCCGGTCCGCGAAAACGAATGGGACAGCCGCCACTTCTGGCGCGTCTCAAATGCCGAGCATCTGGCGATGAGCGAGGATTGCGGCATCGTCAATCTGAGCCATTTCCACATGGTCGATATCGAAGGGCCTGATCACGTCGAGCTCCTCGAATGGCTCTGCGCCGCCAAGATCGGTGGCGACGCCAATATCGGCAAGGGCATCTACACCCACTTCCTCGACGACGAGGGCATGGTTCGCGCCGACTTCACCGTCATCCGCATGGCCGACCGCTGCCGTCTGATCAACGGCGCCGATGCCGGCCCGCGCGACTTCCACTACATGAAGCGCGTTGCGCAGGACCGCGGCCTCGATGTCACCATCACCGACGTCGCGGAGAAGTACATCACCGTCGGCATCTGGGGCCCGAATGCCCGCGAGACGCTGAAGAAGGTGGTTGCCGATCCTTCGGGCCTCGATGCCGAAAACTTCGCCTTCGCCGCCATCAAGCCGATCGAAATCGCCGGCAAGACGGTGACCGCATTCCGCATCTCCTATGTCGGCGAGCAGGGCTGGGAACTGCACATGAAATACGAGGACGGTCTTGCCGTCTGGGATGCCCTCCGCTCGACAGGCGTCATGGCCTTCGGCGTCGAAACCTATGCAAACTCGCGCCGCATGGAAAAGAGCCTGCGCCTGCAGAATGCCGACCTTCTGACCCAGTACAACCTGATCGAAAGCGATCTGGCGCGTCCGAAGGTCAAGGAAGCCGATTTCCGCGGCAAGGCCAAGCACCTCGAGTACAAGGCCCGCGATCACCAGCCGGCCATGCTCTGCACCCTTGTCATGACCGAAAATACCGACAAGTCAGGCGTCAAGCGCTACCCCGTTGGATCCATGCCGGTCATGGATCCGGAGACCGGCAAGGTGCTGATCGACGAACTCGGCCGCCGCTCCTACACGACCTCAGTCGCCTTCGGCCCGACAATCGGCAAGAACATCGCGCTTGCCTACCTGCCCTGGGAATATTGCCAGGTCGGGCGCAAGCTGAATGTCGAATATTTCGCCGAAACCTATCCAGTTGAAGTGGCGGGCGTCGGCTACAAGCCGCTCTATGACGCCGAGAACCTGAAGCCGCGCAGCTAACAACGGCGCATTTTAAGGCGGAAACCGAACCCGCCGTGTCTCATGACGCGGCGGGTTTTGCGTTTCAGAACGGCCGGTCCAAGCGATTGCCGTATGCGCAGAGGCGCAGTAATGTATACAGGAATCCGCAACCAGCAGGCCCCTATGTCTTCCAATTCCGATCGCGTCGAAACCGCCACTCTTGCGCTGCGCCGGGCCATCGTCGAACAGGCGCTGAAAGCCGGGACGAAGTTGCCGGAAGATGAGATCGGCAGGCACTTTTCGATGAGCCGGACGCTGGTCCGCGCGGTGCTGGCGAAACTGCAGACGCAGGGGCTTGTCGACACCTACCACAAGCGCACCGCGACCGTTGCCCAGCCCAGCCTTGAAGAGGCTCGCGATGTGTTTGCCGTGCGCCGGGCGCTGGAACGAGAGGCGATGAAGGCGGTCATCAAGCGCTGGTCGCCGGCCATCGAGAAAGCGCTCAGAAGCCATGTGAGCGAGGAGGAAGAGGCACATACCAAGGGGGACGCCCGCCTCTCCACCCGGCTTGCCGGCGAGTTTCACCTGAAGCTCGCAACGCTTTCCTGCAACGCCCTTCTCGAACGCTACCTGTTCGAACTCGTCTCGCGCTGCTCGCTGATCCTGGCGATGTACAGCCGCCCGCATTCCAGCGAATGCGCCATCAGCGAACATTCCGCCCTGATCGCCGCCTTGAAGACCGGCGATGCGACGGCCGCCGAACGCCTGATGGACGAGCATCTGATCTCGGTCGAGACCCGGGCGCTGATTGCGAACGAAGGCGACGACCACCCGGATCTCGGCAGCATTCTTGCGCGCTATAGCGGCGACACAAGCTCTTAAGCCGCTGCCACTTTTGTAATCATGTATACATGATTTTGTCTTTTCTGTAGACATGTTGTAGGGGCTGCGTCCGGGACCTAATATAGGCCATGCCCTGCGAAGCCGCATCATTCGCACGCGCACGGCATCTGGCACTCGGCTTGCTAGGAATGGTACGGCGCTCAAGATCAAGGAAGAACACGATGGCTGATATCGAAACCGTCTTTACCAACGCCCGGCTGCCGGACGGTTCGCTGAAGAACATTGGCGTCGCCGCCGGCAGGATCGCTTCGCTGGAGCCTGCCGGAAAGGCGGCCGGACCGGTGGAGGCTGTCGATCTCGAAGGCGCCCTCGTCGTGCCCGGCTTTGTCGAAGGTCATATTCATCTCGATACCAGCTTCTATGGCGACGCCTGGATCCCGCATAAGCCTTGCACCAATGGCTTCGATGTCCACCAGCGTGTCGCTTTTCAGGCCGAAAACATGGCGCAGGCCGCGCCGATGGCGGAGCGGGCGCGCAACCAGCTCGATCTCTGCATCGCCAATGGCGCGACGGCGATGCGCAGCCATGTCATGGTCGACGGCTCGGTCGGTCTGAGGTCGCTGGAGACCATTCTGAAAGTTCGCGAAGAGTATCGCGATCTGATCGATATCCAGCTCGTCGCCTTCCCGCAGAGCGGTATCCTCAAGAGCCCCGGCACCCCCGAGCTACTCGACGCCGCGATCGGCCTCGGCGCCGACCTGATTGGCGGCCTCGATCCGGCAAGCTTCGACCGCGACGTCACCGCCCACCTCGCCGTCGTCTTCGGCATTGCCGAGAAACGCGGCGTCGATATCGATATCCATCTGCATGACGCCGGCACGCTCGGGCTTTTCACCATCGAGGAGATCTGCGCCCGCACGAGCGCACTTGGCATGGACGGCCACGTCACGGTCAGCCACGCATACGGGCTTGGTGATCTTGCGCCGGACGCAGCACGCAAGGTTGCCGATCTGATTGCCGCAAGCGGCGTCTCGATCATGACCAATGCGCCGGGCAATCACAATTTTCCGCCAGTCGCGCTGCTGCGCAAAGCAGGCGTGACGGTTTTCAGCGGCAGCGACAACATTCGCGACAGCTGGTGGCCCTATGGCGATGGCGACATGCTGCGCCGTGCCGAGATCATCGGCTACCGCTCCGGCTTCTACAACGACGATGAACTCACCGCGGCCTTCGATGTCGTCACCGCCGCGGGTGCCAAGGCGCTCCGCCTTGAAGGCTACGGGCTTGAGATCGGCGCCAAAGCAGATTTCGTGACATTGGAGGCGCCACACATACCGCAGGCCGTCGTTAGCGTGCCGAAGAACCGCAAGGTGTTCAAGGCTGGCCGGCTGGTGGCCCAGGGCGGGGCGGTGATCCGCTGATGTCGGCCGCCGGACGCCGCCAGAGCCAGAGCTTCAACGCGACCTCGCAGACGGCGATGGTGACGGCACCGCACTGGCTTGCGGCGGAGGCGGGAGAAAAGGTTCTGAAGCGCGGCGGCAACGCGATCGAGGCGATCATCGCTGCGGGCGCTGCGCTGTCCGTCGTCTATCCGCATTTCTGCGGCCTTGGCGGCGATGCGATCTGGATGATCGCCGACGCCTCGGGCAAGGCCACGACCTTTCTTGGCATCGGGCAGGCGGCCGAACATCTGCCGGCGCTGACCGATATGCCGCTCCGCGGTCCGTTGTCGGTGCTGACCAGCGCCTGTCTGGTCGACAGCTGGGAACACCTGCTCGATCATTCGGGTACGGCATGGGGCGGGAGTGAAACGCTTGCCGCCCTTCTGGACGATGCCATCGCGCTTGCCGAGAACGGCTTTCCTGTCAGCCCTTCGCAGCGCTTCTGGCACCAATTCCGCAAGGGCGAACTGGCGTCGTGGCCCGGATTTTCGGCGCTCTTTGCTGATGACGGCATCCAGCGCCAGCCGGCCCTGGCGGCAACGCTGCGCGCCATCGCAGAGAACGGTCCACGAGAGTTCTATGAAGGCGCCCTCGCCCGCCGTATTGCCTTGGGCCTCGCCGAAGCGGGGTCGCCGGTAACAGCCAGCGATCTCGCCAGCACCCGGACGATCGCCGGCGAACCTCTGTCTCTCCCCTACCGCGGCCTGACGCTGTTCGCCCCGCCACCGCCGACGCAAGGCATCACGACGCTCGGCATTATGGGCGTGCTTGGCGAGTTCGCGATGGCCGGCTTCGATCACCGGCAAGCGAATTTCTATCATCATCTCGTCGAGGCGGTGAAGCAGGCCTTTCTCGACCGGCCAGCGATTGCCGATCCGCTCTTCGCCGCCATCGACCCACAGCGGCTGCTGGCGCCCGGGTGGCTGTCGGCGAAAGCGCAGGTGATCGACCCCGGCCATGCGATACCATGGCCGCAGCCATACAAGCACGGCGACACGGCGTTCCTGGCTGCCGTCGATGCCGAAGGGCGCAGCGTTTCGATGCTGCAGAGTATCTATTTCGATTGGGGAAGCGGCGTGGTTGCCGGTGACACCGGGATTCTCTGGCAGAACCGCGGTGCGGCTTTCAGCCTCGATCCGGCAAGCCCGAACCATCTGAGACCCGGCAAGCGCCCGTTCTATACGCTGAACCCCGGCATGGCGCTGAAGGATGGCCGCCCGCGTCTGCTTTATGGCACGCAGGGCGCCGACGGTCAGCCGCAGACGCTGGCGCTGCTGCTGTCGCTGCTCATCGACCATGGGCTCGACCCGCTGGCTGCCCTGTCGCAACCGCGCTTCCTGCTCGGACGAACCTTCTCGGACGCCAGGGACAGTCTGAAGATCGAAGCCAATGCCGGCGCTTCGGTGCTGGAAAAATTGGGGGCGCTCGGCCACGAGGTCAGCAGCATCGATGCCCTCAGCCAGATCGGCGGCCAGGCCGGGATCATCTGCATCGGTGATGACAAGGCGATCACCGGCGCGCACGATCCGCGCAGCGATGGCGGGGCGATCGGTCTCTGATGATGAGCACGCCCGTTTTCGATCTGCTGATCCGCAATGCGCGCCTCGAGCGTTTCGATAGGCCTGTCGATATCGGCATCGCCAGAGAGCGCATCGCCGCGATCGGTGCGAACCTCGTCTGCGAGGCCATCGAGACGACGGATGCGCAGGGCGCTCTTGCCAGCCGCGGTTTTACCGATAGCCACGTTCATCTCGACAAGGCCTGCATCCTCGATCGCTGCAGCATATGCGAGGGAACGCTGGGAGAGGCGATCAGCGAAACGGCGAAAGCCAAGGCCGATTTCACCGAGCAGGACGTCTATGCCCGCGCAGCGCGCGTCGTCGAAAAGGCGATCGTCAACGGCACGATGCGCATGCGAACCTTCGTCGAGACCGATCCGCGCGCCGGCATGCGCTCCTTCGAGGCGATCAAGCAGATCCGCCAAGACTATGCCTTCGCGATCGATATCGAGATCTGCGCCTTCGCACAGGACGGACTGACAAACGAGCCGCAGACGCTTGAAATGCTCGACGCGGCGCTCTCGGATGGAGCCGACCTCGTCGGCGGAGCGCCCTATATCGACCCCGATCCGCAGGGCCAGATCCGGATGATCTTCGATCTGGCGGAGAAGCATGGCACGGCCGTCGATTTCCATCTCGATTTCGATCTTTCGCCGGAAAAGACCAATTTACCCGCAGTCATCGAAGAGACGGTGCGCCGCGGCTATCAGGGGCGTGTCTCGCTCGGCCACATGACGAGCCTCTCCGCGATGTCGCCGGACGACGTTCAGTTGCTCGCACGGCAATTGAAGGCTGCGGGCATTGCCGTCACGGTCCTGCCCTCCACCGATCTTTTTCTGAATGGCCGCGATCATGACCGGCTGGTGCCGCGCGGCGTGGCACCAGCCCATCTGCTGGCATCCGAGGGGGTGCTGACCTCGATCGCCAGCAACAATATCCTCAATCCCTTCACGCCCTATGGCGATGCGTCGCTGCTGAGAATGGCCAATCTCTATGCCAATGTCGCGCAGCTTTCGCGGCGCGGCGACATGCAGCTGGCCTTCGAGATGATCAGCACCTCGGCAGCGCGGATCATGGGCAGGGATGAGCAGCCGATCGAAATCGGCGCGCCGGCCGATATCATCCTGATCGATTGCATAGACCGGGAACAGGCGATCCGCGAAAACGCCCGCGTCATCTTTGGATGCAAACGCGGGCGCAGGACTTTCGAGGCACCAAGGCCGAGCATCTTGCGTGCTTAAGCCGCCTGCGCTGCCTTCGCCGGAATTTCGACGTCGATCTCCAGCACCGAGACATGCTCGCCGCGGTCGATCTTCACCTGCAGCCGGTCGCCGTCGATTTCCACATGCCTGGCGATCACCGCGAGGATTTCCTCGCGCAGGATCGAGACCAGGTCGGCCCCGGGTGTGATGCGCTCATGGGCGAGCAGAAGCTGCAGCCGCTCGCGGGCAACAGGCGCGGACTTTTTCTTCTGGAAGAAGTTGAACACGTTCATGCTGCCCTCCGTCCGAAGATCTTGCCGAACAGGCCGCGCTTCTCGCCAGGTACCGTAACCGGCACCACTTCGCCTGCCAGGCGGCGGGCGGCTTCGAAATAGGCCTTTGCCGGCGCCGTGTTCTGATCGGCAAGCGTCACCGGCGCACCGATATTGGAAGCGCGCAGGACGTCCATGCTCTCCGGAATGATGCCGAGCAGCGGAATCGAGAGGATCTCCAGCACGTCATCGACCTTCAGCATGTCGCCACGCTCGGCACGGGTCACGTCGTAGCGGGTCAGCAGCAGGTGCTTTTCGATCCGCTCACCGTTTTCGGCCTTCGCCGTCTTGGAATCGAGCAGGCCGATGATGCGGTCAGAGTCGCGAACCGAGGAAACCTCGGGGTTGGTGACGACGACGGCGATGTCGGCATGGCGCATGGCGAGCGTCGCGCCGCGTTCGATGCCGGCCGGGCTGTCGCAGATGATCCAGTCGAAATTGCGCTTCAGATCGTTGATGACCTGCTCGACGCCCTCGGCGGTCAGGCAATCCTTGTCGCGCGTCTGCGAGGCCGGCAGGAGGAACAGCGTTTCCAGCCGCTTGTCGCGGATCAGCGCCTGCGAGAGCTTGGCATCGCCCTGGATAACGTTGACCAGATCGTAGACGACCCGGCGCTCGGCGCCCATCACGAGATCGAGATTGCGCAGGCCGACGTCGAAATCGACGACGACGACCTTCTCGTTGCGCTGCGCCAGTGCGGCGCCGAGTGCGGCCGTAGAGGTCGTCTTGCCAACGCCACCCTTACCCGAGGTAACAACTATGACTTTACCCATATCCCCTCTCCTGTCCTAACCATTCGTCCGTTAAATCAGCCGCGATGCGAGGATCGCGTCGTTTTCGAGCCAGAGCTGCGCAGGCTGGCCGCGCAGTTCGGCAGGCAGATCGTCTGCCGTCTTGTAGATGCCGTCGATCGCCAGCAGTTCCGCTTCCAGCTTGCGGCAGAAAATCCGGGCCGACGAGTTGCCGACCGAACCTGCCAGCGCCCGGCCGCGAAGCGCGCCGTAGATATGGATCGAGCCGCCGGCGATAATCTCGGCGCCCGAAGCGACCGATCCGATGATCGTCACGTCGCCTTCCGGGAAGATGATCGACTGGCCCGAACGCACCGGCTCGTGCAGAACCATCGATGACAACGTGGCGCGCGTTACCTGAACGGGCGCGGTGGCCTGCACCTGCGCCTCGCCCTTCGGCGTCGGCTCCTTTGCCTGCGGCACGTCGGCGACATCGACATCGGGTGCCGGGCGACCGCCGCTCATGCCCGGCGGCATGGTGGCGTCGAGCTGCGATGGCCGCGCGCCTTCGATGCCCATGATCCGGACGCCGCGTTCGCCAAGCGAAGCGATCATCGACTTCAGCTGAGCCCGGTTCGCCTGGAGGTCGGCGACATCGAGGACAACCGGCCTTCCCAGGAAAAAGCCTGCCGAACGCTTGGCCAGATCGTCGAGCCGGACCAGCCATTCATCGAAGGGCAGATCGGGCGTCAAAACGACCGCCAGGAACGAACGGCCTTTGATACGGATGGAGCGCGCGTCGGTTAACACATTAGCAATCTTGGTTAATTTTTGATTGCTTCGGTGTAGCTGCTTCGTGGTTAACAAATAGTTAACGCGAGGCCCCGGCCGCAACGTTCAGTTAACGGCCGGGGGTATTTGCACGGCGCCGTGGCAGGGCCGCCACAGGCCTATTTTACCTCGACGGCGAGGTCCGCAACAGCAGGTGCGGTCTTCACCAGACCCATCTCCTGCATGAAGGCACCGAACCGCTGGTAGCGGCCGGTATCGAGCGCTGCGGGACGCTTGGCGAAGCGCGGCAGCGTATCGAAGAAGGCCGTGCGGTTCAGTTCGTCGTCGAGAGCAGGATAGGCCTTGACGAACAGCTTCCAGGCGTCCTCGGGGTGATTGGTGATGAAGATCGAGGCCTGTTCGACGGCCGCGAGGAAACGTGGCAGCCGCGGATCGGCGATCGAATCGCGATGGGTGACGAAGATCAGCTCGTCATAAGGCGGCACGCCATTTTCTTCCGGGAAGAATGCCTTGCCCTCATGGCCTTCAAGCTTCATCTGCGTCAGCTCGAAATTGCGGAAGCCGCCGACATTGGCATCGACCTTGCCGGCGATCAGCGATGGCGACAGGGCGAAATTGACGTTGACCAGCTCGACATCTTCTTTCGTGAGACCGGCATTTTCCAGCATCCGCTTCAGCATCGCGTCTTCAAAGCCGGTGACGGAAAAGCCGACCTTCTTGCCCTTCAAATCGGCAAGGCTCTTGATCGGCCCGTCGGCAAGCACGGTGACGGTGTTGAGCGGCGTCTCGACCAGCGTGCCGACGCGCACCAGCGGCAATCCGGCTTCGTGGTCGAGGTAGAGGTTGGGCTGGTAGTGGATGCCGATATCAGCCTGCTTGGCGGAAATCAGCCGCGGCACCGCCGAGGGATCGGCCGGCGGGATGAGCTCGACATCGAGCCCTTGCGCGGCAAACAGGCCCTTCTGCCCGGCGATGACCAGCGGTGCGTGGTCGGGGTTGACGAACCATTCCAGCATCACCGTCAGCTTGTCGTTGGCAAGCGACGGCGAAGCGAGCGCCGCAAGGGCGAGGAAGGTGGCGGATATCAGACGCAGCATGTTTGCTCCATGAATGTGCAGTTTGAAAATCGTTCAGCGAGTCGTTGCCCACGGCGTCAAGCCGGAGGTGAGCCTGTCGACCACCACCCGGCAGATCAGCGTCATCGCTGCCAGCACCGCCATGGCGGCAAAGACCATGTCGGTCTGCATGCGCGCATTGGCCTGGACCATGACGAAGCCGAGGCCCGCCGAGGCGCCGACCCATTCGCCGATCACGGCGCCGAGCGGCGCCAGCGGGGCGGCGATCCTCAGACCTGAAACGAGGGCCGGAACGGCAAGCGGCATCCGGATGCGCACCAGCGTCTGCCAGTGGCTGGCATTCGTCAGCGACACGGCATCGAGGATATCGCGCTCGGTCCGGCGCAGCCCGTCGGCAAAAGCCGAAGCGACAGGAAAGAAGATGATGATCGTTGCCATGGCGACCTTGGAGGCCATGCCGAAGCCGAGCCAGATGACCAAGATCGGCGCCAGCACAAAGACCGGGAAGGCCTGCAGGATCAGCACCAGCGGCCACACCAGCGCACCGGCGGCCGGAACAACCGCAAGCACGAAGGCCGCCGCCGCACCGGAGATCGCTCCGCAGAGGGATCCCAGCACGATTTCGAGCGCCGTCGTCAGGCTCTGCTCCAGCAGGAACAGCGGCTGCCGCACAAAGACCGAAGCAACCGACAGCGGCGAAGGCAGGATGAAATGCGCCGGCGCAAACAGCCAGATGACCGCCTGCCAGATCGCAAGCAGCAAGACTGCACCATAGAGAGCGTTGAGAAGGCGCATCGTCAGGCTTTGGCGAGAACTGAAGGACGTGAGCGCAGCAGAACAGACATGGCGAAGCGACCTCCAGACGGCAATGGAGATCCAGGCAAAGCGAAGACGAAGGGAGATACCGGCGGCATCTTGTTCCGTTCCTACGCCGGCATGACCCGGATCAGGTTCAAGGGTCCAGCTCAGCGCCATCTCAGCATCGTCAGATGCTCCCCTCGGAATGGGCGGGAAACTGTCGCGTTTTCAAAGGACTGTCAATGGTGGATCCGCCGCCTGCGCGGCGCGCAGGCATTTGTGATCGAAAGGGCTAGAGACTTTTGGCCCGGGGCTACCTATCTAACAGTCATGCAATTTAGGGAGACCGAATATGAAATTCGCTATTCTCACCGTTCTTGCTGCTTCGCTGGCGGGAATATCAGCCCAGGCCGCGGACCTGACACCACCGCCTGCGCCGGTCGAACCGGAGGCGATAACGCCGGTTTTCACCTGGTCTGGCCCGTATATCGGTGCCGAGGGTGGCTATAGCTGGACGACCTTCGATCCTGACGGTGCATCCAATGTCGACGCCAACGGCGGAATCTTGGGCGGCTTTGCCGGCTACAACTACCAGTTCGACAATAACTGGGTGATCGGCGTCGAAGGCGATGTCCTCCATAACTGGAACGAAGAGGACACGGCCTTTGGCTCCGTCGAGACGACATGGCAGGGCTCGGTCCGCGCCCGCGTCGGCTATGCCTTCGACAACGCCCTGCTCTACGGAACCGCCGGCTGGGCGATCGCACGGGCAGAAGGTCATCCGACCGGGGCTTCAGATGTTTCCGACACGCTGAACGGCTGGACGATCGGCGCAGGTATCGACTACGCCTTCACCCAGAACATCTTTGCCCGCGGCGAGTATCGCTATACCGACTACGGCAGCGGCAACTTCGGCGGTGCGGCGGGCGGTGATTTCGATCTGAACCAGAACACGATCATGATCGGCGTCGGCGTCAAGTTCTGAGTGAACGGGATCAATGTGCGAGCGTGGGCGCGCACGCCTTAACCGGCGTGGCGCGTGGATAGATCATGGCTGAAAATCACGCTTGCCTGTCCCAACATCGCCGTGGAAAACCGGAACGCTGTGTTGCACTAAATTAGGACTTCGACAAAAGTCATTCCTCATGATGAGGAATGCTCACAATGCTGTCGGGTCTCGGGACAATCACCATTACGGACGAGAATTACAGCGAGCACGTGGCCTTCGAACTCGGCGAGCGTGATGGCCTGCTGTTTGGCGGCGAGGAGATCCTGCGGCGGGCACAGCGCGCCAAGAAAGTATTTCTCTTCCTGCTGACATCGCGGCGCGAGTTGCGCATCCGCATTGCCAATGTCGAGCATTCCTGCGCCAATTTCGTCGTCATCAGCGAACCGCTTCCTGCCACCTGAGAGCGCGTGAAAAGGCCACGAGCGGGTTAGCGCTGCGTGGCCTTCATGACGCGGCCCGTGAGGCGAGCCGCGCCTCAGTTCAGATGTTCGAAGTCCGCCATGTTCTTCTCCGTCACCAGCTGGAACGGGATCCAGACCTCGCGGTCGATCTTTTCGCCCTTGATCGCCTTGAGCGCCGCATCGATCGAACCCTTGCCCTGACCCTTGGCATCCTGGAAGACCGTGACCTTCAGATCGCCCGCCTTCATCGCCTGAAGGGCCTCCGGCGTGGCGTCGATACCGGCGACGATGATCTTGTCCGTGGATGCGCCGCCATTCTTCAATGCGGCGATGGCGCCGAGCGCCATCTCGTCGTTGTTGGCAAGAACGGCATCGAACTCCAAGCCCGATGTCAGCCAGTTGGAGACCAGATCGGCGCCGTTAACGCGGCTCCAGTTGCCGACCTGCTCCTGAGCGACCTTCAGGCCGCTGCATTCGGGCGTCGCGATGACGTCATGGACGTCCTGAGTGCGCTGACGTGCGGCCTGACTCGTCAGGTCGCCGATCATGATGACGACATTGCCCTTGCCGCCCAAGATACGACAGACTTCCTTGGTCTGCAGCGTGCCGGATTCGGCCTCGTTGGAACCGACGAAGGCCTGCTGCTTGCCGAGCGTCGAAAGATCGGTCGGCTGAACGTTGACATAGATCAGCGGGATGCCAGCATCCTCGGCGACCTTGCTGAGAGCCGGCGTGCCATCGGAATCGACGGGATCGACAATGATGGCCGAGACGCCACCGGCCGCGAAATTCTTGACCTGGTCGAGCTGCTTGTTGACGTCCGTCGTCGCATCCTCTATCTGCAGCTCGACACCGACGGACTTGGCGTAATCCTGCATGCCGTTGACAATCAGCGTCTGAAAATTGTTGGTGAGCGTCCCCATCGAAACACCGATACGATCGGCCGCGTGCGCCTGCGCAGCAAGCACCAGGGCAACCGCGCTGGTGGTCAGCAATTTCAGCATGTTCTCTCCTCCCAGAGATAAGGCGGCGCCAGCCGGCCGCACGAAAACGTTAGCCGGGGAAGATCGCGCGGTCCGCGGAAAAATTGATGAAAATCCCTCATTTGCAGGGGAACCGGATAGCAAAAGGCCCGGCGGAGAAGCCGGGCCTGCGGGTCGTTCACCTGGGAGGATCAGCCAGCCTGCTGTTCGCGGCGCGCCTTCTTTTCTGCGCGGCGCCTGGCCTGCTCCATGAACCGCTTGTCCATGCGCTCCTGCGCTTCGGATGAGCCGTCGTGGAATGTGCCGAACCACTTGTCGAGCGGGATCACGCCATCGGCGTAGTTGCACTCGAAATATTTGTGGTGAAGGTAATGGTCGTAGCTGTGCGTATCGATGGCGCTTTCCTCGCCGACGACGATCTTGTCGAAGCCGGCATGGCCGGGTGCCGGTGCAAGACCGGCATGCGCCAAATGGAAGATCGCATGAACCGGATTCGACGGAACGATCCAATGGATGAGCACACCGGAGAAATACAGCAGGTGCTCGATCGGGTGCATGGCAAGACCTGACCAGGGGCCGGGATTGACGTTGTTATGATGCAGCTTGTGGACGGCATGATAGAGCGGCGGCCAGTGGATCAGCCGGTGGACCAGATAGAAATGCAGGTCGCGGAATGTAGGGATCAAGAGCATGACCACGGCGCAATAGACCGGATGCTCGGCGAATGAGACATAGGGAATGATGCCATTGGCGAAGGCCCACAGCGTGAGCACCTCGAAAGCCGTCCAGAGCGGCACAGCGCTGGCGAAGGTCCAGATGACGTTATCGACCGTCTGATTACCGAACAGAAAGGCATCATTGCCGACGGAGGGCCATTTGGCGTTGAACTTGAAGCTCGTTCCCTGCTTCTTCTGCATATAGAGGCGCAGGTGGAACGCGCCGAAGAAGACGAAGACGATTGCGGCGTTGCGCACCAGCAGATAGGCAATCCAGCTGATCGAGAAGGTCTTTGCGGTCTCGAGCGACGGCGTCGCGTAGAGCCAAAGCAGCGTGCCGATCGCCGCATAGAGCACGTTCCACGGCATCAGGTAGCCCGGATAGCCGAACACCCATTTCAGGAAACGCAGCGGCTGGACCGGCCAGATGAACACCGGCGGATATTGAATAAGCTTGGAAGGCGCCCAGTCGCCGCGTTTGTTGCGCTTCCCGAAAAGTGTGTCGTCCATCTGATATCCTCCAACTCGTGCCGGAAAATTACCGCAGCTACAGTGCCGTTTCCCATCGCTGTCTTGATGTGTTTTGATCAACTGAGCGATTTCGCCAGAGGCGCTGCAATGCTTGACTGTCGAGCGGAGTTTTGGGGAGGTTTTGATGAAAAAGACGACACTGCAGGATGTCGCCACAGAGGCCCGGCTTGGCATCGCCACCGTCGAGCGCGTCATCAACGGCCGCGGCGGCGTCACCGAGAAGACGGCAGAAAAGGTGATCCGCGCCGCCAAGAAACTCGGCTACGGCGAACGCTCGACGGAAACGCATCGCGGCGCCATCCGCATCGAGGTCATTCTGGTGCGTCCGGAAACCAGCTTCTTCGCCCGGTTGAACCAGGCCTTCGAGCGTATTGCCGCCTCGCTTGACCGCGCCGTCATCCTGCATCGCACCTTCATCAAAGAAAGCGATCCGATCGGCATGGCGCATCACATCGCCAATCCGAGCTTTCGCCGCTCCGGGCTGATCATCTGCGCGCAGGATCACCCGAGAGTTATCGAGAGCCTGCGGCGGGTGCGCGCCGCCGGCGTCGAGGTCGCCCAGGTCGTTACCCGCTGCGACGACCCGGAGGTTCCCTATCTGGGTATCGACAACTATGCGGCCGGACGCAGTGCAGCCTATTACATGTCCGGCATGCTTGCCGCCCGGCGCGGCCATTTCGCTGCGATCTGTCACAGCGGCGCCTATTCAAACCACCGCCAGCGCATCCAGGGCTTTTCCGATTACCTCACCGAGAAGGGCGCCAATGGCCACGCGGTATCGCTGGTGATGATGGGACGCGACGATGATCTGCAATGCGCCGAACTGCTCGGCGAGGCGCTCCGCCGCGATCCTGAAATCATCGGCGTCTATTCGGCCGGCGGCGGCGACGAAGGTGTTGCCATCGTCCTGCAGCAATGTGCCAGGCAGCGTGATATCTTCTGGGTCGGGCACGAGCTGACCGAGAAGAAGAAGCGCTATCTGGAAACCGGCCTGCTGGATATCTGTCTCGACCAGGCGCCGGAGGTGCAGGCGCGGCGCTCCGTCGATCTCATCCTGCGCAAGCTCGACATCATCCGCACCGAGGTCATCACCGATCCGGTGCGCTTCATGACGGTCAGTGCCCAGAACCTCTAACCAACGACGAGGCCAGCAATGCAATCCCTCACCGTCTTCCAATCCCTGTGGGCCATGGAGCTTCGAAGCGCACTCACGCCGGAGCGCTCGCTCGAGGAGAATATCGGCCTGATATCCGAGGCCGGTTTTGACGGCGTGAGCGCGCATTGGTACGACCGCGCCTATGTCCGGCCACTTGCCGCTTTGCTGAAGGAGCGCGGCTTGAAGGCGGAGGGGCAATGCTTTCCGAAGACGATCGACGAGCTGAAACCGGCGCTGGAAAATGCCGCAGAATTTGGCGTCGCCCATCTCTGCCTGCAGCCCGACGTACGGCTGCGCCGGATCGAGGACTGCCTGCCGCTGCTCGAGGGCTGGCATCGGCTTTCCGAGGAGGCCGGCATTCCGGTCTTTATCGAGACGCATCGCGACCGGATGACCACCGACCTGTTCTTCACCCTCGACCTGATGGACCGGCTTCCGGATCTGAAACTGCTCGGCGATCTCTCGCATTTTCTCGTCGGTCGCGAGTTCGCCTGGCCGGTCTCCGATGAGAACCACGAGCTGATGCAGCGGGTTCTCGACAGCTCCTGGGCCTTTCATGGCCGCGTCGCCTCGCGCGAGCAGGTGCAGATCGAGATCTCCTTCCCGCATCACAGGCCGTGGGTCGATCTGTTCATGGGCTGGTGGGACTACGGTTTCCGCAGCTGGCGGCAGCGGGCAGGCGCCAGCGACGCCCTCGCCTTTACCTGCGAGCTCGGCCCGAAACCCTATGCCATCACCGGCCGCGACGGCGAAGACAGCACCGACCGCTGGCAGGAGGCGCTGCTTCTGAAGGACGAGATCCGGGCGCTCTGGGCCCGGACTGCCGCATGATCAGTAAGAATCGGGCTTTTCGTGTTGCGGGACCGCCACCCGCTCGCCCGACCTCCAGGCCTGAAGACAGGCCTTGGTGACCTGCATCGCCATGAAGCCATCCCAGGCGCTGGCGCCGGTTGGCTGCCCGGTGAGTATCCCGGACGTCCAGGCTTCCAGCTGTGCCCGGTAGGCCTGCCGGAACCTCGGCCGCCAATCGGGCGGGGTCCGGAAACCGTCATGGCCCTTTGCGCGAAGCATCGTATGCGGCGACGGATCCAGCGATACCGTTCCGTCCTCGCAGACAAGCTCGGCGCGCACGTCATATCCGTATTGGGCGTCGGTGAAGACCTCGATATCGATCACGACGCCCGATGCCGTCCGCAACAGGATGAATTGCGGCTGGCGGTTCGGCGCATTCCGCGTCGGCGGCGGACTGGTGACGAAGGCCGAGGCGATCTCTTCGTCGAGCAGAAAGCGGGCAATATCGAATTCGTGGCCTGCCGAATTGGCAATCACCAGATCCGAGGTCAGATAATCGGGCGCCACTGCGTTGCGGTGGATACAGTGGAGAAACAGCGCATGGCCGAGTTCGCCCGATTGCAGCGTATGCTTCATCTCGCGAAAGCCGGGATCGAAGCGGCGCATGAAACCGACCTGCACCAGACGGCGCCCGGCATTGGTTTCGGCACTGATGATCGCCTCGGCATCCTCGATGCCGGCCGCAAGTGGCTTTTCCACCAGGACCGGCTTACCGGCGGCAATCGCCTTCAGCGCCAGCGCAGCATGCGTTTCATCGGGCGAACAGACCATGACGGCGTCGATATCCGGGTCAGCGATCAGCTCATCCGCGCCGGCAAAGACACGGGCACCCGAGGCCTCGCCAACGGCGATCGCGCGCTCCCGGCTGAGATCCTGAACAGCGGTGAGCCGCGCATTGGCGACACCTTCAGCAAGGATCGCCGCATGGTCGCTCCCCATCACGCCGGTGCCGATGATACCGATCTTGACCTCTGCCATTGACGTTCCTTTCGGGATTCCGCTTTCGGGAATTCAAGCTAAGCGCGCGGCAACAGTGATTTCAAGTTCACCGACACCTGCAAAAGGGCTGCGGCATCTGGTTTTGCCCGCTTGGCGATCAGCATTTCGGCGAGGCGGATATCCTTGGCGATGCGATTGCCTGGTCCAAAGGCACTGGCGGCAAGCAGGCGCCCGTCTTCGCCGAGGTGGAAGAGAATGAATGTCCCGGGCTCGATTTCCCGGCGCACGCTCGTGACCGCGCCGTCGGCGAGACCGGCGATCTGCAGCGTGCAATCATATTGATCCGACCAGAACCACGGGACGGCCTCGTAAGGGCTAACGGCGCCCAGCATGCCGGCGGCCGCGTGCGCGCCCTGATCCTGCGCATTTCGCCAGGCCTCCAGCCGGATTCGCCTGGCCTCATACGGAAAGGAACAGCAATCCCCGGCCGCAAAAATTGCCGGATCCGAGGTTTGCAGGCTCGCATCGACGGCAATGCCGTTCTCGACGGTGAGACCGGCCTTCACAGCCAGTTCGGCGCGAGGTTGAGCGCCGATGCCCACCACCAGCGTACCGGCTTTCAGGATTTCACCGGTGCTGAGGGCCAGGACGACACCATCGCTGTCACCGGATAGCCGCTCGATACCGGCGCCGCAGACGATCCGCACGCCGTTGCCTTGATGAAGCGCCTGGACCTTTGCGGCGATCTCCTCCGGCACGCCCCGCATCAGAATGCGCGGCAATGCCTCGATGACGGTGACCTCAAGCCCGCGCTGGCGGGCAGCTGCCGCCAATTCCAGGCCGATAAAGCCCGCGCCGATGATCGCGAGATGGCCGCCCGCTGCCAGCCGCGCGGCAAGGCCCGCCGCATCGTCATGGGTTCGCAGATAGAAGACATGGTCGAGCCCCTCGGCCGCGGGCAGGCGCCGCGGGGCCGCACCGGTTGCGATCAGCAGCCTGTCGTAGGGGATTCGCCGGCCGCTTGCCAATTCGACGCCGCGGCGCTCGCGATCGATCGCGGTGGCGGCATCACCGGCGATCACAACAATACCGCGTTCCTCATATTGCTGCTGTCCTGCGATAAACGGCGGCTCGGCGCCATTAGGCGCCAGCATATGCTGCTTGGAAAGCGGCGGCCGCTCGTAGGGCAGATGCCGCTCGTCGCCGACAAGCGTGATCGATCCATCGAAGCCCTGATCGCGTAGTGCGAAGGCGGCGCGCGCGCCGCACTGGCCACCGCCGATGATGACGAAATGCTGCATCGGCGTCACTCCAGTCCGAGAAACACAGCGCCGTCTTCGACCTTGACCGGATAGGTACGGAGGTTGACGCAGACGGGTGCGCCCCTCGCCTCGCCGGTGCGATAGTCGAAGCGTCCGTTGTGTTTCGGACATTCGACGATGTGGTCCATGACCAGACCATCGGCGAGATGAACCTTCTCGTGGGTACACATCCCATCCGTCGCGTAGAAGCTGTCATCCGGGCTGCGGTAGACGGCGAAAGTCTTTCCGCCGTGATCAAAACTGATCACGTCCTCGTTCTCGACATCATCGATCTCGCAGGCCTTCACCCAGTTGCTCATCCGATCCTCCCGAATTCATCGCGTTTGATCAGAACCTAGGCGATCGCTCGGAAAATCGCGGTCAGATTCTTGATCAGAACCCATCAATTCGAACGGCGGGGACACCATCTCGACAGGACCAAAACAGCATGTCGGAGCTATTTATGAAAACCATTTGACTAAATAAAAATGCGGTGCCAAGCTGATGACATTCTGAGGGCTGTGGCATGACATTGCGTGGTACCAATCAGGAATCAGGGCGTCCGTACAACCGGCGTATCGTTCTCGAAGCGATCCGGTTGAACGGCCCGGTGACGCGCGCAGACATCGCCAAGCGCGTCAGCCTGACGGTACAGACAGTCTCCACCATCGTCCGTGAACTCGAAGAGCAGGGCTACATCCTCTCGGTCCGTGAGGAGCCGAAGGGACGCGGTATTCCGCCATCCGTGCTGACGATCAATCCGCAGGGCGGCTATGTCGCCGGCATCCATCTGACCCCGCTCGGCATCGACGCGGCACTGGTCGATCTCAACGGCAATATCGTCGAAAGCGCCTATCGCACCGCGCCGAACGTCGCGCCCGATCTTGCTTTCCAGCTGATCGGCGAACTGGTCTCAGAACTTCGCGCCGGCGGCAGCAAGCGCATTCTGGGGGCCGGCATGGCGCTGCCGGGTCCCTTTGGCATCGACTCCATGAGCTTCATCGGTGCGACCACCATGGCAGGCTGGAAGGACGTGCCGCTCAAGGAGCGGCTGGCGGAAGCCGCCGATCTTCCTGCTTTCATCGACACCGACATGGCTTGCGCGGCACTCGGCGAGCAGCTCTATGGAATTGGCTCGCAATTCTCCAACTACTACTATCTCTATTTCGGCGTCGGCCTTGGCGGCGCCATGGTTCATGACGGCGCGGTGATGCGCGGCGGCTGGGGCAATGCCGGCGAAATCGGCCATATCCCGGCAGTGCCGGATGGCGAACCCTGCCCCTGCGGCAACAGCGGCTGCCTCGAACGCTATCTTTCCCTCGATGCCTTCAACCGCCGCGGCGTGTCGCAGCAGATGTGGGCCGAGGAAATCCGGCCGATCTTCCACAACGCCGTCCGCACCATCGAAAACCTGCTCGACCCGCAGACGATCGTGCTCGGCGGACTGGCGCCACCCGACCTCATCGAAAAGCTGGTGGCCTCGGCCGGCCTGCCGAATTCCGTCGCCGCCCGCAAGGATCGAAAGCATCCGCGGCTGGTGATGGCGAGCGACTGCCAGAACTCGGTGCTCCGCGGCGCGGCAGCGCTTGCCGTATCCAGCCTGCTGTCGCCGCGTTTCGGCCAGATGTTTTCCACCCCCGACGAGAAAGGGATCGCCGCATGAGCGAACCGCTGCTGGTGCTCGACAATATCCGCAAGAATTTCGGCGCCATCGAAGCGCTGAAGGGCGTCAGCTTCTCGATCGGCAAGGGCGAGGTCGTGGCGCTGCTGGGCGATAATGGCGCCGGCAAGTCGACGCTGGTGAAGATCATTTCCGGCGGGCTGGAACCATCCTCCGGCCGCATGCTGTTCGAGGGTCGCGACTATGTGGCCAAGACCCCGGCCGAGGCAAAGGCCGCCGGTGTCGAGACGGTCTATCAGGACCTGTCGCTTGCCACCAATGTCGATGTCGTCGCCAATTTCTTCATGGGCCGCGAAATCACCCGCAAGGTCCTCGGCATTCCATTCCTCGACGAGCGGGCGATGGAGAAAGTCGTCGGCGATGCGCTTGCCAATGCCGGCACCCGTATCCCGTCGCTCCGCACCAAGGTCGAGCATCTTTCCGGCGGCCAGCGCCAGGCGATCGAGCTCAACCGCTTCGTCCACTGGGGCGGCAAGCTGGTGCTGCTCGATGAACCCTTTGCCGCACTCGGCGTCGAGCAGACGCGCCGCGGCCTGGAGATGATCCGCCATGTTGCCAATCAGGGCATCGGCGTCGTCATCATCACCCACATCATGCAGCAGGCCTTCCAGGTGGCCGACCGGATCGTGGTGATCCGCCAGGGCGTCGTCGCGGGCGACGTCGAGACATCCAAGACAAATGCAGACGCGGTGATCGAAATGATCACCGGACAAAGCCTCGCCGGTGCCGGACCGGTGAGACCATAAAAATTGAGGGTCCGGCGCAAAAGGAGAGAACGACATGAAGCGAATAGCCTTAGCCGCGCTGACCGTTCTGGCGCTCGGCATCTCATTGATGACGACCGCCTTCGCGCAATCGAAGGGAACGGTCTATTACCTCGTGCCGACACTGCTCGATGAATTCCAGACAGGCTCGGTCAGCGCGCTTGAGATGTTTCTCAAGCAGACCGGCTACGAAATGAAGACGCTGAACGCCGACAACAAGACGGATGCGCAGCAGTCGCAGATGAACGACGTCATCGCGCTGAAGCCTGCGGCGATCATTCTGGCCGCCGTCGATTTCAACGCGCTGAAACCATCGATCGAGGCCGCACGCGCCGCCGGTATCCCGGTCGTCGAGTTCGACCGCCAGATCACTTCGACACAGTCGGACTTCACGTCGGTCGCCGGAACGATCGAGATCGGCTACGTGGCCGCCGAACAGGCAGAAAAGCTGCTGAAGGCAAAGAATGGCGACGTGAAGGGTAAGGTTCTCCAGGTTCTCGGCGATCCCGGCGACCCCTACACGCTCGACATCCAGAAGGGCTTCGAAGAGAAGATGAAGGCCTTCCCGGGCGTGAAGATCGTCTCGGTGCCTGCCATGCAGTGGGAAGCCAGCAACGCCGGAACGATCGTTTCCGACCAAATGCTCGCCAATCCTGACATCGACCTGATCTTCAGCCATGCGGCGCATCTCTCGGTCGCCGCCGTCGCTTCGCTCGAAGCCGCCGGCAAGAAGCCGGGCGATGTCATGCTGATGAGCTCGAACGGCGCTCCCGTCGGTCTCGACCTGATCCGCAAGGGCTGGTTGAATGTCGAAGTCGAGCAGCCGCTTTACGCACAGGCCGCTGCCGTCGCCATCTTCATGGACAAGATCGCCAAGAAGCAAGAAATCAAGCCCGGCGAATATGACGTGCTCGGCTTGAAGGGCGTCGTCACCAAGGAAGCATGGGGTCCGAACATCAAGATCCCAGGTGCTGCCATCACCAAGGAGAATGTCGACGATCCGGCTTTCTGGGGCAACCAGAAAGCACCGACCGCACAGGTCAAATCGGTCGAATGAGCGATATCCAAGCGCCCGGGCTTCACAGCCCGGGCTCCCTCCCCAGCAACCGGAACGGCCCGATGACACCTCGCACGCGTCAATTCTTTGAGCTCGTCCTCGACAATCTCGTCTGGTTCATGCTCATCTTCGTGCTCGCCGTCTTTTCGGCGTTCGTCCCGAACTATTTCCAGCTTGGCATCTTCGCCAATATCATCGAGGCTTCCAGCGTCCTCGGCGTCATGTCGATCGGCCTTTCGCTGGTGATCATCGCCGGACATATGGACCTGTCGGTGGAGTCAGTTGCGGCGCTTTCGGCCATGGCGGTCGGCATCCTGTTCTGCTCCGCCGGCATCGGCATCGGCTTCACGCTGAGCCCGGAATGGCTGATCGTGCCGGTCTCGCTGCTGATCGCCCTTACCGTCGGAGGGCTGATCGGGCTGCTCAACGGTTTCCTCATCGTCAAGGTGAAGATGAATGCCTTCATCATCACGCTGGCCTCCTATATCTGGGTGCGCGGCATCGTTCTTGCCGTCTCGGGCGGCCGCTCCGCGCAGGATCTGGCCCCTGCCATCCGCTGGTTCGGCATCCAGCGGCTGATCGGCCTGCCGCTGACCGCATGGATCGCGATCTTCTGCTTCGTGCTGTTTTCGGTGATCATGGCCAAGACCCCGTTCGGCCGCCACCTGACAATGATCGGCGGCAATGAGACGGCAACGTTCCGCGCCGGCATTCCCGTCCAGCGCAACCTGATCATCGCTTTCGTCATGGCAGGCGCGATCGCCGGTCTCGCCGGCTGGCTGCTCGCCATCCGCACCTCGGGCGCCACCGCCAATCTCGGCGTCGGCCTGCTGTTCAACGCCTTTGCGGCCGTCGTCATCGGCGGCGTCAGCCTGAAGGGCGGCGTCGGCGCGCTCCCCGGCGTCTATGCCGGCGTGCTGCTGCTGTCGTCGATCAACACCGCCATCAATCTCATGGGCCTGCCCGCCAATTTCACCCAGGTGATCCACGGCTTCCTGGTGCTGGCGGCGGTCCTTCTCGATACATTCAAGCAAAAACTGCGTCAGAGGCTCGCATGACTGGAAGACTGGACGGAAAAATCGCGGTTGTCATCGGCGCCGCCCGCGGCATCGGCAAGGCGACGGCCAAGCGCTTTCAGGAAGAAGGCGCCACGATCATCCTCGCCGACTACGAGGAGGAAGGCGGCCGCGCCGCCGCGGAGGATCTCGGCGTCACCTTCTTCAAGGTGGATATCTCGAAGATGGAGGACGCCAAGGCTGTCGTCGCTTTCGCGGTCGAGACCTATGGCAGGATCGACATCATCGTCCAGAATGCCGGCGTCTATCCCTGGCAGCTGATCGAGGATACCAGCCCCGAGGACTGGGACAACGTCATCGCCGTCAATCTGCGCGGCTCCTTCAATGCGGCGCGCGCAGCGCTCGACCCGATGCGGCAGCAGGGCTATGGCCGCATCCTCTTCACCTCGTCTATCACGGGGCCGCGCGTCACCAGCCCCGGCCATGGGCATTATTCGGCGACGAAGGCCGGGATCAACGGCTTCATCCGCGCTGCCGCGCTCGAATTCTCCTCCTATGGCATCACCGTCAACGGCGTCGAGCCGGGCAACATAATGACCGAGGCTATGCAGCTTCACCGCGGCCCGGCCTTCATCAAAAACATGGAGGATGCCATTCCGCTCGGCAGGCTCGGCAGCCCGCGCGATGTCGCAAACGCCTTTCTGTTTCTCGCCTCCGATGATGCCAGCTACATCACCGGTACGACGATTGTCGTCGATGGCGGGCAGCTTCTGCCGGAGGGAAGCGATTTCAGGCTCCTGCCTCCGTGAGCTGGCGGCGGTCCTCACGGTCTCGTGAGCGAAGTCGGCCGCCCGTCTATTGACCTTCGTGACTGCTTCCCTACTTCGCAACTCGGGCGAAGAAGTTGGGAATGACATGAAGGTATTGATCGTTGAGGACGAGGGCATCATCGCCTGGGACCTTGAGAGCATGGTGCTCGACAACGGGTTCGAGGTTGCAGGACTCGCAAGGACGGAGATTGAGGCGCTCTCGCTGGCACGGCGCGCCGATATCGCACTCGTCGATGTACAGCTGGCGGACGGCCCGACCGGGCCGCAGATCGCCCGCACGCTGATCGATCTCTATGGCATCGAGGTCGTCTTCATGACTGGCAATCCCGAAATTGTCGCAGGCTTCGAGGGTGCCGTCGGCGTCGTTACCAAACCGCATCACATCGACAAGGTGAAGTCGGCGCTGATGGATGCCCTGGCTGCCAGAACCCGCAAACGGGATGCCAGGTCCAGCGGCGCGACGGCTGCCTGATGTAGTTCGCTGCAGCGGAAGGCCGTCAGCTTTCCGCCCGCCAGAACCGTTCCCTGAAGCCGGTTCCGGACGCGTCCCTCATGTAGTTCCTTAGCTCTCTCTCGGCATCGAGGCCGGGGAAGATTTCGGCGATCTGCGATTCATATTTCAAGATTGCCGCGAACTTGCGCTCGAAATCGATGTCGATATCGACATGATTCCTGACCGTCCAATTGGTCCGCTCCAGTGCAGCCGGCACGCTATCCGGATAACCGGGCGGGAAGAAGCCGGCGGCATAGGGAATGTCCTCATAGAGATAGATATCGGCGTTCCACGCCGCACTGCATTTGCGAAACGTCTCGGTGGTGACGACGTGATCCAGATGGCGGCCGACCGCCAGCGGGCAGAGGACGATCGTCGGGCGCACCGCGGCGAACCATTCCGCCAGCAAATCCTCCAGCGGCCTCCAAGCCGGATCCTGATCCGATGGCGGCGAGAAGACCGCCTCCCGGGTTGCGTAAAGGGAGATGCCATCGCGGTCTCTGCGATAGATCGAATCCGTCATGCCGCCATGAAAGTAATCGGCGCCGAGGAGCGCGATTGAGGCGATATCCTCCTCGCGCCTGACGGCATAGGGATTTGCGCCCAGCCCCCACCATTCATGCAGCTCGCGAACCAGCGGTGACGGCTCGCCCTGCAGATCGGCATCACCGGTAAAGATCGTTGCCGCGACGACATGGGCGCCATCCTTCACGGCCCTGTCCATTAGCCCGCCCGCACTGAGAACCGCGTCGTCGAGGTGCGGCGAGAGGATCAAGACGCGGTCGTCCCCGGTGAGCTTGTCGAGCATTACGGCATCCGTTCGTGTGGCGATTTTCCTTACAGACAAAAGACGCCGGATTATTCACCCCAGCCGACAACACCCTTGATTTCAAGGAAATCATGGATCGCCCAATCGGCATACTCGCGGCCGTTGCCAGACTGCTTGTAGCCGCCGAAGGGCGCGAATGTGTCCCACTCCGGATAGTTGAGATAGACCGAACCGGCGCGCATGCGCTTGGCCACGGCGCGGGCATGCTCGATATCGGTCGACTGGATATAGGCGGCGAGACCGTAGACCGTATCGTTGGCGATGCGAACGGCATCTTCGTCGTTCTCGTAGGAGATGATCGAGAGAACCGGCCCGAAGATCTCCTCTCGCGCAATCGTCATGCCGGGCGTGACATGGCCGAAGACCGTCGGACGGATATAATAGCCGCGGTTCAGCCCCTCCGGCCTGCCGGGACCGCCGGTGACCAGCGTCGCACCTTCGCTGATGCCGCTCTCGATCAGGCGCTGGATCTTATCATATTGGATCTGGCTGACGACCGGACCGAGATCGACGCCTTCAGCGCGCGGATCGCCGGTCTTGAAGGTTTCGGCCGCCTTTTTGGCGATAGCAAGCACCTCGTCGTGGCGGCCTGCCGGCACCAGCATCCGGGTCGGCGCATCGCAGGATTGGCCCGAGTTGCCGAAGCAGCCCTCGACACCCTTGGCGACAGCCGTTTCAAAATCGGCGTCGTCGAGAATGATGTTTGCCGACTTGCCGCCGAGCTCCTGCGCCACGCGCTTGACCGTATCGGCGGCGGTCTTCGCAACGATGATCCCTGCCCGCGTCGAACCGGTGAACGAGACCATATCAACATCAGCATGTCCGGCCATGACCTGGCCGACATCGGGACCGGTGCCATTCACCAGATTGAACACGCCCTTCGGCGTTCCCGCGGCCGCCATCACCTCGGCGAAGATGATGCCGCTGATCGGCGCGATTTCCGATGGCTTGAGAACGACCGTGCAGCCTGCGGCGATCGCCGGAGCCACCTTGCAGACGATCTGGTTCAGCGGCCAGTTCCAGGGGGTGATCAGCGCGCAGACGCCGATCGGCTCCTTGACGACGGTGGTCGTGCCGCGCTTTTCGCTGAATGTGTACTCCTCGAACGCGGCGATCGTCGCTTCCATGTGAGCGCGCCCCACCCCGGCCTGCGAATCGCGGGCGAATGGCAGCGGCGCACCCATTTCCTGGCTGACGGCCTGGGCGATATCTTCGAAGCGCTCATTATAGCGTTCGAGAATCCGCTTCAGCAGCGCCAGACGCTCCTCCTTCGAGGTCAGCGAGAAAGTTTCGAACGCCTGCTTCGCAGCCGCAACAGCCTTGTCGACATCGGCTGCAGAGCCACCGTAGATCGAGGTATAGGTTTCTTCGGTCGATGGATCGATCACCTCGATCGTCTTCGGCACCACAGGATCGACCCACGCGCCGTCGATGAAGAATTTCAGGTGGTTATTCATGTGTTCTCCAATGCCGTTGATAGCTCAGGCGCGGGCAGCGCGATGGCGCTCGACCGGTGTCATTGACGGACACTAGCCGAACTTTGCAAATGTGAAACAGCAATTGCGAGGCAATCTCTGCCGCCGCCACGCGGCGGTGTTTCTCACCGGGCAAACCGTGTCGAGAGAATGATCGAGGACAGCGTGCGATCGACGCCATCGATCGCCCCGATCCTGTCGATCACCTGGTCGAGCTCCGATATCGACGGCGCGGCGATCAGCGCGATCAGGTCGAACGATCCGCTGACGGAATGCAGCGCGGTTACCGCCTGCATCTTGTCGAGGGCCGATGTCACCTGCGCCAGAGCCTTGGGCGCGATGGTGATCAGGATATGCGCCCGGATCAGCCCCGAGGCATAGGCATCCGACAGCCTGACGCCATATCCGGCGATCACGCCCTCGCGCTCGAGCCGTTCCAGCCTCGCCTGCACCGTCGTTCGCGATAGCGACAGTTTCTTGGCCAAGGTGGCAACCGGCAGACGGGCATTTTCGCCGAGCAGCGCCAACAGCTCCCGGTCTTTCACGCTCAGATCCATCGCTCTACACTCCGCAAAGATTGATCAGCAAACTGATTTAATATGTCCGTCGTTTTGCGCATTCTGCCGCTATTTTATGTGAAGTCCACTGCTAGGCTTATAAAAATCCTATAAACGTCATCGAGGGCTGATATGAAAGAAGTTGTTGTTGCAGGCGCAGGCAAGATCGGTGGCGCCATCGCCTTGATGCTGGCCGATACGGGCGCGTACAAGGTGCTGGTCGTGGACCGCAGCGCTGAACAGACCGAACGGGTCGAGCGGCATCCGGCGATTTCGACCGCCGTGCTTGATATTTCCAGCCATGCGGATCTGGTGGCAACGCTCAAGGGAAAATTCGCCGTCCTGTCGGCAGCGCCGTTCAATCTGACCGGCTTGATCGCCGAGGCGGCACTTGCCGCCGGCGTGCACTATCTCGACCTGACGGAAGACGTCGCGACGACCAAGAAGGTCGAAGCACTGGCAGAAAATGCGGAAAGCGCCTTCATTCCTCAGTGCGGCCTGGCACCGGGCTTCATTTCCATCGTCGCCAACGATCTCGCCAAGCGCTTCGACAAGCTCGACAGCGTGCGCATGCGTGTCGGCGCGCTGCCGCAATATCCGTCCAACGCTCTGAACTATAACCTGACCTGGAGCACCGACGGGCTGATCAACGAATATATCGAGCCTTGCGAGGCGATCGTCGAAGGCAAGTTCATCACCGTTCCGGCGATGGAAGAACGCGAAGAGTTTTCGCTCGACGGCGTGACTTATGAAGCGTTCAACACCTCCGGCGGACTGGGCACGCTTGCCAAGTCGCTGGAAGGCCGCGTGCGGACGATGAACTACCGCACGATCCGCTATCCCGGCCATCAGGCGATCATCAAGGCACTCCTGAACGATCTCAACCTGAAGAACCGCCGCGACGTGCTGAAGGACCTGTTCGAGCATGCGCTGCCCGCCACCATGCAAGATGTGGTCATCGTCTTCGTGACCGTCTGCGGCTGGAAGGACGATCGCTACCTGCAGGAAACCTACGCCAACAAGGTCTATTCCGGCGTCGTTGCCGGCCGCAAGATGAGCGCGATCCAGATCACCACCGCGGCAGGCATCACCGGTGTGCTCGATCTGCTTGCCAACGGCAAGCTTCCGACCAAGGGCTTCGTGCGCCAGGAAGAAATCGCTCTCGCCGACTTCCTCGACAACCGCTTCGGCCAGTTCTACAGCCCCGAAGCCGCGCGCCTGAAGGCAGCTGGCTGAACCAGCCTTCAGAAATCGAACTGCGGCCGATCAAGCCGCAGTTTCAGAGGCTGGGATTGAATTTGTCCCAGCCTTCCTTGACCGTTTCCATCGCCGGATTGGTCGATGTGCTTGCGACATGCGGCAGCGTCGAAATCTTTTCGCCGAGAACACGGCGGTATTTGGCGATGTCGCGGGTGCGAACCTTCAGCAGGTAATCGAAGCGCCCGGCGATCATGTGGCACTGTTCGACCTCCTTGATCTTCTTGACAGCATCGTTGAAGCTCTTCAGCGCGCCCTCGGTCGTGTTCGAGAGCTTGACCTCGACGAAGGCGATATGATCGAGTTCCATCTTCGCCGGATTGAGCACCGCCCGGAAGCCCTCGATATAGCCTTCCGCGATCAACCGCTTGAACCGGATCTGGCATGGCGTATTCGACAGACCGACGCGCGCTGCCAGGTCTGTGATGGAGATCCGCCCATCTTCCGACAGGGCCTCCAGTATCTTCCTGTCCAGCTGGTCGAGTTCACTAAACAAGGTGGTCTCTTTAGGCATATTAGCATCCAAATCGCGATATCTATGGATAATTGCCACTGAAATCGCCCTCAATCAAGTTGGATCGACCAGGCGCATTTATGCTAGATTGCCGCTGCCGGTGGTTTGGGGCATGGGCGCATGCGCCTTGTGTATCGAACAGACGCCGGCAGTTGCCGTTCAAACAAGTCCCGCTGCTAGGATCTCGCAATGCTCAACGCCGCCGATAACGCACCAGGTCCGGATTCCAATTCGCCATTTGCCGAGTTTGCGCCGCCGATCCGCGAGCAATCGGACCTGCGCAAGGCCATCACCGCCGCCTACCGGCGCCCGGAAACGGAATGCCTGCCGCCCCTCGTGGAAGCCGCCCGCGTACCCGCAGACCTGAAGGCCGCAGCCCGCGATACCGCGCGCAAGCTGATCGAGGCGCTGCGTGCCAAGCACAAGGGAACCGGCGTCGAGGGGCTGGTGCAGGAATATTCGCTGTCGAGCCAGGAAGGCGTTGCGCTCATGTGCCTCGCCGAAGCGCTGCTGCGTATTCCCGATACGGCCACGCGCGACGCCCTGATCCGCGACAAGATTTCCGAAGGCGACTGGAAGTCGCATGTCGGTGGCGGACGCTCGCTGTTCGTCAACGCGGCGACCTGGGGACTTGTGGTCACCGGCAAGCTGACATCGACCGTCAACGACCGCAGCCTTGCCGCCGCACTGACCCGGCTGATTGCCCGCTGCGGCGAACCGGTGATCCGCCGCGGCGTCGATATGGCGATGCGTATGATGGGCGAGCAGTTCGTCACCGGCGAGACAATCGACGAGGCGCTGAAGCGCGCGCGCCCGCTCGAAGCACGCGGCTTTGGCTATTCCTACGACATGCTCGGCGAGGCAGCGACGACGGCAAAGGATGCCGATCGCTATTACCGCGACTACGAGAAGGCGATCCACGCGATCGGCAAGGCATCGGATGGCCGTGGCGTCTATGCCGGGCCAGGCATCTCGATCAAGCTATCGGCCCTTCACCCTCGCTATGTCCGCGCCCAGTCGAAGCGGGTGATGACCGAGCTTCTGCCGCGCGTTCGCGAACTGGCGCTGCTTGCCCGCACCTATGACATCGGCCTCAATATCGACGCTGAAGAGGCCGATCGCCTCGAACTGTCGCTGGACCTCCTCGAAGAACTCAGCCTCGACGCCGGGCTGAAAGGCTGGAACGGTCTCGGCTTCGTCGTTCAGGCCTATGGCAAGCGCTGCCCCTTCGTTCTCGATTACATCATCGATCTCGCCCGCCGCTCCGGCCGCCGGATGATGGTTCGCCTGGTGAAGGGCGCCTATTGGGACGCCGAGATCAAGCGCGCCCAGCTCGACGGCCTGCCTGACTTCCCCGTCTATACGCGCAAGATTCACACCGATGTGGCCTATGTCGCCTGCGCCCGCAAGCTGCTGGCCGCCACTGACGCCGTGTTCCCGCAGTTTGCGACCCATAATGCCCAGACGCTGGCGACCATCTATCAGCTCGCAGGCCCGGACTTCCAGATCGGCAAGTACGAGTTCCAGTGCCTGCACGGCATGGGCGAGCCTCTTTATGACGAGGTCGTCGGCAAGCAGAATCTCGACCGGCCCTGCCGCATCTACGCGCCCGTCGGCACGCACGAAACGCTGCTCGCCTATCTCGTGCGCCGCCTGCTCGAAAACGGCGCGAACTCCTCCTTCGTCAACCGCATCTCGGACCCCAAGGTTTCGGTGGATGACCTGACCACCGATCCGGTCGATCTCGTCGAAGCCGCCACGCCCGTCGGCAAGCCGCACGATCTCATCTCCCTGCCACAGAACCTCTATGGCGCCGAACGCGACAACTCCTCCGGCATCGACCTTTCGAACGAGACCGAACTGGCCCGCCTTGCCGGCAACCTGCTTCAGACAACCACGAAATCCTGGCATGCCACGCCGCTTCTGGCCGACGGCTCGTTGGATGGCACGACCAGCCCGGTCCTCAATCCGGCCGATCATGGAGACGTTGTCGGTCAGGTAACCGAAGTGGAGATCGAAGCCGCCGCCAGGATCGCCAGGTTTGCGGCTGACGGCGCCAAGCAATGGGCGGCAGTCCCGCCGGCAGACAGGGCAGCCTGCCTCGATCGCGCCGCCGATATCATGCAGTCGCGGATCGAGCCGCTGATGGGCATCATCATCCGCGAGGCCGGCAAATCAGCCGCCAACGCCATTGGCGAGGTGCGCGAGGCGATCGACTTCCTGCGCTACTATGCAGAACAGGCCCGCCGCACGCTCGGCCCGTCGCATGTGCCTCTCGGCCCGATCGTCTGCATCAGTCCATGGAACTTCCCGCTGGCGATCTTCACCGGACAGGTTGCCGCAGCACTGGTGGCGGGCAACCCAGTTATTGCCAAGCCTGCGGGCGTCACCCCGATCATCGCCTTCGAAAGCGTCAGGATCCTGCATGAGGCCGGCGTTCCGCGCGCAGCGCTTCAGTTCACCCCGGGCAGTGGCCGCCTCGGTGCCGCGCTGATCGACGCGGAAGAGACTGCCGGCGTGATGTTCACCGGCTCCACCGGCGTCGCCCGGATGATCCAGGCGCAGCTTGCCAACCGTCTCTCGGCGTCGGGAAAGCCGATCCCGCTGATCGCCGAGACCGGCGGCCAGAACGGCATGATCGTCGATTCCTCGGCGCTCGCCGAACAGGTTGTCGGCGACGTCATCGCTTCAGCTTTCGACAGCGCCGGTCAGCGCTGCTCGGCATTGCGCGTGCTCTGCCTGCAGCAGGACGTCGCTGACCGCACCCTGACGATGCTGAAGGGCGCCCTCCAGGAGCTGACGATCGGCCGTACCGATCGCCTCAGCATCGATGTCGGCCCGGTCATCACGGCGACGGCAAAAGGCGATATCGACGCCCATATCGAGAAGATGAAGGCACACGGCTGCAAGGTCGAGCAGCTGCCTCTGCCGGAGACAGCTGACCTCGGCACCTTCGTTCCGCCGACCATCATCGAGCTCAAGAAGCTGTCGGATCTGGAGAAGGAAATCTTCGGGCCGGTTCTTCACGTTATCCGCTACCGCCGCGAAGATCTCGATCGCCTGATCGACGATATCAACGGCTCCGGCTACGGCCTGACATTCGGGCTTCACACGCGTCTCGACGAGACGATCGCTCACGTCACCAGCCGCATCCAGGCCGGCAATCTCTATGTCAACCGCAACATCATCGGCGCGGTCGTCGGCGTCCAGCCGTTCGGCGGCCGTGGCCTGTCGGGCACCGGCCCGAAGGCGGGCGGTCCGCTCTATATCGGCCGCCTGGTCCAGAAGGCACCGGTGCCGCCGCAGCACAGCTCCGTTCACACCGATCCCGCCCTTGCCGACTTCGCAGTCTGGCTATCGGGCAAGGGACGGGCTGACGACGCCGAAGCTGCACGCGAGCTCGGAAGCCTGTCGGCCGTCGGCCTTGAGAAGGAACTTTCCGGTCCTGTCGGCGAGCGCAACATCTATGCGCTTCATCCGCGCGGACGGGTTCTGCTTGCACCCGAGAGCGAAGGTGGCCTCTATCGCCAGCTGGCGGCCGCGCTCGCCACCGGCAATCAGGCCGTCATCGACGAAGCCACCGGCCTTCGCGCCGCACTGAAGGACATTCCCGCAAGCGTCGCCGCGCGCGTCTCCTGGACTTCGGACTGGAACAAGGACGGCCCCTTTGCCGCAGCGCTTTTGGAGGGCCGCGCAGAGCGCATCCGGACGCTCAACAAGGCGATCGCCGCACTCGATGGACCGCTTGTCCTGGTGCAATCGGCGACGGCCGCCGAAATCGAAAGCGATATCGAGGCTTATTGCCTGAACTGGCTAATCGAAGAGGTCTCGACCTCGATCAACACGGCCGCCGCCGGCGGCAACGCCAGCCTGATGACCATCGGCTGAATGGGATAGAATACTTGCCCGGACATCTGCCCGGGCAAGTTGATCTATTCTCGCGGTTTCGCGCGTGCAGTTACACGGGCCGGACGGCCTCGGCATGATCGTCTTCCACGGCCGTAACGCGGGAGGCAACGCTCCGACGGGTGGCAGACGCCCTAAAGCCAACAGCAATACGTTCAATATTTCCTAAAATTCTACAAATACAACCTTATTTACTTGAATAATAAATCGGATGATTAATCCATATTAGCTACGACTATGGAAATAGTCAGAATGACTTAGATGGACATAGAATTATTTTACGAATACTAATTGCACAGATACTATGAACAGGACGCGTATCATGAGTCCGATCTCGGTAGTAGTTATTGACGACCACCCGTTAATGGTGGCCGGACTGACGGAAATTCTTGGAAAGAATCCGGAATTTACTATCGCAGCGACTGGCACATGCGCCGACGATGCATTGGATATCGGCCTAAGACTGGCGCCGGATGTGTTTGTCGTCGATCTGATGATGCCCGGCAACATCTTCGACGTGATCACGAAACTGGTCGAAAAAATCCGCACCAAAATACTGGTTTTTACAGCGAACACGGGCAGCGATTACGCGGTGCGTGCGCTTAATGCCGGCGCGAGCGGCTATGTTCTGAAGGGCAGCAGCATTCAGGAGCTCGTCCAGGCAATCAGCGCCGTGCATCGCGGCGACATGTTCATCACGCCGGCCTTTGCCTGCAAGGTCATCGAAGAACTCAAGATCGCTTCGCTGCGCAAGAAGGCCGGAGCGGATTTGAAGCTCAGCATCCGCGAGGGGCAAATCATCGGCATGCTTCTGCGGGGCTTCACCAACCGGCAGATCGCAATCGGCCTCAAGATCGGCGAGAAGACCGTCAAGAATTACATGACGATCCTGATGCAGAAGCTGAATGCCCGAAACCGGCTGGAAGTGCTGATCGCCGCACAAAAGCTGGAGGGTGCCGGCGATTCCATTCCGCGGCACTAGAGACTGTTGCCCTCCATCGGCACCGTCACCCGAAGCTCCGTGCCGGAAACCGGCCCCGGCCGGATATCGACATGCCCCCTGAACGCAGCGACGCGGTTGCGAATGCCCTGGAGGCCGAGCGGACGGTGCCGATCCGTGCTACTCTCTGGCGCAATCCCTGGACCTTCATCGGCAATGGTCACGACGATCTCGGACAGATCGGATGATGCCGACACGCGCTGCCCCCGGCCGCCACCGTGTCGGAATGCGTTGTTGAGCCCTTCCTGCACCACGCGATAAAGACAGATTTTCAGTGGATGCGCGACGCGCTCGGGAAGTTTCCCATAGGCCGATAAGACCTTTGATCCCGTCGCATACTCATGCTGCTCGACCGCCATCTGCAAGGCAGCCTCCAGCGGCATGTGCTCGATCTCGGGCACGACAAGATCGGTCGATAGCTCCCGCAATTCGGTCAACACCAGACGCGCAATATGAACGGGTGCGAGCTCGCCCCCCTTGATCTCCGGCACGCGTTCAAGCGCCACCTTCGGCAAATTGGCGCTTGCCGCAGATCCGCTCAGCTTGAGGATCAGCAGACTGAGCAACTGAACCGGACCATCGTGCAGATCGGCGCCAATCCGGTTGAGAAGCTGCTCGTTCGATTGGGTGGCATCCATGCGGGACCGGTCCGCCGCCTTTCGAAGCTCCGTATTCTGCTCCGCCAGTGCCCGCGCCTGAGCGAGCTGCGTCTTCAATACCGCCCGCTGACCGGCAATCGTCCTGCTGGCCCGCCGGACGATCAGAAACAAGAGCGCCATGATCGCCAGCGAGGTGGCTCCGACAATCACCCATGTATGGCGCTGCACCCTGTTGCGCTGAACGACAAATTCGCCCGCCTCCTCATAAAGCTCTCCGACGGCGATGATATCCCGCGTGCCCGGCCGGTAGATCGGGGCATAGATTTCGATGAGCGGCCGGTGGGTTGCCGCGGGACCATCGTCCTCTCCATCGTCGTGGCTATCCTCAAGCTGGGCCACGACCCGCCCCTTGAAAGCGTGCTCGATATCCTCCGAGGGAAAAGTCTTTCCAATCAGCGATTTGTTGGTGCTGTAGATGACCAGACCATCGTGGCGCCATATCCGGAAGCCTTCGACGCGCCGTGCGAGATCCGTGCCGATCAGCAGCTCATCCAATTCCTCCTGGCGGGCCGGAGACACCTGAGGATTATCGGCATTTCCCTCGATATGGCGAGCCAGAAAACCCTCCATGTAGAGGGCCCCGGATTCGGCCCGGCTCCTCAGCTGGTTGGCGGCAATCTGTCCGCTCAGCCATTCCCCCAGCAGCGCCATCGAACCACAGACGACGATGCCCGCAACAATGAGAAATTGCCGGGTGACATCAAGGCCTTGCCAGATGCCGGACATGCCCGGCCCTCCGCCTTCGGCATTCTTACTGCCAGGGACGTAAGTCACATTTATTTGCGGGTCAAAAGTCCCGCCCCCCTCAAAGACCAAAGTCTCTAGATGTCCCCGGACCTATGGAACTATTCCGTGGCCTCCCCCCGAGACATCATCCGATCATCGCAGATAATGCCGATCGGTTTCTACTGGATTCTTTCGAGGCGCAACTTTGCGCTCCGAGTAAAAAAATCCCACCGCCCCGGCTCGATCCTGCGAATTCTTTGTGGGGAGCAAGCATTGCCGAAACGATAATCGTTTCCCGTGCAATTAGAGGGGAGAGTACCATGGTCACCTATATCCGTTCGGATCTCGATTTCATCCTGGCGCAGATCAAGATTGCAGAAGCAGATGCCGCGTTCCGGCAGGGTGTGTCGACCGGCGACCCCAACAACCTCGCAAAGCCGCTCTTTGGACCCGGCGGATCGATCCCGACCTACAATCTCTCCTGGGGCCTTCGTACCGTCGATGGCACCTACAACAATCCGCTGCATCCGGAATGGGGGGCTGCCGACAACGAGTTTCCGGAGCCCCTGGGAACTCAGTTCAAGACGATCATGGTTCCGGCTGGCCCCGGCGGCGCGCTAGTGCCGGTGACGTACCAGCCGGGCGTCGACAACGACGGACCGGCGGGAACGGCCGGCCCGAGCGACGTCTTCGATCCCTATGTCCGTACCATCTCAAACCTCATCGTCGATCAGACGCTTGGCAACCCATCGGCAATCCTGACAGCCCTGCAGAGGGCGGGCATCGTCCCCGCCGCCCAGCAGATGGCCGTCACGGCGCAGATCACCGCAGCCTATGAACCTCTGCGCCCGCTCTTCAATGCGCTTGGCGCTGCCGAGCGTGAAAATGCCGCTGCCCAGGCCGCAGCATCCGCGAGCCCCAACAATCAGGCGCTGCAGGATGCTGCTGCGGCGACGCAGGTCAATCTTGACGCGGCGCAGGCGGCCCTAGACGCTGCGGATGACGAGCTGATGGCGCTGCTCGACACCAATGGCGTCGAGCTCGATGGCGTCAACGTGGTAATCACCAACGCGGCGCCCGACGAAGGGCTTTCGGCCCCGTTCAATTCGTGGTTCACCCTCTTCGGCCAGTTCTTCGATCACGGTCTCGATCTCGTCGCCAAGGGTGGCAACGGCACGGTCTTCATTCCGCTGATGCCCGACGACCCGCTTTATGTTGCGCCGACGGCGGAAAATCCGAACCCGCCGAACTTCATGGTGCTGACCCGCGCAACACTTGGCGGCCCGGGCAATGACGGCGTGATGGGCACGGCAGATGACACCGACCGCCCCGTCAACACGACGACCTCTTTCGTCGATCAGAATCAGACCTACACCTCTCACCCGTCCCATCAGGTGTTCCTGCGCGCCTACCAGCTCAACGCCGCCGGCGATCCGGTATCGACCGGCAAGCTCATTGAGGGCGGCAATGGCGGCATGGCAACCTGGGCCGATCTCAAGGCACAGGCAGCCGATCTGCTCGGTATCCAGCTGCTCGACGCCAATGTCGGCAATGTGCCGCTGCTGGCAACCGATCCTTACGGCGAATTCATTCGCGGACCGAATGGCTTCCCGCAGATGGTCACTGCCACGGGCCTGGTCGAAGGCAATCCGGCAGCCAATAACGGCCTGGGCGTCCTCGTCCCCGCCAATGCAATCCTGACCGGACACGCCTTCCTGGCTGATATCGCCCACAATGCCGTTCCGGAAGGCCTCGCCGACGGCGACATCGAAATCGGTTTGGGCAATGGCGACGGCAGCGCGACTGACGGCCAGTATGACAACGAGTTGCTCGACGCCCACTATGTTGCAGGCGACGGACGCGCCAACGAGAATATCGGCCTGACCGCCGTTCACCACGTCTTCCACTCCGAACACAATCGTCTGGTGGAGCATACCAAGGAAGTTGTTCTCGCCGACGCAACAGCGATGGTCGTCGGTGGCGCAACGCAAGCGCAGGCCGTGGCCTTCCTGAACGAGTGGCTGATCGATGACGTCGCTACAGTCCCCGCATCGGCCGCCAATCTTGTGTGGGACGGCGAACGTCTTTTCCAGGCCGCCAAATTTGGTACCGAGATGCAGTATCAGCACCTCGTCTTCGAAGAATTCGCCCGCAAGATCCAGCCCAACATCAACGTGTTCCTGGTGCCCGACGGCTTCGACGTCACCATCGATCCCTCGATCGTCGCCGAGTTCGCGCACGTCGTCTATCGCTTCGGCCACTCGATGCTGACGGAATCGATCGACCGCTTCGACCCCAATTTCAACCCGGATCACATCGGCCTGATCGAGGGCTTCCTGAACCCGCTGCAGTTCGAGAACAATGGCGGCAATGCAGTCGAAGACGCCGACATTTCTGCGGGCGCGATCATCCGCGGCATGACGAGGCAGGCAGGCAACGAGATCGACGAGTTTGTCACCAGCGCGCTGCGCAATAACCTTCTCGGCCTGCCTCTCGATCTGGCGACCATCAACCTGGCGCGCGGCCGCGACACCGGCGTGCCGACACTCAACGTGGCACGCGCACAATTCTACAACGCCACCAACCAGGACGTCCTGCTGAAGCCCTATGAAAGCTGGGTCGATTTCGCAGGGCATCTCAAGCACGAAGCCTCGATCATCAACTTCATCGCGGCCTATGGCACGCATTCGCTGATCACCTCGCAGACGACCCTTGAAGGCAAGCGCGACGCCGCGCTGACCATCATTTCGGGAGTCTCTGTCGGCGGGCTCGGCGTCCCTGCCGATGCGGAGGCTTTCCTCAACGCCACGGGCGCCTTTGCGGGCGGCTCGCTCGGCGGCCTCAACGACGTCGATCTCTGGATCGGCGGCCTTGCGGAAGCGATCATGCCCTTCGGCGGCATGCTTGGCTCGACCTTCAATTTCGTCTTCGAAATGCAGATGGAAAAACTGCAGAACGGCGACCGCTTCTACTATCTGCAGCGCCTGGACGGCCTGCACCTCTTCGGCGAAATGGAGAACAATTCCTTCGCCGCCATGATCATGCGCAATACCGACGCAACCCACCTGCCGTCCGACGTCTTCTCGACGCCCGGCCTCATTCTCGAGGTCGACCGCACCAAACAGTATAATCCCGGGCTCGGCGAAACCGCTGGCGCGGATGGCATCCTGGAGGACGACCCGAATACGGCAGCCAATGAGAGCGCCGACAACCTCGGCATCGACCCTGTCGGCACCAGCCTGCTGACGAAACTGGTCATTCGCGACAACCCTGCAACCGCTGCCGTTGATACCAACTACCTGAAATACACCGGCGGCGACCACGTCGTCCTCGGCGGCACCGAGGACGCTGATACGCTGATCGCCGGTATCGGCGACGACACGCTCTTCGGCGACGGCGGCAACGACCGGCTGGAAGGCGGCTTCGGCAACGACATCATCAACGGGGGCGATGGCCACGACATCATCGTCGACAGCGGCGGCGACGACAACATCAAGGCCGGCAAGGGCCATGACGTGGTCCATGCCGGACCGGGCCTCGACCTCGTGATGGGCAACGACGGCCAGGACTTCATCTTCCTCGGCACCGACATGGGCTCGGAAGTCTTTGCCGGCACCGGAAACGACTTCATCTACGGCAACAAGAATGCCGAACGCATCCTCGGCAACGAGGGTGACGACTGGATCGAGACCGGCACCTTCGACGGCGCACCTGGCGACAACTTCGACGAAATCTTCGCCCATGATGGGATCGACGGAAACGACGTGTTCCTTGGCGACGGCGGCTTCGACGAGTTCATCGGTGAAGGCGGCGACGACATCATGGTCGGCAGCGCCGGCCGCGGCAAGATGGCGGGCATGTCTGGCTTCGACTGGGCGACCTATAAGGACAACACGCTCGGGGTGAATGCCGACCTGTCGCGTCCGATCGTCTTCGACGAAGCGCCGACACTGCCGCAGAACGCGGCGCTCGATGAGTATGAGTCGATGGAAGGCCTCTCCGGCACCCGCTTCGCTGACGTGCTTGGCGGCACCGAAGACGTGGCGGCCGACCGCGCCAGCCTCGCCAATGGCGGCACGAGCGGCTATCTCGGCAGCACGCTCGACGCGCAGGGCATCGCCCTGATCGCCGGCCTGCAGGCCGTGCTCGGCGCTGGCGTCACCTCCTTTGCCGGCGGCGACATCATCCTCGGCGGCGATGGCAGCGACCGCATCCAGGGCAATGGCGGCGATGACATCATCGATGGCGACAAGTGGCTTAACGTCCGCATCGGCATCATGAGCGGCTTCAATGACAACGGCCCAATTGGAACGGAGGTCGTCGGTAACCCCGACATCAAGAGCATGACGAGCCTCGTCACGCTGCGGCTCGACGCTAATGGCAACATGGTCACGGCGGCGACCGGCGGCACTCCGGTCACCAAGACTCTGGCTGCCTGGATGTTCGAAGGCAAGATCAATCCCGGCCAGCTGCAGATCATCCGCGAAATCAGCTCGGCCGGCGACGCGGTCGCCGATACCGACATCGCCGTCTTCCGCGGCGACCGCGGCGAATATGCCTTCTCGGCCACCACCGACGGCCAAGTCATCGTCACCCATGCGGTCGAGGACTCCATCGACGGCAGCGACCGCCTCCGCAACATCGAACAGGTAGAATTCGCCACGGGCAATGCGCTCAACATCATTGTGGGGACGGCGAATAGTGATGTGCCACTCAACGGCACGGCACAGGACGACCTGATCCTCGGCCTTGCTGGGGCAGACACGCTCAACGGCCTTGCCGGGGACGACATTCTGGTCGGCGGTGCCGATGGTGTGACGACAACATCAACGGCTTCGTCGTATGCCGACAACTTCAACACCCAGAGCTTCGGCACTTCCACCGGCGGGACCAACTGGGGGCCGGACTGGGTCGAGACCGGAGATAACAACAATCCCAACAACGGTCAGATCCAGATCGACGACGACCTCGCCAATGTGCTCTACTTCACCACCGGCGACGGTGCGCAAATCCAGCGCACAGTCAATCTGGGAGGAGCTGCCACTGCCAGCTTAAGCTACTCAATCGTGGAAACAGGGCTGGACGCCACGATGACAGACACCGACACCGTGACGGTGTTCTTCTCTCGAGACGGCATCACCTTCACTCAGGTCGATCAAATTACCAGTACGACCAACACTCCCGCCGCACCGCGCAACATTGACCTCAGCACCGTTGGGACAGGACCTTTCACCAACAACGCCGCGATACGCTTCGTCGCATCGAGCCTTGAAGGTGGCGATACTGTTGCCATCGACAACCTTGTCGTCAACTTCACGACCGTTACCTCCACGCCTGCCGGCGACACCCTCAACGGCGGCCTCGGCAACGACACCTATTGCTTCTCGCTCGGTGACGGCAGCGACGTCGTCAACGAAGGCGTCTCAGCCACCAGCGGCGGCACGGCGGACAAGATCTCGATCCTGGCACCGGTCACCGGGACCGATGTGGATGGCCTGCCGATCTACACCATCTCCGCGCTGAATGTGGTGGACAACAACGGCACCAACAACGATGGCGATCTCGTCATCGACTACAGCCTGCCGAATGGCGCTAGCCCGGTAGCCCAGAGGGTCACCGTCGCCAATCACTTCGACGGAACCAATGCAGAAACCGGCGTCGAACTGATCAACTTCAATGGCGCCTTCTTCAACGGCTACCAGCTGGTCGGTGACTATGCCATCAGCCGGGCAGACCCGACGGGCGGTACGCGTACCGTCAACCTGGCGGCCTCTATCGTCAACAACCTGATCGCCGGTGAAGATGGCGACAACGACGCCATCACCGCTGGCAGCGGCAATGACCTGATCTTCGGCGGCGGCGACAATGACGATCTCGTCGGCGGCCTCGGCGATGACCTTCTGGTCGGCGGCGCAGGCAATGATGACCTCGACAACCGGCTCAATGCTGCACTCGACGACTTCGAAGGCGCGATCGGTGCCGACACCATGGTCGGCGGCGCAGGCAACGACACCTATGGCGTAGACGATCTGCTTGACGTCGTAGTGGAAGCAGCAGGTGAAGGCACGGATACGGTCGAGACCTTCCTCGCCGACCTGTCGATCGCGGCCATGGCCAATGTTGAAAACCTCGCCTTCCTCGGCGCCGATGCCAGCCAATTCGTCGGCACCGGCAACGCGGGCAACAACGTCATCACCGGTGGCGACCTCAACGATACGCTGAGCGGCCTTGCCGGCAACGACACTCTTAATGGCGGCCTCGGCGCCGACACCATGATTGGTGGCGAAGGCAACGATACCTATGTCGTCGATGATGTGGGCGATGTGGTCAACGAGAGCACCGGCCTCGCGGCCGATGTCGATACCGTCCAGTCCTCGGTCAGCTTCACGCTGGCAGCCGGGGTCGAGAATCTGACGCTGACGGGCGCCGATGCCATCAATGGCACCGGCAATGCCGGGATCAACACCATCATCGGCAACGATGCCGCCAACCAACTCTTCGGCGGCGGCAACAACGACACCCTGACCGGCAATGACGGTAATGATTTGCTCGATGGCGGCACTGGCAACGACACGATCAGCGGCGGTGATGACAACGACACCATCATTGGCGGCGCCGGCGACGATACGATCGATGTGGGTGGCGGTTTCAACACCATCGTCTACAACACCATCGGCTTCGGCGCTGATATCATCAACAGCTTCGACGCGGCGGGCGGCACTCCAGCCAATCAGGACCGCATCGATCTCAGCGGGCTTGGTGTGACGGCTGCGAACTTCGCCAACCGGGTGTTTGAATCCGCTGTCGGCGGCAATACGATCATCACAATTCGCGAAAACGGTCCGGCCTCTACCGTCCAGGGTACGATCCAGATCAACGGCGTCACCAACGCCAATATCGAGATCACCGACTTTACGCTCGCCGCAGCGGCACCCGCAAACTTCGGCACCGCTACGGCTGGTGCCGATACGATCACCGGCAATGCTGCGGCCAACAGCATCAGCGGCCTTGGCGGCAACGACACCTTGAGCGGTGCCGGCGGAGACGATGTGATCAATGGCGGTGAAGGTGCCGACACGCTGAACGGTGGCGACGGCAATGACACGCTGACCGGTGGCATCGGGGCTAACGGCGGCACTTTTATCGATAATTTTGCCTCGTCCTCTTACACCAACAACAACGGCACGCTGGCCTTTGCGGGCGGCTGGACCGAAGGCGGCGGCGAAACAACAGGCGCAGGCGACGGCGATATCCAGATCAATCCTAACAATGGCGGCCGCCTGCACTTCGAGGAAGTCATCGATGGCGGCGAATTCATTCAGCGTTCGTTCGATCTGACAGGAGGCACCTCGGCAACCGTCCAGTTTACATATGTGGGCGATACAAGTCTCACCGGGACGGAGAATGTTACGGTCCAGGCATGGAACCACACGACCAATAACTGGCAGACCCTGACCAACGGTGTGCTGAACACGGCAAGTGGCACGTTCAGCGCCGCACTATCTGCCGCGCAGATCGGACCGCAATCAGCCATACGCTTCACGGCAAATGGCGACTGGGACGACGGCGACAACTTCTTCGTCGATAATTTCACGGTCAATGTTACTGGCAGCGGATTCGGTGTCGATACCATCAACGGCGACGCCGGTGACGACACCGCCGTCTGGAATGCCAATACCTCCGGGGCAACGGATGGCCGCGACATCGTCAATGGCGGGACGGAAGGAACTGCCGGCGATACTTTCGTCATCAACGGCAATGCCTCGGCAGAAACCTATACGATCTACACCAGGGCAGCCTGGCTGGCGATTGCGGGCAATGTCGCGGCGAACCTCAATGCCGCGACCGAAATCGTCGTCACCCGCAATGGCACCAGCAATGCTTCCGTCATCGCGGAGCTCAACGAGATCGAGGAAATCCGCCTCAACGGTGTCGATCCTTCGGGGGCGGGAACGGCCGGGAATGACAACTTCAGCATCGTCGGCGACTTCTCGACCACCAGCCTGCGCCTCAACACGATCACCATCGACGGCGATGCCGGAAATGACACGATCGATATCTCGGCGCTCGGCTCTGCGCACCGCATCGTCTTCCGCTCCAATGGCGGCAACGACACGATCATCGGCACGTTGCGGCCGCAGGACGTCATCGAACTGGCCCAAGGCACCACCGCCGACGACTATGAGATCACGACCGGTGCCAACGGCGTGACGACGATGACCAACGGCGGGCACAGCATCCAGTTCACCAGCGAAGGCGGGCTGCCGCAGTTCAATGGCGATGGCACCACGGCCGAGGAAGAAGAAGACGACACGCCGGCGCCGAACCCGCCTGCCCCGACGCCACCGGCCGCAACGGCAGGGGCGACGATAGCAGGCACTGCAGCCGCCGACGTGCTTCTCGGCACGGGCAGTGGTGAAACGATCGTCGGCTTTGCCGGCAATGACGTGGCAACAGGCGGCGCCGGGGCCGACATCATCCGCGGCGATGACGGCGACGACTTCCTCAATGGGGAAGGCGGAAACGATATGGTTTTCGGCGGCGCCGGAAATGACGACCTGCTGGGTGGCGACGGCAACGACATGCTCTATGGCGATGCCGGATCCGACCGCGTCTTCGGCGATGCCGGCGACGACATGATCCGCACCGGTGCCGGCAACGACACCGCCCATGGCGGCAGCGGCAACGACATGTTCGTCGCCGAAGCAAGCGATGGCGACGACACCTACTATGGGGATGACGGCAGCGACACGCTGGATATGGCGGCGATCACTGCAAACCTGACCGTCGATCTCGGCAGCGGCTTCATGGGCCGGGGCAGCGCATCGAGCAGCCTTTCGGGCAACGATACGCTGTGGGGTATCGAGAATGTCGTCACCGGTTCCGGAGCCGACACGATCACCGCCAATGCTGCCGTCAACATCATCGACGGCGGGGCCGGAAACGACAAGTTCGTCTTCCTCTCCGAAAAGGATGCCGACGGCGACACGATCATCGGCTTCCAGCCGGGCGACAAGATCGATCTCAGCGGCACCGACGCCAATGGCGGCGTTGCCGGGAACCAGGCCTTCACGCTGGTCAACGGTTCGGCGCTGACAGGTGCCGCCCAGCTGATCGTCACGCATGAGGTCCGGGCCGATGGCGACTACACGGTCGTCCAGGGCAGCGTCGATGCCGACAGCACGGCCGAACTCCGGCTCAACATCAAGGGGAACCACAACCTCACCGCTTCCGACTTCAACCTGTAATCCGCGACGTCAGGCGTGCCGGCTCCTCCGGTACGCCTGACAGCCCAACAACAGAACGAAGTGGTGAAAGACATGCGCCCCAAGACTCCATTGACCGGCAACAAGCGCAAGCAGGTCGAGAAACTGACTCACGGACTGCGCGGAATATTCGTCTTCCTGTTCTTCACATCAGGGGTCATCAACATTCTGGCGCTGACCGGCTCCTTCTACATGCTGCAGATCTATGACCGCGCGCTGACCAGCGGCAGCGTTCCGACGCTGCTCGGGCTTTCGGCCCTGGCGATCGGCCTCTACCTGTTCCAGGGCTTTTTCGACATCATCCGCTCGCAGATCCTGGTGCGGATGGGCGCCCGGCTCGACAGCCGGATCGCGCCCATGGCCCATCAGGTGGCAATCGACATGCCGCGTTTCGGGTTCTCGACCGCAGAGGCGCTCGAGCGCGGGCGCGATGTCGATACCGTTCGCAGCTTTCTCGGCAGTCAGGGTCCCGTTGCCCTGTTCGACCTCCCATGGGTGCCGCTCTACCTCGTCTTTGTCTACATGCTGCATCCCTATCTCGGCGCGCTCACTTTCGCCGGCGCCTTCGTGCTGTCGATGCTGACCATCGCGACCGAGCTGATGACGCGGCGGCTCGCCAGTGCCACGCACAAATCGGGTATCGAGCGCAATGCGATCGCCGATTCCAACGCGCGCAATGCCGATATCCTGAAGGCCATGGGTTTTGCCGGGCGCGCGGTGGATCGCTTCAACCGCGCGAACCAGGACCATCTGGAACTGCAGACCCGCACCAACGACATAAGCGGCACGTTCGGGGCGATCTCTCGCGTGCTGCGCATGATCCTGCAGTCGGCCGTCCTCGGTCTCGGCGCATGGCTGACGATCCAGGGAGAATTGTCGGCAGGCGCCATCATTGCCGCCTCGGTCGCCTCGGCTCGGGCGCTTGCGCCCGTCGATCTGGCGATTGGCAACTGGAAGGGTTTTGTTGCCGCCCGCACCGCCTTCATCAGGCTGAAGGAGACCGTCATCGCACTTGCAGGCGCCGTGCCGCCGATGGCGCTGCCGGCACCGGCCCTTACGCTGAAGGTCGAGAAGATAACGGTTGCCGCTCCGGGTTCCGGACGGGTGCTTCTCAGCGAAGTGAGCTTTGAGATCGCCGCCGGCCAGGCGCTCGGCATCATCGGCCCGAGCGGCGGCGGCAAGACCACGCTGGCGCGCGCCCTGACGGGGGTCTGGCCGACCCTTCGCGGCAGCGTTCGTCTCGACGACGCCGAGCTGACGCAATGGTCGGATGACGACCTCGGCCAGCATGTCGGCTATCTGCCGCAGGATGTGGCGCTGCTCGATGCGACGATCGAGGAGAACATCGCGCGGCTGGAGCCGCAGGTCGATGCCCGGGCGATCGTCGATGCAGCGCAGACGACAGGCATCCACGAAATGATCGTGCGGATGCCGGATGGCTACCGCACGGCACTCGGCCCGCAGGGCATCTCGCTTTCGGCCGGACAGCGGCAGCGCATCGGCCTTGCGCGGGCGCTTTACCGCAACCCCTTCATCGTCATCATGGATGAGCCGAATTCCAACCTCGATGGCGAGGGCGAAATGGCGCTGACGCAGACGATCAAGGCGGTGCGCGCCCGCGGCGGCATCGCCGTCGTCATCGCGCACCGGCCAAGTGCGCTAGCAGCCGTCGATATGGTTGCAGTCATTCAGAACGGAAAGATGGTCGCCTTCGGACCCAAGGACGAGATCCTGAAGCCAACGGCAGCCGAACCGGCCAGCCGGCCGGCAGCAGCGGCACAGATCGGATCACGCATCACAGCGAGGATGTCAGAATGATCGAGGTCAAAGGAACCAAAACCGCAAAGACGGAAGAAGACCCGCACGATCGCTATGTCCTGAAGAACGAGGACAAGCAGTCGAAAGTGCCGATGTTCATGACGTTGTTTCTCACAGGTTTCGCTCTCTATCTGAAGACAGCGCTATCTCATCAGCAGCCAAACCCGCCCGCCGAAAAAGGGGACGCACGGCCGGCGCTGGACGGCGAAGAACCGTTGCCAGCGGCCGACGCTGTCACGGCTCTTGCGGCGGCAGGGATCGAGGACGAGGAGGACGAAGCCGCGCTGGCCGGAAAGAAGGCCTCGGGCGTGACGCTCTCGAACCACAAGAACAGCGTGAGCTACGCGCTGACCGATTCTCCAGCGATCGAGTTCAACAGGCTTAATCTGCCGAGCCTCGCGCTGTTGAAAAGCTCAGGCGGGATCTCGGTTTCTTTCCACGCCTCGAACGACAATGCATGGAAGGCTTCGAAAGCGGCCTCGGCCGGGCCGCAAACGAGCAACAGCAACGGCAACGGCAACGAAAGAGTCTCTTCCCCCACCCCTCAAGCAGGAAACGAAAAGCCACAAAACCGCGCCCCGCGTATTGGTAGCCCGGTCACCCTCGCTGACGTCTCCGGTTGCGCCATTGCCTTGATCGGCCTTGCCGACCTGTTGCGCGGCGCGCTCGATCCCGATGGCGATGTCTTGTCCGTGCGGGATCTGACGGTCTCATCGGGTAAGCTGGTACAGACGGCAGGCGGGTGGAACTACGACGCGGCGGGTCTCGGTCCGGTAACCATCACCTACCAGATTAGCGACGGCACCGCCTCCGTGTTGCAGACCGCACATTTCTCGGTGGTCAAGGCAGCACCCGTCATCGGTACGGCTGGAGATGATCTGCTTTCGGGCACGCAATGCGCCGACGAGATCGGCGGGCTGGCTGGAAACGATAATATCGACGCCAGAGACGGCAACGACACCGTGGATGGCGGCGATGGAGACGACAATATCGTCGGCGGCAGCGGCAACGATACGATCCGCGCAGGCAACGGCAATGACATCGTTCTCGGCGGTCTTGGCGACGATCACATATGGGGGGGCCGCGGCAATGACCGCCTTTATGGCGAGGAGGGCCGCGACACCATCTACGGCGAGGAAGGCGACGATCTCATCAGCGGTGGGGCCGATGCCGATATCCTTCGCGGAGGCGGCGGCCATGACAGGATGAGCGGCGATGCCGGCAACGACATCCTGGACGGCGAAGATGGCGATGACGACCTCGACGGCGGCGATGGAGACGATGTACTCTTCGGACAGGCGGGCACCGACACACTGAAGGGCGGCACTGGCAACGATTTCCTGAGCGGCGGCAGCGGCCGGGACACGGCGAAGGGCGAAGATGGCGGCGATACGGTCGCAGGAGACGCCGACGGGGCCGACGACATCTACGATGGCGGCGCCGGGATCGATACCCTCGACTATTCGGCGCTGGCCGAGGCGGTCGAGATCGACCTCGCCGATGGCACCGCCACCGGAGTGGAGATCGGCAATGACGCCGTCTCGAATTTCGAGATCGTCCGCGCCGGGGCGAACGACGACGAGGTGACCGGCAGCCTTGCCGACGAAGCGATACACGGCAATGCCGGCGACGACTATCTGAGCGGCGGCGGCGGAACCGACCTGGTCGAAGGCGGTGACGGCGATGATGTCGTCGAAGGCGACATCGATGCCGTGGCCGACCGCTACGATGGCGGAAGCGGCATCGACACGCTCGACTATTCCGCAGCGGTCATGTCGATCGTCGTCGATCTCGCGGCCGCTGATGCGACGGGTGAAGAGATCGGCAACGACAGCATCAGCAATTTCGAGATCATCAAGACCGGGGACGGCGATGACACCCTGCATGATAATGAGGGCGCCGATCTTCTCTGCACCGGAGACGGCGACGATATCGTGGTCGCGGCAGCCGGTGCATCTGATGACGAGTATCGCGGTGAAGGCGGGTTCGACACGATCGATTATTCGCAGGCAGCGCATGGTGTGCTGATCGACCTGAACACCGGCACCGCCACCGGCTTCGATGTCGGCCACGACGTAATCGAGGGTTTCGAAAAGGTCATCGGCGGCGCGGGAGACGACACGGTCCGCGCGGGACCGCTGGCTGTCGTCATCGAGGGTGGTGCGGGCGAAGACACGTTCGAATTCACTGTGCCCGCTGGTGAAAGCAGTGCCGATGTCGTGCACCAGATCCTCGATTTCATGGTCGGGGACCGCATCGACATCTCCAAATACAAGATCTTCGAGCAGGTTCTGGACGGTATCGAGGATCGTTTCGAGGAGATCTATGGCGACAAGGCGGATGACGAGCCCCTTCCGATCCGCGTCCGCCACGAGGGGACCGACGAGATGAGCCGCACCTTCATCGAGGTCGATATGGACAAGGACGAGCACTACGAAATGACGATCAACCTGACGGGGCATCATCTGCTTGTCATCGTCGAAAATCCCGCGGCCTAGGAAGGTAAGACATGTCTAGAAACCAGCAAAGATCCCAGGCCGCACTTTCACCTGAGGACAACAATACATTTCCTGTGACTGCCCGCGTTCTCGCCGGCATGACGCTTGGCGTGCTGCTGTTTGCCGGGGCTGGCGGATGGGCGGCGACGACGCAGCTCAGAGGCGCGATCATCGCCCCGGGCGTCATCATGGTGGACCGGAACCTGAAGTCGATCCAGCATCGAGACGGCGGCATCGTCAGCGAAATTGCCATCAAGGAGGGCGATGTCGTTACCAAGGGACAGATCATGCTGCGCCTCGATGATGCCCAGACCCGCGCGGAGCTCTCGATCGTCAAGGCGCAGCTGATCGAACTGACGGCGCGTCAGGCACGACTGATCGGCGAGCGCGACAACGAAGAGGCCATTGTCTTCCCGCCGGATTTCGGCACGGAGTTCCCGGCCATTGCTGCAGGCGAGCGCCGCCTCTTCGACGGCAACCGCAAGAACCGGCAGAACCAGAAGCAGCAGCTTCAGTATGGCATTTCGCAACTCGAGGAGGAGTTGAAAGGCCTGGTCGCCCAGCATGACGCCAAGACCGGCGAGCTCGAACTGGTGAAAACAGAACACACCAAGATCAAGGGCCTCGCCGACAAGAAGCTGATCGATACGTCCCGCAAGTATTTCATCGACCGTGAACTTGCGAAACTGACCGGCGAGAACGGAGAGATTCAGGCCAATATCGCTCGCTCGCGGGCACGCATGAGCGAGATACAGGTGCAGATCATCGCCATCGACGAGGCGGCCCGGACAGAGGCGCAGCGAGAATTGAGCGTCGTCGAGCCGAAACTGTCGGAGTTGAGGGAGCGTCGGGTCGCCGTCGAGGACCGGCTATCGAGGACCGATATCCGCGCCCCACTGTCAGGAACCGTCAACGAGCTCTTCGTCCACACGATCGGCGGCGTCATCACGCCGGCAGAAAAGCTTCTGACCCTGGTGCCAGCCGACGCGGCGCTGAAGATACAGGCGAGACTTGCGCCCACCGATATCGATCAGATTTCGGTCGGCCAGGACGCGAGAATGCGCTTCTCCGCCTTCAACCAGCGTGCAACGCCGGAACTCAAGGGCAATATCGCCTATGTCTCGGCGGCAACGAGCACCGACCCCGCCACCGGCCAGATCTTCTATCTCGCCGATGTTGCCGTGCCTCCGGCGGAACTGGCAAAGCTTGAGGACAACAAGCTGCTGCCCGGCATGCCGGTCGAAGTCTTCGTCTCGACTGAAGAGCGCACGGCAATGTCTTTCCTTGCCAAGCCACTGACGGATCAGTTCAACCGGGCGTTCCGCGAGGAATAGATTAGAAAATTGCGGGGCGCGCCATGATAGCGCGCCTCGCCAACTCAGATCAGCCTTCCAGCCACTTCACCTGCTCTGGCGTCAACTTGATATCGAGCGCGGAGAGGCTGTCCTCCAGCTCGGCGATCGTCCGCGGCCCGATCAGCGGAATGACCGGGAATGGCTGGGCGATGACATAGGCGAGCGCGATGTGGATCGGGCTGCGGCCAAGCTTGTTTGCAAGCTCGATTGCCCGGTCGCGGCGCTCGAAATTGCGGTCCGAATACCAGCAACGGACGATTTCCTCGTCGTCATGCTTGTCGCGTCCCGCACGGTCGGTGAAGAAGCCGCGGCCCTGGCTCGACCAGGCGAAGTTCGGGATCTGCTTCTTGTTCAGCCACGTCTTCCACTCGTCGTCGGAAGACGTAACACAACCGGCCCAGATCGGATCCAGCATCTCGGCCAGCGAGAAGTTGTTGGAAAGGGCAGCCGGTGCCGTCTTGCGGTTCTTGTCGGCATAGGCGATCGCCTCTTCCATGCGGGCGCGCGTCCAGTTCGATCCGCCGAAAATGCCGCGGATGCGGCCACGCTTCACCTCGGCATCCATCGCATCGACGAACTCGCCGACCGGCACGGCGGTATTGTCGCGATGCATGAAATAGATGTCGACATAATCGGTCTTCAGCCGGTCGAGCGACTGGTCGAGCTGCTTGGCGATCATATCTGGATAGCAAAGCGGCGAGTGCGCGCCCTTGCCGATCAGCACGATCTCGTCGCGCGATACGTTGCGGCTGGTGTGCCAGTCGCCGAAAATGCTTTCGGTCTTGCCGCCGCCATAAACGTAAGCCGTATCGAACGCATTGCCGCCTGCCTCGTAGAAGGCGTCCAGCGTGAGCGATGCCGAAGCGAAGTTCGGGAAGAACTCGAAGCCGAGCGTCACCACCGAAGCGGGTTTCAGGATGCCCGGAATTTCGCGCTTCGGAATGCTGTTGCCGAGCTTGACCGGAGCGCCTGCGAGATTGAGCGTCCGCTTCGTTGCCTTCTCGACCCCGTATTCCAGGCCTACAGAGGCGCGCCACTGATCGAGAACCCGGAGGTTGCCGATGGAATCCGCCCAGCTCATGCCCGGCGAAGCGAACTCATGCTGTCCAGCGCGAATCGCATCGCCCGCAGCATCGACCTCGAACGAATAAAGCCAGCGGTCTTCTTTGACCTCGATCGTTTCCTGCTCGTTGCCCTTGAAGATCTCGATCTTGCCGGTTCCGCCCTGGTGGCCGGAAGCGAACCAGAAATCCTTGACCTCGATGCGGCCATCAGAGCCGATGATGCGCAGCGTGTTGTCCTGGTTCGCCATGATCGAGCAGGACACTTCGGCAATGATCGAATTCGGGAATTTCAGCACCGCCGAAGCCCACTCATCGACGCCGGACTGGCCGAGATGGGCAACGCCCGAGACCTTCTCCGGCTCGAGGAACGGCTTGCCTTCGGCTGCACCGGCAATCAAGCGGGCCATCGAAACCGGATAGCCGCCGACATCGAGAATGCCGCCGCCTGCCGTGTCGTTGGAAAACAGCCGGTGCTCGGGTTTGAAGCTTCCCATGTTGAAACCGAAGCTGGAGCGGATGATGCGCACCGTGCCGATGACGCCGCTTTTCACCAGTTCGACGATCTTCGCCGTTTGCGGATGCACGCGGTACATGAAGGCTTCACCGGCAAAGACGCCGGCCTTCTTCGCCTCGTGATAGATCGCGTCCGCATCGTAGGCCGAGAGCGCGATCGGCTTTTCGACGAGCACGTGCTTGCCCGCGCGGATCGCCTTGATCGCCCACTCGGCATGACCGGTATGCGGCGTGGCGATATAGATCGCATCAATCTCGGGATCAGTGAGCAGCGCGTCATAGCCCTTGACGATACGCGCGCCCGGGAAGCCGTCGCCGAGGCCCGGCTTGTCGGCATTGCGCGTCGCGATCGCCGCAAGCTTGCCGGTCCGCGAATGCGCGATGCCATCCGCAAAGGTGCGGGCGATGGTGCCGGGGCCGATAATGCCCCAGCGGATCGTTTGCTCTGAACTCATGACTATTCCTCTTTCGATGTGGTCGTCTTGGGGATTGCGATACTCAGCGCAGGCGTTGGCCCGCGCTGTCGAACAGAAATGTGCGTTTGGCCGACAGCGAGACGGCCAGGCTGTCGCGATTGCCGGTGGTACGGGATTCCGGCCGCTCGATGATCAGCTGCTCGCCGCCGAGCGTCGCGTAGATGTAGCTGGTATTGCCGAGATGCTCGGCGACATCGACGCTGACGGTCATGTCGGCATCGCCCTTGCCGGCATCACCGAAATGCTCGGGGCGAACGCCGAGCGTCACGTCGGTTCCCTCGGCAAGGACCGCAGTCAGCGGCACGGTCAGGCGGACGTTCTGGTCGGCGGCAAGCGCAACCGTCAGTCCCGCGGCGTCCCTGCCCGTCACGACCGCCTTTAGAAAATTCATCTTCGGCGAGCCGACGAAACCGGCGACAAACTGGTTTGCCGGATCGTCGTAGAGATCGAGCGGCGCGCCGACCTGCTCGATATTGCCGGCTCTGAGCACGACGATCTTGTCGGCCAGAGTCATCGCTTCGGTCTGGTCGTGGGTGACGTAGATCATCGTCGTGCCGAGCTGCTTGTGCAGCCTGGAAATCTCGACGCGCATCTGCACGCGCAACTCGGCATCAAGGTTGGACAGTGGCTCGTCGAACAGGAAGACCTTGGGCTCGCGCACGATCGCCCGGCCGATCGCCACACGCTGGCGCTGGCCGCCGGAAAGCTGCTTGGGGCGGCGCTGCATCAGCTCGTTGATCTGCAGGATCCCGGCGGCGTGGCTGACGCGCTTTTCCGTGTCTTCCTTCGGATTGCCATTCATGCGCAGGCCGAAGGAGAGGTTTTCGGCCACTGTCATATGCGGATAGAGCGCATAGGACTGAAAGACCATGGCGATGCCGCGGTCGGCGGGCTCGACATCGTTGACGACCCTGCCACCGATATCGATCTCGCCACCGGAGATGTCCTCCAGCCCGGCGATCATGCGCAGCAGCGTGGACTTACCGCAGCCGGACGGCCCGACGAAGACGACGAACTCGCCGTCCTTGACCTCCAGATTGGCGCCATGAATGATCTCCAGCGCACCATAGCGTTTGACGACGTTTCTGAGTGAAAGCTCTGCCATGCGGCTCCCCGATTATTTGATTGCGCCGGCAGCAATGCCGGCGATGAAGTGGCGCTGCAGCAGCACGAAGATGACGAGGATCGGCGCGGTGAGCATCGTCGCCCCCGCCATGATCCCGCCCCAGGAGACCTTGGTGAGGCCGATCAGCGTGCCGAGCGCCACCGGTGCGGTCATCATCGCCGGCTTGGAGTTGATCAGCAGCGGCCAGAGATAGTTGTTCCAAGACACCAGGAAGAGGATGATCGACAGCGCCGCCATGGTCGGCCGCGCCAGCGGCAGGGCGATGCGCAGGAAGATCTGCCATTCCTTGACGCCTTCGACGCGTGCCGCATCGAAAAGCTCGTTCGGCATCATCGAGAAGGACTGGCGCATGAAGAGCACGCCGAGCGAATTGAAGAGCGGCGGAACGATCAGCGCCACCCAGGTATTCGCCAGCTTGAACTCGCGCGCCACCATGATGAACTGCGGAATAACCACGACCGCAAAGGGCAGCGTGATGGTCCCGAGAATGATGGCGACGACGACGGAGCGCCCGGCAAAGCGGTAGCGCGCCAGCGCCCAGCCTGCCATCGAGGTCAGCAGCACAGACAGAATGGTGTAGATGATAGCCACCGAGATCGACGTGAACATCGCCCGGGTGAATCCGGTTTGCGCCTCCAGATCCTGGAAGTTGGCAATGAAGTTCGTCGACGGAAGCAGCACGATCTCGGGGCTGAAGATGCCGTAGTCGGGCATGGTCGAGAAGATGAACATCATCCACAGCGGGAACAGCCAGATGATCGCCAGCGGCGTCAGCACCGCATGCAGCGCGATCCGCCTCAACAGCAGTGATTGCGACTTGGATTTCATTTCGCTTCCCTCCCGACCCACAGGTTGAGCAACGAGATCGCAACCGCCAGTGCCGCTATTGTGTAAGCCACGGCTGACGCATAACCGAAATTCAGCGACAGGAACCCCTGGCGGTAGAGCAGCAGGCCAAGCGTCTCAGTGCCGCCGCCGGGTCCGCCGCGATTGGTGATCAGGAACGGTTCGGTGAAGAGCTGCATCGTACCGATGACCGAGAGAACCACGCAGAACAGAATGATCGGCTTCAAGAGCGGCAGTGTGATGTGGAAGAACTGCTGCGTCTTGCTGACCCGGTCGAGCGTCGCAGCCTCGTAGACATCCTCAGGGATCGATTGTAGCCCGGCGAGAATGATGATGGCGTTATAGCCTGCCCAGCGCCAGGTCACGGCGATGATGACCAGTGCCATGGCGGCATTGGCATTGTCGAACCACGAAACGGCGGGCAGGCCGACCGAAGTGATCAGCTTGTTGACGATACCGAAATCGATGCTGAACATCAGGCGGAAGACTGCCGCATAGGCGACCTCGCCGACAACGACGGGCGCGAAGAAGGCAAAACGGAAGAGCGGCCGCAGCTTCAGGAGCGGCGAATTCAGGAGCACTGCCATGACGGTGGCGATCGCGATCATCACCGGTACCTGGATGACCAGGATGATCAGCGTGTTGTAGAGCGCGTTGTAGAAAGCCGGGTCGCCGAACAGGCGTCCCCAATTGGCCGAGAGGCTGAACTTCCACGGATTGACGCGCGTGTTCTGAAACGAGATCAGAAACGAACTGATGATCGGCCACACCCAGAAGGTGGCGAAGACGATGAGATAGGGCGCGAGGAACGCATAGGCGCTCCGGTTGCGGATCGGCATATTTTCCTCCTCACAGACGCAACGAGCCATCCCGGAGGATGGAGAACCGGGCGCCGCAAAGCGCCCGGCTTCGTCACTTATTCTGCGATCGGAAGACCGGTCGCGGTGGCGATCTGCTTGGCAGCGTCGTCAAGCGCTGCCTTGGCATCCGGGAAGCCACCGGCGAAGTATTTGGTCTGCGCCGCCTTGTAGATGGCATCCGCATCCGTCTGGTACTGCGTGCCGCGGCTCGGCACGATCTTCGGCAGGGTCGAGAGAATGTCGGCCCAGACCTTCTGACCGCCCCAATAGGGCTGCGGTTCGTTGACGAACGGATCCTGGACGGCCGAGAGAAGCGACGGCACGAGGCCGAAGGACTTCAGCATCGTCACCTGGCCTTCATTGGTACCAAGCGAGTAGTTGATGTAGTTCCAGGCCGCTTCCTTGTTTTCGGAATTGGCGGCGATCGCCAGCGACGAACCGCCGAGGTTGGCGGCATGTGGGCCGTCGGCGGTCAGGCTCGGCATCATGTAAACGCCCCACTTGCCGGACAGATCGGGCGAGCCGGAGCGGATCGTGCCTTCGTACCAGCCGCCATACATCTGGCTGGCTACCTTTCCAGCGGTATTCGCCTGGATCTTTTCGTCCCAGATGGCGGCCGTTAGCGTGCCGGCATCCTTCATCTGTTTGACCTTGTCCAGGGTCGCGACGCAGGCAGGCTTGTTGATGGTGATCGACTGACCATCCTCGGAGAAGTAGCCGCAGCCCTGCTCGTTGGAAATCATGCGGAACCATTCGCTGTCGCCGTTGAAATCGGCCTGCGCCATGACGACGCCAGGATTGGCTGCCGAAATCTTCTTGCCGGCGGCGATGAAATCGTCCCAGGTCTTGATCGTCGTCGGATCGACGCCTGCCTTCTCATAGAAATCGCGGCGGTAGAACACCGCAACCGGGCCGGAGTCCCACGGCATGGCGTAGGCAACATCGCCAACTTCGAGCTCGGTGCGCTTGAAATCAGGGAATTTCGCCTGGATATCGGCGTTGTAGCCGAGGTCCTTCAGATTGGTGAAGCAGTCGGGGAAGCGGTTCCAGAAGATTTCCGCTTCGAAATTCTCGACCGTGACGATGTCAGGCAGGCCGTCTCCTCCGGCGGCGCAGGCTGCCAGCATCTTGTCGAAGACCTGCTGGTTGCCGAGATCCTGCACATCGACTTTGACGTCAGGGTATTTCTTGTTGAAGCCTTCCACAGTGGATTTCAGCGCCGATGCGGCGACGTTCCAGCTCCAGATGGTGAGCGTGCCCTGCTCTGCATATGCGGAGCCGGAAGCAAGCAGCGCGACAGCAGCCGTCGCACCGATAAGATTGAAGCGCATTGAAAATCCTCCCTTTTCAATTGCCGTCCCTTAGCGAACGTGCCTACACTAACCGGAAGGCACCGGCTGTCTCCTAAAAAGGGAATATGGATTTGGCGGAAAGTAAGGTTGCGCAAAGAGCCATCTATCAGCCCGGTGCGAGCAGCATCGAGGGGCTGCCCACCGCGCTGCAAATGTTCCACGCCCATCCGCCCGTCATGGCCATGCCGCACTGGCACGCCCAGGTCGAGGTCAATTTCGTGATGCATGGAACCGTGCATTATCGCATGAACGACCATGAATTTTCGCTCAACGCCGGCGAGATGTGCCTGTTCTGGGGCGGTCAGCCGCATCAGATGGACGAATCGTCCGATGATTCGATTTATGCCGGCGCCCACCTGCCGCTCGTCTATTTCTTCCGCATGCGCCTGCCGGTCGCCATTTCCAGCCAGCTGATGCGTGGCGCCACCATGCTGACCTCGGCGACCGATGCCGCCGACAGCGAAAATTTCGCCCGCTGGCATCGCTATGCGACATCCGGCGATGCAGCAAAGTCGCAGCATGCCGTGGACGAACTGCTGCTGCGGATCGAGCGCATCCTGCTGGAACCCTATTCAATGATCGGGCTCAGCACGCAGCTTGCCGAAAACGATCCGCCCTACGCCCAGTCGTCACGCAACGTGGCACGCATGTGCGACTTCATCGCTGCCAATTTCATGGAAGACATCGACACGATCGATATCGCCCGTGCCGCCGATCTCCATCCGAAATATGCGATGAACCTCTTCAAGAAGTCGACCGGCATGACGCTGAGCAAATATGTCAACCTTCTGCGGCTCTCCCGAGCCCAGGCGATGCTGATGAGCGAGGAAGCCAACGTGCTGCAGGTGGCCATGGATAGCGGCTTCGGCTCGATCAGCGCCTTCAACAAATCCTTCCGCCACATCGCCGGCATGTCCCCATCCGATTTCCGCCGTGACCTGCGCTCATCGGGAATTTCCACGGCAAACTGATCCCCAACCCATACTCACACCCCATCGAGGAGACCTCACCATGGCTGGAAGACTGGCAGGCAAGATTGCGATCATTTCCGGCGGGGCGACAGGCATGGGCGGAGCAGCCTCGAAACTCTTTGCCGCCGAGGGCGCCAAGGTGGCGATCATCGACCGGAACGAGGAGGCCGCCGCAGAAACCGCAAAGGCGATCCGCGACGCCGGCGGTGTCGCCGACTACTGGGTGGCCGACGTCTCCAATGAGACGGCCGTCAACGATGCCGTGAGAGGTGTGGAAGACAAGTTCGGCGCCGTCACCGTCCTCTTCAATCATGCCGGAACGATCGTCATCAAGCCGTTCCTGGAAACGACGCTCGATGAATGGGAGTGGCTGCACGGCGTCAATGTGCGCTCGATGTTCCTGATGACCAAGGCGGTCCTGCCGAAGATGATCGCAGCCGGAGGAGGATCGATCGTCTGCACCTCGTCGATCTCCGCCGTCGCGGCAACGCCGATGGAAGTACTCTACGACACGACCAAGGGCGCCGTGCACATGTTTGCCCGGGCCGTTGCCGTCGAATTCCGCGACCGCAACATCCGCTGCAATGCCGTCTGCCCCGGCTTCATCCGCACGCCGCATGGGTTGCGCGAGGTCAAGGAACTGCAGGCGCTCGGCGTCGATGTGTCGGACGAGGCGATCGCCGCCCAGCAGGGGCGCATCGGCGAGCCCGAAGACGTGGCGCGTGCCGCGCTTTACCTGGCCAGCGACGATTCCAATTTCGTCAACGGCGTCCACCTCTTCGTCGACAACGGCTTCACCGCCATCTGAAGAGAGAAGACAGAAAGGTCCACCGGGAGGATAGATGGCGCGCGAATTTGATTTCATCATTGCCGGCGGCGGATCAGCGGCTTCGGTGGCGGCCATGCGGCTTGTCCGCGATTTCGGCTTTTCGGTTCTGATCGCCGAGCGTGGCCCAAGCCAGACGGCGAAGCTGATGTCCTTTCCGGCGGGCTACATGAAGTATCTCGCCCGCGACGATTTTCTCGAAATGCATCATACCGTTCCCCAGCCGCAGCTTGGCGGCCGCGGGCCGATCGTGCCTGTCGCCAAGGCACTCGGTGGCGGCAGCGCGGTCAATGCGATGGTCTATATGCGGGGCCAGAAGGAAGACTATGACGGCTGGGCGCGCTATCTCGGCAATGGCAGCGAATGGTCCTACGCAGACATGCTGCCACACTTTACCGGCATCGAGGCCAACAGCCGCTTCAACAACGCCTATCACGGCATATCAGGTGAGCTTCGCGTTTCCGAACCGAAGCATATTTCGGATACGACCGAGGATTTCATTCGTGCCGCCCAGGGGCTCGGCCATTCCTACAATCCGGATTTCAATGGCGAGCGCCAGAACGGCGTCGGCATCATGCAACATACATTCGCCAAGTGGGGCCGTCGCACCGAGCGCTCCGACGCGAAAAAGGCCTTCCTCGATCCCCTGGCAAAGGACGAGCGGCTGCAGATCATCACCTGCGCGCGGGTCGACCGCATCCTCATCGAAAACGGCCGCGCCCGCGGCATCGTCTACACTAGGGATGGCGAGACGCAGACGGCGATCGCAGGCAGGGAGGTGCTGGTTGCGGCCGGTACCTATAACAGTGCCAAGCTGATGATGCTGTCGGGGCTCGGTCCGGCCGGTCACCTTCGCCAGCACGGTATTGCCGTTGCAGCCGACATTCCAGGCGTCGGCGCCAATCTTCAGGATCATCACGAAGTCCCGGTGATCGCGACGACCAAGGGCAAATCCGGATATTTCGGCGAGGACAAGGGCTGGCCGATGATCCGCAACGGCCTGCAATATCTGTTCTTCGATTCCGGGCCGGTGACGACCACGGGGATCGAATCATGCCTGTTCTACGATCCGGATGGCGGCGAGCGTCCCACTATTCAGCTCTATTGCGCTCCGATCGTCTATCTCGACCGCGACGTCTCCTCGGCCAAACCCACCTGGGGCGTGACCTTCACCTCATGCCTTCTCAGGCCGAAGGCGCGTGGCAGCGTCCGGCTGCGCTCCGCCAATCCTGCCGACCAGCCGCTGATCGATTGCAACTTCTTCGGCGATCCCGATGATCTGAGGCTGACACTGGCATCGCTGAAGACAGCGCGCCGGTTGCTGGAAACCGAGCCTTTCCTGTCCAAGATCGACATGGAGATCCTTCCCGGCCGCGCCATTCAGGACGAAGAAGCCCTGACGAAATTTGCCGGGCAGACGGTCAAGACCAACTATCATCCCTCCGGTAGCCTGCGCATGGGGCCGGACAGCGACCCCATGGCGGTCGTCGGCAGCGATCTTCGTGTGCGGGGCATCGCCGGCCTTCGGGTCATCGATTGCTCGATCATTCCCTTCATTCTTTCGGGCAACACCAACGCTCCGGCGATGGCGATCGGCTCGAAGGCTGCCGAGATGATCGCCGCCAGCCACGCCTGAGCTAAAGGCCGACCAGCATAGCCAGATTGCCGCAGCCAATAAAATAGATAGCGAATAATTTGAATCCTATCGAATTCGGTGCTATATCCAACGCATGGATACCTACAACAGCCTTCAGCGCGTCTTCACCGCAAACCTGCTTTCGACCGGCCGCCAGTGGCGCCGCGCCGTCGACCTCGCACTCAGCAGCCACGGAATCTCCGAGGCCTGCGCCGCCCCGCTTCTCTGGATCGGCCGCCTCGGCGGCGGTGTCCGCCAAGTGGTGCTGGCCGGCCATGTCGGCATCGAAGGGCCATCGCTGGTTCGTCTTCTCGATCAGCTCGAAACGCTTGGCCTTGTCGTCCGCAAGGACGATCCTGCCGATCGCCGCGCCAAGGGTCTTTATCTGACCGATGAGGGCAGTGCCCTTGCGGCACGCATGGAAGCCGTGCTCGACGAGCTTCGCGAGCGCATTCTCCAGGATGTCAGCAAGGCAGACCTTGAAGCTGCCGTGCGCGTGCTGCAGGCCTTCGACAATATAGACGTGACGCAGACAGGCGCCCTCGAAAAGGAAATCGAGGCAGCGTCGTGATACCCGTATGGCGTGACTGGTTATTCTCGGGCAAGGCGTTTCTTGCCTCGATGCTGGCGCTTTTCGTGGCGCTGTCGCTCGATCTGCCGCGCCCCTACTGGGCGATGGCGGCCGTCTACGTTGTCGCCAATCCGCTGGCGGGCGCCACAAGCTCCAAGGGCCTCTATCGCGCGCTCGGCACGCTGCTCGGCGCTTCTGCCGCGGTGTTCTTCGTTCCGCTCTTCGTCAACGCGCCCGAACTGCTGTCGCTGGTCGTGGCGCTCTGGACCGGCACGCTGCTGTTCATCTCGATGCTCGACCGCAGCGCCCGAAGCTATGTCTTCATGCTTGCCGGCTATTCGCTGCCGATGATCGCCCTGCCCTCTGTCGGCTCGCCCGAGACGGTCTTCGACACGGCGCTTGCCCGCTCGGAAGAGATCATCATCGGCATCGTCTGCGCCAGCATCGTCAGCGCCGTCATCTTTCCGGCCAGCGTCAGCTCGCTGCTCGGCCAGCGCATCACCACCTGGCTCGATGATGCCGGAAGCTGGGCCGACGAGATCCTGCGCGGCGAAGGCGCCTCGCCGGCAACGCCGCTGAAACGCCAGAAGCTCGCCTCCGATGTGACTGGTCTTGATCTCGTCATCAGCCAGCTCGGCCATGACGCGAATGGCCGCGATATCGTCCGTCATTCGCGCGAATTGCGTGGCCGCCTGCTGATGCTGCTGCCGCTGTTTTCATCGCTTGCCGACCGTCTTCACGCGCTGAAAGCCTCCGGACAGGAGCTGCCGCCGGCGCTTTCCGCGCTGCTCAACGATGCCGCCGCCTGGTTACAGCAGGGCGGCAAAGGCAAGCCGGATGGTACAGGCGCGAACTTGCGCCGCCGCATCGATGACGTCCAGACCTCGGAAAGCCACGAAACCGGCTGGAACGCCCTGCTTTATCGCAGCGCGCTTGCCCGCCTCGGCGAGATCGTCGATCTCTGGCACGATTGCCTGACGCTGCGCGACGAGATCGCCAGCGGCCGCCATGCCGGTCCGTGGCATCCGGTTTTCCGCCACCGCCAGGTGGTCGGCCGCGTCAGGCATTATGACTATGCGCTGATTGCCTTCGCTGCCGGTTCCGTCGTTGCCGGGATCGCTGTCGCCTGCTTCTTCTGGATCTTCACCGGCTGGCAGAATGGTGCGGGCTTCGTCACCATGGCCGCCGTCGCCTGCTCGTTCTTCGCCGCGATGGACCGGCCCGCGCCCTTCATCCGGTCGATGTTCATCTGGTCGGCTCTGAGCCTTGTGATCTCCTTCGTCTACATTTTCGCCATCCTGCCGGCGGTCAACTCCTATGAGCTGCTGGCCGTGGTTTTCGCCCCGCCCTTCCTGTTGCTAGGCCTGCTGATCACCCGGCCGCAGTTCAACATGCTGGCGATGCTGCTTTCGGTGAACAGCGCGAGCTTCATCGCTCTCCAGGATCGCTACACATCCGACTTCACCACCTTCACCAATGAGGCGGTCGCGGCCCTTGCCGGAATCGGCTTTGCCCTCGTGTGGACGCTGATCGCCCGTCCTTTCGGCGCCGAACTCGCCGCCGGGCGGCTGGTGCGTGCCGGATGGAAGGATCTGGCCGAAACGGCAGCCGGCGAACGGCGCACCGACCATGAGCGGCTCTCCGGCCGCATCCTCGATCGCCTCGGCCAGCTGGTGCCGCGCCTCGCCGCCGTCGAGGATCGCGAACTAAAAAAGGTCGATGGCTTCGCCGATGTGCGCCTCGGCTTTAACGTTCTGATGCTGCAGACCCGGCGCAAGGAACTGACCGGCGCAAGCGCACTGTCTGTCGGCCGGGTGCTCTCAGGCGTGTCCGATTTCTACCGGGCGCGGCTTGATGCCGGCCAGGCAATCGACCCGCCCGACGAGTTGCGTGCCGCTATCGACGACAGCCTCGGAACCATTACCCATGAACGGACGGAAACCCGGGACAATATCGATGCCCTGGTCGGTCTGCGCCGGGCGCTCTTCCCTGAGGCGGCGCCGCCAGATTGGCCCACGCCCGAAACCATCTCAACCCCGCTTCAGATTGCAGCCGAGTAAACCGTCATGCCTGCCGAATTCGATCTCTATGGCGTCTATGTGCCGCGCCTTCTCGTTCTCATGGTGCTTTCCCTTCTTCTCGTGATGATCGTCCGTCGCGGACTGAGCTGGGTGGGCGCCTATTCGCTCGTCTGGCACCGCGGCCTCTTCGATCTCTCCCTCTATGTGCTGCTTCTCGGAGCAGTCTCCTCCCTGACACGCTGGTACTTCGCATGAACACGCTGAAATCAATCTCCCGCCTGATCGTCACCCTCGCCTTCGTTGCCGCCGCCGCCTATGCCGGCCACGGCCTTTGGGTGCATTACATGGATGAACCCTGGACGCGCGACGCGCGTCTGCGCGCCGACGTCGTCGGCATCGCACCGGACGTTTCCGGCCTCGTCAGCGACGTCGCGGTCAAGGACAACCAATCGGTCAAGAAGGGTGATGTGCTGTTCCGCGTCGATGGCGAGCGCTTCAAGATTGCTCTCGCGCAGACCGAAGCGGCGCTCGAAGGCGCCAAGGCCATGCTGGAACAGGCCCGCCGCGAAACCGACCGCCAGCAGCGCCTCGGCGATGCCGCCTCCGTGCAGCAGAAGGAACAGGCGCGCACAGCCGCCGACCAGGCCGAAGCCACCTATCTGCAGGCCGTCGCCAACCGCGATCTGGCGCAGCTCAATCTCGACCGCTCCGCCGTCAGAGCAACGGTCAACGGCACGGTTTCGAACCTCAGCCTGCGCCCAGGCGACTATGTCACCGCCGGCACCGCCAAGGTCGCGCTCGTCGATACCGACTCCCTGCGAGTCGAAGGCTATTTCGAGGAAACCAAGCTGCCGCGCATCCATGTCGGTGACAGCGTCACGATCCACCTGATGGGCCATCGCCAGACGCTGGAAGGCCATGTCGACAGTATCGCGACCGGCATCGAGGACCGCGAGCGCACGTCGGGAACCGGGCTGCTGGCCAATATCAACCCGACCTTCAGCTGGGTGCGGCTGGCGCAGCGCGTTCCGGTTCGTATCAATCTCGACAAGGTGCCTGACGGTGTGCAGCTGATCGCAGGATTGACGGCGACGGTCGAAGTCGGAAGCCAAAGGTCCGACCTCGCCTCGCTCGACTGACCTTGCCTAGAAGTTCCAGTCCTCGTCCTCAGTCGCCACCGCCTTACCGATGACGTAAGACGAGCCGGAGCCCGAGAAGAAGTCGTGGTTCTCGTCGGCATTCGGCGAGAGGGCCGAAAGGATCGCCGGATTGACCTTGCAGGCCTCCGGCGGGAACAGCGCCTCGTAGCCGAGGTTCATCAGCGCCTTGTTGGCGTTATAGTGCAGGAACTTCTTGACGTCTTCGGTGAGCCCGACGCCGTCATAAAGCGCCTCGGTATATTTGGCCTCGTTGTCGTAGAGCTCCAGCAGCAGATCGAAGGCGAAATCCTTGATCTCCTGGCGGCGGGTTTCCGGCAGACGCTCGACGGCGCGCTGGAACTTGTAGCCGATGTAATAGCCATGCACCGCCTCGTCGCGGATGATCAGGCGGATCATATCGGCGGTGTTGGTGAGCTTGGCGCGGCTCGACCAGTACATCGGCAGATAGAAGCCGGAATAGAACAGGAAGCTTTCGAGGAAGACGCTGGCAACCTTCTTCTTCAGCGGATCGCCCGAAGCATATTGCTCCATGATCAGCGCCGACTTCTTCTGCAGAAACTCATTCTCGTCGGACCAGCGATAGGCGTCGTCGACGTCAGGCGTCGAGCACAGCGTCGAGAAGATCGAAGAATAGGAGCGCGCGTGCACAGCTTCCATGAAGGAGATGTTGGAAAGCACCGCCTCTTCATGCTGGGTCGAGGCATCGGCCATGAGCGTCACCGAGCCGACGCCGTTCTGGATAGTGTCGAGCAGCGTCAGCCCGGTAAAGACCCGGATCGTCAACTGCTGCTCTTCCGGCTTCAGCGTCGCCCAGGAGGGAATGTCGTTCGACAACGGTACCTTTTCCGGCAGCCAGAAATTGCCGGTCAGGCGGTTCCAGACTTCGAGGTCCTTGTCGTCCTCGATGCGGTTCCAGTTGATGGCGCGGACGCGGGATACGGGCTTGGCGTGCATGTTCATGGGAAATCTTTCCTCAATCAGTTCTGTTGGAGGACGCGGCCCCCTCACCCTAACCCTCTCCCCGCTGGGGAGAGGGGACGTGCCCGCCTACACGCCTCAATCAAGGGGCTGACGGGCGCTGCGGTTCCCTTCTCCCCAGCGGGGAGAAGGTGCCGGCAGGTCAGGCGCAGCGTGCTGCGCCGGGGATGAGGGGGGCTACTCGCTCTAAGGCCAGCGGCCGGAAATCAGATCACAACGTACACGACACACATCCCTCCACCTGCGTCCCCTCCAGCGCCATCTGGCGCAGGCGGATGTAGTAGATGGTCTTGATGCCCTTCTTCCAGGCGTAGATCTGAGCCTTGTTGATATCGCGCGTCGTCGCCGTATCGCGGAAGAACAGCGTCAGCGACAGGCCCTGGTCGACATGCTGGGTGGCAGCCGCATAGGTGTCGATGATCTTCTCCGGTCCGATCTCGTAGGCGTCCTGGTAATAGTCGAGATTGTCGTTGGTCATGAAGGCCGCCGGATAATAGACGCGGCCGATCTTGCCTTCCTTGCGGATCTCGATCTTGGAGACGATCGGGTGGATCGATGACGTCGAGTGGTTGATGTAGGAGATCGACCCCGTCGGCGGCACCGCCTGCAGGTTCTGGTTATAAAGCCCGCCCTCCATGACGGCCTTCTTCAGTGCCAGCCAGTCTTCCTGGGTGGGAATTTCGATACCGGCATTGCTGAACAGGTCAGAAACCGTCTGCGTAGCCGGTTTCCATTCCATTTCGGTATACTTGTCGAAATATTCGCCCGACGCGTATTTGGAATTCTCGAAACCCTTGAAGCTCTGGCCCCGCTCGATCGCGAGACGGTTCGAGGCGCGGATGGCGTGATAGGTCACCGTGTAGAAATACATATTGGTGAAATCGACGCCCTCTTCGGAGCCGTACTGGATTCGCTCGCGGGCCAGATAGCCGTGCAGGTTCATCTGACCCAGGCCGATCGCGTGGCTCTCGTCATTGCCCTTCTCGATCGACGGGACCGAGGAGATGTGGCTCATGTCGGAAACTGCCGTCAGCGCCCGGATCGAGGTCTCGATCGTCTTGCCGAAATCGGATGAGTCCATGGCGGCGGCGATATTCAGCGAGCCGAGATTGCAGGAAATGTCCTTGCCCATCACCTTGTAGGACAGATCGTCATTGTACTCGCTGGCTTCGCTGACCTGCAGGATCTCGGAGCACAGATTGCTCATGGTGATGCGTCCGGCGATCGGGTTCGCCTTGTTCACCGTGTCTTCGAACATGATGTAGGGATAGCCGCTCTCGAACTGGATCTCGGCGACGATCTGGAAGAAGTCGCGGGCCTTGATCTTCTTCTTCTTGATGCGGCTGTCGGCCACCATCTCGCGGTATTTTTCGGTCACCGAGATTTCGGTGAACGGCACGCCGTAGACGCGTTCCACGTCATAGGGCGAGAACAGGTACATGTCCTCGTTGTTCTTGGCGAGCTCGAAGGTGATGTCTGGAATGACGACGCCGAGCGACAGCGTCTTGATGCGGATCTTCTCGTCGGCATTCTCGCGCTTGGTATCAAGGAAGCGCATGATGTCGGGGTGGTGGGCGTTGAGATAGACGGCCCCTGCCCCCTGGCGCGCGCCGAGCTGGTTGGCATAGGAGAAGGCGTCCTCGAGCAGCTTCATCACCGGGATGATGCCCGACGACTGGTTCTCGATATGCTTGATCGGCGCGCCCATTTCGCGAATGTTGGTCAGCGACAGCGCCACGCCACCACCGCGCTTCGACAACTGCAGCGCAGAATTGATCGAGCGGCCGATCGATTCCATATTGTCTTCGACGCGCATCAGGAAGCAGGAGACCAGCTCGCCGCGCTGCTTCTTTCCGGCATTGAGGAAGGTCGGCGTTGCCGGCTGGAAGCGGCCGGAAATGATCTCATCGACCATGTCGCGGGCCAATGCCTCGTTGCCCTGCGCCAAGGCGAGTGCCACCATGCAGATGCGGTCTTCATAGCGCTCCAGATAGCGCTTTCCGTCAAAGGTCTTCAGCGTGTAGCTGGTGTAATATTTGAAGGCGCCGAGGAAGGTCGGGAAGCGGAACTTCTTGTCATAGGCGTGATCGAAGAGATCGCGCACGAAGTTGAACGAATACTGATCCAGCACCTCCTGCTCGTAATAGCCCTCGGTGACGAGGTAATCGAGCTTCTCCCGGAGATTATGGAAGAACACGGTGTTCTGGTTGACGTGCTGCAGGAAATACTGCTTCGCCGCCTGCCGGTCCTTGTCCAGCTGGATCTTGCCGTCCTCGTCATAGAGGTTCAGCATCGCGTTCAGCGCGTGGTAATCCAGCCCGGTTTCCGCGGCTTGCGCCTTTACGGGGCGCTCGAGAACTGCCGTGTCCAAAATCGTTCCAATCCGTGTTTGACGTTGGCAACATCATCAGCGGTGCCGAGCAACTCGAACCTGTAGAGGTAAGGTACCTGGCATTTCTTCGCGATGATGTCGCCGGCGAGCCCATAGGTCTCGCCGAAGTTGCTGTTGCCCGCGGCAATCACGCCGCGGAGGTTCGAACGGTTTGCCGCATCGTTCAGGAAACGGATCACCTGCTTGGGCACAGCTCCCTTGCCGCCCTCGCCGCTATAGGTCGGGACCACAAGAACATAGGGAGAGACGGCTTGAAGCGTCTCGCCTGATATCGGGATGCGCCGGGCGGGAAGGCCAAGCTTTTCGACGAAGCGATGGGTGTTTTCCGACCGGCTGGAAAAATAGACGATCTCGCCCATCGCAGCCGCCGCTCAGGCGAGCGCGCTGATCATGTCGGGGCGGAAGCCCGCCCAATGCTGCTCGCCGGCGATGACAACAGGGACCTGACGGTAGCCGAGACCCTGCACCAGATCATAGGCGGCGCTATCGGTGGAAACATCGATGATGGTGTAGTCGATGCCCTGGCGATCGAGCGCGCGGGTGGTTGCGGTGCACTGAACGCAGGCGGGCTTGCTGTAGACGGTGATGCTCATGGGAAAACCTCGTGACTGGAAGGCATGGGATATCGTTCGGACATCCGCCGATGTCCGCGCTTGGGAAGATCGAAAAGGAAGACAGCCGTTGCCGGTTGCCGGGCGTCAGCAGCCCGTCATTCGCGCCGGTATGATCTGAAACTCAAAGACATAAGACTTCACCCCGAAGTGGCTCATGCGGGACACACCGGAGGAAGCGAAGAGCGGCATCATGCCCACATCTCATCGCTCGCCAGCCGGACACCCCGCCCGTGGACGTTTTCGCTCAAGGCAGGTCTCCTGGCTTGCGGATCATCACATTCATCCCGGTCTTCCCAGGTCTTCATGACCCAGTGACCCGAAATGGGACATATGCTCGCCGCTCACAGTTGCGGGGGCAGCTCCGGCATTGCTCCGCCTTGCGGCAGATCTCACCGAATTCCCGTCTTAGCCCGCGATCCTTGCGAATCGAGGGAACCTCGAACACTAGATATAGTACGCGAGTCTATTTTTACGTCAATGGATGGTTCAGGTTTCGGGTGCCGCAAGCCGAAAAAATGAATGTGATGTGGATAACGGAAGATTAATGCGGATTGGCTGTGGAAAAGAGAAGCCGGCAAAAGCCGGCTCCTCGAATGCGATGACGATCAGGCCGTTGCCGTGGCAACGCGTTCGCGCAAAGACCGCGCCGCCGCCACCATATTGACGAGCGCCGGCTTCACTTCCTCCCATTTGCGGGTCTTCAAGCCGCAATCCGGATTGATCCAGAGCTGCGAATCGCCAAGCCGCTCGCGCGCCAGAAGAAGCAGACCGGTCATATCGGCAATATCGGGAACGCGTGGCGAGTGGATGTCGTAGACACCCGGGCCGATTTCGTTCGGATAGTCGAAACCGCGGAATGCCTCCAGCAGCTCCATCTTCGAGCGCGACGTCTCGATCGAGATCACATCCGCATCCATCGCGGCGATCGCATCGATGATGTCGTTGAACTCCGAGTAGCACATATGCGTGTGGATCTGCGTCGCGTTGCTGACACCGGTCGAGCACAGGCGGAAGCTTTCGACGGCCCAGTCGAGATAGGTCTTCCATTGCGAGCGCCGCAGCGGCAGGCCTTCCCGGAGTGCTGCCTCGTCGATCTGGATCATTCTGGCGCCGGCCTTTTCGAGATCACCGACCTCGTCGCGAATCGCCAGCGCGATCTGCCGGCATGCTTCGCTTCGGGCGATATCATCACGCACGAAGGACCAGTTGAGGATCGTCACCGGTCCAGTCAGCATGCCCTTCACCGGCCGGTCTGTCAGAGACTGGGCATATTGCCACCAGCTTGTCGTCATCGGCTTCGGCCGCGCGATATCGCCGAAGATAATAGGCGGGCGGACATAGCGCGACCCATAGCTCTGTACCCAGGCATGCTGCGTGAAGGCAAAGCCTGACAGCTGCTCGCCAAAATACTGCACCATGTCATTGCGCTCGAACTCGCCATGAACGAGCACATCGAGGCCGATTTCCTCCTGCCAGCGGATGGCTGCTTCGGTTTCCTTGCGCAGGAAAGCCTCATAGTCCGCATTGCTGAGCGTCCCCTTCGTGTGTGCCGAACGGGCCTTGCGGACTTCAGGCGTCTGCGGAAAGGACCCGATCGTCGTCGTCGGGAACAGCGGCAAGCGCATATCCGTCTGCTGGATCGCCTTGCGCTCGGCGAAACCGGCCTTGCGGCGCTTCATGGTCTCGTCGATCGCTGCAATCCGCTGCCTGACCGCGGGATCATTGACCTTCGGCGATGCCGCGCGGGCGGCCGCGGCCCTCGAAGAGCTGCCGATGGCATCCGTCACGCAATCGCGCCCCTGCGAAAGTGCCTGGCCGAGGACCGCCAGCTCATCCAGCTTCTGCGTGGCAGAAGCCAGCCATCCCCTGACCTCGGCATCAATAGCGGTTTCGAGAGCAAGATCGATCGGCACATGCAGAAGCGAGCAAGATGGCGCGATTTCGATTGGACGCGTTTTGGAAAGCGCCTCGACCCGATCCAGCAGTTTCTCAAGATCAGCGCGCCAGATGTTGCGGCCATCGATGACGCCGAGAGACAATACCCGGTCATCAGGCACCGCCGATACGACCGCATCAAGCTGCTCGGGCGCGCGCACCAGATCGACGTGCAGACCGGCAACCGGCAGCGCCGCTGCTGTCTTGAGATTGTCGCCCAATGCGCCGAAATAGCTGGCGATCATGATCTTCAGGTTCGGCACCAGCTGGTGAAGCGCGCTGTAGGCCGTGGTCAGCGCGTTCCGCTCAGCGTCTGTGAGATCGAGCACCAGGGCTGGCTCGTCGATCTGCACCCAATCGGCGCCCGCAGTGCTGAGCTCCGCGAGGATGGCCGCATAGACAGGGAGCAACCGGTCGAGCAGTTCTATCGGATCAAAGCCTGCCTGCGTCGCCTTGCCGAGCTTCAGGAAGGTCACCGGGCCGAAAATGACCGGGCGCGTGTGGATACCGAGCGCCTTCGCCTCGCGGAACATCTGCAGCGGCTTGTTTTCGGTCAGCGCGAAGCGCTGGTCGCGGGTGAATTCCGGCACCATGTAGTGGTAGTTGGTATCGAACCACTTGGTCATTTCGAGCGCCGGAACGCCCTCATGATGATGCGCATGGCCGCAATCGCTGTGCTCAGCGCCCACTGAGCCGCGCGCCATGGCGAAATAGATGTCGAGATCGACGGGGCCGCCCTTCCAGCCATATTCGGCCGGTACGGCGCCGACCATCACCGCCGTGTCGAGCACATGGTCGTAGAGGGAAAAGTCGTTGGACGGGATGATATCGATCCCCTTGGCCTTCTGCAGGGTCCAATGTTCGGCCCGCAATGTCTTGGCGACGTCGAGAAGTGCTGTCCTATCGGCCTTTCCGGCCCAATAGCTTTCCAGCGCGAACTTCAGTTCGCGGTGCTTTCCGATACGCGGGAATCCGAGATTTGCAGTCTTGATGCTCATGTTTCCTTACCCCGAGGGTTATGGGCAAGGCTTGGGATGACGCATCGGCGCGCGGACACAGGCGTGCCGGTCGCAAAAGCGGCACACCGGACACCCCGCCCGTGGACGTTATCGATCGCGGCAGGTCTCCTGGCTTGCGGGTCAACGCTGCCGTCCGTCTTCCCGGGGCGTCTTCCCCAGTGACATGAATGGACGGCCGCTCGCCGCTTACAGTTGCGGGGGCAGCTCCGGCATTTTCACCGGATTCCCTCTTAGCTCCGGACCAAAGGTCCGCAGAACCACGATGACACGAGCATGTCGCATCGCGGATCACACGTCAATAGACATAAAGATATGCTTATGTCTTTGTTTCTTTGGTTGGCTGTGCTCGCCGATTACGACAACAGCATCGAGGATGGCGCGCCGGTCTCCGCGGGAGACTGCAGCTTCTGGGCAGCAAGCACCACTTCGACGCGATTGCGGGCATCGAGCTTCTGCATCAGGATCGTCATGTAGTGCTTGACGGTCTTCTCGCTGATATCGAGCATGCTGGCGATTTCGCGGTTGGTCTTGCCCTGCAGCAGGTAGTTGACGATCTGCTCCTCGCGGGCGCTCAGGCGCTTCTGCATCTGCGCCTTGCGGCGCACCTCGGCCGTCTTCATCGACAGGATCACCTTGGTGGCGAAACCCGGCGTGATGAACGTGCTGCCGTCATGCACGGTCTTGATCGCCTCATACAGATCGCGCGCCGTGCTGCCCTTCAGCACATAGCCGCAGACGCCGAGATTGAGCACCTGGATCGCCGTGTCGATATTGGCGGTGGCGGTGAAGACCACGACCTTCGTGCCTTCGTAGTTCTTCTGGATCAGCTCGAGTGCCGCCAGTGTATCGCCCGGCATACTGAGATCGGTGACAAGAACGTCGGGCCGGTGCTCCTCGACGATCTTCAGCGCGTCGATGGCGTTCTGCCCGCGGGCAGTCACTCGAAGATCTTCCTTCGCCGAGTAAAGATTAACTAGTCCATCCAACAATATTGGATGATCATCAACGAATGCGACAGAGATAGACATGATGACGAATAAACCCCCTCGTCTTCTTTCCGATAGCTCTAAAGTAAACAGAGCCAAACATAAAGACGGATTTTAATGCTTGGTTAACTTCATCGGATTTCTGTCTATTCGATCTCTATGCTTTCAGCCAGTTATCAATTCGGATAGTCCGTCGCCTTATAGGCCAGTTGCGTCGGCCTGCTGCAACTCCAGCACCATCTCCAGCATCATGCCGCCCCCGGGCCGTTTGTTAACAGCAAGCTTACCGCCGAAGCTCTCGATCCTCTGCCGGAGGCCATAGAGCCCCATTCCGCCCTCGCGCGCCGCGAAAGGCACCGTCCCGGAGGGCAAACCGTCATCCCCGACCGAAATCGCGATGACTGGCATGTCGATCCGACATCGGACACGCTGGCCGTTGCCACCAGCGTGGCGGTAGGCGTTGTTGAGCCCTTCCTGAACGAAGCGGTAGATGCAGGTCTTCAGCGCCGGCGGCAGGTCGGCATTGGTGCCGCTGGACACAAAGGCGACCTTGGTCTTGGTCCGCGCCTCATGCTGCCTGATCGCCTCGGCCACCACGTCCTTGGCCCAGAGATGCAGGATCTCAGGCAAGAGCAGCGATTTGGTGACCGTCCGGGCCTCGATCAGCGCTTCACCGAGCGTCTTGCTGGTCTCGTCGAGGAGCCTTGCGCGCTCATCCTTCTTGGTCAGGTCGCGCAACTCGTCGAGCTGCAGGATCGCCAGCGTCATCAGCTGTACCGGGCCGTCATGCAGATCGGCGCCGATGCGGCGGATGAAGGTCTCGTTGAGGTTGGCGAATTCCATGGAGGCCCGGCGCGCCGTATCCCTCAACTCCATCAATTCCTTCGAGGCGGACTCGGCCTCCTCGGCGCGGTGGCTCAGAACCTGCCGCTGATGCTCGATCGTCCGGCTGCCGCGCCTGACGATCAGGAACAGGCCGAGCATGACGACGAAGGAGAACAACGCCACCGTCGTCCAGGTGACCACCCGCAGCCGCGCGAGCTCATCGACAAAACCGCTCGGATCCTCATGGATCTCGGCCACGCCGATGATCCGCCCCGAGGCCTGGTCATGCAGCGGGCTGTAGATTTCGAGATATTCGGTATTGATGTTGCGGAACGTATGCTCGTCGGCATGAAGATCGGCATAGACGGCGACAATTTCGCCTTTCAAGGCGCGCTGCAGGCCCTCGGGGAAACTGAAGCGGTGGCCGATCATCTGTTTGGTCCGGGAATAGGCAACAGTCCCGTCGGGCGCCCATATCTCGATATGCGGGAAACGCGCCTGGAGATCCGCATCGCCGAACAGCGCGTCGAGATGGGCGATGCTGGCGGCCTTAAGGCGCGTCGAGCCGCCCAGTTCCTGCACCTCAGCCTCAGTCAGGCTCTGAACCAGCAAGGCCGTCGTGCCGGCCTTTCCGCTGAGCGCTTTGTCGGCAACCAGCCGCGTCGTCAGATAGCCCGCAGAAACCGTGGCGATCAGAATAACCAAGCTGCTGGCGATCAGGAACTGCGTGGAAAGGGTCCGCTCGGCGCCCCATCGAAGGATACGCGTAAACAGTCGCGGCACTTCCGCGCTTTCATCTACGCCAGCATTTCTGGCGCCTAAGTATTCGTCCGGCAAAACGTCCCCCCAAGGCCGATAGCGCTATCATCCTTGCAATATTACCCAAGGAAATAAAGCACCATTTTTGTACTATAGGCCCGTATGAATTCTATCAGACCAAAGGCCAATTCATCATAGGACCTTACTCCCGGAAGGATAAGGACCGAAGACCTGCTTTTGCCGTGGACGAACATCGAAAACATCGTCCGACCATGCGCCGTTCAAAACCCCGGCAACTTTCCGCAAGATCGCATCATCCCAAGCCAGCCCTGCAAGGCGGGCTTTGAAGACATCAGGGGCAATTCAAACCGCCGGGCTCGCAGCGCGATCCGGCGGACAGGACAAGTTTGCGAAAAACCAGGCGCCAGGACAGCGCGCCGACGGAGGGGAAAATGGTTACGCTTGTAAGACACGATCTCGAGTTCATCCTGAAGCAGATCGCCATCGCCGAACAGCATGCGGCCGGTGGTGACCTTGCCGCGCTCGTCGCCGAAGCCGGCGAAGCAGCCGGCGCGACCGGCACCGGTGCACCGCAGGCGCATCTCCTGCCCTACGGCCTCCGAACCGTCGACGGCAGCTACAACAACCTGCTCGATGGCAAGGAAACCTGGGGCGCCGCCGACCAGCCGTTCACGCCGCTGGTGCAGCCGACCTACCTCAACGAAAATGACGACACACAGATGTTCGGGACACCGCAAAATCCGGTTTACCTGACCAACGGCAACTACACGCCGGGCACACCGAGCGGCAGCCCGATGCTTGCACCCGGCACAGTCGTCGACGCCGATCCGCGCATCATCTCCAACCTGATCGTCGATCAGACCAGCAACAACCCGGCCGCGATCATGGTCTATGATGCCATGCTCGCCGAGGGCAAGACGGCAACGCGCGTACCGATGCAGGACGCCAATGGCGCGCCCGTCGCCCATGCAACCAACGTCGTCGGCCCCGATGGCACCGTTCTCGCCGCCGCGGGCAGTCCCGTCTACGTCTACACGTTCGAGAACGTCTCGCCCGATATCGGCGACTCCGCGCCTTACAACTCGATGTTCACGCTGTTCGGCCAGTTCTTCGACCATGGCCTCGACCTCGTGGCCAAGGGCGGTGCCGGAACGGTCTACATTCCGCTCTCGCCGGATGACCCGCTCTACAACCCCGCAACGCCGCACACCAATTTCATGGTCCTGACCCGCGCCAGCCGCGACGCCGATGGCGAAGTGGCTGCCAACACCACGACTCCCTGGGTCGACCAGAACCAGACCTACACCTCGCATGCATCGCATCAGGTGTTCCTGCGCGAATATGTCATGCATGAGGGCAAGCCTGTCGCGACCGGCCATCTGCTCGACGGCGACCGTGGCCTGCCCACCTGGGCAGACATCAAGGCGCAGGCCCGCGAGATGCTCGGCATCGACCTGACCGATGCCGATGTCACCAACATTCCACTGCTGCGCACCGATCCTTATGGCCGCTTCATCCCCGATGCCAACGGCTTCGCCCAGGTGATCACCGGCATCGGCGCGGACGGGATTCCGAACACCGCCGACGACATCGTTGTCTCAGGCACGCCGGGCGCTCCTGTCAGCACCGCTGGAGCCGTCCGCATCGGCCACGCCTTCCTCGATGACATCGCCCATGCTGCAGTACCGGTCATCGCCGGTGGCGTCCTGCAGGCCGACGGTGACGACGCCGTAGGCTATTCCGGCGGCTTCAACAGCCGCGGTCAGCAGACTGCCTACGATGACGAGTTGCTCGACGCCCACTACATCACCGGCGACGGCCGCGGCAACGAGAATATCGGCCTGACGTCGATCCATCACATCTTCCACTCGGAGCACAACGGCGTCGTCGAGCAGACCAAGCAGGTCGTTCTCGACAGCGCCGACTTGGTCTTTATCAACCAGTGGCTGCTTGAGCCGATTACCACGCTGCCGACAACCGAGGCAGAACTTGAGGGACTCGTCTGGAACGGCGAGCGTCTGTTCCAGGCAGGCCGCTTCACCACCGAAATGCAGTATCAGCACCTCGTCTTCGAGGAATTTGGCCGCAAGATGCAGCCGGATATCGATGCCTTCGTCTTCGAGCCGTCGACCGACATCAATCCGGCGATCTTCGCCGAGTTCGCCCACGCGGTTTACCGCTTCGGCCACTCGATGCTGAACCAGGATATCGACCGCCTCGTGGAAAATGCGGATGGTACTTTCAGCTTCGATAACATCACGCTCTTCGACGGCTTCCTGAACCCGCTGGAACTCGGCGCCGTCGATGCCAATGGCAACGTGCTCGTCAATCACGATCAGGCAGCCGGTGCCATCATCCGCGGCATGTCCCGACAGGGCGGCAACGAGATCGACGAATTCGTCACCGACGTCCTGCGCAACCAGCTGGTCGGTATCCCGCTCGATCTTGCCGCCCTCAACATCGCCCGCGGCCGCGACGTCGGCCTGCCGACGCTGAACGACGCACGTGCGCAGTTCTACCAAGCAGCCGGTCAGGACACCCAGCTGAAGCCCTATGTCAGCTGGACCGATTTCGCGCTGAACCTGCAGAACACCGCGTCGATCGTCAACTTCATCGCTGCCTACGGCACGCACTCCTCGATCACCAGTGCAACGACGCTCGACGCCAAGCGCGCCGCCGCCGCGTCGATCGTGCTCGGCACGGCAGGCGCACCTGCCGACCGTCTGGAATTCCTGAATTCGACCGGCGCCTGGGCGACGGCTGAGACGGGTCTCAACGACATCGATCTGTGGATCGGCGGCCTTGCCGAGAAGAAGATGGATTTCGGCGGCATGCTCGGCTCCACCTTCTCCTTCGTCTTCGAACTGCAGATGGAAAACCTGCAGGAATCGGACCGCTTCTACTATCTCTCCCGCGTCCAGGGCCTGAACCTTCTCAACGAGCTGGAAAACAACTCGCTGAGCAAGATCATCATGCGCAATACCGATCTGGGCGAAGGTTCGACGGCGCTGTCGGGCGACATCTTCTCGACGCCTGACCATACGCTTGAGATGGACATCTCGAAGCAGGTCGGCGCCGATCCGATCTTCACCGACCCGATCCTGCAGGCGCTGACTCCGCTGGTCGTGCGCCGCGACCCCGATGGCGACGGCGACCTCGACTACATGGCCTATCACGGCGGCGACCACGTCGTCATGGGCGGCACCGAGGAAGACGATACGATCATTGCCGGCGAAGGCGACGACACGATCTGGGGCTATGGCGGCAACGACACGCTCGAAGCCGGCTACGGCGTCGACCACGTCCATGGTGGAGAGGGTGACGACATCATCACCAATGCCGGCACAGATATCGGCGCCGCCGACTTCCTGCATGGCGAAGGCGGCAACGACGTCATCCACGGCGGTAGCGGCCTGGCGCTGATCTTCGGCAATGACGGCAAGGACTTCATCATCGCGGGCCCCGATGGCAAGCACGTTCTCGGCGGCCTCGGCGACGACTTCATCCGCGGTGGTGACGGCGGCGACTTCCTGATGGGCAACGAGGGCAACGACTGGATCGAGGGCGGCGGCCGTTTCGACACGCTGTCTGGCGAAAACTCCGAGCTGTTCTTCAACTCCTCGATCATCGGCCATGACGTTCTGAACGGCGATGGCAGCGACACCGACTACGACGCCGAATCCGGCGACGACATCATGTTCCAGGGCGACGGCATCCAGCGCAGCAACGGCATGGCCGGTTTCGATTGGGCGATCCACAAGGGCGACGATACGGCGGCCAATTCCGATCTCGGCATTCCGCTCTTCGCCACCCAGGAAGCCTTCATCCTCCGCGACCGCTTTGACCTCGTGGAAGGTCTCTCAGGCTGGGTCCATGACGATATCCTGACCGGACGCGTCGCGCCGACCAATGCCCGGGCCGAACTGCAGAATACCGCAGCCATTCCGGGTACCGGCAGCCCGCTCGAAAGCTATTCGAACGCGCTGCTCGAAAAGAACCTCAGCCTCATCGCCGGTCTCTCGCAGCTCGTCGCCCACCGTGCCCGTACCTCGGTGACCGTCAACGGCGTCACCGAAACAATCGTCATGGATACCGCTGACGCTTCCGACATCCTGCTCGGCGGCGGCGGTGATGATATCATCACCGGCCTTGCCGGAGACGATATCATCGACGGCGACCGCTGGCTGAACGTCCGGATCCGCATCAACGACCTCAACGGCAATGAGATCGGTTCGTCCGACGGCCTGTCGAAGGGCGTCTTTGCGCCCAACGGAGCCGCAATGTTCAACGGCCGCACACTCAGCGACCTGATGTTCGACCGCACGCTGAACCCGAGCCAACTCGAAATCGTCCGCGAGATCATCGACGGCGAGGTAGAGGGCGATATCGATACGGCCGTCTATACCGACGTCCGCGCCAATTATACGATCACCCAGAATGCGGATGGCAGCATCACCGTCGCTCACACCGGCTTCGACGAAGACGGGGGGCCCGACGGAGATGAGGAGACGGTTGCCAATCCGGTTTCCGACGGCACCGACCGCCTGTTCAACATCGAGCGGCTGCGCTTTGCGGACGGCGAATATGCGCTGAGCCCGCCGCAACTCCAGCTCTACACGCTCGATCGTGGCCAATACCGCGACGACTTCAGCCCGTCGAGCTATACGGGTTCCGACGGCACGACGCTCTGGACAACACCCTGGACAGAGTCTAGCGACAACAACAGCGCCACTAGCGGCGATGTTCTCGTGACCGGCGGCACGTTGCGTTTCGACGACAACGGCAATGGGGCCAGCGTGCAGCGCGCCGCTAACCTTGCAGGCGCGACGACGGCCCGTCTCACCTACGATGTGAACGAAAGCGGACTCGATCAGGGCGATACCGTGACCGTCTGGTTTGCGGCCAATGGCGTCAATTTCATCCAGATCGACACCATCAACTCTGCAACAAACGTTGCCGAACGGAGCATCGATCTGACCGGCCCGTTTACCGCCGGGGCCATTGTTCGCTTCACATCCACCGCACTCGGCAATAATGACATCGTCGATATCGACAATGTCACGATCGACTTCACCCGCCCTGCGGCGGCGCCATCGATCAACTATGCAACGAGCTTCATCGAGAATGGTGAGCCGGTTGCGATCGCCTCCGGTCCTGCGATTACCGATGAGGATGGCCAGATTGTCTCCGCACGGATCGTTCTGACCAATGCCCAGAACGGTGACCAGCTGAATGCAGGCGCTCTTCCTGCAGGCATCACCGCCCAGACCGACACTTCGGTTGCCGGCCAGATCGCTATCGCGCTGACGGGGACCGCCACGCTTGCCGCCTATCAGGCCGCAATCCAGGCGATCACCTTCGGCAATAGCTCGGACCAGCCGGGAACAGTGGCACGCGTCATCACCGTCACCGTCAACGACGGCCTGATGAACAGCAATCCGTCGACCGCAACGATAGCGGTCACGGCTGTCAACGATGCGCCCGTCGCCGGTGACGATAGTGTCATCACCAACGTTGAAACCGGCACATTCGTCATTCCGGAATGGGCACTGCTCGCCAACGATACCGATGTCGACAGCGTCCTCAACATCACAGGCGCCACCGAGAACCAGACGAGCTTCGGCGTCGCGGTCGGTCCGACAGGCGACATCACCGTCACCCACACGACGACGCAGCAGCGCAACTTCACCTACACGGTGAACGACGGTGCGGCGACCGATACGGCCACTGTTTCCGTCACCCGCGACACCAACGATGTCAGCGGCACAACCGGCAACAACATCCTGATCGGCGACAACTCCGGCGACACGTTCGACGGCGGCACCGGCAACGACATCATCCTCGCCGGTGGCGGCAACGACACCATCGTCTGGAACGCCAACAACAACGGCGCAACGGATGGACGCGATATCGTCGATGGCGGCGCGGGTACCGATACGTTCGACCTCAACGGCCGCAATGGCCAAGGCGGCAACGAGACCTTCCGCATCTATACGCGGCAGGCCGCCGAGCTCGCCGGAATCACCGGTCTGCTGGCGACGACCGAAATCGTCATCACCCGCAACGGTACCGACAACGCCTCCGTCATCGCCGAACTCGACAATATCGAGGAGATCACCGTCGGCAACATAACGCTGGATGACGGCACGCCGACTGGCGGGACAACGGGTGGCGACACCATCACCGTCATCGGCGACTTCTCGCAGACCAGCCTGGCGCTCAACACCATCACCATCGATGGCACTGACGGCGACGACGTGATCGACATCTCGGCACTGCAGTCGGCACACCGCATCGTCTTCCGCTCGAATGGCGGTCACGACACGATCGTCGGCACGCTGCGCCCGCAGGACGTCATCGAGCTTCCCGACGGCCTGACCGCAGCCGACTTCGAAACGACTGTCGATGACGAGGGACGCACGGTGATGACCCGTGACGGCAGCTCGATCACCTTCGTCGGTCCCGATGGTTCGGAGCCGCCGGTTGGTCCAGGCGACGACGACCACGAGGAAGAGGAAGAAGAGCAGGAAGGCAGCGGCAGCTGCGACGATGATGACGACGACGGCGAACAGCCGTCCGGCGGCGAAGGTCCGGCTCCGGCCACGCCCCGCGCGCTCGTTGGCACCGGTGCCGGCGAGGCCCTTTTGGGTGCAGCCGCAGCCGACATCATCCTGGCAGGCGATGGTAACGACATCCTCGTCGGTGAAGCCGGCAGCGATATCCTGCGCGGTGAAGGCGGCCACGACCTCATCACCGGCGGCGCAGGCGCCGATGTGATGTCGGGCGGTGATGGCGACGACGAAGTCCATGGCGGCGCTGATGGCGACCATATCTTCGGCGACGCAGGGGCAGACCGGCTCTATGGCGACGATGGCAACGACGTTATCGAAGGCGGAGCGGGCGACGACCAGGTCTGGGCGGGTGCAGGCAACGACCTGATCCTCGCCAAGCTCAACGACGGTTCCGACACCTACTGGGGCGGCGATGGCAACGACACGCTGGACTATGCAGCGGCAACCACCAACCTCACGGTCGATCTCGGCAACGGCTTCATGGGCAGAGGCAGTGTCGCCGGGTCGAGCACAGGAACGGATACCGTCTACGGCTTCGAAAACTTCATCGGTGGTTCCGGCCACGACACGATCACCGCATCGCTCGCCGTCAACATCATCGATGGCGGGGCTGGAGAGGATGTCTTCCGCTTCACCTCGGCGGCAGCGGCCAACGGCGACAAGATCTATGGCTTCCAGCCGGGAGACAAGATCGACTTCTCGGCCATCGATGCGAACACGTCGGTCGCCGGTGTCCAGGGCTTCGCGCTGAAGGCGGGCTCGATTACCGCCGCCGGCCAGATCGCCGTAAGCCACGAAACCATCGATGGCGAGGCCTTCACGGTGCTGCGCGGCAACGTCAACGCCGATCCCGAGGAAGACTTCGAACTGATGATCGCCGGTACCCACAATTTGAAGGCATCCGACTTCAACGGGGTCTCCTGATCGATGGCTCTGCCCCATGGCCGGTGACGGCCATGGGGCATGCCGAATGCATTGCCGGAGGGGAAAATCATGGCAACGAAGAAGAAAGAGCCGCAGTACAAGATCGACAAGGCACGCGGCATCCTGACCTATCTGTTCGGCCTGTCCGGGCTCATCAACATCCTGGCGCTCACCGGCGCTTTCTACATGCTGCAGATCTATGACCGGGCGCTCGCCAGCGGCAGCATCTCGACGCTGATCGCGCTCTCGGTTCTGGCGATCGGCCTCTACCTCTTCCAGGGCGTCTTCGACATCCTGCGCTCGCAGATCCTCGTGCGCCTCGGCGCCAAGATGGATACGACGCTGGCGCCGCTGACGCACCAGGTCGTCGTCGAAATGCCACGCTACGGCTATTCGACAGCAGAGGCCGCTGAGCGTGGCCGCGACGTCGATACGCTGCGCAGCTTCCTCGGCGGCCAAGGCCCGATCGCGCTTTTCGACCTGCCGTGGATCCCGATTTACCTCGTCTTCGTCTGGCTGCTGCATCCGGTGCTCGGCATGCTGACGCTGGGCGGCGCCACAGTGCTCGCCTGTCTGACGATCCTCGCCGAAGTGCTGACGCGGCGTCACGCCCATACGATGATCAAGGCCGCCGTCACCCGCAACGCCGTGCTCGATTCCAACACCCGCAACAGCGAAGTCCTGCATGCCATGGGCATGACTCAGCGCGCCGTCGATCGCTTCGAGCGGGCCAATCGCTATCACCTCGAGCACCAGACCAAAACCTCCGATATCGGCGGCACGCTGTCGGGTCTCTCCAAGGTGCTGCGCATGATGCTGCAATCGGCGATCCTCGGCCTCGGCGCCTATCTGGCGATCGGCGGCGAGCTTTCGGCAGGCGCCATCGTCGCTGCCTCGATCGTCACCAGCCGCGCGCTCGCCCCCGTCGATCTGGCGATCGCGCAGTGGAAGAGCGTCGTCTCCGCACGCCGCAGCTACAATCGTATCCAGGAAACGCTGGCTGTCCTTAACGGCAAGGAAGAGTTTATCCCGCTTCCCGAACCCAAGGAAAGCCTGAGGATCGAGGGGCTAACAACCGTTGCGCCCAGCACCGGCGCTGTGCTGCTCAGCGAGGTCGGTTTCGAACTGAAGGCCGGCCAGGCGCTCGGTCTTATCGGCCCCAGCGGCGGCGGCAAGACGACGCTGGTCAAGAGTCTGCTCGGCATCTGGCCGGCGCTGCGCGGTTCGGTGCGCATCGATGGCGCCGATCTCGGCCAGTGGAATGCCGATTTCTTCCGCGATCACGTCGGCTATCTACCGCAGGACGTGGCACTGATGGACGGCACGATCTCCGATAACATCTGCCGCTTTGCCGAGGAGCCGGATCCACGCAAGATCATTCTGGCCGCCAAGGCGGCCGGCATCCACGACATGATCGTCCACCTGCGCGAAGGCTACCAGACCGAACTCGGCCCGAATGGCACCGCACTTTCGGCCGGTCAGCGGCAGCGCGTAGCACTGGCCCGCGCGCTCTATAGCGACCCCTTCCTGGTGGTACTCGACGAGCCGAATTCCAATCTCGACGCCGAAGGTGAAGAGGCCCTGACGACAGCGATCCTTTCGGTCCGGCGCCGCGGCGGTATCGTCGTCATCATCGCCCACCGCCCCAGCGCGCTGCAGGCCGTCGATATGGTCGGGCTGATGCAGGGCGGCAAGCTCACCTCCTTCGGCCCCAAGGAAACGCTGCTACAGACCAAGGCCAAGCCGCTTGCCGTCGAAAAGTCGTTCGGCGACAGCCATCGGCCGCGCTCGACGGCCGCGGAATAAGGGAGAGCTATTATGGAGGAGAAGCTCACCCTTGGCCTGCCGGATGCGCAGGCAGCGATCGCGCCGATCAACAAGTACCGCGAGAAGGAAGAGAGCAAGAGCGGACCGCGCAAGTTCTTCATGCCGCTGACGGCCTTTTCGGCGCTGGCGATGATGTTTGCAAAGACCGAGCCCGGCGCACGCAACCAGCAGCCGGAGGCCAAGGAGCAGGAGCCGGAACAACCCTCCAACGACGATTACGGGATCATCGAGGACGTCACCGCCTTTCTCCAGACGCTCGCGAGCGAGGCCGCCGCTCCGGAAGCAGGTGAACAGCAGCCTGCCGTCCGGCTGAGTTTCCGCACCAGCACGTTCTACGTCACGGACATGCCGCCGCGCCTCCAGCGCACCGTCCTGAGCGGCACGGCCAACGACAATCTGCGCAGCATCATCGACACCGGCGAAGGCTTCGAGTTTCCGGCGCTGCGCCCGCCCGTTCATCTGGACCTGCCGTCCCGCGCAACGCGCGGCACTTCCGCCAGCGGCGCGCCCTCCAGTGGCAATCGCAATCCCGATGACCAGGACGACCCGGACCCGAACCGGGCGCCGGTCAGCCTCGGACGCTACACATTCTCCAGCGGCTTCGTGAACCTCTCGGCGCTGGTCATGCTCGACGACCTGCTCGCCCATATGTACGATCCGGATGGCGACAAGCTCAGCATCAACGACATCTCGGTATCGAGTGGCCAGATCCGCGCCTACGGGCAGGATATGTGGCTCTATACCCCGCAGCGCGGCTATATCGGCGACGTCACCTTCACCTATGACGTGTCCGACGGTCAGGCCGAAATCCGCACCGGCGCCCTGTTCAACCTGCGCAAGGCGCCGCCCCATGAAATCCAGGGAACGGAAGGCGCCGACACGCTGACCGGGACGCCCGGCGAAGACCTGATATCCGGCCTCGGCGGCAGCGACTTGATCTATGGGCGCGAAGGCGACGACATTATCTCCGGCGACGGCGGCGACGACGTGATCCTCGGTGGCGACGGCGCCGATACGCTCTATGGCGGCGCAGGTAACGACACGCTCTTCGGTGGTGCCGGCAACGACGTTCTCTTCGGCGGCGACGGCGATGACCGTTTGTTCGGCGAGGCAGGCAACGACACGCTGATCGCCGGACACGGCAACGACGCGCTCAGCGGCGGCACCGGCGCGGACCGGCTTTTCGGCGAAGACGGCGATGACAGCCTGCTCGGAGAAGCCGGCGACGACTATCTCGACGGCGGCGATGGCGACGACGCAATGACCGGCGGCAGCGGCAATGACGTCGTTATCGCCGGCAAAGGTAACGACACGATCAGGGCCGGGCTCGCGGGCGAGGAAGCGCGCATGGCAGCAGCCACGGCGCATGACGGGAATGACAGCTATTCCGGTGGCGAGGGCATCGACACCTATGACATGAGCAGCGCCCGCAAGGCCGTCGCCGCCGACCTTTCTCTTGGGACCGCCAGCGGCGAAGAGATCGGCAGCGACAGGCTCGTCGATATCGAAAATCTCACCGGCGGCGCGGGCGACGATACGCTCACCGGCAGCGACACCGCCAATATTCTGGCCGGCGCCGACGGCGACGACACCCTTTGCGGCAAGGATGGCGACGACACGATTTCCGGCGGAAACGGCGACGACACCTTCGTCGTGCTTGCCCGGAGCGGCGATCGCGATGATGACGACGACGGGGATGATCACTATTCCGGAGACGATGGCTTCGATACGCTCGATCTCGCTGCGCTGGTCCAGGAGGTCATCGCCGATCTCGAAGCGCAGCTGGCCGAGGGTCAGGAGATCGGCCGCGATACGATCGAAGGCTTCGAGGCCGTGATCGGCGGCGCCGGTGACGATCGCCTTTCCGGCAATTCGGCCGCCAATATTCTCGTCGGCGGCAACGGCAACGATCGCCTCTCCGGCCGCGCCGGCGATGATGTGCTGACCGGTGGAGATGGCGACGACATCGTCTCCGGCGATAGTGGCGATGATATCGTTCTCGTTGCCGTCCACGCCGCCGATGACGGCCGCAACGGACGGAGCGACGGCGACGACAGCTATCAGGGCGGTGACGGCTTCGACACCTACAGTGCCGCCGGGGCCGTGCACGACGTCATCATCGACCTCGACCAAGGCACCGCCACCGGCATCGATATCGGCGACGACACATTGGCAGGCTTCGAGGCCGCGATCGGCGGCAGCGGCGCGGACTTCATCATCGCCGGAGATGGCCTCAACTTCCTGGCCGGGGGCGCCGGAGACGACGTCTTCGTCTTCCGTTCGCTGTCATCGATCGCCAACGATGGCGACGGCCGCGACCAGATTCGCGATTTCGCCGTCGGCGACCGGATCGACTTCTCCGGGATTGCCGCCAGCATCGGCGGACTGGTCTTCGGCACCTCCGATACAGACGGCCCGCAGCAGCCGGTGAACCGGATCATGCTCTATCACGAGAGCTTCGAGGACGGCGACCGGACTATCGTCAAGGCGATCATCGACTTCGAGCGCGACGAGGATTTCGAGATCCTCCTCTATGGCCGCCACGAACTGACCGAACAGGACTTCATCCTGGCGGCACGCGACACCGGCGCGGATGGCACCGCTCCGCATCAAGCCTGATCACAATCAAAGAAAAGCTAGGGGAAAGCACATGCAGCCGGCAAAGAAAGAAACACAAAAGCAGTTCGGCATTTCGGGCCGCATCTATCTCTCGGCGTTTCTCGCCGGGGCGCTGGTCTTCGGCATTGGCGGCTGGGCCGCACAGGCGAAGCTCTCGGGTGCCGTCATCGCGCAGGGGCAGGTTGCCGTTTCGCAACAGGTCAAGGTGATCCAGCACCGCGATGGCGGCATCGTTTCGGAAATCCTGGTGCGCAACGGCGACGCCGTCCGCAAGGGTTCCGTACTTTTCCGCCTTGACGAAACCCAGACCCGTGTCGAACTGACGATCGTCCGCATCCAGCTGCAGCAACTGCAGGCGATGATGGCGCGACTTTCCGCCGAACGCGACGGGGCCGAAACCGTCAGCTTCGCAGGGCTCAACGTGCCTGTCGCGCTCGCCAGGAGCGAGACCAAGCTGTTTACCGAAAACCTCGGCATGCTCGCCAATCAGAAGGAACAGCTTCGCCTGCAGGCTGCGCAGCTGCAGCAGCAGGTGGAGGGCTATCGCGCCCAGCAGCAGTCCAACGATGAGGAAAAGGCAATCATCGATCTGGAACTGCAAAAGACCAACCAGCTGCTGGCAAGAGGCCTGATTCAGATCACCCAGCAGCGCGACGCCGCCCGGCAGAAGGCGCGCATCGAAGGCGCCCGCGGCGAGCTGATCGCCCGCATGGCCGAAACTGAAAACGAGATCAGCGAAGTCAGGATGAAGCTCCTGTCGCTCGATCAGAACCGCCGCAAGGAGGCGCAGACGGAGATCGTCGGGCTGGAGGCCAAGATTGCCGAACTCACGGAACGGGAAGTCGCCGCCGATGACCGCCTGTCGCGGATGGAAGTGCGCGCGCCGGTCGACGGCCTGATCTTCGACATGCAGATTCACACGATTGGCGGCATCGTCGGTGCCGGTGCGACGGTGATGTCCGTCGTTCCCGATAGCGAAGAGATGACCGTCGAAATCCAGGTTCCGCCTGCCGACATCGACCGCATCGCCCCCGGCCAGCCGACACGCATGCGCTTCACGGCCTTCAATCAGCGCACGACGCCCGAATTTCACGGCGCCGTAGATGTCGTGGCCGCTGCCACGGCAACCGACCGCACCACTGGGCGGCCCTACTATCTCGCCACCATCAAGCCTTCGGACCTGCTGCAGCTCGGCAGCCGCAAGCTCGTTCCCGGCATGCCTGTGGAAGTCTATGTCCAGACCGACGAGCGCAGCGCGCTGTCCTATCTGGCAAAGCCATTCACCGACCAGATGATGCGGGCATTCCGCGAGGAATAGGGCCCGGAAATCCACCGGGAGCCGATGGGACGCTACGTGTTCGCGCACCCGTCGGCTCCGGCGCGTTAACCAATCGTTAACCATATTGGACCAGCCTTGGCGGCAGTCGCGGCCTCTCCTTGAGGCGGCATTTGCAAACAGATCGAGGTGGTAAGATGCGGCTCGTCACTCTTCCCGGCAAGATTCTCACCAAGGCAAATCATACGCTGATCATCATGGGCGACGGCGCGGCGCGCCAGGCCGTCTGCGTGCTCGATGAAGCGCTGAAGGCGGCAAATCCGCAGCGTATTGACGCCGTGCGTCAGCATCTCGGGCTGATCGAGCGTATCGCCAGCGGCAAAACCGACAGAGGCGAAGTCGCCTTCGACGGCCGCGTCTGGATCACTTCTGCGGATCTCGCAGCTAGTAGCGGCGGACGCCTGCATTGATCCTCAGCGATCGAAGAAATCCTGCCACTGCTTTTCGCCGGCCATGCAATCGCTCTTCGGCTGTGCAGCGGCCTTCTGGATTTCCGGAACCGGGCTGAGGCCGCTGACCTCAAGCACCAGCTTGCGGCGGACAGCGATGCCGAAATCCTCGATCTTGTAGACCGGCAGCACGAAAGCGCCCGGGCCGCCGATGACGCAGTCGGCATAATAATTGTCGAGGCCGCCCGGCGCCCCTGATGGCCTTAGCATCAGCGCCAACCCGTTGATGATGAGCCCCGCCTCCACCGCCTTGTCGCGGGTTGGCGCAACAGGGTTGCCGGCATTGTTTGTGCCGTCGCCCGAAACATCGATCACCTGCCGCATCGCTGTATAGGGGCTCGAAACGATCATCGACGCCCCCTGAGTAATCGCCGTCGATATCGATGTGCGCCTCTGGGTGTTCAGCGGCCGCTGTTCCAGTTTATCGGCAAATGCGATCGCATCGCTTTCGTTCTCGATCAGATGCCAGTCGAGCACGGAGCCCGGCACCACGAAGCCGGCCCATTCGAAATAGCTGATGGCGATGCGCCCTGTCAGACCGCCTTTGACGGCGTCGATGAATTCCTTGTGCTTGAGCGCCTCGATATAGCCCTCTCGCTGGATGCGCACCTCTTCGAAGTCCATCGACCGGGACGTATCCACGGCCAGCACGAGCTTGACGTCGACCTCGCCGGCGCCTGCCTGTACCGGCACGGCCGCACTTCCGGTGAGCGTCATGAGTATCGCGAGCGTCTCGAACATCGGCAATCCAATCACCGGCTATGGACCCTGCCGAAGGATATAGTCCGAACCGTGCGTCCGCCAATGCGGCTTCGAAAGATTGTCGTGTCTCAAAGACGGTCGCTTCTTTGAACACGTTTTGATTGTGTTAAGCACCCGGATAGATCGCACGGCACAATCCTGGATATAAGCCGTTACAACCGGATGTCTGGCTTTCTGCAAAACATGCGGCAGCTACGCACCAGCCGCAATGGCAACTTCGCGATGATGACCGCGATCGTCCTGCCTGTGCTCATCGGCGCCGCAGGGCTGGCGATCGATCTCGGCAACATCATGCTCTCTCAACGCCAGTTGCAGGAAGCAACCGATTCCGCCGCGCTCGCGGTCTCGACAGCACTTGCCGATGGCAAGGCCGACGAGACTTCCGGAAAGGCTCTGGCGAAAGACTTCGTCGGCGGCCAGATGGCCAATTATGTCAGTTCCACCTCAGCAACCGCGATCAAGAACGCCACCAATGCGACGATCACGACGACGACGAGCGCGACCGGAAAGTCCTTCACCGTTGCAGTGAATTCTTCCGCGACGGTGACGTTGACGCCGCTGATCGCGTTTCTTGCCGGTAGCAGCAAGACGATCGCGGCAGCGAGCAACACCACCAGCGGATCCGGCAGCACCAAAAGCGGTCTGTCGATTGAAGTGCTCATCGACGAATCCACCTCGATGTCGCAGAACACCACGACGCTGAAAAGCGCAACATGCATCATCCCGATCTTCAATGGCTGCCTGCTTTACGGCCCGCCGGTCTATGTCACAAAGATCGAGGCCCTCAAGCAGGCCGCAACCGCGCTCTTCGATGCCTTCGACAAATCCGATCCTTCTGCAAAATACGTCCGTACAGGCGTGATCTCCTATACTGCGGGTATCAAGGGGAAATCGGCGATGGCCTGGGGAACAATGGATTCGCGCCGCTACGTTTCGAATATCGTGGTCGCTCCGCTCAGCGGAACCGATGCGACCTCGGCCGTGAATACAGCGACCACAACCATCAAGAAGAACATTTATGGCACTGACACTGAAAGTGTCGAACAGAAGAAGAAGGACAATGCCAACTCCGACAGGGTGATCGTTCTGATGACCGACGGTGAAATGACCGGCATGACCGACCAGTGGAGCAAGGCGCTCGACCAGTCGGTGCGCGATGAATGCGCTGCCGCCAAGAGCGCCGGCATCACGATCTACACCGTCGCGTTCATGGCCCCTGCCAACGGCAAAAACCTTCTCAAATATTGCGCATCAACGACGGCGAATTACTATGAGCCGGAAACCATGGATGGACTTGTCGCCGCCTTTGCTTCCATTGCCCAGACCGCCACCAAATCCGTGAGCCGCCTGACCAATTAGCGATACAGCTAAAGCTGTCAGACCGCCCGGCGCCGGTCGGATGCGGCGCGCTCCACCCAGTCGGCGATCGTCCTGTTTCGCCCTTTCGATTTGGCGTTGAGCAGGGCCGCATCGGCACGCAGCAGCAAGTCTGCGGATGGCGCATCGCGCGCAGTCGATGCAGCGCCGACCGAGATGGTCACGGCGCCAAGCAGGCGGCCGTGATAGGTCACAGGAGTTGCCGCAATCAGCGTCCGCAGTTTTTCCGCCAGATCGAGTGCGCTGTCTTCGGAAGTCCCGGTCAGCAGGATTGCGAACTCCTCGCCGCCGAAGCGATAGACGATGCCGGCATCGCCGACCGCTTCCGAGAGGATGGCGGAAACCCGGCGCATGACTTCGTCTCCGGCGTCATGGCCGAATTCGTCGTTGAAGCGCTTGAAATGATCGATATCCGCCATGATGGCGATCGCATCACCTGCCCCGTCCCGGGCGATCCGGTTCAGCGCCTCGTCCAGCGAGCGGCGGTTCAGAAGCCCGGTCAGACCATCTCTTATCGCCAGCCCCATCAGCCGGTCGCGCAGTTGGAGATTGGCGACGCCGAGACCGATATTCTCGGCAATCAGTTCGAAATAGAGACGCGCCGCCGCGATTGCCTGGCCGTCGGATGCGCCCTCGAAATAGAGAAGGCCGACGGTATCGCCCTGAGCCGAGAGCGGAACACAGATCCCCATCTCTTCTGCATGGGAAAGATGCTGGCATGGGATATCGCCCGCGGCGGCATCACTGACATGCGGCCGGCCGCGGCGCAGCGCCCAGCATTCCGCCGAGGTCAGCGCCGGCCCGGCGCGGCGCGGCTCGCGCCAGCTGCCGATCGAGCTCAAGGCGGTGCGGCTATCGTTCATGACATAGAGGTGCCCGGCGAAATTCGGGAAGATCTGCGGCGCAAACAGCGATACGACCTCTGCAAGCTCCTCCTGGCGCTGGCAGGCCTGCAGCCGGTGCATCATCTGCAGGATGAGATCCTTGGTGCGCTGGTCCTCGCGCCGCTCGGCGTCCAGCCGCTCGCGCTCAAGGCCATTGTCGCGGAAGATCTGGATCGCATCATTCATCTCGCCGATCTCGTCGCGCCTGTTATCGGGCAGCACTTCGACGGCATAATCCTGCTTTGCGAGGCGGTTGACGATGCCAGTCATCCGCATCAGCGGCATGGCGACACGGCGCCTGAGGACGAAGTAGAGTACGCCGAGGAAAACCGCCGCGGTCAGCCCGAGCAGGCTCTTGGCCACGGCGCCCCAGAAGTCGCTCCATTGTTTGGCTTGCGCAAGCGCATCGCTGGTGCGCGTGGAAACGAGATCGGTGAACTGGCGGACACTGGTGAGAAGATCGCCCTGGACCCGTTCGTGCTCCGGCCCGAACAGCGCCTGCCGCGCCCCGTCCCGGTCGCCATTGGTATAGGCGGCAACGGCGCGCTCCTCGAGCGCATCCAGCGCCTCGCCATCCTGTTCCACTTCCTGGATCAAGGCTGCTTCCCGCGAAGACAGTGCCGCGGACTTGAGAGACTTTATCGCCTGCTCGCGATCCCGCTCGCCCTTTTCATCGCCCCTGAAGGCCTGAAGATGGCGGTCTTCGCCCCGCATAACGAACAGGCGTGCATCCTCGCTCGTCTGCTCGGCTGCCATCGCCAGTTGCTCGGACAACTCGTCGAAAACCTGGCTTTCGACTACGGCCCGGCGCTCGAAATCTGCGCTGCGTGCGGACAGGATGAAGGCGCCGCCGGATAGCAGCGTCAGGCCGACGGTGACGCCATAGGCCCAATTCGTGATGGTGCTAATCCGCATGTCGAAATCTCGTCTGCACGATGGAAGTCAGCGTTCTGGATCGTACGTTGATGTGCCGATCTTATCGATCGAGCATTAAATGAGTATTTAATAATAAGCGTGAAAGTTGAGCGGCTACACCGGAACACGGCAGGGCGATACCACAACTGCTTCAGGCGCAACAATACCAAAATCCTCCGGCTGGAGAGACAGAACCGCCTAGCCCCGGGCGGTGCTTGCAAATTTTGGATTGCGGATCGCCCAGCTAACGAGATCGACCTCGATGTCATCATACCAGGCTTCGAGAACCTGCCAGCGGTAGCTCATTTCTTCGATCAGCGGCCGCTGCAGCTCATGATGCGCGGCGGTCAACTCGGCAATCGCAGCGGTATCGATCGGTTCTTCCCTGGATTTCTCCTGAAGGATCGCGAGATATTCGGCCTGGTTCCGGTCATGCGCGCGCTTGACCTGCATGTAGGTGCGCAGCGTGACGAGAACTTGATCTTTGTTGGCCATGAATCGAATCCCGTTTGGAATCCGAATAACCCGAACCGAATATTCGCGCCAACGAAAAAGCGGCTTCGCTAATATTTGTGATCATATGAAAAGGGGCAGCCTGCCGGCCGCCCCTCCTCCCAAACATCGATCGCCGCTGCGATCAGGCAGCGTTGCGCTTCGGCAGCTTCCAGCCCGGACGGACGAAATGGCAGGTATAGCCATTCGGAATCCGCTCCAGATAGTCCTGGTGCTCGGGCTCTGCTTCCCAGAAATCGCTGTCGGCGGTCACTTCGGTCACGACCTTGTCCGGCCACAGACCTGAGGCATCGACATCGGCGATGGTATCTTCGGCGACGCGCTTCTGCTCGTCGCTCGTGTAGAAGATCGCCGAGCGGTAGCTGGCGCCCCGGTCATTGCCCTGGCGGTTCAGGGTCGATGGATCATGGATCTGGAAGAAGAATTCCAGAAGCTCGCGATAGCTGATCTTGGCCGGATCGAAGATGATCTCGATCGCCTCGGCGTGGTTGCCGTGATTGCGATAGGTGGCATTGGCCACTTCGCCGCCGGTATAGCCGACACGGGTCGAGATCACGCCATTGTAGCGGCGGATCAGATCCTGCATGCCCCAGAAGCAGCCACCTGCGAGAACTGCGCGTTCGGTCGTCATTGAACTTCCTCCACCTGGTCGAGATAGGCGCCGTATCCTTCCGCTTCCATCCGGTCGCGATGGACGAAACGGAGCGACGCCGAGTTGATGCAATAGCGCAAGCCACCGCGGTCACGCGGGCCGTCGGGGAAGACATGCCCGAGATGACTGTCGCCATGGCTGGAGCGCACCTCGGTGCGCACCATGCCATGCGAGATATCGGTCAGCTCGCTGACATTGGCGGGCTCGATCGGCTTGGTAAAGCTCGGCCAGCCGCAGCCGGATTCGAACTTGTCGGCAGAAGCAAAAAGCGGTTCGCCCGAAACGATATCGACGTAGACGCCAGATTGCTTGTTATCGAGATATTCGCCGGTGCCGGGACGCTCGGTTCCCGATTGCTGCGTCACGCGGTATTGCTCCGGCGTGAGCTTGGCAATGGATTCGGCACTCTTCTTATAGTGCTGCATGATTTTCTCCTAGCAATGACCTGCCGCCTCAATTGCCTCCGGCTGACGCGACGAGAACGGGCTTGTCGCGATAGTCCGAAGGGAACATCTGCTTGAGGCTTGCGATCTTCGGCAGATCGTTGATCACTATATAGGGATAGGTCGGGTTATTTGTCAGGAAGTCCTGGTGATAATTCTCGGCCGGATAGAAATTCTTGCCCGGCTCGATGGTGGTGACGATCGCCGCATCGAAGACCCGGGCGTGGTTGAGCTGGCTGATATAGGCCTTGGCGACCTTGGCCTGCTCGTTGCCGGCGGGGAAGATTGCCGAGCGGTACTGCGTGCCCGTATCCGGCCCCTGGCGGTTCAGCTGCGTCGGATCGTGGGCGACGGAGAAATAGATCTGCAGCAGATGCCCATAACTGACCTTCTTCGGATCGAAGACGACCTGCACGGACTCTGCGTGGCCGGTATCGCCGCCGCTCACCGTTTCATACTGCGCCGTGCTCTTGCTGCCGCCGGCATAGCCTGAGGTGGCGCTGACCACGCCGTTTACATTCTGGAACACGCCCTGCACGCCCCAGAAGCAGCCGCCGGCAAACGTCGCCGTCTCCATGCCTGACGCCGCTTGCTCATCGACGGCAGGCGCCGGGATAACGCGCGCCTCTTCAGCCGATGACGGCGTGAAATAGAAGGCAGCGCCGGTCATCAGCAGCGCGGCGGCGCCGAGCGCGATGGTGCGGATCGCACCGCTGGATCTGTTCTTGTCCTGTTGGCTGGTCATGGTTTGCTCCTTTCAGCCGAAGGTGAACGCAAATGCCTGGACGCCGGGATAGAGGAAGCGGATCTCGAACGTATGATCACCGACCGCGCCGGTCTCGCGAACCAGCTGGTAGAGACGCTGGCCGGTGACCGTGCCGTTGCCATCGGCGTCAGTATCGACGCCATGCCCATCGCCGGGCGGCTTGCCGTCGACCGTCACCTGGAAGCGCACCGGTTTACCGTCTTCTCCCGGCCCAAGCACGAGATGCAGGTCACGGGCATGGAACCGGTAATAGATGCTGCCGTCCTTGTCGTTGAGCTTCGCCTGTTCGGCGCCAACAGTCCAGTTGCCTGTCAGGCCCCATTCGTTCAGACGCGGCGTGGCGGCAACATAGCTATGTGCGGCATCGTTGACCGTACCCTTGTCATCGACGAAATTCTGCGAACGCTGCCAGCCGACATAGGTCTCCGGCGACTGAACGTCCGCCTGGTTCGATGCGGCTTCGGCGCCCGTTGCCTTCACGTCGACGATATCGGACGAGACGTTCGCCTTGCCTGCTTCGGCGAGCAGCTGCTGGATGACCCGCTCCGAGCCGTCGTAGTCGCCCTCGCCGAAATGATGGTGACGCACCCGGCCCTCCGCGTCGATGAAATAATGCGCCGGCCAGTACTGATTGTCGAAGGCCCGCCAGATCGCATAGTCGTTGTCGATAGCGACGGGATAGGTGATGCCAAGATCGCCGATCGCCTTCTTGACGTTGTCGACATTCTTCTCGAAGGCGAATTCCGGGGCGTGGACGCCGATGACGACGAGGCCCTGATCCTTGTACTTTTCGGCCCAGGCTTTGACATAGGGAATGGCGCGGATGCAGTTGATGCAGGAATAGGTCCAGAAATCGACGAGCACCACCTTGCCCTTCAGAGCCTGCATGGAAAGCGGCGGCGAGTTCAGCCACTGTACGGCGCCGTCGAGCGACGGCATGGTGGCTTCGACGGGAAGCGCCTCGGCACCGCCCGCTTTCGGCGCGCCTTTCATCATCATGGCGTTCGAGCCGCTCATGGCCGGATTGCCGCTCATCATCATCTGGTTGTTGCCGCTCATCATCGCGTCACCACCCTGCATGAGGACCGAGGAACCGGAGTTGTCAGCCTGCTGTTGCTGGGGGTGCAGCTTGTCGATCAGACCCTGCTCCAGAGTGCCGGTGCTGGCAAGCGATGCCTGCGTCAGGAAGCCGGTATCGGCCCCGAGCCCAATCGCCACCACCGCGACGAGAACGGCAACGCCAACGCCGCGGCGAACCCACTCGCCGGCGCCGAGCGACCGCTTCATCACCTGATAGACGCGGCCACCGACGAGCAGCGCCAACGCCAGCGACGTCGCAGCGCCGAGCGCGTAGGCAAGCAGCAGCAAGGTCGTGCCGACACTGGCGCCCTGCAAGGCAGCACCGGTCAGGATCAGACCCAGGACCGGGCCGGCGCAGGGCGCCCAGAGCAATCCGGTGGCAACGCCGAGAAGCAGAGAGGCGACAACCGTCGAACCGCCGCTGCGGCTCCCCTTATCGGCGGACTGCGACAGGCGGGCGCCGAGCGAAACAAGCGGCCGCGTCAGGCGATCCGAGAGCGCCGGAAAGAGCAGAACGATGCCGAAGACGGCAAGCAGGACGAGCGCGGCGTAGCGGCCATACTCGTTCGCCTGTACCGCCCAGCCGCCGCCGATCGCGGCGAGGCTGGCGACGGCTGCGAAGGTTGCGGCCATGCCTGCCAGCATCGGCAGCGTCGAGCGCATGAACGGCTGCCCCGCCCGCGCGAAGACGAAAGGCAGGACCGGCAGGATGCAGGGGCTGACGATCGTCAGCACGCCGCCCAGATAGGCGAGGACAAAGAGGATCATGATATTTTCCGTTTATCAGGCCGAGGCCGGATGAAATTTCAATGCGATGCCGTTCAGGCAGTAGCGCAGGCCTGTCGGCTTCGGGCCGTCGTCGAACACATGCCCGAGGTGACCGCCGCAGCGCCCACAGTGGACAGCCTCGCGGACCATGCCGAAGGAGGCGTCACGCGTCGTGCCGACGACCTTGTTGTCGATCGGTGCCCAGAAGCTCGGCCAGCCGGTCCCGCTGTCGAACTTCGTCGTCGATGCGAAGGACTCCAGATCGCACCCGGCGCAGGCGAAATTGCCCTTGCGGTGTTCGTTGAGAAGCGGGCTGGTGAATGGCCGTTCGGTCGCCTCTTTGCGAAGAACCGCATATTGGTCGGATGACAGCAGCGACTGCCATTCGGCATCCGAATGCGTGACAGCAAATGTCTCGTCGGCACTTGCGCTTCTCGCCGATAGCGCCAGCCGCAAGCCGATGGCGGCCAGTCCCGTATTCAGGAGCAGCATGCGTCTATTCAACATCTTCAGACCTCCTTGTCCGAAATTGGTCCTGTCTGCAGATAGGTACGGGCGCGGCGCGCATTTTGTTACACGGCAGGACAGGAAAAGTGCTGGACACTCTGGGCAATTGATTTCGCGGATATCGCTGGGACGTTATATCTTTTAGAATACGACGCTATTCCGCTCTTTCGTGGACGGCAAGCAGACCGCCGGTCATATTATCGCGAGCGGCCGTGAAGCCCTTCGTTCAATTCCTGAAGACGAGGCAGGTGCCGTTGCTTTTCCGGATTTGCGCGCAGAGCTGATTGGCCTCGTCGCGGGTCTGACGGGCGATGCGTGTCACATAACGCGGCCGGAAGCCGAAGCTGCGGTCACGCTGGCGCATGACCAGCGGCTGCTCGGCATTGAGGGGCGCCGGCAGCCTGCCGACAGCGGCAAAGAACAGGCGGCGGGCAGCCTCCGGACTCGCATGGGCGGCGATCTGCACGCCCCAGGGCATCCATGTCCCCTCGGTCTGCCAGGCGGGCTCGCGCAGCTTGCGGCGTTCGGCAAGGGCAACACAGCTGTCGAGGAAGGTCTTGGTCTTGTCGAGCGCGGGTGCCGCGATTTCGGGCGCGCTGCTCTTCCAGTCGTCGACGCTGTAGGAGGTGATGCCGATCACATAGGCGCGGGTCTCGGATGGCAGGCTGCCGCCGGAGAGATAGTTCGACAGCCCGTTCTCGCCGGTATTGTAGGCAGCCGCGGCGAAGCCGAGATTGCCGAACCGGTCGCGCAGTTCGCCGAGATATTCCGCCGATTTGTGCAGGGCTTCCAGAACGTCGTAACTGTTTCTGAGGCCCCGCAGTTTCGCCGTTCCCGGCATGAATTGGGCTATGCCCTCGGCACCCTTGTAACTCAGGGCATCGGCGCGGAAGCGGCTTTCGCGCCAGATCAGCCGCGCGAAGAAATCCGGCGGCAGCTGGAAATCTGCAGCCGAACGTTCGATGGCATTGCAGAGATCGCGGTTGAAACTGTCCTTCTTGATGCAGAGCGTCTCGCCCGATCCGGCAGCCGAACGGGTGTAGAGACACCCGGCCGGGGCTGGCCCTTCCGGGTCGCCGGCGGCAAGCGCTGGCGGCGTGGGCTGCCACGCGAGAAGCAACGCCGCAAAGAGCGCCGGCAAGATTTTCTGTGATGACTGCCTGCCTGCCTTCATCTGGTTCCGGCGCCGGCATACAGCGCCGCCATCGCATGACTAATGTAGCCATACGAAATGCTTTGCCGCCTCCAGTCAAGACGATTACCGGCGCTGGCGTCTCCCAGCGCCGGTCATTCCGATGATTAAGCAGCGCGGACCTTGCGGCTGCCGCGAGCCCATTCCGGCAGCCAGTCGCCGTGGGCGACCAGGAGATCGTCGACCAGCGACCAGATCTGGTCGAGATCGAGTTCGGCGGCCGTATGCGGGTCCATCATCGCGGCATGATAGATATGCTCGCGATTTTCCGCCATCAGGGCCTGAACGGTCAGTTCCTGGACGTTGATGTTGGTCCGCATCAGCGCCGTCAGCTGCGGCGGCAGGGCGCCGATATAGGTCGGCTGGATGCCGGAGGCATCGACGAGGCAGGGAACTTCAGCGGCGCAATTTTCCGGCAGCGAGGTGATGCAGCCGTTGTTGCGGACGTTGCCGTAGATGACCGAGGGCTCGCCGGTCCAGACCGAGTTGATGATCGAGGAGGCATATTCCTTCGACTGCTTGACCTCGATCGTGTTCGCCGTCCGGTAGGTTTCGGCCTGGCCCTTCCAACGCTCGATCTGCTCGATGCAGCGCTTCGGATATTCGTCGAGCGGAATGCCGAACTTCTCGATCAGGTCCTCGCGGCCTTCCTTGATGAAATAGGGCGTATATTCGGCGAAATGCTCCGAGCTTTCGGTGACAAAATAGCCGAGGCGGGTCAGCATCTCGTAACGCACCTTGTTCGGGCAACGCGGGTTCCAGCCGGGCTTAGGCGCTCGGCCTTCGCGGTAACCACGGACGAGATCCGGATAGAGATCGCGGTAGGAGCCGTCAGGCTGGCGATGCTCGAACTTCAGATAGAAGGCCATGTGGTTGATACCGGCAGAGCGGTAGCGGATCTCTTCGTACGGAATGTCGAGATCATGGGCCAGTTCCATCGCCGTGCCCTGCACCGAGTGGCAGAGGCCGACCTGCTTGATGGTGGGATACTTCTCGGAGATCGCCCAGGTGTTGATCGCCATCGGGTTGACATATTGAAGCATGATCGCCTCGGGGCAGACGGCGAGCATGTCCTCGCAGATCTTCCAGAGATGCGGGACAGTCCGCAGGCCGCGCATGATGCCGCCGACGCCCAGCGTATCGGCGATCGTCTGGCGCAGGCCGTATTTCTTCGGCACTTCGAAATCGGTCACCGTGCAGGGCTCGTAGCCACCGATCTGGAAGGCGACGACGACGAAATTGGCGCCTGCCAGCGCCTTGCGCTGGTCCGAATAGGTCTCGGCCTTGGCGTTGACGCCGAGCGTCGAGATCAGCTTGTTGACGACGATGGCGCTTTCTTCAAGCCGCTGCGGATTGATGTCCATCAGCGCGATCGTGGCGCCCGACAGCGCCGGGCGCTGCAGGATATCGCCAACGATATTCTTCATGAAAACGGTGGAGCCAGCTCCGATGAACGTAATTCTGGGATTTGCCATATGAACCTCCGGCGTCAGGCAGTCAGGCTACCTCGAAAGCGGCTTTCACGAGCCGTTCGGTGTAGGCGGTCTTGGGATTGGTGAGAACTTCGTTGACGGGACCCTCTTCCATGATCCGGCCATGCTGCATGACGATCACACGATGGCAGAGGGCACGCACGACCTTGAGATCGTGCGAAATGAACAGGTAGCTCAGGCCGCGCTCGTCCTGCAGCTTGCGCAGAAGCTCGATGATCTGCGCCTGGACGGAGAGATCGAGCGCCGAGGTCGGCTCGTCGAGCAGGATGAATTCGGGCTCGAGCGCGATGGCCCGGGCAATGGCGATACGCTGGCGCTGACCACCCGAGAACTCGTGCGGGAAGCGCGAGAGAATATTGCCCGGCATGCCGGCGGCGATCAGCGCTTCGCGCACGCGTTCGAGACGTTCAGCCCTGGTGGCGCCGAGCTTGTTGACGACGAGGCCTTCTTCGATGATCTGGCCGATCGTCATGCGCGGATTGAGCGACGAGAACGGATCCTGGAAGACGATCTGCATGCGCGAGCGCAGCGGCCTCATTTCGGATCGCGACTTGCCATGGATCGGCTGCCGGTCGAAATAGATCTCGCCGGTATCCGGGTCGTTGAGGCGCACCAGGGCCTGGCCGAAGGTCGTCTTGCCCGAACCGGATTCGCCGACGAGACCTAGCGTCTCGTGCCGGCGGAGCGTCAGGTTGAGGCTGTCGACGGCGACCAGCTCCTTCAGCTCCGGCTTGAAGAAACCGCCATGGCGCATCATGAACGAGACGCGCACGCCGCGGGCGTCGAGAATGATATCCGATCCCTCAGGCAGCGGATTGGCCTGGCCGCGCGGCTCCGATGCCAGGAGATGCTTGGTGTAGGGATGCTGCGGATTGGCGAAGAGCTGCTCGGTCGTGTTGTGCTCACGCATCTCGCCATGCTGCATCACATAGACGTAATCGGAGAACTGGCGGACGACCGTCAGGTCGTGGGTGATCAGGATCACCGCCATCCGCAGTTCCTTCTGCAGGTTGCGGATGAGATTGAGGATCTGCGCCTGCACAGTGACGTCGAGCGCCGTTGTCGGCTCGTCGGCGATCAGCACATCGGGATTGTTGGAGAGCGCCATGGCGATCATCACGCGCTGGCGCTGCCCGCCGGAAAGCTGGTGCGGATATTGCTGCAGGCGGATTTCCGGATCGGGAATCTGCACCTGCTTCAAAAGCTCCAGCGCCCGCGCCTCGGCCTGCTTGCGGCTGACCTTGTTGTGGACGCGGATGGCTTCGACGATCTGGCTGCCGATCGTATAGATCGGGTTCAGCGAGCTCATCGGCTCCTGGAAGATCATCGAGATGCGGTTGCCGCGCAGCTTGCGGCGGGCAGGCTCCGAGAATTTCAGAATGTTCTTGCCGTCGTAATCGACCGAGGACTGCGGGGCGACGACGGCGCGCTTGGACAACAGACCCATGACGGTGCGCGCCGTCACCGACTTTCCAGAACCGGATTCGCCGACGATGGCGATCGTTTCGCCGCGATAGAGCTGGAAGGAAATGTCCTTCACCGCTTCCACGGTGCCGTGTTCGACCTTGAAGTTCACGCCGATATTGCGCGCATCGATGATCGGTGTTTCGTCGCGGCCATCATGGTCGTGGCGGACGGGTGGAGCGAAGGAACTGACGAGAGCGAGAGCCATCTGCATCACCTCAATAAGGATCGACTGCGTCGCGCAGACCATCACCCAGCGCGTTGAACGCGAAGACGGTGACGAGCACGAAGCCGACGGGAGCAAGGATCCAGGGATAGGTCCCGATGACGGAATAGTTTGCGGTATCCTGCAGCATCAGGCCCCAGGAGATCAGCGGCGGCTTCACCGCAAAGCCGAGGAAGCCGAGGAAGGATTCCAGGAGCACGACGCTTGGAATATGCAGCGTCACGGCGACGATGACGTGGCTCATCACATTCGGGAAAATGTGCTGGAAGATGATGCGCCGGTCGGTGGCGCCGACGGCCATCGCCGCCCGCACATAGTCGATGCGGGCGAGAGCCAGCGTCTTGCCGCGCACCTCGCGCGACATCTGCGCCCAGCCGAGAGCCGACATCACGAAGATCACGAATGCGAGGAAGACGTTCGTCGGCGCGGTGATCGGGATCAGCGAAGTCAACGCCAGATAGAGCGGCAATTGCGGGAAGGCGAGCACCAGCTCGACGAAGCGCTGGACCCAGACATCGAAGCTGCCACCAAAGTAACCGGAGACCATGCCGACGGTCGTTCCGACGATGGTGACGATAAAGACGACGGTCAGCGCGATCATCAGCGAGATGCGCGAGCCGATGATGGCGCGCGACAGCACATCGCGGCCGAACTTGTCGGTGCCGAGGAAATGCACCGGCTCGCCGCCGACAGTGCCGAAGAAATGCCGGTTGGCCGGGATCAGCCCGAGCAGGCGGTATTCCGCACCCTTGACGAAGAAGCCAAGAACACGCGGATTGTCATAGTCAGGGCCGACGATCGGCTGGAAGGTGACGGGATCGAGCTCCTCGGAATCGCCGAGCGCATAGACCCGCGGCCAGACGAGATTGCCGTCCTTGTCGTGGACGCTCATCATCTGCGGCGGCGCAAAGCCAACATCCGTGGCCTTCGGGTCCATCGGCGCGAAGAAATCCGCGAAGATCGCCATAATGATCAGCAGGCCAACCAGGATCAGCCCCATCATTCCGGTCCAGGACCGGCGCAGGCGGCGCCAGACGAGCGCCATATAGCTCTCGTTGCCATGCGGCGCGTGCTTGACGGTCTCCTCGTGCGGAGGCGGCGGGGAAGAGTCGAATGCCAGCATCTCAGGCTCCTCCATATTGACGGACGCGGGGATCAAGCAACGCAAGCAGCATGTCAGCGATGATATTGCCGACGATCAGCGTTGCCGAGAGAACCAGCATAAAGGTGGCGGTGACATAGACGTCGCCGATCGCCATGGAGCCGACGATCGCGGGGCCGACGGTCGGCAGCGAGAAGATGATCGCCGTCTCGATTTCGCCGGTCAGCATGTAGGGAAGCACGACGCCCTGATACATGACAAGCGGATGCAGCGCATTCGGAACGGCGTGGCGCAACACGACGGCACTGCCGGACAATCCCTTGGCACGCGCGGTTTCGACATACTGGGCGTTCAGCGTATCCAGCAGATTGCCGCGCATGACGCGCATGTTGTAGGCGAGGCCGCCGAAGGTGGCGATGGCGACGACAGGCCAGACATGGCTAACGAGATCCATGAATTTCGCCCAGGACCACGGCGCCCCGCCATATTGCGGCGAGAAGAAACTGCCGATCTCGGTGACGTTGAACTGGAAGACCAAGAGATAGACGATGATCAGCGCCATCAGAAAGCGCGGCACGGTCATGCCGAGGAACGAGATGCCGGACAGGAGGCTGTCGATCCAGGTGTACTGGCGCGTTGCCGCCCATATGCCGAAGCTGATGCCGAGGATTGATGCGAAGATGTGGCAGACCAGGGCCAGCGCCAGGGTGCGCGGCAGGCGCTCGGCGACGACATCGGCGACCGGCTTATTGTAGAACATGCTATAGCCGAAATCGCCTTCGGTGATGATGCCCTTCATCCAGTTCACGTACTGGATGACCATCGGCTTATCGAGGCCATGCTCGACGCGGTAGGCCTGGGCCTGCGCATCGGCTTGCGCAAAGGAAGCACCGCTTTGATTGATCAGCTGAGAGCGGATGTAATCTGCGTAGTCGCCGGGAGGCGCCTGAATGATCGCAAATGTCACCACACTCAGAATGAAGAGGACGGGGATCGCCGAGGCGATGCGCATGAGCAGGAATCGTAGCATCGGACGGTTCGCTTCTCCTTGCCGCCAGTCGCTCGTCTCTAGCGCGGCCGGCTTGTTGATTATGCCCGGCCGCGCGCAGCACGCGCGGCCGGAAGCTCATTCGGTTGGGAGGGAGCTCTTAGTTAATCGGACCCTTGTCTCCGGGCTTGCCGGGCAGCTGCTGCGGGAACAGCTCGTATTTGCCCTGCTTGTCGGCGGCCACCCACAGACGCTCGCGGATGACGGAGTCTTCAGCCCAGTTGAACATGAAGATCGGCGTACCCTGCGGGACGTTGGAGAAGCGCTTGTTGACGATCAAGGCGCCCGGATATTCCGTCAGACCAACGGTATCGACATTCTCGGTCGCGACCTTCTGATACTGCTTCATCAGATCGACGCGCTCGTCGTTGTTCTGGCTCGCCTGGAACTTGGTGACGAGATCGACCAGCTTTTCTTCGTAAGGCATCAGATCGACCTTGCCATCCTTGCCGGCGCGATGCTGCCAGCTGGTGCGTGGACCGATCGGAGCCAGCTGCTCGGTGTTCTGCACCACGGAAGCCAGTTCCGGCGTGTTGCGCTGGATCAGCCAGTCGAAGCGGCCGCCGTAATGGGCATCGTCACGCTTCGGACCGTCAAGGGCATTGATGATGACCTTGATACCGAGCTTTTCCATCTGCCCGACGACGCCTTCTGCAAGGCTCTTGTCGGTGGCGTAGCCGTTGTTGACCAGCAGCACGACCTCGACATCCTTGCCGTCGGCCGTTCCGGCCGGGAAGTTCACGAAGCCGTCGCCATCCGTATCCTTCAGGCCGGCTTTGGCGAGCAGCGCCTTGGCACCTGCCAGATCGTAGGGATAATAGACCGTGGAATTGCGATCGTAGAAGCTCGTGCCCGAGGACAGGCCACCCGGATAGATCGCCGTGAACGGACCCTTGACCAGCGAGTCGCCGATGGCCTTGCGATCGACCGCCATGGTGACTGCCTTGCGGAAGTCCTCGTTGCGGTTCAGCTCGCGGATCGCCTCGCCACGCGCATCAGGATCGCCCCAGCCATTGGCGGAGAGGTTCATGCGCAGGTTATAGCCGATCAGACGCGGACCGAAAGCGAGACGCGCCGGAGCGGTCTTTTCGGCAGCACGCTTCAGCGATGCCACGAAATTCTCAGGCTGTTCGAGGTTCGAGAAGTCGCCGGAACCGGCCACAGCCTGAACGTCACGGTCAGCCCAGGTCGAGAGCTTGTAGTGCAGCTCGTTGAGGTAAGGCAGCTGATTGCCCTTCTCATCGACCTTCCAGTAGTAAGGATTGCGGCGCATGACGATGATATCGTCAGGGCGATACTCGACCGGCACCCAGGCCCCCATCACCGGCATGTTCATATATTCCGGCGGGAAGGCGTTCTTGAACTGGTCGTAGGTGTTCTTCGAATATTTCGGGTGCTGCGGCTTCAGGATATGCGACGGGCCCGGGCAGAAGTTCGGGTAGGCCATCGTGTAGAGATACTGCTTCGGGAAGGCCTCCTTGAAGGTCCATTCCACCGTGTAGTCATCTACCTTGGTGAGCGTCGTTCCCTCGCCGAAAGCTTCCGGCGATGCTCCGCCGCCAAGCGGCGAGACGTTCGGGTCGACGACTTCGTCTTCCCAGTAGAACATGATGTCGTCAGCATTGAACGGCGCGCCGTCAGACCACTTGGCACCTTCGACCAGATGCATGGTCAGCTTGTGACCGTCGGCCGACCATTCCCAGCCCTTGGCCAGATTCGGCAACGGCTCGGTATCCTTGGCTTCCACCTGGAAGAGCGGTGCGGTACGCGTCAGGCATTCGGAAAGGCCGATATCGATGCCGCCCCAGCCCTGCGTCTGGCCGGCGCCATAGTTCCAGCCCTCGGGCCGGCCGCCGATGACGTGACGCATCGTGTCGCCATAGACGCCGATACCGTCAGCCATGTTCTCGGTCTTGAAGACCAGGGGTTCCTTGGGAAGGCGATCCTTGACGGCGGGAAGCTTGCCGGTATCGACAAAGTTCTTTTTGACCCAATCCGGCTCGTTATAGGAAGGAAGCGCCTTGAACTCCTCGATGGAGTCTCGCGACACGTATTTTATCTTGCCTTCCGCCGGAAACGGCGGCGGCGCTGGCGGAGTGGTCGGCTCGGAAGCGTAGGCATTCAAAGCCGCGACTGAAACGCCAAGCGCCAGTCCAGCCAGGATGCCGATCTTACGGAAATTCGTCATCGTCTCTCCCTCTTGTTCCGGAGCGCTTGCAGGCGTCTCCGCTTCTCCTCTAGGAATGATGAAGCAAGCCTTTACGCGGCGATCGTCCTCCCGAAGGACCGCCGCGGCTTGCTTCACCGGAAAATCAGACCGCCTGCTTCAGCGCCGCCTTTTCGGCCCGAAGCTCTTCGATCGAGCGGACGTTGCGGCGCGCGGCCCCTGCCCATTCCTTGGTCTTGACCTTGCTGTTGGCCAGACGTTCCTTGGCGGCGGGCACAGCATGCGCATATTGCGGCAGCCAGCGGGCCTGGGCGACGACCATCTCGTCGACCATCTGCCAGACCTCTTCCGGTGTCGAGACGGCGCCGACCAGCGGATCGTGCAGCACGGCAAGCTTCAGGAGATCGATATCGCCGGTCACGGCTGCATGAACCGACATGCGCTGGACATTGATCGATGCCATGCAGGTGGCGGCGCAGGCTTCCGGAATGGTGACGCCCGAGACCATGTTGATGCCGAAGCGATCGACAAAGCCGGGCGACTCGATGATCGCGTCGGATGGCAGGTTGGTGATCACGCCATTGTTCTTGACGTTGAAGTGGCCACGATACACCCGGCCGGTTTCCAGCGCTTCAAGAATATGGCTCGCGTGCTCGTTGGAGCGCTTGGCCGGATCGATCGGCTTTTCGGCCGAGGCGAGGAACTGCGGAAACTCGGTCTCGAACCAGTTGCGGGTCTCGGTCGAGTGGCGCAGGTAACCGCCCGTCTCGCCGTGGATCCAGTCCGACATGTCGATCCACTTGGTGATCTCTTCAGGCCGCTTGCGGTACCAGGGCAGGTATTCCGACAAGTGGCCGTTGCTTTCGGTCGAATAGACGCCGAAGCGCTTGAGCACGTCGATGCGCAGCTTTTCCTGCTGCGAGAAGACCGAATGCGCCTCGAAGGCGGCAACCAGCTCGTCCTTGCCGATCTTGCGGCCGTTGAGCTTCAGATCAACGAACCAGGTCTGGTGATTGATGCCGGAGCAGATGTAATCGAGCTCGGATAGCGACTTGGCGCCGAGCACTTCGGCGATCTGTTCGGCACCGTGCTGGACGCCGTGGCAGAGACCGACGGTGTCGACCTTGCCATATTCGATCGCCGCCCAGGTATTCATCGCCATCGGGTTTGCGTAGTTGAGGAATTTTGCGCCCGGCTCGGCCAGCTCGCGGATATCCTTGCAGAAGTCGAGAATGACGGGGATGTTGCGCTGGCCATAGAGAATGCCGCCGGCGCAGATCGTATCGCCAACGCACTGGTCGATGCCGTATTTCAGCGGAATGTGGATATCGTCGGCATAGGCTTCCAGGCCGCCTACGCGCACGCAACTGATGATGTAGCGTGCACCGGAGATCGCCTCGCGGCGGTCGGTCGTCGCCGTCACCTTGGTCGGCAGCTTGTTGGATTCGACGATCTTGTCGAGGATCGCCTTGATCATCTGGAGGTTATGTTCGCTGAGATCGGTCAGCGCGAATTCGATGTCCTTGAATTCAGGCACGCACAGGATATCGGTAAACAGCTTCTTGGTGAAGCCGACGCTGCCTGCTCCGATGATAGCGATTTTGAAACTCATGTCCTTCACCTCGGTCCGATCAAATGTTACGTAGAGAGAAGACAAGGGAGAACCAGGCCGCATGTTTGCACATGCAGGTGAAAACCACTGGAATTAAAACCCGTATTCCTCCCGGCCGTTCGTCCGGCCGCGATCTCTTCCTCTTATGCGAAGGGATTATGCGCATATTCGGCAGGGCGGCCAGAGAAGGATTATGCTTTCGAGGGTAATTTTGTGCTGCACGATTTGATCGCCAACGGACAGGCCATGCGGACCGTTTCGCTGCCCCGCGGACGCCAGAGGCTGCACGCCATGCCGACCAGTGCGGGCTACGAAGTTCGCGAGAACGAGACCTATGACTGGGACGGCCGCAAGCGCGGCCAGACGCCGTTTACGGTGCTGCAGCACACGATCAGCGGCAGCGGCCACCTGCGTTATCTGAACCGCAACTACAAGCTCCAGGGCGGCGACACGATGATGGTGCTGGTGCCGCACAATCACCGCTACTGGCTCGAAAAGGGCGAGCGCTGGGAGTATTTCTGGATCTCGATGAATGGCGACGAGACGTTGCGCATCCACAAGATGGTGCTGGCGCTTGCCGGTCCGGTGCTCAAACTGCAGCAATCTACCATCGATCATCTTGCCGATTGCAGCCTGCGCCTGGTCAAGGGTGCAACGACCCCCGGCTCGGCTTCGGCCATCGCCTATGAGGCGGCCATGGCGCTCTATGACGACGTCTTCGGTTCGCCGGCCTTCATCGCCGAGCAGAGCCTGATGCAGCCGGTGATCGACCATATCAACATGTATCTGGAAAAACCGCTCCCGGTCAGCGAGCTCGCCGCCATCGTCGGCCTCAGCCGCGCCCACTTCTCTCGCAGCTTTTCCGAAAGCGAGGGCATACCACCCGCGGAGTATGTCCTGCAGCAACGGCTGCAGCGCGCCGCCAAGCTGCTCACCAAGGCCGACTTCCTGCCGGTAAAGGAAGTATCGATCATGTGCGGCTTCGAGGATGCTAACTATTTCGCAAAGGTCTTCCGCCGCGTCTACGGCATCACGCCGACGGAGTTCCGCACCACCGGCATGTATGCCAGCATCGGCCGCAGCCGGTAGGGCGCTATCCCGGATGTGATCGCCAAACCGCTGTCGATCCGCACCCGGTTTGTGATATGCCCTGCCCATGGACACACAAACAGACTTCGATTGCCAGACTTGCGGCGCTTGCTGCTCGTTCTCGGCCGACTGGCCGCGCTTCTCGACTGAGTCGGATGCCGAGCTCGATCTGATACCGCTGAAATATGTCGCAGCCGATGAAGCGGGAATGCGCTGCGAAGGCAACCGGTGCTCCGCCCTGGTCGGCGAGATACGGTCGAAGACATCCTGCGCCATCTACGCCGTGCGGCCGCATGTCTGCCGCACCTGCAGCCCCGGAGACTTTGAATGTCTCTCTGCCCGCGAATTTTTCGGCATCGGCAACTGAGCTGCCAACCGCCGCCGATGGCACGCCCCTCTAGAAATAGATCGACATGATCAGGTCCTGATCGAAATCGCCGAAACCCTTGCCGAAGATGTTCATGCCGCCAGGATTGTCGGCCTTTTCGTCGATGCCGATGCGGAAGCGGATCGAGTGGTGATCGGCGATACCAAGCGAGGCAATAGTTTGCGTGGAGACCATGGCGCCGTCGATCCAGGTTCCGGTCTCGTCGATCGTCCAGGTCTTCAGCTTGCCATATTGAGAGCCCGAGAGCTTCCACCAGGCCGGCGAATACATCCCGCGACGGTCACCGAAATCGCCGGGAGAAGTCCAGTGTCCGGCCTTGATACCATTGACCCAGATCGAGATGTCGGACGGCCAGTTGGCGTTGGTAGCCGGCGTTTCGGAGCTGAGTTCGGCTGAGAACTCCACCTTGCGGATCTTCTTGCCGGAGACCTTGGCGTTGTTCGGAAACTTATATTCCACATAACCGCGGGTGAACCAGAGCAATGCCGCCTGCATGCGCTGCGGGTCGAGGAATACCTCCTGCACATCGAGCATGCCGATGACGTTGTTGACCGAACAGAGGCCGCAGGGCGCACCCACCTCGAACTCGGTGAAGAGGCCGATCGGCATGCTGACGGTGACCACGTCCTCGCTCGCCTTGGTGCCATTGGCGCCAAAGCGGATCAGGATCTCGTCATAGATGCTGGAGCAGACCTTCTGGTTGCCCTTGCTCGCCTTCATCGTCTGCGTCTGGATGAGGCCCGCCTGCTCGAGCGCCTTCAGGTTGGTCGCCGTCGTCGATTGCGGCAAGCCCATCTGCGCCGCGATGTCATTGACATTCAGCGGCCCCTTCTGGCGCAACAGGTTGAGAATCTCGATCCGCGTCGGAGACCCGAGTGCCTGGACGACATCTGCGTCCCGCATCGGATCGACGGTTAGAAGCTTAGTCTCCATATGATAATACTGGTTCTCCAGTCTTTCTTGTTGGTTTCAGCTGATATCATGGCCGCAGGCACTGTGTCGCTGCTCAAATTTTACTAGGGGCCGGTCCGCGCCTCGGGAGAACTCTCGCGGACCGGCAGGGGCCTTCTCACCTCGGCCCTGAAGCAATCTCATGCACGTCATCCCTTGATGCCGGACGAAAGCATCAGCGCCTGCGTCACGCGTTTCTGGAACAGAAGGTAGGCAAGTGCGACGGGCATCGCGGCGAGAATGGCGACCGCCATGTCGCGCGCATATTTGACGCCGAAGGCATCTCGGGTCTGCGTGATGCCGACGGTGATCGTCATTATGTCATCGGAGTTGGTGACCAGGAACGGCCAGAGGAAGGCGTTCCAAGCCATGATATAGGTGATGATCGCCAGCGCCGTGGTGATCCCCCAGTTCAAGGGCAGATAGAGCTTGAAGAGGATCTGGAATTCGCCGCAGCCATCGAGCTTGGCAGCCTCGCGCAGCTCTTTCGGTACGGAATCGAAGAACTGCTTGTAGACGATGACGACGACGGGAACGATCAGCTGCGGCAGGATGATGCCGCCCCAGGTATTGATCAGGTTCAGCTTGTGCATCAGCACGAACTGCGAAATCACCAGCGCCTGCGACGGCACCATGAAGCTTGCGAGAATGATGCCGTAAAGCAGCTTGCGGCCGGGAAAGACGATCTGCGACAGCGCATAGGCGCACATGACGCTGATCAGGATGACGACGATGGTCACCGTTACCGAGGTGACGATCGAATTCAGATACCAGGTCGGCAGCTTGGTTTCGAACAGCGCATAGTAGTAGCCCGAGAAGTTGAGCACATCGGGGATGAAAGTCGTCTTCGCCACGACCTCCTGCTCCGGCTTGATCGAGGTGACGACCGCCCAATAGATCGGGAAGGCCCACATGCAGGCGATCAGGAGCGTAAGGACGAGGAGCAGCACATTGCCGATTGTTTTTCCGGGCATCCTAGCGCTCCCTCACACGTAGCAGCTGGTACTGCAGCACCGAGACGACGACGATGATCGCGAAGAGAATGACGGCGACGGCAGAACCCGTGCCGCCGTGGTTCGAACGGAAGGCTTCGCGGTAAACGAGCTGCAACAGCACATAGGTCGAATTGAAAGGGCCGCCCTCGGTCAGCAGATAGACCTGGTCGAAGATCTTCAGCTGCAGGATCAGCTGCAGGGTCAATACCAGCGCGGTAACCGGCCAGATCAGCGGCCAGGTGATGCGCTTGAAGCATTGCCAGCGCGTCGCGCCATCCAGCATCGCCGCCTCGTAATAGTCATGCGGAATGTTGCGCAACCCGGCGATGAACAGCAGCAGGTTGAAGCCATTGGTCCACCAGACAGTCACCAGCGCCACCATCGGCATGGCCCAGATGGGATCGCGGAAGACGCTGACGCGCTTGCCGGTCACGGCTTCGATGACGAACTGCGCGATACCGAACTGCTGGTCGAGAACCCATTTCCAGATCTGGGTGACCACGGAAACGGGCAGGATATAGGGAATGAAGAAGAGTATCAGGATCAGGCTCTGCACCCAGCCTTTGAGACGCACCACCATCAGCGCCAGACCAAGTCCGATCAGCGTGTTCGGAATGACGGTGAGCACCACGAAATAGCCGGTGTTCCAGACCGAGGTGAAGAAGAGCTTCTGGTGGAACAGCTTGACGTAATTGTCGAAGCCGACCCATTGGCCCTCGCCGATCAACGGAGCGTCCGTGAAGCTGAGCGCAAACATCTTATAGACAGGATAGGCAAAGACCGTCGCATAGGCGATCATGAACGGCGCGATCATCGCCACCGCCGTCAGCGTCTTGCGCCGCTTCTCATTGTTGATCACAGGCATCTCCTTCGAAGCGAAGGCTGGCCGGAGAGAAATCTCCGGCCAGCAACGGCTTATTCCTGGCTCTTCAGCTCTTCGCGCATCTGATCGATGGCGTCGGCCGGATCGAGCTGGCCGTTGAGCGCGGGAACCACGAAGTTCTGCGTTGCCTCGTAGATCGGACCGGCGACACCGGCGAGCTTGGAGACCGGGTCGAAGACAGCGGTATCGGCAAGCTTCGCATAGGTGGCGTTCGGCTGCATTTCCTTGAATTCCTTGCTATCGGTCACCGGCTTGAAGGCGGGGATATGACCGGCGCTGGCCCAGGAGATGCTGTGCTCGTTCATCCAGGCGATGATCTGCAGCACGGCCTTGAGTTTCTCAGGCGTGATCGGCTTGCTGTCACTGTTCGGAACCGCGAAGGAATGCGAGTCCGCCCAGGTGGCCTGCGTGCCCATCAGGTTCGGGATCTCGATCGCACCCCATTCGAAGCCGAGTTCGCCCTTCTTGGCGAGGTCGGTCATCGTCGGCACCTCCCAGACGCCGTTGACATGCATCGCAGCCTTGCCGGAGGTGAAGAGAGCGATCGAGGCTTCGTAGGAGATCAGCTTCGGCGAATAGCCTGTTGAAACCCAGTTCGCCATGGCCTGCAGCGCCTTGACGCCGGCATCACCGGGCAGGATCTCGTTGCCATCCATGAACTTGGCGCCCTGCTGGGCGATCAGTGTATAGAAGACGCGCCACATCGAGCCGCCTTCGTCCGTATGCAGCGACAGCGGATATTCGACCTTGCCGGTTGCCTTGATCTTCTCCAGCGCGGAATTGAAATTGTCGAGGCCATCGAGACCCTTCGGTAGCCCGTCGTCACCGAGCAGCCCGGCTTCCTTCAGGATGTTCTTGTTGTAGTAGAGAACGATCGAGTGGACGTCGAAGGGGATGCCGTAAACCTTGTTGTCGAAGGTGCCCTGCTTCCAGGCGGCATCGACATAGTTTTCTTTCTTGATGCCGGCAGAGGCCAGTTCCTCATCGCTGAACGGCCGCAGGATGCCGGTCGGCACCGCCAGCGGATAGCGCGACATATGATAGGTCATGATATCGGACTGCTGGCCGACGGCAGCCGCCGTCTGCACCTTGGTATAGAAGGGAACGCCCCATTCCAACGTCGTCGCGTTGATCTTGATATCCGGGTGGGTGTCGTTGAATTCCTTGATCAGCGCCTTCATGCGAACGCCGTCGCCGCCGCTCAGGAAGTCCCACCAGGTCACGTCTGTCTGCGCGAATGCGGCTGCCGAGGGCAGCAAGGCTATGGCCGCCGAAACGGCAAGTTTTACCAGTTTTCTCACGTCGGTTCCTCCTCAGTAAAAGTGTTGTTCATGGGCATCTCGCGGCACGGGACGTCCGTCGCCGCAGACCTCCTCCAAGGCCTGCAGTCCCCCTTCCCGCATGTCTTCGCCGAGTTCCGGATCCGTCCGGATTTCGGTATCAGCTGAGCCTTCCGCCTTCGGCATCGAAGGCCAGCATTTCAGGCACCCTCAGCGAGAGGGTGATCTTTTCCTTGGGCTGCGGCCGGCTTTCCCGGCACTCGACCGTCATTTCGGCACCCGTTGCTGTCAGCACATGCAGATAGCCGGTACCGCCCAGTTCCTCGGTGAATTCGGCGGTCACGGGCAGCGGCAATCCGCCTTCCGTCGCGCCAAGCCCGATATGCTCCGGGCGCACGCCGACATGGACAACGGCCCCGTTTGCAACAGGCGCCCGTGTCGACAGCTCGAAGATCTTACCCGGCGCGTCGTCGAGTTCGATTGTCGCCGAACCCTGGCTGGAAGCGACGACTTTGCCCTTCAGGAAGTTCATGCCCGGCGAGCCGATGAAGCCGGCAACGAACATATTGGCGGGATCGCGGTAGAGATCGAGCGGCGCGCCGACCTGCTGCACGACACCGGCCTTGAGCACGACGATCTTGTCGGCCAGCGTCATCGCCTCGACCTGGTCGTGGGTGACATAGACCATCGTCGCGCCGATCTGCCGGTGCAGGCGGGCAATCTCCATGCGCATTTTCACGCGCAGTTCCGCGTCCAGATTGGAGAGCGGCTCATCGAACAGGAAGACGCGAGGTTCGCGCACGATCGCCCGGCCGATGGCGACGCGCTGGCGCTGGCCGCCGGAAAGCTGGCTCGGCTTGTGATTAAGATAGTCCTCGAGCCGCAGGATATCGGCCGCAGCCTTCACCTTCTGCTGGATCTCCGCCTTCGGCCGCTTGGCGATCGACAGGCTGAAGCCCATGTTTTCGAAGACCGAAAGATGCGGGTAAAGCGCATAGGACTGGAAGACCATCGCGACGCCGCGCTTCGAGGCTTCAGTATGCGTGACGTCCTCGTCTTCGATGCTGATCTTGCCGCCGCTCGTTTCCTCCAGACCGGCGATCATCCTGAGCAGCGTCGATTTTCCGCAGCCCGACGGGCCGACGAAGACCGCGAACTCGCCCTGTTCGATCTCGATATCAACGCCATGGATGACCTTGAACGAGCCGAACGACTTGCTGACGTCAGTCAGTTTGATTCCAGACATACATCCTCCCGATTGGCATTCCTACCTGGGCGGCCTACTCCGCCGCCCGGATGACAATCAGCTCACGCCGCAGCGACGGAGAGCAGGATGAAGTGATAGGACTTGGCCGGCAGCGAACCGCTGAGCTTGCCTTCATCCGTGACCTGCAGTCCGGAACCGGCCTTGGGCACGATGCGGTTCTGATCCTCGACCGAGTTGCGCGCCTTCAGGTCGTCGCCCACCATGGTGTGATGCTGGAGGATTTTCGCGCCCTTGAAGCCCTGCAGATCGACATCCAGATCCATCGCCTCGTCGAGGCTGCGGTTGATGGCGAAGACCGCGATCGTCTTGCCGTCTTCCTGCAGCACGGCCGAGAGGTCGAGATAGGGAACGTCCTGCGCCACTTCGCAATCGTAGGTCGGGCCTGACGCGGAGACGTTCAGCGCCGTCCCGCGGCCGTATTTCGAGGCGAACTGCAGCGGGTAGTAGATCGACTGGCGCCAGGCCGGGCCGCCGGCCTTGGTCAAAATCGGGGCGATGACATTCACCAGCTGCGCCATGCAGGCGATCTTGACGCGGTCTGAGCGGCGGATGAAGACGTTGATCAGCGAGGCGACGAAGATCGCGTCCTCAAGATTGTAGAGCTCTTCGAGCAGCGGTGGCGCTTCCGGCCAGTCCCAGTTCTTGTAGCGCTGGTCGTCTTCCTTGCGGTCGTGATACCAGACGTTCCACTCGTCGAAGCAGATTTTCACATCGCGCTTCGAGCGCTTCTTCGCCTTGATATAGTCGATGACGCCGCCGATGGTGACGATGTAGCGGTCGAGCTCGATCGCCTTGGCGTAGTAATTCAGCGTGTCGTTCTCTTCGTTGCCGAAATACTTGTGCAGCGAGATGTAATCGACGCTGTCATAGCTGGCTTCGAGAACCGTCGCTTCCCATTCGGGATAGGACTTCATCTTGTCGTTCGACGAGCCGCAGACCACGGTTTCGAGCGTCTTGTCGAAATATTTGAAGGCCTTGGAAACTTCGTTGGCGAGGTGGCCATATTCGGCCGCCGTCTTGTGGCCGACCTGCCAGGGACCGTCGATCTCGTTACCCAGGCACCAGATGCGGACGTTGTGCGGATCCTTGTAGCCGTGCTTGGCGCGCAGGTCGCTCCAGTAGGTGCCGCCCGGATGATTGCAATATTCGAGGAAGTTACGGGCGTCGTTCAGACCGCGCGAACCGAGGTTCATCGCCAGCATCATCTCGGTCTTGGCGAGCTTCGACCAGTCGGCGAATTCATTGACGCCCATCTGGTTGGTTTCGCGGGTCCGCCAGGCGAGATCAAGGCGCGTCGGGCGCTGGTCGCGCGGGCCGATGCCGTCTTCCCAATGATAGGCCGAAACGAAATTACCGCCCGGATAGCGCACGATCGGCATATCGAGATCGCGCACCATATCAAGAACATCGGTACGGAAGCCATCCTTATCCGCTTTTTCATGACCCGGCTCATAAATGCCGGTGTAAACGGCACGGCCCATATGCTCGAGAAATGAGCCGTAGACGCGCTTGTCGACGGTCGAGATCGTGAATTCCCTGTTCAGGGTGGCTTTAGCCCGCATCGGTGTTCCTCAAAGTTTATTGATACTGATTTTTTGCCACGCTATTCTGGGAGATTTTTTAAATCAAGCATTTTGTTTTATATCAAAAAATCAGATTTGAACGGCGATAAACGCGACCACGGTTGCGACAAAACGCCTGCATCGCTCAACTGCGGCAGAAGAGATTGCTGCAAGCCGCAACCTATGAAAGACTCCTGACAGAAACACCCTGTCGCCTCTCATTTGCGGGATTCGAACCATATGCGTTATCTCACCTGCCTGCGGTTCATCGCAGCAGTCGCCGTCGGCTGCATCGCCGCATCAGGGAATACCCTCCACGCACAGGAGCCGCAGAGTTGGCCGCAGAGCCGCAGCGACATTCCGGCAGATCCCGATATACGCTTCGGGATTCTCCCCAATGGCATGCGCTTTGCCATCATGCACAACGCCACTCCGCCGGGGCAGGCGGCGATCCGCTTCCGGATTGGTGCCGGTTCGCTAGACGAGAACGACGAGCAGCAGGGGCTGGCGCATTTTCTTGAGCACATGGCATTCAAGGGTTCGACCCATGTCCCCGAAGGCGAGATGATCCGCATCCTGCAGCGCAAGGGTCTGGCCTTCGGCCCGGATACCAACGCCAATACCGCCTATGACGAAACCGTCTACTCGCTCGATCTTCCCGAGGTCGATGCCGACACGCTCTCGACCGGTCTGATGCTGATGCGCGAAACGGCAAGCGAGCTGACGCTCGACACCGGCGCCTTCGATCGCGAGCGCGGCGTCATCCTTTCGGAAGAGCGGTTGCGCGACACGCCACAATACCGGGCGTCGATCGGCGTCACCAACCTGCTGCTCGAGGGCCAACGCGCCACCCTGCGCTCACCAATCGGCAAGATCGACATCATCAAGAATGCGCCTGTCGACCGTGTCCGCGACTTCTACAACGCCAATTACCGTCCCGACCGCGCGACATTGATGGTGGTTGGTGACGTCGATCCGGCTGCACTGGAGGCCGACATCCGCAAGCGCTTCAGCGACTGGCAGCCTCGCGGCGCTGCGGTTGCCGAACCGGATCTCGGTGCATTGAAGGCAAAGACCGAAAGCGCCGATGTGATCACGGTGCCGGGCAGTGCGACCAATGTTCAGATCATCTGGACACGCCCGTTCGATACGTCTCTCGACACCTATGCCAAGCGGCGTCAGCAACTGGTCGAGGACCTCGGTCTTCTGGTGCTGCGGCGCCGCCTTTCGACCATTGCCAGCAAACCGAACGCGCCCTTCACCAGCGCCGACGCCGGCTCGCAGGATCTGCTCGAATCCGCCCATGCGGTGATGATCGCCGCAAACGGCGATCCGGAAAAATGGCAGGCGGCGTTGAGCAGTATCGACCAGGAACAGCGCCGGCTCCTGCAGTTCGGCGTGTCCCAACCTGAACTCGACCGCGAAATCACCGAATATCGCGCCCTGCTTCAATCGGCAGCATCGGGTGCGGCGACCCGGACGAGCACCGGCATCGCCTCGACGCTCGCCTACACCGTCGATAGCGATCAGGTCTATACCTCGCCGTCCGAAGACCTGGCTCTCTTCGAACGCATGACGAAGGACATCAAGGCCGGGGAGATCAACCTAGCCCTCCCGGTCACCTTCTCCGGCAATGGCCCGCAGGTGATGCTGCTGACGCCTGCGGCTCCGAAGGGCGGCGCAGATGAGCTGCGGAAGACTTATGACGCATCGCGCGCCATCGCCGTGACGGCTCCGGTGAAGGCGGCCGATATCGCCTGGCCCTACACGGATTTCGGCGCGCCGGGCACAGTCGTCGAACGCCGCGCCGTTGACGATCTCGGCCTGACGATGGTGAAATTCGCCAACGGCGTACGGCTCACCGTCAAGCCGACGAAGCTCCGGGCCGACGAGGTTCTGGTGCGAGAAGATATCGGCCACGGCCGTATCGGCCTACCCAAGGATCAGGCCTCGGTGCTCTGGGCCTCACCGGCAGTCATTCTCTCCGGCGTCAAGGCCATGGACTATCCCGATATTCAAAGGGTGCTGGCGGCGAATGTTGTCGGCATCGATTTCTCCGTCGGCGACAGCTCGTTCCGCTTCAACGGGCAGACGCGGAGCAGCGACCTGCAGACACAGTTGCAGCTGATGGCCGCCTATACCTCGGACCCTGCATACCGGCCGGAGGTTTTCGACCGGGTCAAGCAGGCCTACCTGAACAATCTCAATCAATATGCCGCGACCCCTGGCGGCGTCATCAGCCGCGATTTCGCAGGATTTGCGCATGGCGGCGACCCCCGCTGGACTTTCCCCGGCAAGGCCGAACTCGGCTCCGCCCAGTCAGCCGAGTTCGAAAAACTTTTCAGACCGGCGGTTGCCAGCGGCCCGGTCAACATCACCATAGTCGGCGATATCACGGCCGATGAAGCAATCGCTCTGACCGCACGGACATTCGGCGCCCTGCCGCCACGCCCGGATACGGCTCCAAGCACTGCCCCGCTCAAGGTCAGCTTCCCCGCTCCGACCGCGTCGCCTATCACCGAGACGCATAGCGGCAGGCCCGACAATGCTGCAGCCATCGTCGGAGTGCCGGTCGGCGATATGCTCTCGGACCTGAAGCGGTCGTTCACCGCCAATCTCGCCGGACAGGTTATCCAGAACAGGCTGATCGACCAGTTCCGCATCGCCGAAGGCGCAAGCTACGGCGTGCAGGCCGATGTCGATCTGTCGAAGGACATTCCGGGTTTCGGCTACGCCTATATCTATGTCGATACGACGCCAGGGAAGCTTGCGCGTTTCTATGAACTCGTCGACCAGGTCACGGCCGATCTGCGGAAGAACGCTATCTCTGCCGACGAGCTCAGCCGCGCCCGCGCCCCCGTCATCGAAACAATGAAGCACCAGCAGCAAAGCAACGAATACTGGATCGAGCACCTGCAGGATGCCCAGACGGATCCCCGCGGACTGCAGCGCGTGCGCGACAACCTCAGCGGCTATAACAATGTCACCGCCGAAGACATCCGCCAGTTCGCGATCGCCTACCTGAAGCCGGAAACATTCTGGAAATTCGAGGTGCTGCCCGCAGCGGGACAGTAAAAGCGTCCGGTCGAACGGCTTGGCTGGGCGCTGTGGCAAACCACAGCCTCACCTTTGCGCGTTCGGAATTTCCGAACTTCAGAATTGGAATTTGCTGTCTAATCCGGACACTGCTTTTCGGCTACATCATTCTCATCAACCCCGGCAATGCGCCGGGCAATCGATCAACCGAAAGGATTTCGTCATGTCCAGACTTGCAAACAAGACCGCTCTCATCACCGGCGGCACCAGCGGCATCGGCCTGGAGACGGCCCGCCAGTTCATCGCCGAGGGCGCGCGCGTTGCCGTGACCGGCAGCAGCGCGGCCGGCGTCGAAAATGCCCGCAAGGAACTGGGCGACAAGGCGCTCGTGATCCAGTCCGACGCCGGAGACGTCGAGGGTCAGAAAAAGGTCGCGCAGCAGATCGAGGAAGCGTTCGGCCATCTCGACATTCTCTTCGTCAATGCCGGCGTTGCCCAGTTCGGTCCTATCGAAGGCTGGTCGGAAGCCGCTTTCGACAAGTCGATCGCGACGAATGTCAAAGGCCCCTACTTCCTGATCCAGGCGCTGCTGCCGATCTTCGCTAAGGGCGCGGCCATTGTTTTGAACACCTCGATCAACGCCCATATCGGCATGCCGAACTCGAGCGTCTACTCGCTGACCAATGGCGCGCTTCTGACGCTTGCCAAGACGATATCCGGCGAACTTGTCGGCCGTGGCATCCGCGTCAACGCCGTCAGCCCCGGCCCCATCGCCACGCCGCTCTACGGCAAGCTCGGAATGTCGGAAGCGGACTCGAAGGCGATGGCTTCGCAGGTTCAGAGCCAGATCCCGGTTGGCCGCTTCGGCGACGCCAGTGAAGTCGCCAAGACCGTCATTTTCCTCGCTTCCGACGAAGCGTCCTATATCGTCGGCAGCGAGCTGATCATCGACGGCGGCATGAGCAATCTCTGAAGACCGAACTCGTTCGAAGCGCCCTCGGTGAATGAAGCGGGCGCTTTCGAGTAGCGCGACGGCAATGATCACGCTTCGGTTGCGGTTATTCTATGTAAGACAGGAAACAATCAGCGATTAGCCGCGAATGCCGCGCTTTATATTAGCGACAAGGCATGAAATGCTTGCGTCACGGCCGTAAATCGGTTGTCCTTGGCGATGCCGTGAATGTGGGCAAGCTCGCCATGAAGAAGATTCAAGCGCGATTTCGGTTTGCGGGCGAGCGCCGTCAGGTGACGGCACTTTTCTACGATATTGTCGGCTCTACCGAGCTGTTGCTGCGAACCGAGCCCGAACAGTTCTTCCGCTCCGTTTCGGCGCTTCATCAAAGCGCGGACGCCATCATCGCCAAACATGGCGGCTTCGTTCATCAGCGGCTTGGCGATGGCGGCTGTTGCTATTTCGGCTTTCCCAATCAATCCGAAGACGCCGCCGAAAGCGCGGTTCGGGCATCACTGGAACTGGTCGGATCCCTGACCAAGCCGAAGAGCCGGACAGGGCGGCCGCTGAAACTGAGGATCGGGATCGCCACCAGTTTCGTCGTCTTCTCCGCGGAGGGCGACGAAATTGTTGGCGCTGCTCCGATACTGGCGGCCCGCCTACAGGGCGAGGCAGACCCGAATTCGGTGCTCGTGGCGGATTCGACCGTCCGCTTGACACAAACGGCTTTCGACTATGCCTTCATCCGGGAAGCCAATCTCAAGGGTTTCGACGAACCGGTCGCGCTCTGGCGTCCCAAGGACCGGCATCCGGCGGCGGCCAACGAACAGTCTATCGCCAGCGAGCGGCCGCCGCTCCGCGGCAGGACCGGTGAGCTCGCCATTCTGTCCGATGCGTGGCGTTCGGCCCTTGATGGAAGGGGCAGCTCGATCGCGCTGACCGGTGAGGCCGGCATCGGCAAATCACGCGTCGTCGATGAGTTCATCAGCAGCACAAAGACACGGCCGCAGGACCTTGCCATCCTGCAATGCGGCCGCCGTCTGGAAGGGCAGCCGCTGTTTCCATTCACGGCCTTTATCGACCGGCTTGGCGCTTCGCCCGCTCTCAGGGATGGTGGGATAGCGGCATTCAACGACACCCTGGTTCTGTCCGGGCGGCCTGTCGATAGGAAGCTGATCGAGCCGCTCGCCAATTTCACGGCCAGCTCGACGACCGCAATGTCTGGCAGTCTCCGCACATCCGATCTCTCCGGGCGCGCGTTCAGGCAGTCCGTCATCGAAGCCGCCGCGCATGTTCTCACATGCAATGCATCGGCCTCGCCGGCGCTGATCGTCTTTGAGGATGTTCATTGGGCCGACGGCATGACGCTGGGGCTTCTGGAGCGGCTTCGGGCGCTGGCCGCCGAGCAGCCGATCCTCGTGATCCAGACGTCGAGGTTATCTGGCGCACCGGCAGGCGCCACGGAAATTACCTTGTCCGGTCTTGCTTCCGATGCGGTGCGGGATCTCGTCGCCTCGATCTGGGGAAAGCCGGCGCCACCGGGATTATCAGACTTCATTCTCGACCAAAGCGATGGCATGCCGCTTTACGGCGAGGAGCTGGCCAGCTTTTTCCGATCGCGCAATACGCTGGCCGGATCGCCCGCAGAGTGGAAAAGGCAGCTGACGGAAGGCGGCGTCACGTCACTCAACGATCTGCTGGCCGCCCGGCTTGCCGGAAGCGGCTCTGCCAGGCTGACAGCCCAGATCGCCAGCGTCATCGGCCGTGAGTTCAGCCTCCCGCTGCTGATGCATCTTCTCGACAGCATTGCCCGGCAGCCGCCCGACCATCCAGTCGCGCGGCTTATTGCTGAGGGGATTATCGAGCGCGTGTCGGAGGCTCGCGACACTTTGCGGTTCCGGCATGTGCTGATGCAGGAGGCCGCTTATGGCAGCCTCCTGAAAACCGACAGGCGCCGCATCCACCGGCTGATCGCAGAACGGTTGATCGGCGAGGAAGTGCCAAGCCTGCCTGCCGCAATCGCCGCCTGGCAATGCGCCGAGGCGGGATTGCACGAAGATGCGGCCAGGTTCGCCCTGGAAGCAGCCGAGGCCAGCGTCTCGCGCTCCGCCATGAATGAAGCTGGCATTTCGATCGCACTCTGCGCGGACGAACTCAAGCGCGTAACCGCGGCACGCAACGGCCGAGCCGACTTGCGGCTCAGACTGCTGGAAGTTCAGGGCGTCGTCGCGACCGCGCTCGAAGGCGAGGGCTCGAAGGCTGCCCAGCGGGTCTATTCGCGCGCCATGCAGCTGTTGCGGACGCAGCCGCCGCCGGTCCGCGCAAGGCACTTCCCGGTTTATTGGGGCTGGTGGTTCACCGCGCCCACCGTGCTAGAGCAGCAAACCCGCGCCCGGATTCTCGTCGCCGATATGCAGGGCGTTGAAGATGACGAGACAAGACTTCAGTCTTTTCACTGCGGGTGGGCGACGAGCTTCCATGCCGGTGAGCATGAGTTCTGTCTCGACTGCGTTTCCAAGGGACTTCATCTCTACGACCCCGAGCGGGCGGTCAGGAATCGTGCCTTCTTCGGCGGGCACGATGCGAAGGTGTGTGGACTGGGCGAGAGTGCGCTTTCCTATCTCCTTCTCGGCCGGCCGCACGATAGCGAGAATGCGATCGCCACCTGCCTCGACTGGGCTGAAGCAACCAATCATGCCGGCACCATGGTGCACGCGCTCTATTATGCGATCGTCCTCAGGCGATGCCAGGACCGCTTTGACGACGTCCACGCCCTAGGCGAGCAGATGCATTCTCTGGCCGGCCGGCACGGTCTCTCGGCCAGTCAGGCCCGTGCCAACATGTATTGCGGCTGGGCCGAGCTGATGCGCTCCGCGGGGCAGCACGGCGCAGACCGCTTCCAAGACGGGCTGACGCTTCAGCAGCAGCTGGGTACCGACGATAATCTCTCCATGCATAGCGACATGCATGCGCAGGTGCTGCAGCTCACCGGCAGACCTGCCGAAGCCATGGAAGCGCTGCAAACTGCAATCGCGGCAGGAAGCGCAAGCGGCCAGCTGTTCTGGCTCGCGGAGCTCTATCGGCGGCGCGCCAATCTCAAGCGCCAGCTGCAGCACAAATCGCTCGAGGTCATCAGGGATTTCACAAAGGCAGTCCGCATCGCGGAAACACAAAAAGCTGTCTGGCTCGCCGGGCGAGCAAAACGCGATCTCGATGAATTGGCAGGGCCTTGAGCCATGGACGAGATCGCGGGCGAAGCGTTTTCGGCCATGCTTGAGAACGGGCAGATACCCTCCCCGCCGGATCCCGCCGGGACCGTCCGGCGCATCCTTGAACGAAACCGTGACTACGGGATCACCAGGCTGGGTTCGGTGACCGAACTCGACTGGATCGGCATCCCGGTGGTGCAGGTGGTGCGGCCGCGCTCGCTCTCCGTCGCGGTCAGCCAGGGCAAGGGGTTGACTGTTCCACTGGCGGCGATTTCGGGGCTGATGGAGGCTCTCGAAGGCTGGGCGTCCGAAAGGATTGATCTCACGCGCGTTTTCGAGGGAACGCTTGGGGCGCTGGACCCTCAAGGATATTGGACCCATCTTCAAGGAACAAAGGACACCGCACTATCCTGGATCGATGGCGTCGATCTGTTTTCGGGACAGGCAATGCCGGTTCCGCTTGGCCTCGTCGATTCCGCCTACACCTTTCCATCGCCGCATCCGGCCTGGATGCCTCGGGACACGACGGGCCTTGCAGCCGGGACAAGCCTCGAAGGTGCCGTTGCGCATGCGTGCCTCGAATGTCTTGAGCGTCACGCGCGATGCGAGGCGATGGCCACGCCGCATTTCTTCGATCGCTATCAGGTCGACGCGCGCTCCGTTCAAGCCGGCAAGGCTTCGGAAGTTCTGCGCCGCCTGTCCGGGACCGGCTTCATCATCGGCATCTGGAAAATTCCGGCGCCGCACGATCTGCCTGTCTATTGGTGTCATGTGATGGAGGACGTCGGTAGGGCTCCATTCGCGCCGTTACCCGCAGAAGGCTTCGGATGCGCGCTTGCCGACGACGCGGCCCTGACATCCGCCCTGCTCGAGGCCTGCCAATCGCGGCTTGGCGTGATCTCCGCCGCACGGGACGATATCAGCGCTGAACTTTACGGCTATCCTGACGAGGCAGAACTCGGGGAGTGGCGCGGGCAGCTCTCCCGTGGCGGGAGCGCTTTTGCCGAAACCGGCAGGCCTGAACAAGATCGCCCGCTCCGGCGGATCGGGCGCGCCCTTCGGCACGCCGGTGCAAGAGCAGCCATCCTGGTCCGCCTTCATGCGGATGAGACGATCCCCCTTCATGTGGTCCGGGTCATCACGCCACCGCTACAGACGAACCCGGAGGCCGATGTTGGGCGCTGATATCGTTGTCTTCCTCGGCCCATCATTGGATGCGATCGAGGCGCAAACACATCTCGATGCAGTCTACGAACCTCCGGCAGGCGGCGGCGACATCATCAGAGCCGTGATCAGGCACGCTCCGGCTGCGATCGCGATCATCGACGGCGTCTTTGCGCAGGCGCCCGGCGTGCGCCATCAGGAGATCCTGTGGGCGATGTCGAAGGGCGTAAGCGTCTATGGCGCGGCCAGCATCGGCGCCCTGCGTGCCGCCGAACTCGCAGGCGAAGGCATGATAGGGCATGGCATGATCTATCGTTGGTACCGGCGGTTTCCGCTTGCCGACGATGCCGATGTCGCCGTGCCGATGGCACCCACCGAACTTGGCTCGCGAAGGCTGGGGGAGGCCATGATCGACATCCGGCTAACGCTGAAGCAGGCGCAACGGGAGGGTGTGATAGAAGCATCCCTCCGGCTCCAACTTGAAGCGGTCGCGCGCACGCTTCATTTCCGCAACCGGTCGTTCGCAAACCTCATCGCAGCCGCACAAAACCATCTGGGGCTGACAAGCGAAATAGCGCCCTTGAAGAATTGGCTGAAGACCCGAGCAATCAGCCGGAAGAAGAAAGACGCGATTTCTCTCCTAAACTATTTGAAATGCCAGAGAAAAATAGGCTTAGAAACACCCATTCATTGCCATTTTGAGCTTACGGAAGCCTTCGCTTACGATATGGAGTCATGCAACTTACTCGATAATCTCTTGCCGAAACTACAGTTTCCCTGATATAAAGCCGCCTGTTGCTTGCTGTAAACAGAAGCGACGGAGGCAGCCTTGGATGCCGTTACTCACCCGAAGAACGCAGATCATCTGGCAGCCGTAGCGCAGCCATTGGGGACACGCTTCCTCATTTTCCCGCAGCCTCCCTACATCCCTGGGTATGAGAAGCCCGAAGTCGTGTGGATCGGCCCGTCCGCCGGTCCCGTTATCGCGGGGCCTTCCGACAAGCGCATGTATGTAGTCAGCCCGGCCGAGGAGAAGATCCCGTATCTGGCGCCGGATATTCCTCCCTATCCTGGGCTTTTGCTGCCGCCGGTTGAGCCCGGCCCCGACGGACATTTCGATCATATCGGTCCAGACTCACCGCAATTTCTCTCGACGCACAGCTATGCCTGTGCCCGCCGTGTTCTCGATATCTGCGAGAGCTATGCCGGGCATGCCATCGGCTGGTTCTTCGAGCCGACGCTTGAACGGCTGGAGATCGTCCCGCGCATCGCCCATTGGGAAAACGCACAATCCGGCTTCGGCTTCCTGGAATTGGGAGAAGAACAACCGGAGACCCCGGCATCCTGCTTCGCGCTGAATTTCGACGCCGTTGCCCATGAAATGGGGCATCTCGTGCTACTCAGTGAACTCGGCATTCTCCAAGGCGACGGGCGCGGCAGTGATTTCTTCTCCTATCACGAGGCGGTCGCCGACGTGATATCACTGCTCGGCCTGCTGCAATTCGATACGGCGGTCGATCGCCTGCTGCGCCGGACCGGCGGAAACCTGCTCGTGCACAACGAGCTCGACCGTTTCGCCGAGCTTAGCGCCGAAAAGCAGCTGCGATCCTTCAACAACGCGCTTCGTCTCAGCGACGTCAGCAACGAGGTGCACGACAGGTCGAAGCCGTTTGCCGCCGGCATTTTCGACTGTCTGATCGAGGTGTATCAATCGCTGCTCTTCGAACGCGGATTGTCGAAGATCGATCCGCGCCGCTACAGCGACCTTCGCCAGCAGATGGCGCCGGCTCTGATCGAAGAAGCGCTGCGCAACGCAAGCCGATCCGCCGATCTGAACCATTTCGCCACCAAAGCCGCCCTGCAGGAAGCTCGCGACATTGTCGGCGAGGCTCTGATCGGCTCGTGGCACGATCTCGAACCCGACAGCGTGACATTCCAAAATGCCGCCGGGGCATTCCTCGAGACCGCATGGCAGGGCCGCGGCTCCGCCTATATCGACCAACTGGAAGATTGCATGAGGTGGCGTGAAATCCTTTGACAACCTGAGGGGGACGCATCGATGACATATGAGAGCATTCCAGCACCGCCATTGGCCGGATCCCAGTATAGCGCGGACGAGATTATCCTCTACGGCGTGGATCTGAACGACGGCAAACACATTGCCCATATGGACGCCGGGCTTGGCGGCAACGCGGATTTGCAAATCAAACTCGACAGCAAGGTCGGGATCACCGGCTTCACCGTTCTTACCTACGGATACGCTTTTGAAGGCCACTGCTACAGGCTGGATACAACCAGAATATTCATCATCACTGGCCCGAATGCAGAACCTGCCGTCGGCTGTGGCTTCGACGGGCTGGGTTACAAGATGTGGCGGATTACCGCGTCGACGAAACTTCTGGAAGTCTCCACGGCGCTCGGCGATGCGCAGGAACTCATCCTTGACGCTCAACTTCCGGGCAAAAGATCTCCGAGTTCCTATGCGATCACGCTCAGGATGGCGCACCGCGGTGGGCGCTTGAGCAACGACTAGCGGAAACCATGAGAGGACATGAAAATGCCTTGCGAAGTGACAGTCATTTTCACCGAGGATTTCGACACTGTTACCGTCAGCGATGGTCACGTTCCGTATGTCGTCACCATCGGCAAAGACAGAGTCCCTGTCGAAGACCTGCCGGTAAAATCAGGCTTTTCCTTCAAGATCTCAGTGACGCTTTACGATGGCACCACACAGATCTTCATCGAGAGCACAAAAAAGAAGAAGGGCTCGGGCAAGATTGTGGAAGACATTGCCGTGTACCAGATACCTGCCGAGAGCGCACCGAACGGCGAAATCAAATATCCCAAACCGGCCGCGATCGCCGGAGCTAGACTTGACGATCTCGATGCGGCGGTCGTTCGGCTGGAGCAAAGACTTGGCGGCGGTGGTTGACGATAGCGCAGTTGCGTGAGGTGGCCTCAGCGCAAACCGGACGGCCCTGACGAGGTGCCCAGCGCGCCCTGTTCACACCAGACTACTGCCGAGCTTCAAGGCCGGATCCTGCCATATCCGGAAGCCCCCTTTGAAGGCGTTTTCGTTGTCGCCGCGGCGGCAGTTTTCCGGCATGTCCTTGATCTTGTCGACATTGCCGCCGCCGATGACGATATAGTCAGGCTGCAGGGCAGCCCGCAGGCGCTCGGCGACATCGGCCACGGACTTCCGCCATTTGGCCTTTCCGTCCGCCTCAAGGCCGCGGAGGCCGACATAGTCCTCGAAGGTCTTTTTCTTTTTGTAGGGGAGATGCGCCAGTTCCATCGGCAGACAGACGCTGTCGGCGACCATCGCCGCGCCCAGCCCGGTGCCCAACCCGAGAAACAGCATGCGCCCGCCCTCGTAGCTGCCGATCGCCTGCATGAGGGCGTCGTTGACCAGCTTCAGCGGCTTGCCAAAGGCCTTTTCGAAATCGTAGTCCTTCCATCCGGCCGCAAGATTGTGCGGGTCAAGCGAAGGCTTGTTGTCCGAGACAGGACCGGGATAGCCCATGCCGATGACATCGTAATTCCAGCCCTCCGCCATCTCGCGCACGGCCTTCACCATCTTGTCGGGCGACATATCAGGCCCCGAAACGACCGCGCGTTTTTCGCCGCCGGTGCTCAGGTGGACCTTCACATGTGAGCCGCCGAGATCGATGGCGAGCACCGTTTGTGCGGTCTGAGGCGTTTCGGCAGCATTGTTGGGCGTGTCCATGAGGAAATCCTGCTTCTTCCGACGGAGTTGGTTTGAAAAGGTGCGGTGCGTTTAGCATTCGGGCTAGTGCGTGGTGACCTCGATCCTGAAATCACGGCCCTCCCAGCTGTTGCGGTCCTTCCAGAAAATCGTGAAGGAGATCGCCGATCCCGCCGGGAAAGCGGCGGTCGGCACGTCGGCGAGGTGCGTGCCCATCGAACTATCGGCCGTATCGATATCCTGCGTCGTTTTCCAGCCGTCGGCAGACCAATGGATCAAGGCCGGCTCGAACAGTTCGAAGCGCAGCAACCGGCCCGACGGCACATAGTCGGTCGTCGAATTCGTTCGCCAGACCCACGGCGCCGGTGCCGGCTTGCCCTGCACATAGCGCTTCAGCGTCTGCGGCGGCATGTCGAACACCGCCCCATCCTTCAGCGATCGCAACAACTTGATATGTTCGGCATGCGCCCAGACGAGCGGCATGGCGCTTCCCGAGGGACGGCCGAGGAATAGCTCTTTGTCGGCAATGTCCGCCTCGTCCCAGATCTGCTCCGGCAGCAATCCGCCATCGCTTGCCGATGCTTCCAGCGTTGCGAGCAACCGCGCCGCCTCATCTTTTCTTCCGGCCGCAATTTCGAAATGCGCCCGCTCGCCTGTCAGAAGCGGCCAGAGGCGGCCGATACCCGCGCCGTCAAACGGCGAACCATCTTCCTTTTCGCCGTAGCCGTCCTCGTTGTAGCGATACCAGTAGGGCCCGGCGGGAAGATCGCGCTTTAGCAGCGAGTCGATCGCCTTCACGGTGTTGACGATCCGCGGATCGTCCGCCGCCCGCAAACCGAAACGCACCAGCGCCAGCGCATCGGGGCTGACGAGCAGTCCCGATTCCAGAGTCATCCCGGCATTGTCGCGGTTCTTGATCGGCACCAGTGCCGGTGATCGCGCATGACCTTCGCCGGTGAAACTGCCGATCCGCATGTAGTAACCGTCGATGCCGAGGCTTTGCGACAGCGCCGTGTTCCTCGCATACGTCCAGCTTTCGATCTGCTCGTTCCAGCTGTCTGCGACTTCCCTCAGATAGCGCGCCAGATCGCGGTCCGATGCAGCGTCCATGGCGTCCGCAGCGGCCAGCAGCCCGGCGATCTCGACCGCGAGCGTGAAAGGCGAGAAGCCGCCATCTTCCTCCCACCGGTCCTGCTGGGTTGCCGGGCCGTTGCGGACGACGTATCGGGCCGCGGCCCTGACCATGCCCTGATAGCGCCCGGCATCGGATGGACCAATGACCTTAGCTCTGAGCAGCATGTCATAGAGCAGGATCGGAAAGGCGGTCTCGTCCATCTGGATACCCTTCCAGTAGGGCCGCCCGTCGAGCCAGGAATTCTGCACCCAATGGCCGTCGGCCTCCTGGGTCGCGACCAGATAGTCGAGAACCTCGAGCGCATCGGCATGCGCGCCGGCCGCGAGCAGCCCGCCTGCCGTTTCGACGAGATCGCGCGTCCAGACAAGATGATATCCGCCAAGATCATCATCGCCTTTCGACGAGCCCCAGGGAATGGAGAGGCTGGCAATGATTGCGCCCGAGGCATCGTCACGATGGGTGGCGAGGACGGCGGTGCTGACGCGGTAGCGGTTGAGTTCGCGCGGATCATGCGGCTCATCGAGAGGCCGCAGACCGCTCTGCCATGTGCGCCATCCGGTCTTGTAGGCTTTGAGTGCGGGCTCGATGCCCTGCTGCAGGCTGAGCAACACCCGGAAGGCCGCCTCTTCCGGCTGCGTTCCGAAGCCGAGCGCGATCAGCGCCCGGCCCCCGGTCTGCGACAGATCGAGCGTCCCGCCGAGTGCCACATTGCCGTCTTCGGCGCGTTGATACTCCTGCCGCAGCCCCTCGCCGCGCGACAATGTCTGCCAGGCATCGGAAAAGCCGACGAAACCGGCCGAACGGGCAAGCCACGGCACCGACGAGGCAACGGCCAGCGACCGGCCTGTCCCATAGGCGAAGAGCATCGGATGCCCCTTGAAATCGTCGTACCAACCCGTGTTGTTGGCGCCGCCATTGACGAGATGCGGCGATATGATTGCGTGAAGCTGGTAATCGGAGAGCGTACCGACCAGTGCCTCGAACTGGATCTCCTGCAGCACGACTTCGCGGTCGGGATCAGAAAGGATCGTCTTGGTGATCCGGTAGCGCCCGTCCTTCGCCGTGTTGATCAGCCGGAATGCCGGAACGCCGTCCTCCAGCGTCTCGACGACATGATCGGCGTCACGCTTTTCCTCGGAGAAATAGTCCTTCGCAGTGACGGCGAAGCCGAAATCGCGGATGCTCGCCTGATCGAGCCGCGGCGCGTAGACCTCGTTGAGGATACCGTGGCTGGCGGTGAACCAGACCTGACCGGCTTCCCCGGGCGCGCGCCCGACGGCGGACTTGTCGCTCGATGTCCAGCGCGGCAGAATTCCGGGTGCCCCCGGCGGCGTGGTCGGCTGCGTCAATGGTCTGATCCTTCGTTCGCGCTTCAGGCAAGGACCGCTCCGCATCCTGAGAAAGGACGCGCGAGTGCAGGCTCAGCAAAGCACCTGAAACGGGACCTGTCGAGGACAGAGTGAACGGCGAAGTCGTGATGGCGGCAAGGTGACGCGGCGAATGTCAGCCGGCAGGTGCGAATTGGCTCATGGCGCCGAGATAGGGTTTCGGCAACGGCGAGGCATAGGAGCCGCGCTTGCTGGTCGACAAACCGAGCGAAACCAGCGCTTCGGCCTGCTTGACTGCGGCCGCAACACCATCGACGACGGGCACGCCGTAATGCGCCTGCAGCTCGCGGGCGAGATCGGTCATGCCGGCGCAGCCAAGCACGATCGCCTCGGCGCCGTCCTCTGCAAGGGCGCGTTCAATCTCGGCCCGCAGCTTGCCGATCGCCCCGGATGCCTCGTTCTCCAGTTCGAGAACCGGAATGTCGGAGGCCCGCACCTTGGCACGGTCGCCCATGCCATAGCGGCGAACCAGATTGTCGATCAGCACCCGCGAACGCTCCAGCGTGGTGACCACAGTGAAGCGCTGGGCCAGAAAACCGGCGGTGGCAACCGCGGATTCGCAGAGACCGAGCACCGGTACGTCGCAGAAGCTTCGAGCCGCCTCCAGCCCGGTGTCGTCGAAGCAGGCGATGATGGCGGCATCGTAACCTTCCGCGCGCCTGTCGCTCAGCTCCGCGAGCAGCCCCGGCAGCGCTATGGCGCCGTCATAGTGGCCCTCGATCGACACAGGCCCCATGCGCGACGTCGCGGCGATGATCTCCGTGCCTGAAGCGGCGACCGCGCGCGCGGCGATCGCGGCCTTCTCCGTCATCGAGGCCGTGGTATTCGGATTTACCAATAGTATGCGCATCTTACCTGATCTTTGCCTGCCGGCGGCCGAGCATCATCATGATGCCAAGCGTGCCGAGGATGATGGTGAAGGAGAAGACCGTGGTGACCGTGCCCAGCGCGTAGAGCACCGGTGTCGTGACATTGGTGGTCATCCCGTAGATTTCCAGTGGCAGCGTGTTGTAGCTGCCTGACGTCATCAGCGTGCGGGCGAATTCGTCATAGGAGAGCGTGAAGCCGAAGAGGCCGACGCCGATCAGGCTCGGCAGGATCATCGGCAGAACCACATGGCGGAAGGTCTGCCAGGAGGTGGCGCCAAGATCGCGCGCCGCCTCTTCATAGGCCGGCGAGAAACGGTTGAAGACGGCGAACATGATCAGCACGCCGAAGGGCAGGGTCCAGGTCAGATGGGCGCCGAAGGCCGACGAATACCAGGCGGGCTTCAGGCCGCTCTGTTGAAAGACCACGCCGATGCCGAGCGAGATGATGATCGAGGGGACGACGAGGCTGGCAACCGTTGCGTAGAACAGCGCGGTCGCGCCGCGGAATTTTCTGCGGAAGGCAAGGCCCGCCAGCAGCGAGACGACGACCGTGACGATCATCACCATCAGGCCGAGCGTGAAGGACCGCTTGAACGACGCCCCGAAATCGCCGACCGCCTGCTTCTCGAACAGATTGGCGAACCAGTGCAGCGAAACGCCGTTCAACGGAAAGGTCAGGCCGCCGTCCGGTCCCTGGAAGGACAGGATCAGGATCGCCGAAAGCGGCCCGTAGAGGAAGAGCACGAAGACGATGAAGAATGCCGTCAGCGCGTAGAATTCGAGGCCGCGTCTATCACCGTTCATCTCAAAGCTCCTTGCGGATATCGACGACGCGCAGGATCGCGGCGACCATCAACAGCACCACGATCAGCAGCACGACGGCGTTGGCGGCGGCGGCCGGATATTGCAGCAGCGACATCTGGTTCTTCATCATCAGCGCCACCGAGGCGCTCTGGCCACCGGACATGACCTGAACGGTCGAGAAATCGGCCATCACCAGCGTGACGACGAAGATCGAACCGATGGCGATGCCGGGCTTTGCCAGCGGAATGACGACATTCCAGAGGACCTGCCAGCCGGATGCGCCGGCATCGCGTGCCGCTTCGAACAGCGAGCGGTCGATGCGCATCAGCGTGTTGAAGATCGGCGTCACCATGAACAGCGTGTAGAGATGGACCATGGCGAGCACCACGGCGAAATCGGAATAGAGCAGCCACTCGATCGGCTGCGGCACGATGCCGGCGGAGACGAGGGCGGAATTGACGAGGCCGTTGCGGCCGAGCACCGGGATCCAGGAGATCATGCGGATGATGTTGGACGTCATGAACGGCACGGTGCAGACGAGGAAGAGGATCATCTGCGTCGAGGTCTTGCGGATGTGGAAGGCGAGGAAATAGGCAACCCAGAAGCCGATGAACAGCGTCAGCGCCCAGACGATGACGGTGAATTTGAGGGTGTTGAGATAGGTCTTCCAGGTGACCCACGAGCCGAGCGTATCGGTGTAGTTCATGGTCAGGAAGGCCGGATAGAGCCCGGCGAAGTCGTAGTCCCAGAAGCTGACGACACCGATCATGGCGATCGGCAGGATGAAGAAGATGCCGAGGATGATGAAGAGTGGCACCGCCTGCAGATAGGAGATGGCGGCAAGCGGCAGGCGGAAGCTGCCACTGCGGACGCGGTCGATTTTCTCGTTTGTCTCTGCAGAAGCGACCGTCGCCATCGTTGATCTCCTTTTCAGTTAGCGTTGCACTCGTGGCGCCCCCCTCTGCCCTGCCGGGCATCTCCCCCACAGGTGGGGAGATTGGCTGGGCGCGCTCGATCGCTCCAACCCCGGCTGTTTGGCGATTCCGTTACCGCGAGCCGATCTCCCCCCTTGAGGGGGAGATGCCCGGCAGGGCAGAGGGGGGTGTCACGCGGCAAGACTTCCCCTCCCGAAACGGGAGGGGAAAGCCGCATCCACCTTAGGCAGCGATGAACTCGTTCCAGCGGCGGACCATGTAGCGGTCCTCGTCCATCACCGAGTTCCAGCAGGCAACGTGGCCCATGCGCTCCTCGAAGGAGCCGCCATCGCGCACCGCACCGGCCTTTTCCATGACCTTGCCATCCGGGCCCTTGATGTCGCCCTTTGCGGCCTTGCCCTCGATCCAGTAGCCCCATTCGTCTTCCGACATGAACTTCTTGGCGGTGTCCATGCAGGCGGAATAGTAGCCCTGGCGGTTGAGGTAGCCGCCGACCCAGCCGGACGTGTACCAGTTGATGTATTCGTAGGCGGCGTCGAGTTCCTTGCCCTTCAGATGCGAGGCAAGGCCGAGACCGCCGCCCCACGAGCGGTAGCCTTCCTTGAGCGGCTGGAACTTGCAGGCGATGCCCTTCGAGCGGACGGCGGCGACGGCCGGCGACCACATGGACTGGATCACCACTTCGCCCGAGGCCATCAAGTTGACGGATTCATCGAAGCTCTTCCAGAAGGCGCGGAACTGGCCGTCGCCCTTGGTCTTGATCAGGAAGTCGATCGTCTTGTCGATCTCTTCCTTGGTCATGTTGCCCTTGTCGGCATATTTGATGTTGCCGGCGGCTTCCATGATCATCGCGGCATCCATGATGCCGATCGACGGGATGTTGAGGATCGAGGTCTTGCCCTTGAAAGCAGGATCGAGGATGTCGGCCCAGCTGGTGATGTCACGGCCGACGAGATCGGGGCGGATGCCGAGCGTGTCGGCATTGTAGATCGTCGGCATCATCGTGAAGAATTCGGTCTCGCTCTTGGCAAAGGTCTTGGCGTCCTTGGCCTCGACATAGCCAACGGTGTGCGGCGCCGTGCCCTGTGCGATGACGCTGTCGGCCTTCAGCTTGCCGGTCTTGAAGAGCGGTACGACCTGGTCGTAATATTTCAGCTTCTTGGTTTCCATCGGCTGGATGACGCCTGTCGGATAGACCTTCTTCAGGATCCAGTATTCGATGTCGGCGATATCGTAGCTGTCAGGCTGGGTGACGGCGCGCTGCGCCGCCGCATCGGAATCGGTCGCCGTCATCTCCAGCGTGATGCCGAGATCGGCCTTGCACTTCTCGGCGATGTCGTTGAGGTTCGAAACGCCGGTACCGAACTGGCGCAGCGTGATGTTGGACTGCGCCCAGATCGTCGGGAAGCCGGTGATCAGGCCGGAGCCTGCAGCGGCACCGATCGCCGCAGCGCCGGTCTTCAGAAGCGAACGGCGGGAAATCCCGGTCTCCGTCTTGGTTGTCGTCTTTTCAGTCGTCATGTCAGTTCCCCTTTTTTTGATGGCAAGGTTCATGCACGGCCAAGGAGGACGGCGTCCTCGATGGCCCAACTCAGAGACACCGCATCGCCGACCGATACGGGTTTGGCGAAATAATCGCCGTCGCTCGCGATGACCGTGAAGTCGTCACTGCCCGCGCCGATGACGGTGAGCTTCACCGTCGCGCCGCGATATTCGATGTTGGAAACGACGCCGCCGAAGCCGAGCGTCTTGTCGCTGGCCGCCTCGAGACGAACGCGATCGGTACGGATGCCGATATCGACAGCTTCGCCCGCAAGCCTGCCGCCGCCGCGCACCGAGAAGGTCTGCCCCTCTGGCGCCTCGAGCACCAGCATGTCGTCCTTGACGGAGGTCACGCGGCCCGAGAGAACATTGTGGTCGCCCATGAAGCGGGCGACGAAGGCTGTCGCCGGACGCTCGAAGACCTCGCGCGGAGGCGCCGCCTGCTCGATCTTGCCATCGTTCATGATGACGATCACATCGGCGAGCGCCATCGCCTCTTCCTGGCTGTGCGTCACATGCACGAAGGTGATGCCGAGTGTCTTTTGCAGCTTCTTCAGTTCGGCACGCATGCGGATCTTCAGGAACGGGTCGAGCGCCGACAGCGGCTCGTCGAGCAGCAGCGCTTCCGGATCGGTGATCAGCGCGCGGGCCAGCGCCACGCGCTGCTGCTGACCACCGGAGAGCTGCGCCGGACGGCGCGTCGCATAGGCCTCCATCTGCATCAGCTTCAGCATCTCGAGCGCCTTGGCGCGGCGCTCTTCCTTCTCTACGCCCTTCATCTTGAGGCTGAAGGCAACGTTGTCGATCAGGTCGAGATGCGGGAACAGTGCGTAGGACTGGAACATCATCGCCGTGCCGCGCTTGGCGGGCGGAAAGTCGGTAACAACAGTATTGCCGAGGCGGACATCGCCGGAGGATATGCTCTCGTGACCGGCGATCATCCGCAATGTCGAGGTCTTGCCGCAACCGGATGGGCCGAGGAAGCAGCAGTAGGATCCCGCCGGGATCTTGAGGCTGATAGCATGCACGGCCGTCGTGCTGCCATAGACCTTGGAAACGGATGCAATATCGATCTCTGCCGCTTTCGACATCATGTCTTCCCCTGTTCGAGTAAGACAATGCATCTGCCGTGCCAGTTTCTGCTGCACTGCGTCAAAGCCATGGGATTCAACGGAAAACAGGATTAGAGTGACTTAAGCGCAAATTAAAAGCAGCGAAAACTTTGCACAGGAAATAGGCTTTCGTCTGCAATTTGCGCAAGCGATCGTATACAATTTGAGCGCCACTTTGCGCGCAAAATTCGTTTAACTTTTGATCCAAAGCTGGCTATCATTGCGGTTGCAATCAGGTACCCGTTTTCATGACTCCTTCAGCCAACGCGCTTTTGCAGGCAGACGATTCAGCCGACACCGGCACCCAGCAGATCCGCGATGCAATCCGCGACGCGATCGTCGAACGCCGGCTCGCGCCTGGAACGAAACTGTCGGAAGCCGATGTCGGCAATCTCTTCAATGTCAGCCGCACCCTGGCCCGCGCCGCGCTTCAGGCGCTCTCTTACGAGGGCCTTGTCAGCGTCGAGAAAAACCGCGGCGCCTTCGTCGCCTATCCCTCGCCCGATGAGGCACGACAGATTTTCGCCGCTCGCCGGCTCGTCGAACCGGGCATCCTGCGCGAGGCAGCCGCCCGCATCACGCCATCGCAGATCCAGCATCTCCGCCAGCTGCTGCAGGAAGAAGGACGCCTGATCAGCGAGCGCGGACAGACGGCGCGCCGGGCGGAAATCAAGGCTTCCGGAGACTTCCACCTGACGCTGGCGTCGATCTCGGGCAACGCCATCATGCAGCGCTTCATGGAGGAGCTTGTCGCCCGCTCCTCGCTGGTCATCGCCCTTTACGGCCAGTCCGCCGTTTCCAGCTGCGGCCATTCCGAACACGGCGATATCGTCACCGCCATCGAGGCCGGTGACCTCGACCGCGCCTGCCATCTGATGGTCCACCACATCTCCCATATCGAGGCCGACCTCGATCTTCGCGAGCGCAAGAGCTTCGGCCTGAAGGAAGCTTTTTCGATCTAGCCAAACGCGCTTCGGCGCCGTCGGCCGCTCTAACCGGTCGGGCGGATGCAGCACGCTCTCCGAGCAAATCCCTGCTTTTCTTCCGGAATTCCCGCTCTAGTTCCAAAAAGAGGAGCCGCTTGCGGCGGGAATGACGAGGAGCAACTGATGAGCGGAGCGCCGTTGAAAAGCCTGCCGGAGCAGCCGGAACTGAAACGGGTGATGGGACCGGGCCTGCTGCTGCTCTTCATCGTCGGCGATATTCTCGGCACCGGCATCTATGCGCTGACAGGGCAGGTTGCAGCCGAAGTCGGCGGGGTCGTCTGGCTGCCATTCCTGATCGCTTTCGTCGTGGCGCTGCTGACAGCACTGAGCTACCTCGAACTGGTCACCAAATATCCGCGCGCCGCGGGCGCGGCGCTCTACACGCACAAGGCGTTCGGCGTTCACTTCCTGACATTCCTGATCGCCTTTGCCGTCATGTCCTCAGGCATCACCTCGGCATCGACCGCATCGCGCGCCTTTGCCGCCAATTTTTCCGAGGCCTTCGGTTTCGAATTCGGTGACTATGGAGTCACCTTCATTGCCGTCGCCTTCATCGCGCTGATCGCCGCAATCAACTTCCGCGGCGTCGGCGAAAGCGTGAAGCTCAACGTTGTCCTGACGATGGTCGAGCTGACCGGACTGCTGATCATTATCGGCATCGGATTCTGGGCGATTGCCGGTGGTGAGGGCGACGTGTCGCGCGCCTGGACCTTCCAGCCGAGCGGCGAGCACGGCGTGTTCTGGTCGGTCATCGCCGCCACAACGCTCGCCTTCTTCGCCATGGTCGGCTTTGAGGATTCCGTCAACATGGCCGAGGAATGCAAGGAGCCAAGCCGGATCTTTCCAAAAGTGCTGCTCGGCGGACTGCTGATTACAGGCGTCATCTACGTCCTGGTTGCCATCTCGGCGATCACGCTGGTACCCGCCGCAGAACTAGGTGAAGGCGAGACGCCGCTGCTGAAGGTAGTGCAGGCGGGCGCGCCGAACTTCCCGATCGGCGTTTTCGGCATCATCACCATGTTCGCCGTCGCCAATTCGGCGCTGATCAACATGATGATGGCGAGCCGGCTGATCTATGGGATGAGCCGGGAGCAGGTGCTGCCCGAAGTGCTTGGCAAGGTTCATGCCGCGCGCCAGACGCCCTATATCGCCATCGGCTTTACATCATTGCTCGCCGTCGGTCTGATCCTGTTTGCCGGCGGCGTGCCGGCGCTCGGCGGAACCACGGCTCTGCTGCTGCTCGGCGTCTTTGCCGTCGTCAATATCGCCGTGCTGGTGCTACGCCGCGACAAGGTCGACCACCCGCATTTCCGCACGCCGACCATCGTGCCAATCCTCGGCGCGGCGACCTGCCTGTTCCTCGTCGGCCCCTGGACCGGCCGCGACCCGATCCAGTACGTCATCGCCGCCTGCCTGATCGGCATCGGCGTGGTCCTCTGGTTCGCGACGATCGGCTTCATGCGAAGCGGGAACCAGAATGCCTAATGTGACGACTGCTGCTTGGCGCGGGCGACGATCTGCGTCGGGTTGACGAACTGCAGGGCGATCACCAACCAGAAGAGCGTCGTGATCATGTAGATCACCGCCATCGCATCGATCGACTGCGCGGCACGAACGCCGGAGGCAAAGACCGCGTAATAGAGCGAGACAACCAGCGTCTGCGTCGTCGGCCCCGAGATCAGGAAGGTCAGCTCGAACATCGCGATGGTGCGAACCAGAACCAGAAGCAGCGCCGCCAGCATGCCGGGCAGAAGCAACGGCAGCAGGATGCGGATGAAGAGGCTCGTGGTCCCGGCACCGAACACCCGGGCCGCCGCCTCGATGCGCGGATCGATCTGTTCGATGAACGGGATCATCACCAGCACCACGAAGGGGAAGGACGGCACGAGGTTGATCAGCACGACGCCCCAGAACGTACCGCCGAGGCCGAGCTGATAGAGCACGGTCGCAAGCGGAATGCCGTAGGTCAAAGGCGGGATCAGCAGAGGCAGCAGGAAGAGCAGAACGATCAGCTTCTTGCCGGGGAAGTCGCGACGCGCCAGCGCATAGGCCGTCAGCACCCCGAGAATGCCCGAGATCACCGTGACCGTGAAGACGATCTGGAAGGTGACGAGCACGACGCTCGACAGCTGGAATTCCTTCCAGGCGCTGAAATACCAGCGCGTCGTCCAGCCGGCCGGCAGCCAGGTGCCGAGCCAGCGGGTCGAGAAGGAATTGATGATGACGACGGCGATGACGGCCAAGAGGTTGAGGATGAAAAGTCCTGCAACGGCCCAGACGGCGAAGCGCCAGATTTTCGATGTGAGGCCCTGGTCACGGATCATGGCTCAGCCTTTCGTGCCGCCGGCAGGGCCGCGATAGAAGAACGAGCGGCCGGCGAGAACCGCCACCACGACGACAAGCTCGACGGCACCCATGATGAGCGCGATCGCCGAGCCCAGTGAATGGTCATATTGCTCGAAGGCAGCCTGATAGGCCGCGATCGATATGACGCGCGTCGGACCGGCTGGCGCGCCGAGCAGCACCGCTGATGGGAAGACTGCAAAAGCCTGCACGAATGCCAGGCAAAAGGTGACGGCGAGACCCGGCACCAGAAGCGGCAGGAAGACCCGGAAGAAGCGCTTGCGCGGACTGGCACCCAGCGTCGCCGCCGCCTGCTCGATCGCCGGGTCGATGCCGGTGATGTAGGAGAGCGTCAGCAGGAAGGCGAAGGGAAAGCCGGTGATCAGCAGCGAGGCAAAGACGCCCCAATAATTGTTGGTCAGCTTCACTGGCGCATCGAGAATGCCGATCAGCAGCAGCGTCTGATTGAACCAGCCGCGCGGGCCGAGGAACGTCAAGAGACCATCGGCGACAAAGACCGTTCCAAGCGTGATCGGCAGCACCAGGATCGTCGTCAGCAGGCGCTGGCGCCGCATCAGCCGGACGCGGAACGCAATCGGCACGGCGAGCGCCAGATTGAGGATGGTGACAGGCAACGCCAGCCACATCGTCGCGCCGATGGTGTTGTACTGGAAGGGATCGCTGAAGAACTTGGCGTAATTCGCATACCACGCGCCGCCATCCTTCGGCGTCAGCGAATCCACCACGCCATAGAAGAAGGGATAGACGAACAACGCGAGCATGAAGATCAGGCCGGGCAGCACCAGCATCGTCGTGCCGTCGAGCCCGCGGACCGCAAGCCGGGTGCGAAGCGATGGCCCGCTCATGCAGCCGTTTCCTTGAAGAGCAGCGCCCGCCCTGCAGCCGGTTGCAGGAAGGTCGCCGCGCCGCGCGGCAGCACATCGTCTGAGCGGAAATAAAGATCGGAGCCGTCAGCGGAGTTAGCCAGGCCGAAGAAAGCGCGGCCGCGATATTCCATGCTGCTGACGGTGGCGGGAATGCCATCGCCGCTGACCGCGACCAGATCTTCGGGGCGCACGGAGAGAACTGCGGCATCGCCCACCTGAAGCGGCGTGCGCATCGTGCCGGTCAGCCGCGCCGGACCAACCTCGATCTGCGCTTCGTCACCGGACACCGAGGCGATGCGGCCACGGATGCGGGTGCGGAAGCCCATGAAATCGGCGACGTTCAGATTGACCGGGCGCTGGTAGAGGTCTTGCGGCGTACCGATCTGCTCGATATGGCCCTGGCTCATGACGACGATGCGGTCTGCCAGCGACAGCGCCTCATCCTGGTCATGCGTCACGTAAATTGTCGTCGAGCCGATCTGGTCGTGAATGCCGCGGATTTCGGCGCGCATTTCAAGACGGAGCTTGGCGTCGAGATTGGATAGCGGCTCGTCCATCAAGACGATCGGCGGACGGATGACGACGGCGCGCGCAATCGCAACACGCTGCTGCTGGCCGCCCGAAAGCTGACCGGGCAACTTGTCGGCCTGGCTTTCGAGCCGGACGAGTGCCAGCGCATCGTTGATCCGCTTGTCCGCTTCCGGCCCCTTGATGCCCTGCATCGCCAGACCGAAGCCGACATTCTTGCGCACGCTCATATGCGGGAAGAGCGCGTAGCTCTGGAACACCATGCCGAAGCCGCGCTTTTCGGGCTCCAGCTGGTCGATACGGCTGCCGCCGAGACGGATCTCCCCGCCCGAAAGCGCCAGCAATCCCGCGATACAATTGAGCGCCGTCGACTTGCCGCAGCCGGATGGGCCGAGCAAAGCGATGAACTCGCCGGGTTCGATCGCAAGATCGATACCGTCGAGCGCGTTGTAGGCGCCGAACGAGCGGCGAAGGCCGTCCAGTTCGAGACGGGCCTTGTTGCGCGACGACGGCGCTGCGGTCTGGGCGGGCGCGTTCAATCGAAACTCCATATATATCGAGGCAATGAGGGCGCCGGCCCTATGACCGGCGCCATGGATTGCGATCAGCCCTTCTTGGCGCCGATCTTTTCGTCCCAGATGCGGAAGGCTTCGACGAGCTGCTTGGGCTCCAGCGGCACTTCCAGCGGGTTGCTGGCGATCCAGTCGGCATATTCAGGACGGCCGAATTCCTTGATCACGTCCTGGCTTTCCTGCGGCGCCATGTCGATGGTGACATCCTTGACGGCCGGACCCGGATAGAAATAGCCGGCGTCATAGGCGATCGCCTGCTGCTTCGGCTGCAGGATGTAGTTCAGCACATCCATCAGCACCGCGATCTTCTCGTCCGATACGCCCTTCGGGATGACCGCATAATGCGCGTCTGTGACCCAATGGAAGCCGTCGAGCTTCTGCACCTTGGCCTCGGCCGGAACGATGCCGAGGGCGCGCGGGTTGATGTCCCAGCCCGTCGTCGTGGCCACGATGTCACGTGTGCCTTCGCCGAGTTCCTTGAAGACCACGGCGGTACCGGTCGGGTAATATTCGATATTCTCGCCGAGAGCGGCCAGATATTCCCAGGTCTTCGTCCAGCCCTTGGCCGGATCGCGCGGATCGCTGTCGCCGAGAAGGTACGGAAGACCCATCAGCAGCGTGCGGCCGGGGCCGGAATTGGCGGGGCGGGCGTAGAGGAACTTGTTCTTGTTCTGCTTCGTCCAGTCGAGCAGCTCCTGCGCCGTCTTCGGCGGCGTCGCTACCTTGTCCGGCATGTATTCGATCAGCGGACCGGACGGATAATAGGTGACGACGACGCCCTGATCCTTGGCGAGGCTCTGCATCTTGAAGGCCTGCGGCTGCAGGATGCTTTCAAGATTGGGAAGCTCGGATTTATGCGCGCCGAGATCGATCCAGAGACCCTGGTCGACACCAGCCGAAAGCGCGTCGGTGCCGGTCAGCACAAGATCGATATCGACCTTGCCTGCCGCCTGCTGCGCCTTGATCTTGCCGGGCAGTTCCGGGGCCGGCGCCTTGGTGAAGGCGAAGCTCGACACCCAGTCGGCCTTTTCGGCGGCATAGGCTTCGAACATGCCCTGCGTCAGCGCAAGATTGCCGGCAACGTCGGCGATGGTGATCGTCACCGGGCTCGCCGGCTTCTTCGCCTGGGCAAACAGATGGCTGGGCAGCATGCCGGCAACGGCAACGCCCGCGGCGGTGCTCACGAATGTTCTGCGCGTAATGTTCATGGGTCTCTCCTCCTCTTGTGCGGCGTCTGCGGACGAGCCCAGACAGCCTGCTCTCCCGTGATCTGCCAGGCGAGATCAAAACGCCGGCCAACCGCCGAAAAGCGGTTGAAAGCCTTGCAAAGGGACCGCTCCTCATCGGCAAGCCTTGGCAATGGATGAGGATTGATATACTAGTATGCACAACAGAGTCAACGTGCAGGAAATAGCATGCGGCAGGCATCCGGCTCCGAAGCGATCGACTTTCCGCCCGCAGTGGAAAGACCGGCGAAGCTGCGCCGTGTGACAACGGCCGATGCCATTTTCAACCAGCTCTACGCCGATATCGTCTCGCTGCGCATGCCGCCCGGCATGGCCCTCCAGGAAAAGAAGATCGCCGAAGAATTCGGTGTCAGCCGTACCCCGGTGCGCGAGGCACTGCTGCGGCTTGCCGAAGGCGGGCTCGTCGATATCTACCCGCAGTCGGGCACTGTCGTTTCCCGGGTTCCCGTTTCGGCCATTCCCGAAGCCGTTGTCGTGCGCAAGGCGCTGGAAACGACGACCATCGAGGCCGCAGCGCGCATCGCAACACCCGCAGATATCGAGCGGCTCGATATGATCATCAGCAGGCAGAAATCGTTGGCTTCGCTGGGCGACACATCGGGTTTTCACGAGGAAGACGAAGCCTTCCACGAAGCGATCACCCGGATTGCCGGCTATCCCGGTATCTGGGCGATCCTGAAAACCGTGAAAGTGCAGATCGACCGCGCCCGCCGCCTGACGCTGCCGGCGCTCGGGCGCATGGACAATGTGGTGCGCGAGCATATCGTCATCCGCGATGCGATCGCCAGTCATGACGTCGATGCTGCCCGCGAGGCGATCCTGCATCACCTCAGCGCCGTCATCCCGGACGTGGCGGAGCTGCGCACCCGCTATCCCGATTATTTCTGCTAGAAGCCAAAAATATAGAAACGACTGACGAGGAGGAACCCGATGCGGCAAGGATGGAGATGGTTTGGGCCCGAGGCCCCGGTGACACTGGACGAGGTGCGCCAGACCGGCGCCACCAACATTGTCTCTTCGCTGCACCAGGTCCCGATCGGCCGCGCCTGGACGGAAAAGGAAGTCTCCGAGCGCAAGTCGATGATCGAGACGACACCCGCCGGGCGTTCGCCGCTCGTCTGGTCCGTCGTCGAAAGCATCCCGATCCCCGATGCCGTCAAGCGCAAGGGCGGCAAGGCGAAGGCCGAGATAGAGGCCTGGATCGCCAGTCTCGAAGCGGTCGCAGCCAACGATATCCCGATCGTCTGCTACAATTTCATGCCGGTGGTCGACTGGACCCGCACCGAGCTCGACTACGTCACCCCGACGGGTGCGACGGCAATGCGCTTCGACCACGAGCGCTTCGCGGCCTTCGATCTCTTCGTCCTGCAGCGCCAGAGCGCCGGAAACGATTACTCGGCTGAAGACCAGCAGCGGGCACGCGAGGTCTATGACGAGATGAGCGAGGAAGAGATCTCCGAGATTACCCGCATCATCACCTCGGCCCTGCCCGGCTCGACCACCGAACCGCTGACCATCCCCGGCTTTCGCGACAAGCTATCGAGCTATGCCGGCATCGATGCGGCAAAGCTTCGCCAGCATCTGATCGAATTCCTGCAGGCCGTGACGCCGGCAGCCGAAGCGCGTGGCGTCAAGCTGACGCTGCATCCGGATGATCCGCCACGCTCGCTCTTCGGCCTGCCGCGTATCGCCTCGAATGCCGAGGATTATGCGGCGCTCTTCGATGCCGTTCCCTCGCCTGCCAACGGCATGTGCTATTGCACCGGCAGCCTCGGCGTCCGCGCCGAAAACGATATGCCCGCGATCGCACGGCGTTTCGCCTCGCGCATCTATTTCGCCCATCTGCGCGCCACCAAGCGCGAAGGAGACGGCCGCACCTTCCACGAAAGCGCCCATCTGGAGGGCGATGTCGACATGGTCGCAGTGCTGAAGGAACTCGTTGCCGAAGACAGCAAGCGCGGCGCCAAGGACGAGATCGTCTTCCGCTCCGACCATGGCCACCGCATGCTCGACGACCTCAACAAGACCGTCACGCCCGGCTATCCGGCGATCGGCCGCATGCGCGGCCTGGCAGAGCTGCGCGGGATCCTCTACGCGCTGGGGTCTATCCCGTCGTAAGACTTGCGAGGGCCGCATCTTGCGATCTTTCCCTCTCCAATACCCTCATCTCTTTGCCTCGGGGCTGCGCCCACGGGATGTCACAGAGATGGGGGTGGATTGAGCTACCCTTCCGGCAGCCACGAACGATAAAGCGGATGCTCCGCAGTGATCGGCAGCGGAGTCGGCTTGCCGGTTCGTTGCGAGTGATAGGCTGCTGTCACCAGTTCCAGAGAATTGCGCGCGTCCTGCAGCGTCACCGGCGGCTCGGTGCCATCAGTGATTGCCTGATGGAACAGCTCGAACTGGCGGGTATAGCCGTCTTCCTTGACCTCGTAACCTGCAAGGGCGTCATCGACACGCTTCTGATGTTCCTCGGTCCCGGCGATGAAAGTCCAGGGATCGCGGCCCATCGTATAGGGCTCCAGAATGCTTTCGGCGACGACATCGTGGAAGCAGAAGCGCAGCCGCGAGATTTCCTTGCGCGACCCCAGCGTCATCGACAGCGCCGCCAGCGAGCCGTTCTGCATCTTCACCGAGATCGCCGACGTGTCCTCGACCTCGATCGGATTGACCAGCGTCGCCCCATAGGAAAACACCTCGGCGCAAGCGCCGTGCACATAGTTCAGCATATCGTGCGCGTGGATGGCGTGGCCGAGCAGCCCGCCGCCGAGCTCGCTTTTCCATTTGCCGCGCCATGGCACGGCATAATAATCCGGGCCGCGCCACCAATGCGTTTCGATCGTCGTCAGGAACGGGCGCCCGGTAAGGCCGAGTTCGATCAACCGCTTCAGCTTCTGCAGGCCGGAACCGTAGCGATACTGGAAGATCGGCATCAGCATCTTGCCGCCGGCGCGCGCGACGATCCCGGCCATCTCGTCGACCTCGGCGATCGAGCCGAACAGTGGCTTCTCGCAGATCACATGCTTGCCTGACTCTATCGCCTTCTTGCAGAGCGCGAAATGCGTATCCGGCGGCGTGCAGATGTCGATGACATCGAGATTATCGCGGGCAAAAAGCGTATCGACATCCTGCGTATATTCGCCGATGCCGTGGCTCGCACAGAGCTCCCGTCCGCGCTCCTCGTCCAGCGAGCAGAGGACAGGCACTTCGAACAAATCCTTGTTCCAGTCAAAGCCCGCAAGATGCCGGGCGGCAATACCGGCTCCGATGACGCCGACGCGCAATTTCTGTGTCATGGCAGGCTCTCCTATCGTCCGCCGAGCCTGACGGCATTAGTCTGGGCTTCCAGCGAAAGCCGGCACACTTCATAGACATGGGTCTGCAGCATCGCGGTCTCGCTGCGATCGCGCACATCGGCGGTGAAGGCATCGAAATAGTCGAGTTTCTCATCGCTGCAGTCGATGTGGATGTTTTCCTTGCCGTTGACCAGGAAGAGATGGTCCTTGCCGGGACGCCCGGAAATATCGATGTACTTGCGCAGCTCGATATAGCCTTCGGTGCCGAGGATGGTCAGACGCCCATCGCCCCACGTGCCGAGCCCTTCGGGTGTGAACCAATCGACGCGGACATACCCTGACGCCCGGTCGGAGCGCAGCAGCACTTCGCCGAAATCCTCGAATTTCGGCTTATCGGGCATGCCGAAATTGCCGATCGAGCTGGCGACGACCTCGCCCTTCGTCGAGCCTGTATAGAACAGGAATTGATCGACCTGATGCGAGGCGATATCGACGATGATGCCGCCAAAGGCTTCCGGATCGAAGAACCAGTCCGGCCGTGTCGGCAGCTGCAGCTTGTGCGGTCCCATGCCAATCGTCTGAATGACCTTGCCGATCCGGCCTTCCTTGACCAGCTTTCCAGCCTTGACGGCGGAACGCACGCAATGGCGCTCGGAAAAGCAGATCGAGAAGATGCGGCCGGTCTCGGCAACCGTCTTCTTCACCTCTTCAAGCTGCGCGAAGGTGGTGACGCCCGGCTTGTCGGTCATGACGTCCTTCCCCGCCTTCATGGCGCGGATCGCAAGGCCTGCACGGTCACGCGGGATGGCGGCGATGCAGATGACATCGATCGACGGATCGGCAAACAGCTGTTCGCGATCGATCTGCGGGGTATCCGGGTAGGTTTTCTCGAAGTTTTCGCGCAGCGCCAGAACCGAGGTTTTCGGGCAGTAGCCAACGAATTCTCCGCCGGCCGCAAGCAATCCTTTGACGTGATCGAACGTGTGCCCATGATCGATCCCGATGACCGCAAATCTCAACATCTCGAAATAATCCTCCTGCTTGCACGGCGCGCCGCGACCCGCCCGTTCCTCTTGTAACCATTCAGATACTTGCGCCAATTCTGTGTCAAGCAATGTTTAGCCGCAGAATGCGACAAATTCTCTGGCGCAATTGCAGTGCCCAAAAAGCCGCAGGGACGGCAGCCTGGGACTAGGAACTGAAAGCCCGGTTGATGCGTTTTGGCGCTATTCCTCCATCAACGACCGAGATTCGCCGTGGACCAGAAACAGCGCACCGCACCGCAACTGGACGAAGATCAACGCGAGGAACCGAAGGACAGCGCAGACGCTGAGCCCACCGGCAAAGAGGAAAAGAAGCCTTCGATTGTCCGGCGCCATCCTCTGGCGGCACTCCTCATCGTTGCCGTGATCGCGGCCGTCGCGGTCCTCGGCTACTTCGTCTGGCTGGTCTATTTCCATCCCTATGAGAGCACCGATGACGCCTTCATCGATGCGCGCAGTTTCTCGGTCGCTGCCAAGATTTCCGGCTATGTTGCCGATGTTCCCGTCTCCGACAACCAGCATGTCGATGCCGGTGCCGTCATCGTCAAGATCGATCCACGCGACTACCAGATTGCCCTCGATCAATCGAACGGCCAGATCGGCGTCGCCAAGGCCGCGATATCGAGTGCCGAAGCGCAGATCGCCGCCGCCGGTGCGGCGATCGATGAGGCAAAGGCGCAGCAGACCTCGGCCGCCGCAGCCCTCCAATATGCCAATGATGAAAACAGCCGGCAGCAGCAATTGGTCAAGAGCGGCGCCGGTTCCGAACAGTCCGCCCAGCAGGCAGCATCGACGCTGCGGCAGAACCAGGCGAATTTCGCCCAGTCGCAGGCAAGCGTCACCTCCGCGGTGAAGAACCAGGCCGCCGCCGAAGCGCAGAAGGCGAGCGCGATCGCCACCCTTCACCAAGCTGAGGCGCAGGTCGAAGCGGCGCAGCAGGACCTCGACTACACGACCATCACTGCGGCTCAGCCCGGCCGGGTCGTCAAGCTCAGCGGCTCGAAGGGCCAGTATGTGCAGGCGGGTCAGGCAATCGCCATGTTCGTTCCAGACGAGATCTGGATCACCGCCAATTTCAAGGAAACGCAGCTCACCGACATGCGTCCCGGTCAGCCGGTCGATGTGACGATCGACGCCTACCCGGATCATCTGCTGAAGGGCAAGGTGGATTCCGTGCAGCCCGGCTCCGGCACCGCCTTCTCGCTGCTGCCGGCTGAAAATGCCACCGGCAACTATGTAAAGGTCACCCAGCGCGTGCCGGTTAAGATCGTGGTCGACAACTGGCCGAAGGACATCGCCATCGGCCCCGGCATGTCGGTGATCCCCACCGTGACGGTCCGGCCGGGGAACTAAGATGAGCGGCGCCGCAACCACGGCCGGAAGCGCGCCCGTAGCCGCGTCCGGGGCATCGAACCCATGGCTGATCGCGATGGTCGTATCGCTCGCGACCTTCATGGAAGTGCTCGACACGACGATCGCCAACGTGGCGTTGCGCTATATTTCCGGCGGCCTCGCCGTCAGCGCGGATGAAGCGTCCTGGGTGGTCACCACCTATCTGGTTTCCAATGCCATCATTCTGGTCGCCTCCAGCTTCATCGCCAAGCGCTATGGCCGCAGGCGCTTCTATCTGCTCTGCCTTGCCACCTTCACCGTCGCCTCGATCTGCTGCGGCCTTGCCTGGAATCTCGAGTCGCTGCTGGTTTTCCGGATGATCCAGGGCTTTGCCGGCGGCGGCATGGTGCCGATATCGCAGTCGATCCTCGCCGACTCCTTCCCGCCCTCCAAGCGCGGACAGGCATTCGCCATGTTCGGTGTCGCCGTCGTCGTCGCCCCGGTGATCGGCCCGACGCTCGGCGGCTATCTCTCCGACAATTTCTCCTGGCACTGGTGCTTTCTGATCAACGGACCTGTCGGCGTCTTCGCCTTCATCCTTGTGTACATGCTGGTGCAGGAGCCGGAATCGCTTCGCAAGGAGCGCGCGGAAATGCGCAGCAAAGGCACGCGCTTCGACATTACCGGCTTCCTACTGGTCGCAACTTTCCTCGGCGCGCTGGAACTGGCGCTCGACCGCGGGCAGACGGAGGATTGGTTCGGCTCGAACTTCATCATCGCCACGGCCGCAGTCTGCCTACTGGCCCTTGCCTTTGCCATCCCGTGGCTGATGACCCATCGAAATCCTGTGATCGATGTCCGGCTGCTTGCCAGCCGCCAATTCGGCGCCTGCGTCATCGTCATGCTGGCAACCGGCGCGATCCTGATTGCCACGACGCAATTCGTGCCGCAGGTGCTGCAGACCAATTTCGGTTACACCGCGACCTGGGCCGGCTTTGCCCTGTCGCCCGGCGGCCTTGTGACGATGATGATGATGTTTGCGGCCGGACGCCTGACATCGATGGTCCAGCCGAAATATCTGATTGCCATCGGCATGGCGATCATCGCGCTCGCCATGTGGGACATGACGCGACTGAACGCCGATCTGAACTTCGGCTTCTTCGTCTGGTCGCGCCTCTATCTCGGCCTCGGCCTGCCGTTGATCTTCATCCCAATCACCGCCGCATCCTATGACGGCCTGCGGCCCGATCAGACTGACCAGGCCTCAGCGCTGATCAACGCGGCGCGCAATACCGGCGGCTCGATCGGCGTCTCGATCGCCTCCAATGTTCTAGCCCACCGCGAGCAATGGCACCAGAGCCGGCTGGTCGAGCACGTCATTCCGTCGGAACCCGGCTATACGAACGCGTTCAATCAAGCGACGCAGTTCTTCGTCGATCGCGGCTCAAACCTGCTCGATGCGCAATCGCAGGCGATGGGCTGGATCGGAACGCAGGTGCAGACCCAGGCCAGCTATCTCGCCTATATCGATGTCTTCCATGTGCTGATGGTGATCTCAGCGCTGATGGTGCCGCTAGCGCTGATCCTTCGGCGCATCGATCTCAAGCAGGATGCGGCACCCGGAGGGCACTGAGAGCTAGTGGCCATCCGGCGGCACGGCTTCGGCCGGCACGGTGCCCTTGATATTCTTGCGGTGGAAGATGAACAGCCCGGCGAAGACGATGATGGCGGCGCCGACAATGATCTGCGTATCCGGCACATCGTTGAAAAAGACGTAGCCGAGCACGATCGCCCAGAGCAGCAGAGTATATTGCAGCGGCGCCAGCAGCGAGGCGGGCGCCAGCTTCAACGCGCGGGTAATCAGCAGATGCGCGCAGGTGGCGACAACGCCGAGAAGCAGCATGCCGCCGAGATCGATAAGCGTCACGTTTCCCCAGTCGCCGGTTAGCACGACCAGCAAGATACCGGTCGCAAGAGCAGCGATCGTCTGCCACGTCACCAGGGTCGTATCGCTGGTGGAGCGCAGATAGCGGTTCATAACGAGGGTCAGCGCGAAGGCCAAGCTGCCGACGAGGCCGAAGATCGATGGCAGTGAGAGCATCGCCGTCGACGGCCGCAGCGCGATTACGACACCGACGAAACCGATGAAAACAGCAAGCCAGCGCCGCCAGCCGATCTTCTCGCCGAGGAAGAAATGCGAAAGTGCGGCAACATAGATCGGCCCGGCCATATAGAAGGTCATGACGTCGGCCAGCGGCAGATAGGCGACGGCGGCATAGAAGAGCCCGACGTCAAATGTGGCCATGCAGACGCGCATCAGCTGCAGGCGTTTCTGCTCCACATTGAAAAGCGCCCGCGGACCCTGGCGGACGATCATCGGGCCGAGCACGAAGAAAGCGCCGAGCGAGCGGATGACCAAGACCTGACCGACGGCAAAGCTCGCCACCAGCCATTTGCCCATCGCGTCATTGAGAGCGAAAAGCAGATCGCCGATCAGCATGAAGACGATGCCGGTCATGACGATATTGCCGGCGGCCGCCGTGGCTGAATTCGGTTTCATTGTCGGATATTTCCTCGCGCCTGCGGCATGATCGATGCCGCTCGCGGCTTCGGCCTTAACGGCCGCGATGTCAAGCGTTCGGTGGCGCTAATTTATGCAGGCGAGCGCAGCCAGGACTAATGAATGATGCGAACCGGCACATCCTGCGCGGGTGATAGCGCAGCGCCATCCCTGGAGGCGCCATGCAGATCCGCGGCAGCGGCGGCGAGGCCAAGGAGTGCTGCGCGCAGCTGGGCGTTTGTGCTCTTGCCGGCACCAAGATCGACCACAGCATCCCACAACTCATCCGCGATCACGCGGAGATTGTCCTGGTCGTCATCAAGCAATTCGCAGATGGTCTCGATCCGGGAGACGGCATCCTTCACCAGATTTCTCTTTCCCACATCGGAAAGATCGGTCACTTTATTGGCAACCGAGACGAGCTTTATGACAAGTCCCGGAATTGTTTCTTCGCGATACATCGATTGTCCCATCCGCCGATCAGAATAGAATTGATTATTCATAACGATTCTGCCGCCCCCAATTGGGTGAGATGGCGAAAAAGTCCAGCTTTAATTGACTGCGTTCTGGAAAACGGCCTGATGCCGGGCTATGCCCTTGCTGACAGTCAAGCGAATGCGTTTCCTGGAGGCTCCATGACATCCGATCCGTCCCTCGCCGCCCTTGCCGATGAGGCAAAGGGCTGGCGCCGCACCATTCATCAGCATCCGGAGCTGCTTTTCGACCTGCCCGTGACATCAGCGCTCGTCATCGACAAGCTGACATCCTTCGGCTGCGACGAGGTGGTCAGTGGCCTGGCGAAATCCGGCGTTGTCGCCGTCATCAACGGCAAGCTCGGCGCCGGCAAGACGATCGCGTTGCGCTGCGACATGGATGCGCTGCCGATGTCCGAACAGACCAACCTGCCGCATGCCTCCAAGGTCGAGAACATGATGCATGCCTGCGGCCACGACGGTCACACTGCCATGCTGCTCGCCACCGCCAAGCACCTTGCCGAAACGCGTAACTTCGCCGGCAAGGCAGTGCTGATCTTCCAGCCGGCAGAAGAGGGCGGCGGCGGCGGCCGGGTGATGATCGAGGAAGGCGTGCTCGAACGCTTCGGCATCGAGGAAGTCTACGGCATGCATAATGAGCCCGGGCTTGCGGTCGGCTCCTTTGCCATCCGCAGCGGCCCGATCATGGCAGGCGGCGACCGTTTCATCATCACCATCAACGGCAAAGGTGGCCACGCAGCCTCGCCGCATCTCAGCCACGACCCGGTTATCGTCATGGCGCATATGATCACCGCGCTGCAGTCGATAACCTCGCGCTTCATCGATCCGTTCGATCCGGTGGTTCTGTCGATCACCTATGTTAACGGCGGCAACGACCGGGCGCTCAACGTCATCCCGGCGGCCGTCCAGATCGGCGGCACCATCCGCACGATGCAGCCGCAGACGCGCAAGGCCGTCGAAGCGCGCTTCCGCGAGGTGGTGACGATGACCGCCAAGGTGTTTTCCGCCGAGGCCCAGATTGACTGGCGCCCCGGCTACCCGGTCACCGTCAACGATGTGGCAAAGACCAGGGTCGCAGTCGCCGCAGCCGAACGCGTGGCCGGCAAGGGGCGCGTGAACGACGACTACCCGCAGACCATGGGCTCGGAAGATTTCTCCTACATGCTGGAGAAGCGCCCCGGCGCCTTCATCTGGCTCGGCAACGGCGATAGTGCGGACCTGCACAACCCCGCCTATGATTTCAACGACGAGGCGATCATCCACGGGGTCAACTATTGGCTGACGCTGGTCGATCAGCAACTCGGGGCCAAGGGCTGAGGAGCCGCATTGATGACTGACACTTCGATTTTCACGGCCGGCGAACTGCAGGCACGCGTCGTCGCAATCTTCAAGAAGGCCGGCATGAACGGCGTCCAGGCCGAGGCGGTCGCCCGCGTCATCGCCGCAGGCGAACGCGACGCCTGCAAGTCGCACGGGATCTATCGTATCGAGGGCGTGCTGCGCACCATCAAGGCGGGCAAGGTGACACCCGATGCCGTGCCTGAAGTGCTCGCCCAGCCCGATGGCTCGGCGATCGTCAAGGTGGACGCAAAGGGCGGCTTTGCCAATCCGGCTTTCGAGCTTGGTCTGCCGCTGCTTGCCGAGCGCGCCCGGACCTCAGGCCTCGCGGCCCTCGTCATCAACGATTGCACTCATTTCTCGGCTCTGTGGCCGGAGGTCGAGGCGGTGGCCGCCGAAGGCCTGGCAGCAATCGTCATGTGCCCGAGCTACGCGACGGTGGCACCGGCTGGCGGCAACAAGCCACTGCTTGGCACCAACCCTCTCGCCTTCGGCTGGCCGCGCCCGGACAAGACGCCCTATGTTTATGACTTCGCCACCTCTGTCGCCGCCCGCGGTGAGATCGAGCTTCATCGCCGCGCTGGCAAGAAACTGCCGGAGGGATGGGCGATCGACGCCAATGGCGAACCGACGATCGAGCCCGAAGCCGCACTCGCCGGCGCCATGCTGCCCTTCGGCGGCCACAAGGGTTCGGCGATCAGCACGATGGTCGAACTGCTGGCCGGTATCATGATCGGCGACCTCATCAGCCCCGAAGTGCTCGACTATCTCGGCACCACGACGCTGGCGCCGCGCCACGGCGAACTGGTTCTTGCGTTCTCGCCACAGGCCTTTGCATCAGGCCGCGCCGGAGACCCGTTCGCCCGCGCCGAAGTTCTCTTCGAAGCCATCGCCGGCCAGGGCGCCCGCCTTCCCTCGCAACGCCGCTATAGCGCGCGCGCCAAGTCGCTTGCTGAGGGGATTGTGTTGACGAAGGCGGAGATAGAGCAGCTGGACCGGCAGCTTGCGCTGGGTTTGGATTCTGTTGGTTAAGTAGGCAACGCCTGTACTTCACCGCCAACGCGGACTTGGCATATTGAAGCGGGCAGCGCTCCGCAAACTCCCCTCATCCCTGTGCTTGTCACAAGGATCCAGCCGGCCCAAGCCCTTGGGCCTAAAAGACTCTTCCCACCGCGCAGACGCGCGGTGACTGGATTCCTGTGACGAGCACAGGAATGAGGGAGACGTAAAGACAACCGCTCAAAACAAATGCGGCCGGAGTTGCCTCCAGCCGCCTCAAAACTCAAGACCTAGAAAAGTCTCAAGCCTTATACTTCGCAACCGCGCCCGGAAGCTTGCTCCACTCGCCGTACCAGCTGTTGAACAGCTTGAACTGGCTCTCGACATAGCCACGCTGGCTCTCGCTCAGCACGTCGCTTTCGTTGAAATGCAGCGTGTATTCCTCGTCGCCCTTCAGCACCATCATGTGCTTGAAGAACAGCACGAGATCCGGGCCTTCATCGAAGGAGGAGAGGACGGCGAGAGCCTGTTCCAGCTCCAGAGCCCGCTGACGCGCATCGACGTCGCCCTTCGCAGCCGCCTGCGACAGGTTGCACAGCGTGATGACTTCCTTCGGCAGGACGTTGCCGATGCCGGTGATGGCGCCGGTGGCGCCGCAGTTGACGAAGCCGTGGAAGACGGCGGTGTCGACACCGATCATCAGCGAAACGCCGTCATCGCGGCTGGTGATGTTCTCGGCCGCATAGCGCATGTCTGCCGGGCCGCCGAACTCCTTGAAGCCGACGAGGTTGGAATGCTCGGCGCGCAGCGCGAAGAACAGGTCGGCGCGGGTGGCGAAGCCGTAGTAGGGGCTGTTGTAGATGACAGCCGGGAGATCCGGGGCTGCCGAGAGGATCGCCTTGAAATGCGACTTCTGGGCAGCGATGACCGAACCGCGCGAGAGCACGCGCGGGATGACCATCAGGCCATGGGCGCCGACTTTTTGCGCGTGCGCCGCATGGGCAACGGCGGAGGCTGTGTTCACCGCACCGGTGCCGACGATGACGGGAATGCCGGCCTTGACCAGGCGCTCGACGCCTTCCATGCGCTGCGCGTCGCTGAGCAGCGGCCAGTCACCCATAGAGCCGCAATAGACGACGGCCGACATGCCGTCGGCGATCAGCTGCTTGCCCTTGCGCACCAGCGCGTCGAAGTCCGGGGTCCGGTCCTTCTTGCAGGGGGTCATGAGCGCCGGGATGACGCCGGAAAAGATCTTGGCCTTCATGTCAAACTCCTTCAGCGGATAGCGAATGATCGGGGCAGCGCGGGCGCTGACGTATCAGCGCCTCAAGCTCTGATATATCATCTAGCACTTTGTATTTTATTTGTCGACAAGAAATCGCCAACGTCTCACAAATCGATATCGTGCCTCTGGTTTCGCGAGAACAGCGCCTGGATCTGCGCGACGATCTGTTCGGCATGCGCCTTGGCGAGCCTGTCGGCGGCATCGATATCGCGTGCTTCGATGGCGGCGATCATATCCTCATGTTCATCGACGAACTGCTGCGGCAGACGATCGCCGTAGGATTGGTAGTAGAGCCTCAGGATACGGCGGCCCTCGTCGAGCAGCCGGTTGAAGAGGCTGATATAATAGGGGTTGCGTCCGGCCTCGGCGATTGCCGCGTGCAACGCCGCGTTGGTGGCGATCATCGCCAGCGCATCGCCGGCCTCTGCGGCGGCGGTGAAGCGCGCCTGCGCGGCGCGGATCGCCACAAGGTCTTCGGGGCGTTGATATTGAGCCGCGAGCCGCGTCGTCACCCGGTACATCAAGACAAGCGCATCGAAGAAGGTGTGCAGATTGAGGAAATCGATATTCGCCACCATCGTCGAGCGGTTCGGCAGCGTATCGATCAACCCCTCTCCCGAGAGTCGGACAAGCGCCTCGCGGATCGGCGTGCGCGACATCTTGAAGCGCTCGGCAAGCTGCACTTCGTCGATCGGGCTACCCGGCGGCAGCACCAGATCGAGGATCTCGTCGCGCAGCAGTTCGTAGACCATCTTCACGCCTGAGCCGCGCTTGCGCTCGGGAACGGAGGCCGGGTCTGTTTCGGTCATCGCGGAAATCCTTGTCTCTCACCTATCGAGTAAGGGGGCACGCGCACCGGATCAATCTTTTTTCCGCAGGCGCCCTATCGGCCCGTCAAAGCCGCTTCACGCCCGGCACCCATCCACAACAAACAGGTTTACAGTAAATTACTAACATGTTAGCTCTCTGATTGCTGACTTCAGGAGAGAAAACGGTGGCGGGATTTGGTTTGTCGGTCGCTCTGGCGACGCCTTTCAAAAGCAGTGGCGCGATTGCGGCCGATGTCATGGTGAAGCAGGCAAGGCGGAGCCTCGCAGCCGGCTGCGCCAGCGTCACGCTGTTCGGCACGACCGGCGAAGGCGCCTCGATCGGCACCCATGAGCGCGCACGGATCCTCGACGCCTTCATCGAAGCAGGGATCGAACCGTCGCAGATCGTTGCCGGTGTGCTTGTCGATGCCGCCGAGGATGCTGCCCATCAGATGGCGCAGGCACTCTCGAAAGGCGTGCGCAACATCCTGCTTGCCCCGCCGTCCTATTTCAAGAACGTCAGCGACGACGGGCTTTTTGCCTGGTATGCCGACGTCTTCGCGCAGGTGGGCGATAAAGCCCGCGATGTGCTGGTCTACAACATTCCTTCGGTGACGATGGTTGCCCTCAGCATCGATCTGATCGGCCGTCTCAAGACGGCCTTCCCGGCGATCGTCACCGGCGTCAAGGATTCATCCGGCGACTGGCCCTATACCGAAACGCTGCTGAAGACCCATGGCGACCTGATCATCCTGATCGGCGACGAGCGCCATCTCGCCAAGGGCGTGCGCCTGGGCGGCCAGGGAGCGATTTCGGGCATGGCGAATTTCGCCCCGCTCGAGGTCCGCGCCATGGCGGTCGATGGCAAGGACGATACGCGCGTCGAACGTTTCGTTGCAGAGCTCCTGAAGCATCCCGTGACACCCGCCGTAAAAGTCATGGTGGCAACCATGACGAACGATGAAACATGGCTTGCAGTCCGTCCGCCTTTGACGTCAATCTCCGCCGGCGGCAGACGCGAACTCGCTTCTGCCTTCGAAAGCCTGTTTCGCACCAAGGCGGCCTGAGCGAAATGTACGAGGAGAAGCCCATGGATGGAGCCGACGAGCAGCCGACGCTACGGGAGAAAGCCTATGAGAGCTTCACCCGGCATCTGCTGGCGCGCGACGTTCGTCCCGGGCAATTCGTTTCCCAACGCCGGCTGGTCGAACTCACGGGACTGACGCTCGGCGCCATCAGGGAGCTCATCCCGCGTCTGGAGGCGGAGGGGCTGATCAAGACGGTGCCGCAGCGCGGTTTGCAGATTGCCCATATCGACCTCAACCTGATCCGCGAAGCCTTCCAGCTTCGCCTGTTTCTCGAGAAGGAGGCCGTCGCCCTGTTCACGCAGACGGCCACCGACGCGACCGTTGCGGCTATGCTCGCCGAGCATCGCGACATCGTCGCGGCGATCGAGGGCGGCAACGCATCGCATGAGCTCGAAGTCCGTGCCCAGGCGGTCGACTGGGGCATGCACGACGCCTTTATCGACGCGCTCGGCAACACGATCATTTCCAACGCCTACCGCGTCAACTCGATCAAGATGCGCTTGATCAGCCAGGAGCGCTTCCGCATCGACGGCCGCGTCGGTCCTGTCATGGGCGAGCACCTCAAGGTGCTGGAGGCCATCGAACGGCGCAATGTGGACGAGGCGGTCAATGCCCTCGCCGCACATATCAATCACGCGCGAAGCCGTGCGCTGAGACTATAGACGACCGCCCGCGGTGAGGAGATCGCAGGGCACAAAGGAGGAGGAGAAACAGCATGGCATCTTCATTCATCAATCCCACCCGCCGGGGCTTTCTGGCGGGATCTGCCGCGGTCGGGGCAGCCGGCATCCTGGGCGTCAAGCCGGCATCGGCGGCGGTCGACTGGAAACGCTTCGCGGGAACGACGCTCGAGGTCAATCTGGTCAAGAGCCCGCGCAGTGAAACGATCCTCAAATACCTCAGCGAATTCGAGACACTGACCGGCATCAAGGTGAATGCCGAGGCGACGCCCGAACAGCAGCAACGCCAGAAGACCACCATCGAACTCAGCTCCGGCAAGCCGAGCTTTGACGTCGTGCACCTCAGCTACCATGTCCAGAAGCGCCAGTTCGAAAAGGGCGGCTGGCTGGCCGATATCAGCGGCTTCCTCAAGGATCCCTCGCTTACCGACCCATCGCTGGTGGAGAGCGATTTTGCCGAGGCCGGCATGACCTTCGCCAAGGATTCCGAGGGCAAGCTGCGCTCGCTTCCCTTCTCGGTCGACTACTGGATCGTCTATTGGAACAAGGAACTTTTCGAGAAGAAGGGCCTGTCCTATCCGGCGACCTTCGAGGAGATGGTCAGCGCTGCCGAAGCCCTGACCGACAAGAGCAGCAACACTTATGGTTTCGTCGCCCGCGGCTTGAAGAATGCCAACGTACCGGTCTGGACGACACTGATGCTGGGCTACGGCACGACGCCGCTCGGCCCGGACGGCAAGCTGCGGACGACCTCCGATGATGCCGTGGCTGCCGCCAAGATGTACCAGCAGCTGATGACGAACGCAGCGCCGGTCGGCGTCTCGGGCTTCAACTGGGCGGAAGCGCAGTCTGCCTTCCTGCAGGGCAAGATCGGCATGTGGCTCGATGGCGTCGGCTTCGCACCGCCGATCGAAAACCCGGAAAAGTCGCGCGTCGTCGGCAAGGTCGGCTACGGGGTCATGCCGAAAGGCCCGAAGGCGCAGGCAGCCGCGACGACGGGCGACGGCATCGGTGTTGTTGCCGCCAGCAAGAACAAGGAAGCCGCCTACCTCTTCTGCCAGTGGGTGATCTCCAAGGAAATGGGTGCCCGCCTGCTCCAGGCTGGTGCCGGCGTTCCGTTCCGCAACTCCGTGCTCGAGGATCCGAAGGTTCGCGAAGGCGTCAAGATGCCGAGCGCCTGGGTCGATGCCGTTGCAGGCTCCGCCAAGGTTTCGCAGCTCGCCCTGCCGGTCATCATTCCGGTCACCGAGTTCCGCGACATCTATGGCGTCGGCCTCACCAACATGATCGGCGGCGCCGATCCGGCGGCCGAGCTGAAGACGGCAACCGCTCAGTTCGAACCGGTCCTGGCACGAAGCGAGGGATAATGGCATCCGTGAGCATGGAAACCGCGCGGAGCGGACGTGACGCAAAAGCGAGGAGCAAGCCGAACAGGCTTGCTCCGAACTATTGGCCCTTCGTGATCCCGGCACTGATCGTTATTGCCGCGGTCATCGTCTTTCCGTGGGTTTTCACGCTGTGGATGAGCGTGAATAGCTGGACACTTGGCCAGGCCGTCGTCTTTGCCGGCTTGGACAATTATATCCGGCTGTTCACCGACTTCCGTTTCTGGGAGTCGCTCTGGCACACGGCTGTCTACACGCTGCTTGCCGTTGTCGCCCCGCTGTTCTTCGGAACACTGGCCGCACTGATCTTCGACGCGCAATTTCCGCTCCGAGGCCTGCTGCGCGGCATTTTCGTCATGCCGATGATGGCGACGCCTGTTGCCATTGCGCTCGTCTGGACCATGATGTTCCATCCGCAGCTCGGTGTGCTCAATTATCTTCTGTCGCTCGCTGGCATCGGCCCGCAGGAATGGATCTACAACCAGAAGAGCGTCATTCCTTCGCTGGTGCTGGTCGAGACCTGGCAGTGGACGCCGCTGATCATGCTGATCGTGCTTGGTGGTCTGGCCGCCGTGCCGCGCGAACCCTATGAAAGTGCCGAGATCGACGGCGCCAATGTCTGGCAGAAATTCCGCTATCTGACGCTTCCGATGATTGCGCCCTTCCTGATGATCGGCGTCATCATCCGCTCTATCGACGCCGTCAAGAGCTTCGACATCATCTATGCGATGACGCAGGGCGGGCCCGGCACGGCGTCGGAGACGATCAACATCTATCTCTACAACACCGCCTTCTCCTACTACGACATCGGATACGCCTCGGCGATGGCCGTGATCTTCTTCGTCATCATCGTCGTCCTGTCCTTCGTTTTGATGATGGTCCGTCAGCGCGCCAACTGGTCGGATACGGAGACACGATGATGAAGCGCAAGACGCTCGACCGCATCGGCCTTTTCTTCGTCGCCCTGGTGATGGTCTCGCCGGTCGTCCTTTTCTTCCTCTGGATGATCTCGCTATCGCTGAAATACGAAATCGACAACGGCGCCTATCCGCCGATCCTGATCCCGGAACGCTTCGCCTGGTCGAACTATCTTCAGGTGTTTCAGGAGAACAATTTCTTCCTGTATTTCTGGAATTCGATCCTGGTCACCGGCGGCGCGACATTGCTGGCCCTTCTGATCGGCGTTCCCGCCGGCTACGGCATCGCCCGGCTCAAGGCAGAGCGCTCGGCGATGGTGATCATGATCGCCCGCATGACGCCGGGTCTTTCCTTCCTCATCCCACTGTTCCTGCTGTTTCAATGGCTGAACCTGCTCGGGACGCTCTGGCCGCAGATCATCATCCATCTCGTGGTCACCGTGCCGATCGTTGTCTGGATCATGATCGGCTATTTCGAGACGACGCCAAAGGAGCTGGAGGAGGCAGCCAGCATCGATGGCGCGACAGCCTGGCAGGTGTTCCGCCTGGTGGCGCTGCCGATCGCCAGGCCCGGCATCGTCGTCGCCTTCATCCTGTCCGTGATCTTCTCGTGGAACAACTTCGTCTTCGGCATCGTGCTCGCAAGCCGCGAGACGCGCACGCTGCCGGTTGCGGTCTATAACATGCTGTCCTTCGAGCAGGTGAGCTGGGGGCCGCTGGCCGCGGCCGCGCTGATCGTCACCTTGCCGGTGCTGGTGCTGACGATGTTTGCGCAGAGACAGATCGTTGCCGGATTGACCTCAGGCGCGGTCAAGGGCGGCTAGGCAGGACAATTCAACCAAACGAGTGACCGCAGCCTTGAACCTGTCATCTCCTCCATCCATCGGCCGCCGCCATGTGCTTTGCGTTGGCGCAGCCGTGCTCGACACGCTGTTCAGGGTGCGATCGATCCCGGAAAAGCCGGGCAAGGTGCTTCCCTACGAAATGCTGCAGGTTGCCGAGGGTATGGCCTCGAGCGCCGCCTATGCGATTGTCAGGCTGGGCGGCATGGCAAGCCTCTGGGCCGCCGCTGGCGATGACCCCGCCGGGCATCAGATCATCTCCGATCTGCAGCAGGCAGGCATAGACGTGGAAGCGATGACGCTCGTACCGGGAGCACGCTCCGCAGTCTCAAGTATTCTCATCGACGATGATGGCGAGCGGCTCATCGTTCCCTTCTACGACAAGCAGCTGCACGACATAGTGCGGGATGTGACGCCCGCCGATCTCTCAATCTTCGATGCGGTCATGGTGGATGTGCGTTGGCCCGGGCTGGCCAAAAAGGTACTTCAGGCAGCCCGCCAGGCCGGCAAACCCGCCATCCTTGACGGCGACGTCGCGCCTGCAGAGACACTGGATATGCTGGCGAAAGAGGGCGATCATCTGCTTTTTTCGGAACCCGCCGCGCGTCTGCTCTGCGCATGCGACGACCCTGCTGCAATGGTACCGATCCTTCGCGAGCGCTATCCGCATGCCCTGATCGCCGTGACCGCAGGAGAACGCGGCTGCTATTGGTGGAACCAGCAGGAAGACGCCGTCGCTCATGTTCCAGCCTTTCGGGTGAAGGCCGTCGATACGCTGGCGGCGGGCGATGTTTTCCACGGAAGCTATGCCCTGGCGATTGCCGAGGGCGCCGGGCCAGAAGATGCGATCCGGCTGGGTTCGGCTGCCGCCGCGCTCAAATGCACGGTCTTCGGCGGTCGCCTCGGCGCACCTGATCGCGCTGCTGTCATGACCTTGCTGTCAAAGGACTGACGCGTCAACCGCCGCGCTTCATTGCCTGAACGAGGTTGCGGCCGCGCCGCAACGCGGTGATGGCCGCGCCAACAGCCACGATCCAGAGCGCGGCCCACAGAACATCGTTGTGCAGGCCGAGTAGTGGTTCGAAGATCGACAAGACGGCTGCCGCCGTGACGGTTGCCATGCGGTGCTGCTTGGCCATCGGCCCGGAGAAATCGGCGCCTTGCCCAGTTGCCCGTCCGAGCTCGCGGACATAGGCGGTGAGAACCGCAAAGGCCGCCGCCGCCCAGCCAAGCCCGGCAAAGCCGATGCCGAGGCCAATGCCTGCGAAAATCAGTATATCAGCGGCGCGATCCGGAAACTCGTTCCAGAAGGGACCGTCGGCCGCAGCCTTGCCGCCCTCGACCGCGACCATGCCGTCGAACAGATTGCAGAGCAGACGCAGCTGGCAGGAAAGCGCTGCGAGGAGCAGGAAGATGATCCGGGCCGTACCGGTATCCTGTCCGGCGAAATAGAAGAACAGTCCGGCCAGCGCCGCAGCCGCGATGCTTGCCTGCGAGATCTGGTTCGGCGTCACCGACTTTTGCGCCAGCCAGCGGGCAATCGCCTGCGCCCACCATGTATTGCGGCTCGTCAGCGGACGGCGGTCTCCGGCCTCGGTCACGGCGCAGTTCTCCCTCTTGAGATCGAATAATTGTAGATCGCCGCATAGCTGGTGGAAACGGCAAGCGGCACGGCGATGGTCTTCAGGATTTCGGGCGTGCCGCTCAGCATATGGAAGACGACGAGAATGGTCGCCGATCCCAGGCAGGCAATCAGCGGCGGCGCGACGAGACGGACGCCACCGGAAAACAGATTGGACAGAGCCTCGACCGCCCGCTTCAGAAATAGCGTCAGACAGGCGGAGAGCATGCCCTGCACGGCGCCTGCCATCAGCATACGCGGCAGCGGATAATCTCGGTTGGCGAAAAGCGCCCAGCCGCCCATGGCGAGAAAGGCGAAGGCGACATGCACGGCGCTGCTTCGGCCAAGCCGCGCGACAAGGCCGCTCATGTCAGCGACCACCAGTAACGAACGAGATGGAAGAAGATCGGCGCCGAGAAAACGACGGAATCGAGCCGGTCGATAAGACCGCCGTGGCCCTCGATGATGTGGCCCCAATCCTTGACGCCGCGATCACGCTTGATCGCCGACATCACCAACCCGCCGAAGAAGCCCATCAGGGTGATGATGAGCGACAGGAGGCCGGCCTGAAACGGCGTGAACGGGGTGATCCACCAGAGCGAAGCACCGATCAGCGTGGCGCTGGCAATGCCGCCGATGAAGCCTTCGACGGTCTTTGAGGGCGAGAGTTTCGGCGCAATCTTGGTGCGGCCAAAGAGCTTGCCCCAGACATATTGCAGCACGTCGGACAGCTGCACGACGATAACGAGGAAGGCGATCAGCAGGACGTTCCGGCCCTCATATCCCGGGATCGTCAGCGTCAGCAGCGCCGGCACATGCGAGGCGCAGAAGACGCAGATCATCAGCGCCCATTGGACTTCGGCAATGCGGATCAGGAAGCGCTCGGTATCGCCGCGCAGCACCGAGATGATTGGCATCAGCAGGAAGGCGTAAACCGGCACGAAGATCGAATAGATGCCGTATTCCTCGGCCCAGAGCAGGTAATACTGGATCGGCAGAACGACGAAGAAGGCCGAGGCGAGCGCCCAGTGATCGGCCCGCTTGGTATTGGTCAGCGTGATGAATTCGCGCAGCGCCGCAAAGGAGCAGAAGGCGAAGAGAATGATGACCCCTGCCCGCCCGGCCAGAAAGGCGACGCCGATGAAGATCACCATGATCCACCAGGCCTTGATGCGGGCATTAAGGTTTTCGATGGCGCTATTGGAACCGTCGGGCGACAGCTTGCGGTGCAGCACATAGCCGATGGCGGATGCCAGGATCAGCACACCGAAAATGCCGAGAACCAGGGTGATCAGATCGTGTTGCGCCCCGTTCATTCGCCAGCTCCGGCCGTTTTCGGCGACAGCGCCAGCATCGCGGCGCGCAGACGCTCAAGAAAATCTTTCTTCGCCTCGCCGCTCTCCAGCTGCATCGGGCTGCCGAACGTCACGGTGCAGATCAGCGGTATCGGCACGATTTCTCCCTTCGGCATGACGCGATTCAGATTGTTGATCCAGACCGGCACGAAATCGATATCCGGCCGCGCTTCGGCCAGATGAAAGATGCCGCTCTTGAACGGCAGCAACGGCTCTTCGGTCTGGTTTCGCGTGCCCTCGGGGAAGACGATCAGCGACGAGCCGCTGTCGATGGCGTCGGCCATCTGCACAATCGGATCCTGCGTGCGGTGCTCGCGGTCTCGCTGGATCAGCACCGAATTGAAGACATCGCGGCCGATGAAGGTGCTGAGCTTGGACTTCAGCCAATATTCGGCACCGGCCACCGGGCGGGTTTCGGCGCGCATTCTGGGCGGCAGGACCGCCCAGACGAGAATGAAATCGCCATGGCTGGAGTGATTGGCAAAATAGACGCAGCGCCGCGGCGGCAGACCTTCGCCCGACCAGATGGCACGCACCGCGGTAATGGCGCGTGCAAACAGCACGATCGCCACCGCGGCGGGCTTTGCAATCAATGTCCGCATGTCCTGCATCAAGGCTTCCTGCATTCAGGGTTGCAGGAACCTAGCTGCCTTTTGCGCAGACGGGAAGCAGCGCCGTAAGCCGGGTAAGATTTCCACAGGCGGCCGGCATCACGCCGACCGTGCCTCGCCCTCGTCGGCCTCCGCCGACACGAGAATCTTGTCGACGCGGCGACCGTCCAGGTCGATGACCTCGAAGCGCCAGCCATTCTTGACGAAACTCTCACCGAGCTCCGGCAGGTGCTTCAGCTCTTCGAGAATGAGACCGGCGACAGTCTGGAACTCGATGTCGTCGTCGAGCTTGAAGCTCATGAACTCGGCGAATTCGTCGATCGGCGTCCAGCCGGATACCAGATAGGAGCCATCGGTGCGGCGAACGATTGCCTGCTCTTCCGAAGGACCTTCCAGCAGCGCGCCCATGATTGCTTCCATGATGTCGCCGGACGAGATGACGCCTTCGAAATGGCCGTATTCGTCATAGACGAGAACCATGTGAACCGGCGACTTGCGGATCGCCTGGATCGCATGGGTTGCGGTCGACAAATCCGAGATCACCGGAACTTCATGGGCCAGCGCCTGGATATCGGCATGGCCATTAGCATTCATCGCGTCGTAATAGTCCTTGACGAACAGGACACCGAAGACTTCGTCCGAGCTGCCACGGCGAACCGGCAGCCGCGAGCGGCGCGTCGCATGCAGCAGGGTGCGGATTTCTTCCGGAGTGTCATCGACATCGACGACCTCGACATCGCGGCGCGGCGTCATCAGGGCGCGGGCCGTGCGGTCGGCAAGGCGCATGACCCCCGAAATCATCGCCGATTCTTCGCTTTCGATCACGCCGGCACTCTGCGCTTCGGCAAGAACCGTCTTGATCTCTTCGTCGGTCACGCCGTCGCTGACCTTACCGGATTGGCCAAGCAGCTTCAGCACCAGCTTGCCCGATGCATCGAGCAGCCAGACGAGCGGCAGCGCGAACTTCGACAGCACGACCATCGCAGGCGCCACCTTGGCGGCAACCGCTTCCGGTTCGCGCAGCGCAATCTGCTTCGGCACAAGTTCGCCGACGATCAGCGACAGGTAGGTGATGGCGACGACCACGGTGCCGACGCCGAGCGCATCCGACAGCGCCGAGCCAACGCCCTGCTCCGACAGCCACTGCGTCAGGCGTCCCCCGAGCGTGGCGCCGGAAAAGGCGCCCGAGAGTACGCCGACGAGGGTGATGCCGATCTGCACGGTGGACAGGAAGCGTCCGGGATTTTCGGCAAGTCTGATTGCCTGGGTAGCCCCCAGGCTGCCGTGATCGGCGAGAACTTTAAGACGGGCGGGACGGGAAGAAACGACAGCGAGTTCGGACATGGCGAGCACACCGTTCAGAACGGTAAGCAGGACCACGATAATGATTTCGACTAACAAAAGGAGCCTATGATATCGACAAGGATGCCCCAAGATAAGGGTAAAGCGCTGACATTGAAAGCAAACGATCCGTTGAATGGCGGATATTTTTTCGTGACCGGAGCGTTTCTATGGCGATATCTGGCATGTTTCGGAACGCCGCAGGGCATCATCTCCGCGGCACAACCAAAACCTTCACGTTTCCGAAAAGCGGAACTTTTAAGCGTTCTATCGGTTCTTCATGCTCAACGAGCCTGGGGAGAATACCTTATGACACAGATCCGAGAAACCGAGCGCCGTGGCCGTACTTTGCGCGGCCGCCCGTATAGCCTTCCGGAATTTGCCAAGAAATACGGCCTTGAAGACGATCAGGCTGAAGATCTCTTCGTGCGCTTCGGCCCGTCCTCGATCGAACTCGATCTGCTGATGGCCGCCAAGCGCCGTCCGCCTGTGCGTCTCGAGCAGGTGATGTAATCGATCCCGGCCCGGCTACGCGGCTCGCGAACGGCAGTCTCTGACGAAAGAATGGACGATGAACGCCACGACCGCAGCCAGCAAGAAGTCCAAGCCCAACGCCGCGATGATGAAAGCGCGGGCGGTTCCGCAGCTGATCGACCCGGATGCGGAACCGTTCGTCGCCGAAGCCGTGCGTGAGCTTGTCGATTGCAAGATCCCGTTTCTGGTCGCCGGTACCTATGCTGTCTGCGCCTATACCGGCATCCAGCGGCAGACGAAGGATTTCGACATCTTCTGCAAGGCCGGCGACTACGGCCGCATCCTTGGGCATTTCAAAGACAAGGGTTACGCCGTCGAAGTCGAGGATGAGCGCTGGCTCGGCAAGGTCTTCAAGGGCAAGCATTTCTTTGATGTCATTTTTGCATCGTCCAACGGCACGATGCCTGTCGGCGACGACTGGTTCAAGGATGCGCGCCAGGTGGAGATGTGCGGTTGTCCGGTCTGGATCATCAGCCCGACAGAGCTGCTCTGGTCGAAATTCTTCGTCCAGCTGCGCCACCGCTATGACGGCGCCGATATTGCCCATGTGATCCTGCGCGCCCATGACAAGGTCGATTGGCGCAAGCTGCTCGGCTACATGGAAGTGCACTGGGAAGTGCTGCTGATCGCTATCCTGAACTTCCGCTGGATCTACCCGACCGAGCGCGACAAGATCCCGCAATGGCTGATCGACGAGCTACTGGAGCGCCTTGCGGCCCAGCGCGAGCTGCCGCTGCCGCAGATGCGCATCTGCCGCGGACGGATGTATTCGCGCGTCGATTTCGAAATCGACGTCAAGGAATGGGGTTTTGCCGATGTCGGCGGCGAGGGGCAGCCGCGCGGCGAATGGGAGGAAGCTGATGGCTGAGACGAGAAAGAAGATCCGCGTCGCCGCCGTCGCCGACTTGCATGTGAAGGAAGACGGCGCCAAATCCTACAAGGAGCTTTTTGCCGAAGTCTCCGGTGTCGCCGATGTTCTCGTCATGGCAGGAGACCTCACCGATCTCGGCAAGCCCAAGGAAGCCGAGCTTCTCGCTGCCGATCTGCGCAGCTGCACGGTTCCCGTCATTGCCGTTCTCGGGAACCATGACCACGAAAGCGGATCTGTCGAGGACGTGACCCAGATCCTGACCGATGCCGGGGTGAAACTGCTGAACGGCCAGGCAGCGGAGATAGCAGGCGTCGGTTTCGTCGGGGTCAAAGGTTTTGCCGGCGGCTTCGGCCGGCATATGCTCGGCTCCTTCGGCGAGAACGCCATCAAGGCGATGGTCGCCGAAAGCGTCGAGGAATCGATGCGGCTTGAAAATGCCATGCGCCAGGTGCGCGCCGACAGATCGATGGTGATCCTCCACTATGCGCCGATCGCCGAGACCGTCGTCGGCGAGCCGCTGGAGATCTACCCGTTTCTCGGATCCTCGCGTCTGGCGGAAACCATCGACCGCTTCAAGGTCAACGCGGTCGTCCACGGCCATGCCCATCGCGGCACATACGAGGGCCGCACACCTGGCGGAGCGCCAGTCTATAATGTTGCCGCCCATATCGAAAAACCGACCGGCAAGGCCTACGCACTGCTGGAGCTGTAAATCTAGGCGCGTTTACCAATCTTCCGGACCGGCTTCTGTTCCGGCCGGACGACACGAAACGCGTCGTTTTCAGCAGCCCGCATCAGGCGGCCGGTGCGGCGCAACATGTCGATCAGCTCACTGCCGTCGGCCGATGCGCGCGTTCGTTCGAGCTGTTCGTATTCTGCCATCGCCTGCTGCCAGTGAGCGCCGCCCCGATCGTGCGGGCGACTCTCCTCCTCCCAGATGGCATAGGCACGCTGATTGATCCAATCGTCCTTCGTACGGCTCATGATATGTCCAACTGAAATAAGCAAAATAATCTCCGGGAAGACTGCCAGAGCGGACTTACGGAGTCGTTACTTGCATGGACGAAATTTGAGCGGATTTACTTGCACTATCAGCAGCAAGATCAGGCCAGAAGAATGTGCGTGTTCTACTCCTTGCGCTCGGCAAGCTCGATGATGATGCCGTCGGGGTCGCGCAGGAAGGCGATCTTGTGCAGCACCTCGGAATTGAAGGCGAGACGCGGCCGCTCCTTCACCTCGACGCCGGCGGCTTCGAGCTTTGCAAAAGTCTCGTCGACGCTGTCGAACAGGAAGGTCAGATGGCGCATCCCCGCGGTGCCGTCAGGCACATCCGCGGCTCTGGCTGCGCCGCCGGACGGCGCGACGATCTCCAGCATGCCGCCGCCTGCATCCAGAAATACGAGATCGGAGCCATCCGGCTGCTTCTTGCGAAGATGAAGCCTGAGGCCGAGCAGACCACAGTAGAAATCGACGGTGCGATCCATGTTGCTGACCGTCATGCCGACGTGTTCGAAGGATTTCAGCATTGCAGGCGGGGCCTCCTCTCCCCGGCAGGCGGATGAAAAATCGCTGCCGAACCTACGCCTCTGCAACCGCGCCGCAAGTCCGAAATCTAGCCTTCAACGAAACGTGCAGTCAGTTTTTCCGGTGATCAGCCTTGCCCGCGCTGGCCGAATGTGATCGATTTCCGGCGCTGCTGGAGGGCGGCAATTTTCCGCGATTTCCATGAGCAATCGCTCATCAGCATTGGAGGGGTTACCATGTCCCAGCTTCTCGACGCCGCTTCCGCAAACGGCCTCTTCGTCGGCCGCATCTGGAACCCTGAGGCCGGTGGCCCGTCGATCGTGACGATCCGCGACGGGCAGCTCATCGATATCACTTCCAAAGACGTGCCGACGCTGAGCGCGCTGCTGGAACTGGCCGATCCTGCAGGTTTCGTCCGCGCGGCCGCCGGGACGCCTGCCGGGACGCTGGAGGCAATCGCCGCAAACAGCACCGGCGCTCCGGATACGAGCAAGCCCTATCTGCTGGCGCCCGCCGATCTCCAGGCGATCAAGGCCTGCGGTGTCACCTTCGCCCAGTCGATGATCGAGCGCGTCATCGAGGAGAAGGCGGCCGGCAACCCTGACCGCGCCGCTTCGATCCGCGATCGCGTTGGCGCACTGATCGGCGGCAGCCTTGCGAATATCAAGGCGGGCTCGCCCGAGGCCGCCAAGGTCAAGCAGGCGCTGATCGATGAAGGCATGTGGTCACAATATCTCGAAGTCGGCATCGGCCCCGATGCCGAGGTGTTCACCAAGGCACCGGTTCTGTCGTCGGTCGGCTGGGGCGCCGATGTCGGTTTGCACCCGATCTCCACCTGGAACAATCCGGAGCCCGAGATCGTGCTGGCGGTCAACAGCCGCGCCGAGATCAAAGGCGCAACACTCGGCAACGACGTCAACCTGCGCGATGTCGAGGGCCGCTCGGCGCTGCTGCTCGGCAAGGCGAAGGACAACAACGCATCCTGCTCGATCGGCCCTTTCATCCGCCTGTTCGACGACAGCTACACGCTCGACGACATGCGCAAAGCCGAGCTTGACCTCAAGGTAACAGGCGAGGACGGCTTCGTTCTGCACGGCAAGAGCTCAATGTCGAAGATCAGCCGCGATCCGACTGATCTCGTCAGGCAGACCTGCGGCGCGCACCACCAGTACCCCGATGGCTTCATGCTATTTCTCGGCACCCTGTTTGCCCCGACCCAGGACCGCGACGCCAAGAACCAGGGCTTCACCCACAAGCTCGGCGATGTCGTGGAGATCTCTTCGGCAGGGCTTGGAACGCTTAGCAACACCGTGCGCCTGTCGACGCAATGCCCGCCCTGGACATTCGGCATCTCTGCCCTCTTCAAAAGTCTCGCAAGGCGCGGCTTGTTGTGAGCGGCAATTGTGCTTGGCGCCGCAATCGGGTTAGAAGAGCAGCATGAACGACAACGTCATCAAGTTTAAGAAACCGAACAAGCCGAAGCCACCGCGCCAGATCAATCCGGCGCTGCGCAAGCTCATCGTGGTCCTGACCATCCTGGTGCTTTTTGCGGCCGCCTGGGGCTATTTCAACTTCTTCGGCGGCCAGCCCGCGCCGTAAGGATGCGGACGCGGTTCCGCCGTTTCCTCACCAGTTGAAGGTCAGCTTGCCCATCACCGTCCGGCCATCGCCATAGGTGCAGCCGAACGAGCTGCAGCTGGCGATATATTCCTTGTCAGCCAGATTTCGAACGTTAAGCGAGGCGGTGACGCCTTCCTTCTTGTAGGTCAGTGCCGCGTCGAAGAGTGTGACTGCGTCGAGGTCGTAGGTGTGCAGGGCCGCGGGCGTACCATAGCTTGCGTATCCATAGCGCTGGCCTACATAACGAACACCCGCGCCGATGCCGACGCCTTCAAGCGGGGAGCCTTCTGCGAAGCTGTAATCCATCCAGAGGCTGGCGGCATGCTCCGGAACACCGTCCAGTGGAAGGCGGTTCGTCAGCATTCCGGGGGCAATCGTGTCGGTATCCGTATAGGTGTAGGCCGCTCTGAGATTGAGGCCATCCGCCAAACTCGTCACTCCTTCGAGCTCGACGCCTTTGGCATGAACTTCGCCGATCTGACTGGTAATGCCGCCAACTGTCTGCAGGACATTTTGCTGACGCAGATCGTAGACCGCCGCAGAGAAAAATCCGTCCCAGCCTTCGGGCTGATACTTCACGCCGATTTCGACCTGCTTGCCTTCCGTGGGACGGACATCGGAAAAGGTTGCCGTGGGCGCAACCGGCTCAAACGAAGTGCTGTAGCTGACATATGGCGCAATACCATTGTCGAAGACATAGCCCAGCCCGACACGTCCCGTCAGCTTTTGGTCATCGCGATCGAGAGATCTGACCGCCGGCGTTGCAGGCAGGAAATTCGTCGTGGTGCCATCCGTACTTGCCCAATCCTGCCTCACGCCAAATGTCGCCCGCCAATTGTTGTAGGCCATCTCGTCCTGAACATAGATACCGACTTGACTGAGGTCCGTGTCCACCAGCGTGTCCGTCGTACGGGACAGCAGGCTGATCGGTCCACCATAGGCGGGATTCAGGATATCGAGCGGCGTTGCCCGGAAGAACCGGGTGCGCGCATTGTTGCTGAAATAGCGATAGTCCAAGCCGATCAGAAGCTTGTGCTCCAGATCACCGGTCTCGAATTCTCCCAGCAGACTATTGTCCACATTGAAGGTGTTGAACAGTTCGTCCTGGAAAGTCGCATTGCGCAGGATTGAGTGACCATCGGCGCCGACACCCGGACCATAGGCTACGTTCGCGACGGTCGTTGACATCCCCAGCGCCTGATAATCCCAATCGAAATTCGAGTAGCGGACATTCTGGCGGAAGGTCCAGGTGTCGTTCAGCTTGTGCTCGAACTCATAGCCGAGATTGGTCAGCGTCCGGTTGGAATGGTCGAAGCTCTTGTCGCCGACATAGAAGTCCGGGCTGAGCGTATTGGCAAACAGCGCAGGCACGCCCGACGGCGTGCTCGGATTGTCGTGCTGCACGCTGGTCAGGATCGTCAGCTTGGTGTCTTCATCGGGCTGCCAGGTGACGGCAGGGGCGATGAAATAACGGTCGTTGTCGAGCTGATCGACCTGGGCGCTCGCGGTTCTTGCCAGGCCGGTCACACGGTAGGCGAAATCCGACCCGTCGCTGACCGGGCCGCCGGCATCGAAATAGGTGCCATAGGTATCGTAGCTGCCAATCTGCAGGCCCACCTCGCCGAAGCGGTCGAAGGTCGGCCGCTTGCTGATCAGGTTGATGATGCCGCCCGGATTGCCCTGGCCGAACATCACGGAGGCCGGGCCGCGCAGCACCTCGATACGCTCGAGCTGGTAGGGATCGATCGCCGGCGCGCCTGCCGTCCGCATCAGTCTCAGGCCGTTCAGATATTGCGACTGACGGCCATCGAACCCACGGATGCGCGGCGCATCGAAACGCGGATCGGACCCGCCCGGCTGGCTGACGACACCGGGCGTGTAATCGAGGGCCTGGCCGACGGTTTCGGCATCCTGCGCCTTCAGCTGATCGGCGGTGATGACGGAGATCGACTGCTGGGTTTCGAGAATCGGCGTTCCGGTCTTGGTCGCCGTCGAACTCGTTCTGGCGACGAAACCCTTCACCGGCGCCTTCGGGTACTGCTTCGCCTGCCCCTTGACGGTGATCGGCGCGAGCTCGGTCACGGTCTGCGCATCCTGCGCGGCCGCGGCTGCCGGAAGAAGCGCTGCCCCGCAAACCGTGGACAACAGGACAAGCGATAGATTCTTCACGCGCACGGCAACCTCACGGAGACGAGGACGGGACGACCCGTCTAAAACTTGACAATTTCAGTCACGTTACTAGACGCTTTCGTTTTTTTGATCCAATAAGGCAACGAGCGTTTTTCATAAGCGCTGGTTATGAAAACAGGTGGCAATTGGCGAATAGCTCCGCGCTCGAGCTCAGGCATCTCCGATATTTTGTTGCCCTTGCCGAAGAGCAGAATTTCGAGCGTGCGGCGGCCCGGCTGGGTATTGCCCAGCCCGGCCTCAGCCAGCAGATCATCAAGCTCGAAGCCCTGCTCGGCGTAGCCCTGCTCGATCGCAGCCGCCGCTCGGTGCGGCTGACGCGGCCGGGACTTGAGCTCGCCGAACAGGGCCGCCGCGTCCTCGGTCAGGCAGAGAACGCCATCGACGCTGTTCACCGCGCTGCGCGCGGCGACCTGGAGCGGGTCTCGGTCGGCTATGTCGCCTCGGCTGCCTATTCCGGCGTGCTCGGCGATGCGCTTTCGAAGTTCAAGGCCGCGAGCCCCGGTGTCGAATTCCAGCTGATCGAGATCGAGATGCGCCAGCAACTCGAAAAGATCGCCGACAAGACGCTCGATCTTGGTTTTATCCGGCCGCCGATCTCGCTTCCGCCGGGTTTGGCAGCCGAAGTCGCCGTGCGCGAAGATTTCGTCGTGGCCCTGCCTGCCGGACATCGACACGCGAGTGCCGCATCCGTTTCCCTGAAATCACTCTCCCCGGAAGTGTTCATCACGCCGCGCCAACCTGTCGATACCGGCTTTCACCGCAACACGATCGCCGCCTGCCGCGAAGCCGGTTTCGAGCCTCATATCAACAGCTCCGGCCGGGATTTCATAACGATCGCCAGCATGGTCGTGCTCGGCGTCGGCGTTGCGCTGGTGCCGCGCTCGTTCCAATGCGTCCAGCTTCCGGGCATTACCTACACCAGGCTGAAAGGATGCTCGGTGACATCGGATCTGGCGATCGCCTATCGCAAGGTCGAGCCATCGCCGGTCATCAAGGGCTTCATCGCCCATTTCAAGAAAAACCTGATACGCGATCAGGACGGTCTTCGCGATGACGTTGCCGACGAGAGCTTCTGAGCCGAGCGGTCTATGACACCACGTTGCGGATGAACTTCACGATCCCGGTCTGCCGGTTCGCGTAGGAATAGTCCTGGGCCGAGCTGTAAATCGCAAAAGTCCCGGCCGGGTAGTCCTTCTCGGCGCCGCCGACGATAAGGGTCAGCACGCCTTCGGTGACGAAGATCATTTCGTGCCAGCCCTGCGGGTCCGGTTCCGCGTTATAGCGCTCGCCGCCTTCAAGCGACCAGAGCCACATCTGCGTCTCGTGGGCCGCAGGCGCGGTGCCAAGCAGCACGCCGGCGCTTGCCGGGCCGGTTCCGCGCCAGGTCACCTCGTTGATATCGGCAGAGGAGCTGCGGTCGGGATCACGCACCAGATCGACAAACCCGACGCCCATCGCAGCCGCCAGCTTGTCGAGACTTGAGAGGCTGATATTCGCATCACCGGCTTCGACGGCGACGATCATCCGCCTGCTGATCCCCGATGCTTCAGCCAGTGCCACCTGGCTCATGCCTGAGGCCTGACGATGCCTGCGAAGATTGCCGGAAACATGCGCTAGGACATCGCGACGCACTTGACTGTGCAATATATTGCTCATAGGCTCCTTTTACTCTTGATGGGCAGACTATTCAACAGCGATTTCAGCCGTGCGTGGGGCACCTACGCGGGAACGGATGTTTGCGCACAGCCGTCTGCCCCGCATTTAAAGGCGAGGTCATTCATGTCGCAACAGCCAATCGTTCTCCACGAAGCCGATATCACCGCTCTTCTTCCGAAAGTGGACGTCCGCTCGGTGCTGGAGCGCATGTTCCGCTCGCTGGCAGATGGCGATGCCGTGCAGCCGCCGCAGACGCTGAGCCTGTTTCCGCGCGATGCCGGCGACTTCATCACCTATCTCGGCGTGCTCTCGGGCGAGAAGGTCTTCGGCGCCAAGCTTTCGCCCTACATCCCCGGCGACGGCAAGGCGCTGGTCACGGCCTGGACGCTGCTGATGTCGATGGAAACGGGCACGCCGGTACTGCTCTGCGATTCCAAGAAGCTGACCACCGAGCGCACCGCGGCGACATCGGTCATCGCCGCCGATGCCCTGGCGCCTTCAGATGCGTCGGTGCTCACCATCGTCGGCTCCGGCCCGGTGGCGCTTGCCCATCTGCGCTATGCGGAAACGATCCGCGCCTGGAAAGAGGTGCGCATCGCATCACCGAACGTCGCCAGCCGCAAGGACATTCCTGCGACGATCGCCAGTGGCGTTGCGGTCACCCAATACGCCGATGCAAATGCCGCCGTTGCGGGCGCCGACGTGGTGCTGCTTTGCACTTCCTCGGGCAAGCCCGTCATAGACGTCAAGTCGCTGTCGAAATCGGCCGTCGTCACCTCGATCAGCACCAATGCCACCAATGCCCACGAGATTGATCCAGCGGCCCTGCAGGGCTTCGACGTCTATTGCGACTACCGCGCGACGACACCGGCATCAGCAGGCGAAATGAAACTGGCTGCCGCCGCCGGACAATGGAGTGCTGATGCGCTTTGCGGCGACCTGCCCGAACTGCTGGCCGGCAGAGCCAAGGCTCCCAGCCGCGAACGCCCGGCCTTCTTCCGCTCGATCGGTCTCGGCCTCGAAGACGTCGCGGCCGCCGTCGCCCTGCTCGCCGCCGCCCGCGCCTAAGACACAAGCAATAGCCAGGAGAATGACATGAAGATCCGCAATTTCGGCGTCGAGATTTGGATGAACAAATACGAGAACGTCTGCGAGCTGAACCTCGCCGAGACCTGCGTTGAATCGCTGACCGTCGGCGAATTGCTCGACATGGCAGGCAAGACGGATATCGCCGCCGAATTGCTGCCGCTGAAGCTCACCTATGGCGAGATCGAAGGCAGCGTGCGGCTGCGCAATCTGGTTGCCGGTCTCTACGAGCGCCAGAAGCTCGAGAATACCGTAATCACCCACGGCGCCATCGGCGCCAACGCACTCGTTCACCTTACCCTCGTCGAAAAGGGCGACCGCGTCATCTCCGTTCTGCCGACCTATCAGCAGCACTATTCGATCCCCGAGAGCATCGGCGCCGACATCCAGATCCTGAAGCTGACAGAGAAGACCGGCTTCCTGCCCGATCTCGAAGAGCTGAAGAAGCTGGCGACGCCGGGCACCAAGCTGATCGCCATCAACAACCCGAACAACCCGACCGGTTCGCTGATGGACCGCGCCTATCTCGAAAAGATCGTCGAGATCGCCCGTGCCTGCGGCGCCTGGATCCTTTGCGACGAAGTCTATCGCGGCACGGATCAGGAAGGCGCAGACGGCATGACCGCCTCGATTGCCGATCTCTACGAAAAGGGCATCAGCACCGGCAGCATGTCGAAGACCTATTCGCTGGCCGGATTGCGTCTCGGCTGGATTGCCGGTCCGGAAGAGCTGATCCATGCGGTTTCCGTTCATCGCGACTACAACACGATCAGCGTCGGCCGCCTGGACGACCACTTTGCGGCGATCGCGCTCGAAAATCGCGACAAGATCCTGAAGCGCAGCCATCAGATCACCCGCAGCGGTCTCTCCATCCTCTCGGACTGGGTCGATGCCGAGCCGCTGATTTCCTGGATCAAGCCGAAATCCGGCACCACGGCCCTGCTGAAATACGATCTGCCGATCTCCTCCGAGGACTTCTGCCTTCGCCTTCTCGAACAGAAGGGCGTGATGCTGACGCCAGGCAGCGCCATGGACATGGAGGGCTATCTGCGCATTGGCTACACCAATGGCGAAGCGGTGCTCCACGAAGGCCTGAAGCGCATTTCGCAATTCCTGAAGGAGGCCGCCGTTTCGGCCGCCTGATCTCCTCGAAAACCCAAGAATTCCAGCCGCCCGGTTGCGGGCGGCGGATTGAGTCCGTTTCCAAACAAAAGGGGAATTTCCATGAAACGACTTTTGACAGTGCTCTCGCTTTCGCTTCTCGCCGGCACCGCCTTTGCCGACGAGCTTCGCATCGGCACCAGCGCAGATTACCCGCCGTGGGAATCGGTCGATGCCAGCGGCAACATCATCGGCTTCGATAAGGATGTCGGCGACGAGATCTGCAAGCGTATCGCCGCCACCTGCAACTGGCAGAACCAGGCCTATGACGGCCTGCTGCCGGGTCTTCAGGTCGGCAAGTTCGACCTCGTCATATCCGGCGTGTCGATCAACGACGAACGCTCGCAGAAGGTCGATTTCTCGGCCGCCTATGCCGACGCTCCGAACGCTATCGTCACCGCGCCGGGCAGCGATGCAGCCTCGGCCAAGTCTGCCGCCGATCTCACCAAGGCCCTCGCCAAGGCTTCGATCGGCGTTCAGTCCGGCTCGACCCACGAGCAGGTGATCCGCGCCCATTTCCCGGATGCCGACGTACGCGTCTACGACCGCCCCGACCAGGTCGCCGACGATCTCGTTGCCGGCCGTATTGATGCCGGCCTGATGGAACGTTCCGCCTGGGAGCCGCTCATCAAGGATCGCGGCGCCGACAAGCTCGCCTATGCAGGTCCGCTGCTGACCAGCGCCGACTTTGCCGAATTCGGCAAGGGCCAGGGCGTTGCCATGGGCAAGGGCAAGGCCGAGCTGAAGACCAAGGTCGACGGCGCCGTCGAAGCGATGCTGAAGGACGGTACGGTCAAGACCATTTCCGAGAAGTGGTTCGGCTACGACGCCTCCAAGAAATAATGGCGTGCGGGAGGCGGCATGCCCGCCTCCCCTTCCAGGAGAGACCATGCGCATTTCACCCGACATCCTGGCGGCAGCCAGGAACGATCTGTCCGCCTTGGTGGCCATTCCATCCGTCAGCGCCCGTGACGAAGGCATGGAGGCCTGCGCGGACGAGGTCGAGCGCCTTCTTGCCGAAACCGGTTTCAGCACAGGGCAGCACAAGGGCGATGTCGGCCCGTTCGTCGTCGGCGAGACCGGCGATGGACCATTCACGCTTGTCATCTACAATCACTACGACGTGCAGCCGGAAGACCCAATCGCCCTCTGGACTGATCCGCCCTTCGTGCTCACCGAGCGCAGCGGCCGCCTCTACGGCCGGGGATCGGCCGACGACAAGGGCGAATTCATCAGCCGCATCGCCGGCTGGAATCTTTTCCGCCAAGCCCATCCCGGCCCCCTGCCGTTCAAGCTCATCTGGATCGTCGAAGGTGAAGAGGAGATCGGCAGCCCGTCGCTGACCCGCTTCCTCGACAGCCGCTTCCCGGACACCAAGGCCGACCTCTGCTGGTGGGAATTCGGCGAGGTCGACAAATCAGGCCGCCCGATCATTCTCATGGGCTTCAAGGGCATCCTCGCGGTCGAGCTCGAATGCCGCACGGCGCGGGCCGACCTGCATTCGAGCCTTGGCGCTATCTTCGACAATCCGCTCTGGCGCCTTGCGGCTGCCATTGCCTCGCTGCGGGACGCTTCAGGCCGCATCCTGATCGACGGCTTTTATGACGGCGTCGTCGCGCCGGATGCCCGCAGCCGCGCGCTTGCCGCGACCCCGCCCTTCCCGCTCGAAAGCCTGCAGGCCGAAACCGGCGGACAGCGCCTGCTCGACGGCGTCGATGCTGAGACTTTCTATGAGCACCTGAATTTCGAACCCTGCCTGAACGTCAACGGCTTCCATGGCGGCTATGACGGCGAAGGGGCAAAGACCGTTCTGCCCTGCACCGGAATGGCCAAGCTCGACTTCCGGCTGGCACCGGGCCAGCACCCGGTACACATCGCCGCATTGCTGCGCCGTCACCTCGACGCGAAGGGATTTGACGACGTCGAGATGAAAATCCTCGATGCCGAGGTTCTCGGCGTCAGAAGCGACCCGTCGCATCCCGCCGTCGATCTCGGGGCGGCGCTGCTGGAAAAATGGTTCGGGCGGCCAGCGGTGATCCAGCCGAGTTCGGCCGCCTCGGGGCTTGCGCATCCTTTCGTCCATAAATTCGGCGCCACCCTGTTCGGCGCCGGGCTGACGCATCACGGCGCGATGCTGCACTCTCCGGACGAGAATATCCTGATCTCGCATTTCGAGAACATGATCGGCTTTTCCGCCGAGTTTTTCGCGGCCCTTTGCGAGAGCGCAGTGACCCGGGAGGCTGCCGCAGATGCTTGATGCCCTCGTCCAATATCACGGACAGCTTCTGCAGGGGCTGTTGACCACCCTGATCGTTGGCGTCGCCAGCTTCGTCGCGGGCTTCGTCATCGCCGCCGCCCTTGCTCCGCTCGCCGTCTATGGCAGCCCGCTGACGCGCAAGATCATCATGGGCTATGTCGGGCTGATCCGCGGCCTGCCCGAACTGCTCGTCATCTTCCTGGTCTTCTATGGCGGCACGGTGCTGCTGACCAAGATGATCGGCCGCTATGTCGAAGTCGATGCGTTGACGGCGGGTGTCGTGTCGCTGTCGGTCGTTGCTGCAGCATACCTGACCGAAATCCTTCGCGGCGCTCTGCTCAGCGTCTCGCAGGGACAGTGGGAGGCGGCGCTGTCGCTCGGGCTGCGCAAACCCCGCGCCTTTCTTCTCGTCATCCTGCCGCAGATGATGGTGCGCGCCCTTCCCGGCCTTGGAAACCAGTGGCTGGTCATCCTCAAGGAAAGTGCCCTCGTCTCGGTCGTCGGCCTTGAGGAGCTGATGCGCAAATCGGTGGTCGCCGCCGGCGCGACGCATCAACCACTCGCCTTCTATCTGGCCGCTGCCGGCCTCTATGTTGCCATCACCGGCATCTCGTCCCTTCTCCTGAAGGCGTATGAGCTGCGCCTCACGCCGCATATGAGGTGACCATGCTCTCCTTCGATCTGTTTCTTCCGGCGTTTCTGACCGTCAAGGACGGCTTCATCCTCACCGTCCTGATCACAGTGGCGAGCTTCGCGCTCGGCCAGGTTCTGGCCCTGCCGCTGGCTTTGGCGCTGACCTCCTCGCGCCGTTCTCTGCGCGTGCCGGTCTCGACCTATACGTTCCTGATCCGCGGCAGCCCGCTGCTGGTCCAGCTGTTCATCGTCTATTACGGCCTCGGCCAGATCGATCTGATCCGCCACAGCTTCCTGTGGCCGGTGCTGCGCAGCCCCATCTATTGCGCCATCTTCGCAATCGGCCTGAATTCGGCCGCCTATTCCGCCGAGCTGCTGGCCGGTGCGATCCGCCAACTCCCGGCAGGTCAGTGGGAGGCAGGACAGGCGCTCGGGCTGCATCGCGTGGTGCTATTGCTGAAGATCATCCTGCCGCAGGCCTACCGCGCCATCCTTCCGGCGATCGCCAACGAACTGGTGCTGGTCATGAAGGGCTCGACGCTCGCCAGCGCCGTGACCGTGATGGAAATGACAGGCGCCGCCCGCGTCTTCGTCGCGCGCACCTACGCGCCCTTCGAAACCTTCCTGATCGCCGGTACGCTCTATCTGTTGATGGGTGCGGTCTTCGGCCGGATCTTCCGCTTCATCGAGATGCGGGTGGCAATTCCGGGGCGGTAACGGCCTCGGCCGGTAGCGTCAGGTATTGCGCCTGATGCCCTGCAGCAAATCGAGCACGGAGTTGGCGGCATCGAGCACATTCGTGCCGGGTCCGAATACGGCTGCGACACCGTGGTCGGTGAGGAACCGATAGTCCTGGCGTGGAATGACGCCGCCGCAGACAACGATGACATCGCCGCCGCCCCTGGCCTTCAGCGCTTCCACCAGCTGCGGCAGCAGCGTCTTGTGACCGGCCGCCAGCGACGAGACGCCGATGACGTTGACCTTCTCGCCGATCGCCATCCCGGCCGCCTCGTCGGGCGTCTGGAACAGCGGCCCGGCCAGCACGTCGAAGCCGACATCGCCGAAGGCCGAAGAGATGACTTTCGCACCACGGTCATGGCCGTCCTGGCCGAGCTTGGCGACCATGATTTTCGGCTTGCGCCCGAGGCTCTGCGCCACATCCGCCATGCGGCCCTTCAGCACGGCAAGCTCCGGCTGATCGCGATAGGCCTCGCCATAGACGTCTTTGATGACTTCGGGTACCGCCGCATGATCGCCGAAGGACGTGCGCATCGCATCGGAGATTTCGCCGACGGTGGCGCGTGCCCGCGCGGCCTCGACTGCGGCGGCAAGCAGGTTTCCTTCTCCGGTGCGGGCGATATCCGCGAGCTGCTCCAGCGTTTCGGCAATCTTGACGCCATCGCGGCGGCGGCGGGTATCCTCGATGCGCTTCACCTGCGCGGTGCGCACAGCCGCATTGTCGATCGCCAGGATGTCGAGCTCTTCCTCGGTCTCCAGCCGGTACTTGTTGACGCCGACGATCACCTCGTCGCCCTTGTCGACGGCTGCCTGCCGGCGCGTCGCGGCTTCTTCGATCAACCGCTTCGGCAGGCCTTCATTGACGGCCTTGGTCATGCCGCCCAGCGCCTCGACCTCCTCGATCAATGCCCAGGCCTTGTCGGCGAGTTCCTTGGTCAGGCTCTCGACATAATAGGAACCCGCCAGGGGATCGACGACCTTGGTCACCCCCGTCTCGTGCTGCAGGATCAGTTGGGTGTTGCGGGCGATGCGGGCGGAGAATTCCGTCGGCAGGGCGATCGCCTCGTCGAAGGAATTGGTGTGCAGCGACTGCGTGCCGCCGAGCACGGCCGACATCGCCTCGAAGGCAGTGCGGATGATGTTGTTATAGGGATCCTGCTCCTGCAGCGAGACACCTGACGTCTGGCAATGGGTGCGCAGCATCAGCGACGAGGCCTTCTTCGGCTGGAACTCCTCCATGATCTTCGTCCACAGCATGCGGGCGGCGCGCAGCTTTGCCGCCTCCATGAAGAAGTTCATGCCGATGGCGAAGAAGAAGGAGAGACGCCCGGCGAATTCGTCGACATCGAGACCCTTGGCGATGGCCGCCCGCACATATTCGCGGCCATCGGCCAGCGTGAAGGCGAGCTCCTGCACCAGCGTCGCGCCGGCCTCCTGCATGTGATAGCCGGAGATCGAGATCGAATTGAACTTCGGCATCTCCCGCGCCGTATATTCGATGATGTCGGCAACGATCCGCATCGAGGGCTCGGGCGGATAGATATAGGTGTTGCGGACCATGAACTCCTTGAGGATGTCGTTCTGGATGGTGCCGGACAGAGCCGCGCGCGAAACGCCCTGCTCTTCACCGGCGACGATGAAGGAGGCGAGGATCGGGATGACCGCGCCGTTCATCGTCATCGACACCGAGATCTTCTCGAGCGGAATGCCGTCGAACAGGATCTTCATGTCCTCGACGCTGTCGATCGCCACGCCGGCCTTGCCGACATCGCCTTCGACGCGCGGATGGTCGCTGTCATAGCCGCGATGGGTTGCCAGATCGAAGGCGACGGAGACGCCCTGCTGACCGGCGGCAAGTGCCTTGCGGTAGAAGGCATTGGAGGCCTCGGCGGTCGAGAAGCCGGCATATTGGCGGATCGTCCAGGGGCGTCCTGTATACATCGTTGCCCGCGGTCCGCGGGTAAAGGGCGCAAAGCCCGGAATGCTGTCCAGATGAACGGCGCCCGAGAGATCATCGGCCGTATAGAGCGGCTTGACGTCGATGCCTTCGGGCGTGTGCCAGGTCAGCGTATCCGGAGAAGCCTTCAGCTCCTTCTCGGCAAGCGCCTGCCAATCGGCCACGGTCTTCTTCGTCATGTCATCCTCCGGCATGTCATTGCGCCGCACGCTATCACCAGGAATGCATGCGGCGCGATAGGGCCTTAGGATAATTTACGCGAGGGTCTGCGTCACCTGCGGGGTCACCCGTGTGCGTGCCGGGGGATCTTCGGCAGGAAGACGGTCAGTAGGCCAAGCAGCGGCAGATAGGAGCAGATCTTGTAGATGAACTCGATGCCGTGGGTATCGGCGAAGTCGCCGAGGAATGCGGCTCCGAGACCACCGGCGCCGAAGGCGAAGCCGAAGAACACCCCGGCGATCAGGCCGACGCGGCCCGGCACCAGCTCCTGCGCGAAGACGACGATTGCCGAGAAGGCCGAAGCGAAGATCAGGCCGATGACGACGCTGAGGACGCATGTCCAGAAGAGGTTGGCATAGGGCAGCAGCAGCGCGAAGGGAATGACGCCGAGGATCGAGAACCAGATGACGAAGCGGGCGCCGAGACGGTCGCCGATCGGGCCGCCGAGGAAGGTGCCAACGGCAACCGAGCCCAAGAACAGGAAGAGCATCAGCTGCGCCTGCTGCACGCCGAGCTGGAAGCGATCGATGACATAGAAGGTGAAGTAGCTCGAGATGCTGGCCATGTAGACGTTCTTCGTCGCGGTCAAAAGCACGAGGATCAGCAGTGCGATCACCACCTTGTTCTGCGGCAGCGGCAAGGTGCGGCTGACAGCCGGCTTGCCGGCGTTCTGGCGGCGATGGCTCATGTACCAGTTGCCGACCCAGCCGAGCACGATCATGCCGATCAGCGCGATGCCGGAGAGCCAGGAAACGCTATGCTGGCCGAGCGGGAAGACGATGAAGGCGGCGATCAGCGGGCCAATTGCCTGGCCGGCATTGCCGCCCACCTGGAAGAAGGACTGTGCAAAGCCGTGACGCCCGCCGGAGGCTAGCCGCGCGACGCGTGAGGACTCCGGATGGAAGACGGCCGAGCCGAAGCCGATGAGGCTTGCCGCAACGAGCAGCAGCTCGAAGCTGCCGGCGTTGCCGAGCAGGATCAGGCCACAAAAGGTGCTGGCCATGCCGACCGGCAGCGAATAGGGCATCGGCCAGCGATCGGTGAAGATGCCGACGAAGGGCTGCAGCAGCGATGCGGTGACCTGGAAGGTCATCGTCAGCAGGCCGATCTGCACGAAGTCGAGATTATAATTGGCCTTGAAGAGCGGATATAGCGACGCAAGAAGCGACTGCATGATATCGTTCAGCATGTGGCAGAAGCTGACTGCCATCAGGATCGACATTGTCGTCTTCTGGAAACGAGGCGCGGTTTCGCTCACTACGGCCATGAATATATCCTCCTGCAACAGGATTCCTTGCCTGCTGCGGTCATGTGATGAAGAATTGGAAGCGTTCGGGACCAGGTGAAATCGGCCCGGTGGCGTTCGCTAGCACAGCATCTATCGCAACTTCTGCGTCCGGCACAGCCCGCTTTGGCCAAGAGCGGTACGCCAATGCCTAAAATTTGCGCGCCGGCGCCATTTTTGCTGCGTTTCCGAAGACTGGCGTTGAAGGCGCGATTTCGGGCGGTGGTTGTACGCGGGCCTTGGGCTCCCTAAAGTAAGGCGGTTCGAACCGAGCTTCCAAGGACCCGCATGCAGGACAAGGCCTCTTCACCCGCGCTCGAGATATCAGCGATCCGCCGCAGCTTCGGCGCCCAGGCAGCACTTGCCGGCCTGTCGCTGACCGTCGCCCGTGGCGAGATCGTCACCCTGGTCGGGCATTCCGGCTGCGGCAAGTCCACGCTTCTCAGGGTGATCGCAGGCATCGAGCGGCCGGATGGCGGTGCGGTGGTGCTGGAAGGAGAGACGGTGTCGGGGCCGGATCGGTTCGTCGAGCCGGAAGAGCGCAAGATCGGTTTCGTCTTCCAGGACTATGCCCTCTTCCCGCATCTGACGGCGATGCAGAACATTCTCTTCGGTCTGCGCAGGCGGCCAAAAGCCGAAGCGGCAGCGATGGCGGAAGAGGTGGTGCGCATTGCCGGCATCGGTCATCTGACGGACCGCTACCCGCATATGCTGTCCGGTGGCGAGCAGCAGCGCGTGGCGCTTGCCCGCGCGCTGGCACCGCGGCCGCGCATCCTGCTGATGGACGAGCCATTCTCCAACCTCGACCAGGGGCTGCGCGAACAGGTCCGCACCGAGACGATCGCACTTCTGAGAACACTCGGCACCACCGCCATCATCGTCACCCACGACCCGCAGGAAGCGCTGTCGGCGGGCGACCGGGTGGTGCTGATGCGGGCGGGCGAGATCGTCCAAGTGGGAACCGGCTACGACCTCCACGACCGCCCGAACTGCGCCTACGCCGCCGAGTTCTTTTCGCCGGCAAACAAGATCCCCGGCATCAGCAGGAACGGCCGCATGGAAACGGCAATCGGCAGCTTCGCGCATGGGCTCGACCTGCGCGACGAGGAAAGCGGCACCATCTATGTGCGCTTCCAGGATATCACGGTCTCGGTCGATGAAGGTGACCTGCCGGCCCGCATCATCAGGCGCTCCTTCCAGGGGGAAATCGAGGAACTGACGCTCGATGTCGAGGGTCTCCAGGCTCCGATCCGGACCCGCACCATGCGGCGCCTGCCGGACGATGCGCAGAGCGTGCGAATCTCGATCGCTCCCGAACGGGTGCTCGCCTTCGCCTGAACGGGTGAGAACGCCATCACGAAGCCGTGATGGCGGCGACTTAAACTTGACTATCCCCTCAAGAACTGCAGCTACGGAGCGCAGTCATTTACGGGGGTAGTATGATGCAAACCAAAATGTCCGCGGCATTCGCCGCTTTTTCTCTGTGCGCTCTTCCGGTCACCGTTTCGGCCGCCGAGCTCAATCTCTACACGACACGTGAGCCGGCGCTGATCGCGCCGCTTCTGGAAGCCTACACGGCGAAGACCGGTACCAAGGTCAACACCGTGTTTCTCAAGGACGGTCTTGCCGAACGTGTGGCAAGCGAAGGTGCTGCCTCTCCGGCAGATATCCTGATGGCCGTCGATGCCGGCAACCTGGTGGATCTCGCCGAAAAGGGCGTCACCCAGCCGATCGAGTCCGCAACGCTCAACGCCGCCGTTCCAGAACAGCTTCGCGATGCGAAGGGCTACTGGTTCGGCCTGTCGATGCGCGCCCGCGTGCTCTATGCCGCCAAGGATGTCGATCTGACGGCCTTCAACTACGAAGACCTCGCCGATCCCAAGTGGAAGGGCAAGATCTGCATCCGCTCTGGCCAGCATCCGTACAACACGGCGCTGTTTGCGGATTACATCGCCCATTACGGCGAAGCCGAAACCGAAAAGTGGCTTTCCGGCGTCAAGGACAACCTCGCCCGCAAGGCGGCCGGTGGTGACCGCGACGGCGCAAAGGACATCCTCGGCGGCGTCTGCGACATCGCAATTGCCAATTCCTACTATGTCGGTCTGATGCGCTCCGGAAAGGGCGGCGAAGACCAGGTCAAGTGGGGCGACGCGATCAAGGTGGTCTTGCCGACCTTCAAGAACGGCGGCACACAGGTCAACATCTCCGGTGCGGCCGTTGCCAAGCATGCGCCAAACAAGGAAGAAGCCGTGAAGCTTCTGGAATATCTCGTCTCCGACGAGGCCCAGAAGATCTATGCCGAAGCCAATTACGAGTATCCGGTCAAGGCCGGCGCCTCTGTCGATCCGATCATCGCCTCCTTCGGCGAATTGAAGATCGACAGCAAGCCGCTGGCCGAGATCGTCGGCTACCGCAAGGAGGCGAGCGCGCTCGTCGACAAGGTCGGTTTCGACAACTAAGGCGATCGGGGCGCATGCTATGCGGGCGCCCCTTTCCGTTCGGATGATCGCATGTCCCTGACATCAGTGGCAGATCGCCCCGCAAGGCGGCCGGTCAGCGCCTGGCTTTCCGGAGCCGGGCTTGTTGCGTTTCTCGTCATCCTGCCCTTCGGCGGCCTCGCCTTCGAAGCCTTCAAAGGCTCGCCGTCGCTCTGGAGCCATCTGTTTTCGACGATCCTGCCGGTGGCCCTTGCCGATACAGTCATCCTGCTGGCCGGTGTCGGGCTGCTGACGGCGGCAATTGGCACGCTGACGGCCTGGCTGGTGACCGCCTATGATTTTCCCGGCCGCCGTATTCTGGAATGGGCGCTGCTGCTGCCGCTGGCGGTGCCGACCTATATCATCGCCTACGCCTATCTCGATATCCTGCACCCGATTGGCTCCGTTCAGGGCGCGATCCGCTGGCTGCTCGGCTATGAGAGCCCACGGCAGTTCCGCCTGCCCGATATCCGCTCGATGATGGGCTGCATCCTGCTGCTCGGCATGGTGCTTTATCCCTATGTCTATATTCCCGTCAGGGCGATGTTCCTGACGCAATCGGCCAATCTCATCGAAGCGGGACGGATGCTTGCCATTAGCAAGCGCGGCGTCTTCTGGCATATCGCCCTGCCGCTTGCCCGCCCAGCCGTTGCCGTCGGCGTCAGCCTGGCATTGATGGAAACGCTGAACGACGTCGGCGCCGCCGAATTTCTGGGCGTGCGAACCCTGACGGTCTCGATCTACACGACCTGGATCACCCGCACCGACCTGCCCGGCGCATCGCAGATCGCGCTGGCACTGCTTTTCATCGTCGTTGCCCTGATTGCCATCGAGCGCTGGGCCCGGCGCAATCAGCGCTACGCTACCGACAGCCGCCGCAGCCGCGGCCTGCAGCCGCAAAAGGTCTCTCCGTCCAAGGGTCTCCTTCTCTCTGCTCTCGGCTTCCTGCCTGTTATCCTCGGCTTCGCGGCGCCGGCTGTCTATCTGGCCTCGGAGGCCTGGAAGCGCTTCCGCTTCGCCGGGGTTTCCGCCAATTTCCTCAGTGAAGCCGGATATACCGTGCTCTTCGCCTCGGTCGCCACCGCCGCGGTCATCCTTCTCGGCCTGATGCTCGCCTATGCCGCCCGCCTGCGGCCCGGCAACGGCTCATCTTCGATGCTGCGGCTTGCAGCAACCGGCTATGCCGCACCGGGAACGGTGGTGGCGATCGGCGTGCTGATCGTCCTCGGCGGTGCGGACAGGATGATCTTTCATGCCGGTACGCAATGGTTGGGCGTCGCCACCGGATTGTTCTTCATGGGATCGGGAGCGGCGCTCGTCTATGCGCTGACGGTCCGCTTCCTGGCGATTTCGGCGGGCGGCATCGACGCCGGATTGGCGCGCATTCCTGTCACGCTCGACCACGCCTCGCGCACCCTTGGCCAGACGCCGTCAGGCACCTTCCGCCTCGTGCATCTGCCGCTGTCGAAGACCGCGGTTGCCGCCGCTGCACTGCTGGTCTTCGTCGATTGTGTCAAGGAACTGCCGGCGACGCTTCTGCTGCGCCCGCTGAATGTCGAGACTTTCGCCACGCATCTCTATGGCGAGGCAGCAAGGGGAACATACGAGGGGCCTCGATCGCCGCTCTCGCAATCGTCCTCGTCAGCCTCCTGCCCGTCATCCTGCTCTCGCGAGTCGGCACCACAAGGCGCTGAAAGGCACCCGCGCGGTTCGCGCGGGTGCTTTGTCCTAGCGTTCGCGCTCGAACAGCGCGTCGGTTTCCTGCCAAAGGGCATCGGGGATCGGCAGTTTCGCCCAGTCGAGATTCTGCGCGATACGCTCCGGCCGGCTCATGCCGAGAACGGCGGCAGAGACCTGTGGATTGCGGAAGGCGAACTGGATCGCCGCCGCCTGCAGGGGGACGCCGTGACGCTCGCAGATCGCCTCGATCCGCTTGGCACGGGCAACCACCTCTTCCGGCGGAGCGCCGTAATCGAAGGTCGTGCCTGAATTGCCTGGACCCGTGGCGAGAATGCCCGAATTGAACACCCCGGCGACGACGATCTCGACACCCCGATGCGCCGCTTCCGGCAGCAGGTCGGCTTCAGCCGCCCGGTCGAGCAGGGTATAGCGCCCGGCCATCATGACGGCATCGAGCGCGCAGGCCTTGATGAACCGCGTTGCGACATCGCTCTCGTTGACGCCGACACCGATCGCCTTGATATGACCGGCCTTTCTGAGATCGTCGAGCGCCCGGTAGCAGCCCTCGACGGCCTCGTTGAAACGCCGCTCGTAGGCATCCCCGTGGGTGAAGCGGTCGACATCGTGGATATAGACCAGATCGAAATCGGCAATGCCGAGACGGTTTGCCGATTGCTCGAGCGAACGCATCGTTCCGGCATAGCTGTAGTCGAAGACCGGCTTGAGCCGCAGTGGCGAGGCCCACAGACCGTAATCGACCTTCTCGCCATAGGGCGGCGCCATATAGCGGCCGGCCTTGGTCGAGACGGTGACGGTCTTGCGGTCGATGGTTCGCAGGAAGGTGCCAAGGCGCAGCTCGCTGAGACCATGGCCATAGAGCGGCGCGGTGTCGAAATAGCGCATTCCGCCGTCATAGGCGGCAGCCAGAACATCGGCCGCCTGCGCCTCCGTCACATCCCGGTAGAGCGTTCCGATGCCGCTTGCGCCGAAGCCGAGGCGAGAGACAAAGCCGATCTTGCTCGAAGTCGTAACCGCCGTCATGCTCTGGCCTCCCCAAAGCCCGGAAGCCGGTAGACCTCGATCGCGTTCAGGCCGAAGATCCGCTCGCGCTCGGCGCTCGGCAGATCCTTCAGGCATTCCTGCAGAGCCTCGACGACACGGTCGTAGCTCGCCGCCACCAGGCAGACCGGCCAGTCGGTGCCGAACATGCAGCGGTCGGTGCCGAAGACATCGAGTACCTCATGGACGTAGGGTCTCAGGTCATCCGCCGTCCAGCTCTGCCAGTTGGCTTCCGTCACCATGCCGGAGAGCTTGCACCAGACGTGGTCACGCTCTCCCTTGAACTGGCGGATCAGCACCGCCCATTCGTCGAAACCGCCATTGCGGATTTCCGGCTTAGAGATGTGGTCGAGTACGAAGCGCGTTTCAGGGAAGGCTTCCACTGTCGCGATGCAGGAGGGCAGTTGCGGCAGGTTCGGCACGAGGTCATAGACAAGCCCGGCAGCCTCGACAGCTTCCAGGCCCTTCTTCACGTCATCGCGCAGCAGCCAGTTCGGGTCATTTTCCGTCTGGATAAGGTGCCGGACGCCGACCAGCCACTTGCCCTGAGGCGAAGACTGCAGTTCGGCAAGCGTCTGGCCGAGTTTCGGATCGGTCAGATCCACCCAGCCGACGACACCGGCGACGAAATCCGTCGCCTCCGCCGTCCTGATGAAATCCCAGGTCTCGCCGAGATCGTTCCAGGTCTGCACCAGAACGGTTCCGTTGACGCCATTCTTCTGCAGAGCCGGGCGCAGATCGTCCGGCTCGAACACGCGGTTGATCGGCTCGAAGGGGCCGCTCAGCCAGCCATAATCGCCACCGCTTTTTGGATCCCAGAAGTGATGATGGGAATCGATGATCGGGCTTGTCATGGTTGACGCTCCCTACCAGCGCTGATGAACATATTGCTTGATGTAGGTGTCGTAGATCGACCTGATTTCCCGCATCGCGCTGTCGGAAATCGCGGGCAAGCTGGCGGCCTCGGCATTGGAGCTCGCCTGCGCCGGATTGCGGGCGCCCGGAATGGCGACCGTGACGGCGTCGAACATCAGGATCCAGCGGAGCGCGAATTTCGCCATGGTCGTATCGCCGGAGACCAGCGGACGGACCTTCTCGACGGCTTCGAGACCGACTTCATAGGGTACGCCGGAGAAGGTCTCGCCGACATCGAAGGCTTCGCCGTTGCGGTTGAAGAGCCGGTGATCGTTGCTCTCGAACTTGGTGTCCTTCTTGAACTTGCCCGACAGCAGCCCGCTTGCCAGCGGCACGCGGGCGATGATCGCCACCTTCTTCTCTTCGGCCTGCTTGAAGAAATGCTCGATCGGGCGCTGGCGGAAGGCGTTGAAAATGATCTGAACGCTGACGACGCCGGAATATTCGATCGCCTTCAGCGCTTCCTCGACGCGCTCGACGCTGACGCCGTAATTGCGGATCTTGCCCTGCTCCACCAAGCGGTCCAGACGTCCGAAAACTTCAGGGTGATAGTAGAGATCCGTCGGCGGGCAATGCAGCTGGACGAGATCGAGGCAATCGGTCTCGAGGTTCTTGAGGCTGCGATCGATCCAGCCATTCAGGTTTTCAGCGCTATAGCCTTCGACGGACTGTTCGGGCAGGCGGCGTCCGGCCTTGGTGGCGATGAACGGGCGTTCGCCGCCGCGTTCCTTCATCACCTTGGCGATCAGGCGCTCCGAATGGCCGTCGCCATAGACATCGGCGGTGTCGATGAAGGTGACCCCTGTGTCGAGGGCGGCGTGCAGGGCGGCGAGCGCCTCCGTATCGTTGACCTCTCCCCATGCGGCACCAATCGCCCAGGCGCCAAATCCGATCTCGCTGACCTTGCGGCCTGTCCGGCCGAACTCCTTCGTTCGCATCTCTCACTCCCTGATTTGCGGTGACCGGCGGGCCGGTACCGTCTGGTTAGACTTGCTTGACATTCTCCGTCAACCCAATTATCAGAAAACAGGGTTGTACGACAACCCGGTAAGTACGCAAAATCTGCATCGGGAGGATGAGACCGTGCGATCACTTGTTTTGGGAGGCATTTCTCTAGCGCTGGGCCTCGGCGCGTCACTGCAAATGGCATCGGCGGAAGACACGATCAAGATCGGTGTTGTGGCCGCAGAATCCGGCGCTTTCGTCTCGGCCGGTCACACCTTGCCGGCGGGCGTTGGCTTAGCGGTCAAGGAAATCAACGACGCGGGAGGCGTCAAGGTTGGTGACAAGACCTACAAGGTCGAGATGGTGAAGCGCGACGACCGCACCGACATCTCCACCGCCATTGCCGCGACCCAGGAACTGGTTCGCGATGAAAAGGTTTCGGCGATCTTCGGTTCGGAAACCCACGACTTTACCCTGGCGATGACCAAGATCACCCAGCCCGCCAAGGTGATCCAGTTTGCCGGCAACAGCACGCTGGCAAAGATCCTGAACCCGCAGTCCGTCGCCCCCGGCGCCGAAGACCATTACCTCTTCCAGTCCGAGCCGCAGGAATTCCAGCGCTCCGGCTCGACGGCCCGCGGCGTTCTCAGCCTGCTGACCCCGCTCGTCGGCCACCCGCTGAAAAAATCCGTCGTCATCGTCGGCAACGACGCTACCGGCCAGTTCCTGACCTCCTATTACGTCAAGGCGCTGAAGGCCGAAGGGCAGGAAGTCCCAGAAGTCATCTCCTATCCACCTGACACCACTGACTTCTCGCCGTTCCTGACGCGCGCCAAGAGCCTGAACCCTGACGTCGTGCACTTCTGGTACAACGGCGACTCGACGCTGACGGCCCTGCCGCAGGCGCTCGAACTCGGTGTTGCGCCCAGCTACTTCCTGTTCGGCGTCGACCCGGGCATCTGGAAGGAACGGGGCCTGACCGCCGACGTGCCGGTGGCCATGAGCTGCGTGCCGATCTGCTGGGGTGAGTCCTCGAACGCCAATGCGAAGACCTATTTCAAGGCCTACTTCGCAGCCGGCGCGCCGAAGGGCGTAACCTCCTCGGTCTCGCTGCTCTACTATGACTATGTCCACATGCTCGCCGAGGCCTGGACAAAGGCCGGTTCGCTCGATCCGGACAAGACCGTCGCAGCCCTGGAATCGCTCCATCACAAGGGCGTGGTTTCCGACGATCTCTCCTTCAACAAGAGCCATCAGGTGACGCACGCAACCGAGGTCTGCGCCGCAGCACCGGGTGGCGACATCTCCTGCGCGATGCAGCAGCCACCCGCCGAAGCCCCCGCGGAATAAACTGCCGATGCGCCTCCCGCCGGCCTCTGCGCCGGCGGGACTTTCGTCATTGAAAGCGGACGCGCTTGACGCGTAGTCCCCGTAACAGCGGAACAGAGCTGTGGACATTCTCATTCAGCAAATCCTCAACGGCCTGTCGATCGCGAGCGTCATCACGCTGATCGCCGTCGGGGTCACCTTGATCTTCGGCCTGACCGGCATCATCAACTTCGCGCATGGCGAATTCCTGATGGTCGGCAGCATCGTCACCTGGCTTGCCGTGCAGGCCGGCCTCGGCTTCTTCGTCGCCCTCGTGCTCGCCGTCCTTGCCGTCGGCGTCATGGGCTTCGTGCTTGAACGCGGGCTGTTCCGCTTCACTCTGACGCGACCGACCAATGGCTTCATCGTCTCGCTCGGGCTGATCGTCGTGCTGCAGCACATCGTCATTTTCTTCTACGATCCGAACCAGAAGAGCATCCCGCGCCCGCTGACCGGGATCTGGGAGATCGGCGGCGTCCGCATCGCCTCGGTTCGCGTCATGGTCATTCTGGTCACCATCGCGGTCGTTGCGCTGACCTTCGCCATGGTCACCCGCAGCCGCTACGGGCGCGCACTTCGCGCCGCCGTCGATGACCGCGATACGGCCGCACTGATGGGCATCCCCGTCCGCCGCTACATCACCGGTGTCTTCGTGCTCGGCAGCGCCCTTGCCGGTCTCGGCGGCGCGTTGCTCATCGCCCTCTTCCCGATCACGCCGTTCACCGGCGGCACCATGGTGATGAAGGGTTTTGCCGTGGCGCTGATCGGCGGCCTCGGAAACCTGACCGGTGCTGTCGTTGCCGGCCTGATTCTCGGCATCGTCGAAGGCTTCAGCGCCGGCTACGGCTTCTCCGCCTGGACCGACGCCTATTCCTTCGCCCTGATGATCCTGGTTCTGCTCTTCCGCCCGAACGGCCTGTTCGGCGGCACGAGCGGACCGAAAATGGCCTGACGCGCGAAAGGCACATGCTATGAACACCTCACTTTCGTCGCTCCGCTCACTGATCCCGGCTCTCGTCGTGCTCGCGATCCTCGCCTTCGTCCCGGCGCTCGGCGCCAGCAACCGCATGCTGTCGCTGGCGATCTCTGCCGGCATCAACATCGTCGCGCTCTACGGCCTTTCCGTGCTGTTCGGCCAGACCGGTATCCTGTCCATGGGCCATGCCGCCCTTGTCGGCGTCGGCGCCTATGCGGCGGCGCTGCTTGCCCGTGATACCGGCATCGGCTTCTGGGTGGCTCTGCCGCTCGGCGGCATCGCCGCTGCCGCCTTCGCTGCCATCATCGGCGTTCCCTCGCTGCGCGTCTCCGGCCACCACTTCGTCATCATGACTTTCGCCTTCGGTCAGCTGCTGACCATCGTTCTGACCAATGGCGGGGATTTCACCGGTGCCGCGACCGGGCTCGACCTGCAATTGCCGGTCAGCTTCTTCGGCATGCGTCTCGATGATCTCGTCCCCTACTACTTCGTCGTGCTGGCCTTCGTGGCACTCAGTGCCGTCGCCAGCTGGGGGATCATCAACTCGCCCTATGGCCGGACGCTGCGGGCCATCCGCGAAAACGAGAAACTGGCCGCATCGCTCGGCATCAATGTCGGCCGCCACAAGATCGGCGCCTTCATCGTCAGCGGCGTCTTTGCCGGTGTCTCCGGCGTGCTGCTCGCCTATTTCCTTCGACACATTTCGCCCAGCCAGTTCGCCTCCTTCCCGAGCATCTATCTGGCGCTGATGGTGATGATCGGCGGCGCGCGCCTGCTGCTCGGCCCGATCGCCGGCGGTATTCTCGTCTCCTTCCTGCCTGAGGTGCTGAACCTCGATCCGGTCGAATCCCGCATCCTCTACGGCGTCTGTCTGATCGCCGTCATCCTGCTGCTGCCGAACGGCCTGATTGCCGGCCTCGTCGACGGCTGGAACAGGCTCGTTCGCGGCCCGGCGCAAAAGCAGGCGTCGCGCCAGGCGGCAACTGCCACCCATGCTTCGGAGGCAGGCCGATGAGCGCCATTCTTGAGATCAGCGGACTGAAGAAGCAGTTCGGCGGCGTCACCGCACTATCCGGTGTCGATCTGTCGATCGACGAGGGCGAGATCCTCGGCATCGTCGGCCCGAACGGTTCCGGCAAGACGACGCTCTTCAACGTCATCACCGGCGTCTACCGGCCGACCGAGGGGTATGTCCGCTGGCGCGGACGGGATATCACCAGTCTCGCCGCCCATGAAGTGTCGGGCGCCGGTATCGGCTACACCTTCCAGCAGGCCATGGCCTTTCCGGGCCTCAGGGTCTGGGAAAACGTCCAGATCGCCTGCGAGCACGCACGCAACACTAGCCGCGCCTACCCCTGGACGACGCCCGCCGCCCTGCTCGATTTCGTCGGACTGACTGCACTCGCGAATGAGCGCGCCGGCGTGTTGCCCTTCGGCAATCTGCGTCTTCTCGGCATCGCACTGGCGCTCGCCACGCGGCCCTCGCTGATCCTGCTCGACGAACCGGCGGCAGGCCTCAACGACAAGGAAACCGCAACGCTGGTGGGTCTGGTCAAGCAGTTCCCGGCCCACGGCATCAGCGTCTGCGTCATCGATCATGACATGAAGCTGATGCAGATGCTCTGCAAGCGGCTGGTCGTCCTCGATTTCGGCTCGAAGATCGCAGACGGGCCGACGCAGGACGTTCTTTCCAATCCGAAGGTGCTCGAAGTCTATCTCGGAGGTGCGCTGTGAACCTGCTCGATGTTTCCAATGTGACAACAGGGTATGGCGCAACGGTCGTCAATCGCGATGTCTCCGTGACGCTCGGCGAGAACGAGGTAATCACCATTCTCGGCCCGAACGGCGCCGGCAAGTCGACATTGCTGCGCACCATCGTCGGCCTCGTCAAACCGCGCGCGGGGACCATCAGCTTCGCCGGCGAGAACGTGACGGGCCGTACGCCGGATATCATGGCCAAGCGCGGCGTCGTTCTGGTGCCGGAGGGACGGCGGATCTTCGGCGATATGACCGTCGAGGAAAACCTGCGTCTTGGCGCCTATGCGCGGCGTGATACCGATGCTGTCGAAGCCGACGTCAAGACGATGGAGAGCTTCTTCCCGATCCTTGCGACCAAGCGGCAGCAGAAAGGCGGCTCGCTGAGCGGCGGCCAGCAGCAGATGCTGGCGATCGCCCGCGGCCTGATGGCGAGACCCCGCGTGCTGCTGCTCGACGAGCCGTCGCTCGGGCTTTCCCCGCTGCTCGTCAAGGAGATCCAGACGATCATTCTCGGCATCGGCAAGACCTTCAACGCCTCCGTTCTGCTGGTCGAGCAGAATGCTGGTCTGGCCCTCTCCGTCGCCACGCGCGGTTATCTGATGCAGAACGGCCGCATCGCGACGTCGGGGCCGATCGCAGAACTCAAGGACATGTCGCTGATGCGCGAGCTCTATCTCGGCGGCGTGGCGGAGCAGGTGTGACGATGGACAAGATCGCACTCTCCTATGGCCGCGGCCATCTCGACATTACGCTTCCGCCGGGCGCCCGGCCCACGGTGATCCGCAAGCAGCAACTGCCGAAACTCGCCGATGGCAAGGCAGCGGTGATCGAGGCACTGCACCATCCGGTTGCCTCCGAACCTCTTTCTGACCTTGCAAGGAACCGCCAAAGCGCCTGCATTCTGATCTGCGACATCACCCGGCCGGTGCCGAACCGGCTGTTTCTGCGCCCGATGATCGAGACGATGATTGCGGCGGGCATTCCGCAGGAGAAGATTTCGGTGCTTGTTGCCACCGGCCTGCACCGGCCGAACCTCGGCGACGAGCTGGCCGAACTGGTCGGCGATCCCTGGGTGCTCGAAAATGTCCGCGTCGAAAACCACTATGCCAGAGACGAGGACGCCCATATCGATTTCGGCTTCACCAAAACGCGGAACACGCCGGTCAAGCTCGACCGGCTGTTTGCCGAGGCCGATCTCAGGATCGCGACCGGCCTTGTCGAGCCGCATTTCATGGCCGGCTGGTCTGGCGGGCGAAAGGTCATTGCCCCGGGCGTTGCCCATCACGAGACGATTCGGACGTTCCACTCGGCACGCTTCATGGAAGACCCGCTGGCCGTCCAATGCAATCTGATCGGCAATCCGCTGCACGAAGAGCAGCTGGAAATCGTCCGGATGCTCGGTGAGGTCTATGCGCTGAACACGGTACTCGATGAGGATCGCGATCTCGTCTGTGTCACCTTCGGCGAGATCATCGCCAGCCATCAGGCGGCGGTAGATTTTGTCAGCGGCGCGACACAGATCCCGCTCGACCGGAAGTTCTCCACCGTCATCACCTCCTCGGCCGGCTATCCGCTCGACAAGACCTACTACCAGACCATCAAGGGCATGGTGACGCCGCTCGATATCCTGAAGCCCGGCGGCACGCTGATCATCGCGTCGGAATGTTCGGAAGGCTTCGGTTCACCGGAATTCCGCGAGGCGCAGGCAAGACTGGTCGAGCTCGGCCCGGAGCGCTTCCTGGCAACGCTGACGGCAAAAAGCCTGGCGGAAATCGACGAGTGGCAGACGGAGATGCAGCTGAAGCCGATGCGGCTCGGCAGCGTCGAGCTCTATACGACCGGTCTTTCGGGCGACGACCGGACCCTGACGGGCGTCGGCATGATCGACGATATCCAGACGGCCATCGCCCGCAGCATCAGCGCCAGCGGCGACGCCGATGTCGCCATCATCCCGGAGGGGCCTTATGTCGTGCCTCGATATGCGGCGTGAGCGGCTAGCGATGAAGGTTGGCGTCGCGCAACTCTTCGAAGCGCGCGGTGCTCTTCGACAGGTGATTGCGCAGCGCCTTGCGGGCGGCCGCTTCGTTGCCGTCGCGGATCGCGGCGAAAATCGCATGGTGCTCCTTGCGCATCCGCTCGGCATGCTGCTCGCGTCCAGCCGCCGTCATCTTGTCGAGCCGCGCCCACTGGCGCGGCACCATCGCGTTGCCGAATGTGTCGAACAACCGTCCGTAATAGGAATTCTGCGTCGCGACGAGGATCGAGCGATGGAAGGCAAAGTCTTCCTCGGCGCCATAACCGCCTTCGGCTATCGCCCGGTCCAGCGCATCGAGCCGGTCTTGCATGCGGACGATATCCTCCGGCGTACGCCGGAGCGCCGCGAGACCGGCGGCTTCGTATTCGATGCCGAGGCGCAATTCGAGAACCCGCAGCACCTCGTCGATCGATTCAAGATCATTGGGGATGATCGAAAAGGAACGCGGCGTCGGATCGTTGGAGACGAAGGCGCCGAGCCCCTGGCGGGTCGTAATCAAGCCTTTCGCACGCAGCGTCGCAAGCGCCTCACGCACGATCGTGCGGCTGACCCCTGTCGCTTCCATGATCGCCTGCTCGGTCGGCAGCCGCTGGCCGGGCTTCAGATCGCCGGACTCGATCTGGGCGATCAGGCTGTCAGCCAGCCCGCTGCGCAGATTCGGCGTCTGCGGGATAGTGTTGAAAACGGCGTTGTCCCTGTCCTTCATGCTGTCGCGACGTCCATTCTCGCCGTCAGGCGGCGGCCGGGGAATAATGCCGTTGCTACCGCATACCGGCACAAAAAGCAAAAGCCCGCCCGGCGGGGATAACCAGAACGAACGGGGAGGAAAGAATGAAAGAGAAAATCGGCTTCATCGGTCTCGGTGCAATGGGATCAGGCATGGCGGCCAATCTGCTGTCGAAAGGCTGGCCGCTGACGGTCATGGCCCACAGAAAGCGCGAGGCCATCGAGCAGCTGAAGGCGCAGGGAGCCAGCGAAGCGGCGACGCCCAAGGCGCTGGCGCTGGCATCGGATGTGGTGGTGCTCTGCGTCACCGGTTCCGAGGAAGTCCAGCAACTCCTGTCCGGTCCAGATGGCCTGCTCGCCTCCGGAAAGCGGATGCTTTTGATCGACTGCTCGACCTCAAACCCCGCCGTGACGATCAAGCTCGCTGCCGAACTTTCGGAGCAGGGTATCACGCTCGTCGACGCTCCCCTGGCCCGCACGCCGAAGGAAGCGGCGGAAGGCAAGCTGGATGTGATGGCGGGCGGCTCTGCCGATGGCATTGCCCGCGCCCGGCCGATCCTCGAAGCCTTCGCCGCCCGCATCATCGAGACCGGCCCGGCGGGCACCGGCCACACGATGAAGCTGCTCAACAACTTCGTGTCGATGGGTTACTCGGCGATCTATTCGGAAGCATTGATGATCGCCGCAAAGGCCGGGTTGACGCCGCAGGTATTCGACAGCGTCTTGCGCGGCAGCCGTATGGACTGCGGCTTCTACCAGGCCTTCTTCGAATTCGTGCTGAATCGCAACGAGAACGCCCAGCGCTTCGCCATGGCCAATGCGCTGAAGGATATGTCCTATCTGGCATCGCTGGCCCAGGCGCTGCAGGCGGTCAACCCGGTCGGCGCTGCCGTGCGCAACAGCTTTGCGACGGCGGTTGCCGCAGGGCGCGGCCAATCCTTCGTACCGGCCCTTTCGGATGTGATCGCGGCGGCAAACGGCGTTTCGCTGACTGAAGCAGCGGACGGAAAATAGGGCGGATGACCGTGCTGGAAGTTCATCTCGACCCCGTCGGCGGCATTGCAGGCGACATGTTCGTCGCAGCCTTGCTCGATCTCAGGCCGGACCTGAATACCGGCCTGCAGGCGGCGCTGAAACGCTGCCCGCTGATCGAAAACGTCGCGTGCGAACTCGTGGCGCATCACGACGGCGTGCTGACCGGCAGCCGCTTCAAAGTGTATCATGCCGAACACGGGGCTGATCACCCGCATGATCACCATCACCACCATGACCATCACGGCCACCATCACCATGATCACGCTCATGCGGAGCACGATCACGCTCACGCAGCGCATCACCACCATGTCGCCTGGCGGCACATCCGCGATGCGCTGAGCCGTTCGGCGCTCGACGGAGAAACCATCCGTCATGCGACCGGCATCTTCCAAAAGCTGGCGGAAGCGGAAGCCAAGGTCCACGGCACAACGCCCGAAGACGTTACCTTTCACGAGGTCGGCGCGTGGGATTCGATCGCCGACATCGTCTCGGCCGCCTGGCTGATAACGCAGCTCGGCGCAGCGCATTGGAGCGTGGGTCCGGTCCCGCTCGGAAGCGGCCGGTTGAAGACCGCGCATGGCCTGCTCCCGGTTCCGGCGCCTGCGACCGTGCACCTGCTGAGGGGTTTCGATGTCATCGATGACGGAATCGGCGGCGAGCGCGTCACGCCGACGGGTGCCGCCATCCTTGCTTATCTCTGCGGGACCAGGACTGCACCCGGCCGAAGGGTGCTGAAGGCATCAAGCCACGGCTTCGGCACCAAGCGCCTCCCCGGCCTCAGCAACTGCCTGCGGCTCCTGGCCTTCGAGCGCCGCGACGAAGAATCGGCCTTCAACGGCACGGTGGCGGTCCTCGAATGCGAGATCGACGACCAGACCGGGGAAGACATCGCCCAGGCGGTGGACCGGCTGCGTGACCGCCCGGATGTGCGCGACGTCGTCCAGATGCCGGTCTTCGGCAAGAAGGGCCGGATGATGACCCATCTCCGGGTGCTTGCCGACCCGTCGAAAAGCAGGGATGTCGCCGCCGCCATGCTCGACGAAACGACAACCATCGGCGTGCGCGCCACGACGGCGGAGCGGATGACGCTGAGCCGCGAGCAGGAAACGGTCGAGCACGCAGGAAAAGTCTACGCCTTCAAGCTCGTCGACCGCCCCTCGGGCCGCACCGCCAAGCTCGAAGCCGACGACCTGACATCGACCCCGGGGGCGGCGGCACGCAGCAGCCTGAGGAGTCTTCTGGAGGGGCTGTTGAAACAGAAAAGAGGAGACCTGTTGTGAGAAGGGCTCTGGAAGAATGTCTCGCCTCGCTCGGCGACGTCTCTATCGCCGTCAGCGGCGGCATCGACTCGCTGACGCTGGCGGTCATCGCGACCCGGCTTCTCGGCCCCGCACGCGTCAACATCATGCACGCGGTCTCGGCTGCCGTCCCCGCAGAAGCCACCGAGCGCGTCAGGATGCTGGCGGGAAGCGAGGGCTTCGACCTCGAGATCATCGACGCCGGCGAATTCTCCGATCCGGATTATCTCCGGAACCCCGTCAACCGCTGCTTCTTCTGCAAGGGCAATCTCTACGGCGCCATCGCCGCCCGGTCGAGCCGTCAATTGCTGTCCGGAACCAATCTCGACGATCTCGGCGAGTACCGTCCGGGGCTTGAAGCAGCCAAGAATTTCTCCGTCCGCCATCCCTTCGTCGAGGCCGGTATCGGCAAGCAGGCTTTGCGCCAGCTGGCGCGTGATGCAGGCCTCGGCGCGCTGTCGGAGCTGCCCGCCTCTCCCTGCCTCTCCAGCCGGATCGAAACGGCGATCGCCATCGAGCCGGAGATGCTGGAGGCCGTGCACCGGATCGAGACGTTCCTGACCGAGACGCTGAGGCCGCAAACCGTCCGCTGCCGCATCAGGCGCAGCGGCATCGCCATCGAGCTTGATCGCGATGCGCTGGCGCTGGCAACGGCGATGAACGACGTCGGCAAGGACCTGCGTGGCATGCTGCCCGGCGCCTACAGGAACGGCCCGTTGACCTTCGAGCCCTACCGCAATGGAAGCGCTTTCGTCGGAGCCAGGCCATGAGCGGCGATGCCGTCTTCGATTTCGCCCGGGCCGAGCGCATCGGCCTCAGCGAAGCCGTGTTCTGCGCCGGCAAGACACCACAGCAGATAGCTTCGATCCTTGAGAGCGCGCGGGTGAGAGACGCTGGTCTCCTGCTGACCCGTCTGAACAGCGAAAAATTCGAGGCCCTACCGGGCGATCTGAGAGCCCTCACCGACTGGTGCCCGCTATCGCAAACCGCATTCTTCGGCCCGGTTCCGCCAGTATCCTCGACCGGAACCGTCGCGATCGTCGCAGCCGGAACCTCGGACGCACCTGCCGCCCGGGAAGCCGAGCGGACCCTTCGCCACGCGGGCGTCGGGGCATCCGTCATCATCGATGTCGGCGTCGCCGGGCTCTGGAGACTGATGGACAGAATCGAGGAGATCCGCCGCTTTCCCGTCGTCATTGCCGTCGCGGGCATGGACGCGGCGCTCGCAAGCGTTCTCGGCGGTCTGTACGGCGGCAGCCTGATCTGCGTGCCGACCTCGGTCGGCTACGGCGCGGCCGAAGAGGGCCGTACCGCACTCAACGCCATGCTGGCCAGCTGCGCGCCGGGGCTGCTCGTTACCAATATCGACAACGGCTACGGCGCCGCGTGCGCGGCGCTCCGCATGCTTGGTGTCATGAAGCTTCGCTGATCAGGGAGCCGTCGAGTGGCTCCCCGAGGCTTTCTCAGGCAGCGTCCACAGTCAGCTGCGTCTGCTCGCCGAGACCGTCGATGCCGAGCTTTATCGTCTGCCCGGCCTTCAGGAACAGCGGCGGCTTCATGCCGAGGCCGACGCCCGGCGGCGTGCCCGTCGAGATGATATCGCCCGGCTGCAGGCTCATGAACTGCGAGATGTAGTGAACGAGGAACGAGACGCCGAAGATCATCGTCTTCGTCGAGCCGTTCTGGCGCATCGTGCCATCAACGGACAGCCACATCTTCAGGTCCTGCGGATCGGCGATCTCGTCGCGCGTCACCATCCAGGGGCCGATCGGGCCGAAGCTGTCGGCCGACTTCCCCTTGGTCCATTGCCCGCCGCGCTCGGCCTGGAATTCACGCTCCGAAACGTCGTTGATCAGGCAGTAGCCGGCGACATGTTTCATCGCATCCGCTTCCGAAACATACCGGGCCTCGTCGCCGATGACGATGCCGAGCTCGACTTCCCAGTCGGTCTTCTTCGACTTGCGCGGGATGATGACGTTGTCGTTCGGGCCGGTGATGGCGCTGGTCGCCTTCATGAACAGGATCGGTTCTTCGGGAATGGCTGCACCAGTCTCGGCAGCGTGGTCTGCATAGTTCAGGCCGACGCAGATGAACTTGCCAGTGCGCGAGACGCAGGGGCCATACCGGCCGGGCTCGGCAACGACGGGCAGGCTCTCGATGTCGATCGCGGCGATCTTCGCCAGACCCGCAGCCGTCAGGCTGTCACCTGATATGTCGCCGACATGACCGCTGAGGTCGCGGACCTTGCCGTTCCTGTCGAGAATGCCGGGCTTTTCGGCGCCGCGCTCACCGTATCTCAGAAGCTTCATATCGATTGTCCGTTTTTAAGATATGTCTTCAGGCGTTCGCCCAGCCACCATCGATGACGATGGCATTTCCGGTCATGAAGGCCGATTCCTTGCTGGCGAGGTAGACGACCAGGTCGGCCACTTCCTCCGGCGTACCGAGGCGTCCCATCGGCTGGCGGGCGATGAAGCCGGCGCGGGCCTGATCGTAATCGCCGAGCGCCCGCATGCGATCCTGCAGCGACGGGCTTTCGACAGTGCCGGGGCAAATCGCGTTGGCGCGGATGCCCTGTCCGACATAATCGAGCGCCACCGATTTCGTCAGGCCGATCACCGCAGCCTTGGTGGTGCCGTAGATGAAGCGGTTCGGCGCGGCGATCACGGTGGAGGCGACCGATGCCATGTTGACGATCGAGCCGCCGCCGCGGGCGATCATGCCTGGCAGGAAGGCGCGGATCATCCGGTACATGGCGCGGATGTTGAGGTTGACGGAAAAGTCGAAGGCGTCCTCGTCGCAATCGAGGATCGAGCCGTGATGCACGAAACCGGCGCAGTTGAAGAGAATGTCCGGCGCCTCGATTTCGTTGGCGAAGGCGGTGATCTCCGCCGGGTTCAGCACATCGAGCTTGCGCGCGGTAACGCCAGCCTGATCGCGCAGCGTATCGAGCTTTGCGGCGTCGATATCTGTGGCGCAGACGCGCGCGCCTTCACGCAGGAAGGCGAGCACCGTGGCACGTCCCATCCCCTGCCCGGCTGCCGTCACGACAGCGGTTTTTCCCTCAAGTCTTCCAGTCATGTCATGTCCTCAACAGATTATTCGGGTTGTTCTCCGGCCAGCCCGACGCGGTTTGCCGCACCATGGAGGTGCGCCCGCATGGCATCACGGGCTTCGTCGCCGTCGCCCGCTTCGATGGCATCGAGAATGCGTTGATGCTCACCGAGCGTCACGGCCGCCAGATCTTCGGAGCGCTGCTGGTTGCCGGAGGCCAGAATGCTTTCGCGCACCCGCTCGGAAACGAACATCAGGAACTGGACCATGTAGAGATTGCCCGTCGCCGCAGCGACAGTCTTGTGGAATTCGAGATCGGTCTTCAGCCACATGACGCTGCCGTAGGGCGCATCACGCATCGTCACCAACGCATCCTTCATCGCCGTCAGGTCGTCGCCGGTCCGGCGCTTGGCGGCAAGGGCGGCCGCCTCGACTTCGAGAATGCCGCGCAGTTCGAATAGCGATTGGAAGGCCGCAGCCTGCTGCAGGGCTTCGTAGTCGATCGTCAATGTCGTGGCATTCGGCTGGTCCGCGACGAAGGCGCCGCGGCCCTGCTGCGACCAGATCCGGCCCTCGGACCGCAACCGCGCGATCGCCTCGCGCACGACGTTGCGGCTGACGCCGAATGTCTGCGCCAGCTGCTGCTCGGTCGGCAGCTGATCACCCGGCCGCAAACGTCCCTGGGCGATTTCGCGCGAGATCGAACTTGCGACCAGCGTCGACAGATGCGGGCCCCGATTGACCTTGTCGAGTTTCAGCGTCATTCCCTACCCCCTGCCAGTCCATCTGCACTTGCCAATATCCGCCCCTCGCTCAAAAGATGGCGCGGGTCGAATGCATCCTTGATCCGGCGCGAGAGCTCCAGCGTCAAGGGGTCGGCACGTTTCAGGAAGGCGTCCTGCTTGACGCGGCCGATGCCGTGCTCGGCGCTGATCGAGCCGCCATGCTTGTCGACGACATCGAAGATCACCTCTTCGGTGGCATGAAACAGGCCATCGAACTGGTCGGCGGGCATGCCGACAGGCGGAACGATATTCAGATGGATATTGCCGTCGCCGACATGGCCATAGGTGACTGCGATCGCCTCGGGATGTTTCTGCGACAGCGCTTCGAGCGTGTCGCCGACGAAGGCCGCCAGGCTTGATATCGAAACCGAGACATCGGTCCTCAGATAGCGTCCGCCGCGGCCCTGCGCCTCGACCATCATCTCGCGCAGCAGCCAGAGCCGGTCGCCCTGCGCCTTGCTGCTGGCGATGACGCCGTCGAGAACCAGATCGGAGGCATCGCCCAGAAACCCTTCGAGCAGGGCGCGAAGATCAACACGTCCGGCGGCCGAAGCCTCGATCAGCACATAGACGGGATAGGCTTCGCTCAGGGGATCGGGAAGATCGTCGCGGGCATTGATGGCAATCTCTATGCCGCCGCGCAGGATGAGCTCGAATGCCGTCAGCAGGTCGCTGCACTGGCGGCGCGCCCGCGCATAAAGCTGCATGGCATCATCCACCGAGGCAAGTCCGACCAGCGCGGTTTCCACCTGTTCCGGCTTCGGAAACACCTTGAGCGCCACGGCGGTGACGATGCCGAGCGTGCCTTCGCTGCCGATGAAAAGCTGTTTCAGGTCATAGCCGCGGTTATCCTTGCGCAGGGTGCGCAGACCGTTCCAGATCCGTCCGTCGGCAAGCACGACCTCGAGGCCAAGCACCAGGTCGCGGGTCATGCCATAGCGCAGCACGTTGAAACCGCCGGCATTGGTCGAAACGTTGCCGCCGATCCGGCAGGTGCCCTGCGCCCCGAAGGTGATCGGCAAAATACAGTCGGCCGCTTCGGCGTGGCGCTTGGCATCTTCGAGAATGCAGCCGGCCTCGACGACCATGGCGAAATCGATGGGATTGACCGAGCGTACCTTGTTCATCCGCTCCAGCGAAACGACCACCTCGCCGCCCGGATAGCTCGGCACTGCCGCGCCAACCAGCCCGGTCAGCCCGCCCTGCGGAACGACATGGATCTTCTCTTCATGGCAAAACGCCATCAGGCGGCTGAGCTCAGCGGCCGAACGCGGCCGCGCCACGGCCAGCGGCCGGCCGTAATGCTCTCCGGACCAGTCGCGGCTGTAGCGCTCCAGCGCCTCGCCTTCCGTCAGGAGCAGGTCTGCCGGCATAGCGGCAGAGAGGGCGGCAAGCGCTCTTTCCTGGAGGGGCGGAAGGGCATTCATTCGGTTGCTCCGGTTAAGCGGGAAAACATCTGGACAACTGGGTCACTTACATGGTTATCATACAACACTGGTTTCGAACATCAAGTGCGGCGATCTTTTCCAATGCTCGCCTTTCGCTAAAAACCAGTGTAAAAACGATAACTTGCAGGAGGATCCGTACTATGACCGCAGCGTCCGGCCAATTTCGAAATATGCACGTCATGATCCGTGTGTTCGACCTCGATAGGTCGATCAAGTTCTACACGGAACTGCTCGGCATGAAGCTTCTTCGCAAGGATGACTATCCGGGCGGAAAGTTCACCAATGCCTTCGTCGGCTATGGTCCCGAAGAGACCGATACCGTCATCGAACTGACCTACAACTGGGGCCGCGAAGAACCCTACGAACTCGGCACCGGCTTTGGCCATCTGGCACTCGGCGTCAACGACATCTATGCCGTCTGCGCCGCGCTTGAGAAGCAGGGCGCCAAGATCCCACGCCCGCCGGGCCCGATGCTGCACGGCACCACGCATATCGCCTTCATCGAAGATCCCGATGGCTACAAGATCGAGCTGATCGGCCTCGACACGATGTAAGTCCCGCTTCGTCTTCCGGAGGCCGCGCTGCAGAGCGCGGCCTTTTTTGTTTGCCGGTAGCGTCTCCGCGCGGCCCATCATTTGATGATCGCAATCTTGCTGCGGTCGATGGTAATGGCGACGGCGAGGATCAGAACCGAGCCGAAGACGACGTTTTCGGCAAAGATGTTGATGCCGATGAAGGTCATGCCGATGCGCACGATCGAGATGATCAGCGCGCCGACGGCCGTGCGGGAAACGCCGCCGAGGCCGCCGGTGATTGCCGTGCCGCCGACGATGACGGCAGCGATTGCCGGCAGCAGCAGCTGATTGGCCAGGTTAGGCGAGCCGCTCGACAGGCGCGCAGCCAGGATCACACCGGCAATCGCCGCCAGCATGCCCGAGATTGCGAAGGCGACGATCTTGGTCCGCTCGACATTGATACCGGCAGCGATCGCCGCAGGCTCACCGGCACCGATCGCCAGGCTGTGGCGGCCGAAGCGCGTATATCTGAGGCCGAAGAATGCCAGGATGCCGATGATCGCGGCAATCCAGATGACCGTCGGCAGGCCCGCAAAGTTGTCGTTGATCCAGGCTGTGTTCAGACGGCCGGCTTCCTCGATGGTAATTGCCCGCCCGGCCGCGGCCCACAACGCGATACCGGCGACGACACCGCCGGTCGCCAGCGTTGCCACGAAGGACGGCACCTTGAGGCGGACATGGACGTAGCCGCTCAACGCACCGAAGACGAGGCCCGACAGGATTGCCACCGGAAAGGCGAGCATGCCGATCTGCGGCAGAAGCTGCGCCAGGATGACGCTCGACAGTGACGCCACCGACTGGATCGACAGGTCGATGCCGCCGATCAGGATGACGAAGGTCACACCGGCGGCGAGAATGAATAGCACCGCCGTGTTCGACAGCAGCAGGATCAGCGTATCGCCGGTCAGGAAGCCGGGGGCCGCGACCTCGATGACGAGGACGAGCACGACCAGCAGCGCGGGCGGAATGGCGCCCTGCATCCAGCCTGCGGCGAGAAGGGATTTCATATCCTTGAAACGTTCCATCATCGCCTCCTCACACCATCGCCCGGACAAGATCGACCTGATCCGGCTTGTTTCCGGGCGCCGCATCGAAATGCGCCGTGACGGCGCCATCGCGCATCACCAGCACCCGGTGCGACAGGCCAATCGTTTCCTCCAGCGTGTCGGAGATCAAAAGGATCGCGACACCCTGCGAGGAGAGATCGCGCACCAGTTCGTAGACTTCCTCCTTGGCGCCGACATCGAGACCGCGCGTCGGGTGATCGAGGATCAGGATCCGTGAGCCCGCCGTCATCCAGCGCGCCAGAACCACCTTCTGCTGGTTGCCGCCGGAGAGTTTCCGGCAGGCGATATCGGGCCCCGGCGCCTTGATGCGCAGCCGCTTGATCCAGTCGGCGGCGAGCCGCCGCTCGCGGCGATAATCGATTGCGCCGTTGCGCATCACCGAGGAGAGGTCGGCGAGCGTGATGTTTTCGGCGATCGACAGGAACATCACCAGCCCCTCGACGCGGCGCTCGCGCGGGATATAGCCGATGCTCTTGCGAACCGCCTGTTCCGGCGTGCGGAACTGCACCGCCTCGCCGTTGATCTTCAAGGTTCCGCCGGTATGGGTCATGAACCCGCCGATCGTGCGAGTCACTTCCTCGCGGCCGGAGCCGACAACGCCGGCAATACCGACGATCTCGCCGGCCCGAATCTGCAGGTCGACATCGTGAAACGCGCCATCGATCGCCAGCCTGCTCGCATCGACGACGATCTCGCTCGTCGGCGGCAGCTGCTTGTCTTCCTTGTAATAGGTCGACTGCAGTCCGCGCCCGACCATGATCTCGTGCAGTTCGGGTCCGGTGACATCTGCAGCCAGATGCTCGGCCACCACCTGCCCGTCCTTCATCGTGTAGACGCGGTCGGAAATGCGCAGCACCTCGTCCAGCCGGTGCGAGACGAAGACGAAGCTTGCCCGCGATTTCAGCGAGCGCACGCGCTTGAACAGCACGTCGATATCGCTGCCGCTCAGAACCGAGGTCGGCTCGTCGAGCAGGATGACCAGCGGGCGCGAGACGGTTTCTTCCAGCGTCAGGGCCTTGGCGAGCTCGACCATCTGGCGCGCAGCAAAGGTCAGTTCCGAGGTGCGCGCGGTCACGTCGATGTCGACGCCGATCTTGTCGAGCTGGCGCTTTGCCGCTGCCCGCATCGCTTTCCAGTCGACGATGCCGAAGCGGACGAACTGGCTTTCCTGGCCGAGATAGATGTTCTCGGCAACGGAGATGTTGAGCAGCAGCGACTGCTCCTGGAACACCATGCCGATGCCGTTGGCGGCGCCGTCGCGCGCATTACGCAGCTTCAGCGGCTGGCCGTCGAGCATCAGCGTGCCGCTGTCAGGCTGATGAGTGCCTGCAAGGATGCGCATCAATGTCGATTTGCCGGCACCGTTTTCGCCGATGAGGCCGACGACCTCGTTCGGCCGGATTTCGAGCGAGACGTTCTTCAATGCGTGAACGCCGGCGAAGGATTTGCTGATATCGTTGGCTGAAAACATGGCAGTCACTTCACGATCTGGAGACGCAGGCGGTCGAGCGACAGCGCGACGGCAGCGATGATCATCAGGCCCTGAACGGTCTGCTGCACATAGGGCGAGACGCCGAGCAGGATCATGCCGTTGCTGAGAACGGTGACGATCAGGACGCCGACCAGCGTATTGATGACGCCGCCTTCACCACCGGTCAGTGCCGTACCGCCGACCACCACGGCAGTCACCGCGGCAAACAATCGGCCATCTGCGATGACGGCATCGGAACGGCCGAGCTGGGCCGCGGCAAGAACACCGGCAATGCCGAAGAAGAAGCCTGCCAGCCCGAACGCCATGATGCGGACGCGGCGAAGATTGATGCCCGACAGTTCGGCGACATCCTCGCCCCCGCCGATCGCCATGATATGGCGCCCGAGACGGGTATAATATTGGACGGTGCAGGCGATCAGGAATGCGGCGAGCGCCACCCATACAGCAAAAGGCAATCCGAGAAAGCGGGCAAGTGCCAGATCGCGGATCGACGGATCCATCAGCCGCACGGCGGAGCCGCCGAGCATATAGACGGAGATGCCGAGCCCGATGAACCAGACGCCGAGCGTCGCCATGAAGGACGGAATTCTGAGATAGGTCTGTATGATGCCTGTCGTCAGGCCCATGACGGTGCTGGCGGCGATCGCCGCGATGACCGCAAGCCAGCCGTAGGCATTGGCATTGGCATCATTGGTGGCGAGCAGCACGGTCACCATGGCCGCGACCGAAAGCGAACCCTCGACCGAAAGATCGATGCTGCCGAGCAGGATGATGAAGGTCAGGCCCATGGCGAGCGTCAGAGGAACCGCAGCGGAATTGGCCACGCGCATCAGGTTGCGAGGTTCGATGAAATTGGGATTGGCGATGGTGATGAGAATGCAGAGCGCGATCAGCACCAGCGCCGGAGCGTAGGCGCGCAAGCGCTTGAGGTTCGGCCCGCTGAACAGGCGGCTTCCAACAGTCGGCATGGCACCTGCCTGTTCGCTTTTTGTCATAGTCTTGATGTTTTCGGCATTGATGGTCAACAGACGGCACCTCACTGCGTCATGCGGAGGAGCTGGCAGGCGCCGTAGCGCCCGCCAGCGACGAGGCAGCCTCGGGAGGAGCCGATGCTGCGGGAGAGACGGTGCCGCTAGGTGCGGATGGCGCCTGTCACACGACCCCAAAGGTCGTTCCAGTCCAGCGTCGGATGCGAGTCGATGTTGGTCTTGTAATATTCCTCGACATTGTCCTTCGCGATCAACACGGCCTTGCCGTAGAATTCGCGATGGTCGGCCGGCTCCTTGGCCGGGTCGAACTTCTTCTGGAGTGCAGCCAGACCAATGGCGAGGCCCATGCCGCCCTGCCAGAACGGATCCGAGGTGACCGTGCAGGCAAATTCGCCCTTGCGCACCGCGTCAACCGCAGCCTTGATGCCGTCAACGCCGACGACGGGAACCTTGCCCGCGAGGTTTTCGGCGCGCAGCGCTTCCAGAGCGCCCGTACCCATGTCGTCATTGGCAGCCCAGATGCCCTTCACGTCGTCGCCGAAGCGCGTGAGCAGGTTGCTCGTCAGGTCATAGGCTTCCGACGACTTCCAGTTGGCGACCTGGAAATCCAGGAGCTTGATGTTGGTGTTGGCAGCCAGCGCGTCTTCCAGACCCTTCTTGCGCTCGATCGCCGCCGTGTTGGAAATCTGGCCGCCGAGCGCGATGATGCCGCCGGAGCCGCCGATCGTCTTGAAGAGGATTTCGGCGATCTGCTTGCCGCTGGAGATGCCGTCGAATTCGATATGCGAGACGTAGTTCGGATTGAAATCCTTCGGATGCAGGTCGGCCGGCTTGTTCCACTGCGTCACGACATAAGCGCCCGCCTTGGCGCAGGCTTCGACGATCGGGCGCGCATCCGGCGTATCGTTCGGGTCTGAGTTCAGCACCATGTTGCCGCCGGTCTTGGCGAGCATCGCCTTGATGTCGGCAATACCCTTTTCGCTGTTGCCTTCGGAAACCAGCGTGACGTGGTCGAGGCCGATGGCGGAGGCAAAGGCCTCGGCACCCGTCTTCCAGACGGCATGATAGGGGTTGGAGAGAGAGCGGATGGACGTGACAAGCGTCGGCTTGTCAGCGGCGAAGAGCTGCCGTGGCAGGGCGGAGACCGTCGCACCCGCTGCGACCGTCGCCAGAAACGATCTGCGGTTCATGCTGCCGAAACGCGAATTCATCTTATCGTTCATTCGAAAACCTCCCGTTGAATGACGAAGATAGCGATGCCGTCCTTGTTTCCCCGGCATCTCCATCTGAAGCGACGTCGTCATAACATTTGTACGACAACCCTTCAAGACGATAACCGTACCCTTTCTCTTGACGAGGGGCAAGAGACTTGAGATTGTGATCGCGAATTGATGCCGGGACAACGAGGAGCGACCGGTTTCATCTGGATTTTACGGAGGAAAGAATGCCCGATTATATCATCGTCGGGGGCGGCTCGGCGGGATGCGTGCTTGCTGCGCGCCTGAGTGAGGATCCGGACGTATCCGTGACCCTGCTGGAGGCCGGCCCGCGCGACAGCAATATGTATATCCATCTGCCCGTCGGCTTCTTCAAGATGACCGCGGGGCCGTTGATCTGGGGCTATGAGACGGTCGCCGGGCGCGAGATTGCCGGACGCAAGATGGTCTATCCGCAGGCACGCGTGCTCGGCGGCGGCAGCTCGATCAATGCCCAGGTCTTCACCCGCGGCTGCCCCGAGGATTACGACGGATGGCGCGACCTCGAGGGATGCACCGGCTGGGGCTATGAGGATGTCCGGCCCTATTTCCGCAAGTCCGAAGGCAACGACACGTTCGGCGGCGCCCATCACGGCACCGAAGGACCGCTCGGCGTCAGCTCGCAGACGCCGCATGCCCTCACGCGGGTTTTCGTCCGCGCCGCGCAGGAAGCGGGTCTCCCCTTCAATCCCGACTTCAATGGTGGATCGCAGGCCGGAGCCGGCTTCTACCAGACGACGACCCGCAATGGGCGCCGCAGCAGCACGGCCGTCGGCTACCTGAAACCCGCAGCGCACCGCAAGAACCTGACGGTCCGCACCGATACGGCCGTCAACCGCATCGTCATCGAAAATGGCTGCGCCGTCGGCATCGAGATCATCGAAAACGGCCGCCCGGTGCTGCTGAGTGCCGAGCGCGAGGTCATCCTGACATCGGGCGCCATCGGCTCCCCGAAGATGCTGATGCTCTCCGGCCTCGGCCCTGCAGACGAATTGCGGGCGCTCGATATCGACGTCGTCAGGGACCTGCCGCAGGTGGGCAAGAACCTGCAGGACCATATGGATGTCGACGTTCTCGCCGAACTCACCGGATCGCACGGCATCGACCGCTACAAGAAGCGGCATTGGCAGATGGCGGCCGGCATCGAATATGCGCTGTTCGGCAAGGGCCCGGTCGCATCCAACATCGTCGAAGGCGGCGGCTTCTGGTGGGGCGACCGCGCCGAGGCGACGCCGGATCTGCAATTCCACTTCCTGCCCGGCGCCGGTGTCGAGGAAGGCATCGGCGGCGTGCCCGGCGGCAATGGCTGCACTCTGAATTCCTATCACGTCCGGCCGCGCTCGCGTGGGACGGTAACGCTGCGTTCCAAGGACCCGGCCGTTCCACCTGAAATCGACCCCAACGCCTTTGCAGAGCCTTACGATCTCGAACGTGCCGTCGATGGCATCAAGATCTGCCAGGAAATCCTTTCGCAACCGGCCTTCCGGCCCTTCGTCAAACGGCTGCATCTGCCCGACGGTAACATCCGCACGCAGGAGGAATACCGCCAGTTCGCCCGTCAATATGGCCGTTCCGCCTATCACCCCGTCGGCACCTGCCGCATGGGCGGCGGCGAAGACGCCGTTGTCGATCCGGACCTCAAGGTGCGCGGCATCGATCGCCTCAGGGTCTGCGACAGCTCGGTGATGCCGCGGCTGATTTCTTCGAACACCAACGCGGCCACAGTGATGATCGCCGAAAAGGCGGCAGATATTCTCAAGGGCGTCTTGCAACGGCAGCCACAGCACGATTACGCATGACGATCCTTTCCAGCGCAGATCACTCCATGACCCAAACCATCCCGTCTCCCCGCGAATTCCTGACCTCGCTGTTCCACGCCGCCGTGAAGGCCGCCGATCCCCTGACGGGGATTGCCGCGCACCTGCCGGAAAAGCCGAAGGGCAAGACCGTCGTCATCGGCGCCGGCAAGGGGGCAGCGCAGATGGCACGGGCGCTGGAAAGCCTCTGGGACGGCCCGCTCGAAGGCGTGGTCGTCACCCGCTACGGATATGGCTGCGAGACACAACAGGTCGAGATCATCGAGGCCTCGCATCCGGTGCCGGATGCTGCCGGGCTCGCCGCATCGAAGCGGCTGATCGAGGCGGTGAAGGATCTCTCCGCCGACGATCTCGTCATCGCTCTCGTCTGCGGCGGCGGCTCGGCGCTGCTGCCCTCTCCGCCGCGGGGGCTGACGCTCGAAGGCGAGATTGCGCTCAACGAGATGCTGCTTGCCTCGGGCGCGCCGATCTCGGCGATGAACGTCGTGCGCAAGCATCTGTCGACCATCAAGGGCGGACGGCTGGCAGCCGCGACCAAGGCCCGCGTCGTCAGCCTCATTGTCTCCGACATTCCCGGTGACAATCCTGCCCATGTCGCATCCGGCCCGACGGTGCCCGATCACTCGACCCGGCACGAGGCGCTGGAGATCATTGCCCAATACGGCCTCAAGCTGCCGCAGGCGGCGATCGATCACCTCAATTCCGCGGCAGCCGACGCGCCGCTCCCGGATGATCAGGCCTTTGCCCGCAATAGCCACCATATCATCGCCTCGGCCGGCGTTTCGCTGGAGGCCGCTGCCGCATTGGCTCGTGCAAACGGCATCGAGGCGGCAATCCTCTCGGATGCGATCGAGGGCGAATCCCGTGACGTGGCGCAGGTCCACGCGGCCATCGCCAGGGAAGTGCTCGGCCGCAACCGGCCGTTCGCCAAACCCGTCGTCATCCTTTCCGGCGGTGAAACGACGGTGACGCTGCGCGCGAAAGGTGGCAAGGGCGGGCGTAACGGCGAGTTCGCGCTGGCGGCAGCCCTTGCCCTTGACGGGCACGACATCCATCTCATCGCAGCCGACACGGATGGCATCGACGGCTCGGAAAACAATGCCGGAGCCTTCGCAGACGGTTCGACGGTGAAGCGGCTGCGCGCAGCCGGTCTCGACCCGCGCCGCGTTCTCGATGCCAATGACAGCTACACCGGCTTCAAGGCCATCGGCGACCTCTTCGAGACAGGCCCGACCGGCACCAATGTCAACGATTTCAGGGCGATCCTGATCCTCTAGCCGGAACCGATCATGCAACACCTGCTCTTCATCGGCACGCTCAACCAGCCGACCTCCTATTTCGAAGGTGCCAATGGCGACGGGCTTTCGGTTCATCTCTTCGACGACGAGACGCTGACTGCCGAGCGGCTTGCGACAGCGCCGCAGATCGTCAATCCAACCTTCCTCTCGCCATCAGCGGACGGCACTCTCGTCTATGCGAATTCGGAGATCGAAGGCTGGTACGAGGGCCTCGTCACCGCCCTGTCGTTCGACAGGCAGGCCGGGCGCCTCCGCCATCTGAACATGCAGCCGTCGCTGGGCGCTACGACAGCGCATAACACCATCTCGCATGACGGCAGGCACCTCTTTGCCGTCAACTATGCGATGGGAGACGGTGGCCCGGATCAGGCGCTTGTCGCCTTCGAGCGCCGGACCGACGGCTCGCTGGCGCCGGGCAAGATCAGCGTGGCGCAATCCGGAACCGGCCCGAACCCCGCCCGCCAGGAACGCAGCCATCCGCACAGCGTCACCGAGATCGCCCCGAACCTGATCTTGGTTGCCGATCTCGGCACGGATCGGCTGACGATCTACGCTCTCGAAGGGGACCGGTTCGAGAAGGTGAGCGAGACCGCGGCAAGGCCTGGTGCAGGACCGCGCCACGTTGCGCTCCATCCGTCCGGCCGCTTCGTCTTCGTCATCAATGAGCTTGATTCCACGGTGGCGAGCTATCGCTTCGATACTGCCCGCCGGATGCTGCATGAGATCGAGATCCACTCGACGCTGCCGCCGCAGACCACGGGCACGAACTATGCCTCCGACCTGCAGATCTCTCCCGACGGCCGGTTTCTCTACGGCGCCAATCGCGGGCATGACAGTATCGCGGTCTTCGAGGTCGATGCGGAAACCGGCAGGCTTTCGCCGAAGGGTCAGGTGCCCTGCGGTGGCCGCACGCCGCGCAACCTGGCAATCGCCCCGCAGGGCGGGCACCTTCTTTGCGCCAATCAGGATAGCGACGTCGTGACCATCTTCACCCGCGACCGGGAGACCGGAGCGCTCGGCGACAGCGGCGAGACGATCCGCATCGGCACGCCGATGTGCCTGCGCTTCGCCCGGGCTTGACGCCAGCCCTCAGTGCTTGAGGATCTGGCTAAGGAACAATTTTGTCCGCTCATGCTGCGGGTTGGTGAAGAAGTCGTGAGGCTTGCCCTCCTCGACGATCTGGCCCGAATTCATGAAAATCACACGGTCTGCAACGGCCCGGGCAAAGCCCATTTCATGGGTGACGCAAACCATCGTCATGCCGTCCTTGGCAAGACCGGTCATCGTTTCCAGTACTTCCGAGACCATCTCCGGATCGAGCGCCGAGGTTGGCTCGTCGAAGAGCATCACGGCTGGCTCCATGCAGAGCGAGCGGGCAATGGCGACGCGCTGCTGCTGGCCGCCGGAAAGCTGGATCGGATATTTGTTGGCCTGTTCCGGAATGCGCACGCGCTCGAGAAAACGCAGCGCCGTCTTCTTCGCTTCCGCCGCCGGCACGCCCTTGATCCACATCGGCCCAACCATGCAGTTCATCAACACCGTCATATGCGGGAAGAGATTGAAGTGCTGGAACACCATGCCGACATTCTTGCGGACGTCGCCGACGTTGCGCATCTTGTTGTGCAGGGTGATGCCGTTGACGGTGATATCGCCTTCCTGATGCGCCTCCAGCCGGTTGAAGCAGCGGATCAGCGTCGACTTGCCGGATCCCGAGGGACCGCAGACGACGATGCGCTCGCCCTTGGTGACCGTCAGATTGATATCCTTCAGCACCTGGAAGGCGCCGTACCATTTGGAAACGTTCTTCGCTTCGATGATCTTGTCGCCGTTCATCGGACTTTGCTCCTGGCGTAGTGACGCTCGATGCGGGATTGGATGAGCTCCAGGCAGATCGACATGATCCAGTAGAGCATGGCGGCGGAGATCAGCATTTCCATATGCTGGAAGGTCTTCTGTCCCAGCGTGCGGGCAAGGAACATCAGTTCCCAGACACCGATGACCGAGACCAGCGAGCTATCCTTCAGCATCGAGATGAACTGGTTGCCGGTCGGCGGAATGATCACCGGCAGGGCCTGCGGCAGGATGATCTTGCGCATCGTGACGCCGAAACCGAAGCCGATCGAGCGCGAGGCTTCCCATTGGCCGCGATCGATGCTCTGGATGCCCGACCGGAAGATTTCGGTCATATAGGCGCCATAGCAGAGCGACAGCGCCAGGATACCGGCCGGCACCGCGTCGATGACGAAGCCGAGCTGCGGCAGGCCGAGATAGATGAGATAGACCTGCATCAGCAGCGGCAGCCCGCGGAAGAACGAGGTGTAGAAGCTGGCGATCGCATAGGCAAAGCCGTTGGTCGACAGTTTGGCGACGGCACCCAGAATGGCGATGGCCGAAGCGATAATGATCGAGATGGCCGAGACATAGATCGTCGTCACCAGACCCTGCGTGATCATGAAGGGCAGTTTCTCGGCAATGAACGGCAAGCTCAGATGAAAAGTGGCGAAGAAGGCCAGGAACAGACCGAGCAGTTCCAGCCAGACGATGGCGATCTGCACCCTCAGCGGCGCAAAACCGATCAGCACGACATTGAGCACGAACATGACGGCGATAACGAAGGCGATCGCAAAACGTCCGTAGATGCCGCTGGATGCGGGATCGCCGATGACTGGGCGCATCAATTCGCCCATCGCGGTGCCGCTCATGTTGAACATCAGAAAGAACGCCAGCACGGCGGCAAACAGTGTCGCCACGAACCACGGCTTATGGACGAGTACTTCAGACTCGACTGTATCGGGATAAAGCATCTCTTGTCCCTTGCGGCAAATCGACGGTCCGGAGGTCCGGACCGTCTGGTTCTGGCAGCGGTTACTTTACGACCGTATAATCCACGCCGTACCACTTTACCGAAAGCTTGCTCAGCGTGCCGTCGGCCTGCATGCCCTTCACGGCCTCGGCGATCTTGTCGTTGAATTCCTTGTCGCCATGCTCGATGGCAATGGCGAGCGGCTCGTAGAATACCGGGTCGCCGATCTGCTTGATCGGATAGCCGGCCTTGACCGCGTCGAGAATGCTCGGCAGCGAGGAGACGACGGCATCGAGACGCGTGCCGTCACCGAGACGCAGATCGTCGAAAGCGGTGGTCGAGTTGGCGTAGGACTTCACGTCCTTCGGCTTGAATTCGTATTTGAAGGGAGGCGCGCCGGCAGCGTCGAGCGTCAGATCGCCCTTGGCATAGGCTTCGAAGGTCGAGGTCGCCGTGGTGCCGACCACCTTGCCGTCGAGATCGGCAAGCTTGGTGGCCTTGCTGTCCTTGTGAACGGCAACGGCGGCAGGGGTGTAATAATAGACGGCAGGGAAATCGAAGATTTCGGCGCGCTTCTTGGTCGGCGTCATGGAGCCCACATGCATGTCCCAGCGGCCAGCCCAGTTGCCCGCCGTGATGATGTCCCAGCCCGGCGTGACGAATTCGACCTTCACGCCCAGGCGCTTGCCGATATCCTTGGCAACGTCGATGTCGAAACCATCGAGTTCGTTCTTCTCGTTCATGAAGGATTGCGGCGCCCAGTTGGCGTCGGTCGCAACCTTCAGGTCCTTGGCCGCCAGCACCCGGTCGAGCACGGCACCGGCATTGGCCGGCACGGCAGCCAGCGCGACGGCGAGCGACGCGGCAGCGGCGGTCATCTTTATCAGTCTGTTCATGCGATGGTTCCCTTTATTGTCATTCTTGGTTTTTGGCCCGGGCTCATTCCCGTACCGTCATGCGATCTTGAAGTCGAAGAGACCTTTTCGTCTTCCGGCGATCTGAAGCAGCCGCAGGCCGGTCGCTTCCTTGAATCGATGGAAGTCAGAGCTCTCCTTTCTGGCGCATCTCGTCGCGGATCGAGCGGGCGACGCGGAAGGCTTCGACGCCGGCCGGAATGCCGCAATAGATCGCGATCTGCGTGAGTGCCGCCCTGAGCTCGTCATCGGTCAGCCCATTGCGGATGGCGCCGCGGAAATGGATGCCGAATTCATGCATGCGATTGAGCGCCGCCAGCATGCCGAGGTTCAAAAGGCTGCGCTGCTTGAGATCGAGACCGTCATCGGTCCAGGCCGCACCCCAGCAATATTCGTTGAGCACATCCTGGAACGGGGCCGAGAAACTGTCGGCGCCGCTGATGGCGCGATCGACGTAGTCGTCGCCAAGAACCTTGCGCCGGATGGCCTCGCCGCTCTTTCTGAGCGCTTCATCCATGGTTAGACTCCCCGGTTGTCAGGAACCCGCGCATCAGCTCGGCAACCGTCTGCGGTGCCTCGATCAGGATCGAGTGGCGGAGGCCCGGCAGGATCGCGAGCTTCGAGCCTGGAATGCGCTCGTGCATGTATCGGGCCATGCGCGGGTTCGACCCGGCATCGTCCTCGCCCGTCGCAATCAGCGTCGGGCAGCGGATCTGATCGAGGAATCCGCCGAAGTCGGTTTCCGCCAGCACGCGGTAGGCCGCCGCATAGCATTCCGGATCATTCTCGGCATCGCGCTGCCTAAGCGTCGCGATTACCTCCGGATTGTTGTCCTGGAATTCTTCGGTCAGCCACCGGGACAGCGATGCATTGTGATGGTCGGCAGGCGTGCCGGCGCGCAGCGCCGACAGCCGTTCGAGAACTCGCGTCCGCTCCTCCGGCGTCCGGCCAGCGACCGTCGATAGCAGCACCAGCTTGCGCAAGCGCTCGAGATGGGTCAGCGCCAGACGCTGGGCGATCAGCCCGCCGAGCGAGAAGCCGGCGAGATGGAAGGTCGAGAAGCCTGCCTTGTCGGCCAGCGCCAGCGCTTCGTTGACGAAATCGTCGATCTCATAGCGGCCCTTGGCCCGGCTCGAATGGCCGTGGCCGCGCAAATCGAAGGTCAGGATCGTAAACCTGTCCTTCAGACGCTCGACCACGCCCGACCATGCCTCGAGATAGGAGCCGACGCCGTGGATGCAGACCAGCGGATCGCCGCTGCCGTCGATCCGGTAGTTGAGCATCACGTCTCCGACGGTATGGCGCTGTGCCTCTGCCATGATCAGCCCGCCGCAGCCTTGCGCTGCTTGTCTTTTTCGCGGGCCGCGAAGAAGGGCATGATTTCCTTGACGAACAGCTCGATCGTCCGTTTCTGTAGCTCGAAGGGCAGATTGAAGGTGAGCCCGAGACAATACTGATCCACACCGGCTGCTTCATAGACCAGCAGCTTTTCGATCGCCTCGTCCGGCGTGCCGAACATCAGGTTCTTGCGGATATTGTCCGGGTTGTAGTTGTCCTTGCCCTTGACCGTCTCATAGGGAACCGCTTCCGGAAACCCTTCGCGCACATTGCCGATATTCTGCATCAGGTTTTCGAAGGCCCGGCCGTAGTCCATGCTGTGCTTGACGGCGGTCTCCCAGCCGTCCGGCTTGTCGTAGACGCAGGTGCGGCGCTGCATCATGAAGCGCGGGCGCGGGACTTCCGGATGGTCGGCAACGGCCTTGTTGAACTTGTCGGCCAGAACCTGGATTTCGGCGGCAGGCTGAGAGAGCGGTGTCGAGAGGATGCTGGCGCCATTGGCGATCGCCCAGTCGAACGAGCCAGGATCGCGCGCCGCGACCCAGATCGGCGGATGCGGCTGTTGCAGCGGCTTCGGTACCGACGTCGCCGTCGGGAACTTCCAGTAGTGGCCGTCATGAGCATAATCGCCGGCCCACAGCTTCTTCACCGCGGGAACGATCTCCTTCATATAGGCGACGCCTTCCTGCTGCGGCATACCGCCCGCCATCCGGTCGAACTCGTACTGGTAGGAGCCGCGGGCGATGCCGAATTCCAGGCGCCCATTCGTCAAGTGATCGCAGAGAGCGGATTCGCCGGCAAGACGGATCGGGGTCCAGTAGGGCGCGACGAGCGTCGAGGTGCCCAGGCGGATCTGCTGCGTATGCTGTGCCAGCCAGACGAGTGTCTGGAACGGATTGGGAGAGATCGTGCATTCGATCGTGTGATGTTCGGCCGTCCACAGGGCCTCGAAGCCACCCTCGTCGGCCATCCGGGCCAGATGCAGGAGGTTGTTCCTGGCCGTCGACATCGAGACATCGGGCGAGAAGCGCTCCATGGTCAGCGATACTGCGAATTTCATCTGCTAGCCTCCCTCTCGGGCTGAATTTTCTTCTGTGCCGTCACTTCAGACGGATGACGAAGGGGTCCTGCATCGCCCCGGAATAATCGATGATGACGTTCTTCAACCGCGAGAATTCGTGCATCACCTCGAAACCGCCGCGGCGGCCGTAGCCGCTCTCCTTGAAGCCGCCATTGGCGGACATGAAGGAGGCCGAGCGGTAGGTATTGACCCAGACCGTGCCGGCTTCGATCTGATTGGCGAAGCGAAGCGCCCGGTCGATATCCTTGGTCCAGATCCCGGAGGCGAGGCCGTAGTGGCTGTCATTGGCAAGCGCGATCATCTCCGCCTCGTCGCGGAACGGCATGACGCCGACGACCGGGCCAAAGATCTCGTCGCGCATGAAGCCCATGTCGTTCTGCGCATCAACCATGACGGTCGGCTCGAAATACCAGCCGCCGCTCGACAGGCCATCCTTCTGGGGACGGCGGCCACCGGCCGCGATCTTCGCGCCTTCCTTGACGCCCGAAGCTACGTAACCCTCGACCTTGGTGAGCTGGTCGGCGAGCGCCAACGGACCGATATCCGTCTCCTCGGCCGTCGGAAGGCCAACGCGGATTCGGGCGGTACGGGCAACCAGCGCATCGATGAATTTGTCGTAGATGCTGGCCTCGACGAAGCAGCGCGAACCGGCAACGCAGGTCTGTCCCGCAGCGGCAAAGACGCCGGAGACGACGCCGTTGACCGCGTGCTCGATCTCGACATCGCCGAAGACCACATGCGGAGACTTGCCGCCGAGCTCCATCGAGCAGGGCACGAGGTTCTGCGCCGCATTGCCGGCAATGCGGCGGCCGGTGGCGGTGCTGCCGGTGAAGACATACTTCGAGACGCCCGGATGGCGTGTCAGCGCCTCGCCCGCACTCTTCCCGGTACCGGTCACGACATTGACGACGCCAGCCGGAAAGCCCGCCTCATGGATCAGTTCGGCCAGCGCCAGCGTCGACGCACTTGCATGTTCGGAAGGCTTGATGACGACGGTGTTGCCGATCGCCAGGCATGGTGCCAGCGTGCCGGTGAGCAGCATCAGCGGCGAGTTCCAGGGCGTGATCATGCCGACGACGCCGAGCGGTTCGCGCAGGTTGAGGTTCAGCGTATCGACCCGGTTGATCGGGATGGTGTCGCCCTGCAGCTTGTCTGCCATGCCGGCGAAATAGTGATAGCTATCCGGCATCGAGCGCATCTGCGCCCGCGTTTCCTTCAGCAGCTTGCCATTGTCGCGTGTCTCGATCTCGGCCAGCGTATCGGCATTGGCCCGGACAAGCTCGGCAAGACGGCGCACCAGCGCGCCGCGATCGGTCTGTGTCATGCGCCGCCAGGCAGGATTGCGGAAGGCGGCATTTGCTGCAGCGACGGCAGCCGCAACGTCATCGGCATCGGCCTCCGCCAGATCGTACCAGCGCTCGCCGGTCGTCGGATCATAGCTTGCGATATAGTTGCCGTTCTTCGGCGCCACGAATTCGCCGTTGATGAACAGGCCCTGGCGCGAACCTTCGATGGAGCTGACTGTCGTCTTCATGTCACTGTCCTTGGTCTTGGGAGGCTTGGATCCAGGCACGGGCTTCGCCGTCGATCATCGCGACGCGGCCGCCATCGTCGGAATCCATGTAGATGCCGAACCGGCCGGCCTGCCGCTCGCGCACATAGCGGCGCAGCATCGATCGCAGTTCGTGGGTGGCGATCGTCTCGTAGGGAAGATCGTCGATCGCAAAGAAACGGAGATCGGCAGGCAGATTGACGCCCTCCCCCTCGCCCGCCAGCCGGGCACGATAGACGAGATAGCCGGGATCGCTGTCGGCAACGTCGAAGACCGAGTAGAGGAAGGTCTCGTCCGGCATCAGCCGCAACGCATCGCCGCCTTCGACGACAAGCTGGCTGTCGGCCTTGCGGCGGCGCGCCGAGGGAAGCACCCAACTGCCCTTTCCGTCCGAGCGCAGTAGCAACCCATCACCGGCTTCGATCAGGTAGCCGATGATCATGCCATGCGAGGCGAGCCAGCCCGCGGGCAACGGATCCTTGACGCTGGCATAGCGGCCGCGGCAGAAGCCGAGCGGCGCGGTCGGGCTGGTGCCGAAAGCCCTGACCTGACCGATCAGAACCGTATGATCGCCGGCATCGACCGAGTTGAAAGTCGTGCAGTCGAACCAGGTGAGGCTATCCGTCAGAACAGGCGCACCGGTATGGATATGGTCGTGGGTGACGGACTGGAACTTGTCCGGCGACTTCGAGGCGAAGGTACCGGATACATCGACCTGGCCTTCATGGAGGATATTGACTGCAAAGCAACCGGCACCGGTAAAGGCCTGATAGCTGGACGCGGACTTGGCGATGCAGACCAGAAGCAGCGGCGGATCGAGCGACACCGAGGTGAAGGAATTCGCGGTCATGCCGCGTGGCGTGCCGTCTTCATCGCGGGTGGTGATGACGGTGACGCCCGTCACGAAGGTTCCGAAGGCCCGGCGCAGTGCGATCGGATCGATCGGCGCATCCGCCTTTGCCGCTATCTCCGCCATGCTTTCCTGCCTCCTCCGTTTGTTGAAGAGGAGGCTATCGCTGCCTGTCCGGTGGTTCTTCCGCGCCTTCAAAGGAAAGGCCGGAAAACTTCTGCTGCGATCCATAGGAGAGGGAAAGTGACCGCGCGAAAGCACTGCAAGCGAGGATAAAGAGGCTGTGGGAGATTACTTTCCGGCCGTTGCGCGGTTGTCGATGACGCCATGCAGGCGGATCGCCAGCTCGACCGCAAAGCGCTTCTCAGGTGTCTCGACATCGACGCCGAAGAGCTCCTGGATGCGCGACAGACGATAGCGCAACGTCGTCACGTGCAGACCCATCGTATCGGCGCAGGCCTGGCTGCGGCAGCCTTCCTGCAGATAGGTGGAGAGCGTTTCGAGATAAGGCGTGCCGTTCTCGCGGTCATGCTCGGCAATGGCGCCGACGCTTTCCTGAACGAAGCTGCGGACATCGCCCGCTTCGGACGCCGCAACCAGCATCGGCAGCGGCCCGAAATCCTGAGCGGAAACGGCGCCTGTCAGCCCGAAGGAGCGGCCGATGCGGATCATCCGGCTGCAGCGTTCCCAGGCGGCGGGATAATCGGAAAGTGCTGCACAGCGGTTGCCCGCCACGACCACCGGTGGCTCGTCGAAATAGCGGCCGAGCTCTTCGGCGATGCGCCGTGTCAGCTTGGCCGTGCGCTCCTGCCGCTTGCTCGGATCATGCGGAACCAGGCATACGACACCGCCGTCGATCGCAATCAGGCTCGCCTGCAGCGATGCCTGCTGCATGATGCGGGCAAGCGTGTGTTCTACATCGACGGAAGCCCCGCCAAACGCCTTCGTCTTGTCCGGGAAATCGATGACGATCATCTGCTGCGGCGTCGCGAAATTGAGCCCCAGCCTTTGGGCGCGCTGGGCGACATCCCCGGCATTGCGCCATCTGGCCTCGACGATCTCGAAGAACAGTTCGGTCTGCGTGCGCGTCTCGAACCGGAAGCGGATGAAGCTGCGCATCATCTGGACGCTGAGCGCGAACTTGGCGCTGTCGAGCATCAGGAGATCGAGATCGCTGAACTCGCGCGAGGTGGGGAAGATGATCAGTGCCCCCACCAGCTGGTTATCGACCATCAGCGCCTCGATGCGGGCCGAGATCTTGAAGCGCTGCGTGCCATCATCGAGAAACAGGCTCGCGGCATCGGTCGTGCCGCGATCGATCGCTTCGCGCGCCGCCTTCATCAGCGGCCGGGCAAAGACGGTGGACGCGGCCTCCTGCCAGGAGGCCTCGTCATAAAGCGCATTTGGAGGCCGCCCTGCGATGACCTGATTGGCGGTGAAATCCACCACCACAGTCGGGTTCGGCAGCATCATGCCGACCATCGCCGAGAGCGGCGCAACCGCACCGTCACTAAGCACATGTTCGAGCAGCGAGGTATGCGCCTGCAACGCCCGCTCCAGCCGCTGCGCTGCGCGCTTCTCGGCCTCCAGCCGGTGCTCGCGCTCGACGGCGATGGCGCCCATGTGAATGATGGCGCCGAGAAAGGCGAGGTCGTCTTCCGTGACATCGGTGATCTGCCGGGAGATGACGCTGAGCACCATCGGCCGGCCCTCGGCATCCCGGCAATTCATCGGCATGACGACGACGGTGCGGTAGTCGCGCTCGAAGGCCTCTTTGCGATAACCCGGAAACTCGGCCGTCTCGCGCGCGTCGCGGATATAGACTGGCTCGTTGCGCTGCAGGGCAATCAGCGACGGGCTGGTCGCCAGCTCCCATCGGTCCGGCAGCTGGCGTTCGATCAGCGTCGGATCGTAGCGGACGATGACATAGGCATAACCATGCGCCGCATCGATGCCCATGATCGAACCGAGCGACCAATGGGCGTGGCGGCAGGCGGCCGCGATCAGGTGCTGCAGCACGGTCTGAAGGTCGCCGCCGCTGTTGATCTGGCTCGCGACGTCGCGGAGCGCCAATATCTGAGACTTCTGATCCAACCTGCCTCGCTCCCCACCGGCTGGCGCGTATCATGCGCGCGGCCTCGATAGAAATCTACTCCGTTTCGACGGAAGCCGAAGCTGCACCCTTCCGCCGATCGAAGGAAGACGTTCGCCGTTTAGCCGCTAGGCTTCTAGCCAGTTTCAACATTTCGTATCGGCGCAAGGCATGACACTCGGCATCAGAAAGATTTCCACCTTCCTCGAAGAAACGCATGTCGAAGGCGGCAAGGCAGCACCTCGGCCGGTGACCATGGTCGTCGTGGCAGCGGTGATCCAGAACCCCTGGGCCGGGCGCGGCTTCGTCGAGAACCTGCGGCCGGAGATCATCCGCATTGCCGGCGAGCTCAGCCACGAGATGACCAGCCGCCTGCTGCGGCAGATGGATGCCGAGAAGATCGAGGCCTGCGGCAAGGCGGCAGCGGTCGGCATCAACGGCGAGATCGAACATGCCTCCGCGATGATCCATACGCTGCGCTTCGGCAACCCGTTCCGCGGGGCGATCGGCGGCACCAACTATCTGGAATTCGCCAATACCCGCAACGCGCCGGGCGCCCTGCTGTCGCTGCCGATGATGCACAAGAGCGAGAGCGGCAAGCGCTCGCACTTCCTGACCGCCAACTTCATGATTGCCGATGCCCCGGGCGCTGATGAAATCATCGTCGCGATCGGCGCAGCCGACGGCGGACGGCCGCATGCGCGCATCGCCGACCGGTTCCAAGATATTGCCGAGATGGAAGCCGAAAAGGCAGCCAAGGGCTGACGCGGGTTACCGGCCCCCGTCGCCGGGAATTGCCGCGGTGATGATCGTGTCGGCCGCAATCGAGCGGTCGAACACGCCTGGGAGTTCGATCTTTGCCAGGATCAGCGGCGGATCGGGATCTTCGGGCGGCAGCAGGCGGCCCTGCGGCCAGATGGCTTTCAGCTGCTCTCTATTCACGGAGGCGAGGTTGACATCGATATCCGTCAGCGTTCCCGGCACCCGGTAGGGGCAGCGTCTCTTCGAGCAATTCGACGCCGAGGAGAACTGCCAGAGGAAATATTGCTGCCAGTTGCCCATCGGAAACGTACCGCCGACATCGGGCTTGTAGCGCGCATACCAGATCGGCAGCCGTGCCAGCACCGGATAGACCTGCCGGTAGGCGGCGATATAGCGGGCGGTCGCGTGGTTGACGTAGAGGATCGGATAGCGGCCGGTGCGGGTGCGGATATGCCCGGCAAAGATCTGCGCATCAGACAGCGACATGAACTGATCGGTGTCGAGGCCCTCGAGATCAAGGACCATCAGGTCGTCTGGACCGGGCTCTGCGTAGTCCAGAAAGTGGTTGGCCTGATCGACCGGGTTACCGGGTCTGGCGACATGATAGGCGCCCCATAGCAGCCCGCTCTGCTTGGCAATGAATTTCCGGGTCTGATAGAGCTCGCGGCTGACCGCATATTTGCGCCACATCGTCTTGCAATGCGCGACGGTATCGCCGCGATGCTCGCCGCTGCAATCAAACACTTCCGGAAGCCCGTCCGAGGCCTTGGAAATCATCCCGGCGATCCGCTTGTCAGTGAGCAGAGCATCCCAGTCGATCGCGTTCATCTCATAGGCATCGACGATAAGCGCCGCATCCTGCCGGTTCCAGGGGGCCGCATCGCGCGCGTCGGCGGAAGGACCGGCCAGTGAGAGACCGGCCGCCATGAGGTATGCAAACACCCATTTAAGGGATCGCCGCATCGACCGCCCTCTGTTCGCGCCGGGCAATTATATTAGATCATGCTTGCGCGAAACTGCGCTGGAGCGGCAGGGGGTAGACGGTGCTACGCCTTTCGGACGAATTGCCGAAGCGGCAGCCGTCTCCCATATCCATTTGGCTATGGTGAAAAGGACAGATGACCGACACCAATGCGGGGCCCGCTGAACCGGAATTCGGCGGGCCTCCTTTTCTTCGGGCAGAATGCCTACTTCCCGGCAATCGCATTGCGGATCATCGCGTCGTAGCCTTCCGGATCCTGCAGCATCGCAAAATGGCTGGCATCCTTGAGGATCACCAGTTTGGCGCCCGGAATTTCCTTCGCCATCATCTCAGTATGATCGAGTTTGACGGCCTCGTCGTGGTCGCCGATCGCCAGCGTCACCGGCACGGCGATCTTGCCGAGATCCGCAGCCGTCCAGGCCGGCTGGCTCGCCCACATCGCCGAGATCTGGTTGACGAACGCGTCATATTCGTTCGGCGTCGGCGACAGCTTCTTGTAGGATTCGCCCGCTGCATTGATGTAGTCGCTGAAGGTCTTGTTGGTCATCACGTCGGCCTTGACGCCATCGGTCGTGACATTCGCCGCCTGGGCAATGACCCGCGTCAGCTTTTCCGGATGCTTCATCGCCATGTCGATGCCAATAATGCCGCCGTCGGACCAGCCAACCAGCGTGACCCTGTCCAGCTTCAGATAGTCGAGCAGTGCCACGTAGTCGGACGTCATCAGGTCGTAGCCGAAGGGCTGGGCGCTGCGCGTCGAGCGGCCATGGCCGCGGCTGTCGGCAACGATCACCCGATGATCCCGGGCAAAATCCGCGACCTGATTGCCCCAGACATCGGCGCTGCCGAGGCCGCCGTGAATGAAGAGGATAGGGTCGCCCTCACCATACTCAGCGTAGTACATCTTGATATCATTGACCGGTGCCATGCCGCTGGCCTTGGCGGGCGGCGTCGGTGGAAAGCTGGGTAGCGTTTCCCAGCGCTCGGCGGCTTTTGCCGCCGTGGTCAGGGCGAGTGCGGTCAATAGGGCGATGGCAGCAGCTTTGATTGCAGACACAGCATGATCTCCGAAGGAAACAACGCCGCGGAGATTAGGCCTATCCAGCCAGCTGGCAAGTCATCCAATCGAAGGCGGGTCAGGCGGCCGAACGGCCCGCCTCAGGGGTCCGGGATCCCTGATAGTTCGATTTGACCGACGAGCCGTCGTCGCGCATCACCGCGCGGCGGTTCAGCTTGAAGAGGCTGACCAGCTGCGACAGCGCATCGGCGCCGAGCGCCAGGGTGCTGCTGATCGCCGTCGTGCGCGCACTCATCGCCGCATTTTCGCGCGTCATCTGGTCGAGCCGCTCGACTGCCTTGCTGATATCGCCAAGTCCCGCCGTCTGCTCGTCAGCCGCATGGGCGATTCGGTCGACATTGCCGTCGATCCGTTTGACGAGAACGTCGATCTGCTTCAGTGCCTCGCCGGTCTCACCGACCAGCCGGACGCCTTCGAGCACCTCGGTGCCGGAATTGTTGATCAGTGCCTTGATTTCCTTTGCCGCATTCGCGGAGCGCTGAGCAAGTTCCCGCACTTCCTGAGCGACGACGGCAAAGCCCTTGCCGGCCTCGCCGGCGCGCGCCGCTTCGACACCGGCGTTCAACGCCAGAAGGTTCGTCTGGAAGGCGATCTCGTCAATCACTCCGATGATCTGGCTGATCTCACGGGAGGCCGCCTCGATGCGCTGCATCGCGTTGACGGTCTGCTCCACAACGTTGGTCGAGGCTGCGGTCGAAGCCCGGGCGCTTTGAACAAGCTGCCGGGTTTCCTTGGTGTTTTCCGATGACGAGCGGACGGTGGCAGTGATCTCGCCGAGTGCCGCCGTCGTCTCCTCAAGGGCTGCTGCCTGCTCACGGGAGCGTTCGGCAAGATGCTCGGAAGCCTCGCGCACCTCCTGGCTGCTCTTGCTGAGGTCACCGGTCTGGCCGAGAACATTGACCAGCGTCTTCTGGAACTCGCCGATCGACTTGTTGAAGTCGCGGCGCAGCCGTTCGAATTCACCAACGAAGGGCTTGTCGAGTGTAACGCGGATATTGCACTGCGACAGCCGTTCGAGCGCCGCGCCAAGCTCTTCCACCGCATCCATCCGGTCAGTCACGTCGATCGCAAATTTGACGACCTTGAAGACCTCGCCCTTGTGGTCGATGATCGGATTGTAGGACGCCTGAATGAAGACGCGCTTGCCATCCTTTCCAAGCCGCATGAACTGCCCGGTGGAGAATTTTCCCGAGCGCAGTTCGGCCCAGAAATCCCGGTACTCCTGCGATTGGGCGTAGCCCGCTTCGCAAAACATCGCGTGATGCTTGCCGATGATCTCGGACGCTTCGTAGCCAAGCGCTCCGAGGAAATTCTCGTTGGCCTTGAGGATCGTGCCATCGGGTGTGAACTCGATGACGGCCTGCGCACGCGACAGCGCTGCCAGCTTCCCCTCGTCTTCGGCGCTCTTGCGCTTGATCGCGGTGATATCGGTGGCGATCTTCACCACCTTGTAGGGCTTGCCGCGGCGGAAGACCGGATTGTAGGAGGCTTCGATCCAGATTTCATGGCCATTCTTCGCCAGACGCCGGTACTGGCCCTGATCATACTCTCCGCGCGCCAGCTTTGCCCAGAACGCCTTGTATTCCGTCGATGCTGCCTCATCGCGCAGCACGAACATGCTGTGATGACGGCCGACGATCTCAGAGCGCTGGTAGCCGACGGCTTTGCAGAAATTCTCGTTGGCAGTCAGGATGTTGCCAGAAAGATCGAACTCGATGATGGCTTGCGAGCGGCTCAACGCCTCCAGCACGGACGAGGCATCAAAACCGAGTTTCGGAAAGCTGGACATGTTTCAGTGACCCCACGATTACCGGCATCGGAACGATCCTGAACCGCCCGCCTTGCGCCCTCGCGAAACACTATCCCGACACCGTTAATTAGATATTAAGCATATCTGAAGTGGTGGTTTTTACTGCCGACTATCCCGCGCCGCGCGCCGACCCGCGTCAGGGTTGCGGAGCCGGTGTGCCCGATGATTCGACCATCTGCCATCGCCGCCGGACTGCTAAGGTCCGTGCCGACAAACATGTCTTCCGCCTCAGCTACAAGAAATCATCGAGCAACTCTGAGAGGACTTACTTAGCAAATGATTAGTATTAAAAGTTTTATTAGAATTGTCTTTGTTTACCCCAAAAATGGCCGGTGGTACTTTACCTATTGTTTCAACCCTGGATAAACGGGCCTCCAAGTTGAGCGAAATCTGCTCAACGATCTGAAGCACGTTTGGCACGCCGGATCGCCGCAATCTCGAGTATTTCCTGCGCGGGATTTAGCAGGCGGATGGCCTGCATGCATGCATGCGCTTGGGCAGTTTTGGCGGAAGAGTTGCGCAACCAACATCCCATGGGAGATGCTTCTTTCGGGCTGCGGATCGAGCGGCACGCCTCCTGCCGCTACATGCTCAAAAAAGCGCTTTCCCCGGGGCTTGTCTCATGGGAAAGGTAACGCTGCATTTGCGACGAAAGATCCATGAAAACAATATCGGGCACCAACCTTGAGCAAGCGAAATTCCATAACCGCCGGGTTGTGATCGAAGCGATCCGCAGCAGTGGACCGCTGTCCCGGGCGGCGATCGCGCGGATGACCGCGCTGACCACGCAAACGGTGTCCAACATTGTCGAGGACCTGGAACGCTCTCACCTTTTGATTTCCGGCGAACCACAGAAGACCGCGCGCGGACAGCCGATCATCCCCTACTCGATCAATCCGAAGGGAGCATATTCGATCGGCCTGGAGCTTGGAAGTCAGCGCGCCAGCGGCATTCTGACGGATCTCTCCGGGGCCATCTGCGCCCGCGTGGAGCACAACATCGATCACGCCGATCCGGAGAAGGCAATTCCAGTTCTTGAGGGTGTCGTCGCCGAGCTTCAGGGCGCATTCGCGTTTGACCGCCGCCGCCTTCTCGGGATCGGCATGGCGCTTCCCGGGCGCTATGCCGACGGAGGGGTGACCACGCTCAGCCCCCAGAATCTGCCGGGATGGCAGCGTTTTCCTGTGGGACGCGAGCTTGAAGACCGTCTGGGCTTGCCGGTGCTCATCGAGAACGATGCGGCGGCAGCGGCGATCGGCGAGCGCCTTCACGGCGTTGCACGCGGCTTCAACAGTTTCGTCTATCTTTACCTTGCCCGCGACGGCGGTATCGGTGCCGGCATGTTTCTCGACGGCCATCTCTACAAGGGCAGCCGCTACAATGCAGGCGAAATCGGCCATATCATCGTCGAACGCAACGGCAGGCTCTGCCCCTGCGGCAAACGTGGTTGCCTCGACCGCTATGTGTCGCCATCGGTCGCCTATGAATTCATGGGCATCGGCAATGCAGGCGAGCTTTCGACAGACGAACTCGACGAACGGGTGAGAGCCGGCGGCAAAGGCCTTGAGGACTGGCTGGCGCTGGCGGTCGAGCCCTTGCGGCAGACGATCGACTTCCTCGAGCTTGCCTTCGACCCGCAGACGATCGTTCTCGGCGGCAGCATATCGACGCTGATGATGCAGCGGCTGGCGGACTGCCTGGCACCGCTCCCCGTACCGATCGATCCGGATGAGATAAGGACCGTGCCGCGCGTCACCATCGGCACGACCGGGAAGGATACGGCCATTCTCGGCGCCGCAGCCCTCCCGATCTTTTCCGAAACGAACCCCCGTTTCGACGTGCTGCAGAAGCCGCTGGGCTAGCGGCCTCAGGCTTGCTGGATGCCGTAGAGAAGCGGCATCAGTCCGGCGAGTGCACGGAACCGCTCCCAGGATTTCGTCTCCGGTCTCGTCCAGCCGTTTTCGGCAAGGGCCGAAAGCCTTGGAAAGACCAGGCGATCGAAGACGGCCCGGTCGGTCATCGGTTCGGACCAGATGCAGGCCTGTATCCCGCGAAGCATGTTCCTCTGCGCGTCCGTCCATCCCTCGACCGGATCGAACTGGTAGAGCTTTTCAGCATCGGACGTGCCCGCCCAGTTGGCGCCCGGCTCGTCCCAATCCGGCCTGAGTGCCATATCGAGATAGTAGACCTGGCCGGGGCAAACCACGATTTCGTAGCCTTGGGCGGCGAGTTCGGCCGCCACTTCGACATTTCTCCAGCTGCAGAGATAGCTGCGCGATTTGTCGATGACGTCTCCATGAGCTGCCTCCTCCCAACCGCCGGTGGCGCATCCGTTGGCGGCCAGGAAGCGCTGCACCCGCTGCAGGAATTCGGCCTGCAGCACCGCGGTGCCCGACCCGGAAATATCGTCGGCGCCATGGTCGTTGGTAATGACGTTCAGTCGTTCCGCATGCCTGTCGGCGATCTCGTTACCGGCGAGTGAACGCAATCTTGCCAGTGCCTGCGGAGAACCGGACCAGGCTCCGAGCGGAACCTCGTCGGCACCGATGTGGATGATCTTCGAAGGGAACAGGTCGATGAGTTCGGAGAGAATGGTCTCGACGATCTCGTAGGTCTCTTCCCTTGCCGGATTGAGGCAATTGTCCGGAAAGCCCTGGACGGAATAGTAGCTGCCCATCTCGTCCGGATCGCGCAGTTCCGGAATGGCAAGCTGCATCGCATAGCAATGGCCCGGCATGTCGATTTCCGGAACGACGGTTATGCCGAACGAAGAGGCGAGCGAAACGATCTCTCGTACCGCCGCCTTTGTATAGAACCCGCCCGTTCGAGCCGGGCTGGAGCCGAGGAGCGGCGGAATTGCCAGCCCGTGGCCGCGCCAGGCGCCAATCTTCGTCAGAGCCGGATAGGCGTCGATCTCGACGCGCCACGCTTCATCGTCCGACAAATGCCAGTGGAAATGGTTGAGCTTGTTCCACGCCAGCACCGCGAGCAGCTTCTTGATTTCGGCGGCGCCGTAGAATTGTCTGGCAACATCGAGATGCAGTCCGCGCCAGGCCATTTGCGGCTCGTCGGCGATCTCGCCGGACCCCGGAAAGTGGAAGACCTGCGGATGCAGCCTTGCGCCCCGCCAGATCTGACCAAGTGTGATGAGGCCGTAGAGGAAGCCAGTCCGGCCGGCCGCCTCGACCTCGACGCTGCTGCCCCGAAAGCGGATACGGTAGCTTTCCGGCCCCGGGAGATCTGCTGCTGTCAGCAAGACAGGCATGCCTCCCTCGGCAGCCGGTCTCACCATCCCCTCGACGGCAAACAGCCGCTCCACCAGCGCCGTGAAATTTTCTGCCGCCCCCTCTGCTTCGGCATTGGAAGCCTGCAGGGCAAAGCCTGCAGGCAACGGCATGCGGGCGCCAACCGAGACTTTGCTGGGCCACGGAATAATGGAAACGGGAACGGAGACCTGGGCAGGTACCGGAAAGATCTCTGCGCCACGCTTGAGCGGCGCGTTGCTGGCCGACGACCGTGTCGGTTCGCATTCAAGCGTGATGATGCGCTCGTCATCAAGAGCTAGATAAGCGTTGGTGGCACCATCCGTCCAATGCTGAAACTGCCAGCTCAGCGCAAAGACAGAGATCGACCAGGTGTCTCCTTGAGAGAGCACGAAGCTTTCGGGTGGACGGAATTCCGTAAAGTTCGAGAGACGTTTGGAAACAACCGCACCTTCGACCCGGCCAGCCGGATCGACACGTCCCGGCCCGCTGACACAGAGGGCGAAATTGGTCAGCGGCTCGCCTCCCATGTGCTTCAGGCGAAGTGCATAGGAGAAATCTGCGTTGCCGGATGGCGGATTCCATATGGTCTCCAGCCGCAGGGCGGAGCGTTGAGGTGCGGACATGGCTATTCCTTTGGGTTTAGTGGTCAGTTTTGAGCATGCCGGCATAAATGCCGGGCTCGGAATTCGGGATCGGCGTTGCCGCAACGGCCTTCTCGTAAAACGCGGACGGCCCGACGTCGCCGATGATCGCATAGGCATATCCCAGCGACTTAAGGTCGTTCAGGCTGGCAAACAGGAGAGCACGGCCGATGCCGAGGCCGCGCGCATTTTCATCAACGCCGGTTGGGCCGAAGAAGCCGCGCGCCGTGGCTTCATGGCAGGCAAAGCCGATCAGCGCGCCATCGCGCGTCGCGACAAAGCAGGTGGGCGGCTGGCGGGTCATGGCAACCGTTGCTTCGCTGGCCCAGCCGCTTCCAAATTTGTCCTCGATCCAGCCGATGATCAGTTTGAGCTCGGGCGGCAGGGCGCGCCTGACTGTCACCCGCGCCTCCGTCATGGCGGCTTGTGACGTTTTGTCGGCAGGCAAGGCCGACAGGTTGACGAGATAATCCATTCTAGTTTGGCCTTATTGAGCTGTGTTGCCGGGCATTCGGACGAAGTGGTTCGCGCCCACCTGATCGATCGCCGCCGACGCCGGGCGGCTGAGGCTGCGGACCTTTTCCGCCTGTTCAAGGAAGCGGGCACTTCCGCCGGTCACGAACGGCCTGCCGCCGTCGGGCACGGCAGAAAGCAGCAGCCGGGTATAGGGGTGATGCGGCTGGCCCAGCACGGCAGACGTATCGCCCCATTCGACCATCTGTCCGGCAAACATCACGACGATTTCCTCGGCAACGCTGGCCGCAGTGGCGATATCATGGGTGATGTAAAGCAGAGCGAGGTCATTTTGCCTTTTGACGCGCGCCAAGAGGTCGAGAATGTCCTTGCGAATGGAGACGTCGAGCATCGACGTCGGTTCATCGGCAACGAGCACGCTCGGTTGGACGGCAAGCGCCCGGGCAATGTTGACGCGCTGGCGCTGACCGCCCGAGAGCTCGTGCGGAAACTTCCGGCGCGAGACTGCCGGGTCGAGCCCGACGCTTTCAAGCAGCGCCCCGATACGCTCATCCAGCACCTGCTTTGAAAGACCGTGCTGGTGAAGTTCGAGCGGCCGCGACAGATGATGGTTCACGCTGAAGGCGGGATTCAGCGAGGAAAACGGATCCTGAAACACCATCTGGACGTCCTTGCGGTAGCGCCGCTCCTCCTTCGGCGTGCCGCGAAGCGTCAGATCCTGCCCGCGGAAGAGCAGCTTGCCGCCAGACGGTCTGTCCAGGCGGGCGATGATCCGCGCGCAGGTCGTCTTGCCGCATCCGGATTCGCCGACAAGCGCCAGAGCCCGTCCCGGATAGAGCGAGAAACTGATGTCCCTCAAAGCCTGGACCGGGCCGAAATGCCTGTTGATGCTTTCAAGCCGGATATGCGGCAAAGCTGCGGTGGATATGCTCGGCTCGGCTCTCATGCTGTAACTCCGGAAGACAGGTCATGGACGGGAAGCTGCGGGATCGCGTTCCACAGCTTGCGCGTGTATTCGTGCTTCGGCGCCGTGCTGACCTGATGGACATCGCCGACCTCGACCAGCTCGCCTTTCAGCATCACTCCGATGCGCTGACACAGCTGCGCCATCAAATGCAGGTCGTGCGTGATGAACAGCACCGAGAAACCATGAGTTCTCTGCAGATCGACGACCTGCTCGAGGATCTCGCGCTGGACGACGACGTCGAGTGCTGTCGTCGGCTCGTCCATGATGATCAGTTCGGGCTGGAGGGCCAGACATATGGCGATGACGATGCGCTGACGCATGCCGCCTGAAAACTGATGCGGATAGTCAGCGATGCGATGGGGCGGTATGCCCACCAGCCGAAACATCTCCTCGCCGCGTGCCCTCGATTGGTCGCGCGAACATCCGGTATGCCGGAAGAGTACGTCATGAAACTGCGCTTCGACCCGCATCAGAGGGTTGAGCGAATTCATCGCACTCTGGAACACCATGCCGACGCGCTTCCAGCGGATCTTCTGGAGCTCGCGCTCGGTCAGGCGCAGCAGATCTTGTCCGCCCAACCTGATGCTGCCGCTTGTGATCCACGCCGGCGCCTTGGAGAGCCGTGTGATCGCATAGGCGATCGTGCTCTTGCCGCATCCGGACTCGCCGGCAAGCCCAAAGATCTCTCCCCTGCCGATGTTGAAGGAGACGTCGTTGACGGCGCGGAACTCGCCTTTATCGACGAGATAGTCGATGTTCAGATGCTCGATTTCCAGCAGATTGTCGCTCATCGGCGTGCCTCCAGCTCGCGATTGCGGGTACGATTGAGACGGAACCAGCGAGCAAGGGCAGGCCCCGAGCGCAGCTGCGGATTTGCGATCTCATCGAATGTGAAGTTGAGAAGAGCCAGCCCGAGCCCGGTCAGCGCAATCCCGGCCGCCGGAACGCCGACGTCCCACCACGCGCCCACCATGATCGCCGAGGCGTTCTGCGCGTTGTAGAGCATCGTGCCCCAGGAAACCTTCAGGGGATCGCCGAAACCCAGATATTCCAGCGTCGTTTGTGCGACCACCGCATAGATGATGCTCCCGACCAGATTGATACCGATGAGGGGCGCCAGATTGGGCAGGATCTCGACGAAGATGATCCGCCATGCCGGCTCGCCGATCATTTTCGACGCCGTCACGAAATCACGGTTTCTGATCGACATGGTCTGCGACCGCGTCATTCTTGCGCCCCATGGCCACGATGTCAGAGCGATGATCATCATGATCGTCATCGGACCGACCGTTCCCGCGAATGAGGCGAGCAGGATCAGCAACGGCATGTTCGGGACGACGAGAACGGCATTGGTCGCGAGATCGAGAGCGGCGTCGGTCTTTCCGCCGGCATATCCGGCCACAAGACCGATACCGGTGCCGATGACGGTGATCGCGATGCCTGTGGCAAACCCGACCGAAAGCGAGCTCCGCGCACCCCAGACAAACTGGCGGTAGACATCGCGCCCCATCTTCGTGGTGCCAAGAACGTGTTCCATCGACGGGGGTTGATGGGAACGGCCGACGCGCGCGCCGGGTTCGCCCGGCGCAATAAGCGGAGCAAGCAGCGCGATCGCCCAGATGGCCGCGACGATAATCAATCCGGCAACAGCCTTGCGCTGGCGAAGGATGGCCCCAAGAGTGAAGCTCATTAGTTTGCCTCCCGCAGTCGTGGGTCGATCAATCCATAGAGAATGTCGACGAGAAAATTGGCGCCGAGAGTGGCAAGCGTCATCAGGAGCAGCTGGCCCTGAATGACCGGATAGTCACGCGCGATACTCGCGGTGTAGAGGGTCAATCCGAGCCCCGGGTAGTTGAAGACTATCTCGGTGACGATCGATCCACCGAAGACCGCGCCGATCATCAGTGCCAGATTGGTGAGAACGGGAAGCATCGCGTTGCGGGCGCCGTATCCGAACATCACGGCACGGTGGCTGAGGCCCTTGGCACGCCCCATCGTGACGTAGTCTTCGCCAAGCACCGAGATCATCGCCGAACGCATCGTCGTCTGAAACTCGCCGATGAGAAATGGCGACAGCGTCAGTACCGGCAGAATGGCGTGAACGAGCACGCTGCCTGCAAAGGTGAAGTCGAAACCCGGATCCAGGTTCGGATCATAGGCATAGCCAACCGGAAACCAGCGAAGCGAGACACCAAAGATGAAAAGCGTGGTCAATGCGATGATGACGGGAGGGACGGAGATCATCACGACCGAAAGGGGCGAGACGATCGTGTCAAACCGGCCGCCGCGCCGCCATGCGGCGACAGCGCCGAGAACCACACCCACACATAGCGAAAAGAAGATGGCGGTGACGACCAGAAAGATTGTCCAGATGGTGGCTCTGCCCAAAACCTGAACAACCGTTTGCGGATAGTATTTGACCGACACGCCAAGATCCAGCGTGGCCAACCCCTTCAGATAGTCGGCGAACTGGCTCATCATCGGGGCATCGACCGCACCAAAGCGAGCCTTGATCGCTGCCACGGCTGCCGGCGTGGCGCGTGGCCCCAGCTGGGCCACCATGGCATCGACGGGGCTCCCCGGCATAAGCCGGGGAAGGATGAAGTTCATCAACACAGCGAACGCCAGAGCGACCGCATAGACGCCGAGGCGCCGGCTCGAAATGCGCATATCCTCTATCCCTGGCCGGCTTATTGAACCGGCTTGAGGCGCAGGAGATGCATCAGACGCATCCGGTTGTTGTCATGATCTTCCGGGTTCATGACCGGATCCTTGTCCGTCACCCAGCCGGTAAAGCGCTTGCTGGAGAACTGATACCAGGTTGGACCGTTGAACACGGGCACGACCGGGAAGTCATCGGCAACCAGGAGCTGGATGTCGTTGAAAATCTTCTTGTGGTCATCATCGGTCGTGGCCTTCAGATACTGACTGAAGAGAGCGTCCAGTTTCGGATTCGAATAGCGCGAAGGCGCGCCGGTGATGCGTCCGGCATAGGCTGTCGAGAGGCTTTGATAGTAGCCGCGGAACGGTGTCGCCCCATCGGCGCGCGAGTTCATGACCACCTCGAAACTTCCGTCGAGGATCTGCTTCCGCCACTGCTCGTATTCGGGCGTGGCGACCGACGCATTGATGCCGATGGCGCGGAGTCCCTCGACGGCAATCTGGACGGCGTCGATCCAGTCGGTCCAGCCGTTGGGAACGATGACCGGAAACGCGATCGGCTTGCCGGTTGGCGTCGTCCGGAAGCCATCGGCGCCCTTCTTGAAGCCCGCGTCATCGAGAACCTTGTTGGCCTTCTCCGTGTCGAAGCCCATGAAGGCGTCCTTGTCGCCTTCCGCAGCCTTGTTGCGCCAGCTTTCGAAGCGCGGTGGCAGGCCGCTGGCATGAAGGTTTACCACCGGATAGCCGAACCCGGCGATATCCACCATCGACGGCCGATCCATGGCGAGGCTGAATGCGTGACGGAAATTGATGTCCTTGTAGGCCTCGAGATTGCCCTGGTTGGCGCTCTTGAAGTTCATCTGGAAGGCGACCGTTTCGGCCGGCGGCTGCCAATAGCCGTTATGATCCGGATCGAGTGCCACGAAGGTTTTCTTGATTTCCGGAATGAACGATCCAATCCAGTCCATGTTGCCTTCCGGCAGGATTGCCAGCATCTGATCGTTGCCGGAGATCTGCGGCAGCCGGATGCAATCCACATGAAGCGACGCCGCATCCCAGTAATTCGGATTGCGGCATTGCTCGTAAACCTGCGGCGTGAACCGGCGCAGCTCGGTGAGAGGCCCGGATCCGATCGGCTTTTCATTCTTGAATGCGACGGGGTCGGAAACATCCTTCCAGACATGCTCGGGAACGACGGCCAGATCCGCCAGCGACTCAGGGAAATCGGAGTTGACGTCCTTCAGATTGATGCGGACTTCGGTCGGTGATGGCGCCTCAACGGATGCAACCGTTTCACCGACACCGACCGTGTCGAGAGCCGCGTTCTTCAGCATCAGATCGATAGTATATTTGACATCGGAGGAAGTCAGCGGCTGACCGTCCGACCATTTCAAGCCAGGACGCAGTTCATAGGTGATCGACTTGAGGTCATCTGAGAATTTGAAGCTCGTCGCCAGCCGCCATACCGGCTTGCCACCGTCCTCGGCGTTGAAAATGACAAGTGGCTCATAGATGAAATCCATCGTGCTCTGCCGGCGCCCGGCGAGGTCGAACGGATTGAAATTCTGCACCCAGCTGGTCTGCTCCTCAATGTGCATTGTCAGGACCGCCTCGGCGCTGAATGCACTCGAAGCGCCGAACAAGGCGATATAGGCAGCGGTCGTCGCCCAGCCCGCCTTCGCGATAAAATTGCGATACCCAATTCCAGTGATGTTCATGAAGGTTCCCTCTTTTTTATTTGAACTCAATCAAATTGATTTAATAATGGATACCGATCTTGGCGATGCCGGTCAATCTGTGAAAATCAGAAATTTGGGTTTGAAAATGCGCCCGCCGGAAAGCCTTCATTTCTTTCACGAAACGGCATAGAGGCGGAGGTGTGGGCTGCCCGGACGCCGGCATCGTCTGCGCACAGAATGTGGATCGCGAAGGCAATCTTCGCGTCATTGCCGATCGTTCATCAGAACCGAACAGTTCCAGGTCGCCAAGTTTCTTCATGGGCGACATGGCAGGCGTTTCGTCATAAAAGCGTAATGTGCCTTTGCGATGCCTCAAGTCTCCAAATGTGAATCACTCTCCAGGTTTCCATGACAATTCCCGACGTTGCCGACCGACTCCATCCCGCGGCATCGAGCCGTCTCAGGCTTCTGGCGGAAGCCGTTCTCAAGGCCGGCACGCTCGCCCGTTCCTCCCTGAAACGCCGCCGTGTCAACGAGATGCTGGCGAAGGCTCCCAGAGACTATCAGACGGAGATCGACGTCGCGGTTGAGCGGATCATTGTCGACGAGATGGTCAGGGCATTTCCGGATTACGCCATCCAGGGCGAAGAAGCCGTCGGCAATCGCGATGCCGGCCCGGATACGCCAGTGATCTACATCGATCCGATCGATGGCACGACGAACTATGCGTGGGGAATACCGCATTTCGGCATGACGATTTCAATCGTCGAGCATGGCAGGATCACCCTGGGCGTCGTCTATGATGCAATGCTCGACGAGCTCTTCAGCGCCGAAGCCGGACAGGGTGCCTATCTCAACGGCGAGAAGATCAGCTGCATCGACAATGGCGATATCGAGAATGTCCTGATCGGAGCCGGCCTTCCCGTTCCCGGCCAGGTCAAGGCGGTCAGGAAGGAAACCTATCTCTCGGCATTGCAGCGGCTGATGGATGAGACGGCCGGCGTGAGGCGGCTCGGCTCGGCGGCGCTCTCGATCGCCTATGTGGCCTGCGGCCGCCTCGATGGCTTCTTCGAGGATGGCCTGTCGCTGCACGACTACGGCGCCTCGGCATTGCTGGTCGAAGAGGCAGGCGGCAATGTCTCCGCCTTCTCCGGCGGCCCGGTGACGCCGAATGGCGATATAATCGCGGCCAACACCGCGGTACACACCTGGCTGGTCGATGGCTTTCGCGAAGGCTAGTGGCCGGAGGTGATCAGGGCCTCAAGGCCAACCGGGTCATCCGTGGTGATCTGGTCGGCCTTCAGCGCCAACAGACGGCGAACATCCGGCAAGATGTCGGGGATAGCGCGATTGATCGTATAGGCGTCGATCGTCCGGCCCGCCTGATGAAAAGCGCCGATCATGTCGAAACCCGCCGCATCGGCAAACAGCACCAGCTTGTGATGCAGATAGATCATCGTGGCCTTTGGCGAGGCCGCAAGCGCGGCAGCGACGAAGCCCGCAAAATCGCGGTTTTCCATCAGCCGCTCGATCGCGCCGTCATGGCACGGGTCGTAGCCGACAGGCATATCTGGGACAGCGCGCGACAGGCGCTCCACGGCGACGGCGTCGCCTCCTGAGAGAATGACGGATTTCGCCACCGGCGCGATCGCCTTGGCGAAGACGGCGACATCGGCCTCGCTGATGCGAACGGAATATTCCTTCAGATCCAGCTGCAGGACTGCATCCGCATGGCAGTCGATCTCCTCCAGCAGACGGCCGAGATCATCGATCAGCATGACCGGATGACCGGTCGGTTGGCCCTCGTGGTCGCGAAGATAGAGGCCGCGGAGATAGTCGGCCGAGGCATCGGCGACAACGCCCTCGCCTGTCGTCGCCGGGTGCAGCACGTCGTCGTGCAGGACGGCAAAGCCATCACCCGCGAAACAGACGAGATCGATCTCGACGCTTGCACCGAGCGCCATGCCTTCGGCGATCCGCTGGCGTGTGAAGGAGATGTCACCAGCGCATCGGTGGCCACGATGCCATTTCAGCCAGGTGAGGTGCCCATCCGTCTTGATTGCGACGCCCGTTGTATCAGACATGACCGAATACCTGCCTCTGTCCTTGATGGCCGGCTTGCGGCGATTGATAGACGAGGCCGTTATCGCGGAATGCGAAGTAGGCTGCAACCTTGGGCTCGACCAGACTGCCCTTCGCCCAGTTGGCATCCGGCGCGGTCATCGATTTCAGCCGGCTACCGTCGATGAGATCGATATCGACAAGCTTATGGGTCCCGAAATCGATCGTGCGGTGGACGGACGCTGCTTTCTTCTCTGAGAGAGAAAGCGAAAGTGCCTCGGGCCGGAAGGCGATCTCCACCTCGCCATCGCCGACCGGTACGGCAAGCGGAAAGGCCGGGTGCTCGCTGATGCCGTTCTTGACCGTCGTGCGGACGAAATTCATCGAGCCGATGAAACCGGCGACGAAGGCCGTCTGCGGCTCGCGATAGATGACGTCTGGCGGTGCGATCTGCTCGGTGCCGCCGTCTCGCATGACGACGATGCGGTCGGCAAGCGCTAGCGCCTCGTCCTGACCGTGGGTGACGAACAGCGTGGTGATACCGAGACGTTGCTGGATGTCCTTCACCTCTTCGCGCAGACGCTCGCGCAGATGCTGGTCGAGGCTGGCGAAGGGTTCGTCGAGCAACAGGATCTTCGGCTCCAGCACCAGCGAACGGGCCAGCGCGACACGCTGCTGCTGGCCGCCGGACAGCTGCGTGGTCTGGCGCTTGCCGTAGTTGGACAGGCCGACAAGCTGAAGGGCGCCTTCGACGCGGTCGCGGATCTCTGCCTTCGGCAGATGCCGCAGCTTCAGGCCGAAGGCGATGTTGTTGAAGACATCCATATGCGTCCACAAGGCGTGGCTCTGGAACACCATGCCGGTCGGCCGCTTTTCCGGCGGCAGGTCGGTCACGTCCTTGGCGTCGATCAGGATCGACCCGCCCGTCGGACGCTCGAAGCCGCCGATCATCCGCAGCAGCGTCGACTTGCCGGAGCCGGAGGGGCCGAGAAGGCAGACCAGCTCGCCGTCTTCGACATCGAGCGAGAAATCGCGCACGGCGAAAGACGTGCCGAAGCTCTTCGAAACGCCGTTGATCGTCAAACGTGCCATTGGCAGCCTCTCTTCGGGCGGAACCCGACCATACTATGCACCGAAGCCCCGGGCGAATGCACCCGTGCCGATGACGCGGCGGGCAAACATCAAGGCGATGAAAGACGGCACCCACAGCATCACCGAAAGCACAGCGCCGTACTGAACGACGATCTGATTGTTGATGAAGGTGATCATCAGCACCGGCATGGTGCGGATTTCGGGGGCGCCGATCAGCCAGGCGCCTTCGGTTTCGTAGAAGGTGCCGACGAAGGTCAAAAGCAGGGCGGCGGCGATCGTCGGCCCCGCCTGCGGCAGGGTGATCGACCAGAACACCCGAAGCGGCGTGGCGCCCGCGTCCCGCGCCGCCTCTTCCATGCGGCGATCGACATTCTGGAACGCCGCGACCGGAATCCAGATCATCAGCATCAGCGTGCCGACGAGCTGGATCAGCACGACACCCCAGAAGGTGCTGATCAGCCCCAACTGCAGGAAGATGCCGGCAATCGCCACCAGCAGGCCGAATTTCGGAAAGGCATGCGATGCGAGGAAGGACAGGAAGAGGATGTTGCGGCCCGGAAATTTCATCCGCGCAAAGGCATAGGCCGCCGGAAGGCAGATGATCGCGGAAAGGATGGTGACGATTGCCGTCAGCCGCAGGCTCAGCGTCAGCGCATCCCAGACATCGGCACGCGACAACGTCTGATGCCAGAAGCGCAGGCCAAACTGCTGCGGAATGACGGAGGGATAGCGCCAGACCTCGGTAAAGGCCCAGGTGCCGACGACGACCAGCGGCAACGCGATGAACAGCGTCAGAAGGACTGCGAAGCAGATCCCGGTCCAATCGATCCTGGCGCGTGAAGCGGTGTTTTCAACCGGCGTCATCGGCCGCCCTCCCGGTTTCTGGCGATCGAGCGCACGTAGAAAATGCCGAAGACCAGGCAGAAGGCGAAGGAGATAACCGCCTGCGTCAACGCGTTCAGTGGATCGTTCATGTCGGAGAAGGTGCGCTGCATGAACGGCCCCATCATCTCGGGCGACGCGGGACCGAGAACATAGGGCAGCGTGAAAGACGAGAAGATGCCGAGAACGGCGAAGGATGCGGTCACCAGCAGGGAGTTGCCCATGCGCGGCATGATGATCGAGATGAAGACGCGCAAAGGCTTGGCGCCAACATCACGCGCGGCCTCGATCGAGCTTTTCGAAATGCTGCTGAGCCCGGCCGTCAACATCAGCACGGTCAGCGGCAGGTTGTCCCAGACGAGGCCGATCACCGGCCCCCAGGGTGTCAGATAGGGTGACGGCAGCTTCGGCAGACCGACGGCGTTGAGCAGTATATCGACGGTGCCGTTCGGGCCGATGGTGCGGATCAGCGCGTAGGAGAGAATGATCGACGGCACGAACATCGGGAAGATTGCAAGCCCCTGCACATAGCCGGCAAGGCGGCCCTGGGAGAAGCGAAGATAAAGCGCAATCGGCAATCCGATGACGACAAGCAGCACGCCGCAGACGAAGGTCGTCCAGAGCGTTACCCAGAGATTGGCAAGGCTGTAGCTGTCGGTGAAGAAGAACTGGTAGGAAGCCAGCGAGAACTGCGAAGTTCCATCCACCTGGCGCACGAAGATCGTACCCATGACGGCCGAGATGATCGGATAGACGATAAGCCAGCCGAGCAGAAGAATCGGCAGGGCGACCAGAAGCAGCCCCGCCGAGGCACTCTTGGCCGGCGCACCATCACGCGCCGGCGAATTTACCTGTATCCGCCTGCGCATCAGGTACGGCTGATGCCCGGGGCTACATTGCGGTACCAGCCGTCATTGATGTTGGTTTCCCAATCACCGCTCGGGAAGGTCGGAATGGTCTTCGGGATGACGTCGGCATACTTTTTGCGGAGGTCATCGGAGATGTGGTCCCAGGATACGCCCGGGAAGCCGCCGATCTCGGTGATGATGGATTCCTGGATTTCCTTGCTGAGCAGGAACGAGGCGAGCTTGAGAGCGGCATCCTTGTGGGCGCCGTTCGAGAAGACCGTCATGCGCGAGAAACCACCGCAGAGCGCGAGATCGCTCAGCTGGACGAGGCCGGTCGTCTCGGGCAGCACGCCCTGCGAGATTGCCTGCAGAATCTGATCCGACCAGACAGGAGTCATAGTGACGACACCCTGTGCGAGCAGCTGGATCGACTGCGTGTTGCCAGCGGTGTAGGCACCCTTTTCGTAGAGCGAGGGAGCGAGGTCAGTAAGAAGCTTCCAGGCCGGAGTTAGCGTCTGGTTGGCGTAGTCGGCGGTGAAGTTGTCGACGGTGAACTTGCTGGGGTCGCGGCCATTGGCTTCATGAATGGCGCGGCGGACGAAGTTACCGCCAGAACCGCCCTTGTCGGGACGGTTGTAGATGAACTGGCCGGGGTTTGCTTTGATCCATGCCGTCAACTGTTCCCAGGTCTTCGGCGCGTTCTTCGGGTCGAGCTTCGTGGTGTCGTAGGCCAGCAGAACCTGCGAGCCGCGATAGGGAAGCGAGTATTCGCTATCGACGCTCAGCGGGTTGACGTGGTCGAAGCCTTCGATGTTCTCGGCCGAGAATTTCACCCAGAGACCAGCGTCGATGCCGCCTGCCGGAAGGCGCGGGTCGAAATGTTCGAAAATGTCGGCCTGCGGATCGGTCTTGGTCTTCAGCGCGGCAAGACCGCGATCGGCGATGGCGCGAAGGCCGGTGTTGTCGCCGGCATCGGTTACCTTGATGGCCAGCTCGCGATGAGCTTTTGCAAACGCCGGCACAACGACGTTGCTCCAGAAATCGATAATGTTGGCGTCAGAGCCACTGTAGAGATCAATCGTCTCTCCAGCTGCAAACGCAAAGCGCGGCATTGCCAGGAGGCCAGCCGCCGCCGCCGAAGTGACTAGAAATTCGCGTCTGTTCATGACCTTCTCCTCTTCCTGGGCCTCATTCCGAGAGGCCTTCGAAAGCCTAGCTATCCGTGGTGGATGACACCGCAATGACAAAAATTCACTTTTTGCACGCCTGTGCATCATTTGGCTTGAGGGTTTTGGATTGCGTCGTGGGGATCTCCTATCAGGTCCGACTGGACGTCCCGAAAGCAGCGAGTAAGAGCACGGTCCCGACAAGCGCGCCCAGGAGGCTGGCTTCATTCGCAACGACCTGCCAGCTGGCCTGGCCGCAATCATGGGCGGCGCACTGGTGCAGTTCTGGCTCGACAGCCAGTTGGAGATTCGTGCAGCTTTGGCGGTTACCGGCGATGAAGCACTCGCAGACGAGGACGCCATCGGCCATATTGTTCGCCTGCTCCGCGCTCAGGGGTGACGAGCAGAGTCGAAAGACAATCGCCGGCAAGCAATGGATCGCTGGGGTCTCAGAAAGCAAAACACGTCTACGAAATTCGCCAACGGCGCAAATTGACCTTCGGTGTTATTGTGGCTGGCCGCTCTTCTATGGCGCCTCTCACACCGCGCACGATCTTTCCTTCGCACGGCAGGACGCTTTCCAGCTTTACCGCAATCTTGTGATCACCGCCACTGACGCTCAGTTCATCGTGCATCGCCAGCGTTCTCAAATGGGCAAAGGTCTCCCCTGCGTGGAGCCTTTGGCGCTCCACGCAGGGGGGCGAGATGCTCGGTGCAAGACGTTGCGCTCAGATTTGAGCGATGCCGCCATCGACGAAGATTTCGCTGCCATTGATGAAGCTGCTTTCATTAGAGGCAAGAAATGTCACGACCTTGGCAACCTCGTCGTCACGGCCGGTCCGGCCGAGCGGTGTGATGCTGGCGGCGAAATCGAAGAAGCCGGCAACCTGCTCCTGCGAGGCACCATAGCCGTCGTGACCGGGTGTCCTGATGACGCCGGGACTGACAGCGTTGACGCGGATGTTCCGGTGCTTCAAATCCGACGCCCAAGTGCGGGCGAAGGAGCGAACGGCGGCCTTGCTGGCACTGTAGACGCTCCAGTCCCCGAAGCCCTTGGTGCCGACGATCGACGATGCCAGAATGATCGACCCGCCGGGCATCAGCAGCGGCAGCGCCTTCTGGATCGTCCAGATCACGCCTTTGACATTCGTGTTCAAAAGACCGTCGAGGTGATCCTCGGTGATGCTTCCGAGAGGGGCCGGCGCAGCAAAGCCTGCATTTGCAAAGACCACGTCGAGGTGGCCGGCTTCCGCGCGCACCAGATCCGCGACCCGATCCAAATCCTTGGGATGGGTGACGTCGCCCTGGATACCGCTGGCCTTGTTGCCGAGCGTCGCGACCGCTCCCAGAAGCTCCGCCTTGCGCCGCCCGGTGATATAAACGCGGGCAGCACCCTCCGCCAGAAAGGTCTTGGCGGTAGCGAGGCCGATTCCTGAACTTCCGCCGGTGATAAGTGCAATCTTTCCTTCAAGCCGCGACATGACATTCTCCATATGGTCGTTGAGATAAGTTCCAATGGGAACGTTATGGACCTTGCGCGGCCTGGCGAAAATGTCATAGTTGCCACCTTTTCAGCCACAAAGATCTGCTCATGCACAGCGTCGGCTTTATTGTCTATCCAGATTTCCAGTTGCTCTGTCTGGCGGCCAGCACCGTGTTCGAGGTGGCAAACCGCGTGCTTGAGACGCAGGCGTATGATGTTTCGATCCGCTCCGAGGGCGGCGGCCTGATGCGCGGGACGACAGCGGTCACAGTGATGAGCGAGCCGCTTGGGAACGAGATTTTCGACAGCGTCATCGTTTGCGGTGGCGAGGCAATGCCTCAGGTGTCGCGAGAGCTGATTGACTACCTGCGCCGTGCGGCGGCGGAAACGCAGCGAGTCGCTGCCATCTGTACGGGAGCCTTCATTCTTGCCGAGGCGGGATTGCTGACAAACCGGCGCGCCACCACACACTGGATGATGGCACATAAACTGGAACAGCGTTTTCCCGATGTGCGCATCGAGGCGGATCGAATATTCATCCAGGATGGCAGGTTCTGGACGTCTGCCGGAATGACCGCGGGCATGGATCTGGCGCTTGCCATGGTCGAGCACGATCACGGTATGGACGTGGCCCGCACCGTTGCCCACCAGCTTGTCCTCTATCACCGCCGTTCGGGCGGGCAGTCGCAGCACTCCACGCTGCTTGAGCTGGAGCCGAAATCCGACCGCATTCAAAATGCGCTGACCTATGCCCGGTCAAACCTCAGGAATCCGCTATCGCTGGATGAACTTGCCAAGGCCGCACGGCTCAGTTCACGGCAATTCAGCCGCGCTTTCCGAAGCGAAACCGGACAGACGCCAGCAAAGGCAGTGGAACGGTTGCGGGTCGAGGCCGCGCGCCTGATGCTGGAAAACGGGCGCCATACAGTCGAAACCGTTGCGTATGAAGCCGGCTTTGCGGACAGGGAGCGCATGCGCCGGGCATTCCTGCGGGTTGTCGGGCAGCCACCACAAGCGGTTCGCCGCAATGCCCATGGCGCGACGTGATGAACTCGTAAAATTGACAGAGCTCGAAACGGCGATAGGCTAAGCCGCCGATTCCACCATCGCAGAGCTTCGCTGGATTGCCTGTGGCGATTGACCAAAGGCGCGTAGAAACGCCTGCCTCATTCGTTCCCGATCGCCGAAGCCGGTTTCCCTCGCGATGACCTCGATCGGATGCCGGCTGGTTTCCATCATCAGACGCGCTGCCTCGACACGCAGCCGCTCGACCGCCTTTGCCGGTGTCTGACCAGTCTCTTCCCGGAAAACGCGACTGAATTGTCTTGGGCTCAGTCGTGCCGCTTCAGCAAGTGCCTCGATCGAAAGGTCGCTTGCAAGGTTCTCCTTTGCAAAGGACAGGGCCATCTGGACGCGGTCCGACTTCGGATCCATGTCCAGGAGAACGGAAAACTGCGACTGCCCCCCGCCGCGGCGCTGATAGATCACCATTTTCCGTGCAATAGCGCGTGCCGTTTCCAGGCCAAGATCCCGCTCGACGATAGCAAGCGCAAGGTCAATCCCGGCGCTCATCCCGGCAGAGGTCCAGATCTGTCCATCGACAACAAAAATCCTGTCTTCATCCAGCGTCACCTTCGGATAGGTGCGTTCAAAAGACCGGGCATGCGCCCAATGCGTCGTCACGCGTTTACCATCGAGCAGCCCGGCCGCGGCAAGCACGAACGCTCCCGTGCAGACGGAGGCGATCCGCCTAGATCGTTCCGGCGCGCGCTTCAGAAACTCGATGAGCGTCGTGGACGGTAGCCGGCAGTTGTTGTCTCCGGTCACGATCAGCGTGTCAAAGCTGCCGCCGCCCAACGGCTTGGTGTTGACCGAAAACCCCTCCGACGTCCGCACCGGACCACCATGCTCGGACACGATCTGCAGGTCGTAGGCCTGCTCCTCGCTACCGATGTTTGCGTATTCGAATACAGTCGTGACAGCCAGACCAAGCGATTGAAATTCCGGGTAAACAATTAATCCAACCGTATGCATGACTGCTCCCGGGACAAGAGGCGTAAAACGTTGCTTGTACTTAAAATACGCCACAGACGCAGCTGCTGCAACAGACAGGACCCAATGTCCTAAATCGTTGCATATATGACATTGAGGATATCTCTTTTCGGGGCGAGTATCTCCTCATCGTCGGCACAACGCCGGAGGATCAACAAGGAAGAAAGCCTCATGACCAGCACCCAATTCAAAGGTACCGCCCTTATCACCGGCGCTTCTGCAGGCATCGGCGCAATCTATGCCGATCGCCTCGCCAAGCGCGGCTATGACCTCATCATCGTTGCCCGCAATGCACAGCGCCTCGCAGCGCTTGCAGACAAGCTCGGCAAGGAAACCGGCCGGACCATCACCAGCGTCGCGGCCGATCTCGGCAACAGGGAAGATCTTCGCAAGGTCGAACACATCCTGCGCGACAACACGGCGATCACCGTTCTCGTCAACAATGCCGGCGTCGGTTCGGTCGCATCGATCCTGCAAGACAATGCCGATGAGATGGAAGCGATGATCGAACTGAACATCACGGCTCTGACGCGCCTGACCTATGCGGCCGCCCCCGGCTTCGTTGCCCGCGGCGCCGGCACGATCATCAACATCAGCTCGGCCGTCGGCATTGCCGTCGAATCCCTGAACGGTGTCTACAGCGCCTCGAAGTCCTATGTTCTGAGCTTCGGCCACGCCTTGCAGCGCGATCTGGCCGACAAGGGTGTGCGGATCCAGACCGTATTGCCGGCAGCGACCGCCACCGACTTCTGGGATGTCGCCGGTTACGCGCCGCAGAAGGACAAGCCGACGACGATGTCGGCCGCCGATCTGGTCGATGCGGCCCTCAGCGGCCTCGACCAGGGCGAACTGGTGACGATCCCGCCGCTGCATGACGGCGACCAGTGGCTGCGCTGGGAAGCCGACCGCCGCGCTTTTGGCCGGAACTTCGCCAACGCCAAGCCTGCTCCGCGCTACGCAAAGTAACGCGTCACTCACGAACCCGAACAAAGGAATAGAACAATGAATCTCCTCACCATTGGTGCGGCCGCTATCGCTATGGTCGTCGCCGTCGCATCCCCCAATATGGCTTCGGCCCAGTCGAGGGGCAAGGTCCTGGTCGTCATGTCCAGCGCCCATGAGCTCGATCTGAAGGGCGGCAAGACCTACAAGACCGGCTACTATCTCAACGAGTTCGCCGTCCCGTATCGCAAGCTGGTCGAAGCCGGCTACGAGCCTGTGATCGCCAATCCGAAGGGCGATCTGCCGGCGATGGACGTCAACTCCGACAACAAGATGTTCTTCGGCGGCGACGACAAGGCCCGCGCTGACGCCGCGGAATACGTGAAGACCATCGACCAGCTCAAGCATCCGAAGACGCTTGAGGCGGTCGTCAAGGAAGGCATGGACGGTTACGCCGGCCTCTTTATCCCAGGTGGTCACGCACCGATGGCCGATCTGATCAAGGACAAGAACCTCGGCAAGATCCTGACGAGCTTCCATGATACCGGCCGCCCGACCGGCATCATCTGCCACGGCCCGATCGTTCTTCTGTCCGCTCTGCCGGATCCGCATGCCTTCGTCGCCTCGATGATCGCCGGTGACGGCAAGGCAAGCTCGCTCACCACCGGCTGGCCTTATGCGGGTTATCGCGCGACGATCTTCTCGACCGGCGAAGAGCAGGCGCTCGAAGGCCCGAACGGCCTGGGTGGCAACGTTCAGTTCTACCCGGTCAACGCCCTGGCCGAGGCTGGCGCGCGCGTGGAAACCATCGCCAACTGGCACAGCAACGTCGTCGTCGACCGCGAACTGATCACCGGCCAGCAGCCGATGTCGGCACCGGAGTTCGGCGACGTGCTCGTCGCAAAGCTCAACGAGAAGAAGTAATCAGGTCCGTTTTGACGTTTGGGACCGCCGGGTAACCGGTGGTCCCAAACGGATACTTGCCGTTGCGCACCAGCGATGGCAGCAACCCGGCGACATCCATGCCTTCTTCGCCGGCATGGGCGAGGCCTGTCTCGCAGCTGAACTTCAGCCATCGTCCGCGATGTTTCATTTCGTCAGCCCTGCGGCTCGAAACCCTCCGCCAAATCAATAACGCGCGTTTCGCCAGCCGCCAGCGCCAAATCCATTCTTGTGCCGCCGGACCGAAGCGTCGTTCGAACGTCCCTGGCTGCCGAAAGCCGGACGGTCGCCGGTCGGCTATTCTGCCAGGTCATGTCCAATAGCAGTCCGCCACGCGTGCGCAGGCCACACAGCGAGCCCGAGCGCCAATCGTCTGGCAGCGCCGGCAGGAGGTGGATTTCGCCGGGACGGGATTGAACCAGCATTTCCAGGATACCGGCTGCGCCGCCGAAATTGCCGTCGATCTGGAAGGGCGGATGGGCGTCGAAGAGATTTTTGTAGGTTCTTTCGGGACTCAGAAGCAGCTTGATAACATCGAGCGCATGATTGCCGTCGCGAAGCCGCGCCCAAAGATTGATGCGCCAGCCGATGCCCCAGCCGGTCGCATCGTCGCCGCGGATCTCGAGCGAGCGCCGGGCAGCGGCCGATAGATCCGGTGTCCGGTCCATGTCGATCTGCCAGCTCGGATAGAGGCCGTATAGATGTGAAACATGGCGATGATGGATCTCGGGCACATCCATGTCCCAATCCTCCAGCCATTCCTGCAGCTGGCCGCTGGCGCCGATCCTGTCGGGCACCAGCCGCGGATTGACGCTGTCAATCTCCGCGACGAGGGCGTGCTCGCTGCCGATGGCCACGGCGAGCGGACGCAGCAAGGCGAGAAAGTCGCGGATCAACTGGCTATCCATCGCCGGGCCTGCACAGACCGAGGCGCCATGCGGATGGATATTTTCCGGCGAAAGCGAGGGACTGGTAACGAGGTAAGGCGTGCCCGGAAGAGGAACGAGAACGTCAAAGATGAATTGTGCGGCACCTTTGGCTATCGGGAACAGACGCTTTCGCATCGCCTCGGGATCGTCGAGATAATCGCAAAGATGGAGAGGCTGCGCGATCAACCAGATGCCGCCGGTCGGCCACAAGCCCCATTGGGCGGCGGCTCCTCACCCGTCCAAGCGATCGCCGCGGCGCTTGGAAGCAGTAGCAGCGACCGCCTTGATATTGCGTATCGCTCACGGTTGTCATAGGCCTCATCGCATAATCGCAGGAGCCCAGCGCGTGACAGAACAGAAGCCGAAAATTGCTATCAATGGCTTTGGCCGCATCGGCCGCTCCGTTCTTCGCATCCTGCTGAAAGAGCGCCGCGACATCGAGGTTGTCCTCGTCAACGACATCGCTCCGCTGGAAAGCTGCGCCTACCTGTTCCAGTATGACAGCGTCTTCGGCCCATGGCCGGAGGACGTGGTGGCCGAGGAGCGCACATTGCGGATCGGCGAGCGTTCGATACCTTTCCACAACGAGCGGGATATTCGCGCCCTCGATCTATCGGACGTCGATATTTTCCTCGAATGCACCGGCCAGCCTTATACCCGCCACTACGTCTCCCGGGCGCTGGAGGCCGGGGCAAAGCGTGTACTGATCTCGGGTCCCGCCGAATCTGCCGACGTGACGGTGGTGCTTGGCGCCAACGAAGAGATGATTGCCAGCCACAAGATCATATCCAATGCATCATGCACCACGAACGCGCTGGCACCCCTGCTGAAGACGGTCGATGACCTCTTCGGCATCATTGGCGGGCAGATGACGACGGTTCATTGCTACACCGGCAGCCAGCCGACCGTCGACCAGCCGCGGGACGATTTTGCACGCAGCCGCGCCGCCGCTCTCTCTATGGTGCCGACGAGCACCAGCGCCCACAAGCTGGTCGGCAAAATCCTGCCATCCCTCGCCGGAAAGATCGAAGCACGGGCCATCCGCGTTCCGACCGCGAGCGTCTCGGCGATCGACCTGACGGTGTCGCTGGAGAAGGCGCCGACCCTCGCCGAAGCCCGCGAACGCTTGAAGAGCGCAATCGCCGCATCTCCCGTCATCGGCTGGATCGAAAAGCCGCTCGTATCCGTCGATCTGCGCGCCCGGCCGGAATCGCTGGTCGTCTCAGGACCGGAACTCTCGGTTTCCGCTGGCGGCCTTCTGCGGGTTTTCGGCTGGTACGACAATGAATGGGGCTTTGCCAACCGGATGCTCGACGTTGCGGCCCTAATGGCACGATCTTAGCGCGGCGAAATGGGAGAGACGATAGCAATGCCGTATCCGAGGTCATTCAGGGCCATATCGGCAGTGGCCGCCACCCTGTCCGTATTGTGGGCACCGGCGCTGCTGGCGCAGGAGGCATCGTCCGGTTCGAACTGGTCCAAGGACCCTACCAGCCGCTGCGAATTCATTTCCCCTATCTCTCTGACTGCAGGTCCCACCTACTGGACAGGGCTATGCACTGCGAACAAAGCATCCGGACTTGGCATGCTGCGACGGCGCGACGGCGATCGCGCCGGTCCTGCCTTCTATGGTGAAATGAAAGCAGGAGTGCCTGTCATCGGTGTGATCGATAATGATGGTTATCGCGTTGGCCGCTTCAACAATGGCGATATCGGTGGCGATGCCAATCTCGAACCGCAGGTTCGGCTCGATGCGTTCCGGGCGGCGGCAAAGGCAGCGCGAGCGGTCGGCTCGCAATATGCCAAGCAGGGCAACGCCGCCTCATCGCGCCACTACGAAAACATTGCCCAGCAACTCGATATGCAGGTGGAATGACCATTCGTTTCGGCGCCGGCATCGACCCTGTCTATGAGAACGCCATTTTGCGGCAAGGATTGTGAGCGTTATCGCAGCCGTTGTCTCGCGACGGCAACGAAATATTCAGCCCCTTGCCGAAGCACATTGTCGTTGAAGTCATAGCTGGGATTATGCAGGGGAGCTGACGTCTCTCCATTGCCGATGAAGGCGAAGTTACCGGGAACTTTCTCCAGGAGCCTGGCGAAATCTTCGGAGGCGGCGATAGGCGCAATATCGTCTTCCACCGCCCCAGGTCCGAAAACGGAGCCGGCAACCTCCAGTGCAACGCGCGTTTGCTCAGGTGTGTTGACGAGTGGAACGAACTCACGGCGATAGTCGATCGATGCCGAACAACCATAGGCCGAAGCAGTCCCATCAACAATCTGGCGCATACGGCGCTCAATCTCCGCGCTGACCTCAGACCGCATGCTACGCGCGTCGCCGAGTATGGTTGCGGTACCGGGGAGAGCGTTACGTGTACCGTCGGCAATGAGTTCAGTGACCGATACAACCGCCATATCTGCGGGGTCGAGCCGTCGAGAAACGATCGTCTGCAGATTCACGACGAGCGCACAGGCTGCGACCAGCACTTCATTGGCATGGTGCGGCCGCGCCGCGTGGCCGCCTGTTCCGTCCAGCCTTATCTCGAATATGTCTTCGGCGGCCATGATTGAGCCAGTTCGCGTCGCGAACCGGCCCACCGGCATACCCGGCATGTTGTGGATGCCGTAGACTTCGGAAAAAGGAAACCGGGCCATCAGTCCGTCGTCCAGCATTGAAAGAGCGCCCCTGCCCCATTCCTCAGCCGGCTGAAAGACGAAGCGAACCGTGCCCTCGAAGCCACCCTCTTTTGCCAGGATTCGGGCAGCACCAAGCAGCATTGCGACATGTCCGTCATGGCCACAGGCGTGCATCGTGCCTAAGGTTTGCGACCGGTAGGGAAGGTCGCTCCTCTCGCTGATCCGAAGCGCATCCATGTCGGCACGAAGCGCGATGGCGCGCTTTCCGGTTCCCAGCGTCAAACTGCCGACAACGCCGGTCTTTCCAACACCTTCTGTGACCTGGATGCCCCATGAACGGAGCTTCTCGGCGACGAACGCTGCCGTGTTGATTTCCTCAAAGCCGAATTCGGGATTGCGGTGCAGGTGATGCCGCCATTCGATCATCTCCCTCTCGATTGTCTCGAACCTGTTCATAATCCACTCCCGAGCAAGAGGGCGCCGCTGGAGCGGCGCCCGGACAAGATCATTCGGCACCCTTTTGCTCGAACTTGCCACCCTTCAGTTCGTAGAAGACGAAGTCCAGCCGCGTGATATCGCCCTTCTCGTTGTAGGAGAGAGGGCCTATGACGGTATCGACTTTCAGCCCACCGTGCAGCTTGTCTGCGACAATCTGTGGATCGGCGCTTCCAGCTTCCTTGATGCCGGCTGCTATGACCTGCATCGCCGCGTAGCCATAGAGCGTGAAGCCTTCCGGATCGATCTTCTTCCCGGAAAAGCGCTTCACAACCTCCGCAGCCGCGGGGTTTTGACGTGCATCGGGGCCGAAGGTAATCAATGTGCCGTCGGCTTCCGGCCCGGCGATAGCCGCGAATTCACTCGAGAACATCGCGTCTCCGCCGATCATCGGGGTCTTGACTCCTTGATCACGCAATTGACGAAGAATGAGACCTCCCTCGGTGTAGACGCCGCCGAAATAGACGACATCAGCCTTGGTCTCCTTGATCTTGGCGATCAGGGCCGAGAAATCCTTGTCGCCGACAGTGATACCCTCGTAGCCGGTCTCGGTCAGGCCGCCGGCATTGATCGATTTCTTTACCTCTTCGGCAAGACCCTGACCGTAGGGCGTCTTGTCGTGAACGATGAAGACATTCTTGCCGGTGAAATTCTTGATCAGATAGTTCCCTGCGACGGTCCCTTGCTGGTCGTCACGCCCACAGGTGCGGAAGGTGTTCCAGAGCCCGCGTTCCGTGAGCTTGGGATTTGTGGATGCCGGAGTGATCTGGAACATGCCGTTCTCGGCATAGACATCCGAGGCGGGGATTGAGGCACCGGAATTCTGATGCCCGATGACGAATTTTATGCCGGATGCCGCAAGCCGATTGGCGACCGAGACGGCCTGCTTGGGATCGCCACCGTCATCTTCCGTCTGCAGCAAAATCTTTTCGCCGAGAATTCCACCCGCGGCATTGATATCCTCGATCGCCTGCTTGACGCCATTGAGGTTCTGTTCGCCAACAGCGGCGCTGCCGCCTGTAACCGGGCCGGCCCAGCCGATCGTCATATCCGCCAAAGCCGGCGTGGCCAGCACGCCCGCAATCGTCGCGGCAATTATTATGATTTTCATGTCATTCCCCTTTTAGGTTTCTTCGTTGAGAGGTCCTTCGGTCACGAACAACAGCACGCGGCTCGAAGCGTCGAGTTCAAGGCGGACTGCCATTTCGGGATTTGCAATGGCTCGGCGAAGCCCGGCGAGACCGGCTGCGCCCGACGGCGTGGTCGCGGGACCGCCAGCGGCTTCCAGCAAGAGTGGTTCGTTGGTGAGACGATCCTCTTCGACGGTCACAACGTCGATAAACCCGGCCATAAGCTTTAATGCCGGTCGGCTTGCCTCGCCGCAGGCAAGCATCGTCGCCGATGTTGCCAGATCGCCAGGCACCCGCTCGACATTGCCTGTGCGGATTGCCGTATCGACACATGCAGCTGTCGCGGGTTCTACGACGACAATCCTTGCCGGTTGCGCGAGCCAGTCCTTGAGGCCTGTCGTCATTGCCGCCGCGAGACCGCCGACACCGGCCTGGATAAAAAGATGCGTCGGACGCGGCGCTTCCCCAATCTGCTCTTTGATTTCCTGCGGGATCACGCCATAGCCTGCGATCACGTCGCTCACGATCGGGTCATCGGGATCGGAGGAGGTGTCGGCCACCAGAATGCCGGCACCGTCTTTGGCCGCCTGCTTTGCCGCGTCGACAGCGTCGTCATACGTTCCATCGATGTCGACGATCTCTGCACCCATGTTGACGATGCGATCACGGCGGGCGCGAGAGACGTCGGGGTAGAGGAAGATGCGGGCGCGGCTGCCAGCAAAACGTGCGGCGGCGGCAACGGCCAGGCCATGGTTGCCGGCGCTCGCAGTCAACAGCTGAGGCAGCTGGCCGGCCGGCACTTTGCCCGAAGCGATCGCGGCGAAATCCTCACCAGTGGCGCGCGACAGCGCCCGCAATGCCGCATAGGTTCCTCCAAGCGATTTAAAACTGCCGAGTGTTCTAGCTCCCTCGTCCTTGAGGAAGACCGCACCCAGACCATGGGCAGCTGCGAGCTCCGGCGAGGCGACCAGCGGTGTCGCGGCATATCCCGGCGCAAGCGCATGCAGGCGGGCCTGGATAATGTGAGCTTCTTCGATCGGCGGGTTCTTTGTCATGCGGAAATGCTACTGCGTTATGCGCGCTGAGTTTCGCCGAAATTCCTTGCGCCTTACCGGTTTCAGGCGATATTCTTCCTATTCATGACGGAAACCGCTACCCTCGATTCATTCGATCTCTCTTTGCTGAAGCTGGTGCAGGTCAACAACCTGATGCCGGCCCGTATGCTCGCCGAGAAAGTTGGCCTTTCTGAAAGCGCGGTGTTGCGGAGGCTCCGCCAGATGCGGGCGAATGGAACCATTGCCGCCGACGTCGCGATCGTACGGCCGGCGTCGATGGGATTGCCGCTGACGATCCACGTGCTCGTTTCGCTGGAGCGCGAGGCCGGTAGCGAACTCGAAGCGTTCATCAGGAAGATCAAAAAGCGGCCGGAGGTTCGGCAGGCTAACTATGTGACGGGTGAGGCTGATTTCATTCTGATGCTGCAGCTTTCCGGTATGGAGCAATACGACGTTTTCACCCGTGAGGTGTTTCACGAAGACGGCAACGTGAAATCGTTCACGACGCTGGTTACGATCCGCGATGTCGTCAACCCTATGGATGCCGTCCTTGCTCGAGGCATCGATCGATAAATCAAGGCGCGGCTCACACCGCGGGCGCGACGGACGCTGGTCATGGCGATGGAAGTACCCAGTGATCGACGCAACGCGGCCCCACGTGCAAGTCGAATCCAACTGCGCCAGACTGACGGAAAGATGAAGGCGCAACCACCGGAAGACAACCGGCGTCTCGGCGTGAGGCAGCGGCTAAAGAAGGATCGGATCAACCGTCTGCTCTGCCGCGGAGATTGCGCGCTTGCCGAGGCCGGATTTGACGATGCGGATCAGTTCCTCCTCGCTGGTCTCAGAGGTCGCGGCGTCGAGGACGATCTCGCCGGAATGAAGGAAGTTGATGCGGTCGCAGACTTCGAAGATCTGATTGTAGTTATGGACGATCAGCACGACGGAAACTTCGCGCTGACGGCGCAGGTTCTGGATGAGGCCGAGCACATGGGCGCTCTCGCGCACGCCAAGGGCAGCAAGCGGCTCATCGAGGATGAGAACGGTGGGCGAGGAATAGATCGAGCGTGCCACGGCGATGCACTGGCGCTGACCTCCCGAAAGCATGTCGACCGTGCTGTTGACGCTTGGGATCGAGATACCCAGCGTGTCGAGATACGTTCGCGAAAGTTGCCGCATGCGCTGATTGTCAAGCAGGTTCAATCCGAGGAACCGGCGGCGTTGCTCGCGACCAAGGAACATGTTGTGATAGACGCTGAGGTCGCCGATCAAGGCGAGGTCCTGATAGACCGTCTCAATCCCCCTCGCCCGCGCATCGCGTGGCGAATTGAACCGCACTTCCTCTTCTTCAAAGAACATCCTGCCGCCATCGGGCGCGTGGAAACCGGACATCGTCTTGATGAGCGTCGACTTGCCGGCGCCGTTATCACCGACCAACGCCAGAACCTCACCCTTGTGCAGCTTGAGGCTGACATCGACGAGCGCGGTGACGGCACCGAAGCTCTTGCTGATATGCTGCATCTCCAGAATGACCGGCGCATCCTGAGCGAGAGCGGGAATGGGTTCGCTTGTCATGTGCGTCTCCGGGTGCGCAGCCTGTCGACCTGAACGTTGATGATCATCGCGGCAATGATGGCAGCCCCGAGATAGATGTCTGAGGTCGTCGCCTGGGCGCCGACCATGACGAGCCCGTTGTTGAGTGAAGCGACGACAAAGGCGCCAATCAGCGATCCGATCGCCGTTCCCGAGCCGCCGAGCAGGGACGTTCCGCCGATGACGGCTGCGGCGATTGCCTGCAGCGTCAGAAATGGGCTGCCCGCCGTCGGGTCTGCAGAGGAAAACTCGGCAGTATTGATGATGCCGGCAAAGGCTGCGATGCCGCCGGCGATCATGAAATTGTAGATCTTGATCCGGTCGGTTCGAACCCCGATCTCGCGGGCGCCGGTGATGTTGCTGCCTGTTGCGATCGTGTGCAGACCAAAGCGCGTCTTGGTCAGCGCCAGAGCGAGCGCGACAACGACCAGCAGGGCCCAGAGAAACGGTGTAAATGCCGTCAGCCCATGCGGGGAAAACAGCGAATCCGTCGTCGGGCTGTAGAGGCTTTCACCGAAAATGGAATTGAACGGCTCCTCGACGGGCGCCACGATCGGCTGGCTATCGTAGATCGACACCGTAATGCCCTGCAGCAAGAACAGGGTGCCGACAGTGGTGATCAGCGATGGAACCCGCAATCTGACCGTGATGAAACCGTTGATGAAGCCGACGGCGATGCCGAGCAATATGCCGATGAGCGCGCCGGCAAATAGCGGCAGCCCCCAAGTGATTGACATCAGCACCATCAGATAGGGTGCGAGCGAGAACGTGCTGCTGAGCGACAGGTCGATCTCGCCGGTGATCATCAGCATGACCTCGGCTGCCGATATCATGCCCAGGCGGCCGGTATCGCGCAGGACGACGCTCATCAGCTGTGTCGTCAGGAAGCCGCCATTGCTGCCGAACTGGAAGTAGATGACGAGCAGGACTGCAACGACGGCGATGCTCGCTTCCCTGTAGCGCGACAGCACTGTCGCCATCCTGCTGCCGGCAGAGGGTCTGGGCGGCAAGGCGCCGACGGCTGTTTGGCTTGCCTTCTCCAGGCTACCGGACTCCACATTCATCGACAGTCGACCTCGCTATTGATTGGATAGCAGCATGGACGGTGAAGGCGCGCGCGACGGCCAAGGCCCGCGCACGCCTTCAGAAGCGGAGCCTATTTGGGTTCATCGGCCGTGCGGCCCTCGAAGCGCGTCTGGCCAAGATACTCGTCGACATTGTCCTTGGTCACATAGGCCTGGCTTGTATCGCTGTTTGCCGGGCCGACGAGACCGCCGGAAACCTTGTAGAGGAACATCTGCTGCACCGGCAGGAAGCCCTGGAGATAGGCCTGCTGATCGGTCGTGAAAGTGACGTCACCGCTCTTGATGAAGGTCAGCGTCTGTGGGAAGAGGTCGAAGCCCGCAACCACGCCGCCCTTCTTCACCAGGCCGTATTTATTCGACACGAAACCACAGGCATAGGTGTCGGAACCTCCGGTGCCGAAGAGACCGGCGACATTCTGGTGGCTAAGATAATAGGCTTCGACGCGGGAGATTTCCGTCTGCGGATCGGGTCCCGAATTGACGACATCATAGGTGATGCCGTTACCGAAATCCTTGATTGCTTGAATGTAGCCATCCAGACGGGGCTGTGTGTTGAGCGAGCCCGGTACGCCGATCGTCAACATCACATGGGCATTGGCCGGAAGCAGCTTCAGCCATTTCATGGCAACGTTGTAGCCTGCCTGATAGAGCGGCTGGCCGACATAGGAGAGACGCTTGTTCGGGCTGCCTGCCGGTACGTCGGCATTGAAGGCGACAACCGGGATACCGGCAGCGGCGGCCATATCTGTCGCAGCGTCGAAGGCCTTGGGATCGACGAGGCAAACGGCAATACCATCGGCCTTCTGGGCAATCGCCGTCTGCATCGCGCTGACCATTTCAGAAACGACATTCTTCTGCGAACCCGTCCACTGATAGGAGGCGCCGAAGGCGGCGCAGGCATCCTGAATGCCGTAGATGCAGGGCGTGAAGAACTGGTCGAGCGTTACGTGGCAGACAAAGTGAAACTTGAACGGCTTCTTCGGCAGTCCCCCGCTTGCCTGTGCGGCGGCCTGCGCCATTGCGAAGTCCGGGTTTGTCATCAGGGCGGCAGCGCCGCCCGCGAGTGCCGCAGCGCCGAAGCCTGCCCTTGCTGCAAAGCCGAACGCCTGTCTGCGGCTCAACAAACGCTGCGCATGGGATTCGTCATTCTCATCATGACTGTCAGTCAACACTGCAACCTCCCTTTGACGGCAGGAGCCACACCTCCCGTGCGCTTACTGTCGTACGGTTACATTGTTGTACGACAAATATGGTGTCAACACCTTTCGCCAGCCTGCGGCCAAATGCGCAGCCCGAATTGATCGGCGATTATCGTCGGCGAGTGGCCGGCAGATGTGCGAGGTTTGCGAATTGCAAACTTCATTCTGCCAAGCCCCGGTTGGGAGCAAACAGGCAGCTGGTTCCGCCACTTTGCGAATTCACCCGCAAGATTTCATTCGTCCGGTTACATTGTTGTACGACAAATTATATGCCAGTATGCGATGGCGAGGTAACGCAGGAAGGTGCGAAGCCCCGCATCACATCAGACGATCGAGCGAAGAAGTGTCAGGAAAATCAATGCCGAAACTGGAGAAGAGAAGCGTCAGCGGGAATGGGCCTGAGGTTACCGTCATGGGCCTGGGAGGGACCGGCCTTGGCAATATGTACCGGGCGACCGACCCGCAAGTGGCGCATGACACCGTTCACGCTGCTTTCGAGAAGGGCTTGCGCTATTTCGATACGGCACCGGTCTATGGCTTCGGCCTGGCGGAGACCAGGCTTGGCGAAGCGATCCGCACGCTGCCGCGGAGCGAAATCGTCATCTCGTCCAAAGTCGGCTACGATCTGGTGCCGATCCCCGACAGCGAGGTCAAACCTGTTCTCTGGGACGAGGCGCCGCCTTTTCGCGCCGATTTCGACTATTCGCGCGATGCCGTCTTCCGGTCGATCGAGGGCTCACTGAAGCGCCTCGGCACTGATTATATCGACATGCTGGCGATCCACGATCCGGACGAGGCGATCCACTTCGCCAAGGGTGAGGATCCGCGCGCCCGCAGCCGCTTCAGGGAAGCGATGGACGGCGCCTATCCGGCACTCGACGAGCTCAGATCGCAGGGTGTCATCAAGGCGATCGGCGTCGGCATCAACCAGTGGCAAATGCTGTCCGATTTCGTCGAAGCGGGTCAGTTCGACTACTTCCTGCTGGCCGGCCGTTACACGCTTCTGGAACAGGAGCCGCTGGCAACACTGTTTCCCGCCTGCGAGCGCAAGGGCACGAAGCTCGTCATCGGCGGCCCCTACAATTCGGGAATTCTGGCGACCGGCGCCGTCAACGGCGCGACCTTCAATACGCGCAATGCGCCGCAGGAGGTTCTGGATCGCGTTGCCCGGCTGAGCTCCGTCTGCGAAAGACATAAGGTGCCGCTTGCCGCTGCCGCACTTCAGTTTCCGCTGGCCCACAAGCTTGTCGTCAGCGTCATACCCGGCGCCCGTTCAGTCGCAGAACTCGAACAGAATCTCGACTATCTCGCGTGGCCGATCCCGGCGGGCCTGTGGTCGGACCTGCGCGATCAGGGGCTGATCGATCCGGCAGCGCCGCTACCCGGCGACACGCAGTGACATGATGCCTCCGCGGCCGGCGATCGCACCCATCGGCGAATTGGAGACGATCCTGTCGTCGACGAAAGCCGACCTGACGTCGGCTGCTGGCTTTCCCGAACTGGAGATATCCGGCCGTCGGATCAGGCTGTTCTTCGTGCGCGAGACGCAGGCGGCAATCACCGACTGGCCGGCGCTCAAGGCGAAAGCGCGGCGCGTTGCCACCGCGCTTGCGCGGGTGGATGCGACGCCTGTTCTGGTCACCGCGCTCGCTGCATCTCCGCTTGCTGCGGTGTTACAGGATGCTGGATGGGCCATCCTGCGTGAAGGCAGCAATGAGATTGTACCGGACGGCCCTCCAGCGGACATGGCAGACCGGAAAATTCAGGGTTTCGGAAGCCGGAAGCTCACCCTTCTCTGCGCCCTTTGGCATCTGCGAAACGAAAGCTTCGAAGCGTCGCAACTCGGCGCTGCCGCCGGCGTTTCGGCGACCGCGGCGCGCAGCGCCATTTCCGACGCCGTGCAGCTGGGCTGGCTCGTTGCGCAGGCCCGTGGCCGCAGCCACCGCTACGCCGTCGATAATTCGCGGGCGATCATCGATACGGTGAAAACAACGGCAGCGGCGTCAAGCCCGCGCTGGCAGCACTACGCCGTTCCCGCCGATGCCCTCACATCTCTGCCCCAGCGGCTCGATGGATTCTGCCGGACGCATGATATCGGCTATGCGATTACCGGGCGCTACGCTGCGAGCTATTATCTCGGCAGGCGCGGCGATGTGCCGGAGTTGCAGATCAGGCTTTCGCCGTCGGTCGACATCGCCGACCTGCTCGCCCATCTCAGGGCCGCGCCGGTCAAAGCGCCGGGTAATCTCGCGATCGTGATTTCGGCGGATGCCGCCAGCTGGCTCCACGCCAGGCGCGCCCACGGGCTTGATCTTGCCAATCCACTGATCGTCCTCTGCGATCTCTTGAGCCTTGGAAGCCCTGCTGCCGAAGCGATCGAGGCCTGGCTCAGAAGCAGCGAACGCGCTTCAGACGGGGGCTAGTGCCACCCATTGGTACTATATACACAAGCGCGTAGCGGCGAATGGTCCATCCCCAGAAGTAGCGATTGAATTTTTCACTCTGCTCATACACTATCTATTCGCGCCCCCCTATTGATCGGTCCTCCGCAAGGACGCCAATCGACCCTCGCGGTAAACGGAAAAAAGAAATGAACGCCAAGGCCCCGAATGCAATCGACGTCTATGTCGGCTCCCGAGTAAGAATGCGCCGGCTCCTTCTCGGCCTTAGCCAGGAAAGGTTGGCCGATCAGATCGGCGTGACGTTCCAGCAGGTCCAGAAGTATGAAAAAGGCATGAACCGCATCGGCGCCAGCCGCCTGCAGAAGATCGCCGAAGTGCTGTCTGCACAGCCGAGCTATTTCTTCCAGCAGGACGACAACCAGCCGCTGACGCTCGAGGGCCTGGAGATGCCGCAGAAGGCTGATCCGGTGTCAGAATTCCTCCGCTCCAAAGAGGGCCTCGCTCTCAACCGCGCCTTTCTGAAAATCAACGATCCGCAGATCCGCGAAAAGATCGTTTCGCTCGTCAAGGCGATGGCACAGGCCGAAGGCCACCGCGAGGTTGCCGCCGACACGGTCGCTTCGGATTCCAGCGTCCCGCTGAACGGCTGACCGCTGATCCAGCAAAACGATGACATCGAGGCGCGGCCATCCGGACCGCGCCTTTTGATTTCCGCAGCCTATGACCCGAATGGTTGCATCCGGATTCCAGGTTGAATTCCGAAGCGCATTCCGACGCCTAGACGTGTGTCACGCTTGTGTCACGCGCGTCCTGCGGGAAGTTCAACTAGCCTCGTCATGTGGCCGTTTGCAGCGGCAACGATCTCATGGGGTGTATCAATGGAAGATGCGGTCATCGACATCAGGAACGCGAAGAGCGAAGAACAGCTGAAGGAGCTGGCCTCGCTTGCGAGACTGATTGCCTTCGCGCGTGAGGATGCCAGGGAGGTCAATGCAGAATTCCCGGCCCATTGCCTGGATATGGCGCTGAATGCCCTGCTTCAGGATCTGCAGGGCAGCGCAGCGCCCGCGATCGCCGAGGAAGGGCAGCGGCTCGAAGCGGCTTTCGCCGTCCGCCACTGACAGAGCCATTTTCTTGCTCCGGAAAACCGGGGCAAGATGATCGCTCGTATGCTTGCTTCAACTGCTTAAACGTTACAGCAAGCTGCGTGCTGCCTGCCGGTAGCCATGTTCGCGGTGATAATCGCGATAGTCCGATTTGCCTTCAGCCGATGATGCTGGAGAACTCCACCGGCTGAGGCCACACATGCTTTCATGAGCCGTCAGGCTTTGCCGCCGCGCACCGCGTCGGCGATCGTGACCTTCTTCGGAATGAGCTTGAGCTCGTAGAAGGTGTCGGCGATCGCCTGCTGCTGAGCGACGACAGAAGCATCCAGGCTCTTCACGCCATAGGACTGACGTTCCAGCGCGCGGACGAGGACCGGTTCCGGAATACCCACGGACGGCGACAGTTCGGCAGCTGCTGCCGCAACGCCGGATTTGGTCCAGTCGTCGATTTCGGAAATCGCTTCGATGACCACATCGATCGCCGCGCTGTGGCCATCGACCAGAGTTTTGGTCCCGAGATAGAACTGATGGTTCGGGACGATACCCTCGCCGTTTCTGAGCTCTCGCGCTTCGATCGCGATCTCTGCCGCCGCCTGGAACGGATCCCAGATAACCCAGGCATCGACGGCGCCCTTTTCGAAAGCGGCGCGGCCATCGGCCGGAGCGAGGAAGGACGGCTCGACGTCGGCATAGGTCAGGCCCGCTTCTTCGAGCGCCTTAACGAGCAGATAGTGAACATTCGAGCCCTTGTTGAAGGCGACCTTCTTGCCCTTCAGATCGGCAACCGACTTGATCGGGCTATCCTTGGGAACGAGGATCGCTTCGCCGCGCGGGGCCGGCGGCTCGTGTGCGATATAGACGAGCGGCGCATTGGCCGCCTGTGCGAAGATCGGCGGCGTCTCGCCGGTCGAGCCGAAATCGACGGCTCCGGCGTTCAGCGCCTCGAGAAGCTGCGGGCCACCTGGGAATTCAGTCCATTCGACCGAATAGCCGATCGTCTCGAACTTCTTCTCCAGGATACCCTTGCCCTTGAGCAGCACCAGGGTGCCGTATTTCTGGTAGCCGATGCGAACGACCTTGTCGGCTGCAATAGCGGTCCGAACCCCGACCAGCGGAGCGGCGATTGCGCCGGCCATGGCCACGGTAAATGCGCGTCTCGAGATTTTCATAGTGAGCCCCTCCGTTGAATTGGTTGGGCCAAAATTAAATTATGTCTACAGCTTTACTAGACTAATCGTGCTGTTTTCGGAGCGGTCCAAGGATTCCATTTTTGATTTTTGGGTCATTCGAAAAATAGCTGCTCGGAAGAGCCGCTCGACCACCCGGTATCGAACAGACAACAACCGGCGCGGCGTCTATTGCGCACGAAGATAGTGGCGCGGCGGGCCAACGGTTCCCCGTTCGATCAACCGGACCGACATGCCGACGCGGCGCACCCGCGCCTCGGCATTCAGCGCTCTCTCCTTGAGCATATCCCAGCCGACGCGGCCAAGTTCCTCGCGCTCGATGCGAAGCGTCGTCAGTGCCGGGGTGCTGTGCTGCGCGATCGAGATATCGTCCATACCGACCACCGAATAATCGCGCGGGATGATGTTGCCGCGAGCGCGCAGGGCATCGATGACGCCGAGCGCCATGATATCGTTGCTGCAGACGAATGCCGTCGCCTTGGCGAACCGGCCCTTCTGCATCGCGTCGATCAGGGCATTCGAGAGATCAGGCTCGAGGATCCCCGCAGCCGTCAGGTCGAACAGGTGCCTGTCCGTGTCGATGGCAATTCCGGCCTCCTGCATGGCATCCCGAAAGCCATCGAAGCGCTCCTTGAGCGACGTCCTGAACAGGCGGCTCACATGCACGATTTCGGTATGGCCTTCCGACAACAGCCTTGTGGTCGCCAGCCAACCGGCCGATCTGTTGTCGGGCAGGACGCAGGAAAGCCGCATTGTCCGGTCGATGCCGTTGACGATCACCGCCGGCGCATGGCTTCGGGCCACCTGCTCGATCAGGACAGGATGGTCGAGGCCGACGAGAAGCAGACAGGCGCCGTCTGCACCGAGCAGATTTTCGACGTTGACGCTGCCGGTTTCGATATCCGGCGTGAGCAGATGGACCTTGGCATCGACGCCGCCCTCCCTTGCCGCATCGAGCGCACCCTGAATGACGCCCTCATAGAATTTCGAGTTCAGATAAAGTGCCGCTGTGGTCACAACCGCCAGACCGGATGGAAAGGCTTCCGTTAGCTCTGTGGTCTTGTGGCGATAATCGAGACGCGCAGCCGCCTCCAGGATCCGCTCCCGGCTCTCAATCCCTACCCCTGACCGGTTGTTCAGCGCCTTCGACACCGAGGCAATTGAAACGCCTGCGGCTTCGGCAATATCAGAGATACGTGATCTGCGTGTCATCCAGGGATTCTCCTCGGACCTTGATTAGCACGGCCGGTTGAACCTCGCCACTGCTCGAGAAATTTTCTCCGTCGGCGAAATTTTTCTTTCGCGATCAATTTTTTCGTTTATCGTTGCACAGTCGCCGCATCAAGCGGGCGGCATTGACCTGGGAGGGGAAGATGCTGAGACGTCGAGAATTCATCGCAAGTGCAATCGCCGCCGCCATGATCGACATTCCCGCGGCACTGGCTGCGGAGGAATCGCTGAGAGTGTTCTGGTGGGGCAACCCCGACCGGGCAAAACGGACTGGCGAGGTCATCAAGCAGTTCGAAGCCGCCGCACCTGGCGCAAAATTTACCGGGCAGGTCGCCACTTCCGACTATTGGGTGAAACTGAGCACCATGGTCGCGGGCCGCAATGTGCCGGATGTCTTCGCGCTTGAGCCGGTCACCTTTGCCGACTATTCCCGCCGCGGAGCGACACTAGATCTGACGCCGTTTCGCGACAGCATCATCAAATCGACGGATTTCGCCCCCGGCGCACTGGATCTCGGCACGGTCGATGGAAAACTGACTGGCATTCCGACATCGCTCAATGCCGCGGCCCTGATCGTCGACAAGGCAGCGCTGGAGAAAGCAGGAGTTCCGGTGCCGGCGGCGTCCACGACCTGGGAGCAGTTCAAGACGATCTGCACCGACTTCAAGAAGGCCGCTGGTTCCGCAAGCCTCTTTGCCGTCGGCAACGGCGCGAGATACAGCTTCGTCTTCGAAGTCTGGCTGCGCCAGCGCGGCAAGACACTGTTCACGCAGGACGGACAGCTGGGCTTCCAGGAAGCCGACGCGATCGAGTGGTTCGATTACTGGGATCAGCTGGCGAAGGCTGGCGGCTGCGTGACCGCCGATATTCAGGCCCTCGACAAGGGCAATATCGAAACCAACCCGATAGCCAGCGGCAATGCCGTGATGGCATTTGCCTATTCCAATCAGCTTGCCGGTTACGGTGCATTGGCAAAATCGGAAATGTCGATCGGCTCGCTGCCGGTGCAGGAAGCGTCCGGTCCATCGGGGTTGTTTTACCGGCCCTCGACGCTATGGTCGATATCGCCCTGGTCGAAGTCGCCGGAGACGGCTGCGAAGTTCATCAACTTCTTCGTCAACGACACCAATGCCGGGCATGCTCTTGGAACCGAACGCGGCGTTCCCGTGAATGCGAAGATCCAGGGCGACGTCGCCGCCACCGACGACAAGGTATCGAAACAGACGATCGACTACATCGTTTCGTTGAAGGATAGGGTCGGCCCCTATCCGCCTGCAATCCCGATCGGTGCCGCCGAGTTCTCGCAGCAGGTTTTGACTGCGACTGCCGACAGCGTCGCCTTCGAGCAGATGACGCCATCCGACGCTGGCAAGCAGCTCATGTCGGAAGGTAAGCGCATATTCGGCGGATGAGCAGTACCGGGGAAGCATGATGGATCAGCGTAATAGTCCGCAGCAGCCGTTGGACGAGCACAAGGAAGCGCGCAGACTGCAGTTCCTGCCGTGGGAGCGTGCCGCTGCCGACCTCGACCATCCTGACCATATCGAACGAAAGACTGCGCTGCAGAAGTCCTGCGGCGCGGAATTCGCCGATACCTCCTACATCGCCGAGCATGCGGCGGTCTTCGCTGAAAGCCTGAAGATGGGCGAGCGGTCATGGATCGCGGGGCATGCGCTGGTCCGCGGTGCAGTCGTGCTTGGCGATGATTGTACCATCAACACCTTCGCCTGCGTCTCCGGAAAGGTGACCTGCGGCAATGGCGTGCGGATCGCATCGCATGCGTCGATCGTCGGCTTCAATCACGGTTTCGACAATCCCGGCGTGCCGATCCACCGGCAGAAGGTGACCACGACTGGCATCACCATCGGAGACGACGTCTGGATCGGCGCCAATGCCGTCGTGCTTGACGGCGCCGTCATCGGCAGCGGGGCGGTCATTGCGGCGGGTGCTGTCGTTTCCGGCGAAATTCCGCCGATGGCGATCGCCGGCGGCGTACCGGCGCGAGTCATCCGCATGAGAGGCCAGCCGCCGCGATCATCCCGGCCCGGTAGCATAGAGGGCAATCTTCAGGCGCTTGGACAGAAGGCGCGGGATCAATGGCCGGAGATCCTTCAGCGCTGGAAAACTGCCGACGCCTATCTGTCACTTGAAGCTGACGGCGTCAGCCGCCCGGCTGCCCGCCATCTCTGCGATGCGATCGAGATTGCTGCAGGCTTCGGCGAACTGCCGCCCGGACTGAATGTGGCTGAGACCATCGAGCGGCTCCGGAGCCTTCAGGACCGTGAGACCGGTCTTTTCCCGGAAGCTGGAATGCAAACCGCCGGCACCGAGCTCCGGCAGGACCCGAAAGCGCTCTACAATGTGCTCTCCGCCGGCTACGCACTCGAAGTCCTGGGCTCCCATCCGCAGCAGGCAATCCAAGCCGTGCAGATCGATCCCGCCGAACTCGATCGCTGGCTCCTGGGATTGCCCTGGAAAACCGCAGCCTGGAGCGCGGGCAGCGTCATCGATGCGATCGGCACCGCCATGTATTTCAACGCGAGATATTTCAACGTGGACCAGCCACGCCAGGCACTGTTCGAATGGCTGACGCGGCATGTCAACGTGGCGACAGGTGTATGGGGCGAACCGACGGTGGCGGAAGGCTGGCTGCAGCCTGTCAACGGCTTCTACCGCCTGACGCGCGGAACCTATGCACAATTCGGCGTGCCGCTTCCGAAACCGCATGAAGCGTTTGAAACGGTGCTGCTGAACTACCGGAACCATCAGGGCTTCACCGGCTCCAAATACACCGCGTGCAATCTTCTCGATACGATCCATCCTCTCCTGCTCATCGCGCGCCAGAGTGACTACCGGCGTGGCGACGCCGAAGGCATCGCCAGGAAGATCATCGCCAGAGCGGTGGACCGCTGGCAGGGCGGCGAAGGTTTCGCCTTTGCCGATGGCAGCCCGGCCAGCCTGCAGGGAACCGAAATGTGGCTGTCGGTCGTTCATCTGGCAGCCCAGTATCTTGGGGTGGCGGACGCATTCTCCTTTGTGCCAAAGGGCATCCATCGCACGGCCGCCGTCGGTCTCGGTTTATAGCGAGAACTCCGACCGCGCCCGCAGAACGGCAAAGGCCGCAACGAAATCCATCGCTGCGGCCCTTCCGTCACTCTCGCTGCCGCCGCAGGCGAGCATTAGAACTCTTTCCAGTCGTTGCTGGCCGAATGCGTCGTCCCGCCTGATCCGCCGAAGGCAACGGCAAGCTTTGTCGAGAGCGTTCGCGCCGGCGAGGCAACCGCGTGAAGCCTGCTGCCGCTTGGCGTTCTGTGGGCATTGCTTGAGACATCGTAAGGCCGATTTCCGTCAGCGCCATCATCCAGCTTGAACTGCGCAAGACGTTCCGCCAGCGCCGCGACTTCGGTCGCCAGTGTGTGGCAGGCAGCGTTGGATTCTTCGACCATCGCGGCATTCTTCTGCGTTGCCTGGTCCATCTGGTTCACCGCGGTATTGATCTCCTGAAGGCCGGTCGACTGCTCCCTCGCAGACTTGACGATCGCGTCGACATTCTGGTCGATCTGTTGCACCTGGCCGACGATGGCCGATAGCGCGTTGCCGGTCTCGGTGACCAGATCAACGCCAGTCTTGACCTGCGATCCAGAGGAGACGATCAGCGTCTTGATTTCTTTGGCGGCACCAGCCGAGCGCTGGGCAAGCTCGCGAACCTCCTGAGCGACGACCGCGAAGCCCTTGCCGGCCTCCCCTGCCCTCGCCGCTTCGACGCCGGCGTTGAGAGCCAGCAGATTGGTCTGGAAGGCGATGTCGTCGATGACGCCGATGATACTGGAGATCGACCGCGACGATTGCTCGATCGCATGCATGGCATCGACAGCGCGCCGGACGATCTCGCCCGAGCGCTCTGCGTCGCCCTTTGTGCGGGCGACCATCGATCCGGCCTCTTCGGCACGGACGGTCGAATCCTTGACGGAAGTGGTGATCTGTTCGAGCGCTGCTGCGGTTTCCTCGACGGACGCTGCCTGCTGCTCCGTGCGCCGCGCCAGATCATCGGCTGCAGAACGAACCTCGCCGGCGCCGCTCTGGATCACATTGGCATTCTGCGAGAAAGAGACCATCGCCGAGCGAAGCTTGACGATTGAGTCGTTGAAATTGACGCGGGTCTCATCGAGAGCAGCGGTGAAGGGCTGCTCGAGCACCGTCGTCATGTCGCCTTCTGCGAGCCTGGAAAGTCCGCGCGCCAGCTCGCCGACGGCGAATTTGACGTCGGCTTCCTGCGCCGTGTTCAGCCGTGCGCGCTCTGCCCGCTCCTTCTCCTGCTGCGCATGCGTGGCAGCAGCCTGATTTTCGAGATCGGACTTCTGTCGATTGCTCTCCAGCAGCCGGCCCAGCGAGCGGGAGAGATCGCCGATCTCATCCTTCGAACCGGCGTCCTTGATCTGCACGTCGAGCTTGCCGGCGGCGATCTCAGCCGTCTCGGAAATCACATTGGAGATCCGGCCGATGAAACGGCGCGCAATCAGCCAGCCGGCGAGGCCCAGCATCAGCGCGGCAACGCCGGTCGAGATCAGCGCATCGCGGATCATTGCATTCAGCTCGGCAAACAGCGTTGCCTTCGGTACGGATATCACCGCATACCAGTCCGGTCCCTCGCCAAGCTTGACGGGAACGGCGACTGCCAGAGAAGCAGTGCCATCGCTCGCCGTCAGCTGCTGCTGGGCACCGGGTTTGGTGATCAGGCCGTCCCATCCGGCCGTCTCAGCACCAGCCTGGCCAAGGGTCTTGCCGATCAGTGCAATATTCGGATGGCTGACAATCTTGCCGCCGCCGCTGACGAGCCCGATGAAGCCGCTCCCCATCGGATGGATCTGCGACAGCGCCTTGCTGGTATCCTGAAGCGAGAGATCGAGCCCTGCGACGCCGACCGCCTTGCCATCGATGATGATCGGCTTGGTGACTGAGGTCATCAGCACTTCCTTGCCATCGATCGTGTAGGGATAGGGTTCGACGACGATCGTTTTGCGCGTCGTGAACGGCACCTGATAATAATCGCCCGGCCCCGGCGTTGCGTAATCAGTCAGCGCCGTATGGGTGATCTGCGTGCCGCTGCGAACCCAGTAGGGCACATAGCGACCTGTCTGGTCATGGCCTTCCTTGTTGGCAAAATCCTTGTCCTTGCCGTCGAAGGCATCCGGCTCCCAGCCGGTCCAGGTTGCCAGGATTGCCGGATTGGCCTGCAGCATGTTCAAGAGAATCTTGTCGGCCTTGGTGCGATCGGCATCGCCGGTCTGCTTCAAAGTCTGCAAAACGGCGTCAAGGCTATCGACAATATGGACGGTCCCGCCAATATCGCGCTCGACGGCGATCGCCTCGGACCGGGCGATCTGGCGCATCTGATCCATGCTTTCGGTGCGTATTTCGGTATAGGATCTGAAGAAAAGCACGCCCGACGCGGCAATAACGGCAACGACGCCGCAAGCGCCAATCGAGAATAGATTACGACCTGTCGTTGTTTTGAAGAGCATATTAGTAACTCATTCCCGTCATGATTGTTTTACGTTGGACCCGCTGCCGATATTCTTGGCTTTAGACTTATAATTTTAGCTATTCATGATTAAGGAATGTTTGATTGACGCATATCCTGGACAGCAACCTGATGGCATCATGAGGCGCCTTCGGCGGCAAAAAATGCATTTGCGAGGCCGATCGCAAAACGATTGCTGGACCAAACGCCGTTCTTCTGCGAAAGAACTACACCCTGTAAAAAGGCGTAAACCGTTGATAAGCCGGCGCGCGAGCGATAGGCTCCGGCGGCGATTGAAAACGGCTAAGAGAAGTAAAAGGAACTCTGATGGCTACTGGTACTGTAAAATTCTTCAACGATGACAAGGGCTTTGGCTTCATTACCCCGGAAAGCGGTGGCGCTGACGTATTCGTGCACGTGTCTGCTCTGCAGCGCGGCGGCTCGCTTCGCGAAGGCGACAAGGTGAGCTTCGAAGTCGGACAGGACCGCAAGACCGGCAAGTCCAAGGCCGAAAACGTCGCAGTTCTCTAATATTTTGCAAGGCCCAGCCGCACGCCTGTGCCGGCTGGGCCTTCATTCGATGCCGATGATCAGGTCCCGTCACGGGAACATCGGCGTATGTCGCGGTTTTTTCACAATGGCAACGTATGGAAGCCATGTGGAGTAAATCATGCGCAAAGCCTGGACTGTCAGCCGCGGACCGATCGCGGCAACCGAAGCGGATGTCGAGAAAGCCCGGGCGATCAACGCCATGCTGACCCGCTCGATCGGAATCCTGCCCGAAAATCCCGGTGACCCCATCCTGCCCTTCGCGGTCGGCCTCTTCAACGAGATCAAGGCGCTGCTGAAGCCGGAACATGGCGTGAGCAGCCTGCGCCGGGCGACGGCGTTCCACATTTTCTCCAAGCGCTATTATTTCGCCAGCGCCCAGCCCGATTCGATGCGCCACGACATCGACGGCAGACCGGTCGAACCGCTCAGCGCTGCAGACCGGCTTGCGGCGCAGAAAAGCTTTCTCGACGTCAAGCGGCAGCTCATGCGCACCAGCATCGAAAGGCAGCAGGCCAGTAAGCCACACACCGACGAAGCGCGCGCCGGACACTAGCCGCCCCTTCTTCAGCCTGGCGCATAGCCGTGGCGTGAATAGAATCTGTCGAGTTCGCGTTTTTCCGGCGACCGGCCGGTGAAGATTTCCACGTATTCCGGGATGCGCTTCATGCGTACCGCAAGATCTTCCTGCGACTGCATGGAGATATAACCGATCTGCACCAGATACACAGTGCGGGCCCGGACATCGGCCCTGGCTTCGTCTTCGCCGAAGCGGTGCAGCATTTTCGTCAGGGCGGAAATCCGAAGCTGATCGGCTTCCTGCACTTCCGCAAGCGTTTCCGCCGATTGAAGCCCCCAGCTTCGGATGGCGAACTCGAATTTGGCGTCGAACAGTGCAGGATCGATCCAGCAGTCGAAAACGTTCAGCATCGCCTCGGCCACCGTTTCCGCATAGGCTTGCGAGCGCCTGACCAGATTTCCGGTATTCTTGTCCCGCCATCTGGCGACCAGTGCGCCGAGCAACTCTTCGCGATCCTTGAAGAACCAGTAGAAGCTGGTGCGCGACAGCGAGAGCTTCTTCGCGAGCGGCAGGATACGCACGCTATCGACGCCCGATTCCAGCAGCGAGGCATAGGCCGCCTCGAGCCACACATCCGGCGAGCCCCGCCAGCCGCTATCGTTCTGTAATCGCTCCATGGCGCAGAGGTACCAAACTCCCATCGCGGCAACAACGGGTTTGTGCATCGCTGTCTGTCAGCAAAACAGCAATGCCTTCTAAATTGACATAGGTGTACATTTCTGGATAACCTTCGATCCCAGTCATGAACACTGGAGCACCGCGATGTCGAACGATCCTCTCCTGCAGCCCTACAAGCTCAAGCATCTGACGCTTCGCAACCGGATCATCGTCACCTCCCACGAGCCTGCCTATCCCGACGACGGCATGCCGAAGGAGCGGTATCGCGCCTACACGGTCGAGCGGGCCAAAGGCGGTGTGGCAATGACGATGACCGCGGGCTCGGCCGCAGTCTCACGCGACAGTCCTCCCGTCTTCAATAACCTGCTTGCCTACAAGGACGAGATCGTCCCGTGGATCCGCGAGATGACCGATGCCGTGCACGAACAGGGCGCCGCGATCATGATCCAGCTGACCCATCTCGGGCGGCGCACGCGCTGGGACAAGGGCGACTGGCTGCCGGTTCTTGCGCCCTCACACCAGCGCGAGGCCGCGCACCGGGCTTTTCCGAAGAAACTCGAGGACTGGGATATCGAGCGCATCATCAAGGATTTCGCCGATGCCGCGGAGCGGATGAAGGCGGGCGGCATGGATGGCGTCGAGCTGGAAGCCTATGGCCACCTGATTGATCAGTTCGCCTCGCCGCTGACCAATGAACTCGACGGCCCCTATGGCGGTTCGCTGGAAAACCGCATGCGCTTCTGTTTCGACGTGTTCAAGGCGATGCGCGAAAGAGTGGGCGACGATTTCATCCTCGGCGTCCGCTATACCGCCGACGAATGTCTTCCCGGCGGTACCGATCGCAATGACGGTATCGAGATATCGAAGCGGCTGCGCGACAGCGGACTGATCGACTATCTCAACGTCATCCGCGGGCATATCGACACCGATCCGGGCCTGACTGACGTCATCCCCATTCAGGGCATGGCAAACTCGCCGCATCTGGATTTCGCAGGTGAGATCCGCGCCGCGACCAATTTTCCGACCTTCCATGCAGCGAAGATCCCCGACGTCGCGACCGCCCGCCACGCCATCGCCTCCGGCAAGGTCGATATGGTCGGCATGACGCGGGCCCACATGACCGATCCACACATCGTTCGAAAGATCATCGAGAAGCGGGAGGAGGATATCCGTCCCTGCGTCGGCGCCAATTACTGTCTCGACCGGATCTACCAGGGCGGCATGGCCTTCTGCATTCACAACGCCGCCACCGGGCGCGAAGAGACGATGCCGCATGTGGTGGAAAAGGCGGATGCCCGCCGGAAGATCGTCATCGTCGGTGCCGGCCCGGCCGGGCTCGAGGCGGCGCGCGTCGCTGCCGAGCGCGGCCACGAGGTCGTCGTCTTCGAGGCCGCCAACAATCCCGGCGGGCAGATCCGCCTGACGGCACAAAGCGAACGCCGCAAGGAAATGATCAGCATCATCGACTGGCGCATGAGCCAGTGCGAGAAACGGGGCGTGACCTTCCATTTCAACAGCTGGGCCGAGGCTGACACTATCGCCGCTGAGAACCCTGATGTGGTGATCATCGCCACCGGCGGCCTTCCGCATACCGATGTCCTGTCGAAGGGCAACGAACTCGTCGTCTCCGCCTGGGATATCATCTCGGGCGACGTGAAGCCCGGCACCAATGTGCTGATCTATGACGATGCCGGCGATCACGCCGGTCTGCAGGCGGCGGAGATTATCGCCAGGACAGGCGCGAAGGTTGAGATCATGACGCCGGACCGATCCTTTGCGCCCGAGGTCATGGCGATGAACCTCGTTCCCTATATGCGCACGCTGCAAAAGCTCGACGTCACCTTCACCGTCACCTTCCGTCTGGACCAGGCGGAGAAACAAGGCAACCAGTTGATGGCGCATGTCGGTAGCGACTATGGTGGCGTTGCCAAGCAGCGGATCGTCGACCAGATCGTCGTCAACCACGGCACCATTCCGCTTGATGACCTCTATTTCGAACTGAAGCCGCTCTCCAGCAATCTCGGAGAGCTGTCGCACGATCAGCTTCTGGCCGGAGAGCAGCAGACCGTCACCCGCAATGCCGATGGAAAATTCCAGCTGTTCCGGATCGGAGATGCAGTGGCGGCGCGAAACACCCATGCCGCCATCTATGACGGCCTGCGGATCGCAAGCCGCCTTTGATCCCGGCGCGGGAATGCGGCCGCGTCGTCCCTGAGTCGCAGCAGGGATAGGCGGCACCCGGCCTGAGGCAAGGCCGGGAGTCCGGCGCAACCAGCGCTTTTGCGGCTCATATCGGTCGGTTTGTTCACAGCCGATCGGTCCGTAAACCGTTGATCGGCGAGCCGAAATGGGCTCAAGATAGGCAGTGGCAAACGAATTGCGATTCGATTCGCGGCCCCTGAGACCAAAAACCGATAGTGGCTAATGCCGTGATATGGTTAATGTTCTCCCCTGAACGGAAGTAGAAACGCCGTTCGCTTCCGCTGCCCGTACGCAGGCTTGTCCGGCGCGAAAAACCGCTCTTTTTAGCACCTATCTCTGCAAACGCTTCTCGAAGAAATCCCGTTAACTCCCTGTTAAGCCTAATTGCCTTGCAAGAAAATGAGAATCGGAGCTAAATGCGCTTTCAAAGCCCGTAGGGTGTTTAAATCGCATTTTCGAGATTTCCATGAATATGGCTCCGACAATTGATAAGGCAATTTCTGACGTCGATCAGCTGATCATCGCTCAGGCGCAGGAACTGTCCGAGAAGCTGAAGCAGCACCGGCTGGAGATGTTTCCGCCGCGCGCCATGAAGGATCTGCGCGAGTTCCAGCTGGCAGAGGCTGCACGCTTTCTCGGCGTCACCAGCGGTTATCTCAGGAACCTGTCGCTGGAGGGCAAAGGCCCCCTCCCCCAGGTCACCTCGTCCGGGCGCCGCTCCTATACCGCCGGTCAGATGGACGAGATGCGCCAGTTTCTCGACCAGAACGCCCGTGGCGGCACGCGTTACGTTCCGCATCGCAAGGGCAGCGAGCATCTTCAGGTCGTCGCCGTCGTCAACTTCAAAGGCGGCAGCGGCAAAACCACGAGTGCAGCCCATCTTGCCCAGCACCTGGCCCTCACCGGCCACCGGGTCCTGGCCGTCGATCTCGACCCCCAGGCCTCACTGTCCGCCATCCACGGCTTCCAGCCAGAATTCGACGTCGACGAGAACGAGACGCTTTACGCGGCGATCCGCTACGACGACGAGCGCCGTCCGCTGAAGGAAATCATCCGCAAGACCAATTTCCCCAACCTCGACCTCGTCCCCGGCAATCTCGAGCTCATGGAATTCGAGCACGACACGCCGCGCATTCTCGCGCAGGGCAAGACCAGCGATTACGGCCGGATCTTCTTTGCCCGTCTCGACGAGGCGCTGTCTTCGGTATCCGATGATTACGACGTCGTCGTTATCGACTGCCCTCCCCAGCTCGGCTTCCTGACGATGAGCGCGATCTGCAGCGCGACCGCGGTGCTGATCACCGTTCACCCGCAGATGCTCGACGTCATGTCGATGTGCCAGTTCCTGCAGATGCTCGGCGAAGTGTTGAACACGCTGAAGGGCGCCGGCGGCAATATGAACCTCGACTGGTTGCGCTACCTGGTGACCCGCTACGACCCGCAGGACGGGCCGCAGACGCAAATGGTGGCCTTCATGCGCTCGATGTTCCGCAATCACGTTCTGACCAATCCGATGCTGCGAAGCGTCGCGATATCGGATGCGGCCATGACCAACCAGACACTTTACGAGGTCGAGCGAAGCGCCTTTACGCGCGCCACCTATGACCGCGCAATGGAAGCGATGGATTCAGTCAACGGCGAGATCACCGATCTCATCCACAAAGCCTGGGGCCGCAAATGATAGTCGACGGCTTCACCACGGGAAACCTATCGACCGTCCGGAGGGAGACATATGGCACGTAAGAATATCCTCTCGGGCCTGATGGACGATTCCAAGAAGTTTACCGCGGTAAATAGCGAAACCGATTCCGGTGCCGAAAAGCAGCAGATTGCCTTCAAGGGAATCGGGGCGCTTGGCGCCGTCACCCGCAGCATCGACGCCTTGGCGGCGAGGGCGGATGCGGCGCGCGATATCGAAGAAAAGCTCGCTCATGGCGAAACGGTCATCGATCTCGATACCGCTCTCATCGAGGACTCTTTCGTCAGCGATCGTCTGATTCAGACCGACGAGCAATTTCAGGAATTGCTGGAAGCGATCCGTTCGCGCGGTCAGGACTCCCCTATTCTGGTGCGTCCGCATCCGCAAAAGGATGGCAAGTATCAGATCGCCTTCGGTCATCGCCGTGCGCGCGTTGCCAAGGAGCTTGGCCGTCCGGTTCGCGCCGTGGTCAAGAAGCTCGACGACCGTGACCACGTCATCGCCCAGGGCCAGGAAAATTCAGCGCGTGCCGACCTCTCCTTCATCGAGCGCACGATGTTTGCCGACAAGCTCGATACGCTCGGCTTCGACCGCGAGACCATCATGTCGGCGCTGAGTGCCGATAAGACGACAGTCTCCAAGATGCTGTCGGTCACCCGCCGCATCCCGGCCGAGGTTCTCTCGGCAATCGGCGCTGCGCGCGCCACAGGCCGCGACCGCTGGCACGATCTGTCGGTCAAGTTCGAAGAAGAAAATGCCGCCGAGCGGGCAATGCTGTTCGTCGAGACGGCCGATTTCGTTGCTGCCGAGCCGGACACGCGTTTCGATATGCTCGTGCAGTTTCTGAACGGCAAACCCGTTTCTACCGCTCAGAACCAGACGCAGCCGGCGTCCATCAGCCAATGGCAGCGACGCGACGGTTCGGTCAAGGCGAAGATCAAGGATAACGGGAAACAGTTCACGATCGCGCTTAAGGCAGCCAAGGGATCGGCCTTCGGCGCCTATATCGCAGACAATCTGGATCGTCTCTACGAGGCGTTCGAGAAGGACATGATTTCATCGAAGAATGGAGATCAATAAGCAAAAGAAAAGGCCCCCAAAACGTTGCCGTAGTGGAAGCCCTCTCTGATCTAGACACCCAGAGAATCACATTTCCACTCCACATAGTCAAGAGTCCCCGGCACCTATTTTTGGTGAGCTGATATCTTTTGCCTTGAAGAAGGCGAAGAAAATGGATGGTGGAAGTGTGACGACGCCTTTTGGGCGGCGGCCGATGACGCTTGGCATGCTTGCAAGCCAGGTCAGAGCCCAAAAGATCGAGAGCAGTGCCTCGGTCGACAAGTGGAAAATCTATCGTGCGCTCTGCGAAGCCAAACCTCTGCTCGATATTTCCGACCGGGCGCTCGCGGTGCTGAATGCGCTTCTGAGCTTCTATCCACATGGCGAACTCTCTGCCGAGCGCAGCCTTGTCGTGTTCCCATCTAACAACCAGCTTTCAATCCGATGCCACGGCATGGCCGAGCAGACGGTGCGGCGGCATATGGCATCTCTCATCGCGTCCGGCCTGGTGCTCCGCAAGGACAGTCCGAATGGCAAGCGTTATGCGCGCAAGGACCGTCAGGGCGAAATCCGGGATGCCTATGGTTTCTCGTTAGCGCCGCTGCTTGCCCGCGCTGAGGAAATCGAACGTCTCGCAGCCAAGGTCGCTGCCGAGAAATTGCATCTGCAGACCATCAAGGAACAGCTCACCCTTTGCAGGCGCGATATCTCGAAGCTTCTCACAGCTGCGATCGCCGAGTCGGCCGATGGCGACTGGTGGGCGATCGATGAGGCGTTTCATTCCATCCTCAACAAGCTGCCACGCGTTGCAACCCCGCATCTGATCGCTTCCGTTCTGGCCGAGCTCGAGGAATTTCGCGCCGAAATCGTCAAGCAGCTGGAAACACAGATTAAAACCGAAAATTCGAGCGCCAATGCCTTACAGAATGAGCGGCACATACAGATATCAGAATCTGAATCTATTTCTGAATCTGAACACCCGGTTGCGAATGACGGGGATGGGTTGACCGCAGTAAACTCCGCTGATCTCGGCGATAACGCTTTAGAAGGACAGAGGCTGCTATCCGGGAAGGCGTCGATTTCCTACCCGATCACCACAGTGACCGAAACATGCCCCGATATCGCTCTTTACGGACCGGGGGGAAGTGTTCGAACGTGGAGCGATCTGATCAGCGCCAGCACCATCGTCAGCACCATGCTGCAAATCGATCCATCCGCCTATCATCAGGCTGTCAGCAGGATGGGCGTGCACAATACGGCTGTTGCGATTGCCTGCATATTCCAGAAGGGTAGTACGATTGCGTCTCCGGGCGGCTATTTGCGGACATTATCCCGCCGCGCCGGGGAGGGGCAATTCAACACGTGGCCAATGCTTGCCGCTTTGCGACGGGCGAACATATCGGAGCCTGCGGCAGGCCCTCCAAAGCCTGTTACCCAATGATGGAAGCAAACTATTCATTGAGTTCCGTTGCGATAAGAAAACATCGGATAAACAACGATTGGAACGTCGGGAAATCAGGCCATGAGAGCGCCATATGGACTGAAATCCAAGCGAATCCAGTCGTTTAGCCTAACGTCGGCGTCCATCGAGAAAGAGCAGCAGACCGAGCCCGGCCACCCCCGAGATCGCGCCGACGAATGCCGTGCCGGAATAGGTTGTCAGGGCCGTCCCGGCAGCAAAGAGCAAGGCGCTCAATCCGGCGCTGAGGAATATGTTGACCGAGATCAACGCGCTGCCGAGGCCCGGACGCTCGGCAATCAGATCCTGCAGATAGGTGATCGGAACGCTGATCAGGGCGGCTGCGCCAATCCCGCTGATAAGGGTGAGGGCGTAGACCTGCCAGGGCGCGGAGGCGAGGGCGAGCAGCACGAGATAGAAGGCGTAGATGATTGTTCCCGCGGCCAGAGCCGTCAGCTGGCTGATCACCCGAAGCAGCCGCGACCAGAGAATGATGAAGATGACCTCGAGGAAGGCGACAATGCCGACGAGGACACCGACATCGGCAACGGTCCCATGCGCAGCGCCGGTGACGACCAGCGGCAGGATGGCGCCATTGACGTGAAGCGTGCTGCTGATCAATGCGATAGCCACGACGCGGCTCAGGATCTTCGGGGAGACGACCTGTCCGAGCGCGGCGAGATAGGAGAGATGGTGGGTGGCGGCATGATCGGTGCCGCTCTGCCGTGGCAGAAACAGCCCGATCAGGGCCAGACAGACGACACAGGAAATGCAGGCGAAGAGATAGGCGGGCAACATGGTCGGCGAGCCGGACAGCAGAATGCCGGTCAGCCCCGGGACGAGAACCCAGGAGAGGGAGATCATCGCCCGCACACCCGAATTGACGGTCGCGACATCGCTTCTGTTCATGTCTCCGGTCGCCGCTCTGACATTGGCGAACAACAGCGAGCTCAGCGAACTATAGACAGGCAGGATGAGAAGAGCGCTCAACACGAAGACCTGCTCAGTCGGAATGAGATAGATGGCGCCGTAACCGGCAACGCCGAAGATCGCGGCGATCAGCATCATCGTCCGGTATTCGCCCAGCCGGTCAGCAAGATTGCCCAGCAGGATGCTGACGACGACATTGACGGTTGCGGCCGCGAAGATCAGTGCGGAATAAAGCGCGTTCGAAAGACCCAGCTCTCGAATACCGACGACGGACTGGTAGGGCGAAGTCGTCGCGCCGGCAAAGCCGAAGGTGAAAATCGCAAACATGCTCACCCGGATGACCGGGTTGCGGAAGACGTCGGGGATAAGGCGTTTCATGTTCTTCATCGAAGACTGGCGAATACAGGCCGGGCGGGGATGAAGCCACCCGATATGGACAGTCGCCGTATGTTGTTGTCAATCTTTCCAGGAAGCGGAAAGACGCGCTTCCGGCGTATAGGCGAAATCGCGATCGAATGGAAAGGCTGGACGCTGCCGGCGGAGGCTGACAAGGTTTTCGATATCCTGCCCAACCACGCCATCCGTCAAAGCCATCAGGTTCGGATTGGCGATTGGCGCAAGCTCCGGCGAAAGATATCCGGATTTGACGACGAGAAGTCGTACGGATTTGGGATCAAGGCTAAGGCGGGTGAAATCCGCGATATTGTGGTAGGGGCGCCGGCGCGCAGCAAGAACGACAGTCACGCCGCCGATCCTCACAACGGCCTGCCGGTCGGCAGGGATGCCTGGGTCGTCGAGGGTCAGGATTTCCGCTTCCACATCGATCGATTGGCTCGACGGATCCAGACTGCCGCCGATCGATAGCGTTACCCTCGCAGAGTTTACTGCAGTAAAACATGCGTCAACTGCCGGGCGATCGGTGATGCCGGCAAAGAGAACGCCGGTCAGATTGCGGCTCAGAACGGCTCGCAGCACGTCCGCGCGGTCGCCGACGCCGCCACCGGTCGGATTGTCTGCAGAATCGGCAAGAATAACCGGATGCGACGGTGAATTCTGAGCGATATCAAGGACTTCGCCCAATGGACCGGTGACCGGGCCGAAACGAAACTCGGCGCGTGCATCCCAATAGGAGAGAGCAATTTCCTCTGCCGCCTTTATAGCGGCAGCCTTGTCTTTGCCTGTCACAACGGCGCAGGCCGTCGCGCGCGGCTCATCGGCCCAGACGTAACCGATCATGAGGTTGGCATCGAGAATTCCGTCGCGGGCGTCGAATTCGGGCAGCCTGGCATAGAGCCCCTTTGCCGGCTCGTCCTCGGTCGAGGTGCGCTCGCCGGGCCACAGAACCGGGACCGGCGCCCAGGCGACACCTGGCCGCTTGCCCGTCTCCAACGCATCAACGAGCATCGTCCAGGCACGGACCATCGCCTGGCGCACATCGATATGCGGTGCTGTGCGGTAGGCGGCGAAGATATCCAGCTGGTCGACGATCGTCTGGCTGACATTGCCATGCAGGTCGTAGCTCGCCGCGACAATGCAAGCATCGCCGACGACGGCGCGGGCTGCCGAAATCCAGTCGCCCTCGGCATCGTCCATGCCCTCGACATTCACTGCGCCGTGCATGGCGAGGTAGAGGCCGTCGAGCGGCAGCGCCGCTTTCAGCTTCTCGATGAACTCGGACTTGAAGGCTTCGTAAGCGACGCGCGACACCGGGCCTCCGGGTACGGCGCGGGCGTGAAGCAGCGGCAGCAGGTCAGCACCGCTCTCGTGGACGAAGTCGAAGTACGCCGCGCCGAGAAGCTCTTCTCCCCGCAGCACCTTGAAATCATCCACGGTCATCAGCACCGGCGAGTAGGTGCTGCATTCTGTGTGAATTCCGCCGATCGCAATCCGCATCGCTGTCATCCTAGAGCATCGGGCTCAGCGGAACGATGGCAGCGAAGCGATGCCAATCCTTCGCGGCCTTCGGCGTCCATGCCGCCTCGGCGATAGCCGGCAGGCGCGGGAAGACGAGACGGTTGAAGTAACCGCGCGACAGAAAATGCTCAGACCAGATACAGGCCTGAACACCCTTCAGCCGATCCTTGAGCTCTTCCGGGAATTCGCCTGCCGCCTCATAGGCGTAGGTGTGGGCCGGTGGCACCGTTCCGGCCCAGCTGGCGCCCGGTTCCTGGAAAGCCGTCGCCTGAACCATGTCGAGATAATAGGCCTGGCCCGGCGTCATCACGACGTCATAGCCTTCCTTGGCGAGTTCGATGCCGACCTGCGGATTTTCCCAGGCCATCAGCAAGCTGTCCTTCGCCGCAACGCCGCCGCCATGGGCCACCTCGTTCCAGCCGGCCAGCTTGCGGCCACGCTTGTCGAGCATCGCCTTCACCTGCTTCAGGAAAAAGGACTGCAGCCCGAACGTGCCTGAGATGCCTTCCTTCTCCATCAGCTTCTTGGCAAGCGGCGAGGCAAGCCACGAGCCGTTTGCCACTTCGTCACCGCCGATATGGATGTAGGAGGAGGGGAAAAGCTCGACCATCTCGTCGAACACTTTCTCCAGGAATTCATAGGTCATCGGTATGGCGGGGTTCAGCGCATTGTTGGGATAGCCCTGAACGGAATGATAGCTGTCGGGCGCTTCCTGGCCGTCGGTGAGTTCGGGCAGTGCAACGAGCGTTGCCGCATTGTGACCGGGAATGTCGATCTCGGGAATGACCTCGACACTCAGAGAACTGGCATGGGCGACAATCTCGCGGATGTCGTCCTGCGAATAGAAGCCACCGGCGGGCTCGGCACCATTGCCGAGTTGCGGCAGCAGCGGTTCGTCAGGCCCGCGAAGAACACCCGCCGCCGTCAGCTGCGGATAGGCCTTGATCTCCAGGCGCCAGGCCTCGTCATCGGTCAGGTGCCAATGGAAGATGTTAAGCTTGAACCAGGCGAGAATATCGATCAGCCGCTTGACGTCGGCAACCGGATAGAACTGGCGCGAGACGTCGAGATGGCAGCCGCGCCAGCCATAACGCGGCTTGTCCGATATCGTCCCTGAAATTGGGAAACGGAATTTGTCTTTGGTGACGCGAGCGCCGTTCAGCAATTGGGCGAGCGAAGTCAGGCCATATTGGCGTCCGGCAGCACCGGAATAGCTGAGCGTCACGCTGCCGGATGTGAAATCCAGGCGATAGGCTTCTGCCTCAAGGGCGGCATCCGTCTCGAAGATCAGCGGTCGACCCTGCGGCGAGGCGGCAAGATTGAAGACCGCGTGATCGCTTTCGAACAGGCGCCGCGTCAGCGAGATCACCGTCGAGATGGCAGCGAGTTCCTCGATGTTGGCACCCTGCGGAAAGAGCACAACCGGGAAGCCGTCGCCCGGTGTGGCAGTGATCTCGGCCGGCCATGGCTGAAGCGCAAAGGGGAGATCGAGGCGGCCTTCCGGCAAAAGCTCCGGCGGCGGCTCGCTGGTGCGGCCTTCCAGCAAGAGGTCAGACACGGCGACCGGCACATGCTTGCCCGAGGAGAGAGTCAGGTAGGCGGACTTGGCGCCGTCGGTGCAATGCTGCGCCCTGCGGTGCAGGCCGGCGACTGTGAAACTCCAGCTTTCGCCGGGTGCGAGCGTGAGACCGGCGGGCGGACCGAACTCATGGAAATTGGCGTTGCGGCGCAGGAAGGTGGCGTTGCCGCAAGCTGCCGCATCGATGACGCGGGTGAGCGAGGTATAGACGAGCTTGAAACCGGAAAGCGGCTCGCCGGACAGATTGAAGAGCGTGAAGGTGAATGCACCGTTCGGGCCGCCATCCGGGTTCCAGCTGTTTTCCAGGCGGTAGTAAACCGGTTTCATTTCTGTTCCTCTCGTTTTCTCTTATGATTTTTCAATAGTGCTCGGATTGGGAGAAGGTGCGGGCGAGCTCTGCCTGACCGGCCGTCAGGCCGCAATCGACAGGCAGGCAGACGCCGGTGATCGCCGCCGCCAGCGGTCCGGCGAGAAAGCCGACGGCATTGGCGACATCCTTCGGATCGACGACACGCTGCAGTGGATACCAGCGGCGGGCATCCTCGAAGACATTGGGATTGGCCGCGGCGCGGACTTCCCAGGCCTGGGTCTTGACCGTACCCGGAGCCACCGCATTCGAGCGGATACCAAACTTGCCGTATTCGACGGCCACCAGCCGGGTGAAATGCAGAAGCCCTGCCTTGGCGGCACTATAGGCCGGATGTCCGAAGACATTCATGCCGTTGACCGACGCGATGTTGACGACCGAGCCTTTGCTGGCCTTCAGCTGATCCTCGACGGCCCGGAAGGTCAGGAAGGCCGCTTCGAGATTGAGCGCATTGTCCGCGCGCCAGATCTCCGGCGTCGTGTCATGCAGGCTGACGGCGCGGGCGGCGCCTGCATTGTTGACCAGCGTGCGGACCGTTCCGATCTCTGCTGCCCGCCTGGCGAGCGCTGCAACGCTACTCTCGCTGGTGACGTCGCATTCGACCGGGATGAAACGATCGGCGCTGCCGAGTTTCGCCGCGGTTGCTGCCGCAGCTTTCGGATCGATATCGGCCAGCAGAACAATGTCGTGATCCTCGGCCAGTCTCGCGGCGATCGCCGCGCCGATGTCGCCTGCTGCTCCCGTCACGATGGCCGCCGATTGCGTCATTGCTGCTGTCCTCTCATGTCAATCAGTCTCCAAGCAGCTGCCGGTCATCGGTGCCGTCGCGGTGGGCGACAAGTTGCTGCTTGATGCGGCGGAGCGTCGTCGTTGCCTTCGGCTGGATGGCATAGGCCACGAGGCTCGCGAGAATATCGACCGTCGCGATATAGGCGATGCGGGTCGATGTCGGCCGGTAGATATTGGTGCCTTCGGGCAGGTCGATCGGAACGACGATCTCGGCGGCCTTGGCAACCGGGCTGCCGGTCTGTGTCAGCGCGATGGTCTTCACCTTGGCCTCGCGTGCCAGAGCAAAGGAGCGGACCAGCTCGGCATTACGGCCGGAGAAGGACGAGCCGATGATCACGTCGCCCGCCTTTGCCGCTGCCGCCATCATCATCTGCATGCTGTGGTCGGAGCTGGCGGTGATCCGCAGGCCGAGACGGAAGAGACGGTTCTGCAGCTCGTCGGCGATCATCGAGGAATTGCCGCCGGAGCCGAAGGCGTAGATCATTTCAGCCTTGGAGATCAGCCCGACGGCCGCCTCTATCGCCGTCAGGTCAAGCGAGCGGTGCAGCAGGAACAGCGCGTTCTGCGCCTTGGTAATGATATCCTGGGCAACATCAGCCGGATCGCTGCTTTTCGATTCCGGCTTGAGATAGCGCACGCCGATATGGGCGGTGCGGGCGAGCTGCACCTTGAAGTCGGAGAAGCTTTCGCAGCCAAGCCGCCGGCAGAAACGGGTGACGGTCGGCGGGGAAACCTGGGCTCGCTCGGCGAGCTCGATGATCGACGCGTTCACCGCAAACTCGAAATCATTGACGATGATCTCGGCGATGCGGCCCTCGGAGGCTGAGAGCCGGCTCTTGTCTTCCTGCAATGTGGAAAAGATATCCAAGCCGGTCCCCCCGTAATCGCCGCTCTCAGTCTTTTTTCTTATAAGCGACGCAATCGATCTCGACCTTGCAATCCACCATCATGGACGATTGGACGCAGGCGCGGGCCGGAGGGTGCTCGCCGAAATATTCCTGATAGATCTTGTTGAAGGTCCAGAAATCGCGCGGGTCATCAAGCCAGACGCCGACGCGAACGATGTCCTCGACGCCGTAATCGGCTTCCTTGAGAATGGCGAGCACATTGGCGATCGTCTTGTGGGTCTGGGAAATGATATTGCCGTCGATGATCTCGCCATTTTCCATCGCCACCTGGCCGGAAACATAGAGCCAGCCGTCGGCTTCCACAGCGCGTGCGAACGGCAGCGCCTTACCACCGGCGCCGGTTTGAACAGTGCCATAGCGTTTGATGGACATGCCCGGTTCCTTGCAAATTATTTTCTTGATAAGTTGACAAGTGACCATAGAAAGCAGAATTTGACCAGCGAAAAACGCCATTTATGAAAACTATTTAAATCGGGGGCGGCCATGCGTGATCCTTTCCAGAACCCTTTCCCGTCCTCGGATACCGCCAGGCACAGCATCTGGGAGATGCTTGTTCCCCGCGATATCGACGCTTTTCTGGCCGCCGACTGGTCCGCGGTCGAGCATGATTTCGTCGAGGAAGGCTTCATCGGCATCGATGGCCGCAAGGAAGTCAGCCCTGATAAATGGCGCCTCGCTTTTCCGACGCTGAAAGCCTATCGCGACGAGTGGCTGAAGCAGGCGAAAGACTTCGCCACGCAAAGCTTTGCCGAGGATACCCGGACGGCGATCTTCACCACCACGACGCTCGAACACATCGAGATCGAGGGCGAGATGGCGCTTGTCCGCAAGAAGTTCGACGGCGGCCTGACGAAGAGCGATGGCAGCCGCGACATCATGCAGTGGCAGACACTCTATTATTGCAGGCTCCACGACGGACGGTGGAAGATCTGCGGTTTCACCGGCTACCTGCCGAACCCGATGGGTTGACGCAGGGCCGACATTAAAAGGCCTAATCACTTGCGCATTTTCACGGCAGCACTGGCGACCGAGACCAATACCTTTTCACCGATCTGCGTGGACCGCCGCGCCTTTGAGGCTTCGCTTTATGCGCCGCCCGGCCAGCATCCCGAAACGCCGACGCTCTGCACCGCCCCGATCACGGTCGGCCGCCGTGTCGCCGCCGAAAAAGGCTGGGAGCTGATCGAGGGCACCGCCACCTGGGCAGACCCGGCTGGTCTCGTCAATCGCAACACCTATGAGGAACTGCGCGACGAAATCCTCGGCCAGCTGAAGGCAGCGCTGCCGGTCGATGCCATCGTCATGGGCCTGCACGGTGCGATGGTCGCTGCCGGCTATGAAGACACCGAAGGCGATCTGCTTTCCCGCATGCGTGAAATGGTCGGGCCTGACGTGCTGATCTGTGCCGAGCTCGATCCGCACAGCCACCTCACGAAGAAGCGTATCGAAGCGCTGAACTTCGCCGTCTATTTCAAGGAATTCCCGCATACCGATTTCGTCGATCGCGCCGAAGATCTCTGGCGGATCGCCGTCGATGCGCTGGAGGGCCGGGTGAAGCCCGTCAATTCGGTGTTCGATTGCCGGATGATCGATGTTTTCCCGACCTCGCGCGATCCGATGCGCTCCTTCGTCGACAAGATCATGAAGATCGAGAAGGACGACGCGGATGTCCTGTCGATCTCGGTCGTGCATGGTTTCATGGTCGGCGACGTGCCCGAGATGGGCACCAAGCTTCTGGTCGTGACCAACAACAAGCCGGAAAAGGGCGCCGCCTTGGCGCGCGAACTCGGCATGGAACTGTTTTCCAAGCGCGGGACCTTCATGGTGCCGCAGATCGACGAGAAGGAAGCAGTATCCCGCGCGCTTGCCGCAACGGCCTGGCCTGTCGTGATCGCGGATGTCTGGGACAATCCGGGCGGCGGTACGGCTGGCGATGCGACGGTCATTCTCGAAGAGCTGATCGCCCGCGGCGTCAAGAGTGCTGCCATCGGCACGATCTGGGATCCGGTCGCCGTGCAGATCTGTTTTGCGGCAGGCGAGGGGGCCGAGATCCCGCTGCGCTTCGGCGCCAAATCGGCACCCGGCACCGGCAATCCCGTCGATGGCACAGTCAAGATCGTCAAGCTGGTGAAGAATGCCGAGATGCAGTTCGGCGAGAGCCTGGCGCCTTTCGGCGATTCCGCTCATATCGTGCTCGATGGCATCGATATCATCCTGAATTCGACGCGCGCCCAGAGCTTCGATCCAAGCCTGTTCTCGGTGATGGGTATCGATCCGGAAAAGCAGAAGATCCTGGTGGTCAAGTCCACCAACCACTTCTTCGCGTCCTTCTCCAAGATCGCGGCCGAGATCCTTTACTGCTCCGCGGGAACGCCCTATCCCAATAATCCGGCAACGACGGCCTATCGCCGGGCGCCGAAGAACATCTGGCCGATCGTGGCCGATCCACATGGAACCGAACGCGGAGCCGCCTGAGATGCATGACAACCAGTTTGCCGTCGTCGCCAAGGCTGGTGACAGGATCGCGGATCTCTCGACCCCCCGCCCGGTTATCGACGAAGACAAGCTGGCCGCCAACATCCACCGTGTCCAATCCTACATGGATCAGCACGGGCTGAACTTTCGCCCGCATATCAAGACCCACAAGATCCCGGCACTCGCCGTCGCGCAGGTCGCGGCCGGCGCCAAGGGCATCAATTGCCAGAAAGTTACCGAGGCCGAAGTCTTCGCCGAGGCCGGCTTCGAGGACATCCTGATCACCTTCAACATCCTCGGGCCGCAGAAGCTGGAGCGGCTGAGTGCTCTCAATGAGCGAATTTCCGGCCTGAAGGTGGTTGCCGATAGCGAGGTGACGATCGACGGACTGGCAGCCCATTTCTCCGGCCACCGGCCGCTGACCGTGCTGGTCGAATGTGACACGGGCGCGGGCCGCTGCGGGGTCCAGACGCCGGATGAGGCGGCATCGCTTGCCAAGCGGATCGCTGCGGCCGACGGGCTGACCTTCGGCGGCATTCTCACCTATCCGAAACCGCAATCGGCCGATGCCGTCGAGGCTTTCATCCAGTCGACCCTTTCGCTCCTCTCGGGACAAGGCATCGCCTGCCCGATCGTCAGCAATGGCGGGACGCCGAGCCTGTTCGACGCGCATCTGGTCAAGTCGGCGACGGAACACCGCGCCGGAACCTATATCTATAACGACCGGCAGATGGTCCGCATGGGCCACTGCAGCGAAGACGATTGCGCCATGCATATCGTCGCGACCGTGGTGTCGCGTCCGAATGGCGACCGTGCCGTCATCGACGCCGGTTCGAAGGCGTTGACCTCCGATCTGCAGGGTTTCAGCGACTTCGGCCTTGTCGTCGGCTATCCCGAAGCGAAGATTGCAAGCCTCTCCGAAGAGCATGGCGTTATCGACCTCTCGGCCTGCACGGGGCCGCGGCCGCAGATCGGCGAGAAGATCTTCATCATCCCCAACCACACCTGCGTGGTTTCGAACCTTTTCGACACGATGGTCTTCCACCGCAATGGCGTCGTCACCCGCGTCGAGGAAGTCGCGGCCCGCGGCCTCGTCTGGTAACTGATCGGTCAATTGCTGCTTGCGCACGCTGCCGCATTCGCTAGATGAGGTTCATCGAGCGAAGGAGAGTGGCGTGGAAGAGCAAGTCCAGATTGGAAATCGCGGTGATTTCGGCCAGTGGGCAATCGAGGTCGCCAAACTGATCGTCAGCGACCAGGGTTTCGAACTCGCCAAGGCTGCCCGTGAAGGCAGCGAGGACGATGTCCGTGCCGCCGGCGCCGCACTCGGGCAGGCGATCACCGACGCCTTGATGGAAGTCTATGACGGCCTGATCGAAGAATAGCCGGGATCGGACCGCTGCCGCGGTCCAATTGCGATCCTCAGGCTGTCGCCGGAGACAGCAGGTTCATATCGATTTCGGTGAGTTCCACCCGGCGTTCGAAGGCGATACCGTCTTCGTCGAACAGATGGCAGTCCACAGCATTGATGCCAACAGTCACCGGGACATCGGCGCGGATGCCGACGCTGCCGGGCAGCATGGCGCAGAAATTTTCCGTTTCGCTGCCAAGCGCGGCATAGGCAACCGTATTGGCGCCCAGCCGCTCGATGACGCTCGGCGTCACCGTCAGCGAGATGTCGCCATTGGCAAGCTGCACATGCTCCGGCCGGATGCCAAGCGTCAGCGTCTTGCCTGCCATCCCGTCGCGCGGGGCGACCGGCAATGTCGCCGTCTGGCCGCGATAATCGACCGTCACGCCCGCATCGCTGACGGATTTGCAGGTGACCTGCAGGAAATTCATTTTCGGATTGCCGATAAAGCCGGCCACGAACTGGTTTGCCGGTTTGTGATAGAGCTCCAGCGGTGCGCCCGTCTGCGAGATATTGCCGGAATCGAGCACCACGATGCGGTCGGCCATGGTCATGGCTTCCACCTGGTCGTGGGTAACATAGATCATCGTCGCCTTCAGCTGCCGGTGCAGCTTGGCCAGCTCGATACGCATGTCGGCGCGCAATGCCGCGTCGAGGTTGGACAGTGGTTCGTCGAAGAGGAAGATTTTCGGTTCGCGAACGATCGCGCGGCCGATGGCGACGCGCTGGCGTTGTCCGCCCGAGAGCATGCCGGGCTTCTGCTGCAGGCGGGTTTCGAGGTGGAGGATGCGGGCAGCGTTTTCGACGCGCGCCTTGAGCTTTTCCTCTTCCATCTTCTCGACACGCAGCGGAAAGGCGATGTTTTCAAACACCGTCATATGCGGATAGAGCGCGTAGGACTGGAAGACCATGGCGATCCCGCGCTTGACGGGCGGCAGCTCGTTGACACGGACGCCGTCGATGACGATGTCGCCCTTGGTGGTGGCATCGAGACCGGCAATCATCCGCAATAGCGTAGACTTGCCGCAGCCTGACGGTCCGACGAAGACAACGAACTCGCCGTTCTTCACGTCGAGCTCGACGCCTTTCAGAACTTCGTAGTCGCCATAGAATTTTTGAACTTTATTGAGCTGAAGCTGTCCCAAAAATCTGTCTCCGGTCCCGGCCTGAACGCGCATGAGGTTGGTCGGTGAGGATCGCGGCCGAGTGACCGCGATCCTCTGTTACGGCTTACTTGAAGGCTTCGATTTCGCCGGCAGCCTTCTTCAGAGCGGCTTCCGGTTCGGCCTTACCTGTCACGACGGACTGAACCATCTCGATGATCGAGTTCTGGAAGCCCTTGTAGTCGGTGAAGAGCGGCTCGGGACCACCGAAGGCGATACCGTCGATGAACGGCTTCCACGACGGATCGGCCTTGACGAATTCGTCAACCTTCGCCGACGGACGCAGCGGGGTAAGGCCAGCGCCGCCCTGCAACTCGTATTCGCCCTGCGGGCCCGGTGAGGTGATGTACTTGGCGAATTCGGCGGCCTTTTCTTCGACGCCCGTGCCCTTAAAGACGGCCAGGCTGTCGGTGATCAGCAGCGTGCCTTCACCCTTGGCCGAAGGGCCGAGCGGAAGCGGCGCAACGCCCCAGTTGATCTTGGTGTCCTTTAGGCGGGCAGCAGCACCCGAACCTGCCTGGATCATGCCGACCTTGCCATCGAGGAAGATGGCGCGGATTTCGTTCTGCTCGTAGGCGGTTGCGCCTTCGACGGAATAGGGCGTGATGTCCTTGTAGGCCTGAAGAGCTGCGAGAACTTCCGGGCTGTCGATGACGATCTTGTCGCCGTCGATAACCTTGCCGTTGTTGGTGTAAACCCAATGCATGAACTGGTGCATCGTGTTGTCGAAGGTCTTCGCAGGCAGACCGTAACCGGCAATGCCGGTCTTTTCCTTGATCGCCTTGGCGTCGGCAATTTCTTCAGCCCAGGTCTTCGGCGGGGTTTCCGGGTCGAGACCGGCCTGCTTGAACAGGTCCTTGTTCCAGTAGAGGGCCTTGGTCGAGAAAGCGACCGGCACGCCCCACTGGTTGCCGTCGAAGGTAACGGTGTCGACGATGTTCGGATAGTAGCTCTTCTTCTCTTCGTCGGTCATCGGAACCGGAACGATGAGATCGTTCTGCGCGAATTCCTTCAGCGTGCGCGAGCCGACATAGGCCATGCCGACGGGCGTGCCGGCAGCAGCCAGCGTCGTTGCCTTGTCCTGGCACTGCTCCCAGCCGACGACTTCAGGCTTGACGGTCCAGCCCGGGTTCTTGCCTTCCCATTCCTTGATGTATTTTTCATGGATGGGGTCGATCTTGTCGCCGCAATAGATCCAGCTGATTTCCTGATCAGCGGCATGAGCGGTCATGGTACCAAGCGCGGTGGAGCCGAGCAGGGCAAGGGCCATGAGGCCTGTCTTGAATTGAATCGTCACTTTTTTAGCTCCCATTTTCTCTGGTGGTTTAGTTTTGTCTTACTGTTTCACCGCGCCCGCGGTCAGACCGCTGACGAGATACCGTTGAAGGAAGAAAATCACGATCATCGCCGGCGCGATGCCGACGAAACTTGCCGCCATCAGCTCGTTCCAGACGACTTCCTGGCGGCCGAAATAGGCAAACAGGCCAACCGGCAGAGGGGCGTATTCCGTCTTGGAGTTGAAGGTCAGGGCGTAGATGAATTGCTGGGCGTATGAACCGATGAAGGTGGTGATGGCAACGACGGTGATCCCGGGCATAGCAATCGGCAGGATGACCCGGCGCAGCGTATAGAAATGGCTGGCGCCATCGACGAAGGCCGCTTCATCGAGCTCTCTCGGGATGCGCATCATATAGGTGCGCAGCAGCCAGATCGCCGAGGGGATCAGGAAGGCAATGCCGGGAACCATGATGGCGAAATAGGTGTTCAGCAGCCCGAACGAACGCATCAGCCGGAAGAGCGGGATGAGCAGAACGGCCCCCGAGAACATGTTGACCGCCAGGAACGCGCCGAGCAGCAGTCCAGCGCCTCGGAATTCGAAGCGCGCGAAGGCATAGGAGGCCGGGACGACGAGGATCAGCACCACCGTCGTGACGATCGTCGAGATGAAGAAGGAGTTGAAGATGTAGCGCGCGAAGCCCGGTACGCTCACCCACATGGTCCGGTAGGCTTCGAACGAGCCGTTTTCGGGAATGAAGCGATAGGGGGACGAAAACAGCTGGCTGAGCGGCTTCAGCGAGACGAGGAAACCCTCGACGAAGGGAGCGAGAACGAAGGTGAGGAACACCAGGATACCGGCATAGATGCCGACGATCTCGTACCATTTGTAGCGGTTGATCAGCAGATGCGGCGTTCTCATCGCTTGTCTCCGGAAGAAAGACGGCTGGTGATGCGGAAGTAGCAGACGCAGAAGATCGACAGGAAGATGCAGATCAGCACGGCGCGGGCGGCGCCCTCGCCATATTTGTTGGAGCCGATCGCCGTCTTGTAGGTATCGATGATCATCGTCGTCGTCTCGCCGCTCGGGCCGCCGCGCGTCAGGATCCAGATGATGTCGAAGGAATTGAAGGTCGAGATCAGCGACAGCATCGACATGGTGATCATAGACGGCACGATCAGCGGCAGCGTGATGCGGCGGAAGCGATAGAAACGTCCGGCGCCGTCGGTCCAGGCCGCTTCGTAAAGATCCTGCGGGATCGCCTGCATGGCCGCCAGCATGTAGAGCGTCACCATCGGCACGCCGATCCAGACGTCGGTGATGATGGTCGCCCAGAAGGCCGTCGATCCCTCTGCAAGGAAGGCCACAGGGCCGGAGGCGAGCCCGAAGCGCTGCAGCATGCCGGAGATCATGCCGAATTGGCCGTTATACATCCAGCCCCACATGAAGATGCCGATCGCCATCGGAACGATCCAGGGCGGCATGGTCAGCACGCGAAACAGCGCGCGGCCGGGCACGGCGGAGTTCAGCATCGTGGCGCCGAAGACGCCGATGATCATCTTGATCGACACCGAGAAGAACGTCCAGATGAAGGTACGGATGATGACTTCGGCGAAGGTCGAGTTGAAGATCTTGCCGTAATTGACCCAGCCCACCCAATTGGTGGTCTTCTTCAGCGACGCGTCGGTGAATGACAGGATGAACGTGTCAAGCAGCGGATAGGCGACAATGACTGTCACATAAAGGACGGCCGGAAAGAGGAGGAGCCAGGCGAAGATGATTGTGCTGCGTTGAACACCCATCTCCAGCCCTCCTCAAGCCGCTCTTGCGTGAAGGGCTTCGTCGAAGCGGTCCCAGATGGGACGCAAGTCGACGATCGTCTTTTTCATTCGCGCCTCATCCATGGCGAGCGCCAGAATGCCGGCTTCCAATGCGTTCAGGGTCGAGACAGGCAACTCGAGGCCGGTCCGGACGCTCTCAAGGATATCGGCGGCCATCTGCTCGTCGGCGCCGTAATGTTGGGAGAGTTCGGTCGCGGCATATTTGGTCTCGAAGACCTTCTTGCCGGTCAACTGCTCGTGAACATCGAGATAGCCGCGCACGAAATCGCCTTCCGCCATACCGCGCGATCCCATGATCGCGAAGCGGCGAAACTGGTCGGGAACGTTGAGGTTGGTGTGGAAGTTCATGCCGACGCCATTGGCATACTCGACGATCGCCACCTGGTAATCGATAATATCGGCGTCGCTGTCGAACACCTTGTCGGATCCCATCCAGCCGCTTGGCTTGCGATGGAAGAGTTCGAGGTCGTTGATGCCCTCGCGGGCCGGATCGTTGGCGGGCGTGAAGCTCTTGCGGCCGCCGAAGCTGGCGACGCGCTCAGGCCGGGCGCCGACGACGCCATTATAGAGGTCGAGATCGTGGCAGCACTTTTCCAGCATGAAACTGCCGGAATAGCGCTCGTAGCGGCGCCAGTCGCGCATGAAGAAGGCGCCGTGATAGGGCTCGATATGCTCGGAGGCCTCGATGGAAACAATATGACCGAGCTTGCCTTCCGCCTGGACGGCGCGCAGGTCCTTGTAAAGCGGCGAGTATCGCAGAACGAGACCGACCATCAGCCGCTCATGACCGAACTTGGCCATCAGGTGAGCAAGCTCGATGCTCTCGGCGATCGTCGTGACGATCGGCTTTTCGCAGAAAACCTTGAGACCGGATTCAAGGCCGAGGCGGATGTGATCGAGATGCATGTGATTGGGAGAGCCGATCATCAAGAGATCGAGCTTTTCGGAAGCGAGGAGTTCCTGCGGCGTGCCATAGGCCTTGCCGACGGAGATGCCCTTTTCCTGCAACCCCGGAAGGCCCGCGGGTTCGGGATCGACATAGCCGACGATTTCGAAGCTGCTGTCGATTGCCGTGAAGACATGGCCGAGGTAGCCGAGCCGGAATCCCAGCCCTATGATTCCCACTTTCATCCCGATGACGTTCCCAATTTAGTAATTTATTTTCTTCAAGTTGGGACAAAAATCAGAGGCCGTCAACCGAAAACGGGCCTGAAAGCGCATTGATGAAATTTATTTTCATCATATACGATCTAGGCGCAGTTTTCGCGGTTCAAACGCAAGCGCGACTTGCGGCCGGTGGGGCGGCCGCTGCGCGATAAGTGAAACTGGTTTCTATTTCCGGCACCAGTTGCGCCCGAAAACAGTTTTCAGGGAAATGCCCGTTCAGTTCAGACTACGCCCGGGGGTGGCGTTCGGCAAGCCATGCCAGATAGCGGCCCTGGAAACGCTGCGATGGCGCGCTGCAGGGCTGACAGGTGGCTGCGATCACTCTCCGGCCGAACGTCCGGTCGCGAGTTCCAGCTTGCGCAGGCAGTCGTCGTTACCGGAGAAACGGAAGATGCCATAGACGGCAAGACCGAGATCCTCGCTGCCCGATATCGTCAGGCTGGCAGATTCAGCGTTGCCGAAACGCAGCGACAGATCGTTCCACTGGTCGAAGATCTGCCTGTCTTCGTTGATGATCGCGGCCTCGAACTGACTGTTGTCGCGCAGCTCACCGTCGTCGGCATGGTCGACGGTCTCGTCGGGTTTCCCAAGCTGGCGGCTCATCAGCTGGTAGGCCTTGGCGAACAAGGCGCGCGTCTTGCGGCCATCTTCGTCGCCGGCGATATAAGGCGAGACCGCCGAAATGTTGCAGATCCCGGTGCCCTTTACATAGGCAAGAATATACTCGTTGAAGAGACTGCTGGCTTCCGGGGCTGCCTTGCAGACATATTGCCCGGTCGCGTCCGCGGTGCTGCTGCCGCCATCGATCGCCTCGCAGCCAAGCGCCGAAGGACGCATGTCCTGCGCAATGCCGAAGGGCAGCATCGGTGGGGACGTGTCCTGCGGCGCGGACGATGCGGTGACGATTGCCGCCGCAAGCGCAATCGGAAGCATGCCGAAATCGAAAGCCATCATGTCCTCGTCAGCGATTCCGTTTCAGTCAATCGCATGACAAGCGCGCGATTGCCACCGTCAGCCAAACGCAGCTGTGGACAAGCACGTTCCTTCACGAACAGGCATCAGCCTGTAACATAGCCACGCTTGAGCTTGGCGCGGACGAGCCGGGTCATGCGCGAAGCGGCCTGCTCAGCCCCGGCGTAGAGATCGATCCGGCTGCGCCCTTTCGTGCCGAGGCGGCCCCAGCAGCGCAGGACGGCATGATCGCCGAACAGGCTTCGTTCGATCGATACGAGATAGAACCGGGCCATGTTCCGGGCCGGATCGCGGCGTGTGAGGAGGACGACATCCATACCCCCAGATTCGCATTCGCGCGGTGCCGGCGTCCAACGACGAATAGGAATCGGTCCGGCCGGATCGATTCATGTTGGTGATGAATACAGGCCCCGGGAAGCGTTCAGCGGGCGCCTTTCAGGCGGAAGCGGGCCTCGAGGTGGTTCCAGCTGCGCCTGAGAATCTCGACGATGACGATGTAGACGACCGCTGCGGCGACATAGAGCTGGAAGTCGTAGGTGCGTTGAAAGGCGAAGCGCGTGGCCCCGAGCAGGTCGTAGACGGTGACGACGCTCGCCACCGCGCTGCCTTTGAGGACGAGTACGACTTCGTTGCCGAAACCGCGCAGGCCATGACGCGCCGCCTGCGGCGCGACGATCATCAGCATCGCCAGCCACGGTTTCAGGGCAAGAGCCTTGGCGGCTTCCATCTGACCGCGCGGAACGGCAAGCACGGCGCCGCGGAAGATCTCGGATTGATAGGCTGCGGTGTTGAGACTGAAGGTCAGAAGCACGCAGAACTGCGGCTCGCGGAACAGCGGCCAAAGGCCGAGCGCCTGCAATTCCGGCCGGAATTGTCCCGAGCCATAATAGACCAGGAACACCTGGGCGAGCAGCGGCGTGCCGCGCACGGCATAGGAATAGGCATAGGCTGCAGCCCTCACCACCTTGGGACCAGACAAGCGTGCCCAGGTGAGGAGTGCGGCGAGGATCGCCCCGAGAGCAATGGAGATCACCGTCAGCTCGACGGTGATCAGCAGGCCCGAGAACAGCCGCCCGCCATATTGCTGGAAAACGTCGAGATCGATCATCGGGCGTGCCCCCAACCACGATTGGCATAGCGCTCGAGTGCCGAGAGCACGGTGCTGGAGATCATCGTCAGCAGCAGATAGATGCCGCAGGCGGCGGCGTAGAACAGAAAAGGCTGCTTGGTCTGGCCGGATGCCAGGTAGGCCTGACGCAGGATGTCATCGAGGGCGATGACCGAAACCAGCGATGTTTCCTTGAGAAGTGCCAGCCAGCAATTGCCGAGCCCGGGCAGGGCAGGGCGCAGAAGCTGCGGAAAGATCACCTTCAGGAACAGCGGAAAGGGCTTGAGACCGAGACTCAACCCGGCCTCGATCTGGCCGCGGTCGATGCCGCGCAGCGCGCCGAGCAGGATTTCGCTGGAATAGGCGGCGAAAACGGCGCCGAGCGCAATGACGCCGGCGATGAACGGGCTGAGTTCGAGATTGACGCTGTAGCCCATCCATTCGCCGATCCTCCGGATGGCGATGGAGGAGCCGTAATAGATCAGGAGAAGCGTCAGCAGTTCCGGCAGGCCGCGGAAAGCGGTGGTGAATGCCTCGCCAAATGCCCGCAGCGCTTTGCTGCGGGCATTCTTCATCAAGGCGAGTGCGAGCCCCAGCGCGAAACCGAAGGGCAGGGTCGTTAGCGCCAGCTCTACCGTCAGCAGAGTACCGGCGAGTAGCTGACCGCCCCAGCCATTCGCGCCAAATCCGAGAGTTTCCATATGCCTCTTCGTCTCCAGGGGCTCGGCAGAGCGGGCTTAGTAGATCGAGAAGGGGAAGTACTTCGCGTTGATCGTCTTATAGGTGCCGTCGGCGACGATCGCGGCCAGAGCCTTGTTCAGCTTGTCCTGCAGCTCCGGTTCGGCCTGGCGGATGCCGATGCCGACGCCGTCACCCAGATAGTGCGAGTCCTTGATGTCGTTGCCGGTCAGCTGGCAGCAATCGTTGCCCGACTTCTTGAACCACTCGGTCAGCGTGATCTTATCGGCCATGACGGCATCGACGCGGCCGGCGACGAGATCGAGAAGCGCTTCGTCAACGGTGCCATACTGGCGGACTTCGGCGTCCTTGTACTTGTCTTCGATCAGCGTCGAGAAGGTCGAGGAGGACTGCACGCCGAGCGTCTTGCCCTTCAGGTCGTCAGGCGTGTTGCCCGGCAGCGGCGCCGACTTCAGAACCGCCATCGCACCAGCCGTGTGGTAGTAGGGGTTGGTGAAGGCGATCTTCTTCTTGCGCTCGTCGGTGATCGACATCGAAGCGACGATCGCATCGTAGTGGTGGGCGAGAAGGCCAGGAATGATGCCGTCCCAATCCTGCGCGACGATCTTGCAATCGGCCTTCATGTTATCGCAGAGCGCCTTGGCGATATCGACGTCGAAACCGGCCAGCGTGCCATCGGCCTGCTTGAAGTTGAAGGGAGGATAGGCGCCTTCGGTGGCGATGGTCAGCGTGTCCTGGGCGCTGGCGGCGGTCGCCGAAAGCCCGAGAAGGCCGAATGCCGTCAGTGCTGCAGCTGCAATAGTCCTGTTCATCTCAGTTCCCTTTATCATTATGGTGGTTGCTTGCCGGAAACCGCCCTTGGAACGCTGATGCCGTTCCGCGCCGGGCGGCCTTAAATTTCCTCCAAGGATCCGTAGTTCTCGGAAGAATTGCTGCCGCTCTTTTTCTGCCTCAGGTCTTTCAGGTGCTTGTAGAGCGTCGCGCGCGACATCTTCAGCACCTCGGCGATGTAAGGCGTCGCGTTGCGGATCGAGAAAATGCCCTGGCGATCGAGAATGCCGACCAATTCGCTCAGATCGTCCTTGCTGAGGCCTGCCTCGGTCAGCCGCTTCTCGCGTAGATATGCGTCGATCGTGGCGCTGACGACCTCTTTCCAGTCGCTCTTGAAGAGCGCTGCCGGCGGATCCGACGGTGGCGAGAACTGAATGAGGTTGCGGATGAATTCGACGGCACCTTCGAAGGCGGAGATATCGAGGTTGACGCAGAGAAGTCCGACCGGCCGCTCGGCGTGATCGCGCAGCACTGCGGTGACGGAGCGAAGCTGGCGCCGATCCCAGTTGGTCTTGCGGTACGGCCCGATCACCGAGGAGTCGATCGAGATCGCCACATCGAGATCGGTCATCGACGAGTCGCCCGGCCGGCGCTTCGAAAAGGCGTTGGCGATATAGGCGATGTTGCCGGTTGCGAGGTCATGCAGAACCACTTCGGCATGCGGCTGCAGCAGCGTTGCGATCGCCTGGCAAACGGGGACGTAGGGTTTCAGAACTTCCTTCATAAGCAACAGTTACGGCTGATGAGACATTTTGTCAATTCAGACATATTGTCTCAAACGAGATCCGGGTATAGGAGATTGGAAGGGAGGAAATGGAGTGCGTAATAGAGGCATGGACCAGCATTTCAGCGCTGGTTTTATCGCTTCTCGTTCGCCGCCGAATTTCTCAAGCCGAGGTTGTGGATGCAGACGCAGTGTCTCCCGATGGATTTTCTGTCTAATCTTTTATCCGCCGAGACGATCCTGCGCTGGCCTTCAAGAATGGAGTTTTACATGAGCATTTCCGAGACCATCGAAGCGGCAGAGCGCCGTATCCGGCCATACGCACGGGAAACCCTGCTGGAGCCGTCACCGGTGTTTTCAAGCCGGGTGGGCCAGGAGGTTCTCCTCAAGCTTGAAAACCTGCAGCATACCGGATCCTTCAAGCTGCGCGGCGCGCTGAACAAGATCCTGGCGATGGGCAGCGAGGCGACGAAGACCAAGGTGGTCACGGCTTCATCCGGAAATCACGGCGCTGCCGTTGCCTACGCTTTGCGCGTCATCGGCGGCAAAGGTCTGGTGTTCGTCCCCGAGGGTGCATCGCCCTCGAAGGTCGCCAATATCCGGAACCTCGGCGCCGAGGTTGAATTCTTCGGTGACGACAGCATCGATACCGAAATCCACGCCCGCGCCTATGCTGCAGAGCATGGCTGCCTCTACGTTCCGCCTTACAACGACTATGAGGTCATGCGCGGCCAGGGCACCATCGGGGTCGAGCTGATGCGTCAGAGCCAGCCGATCGACAACCTCTTCATCTCCGTCGGCGGCGGCGGCCTGATCGGCGGCATTGCCGCCTATATCAAGGCCGTCTCGCCGAACACCCGTATCATCGGCTGCTCGCCTGCGGCATCCTGCGTGATGGCGCGCTCGGTCGAGGCCGGTTCGGTTCTCGATCTTCCGTCTGACGATACGCTTTCCGATGGCACGGCCGGTGGCCTCGAATCCGATACGATCACCTTCCCCTTCTGCCGCGATCTCGTCGATCACTGGATCGACGTTTCAGAAGAAGAGATCGCCGAGGCGATGCGTACCTTCATCGACGGCCACCACATGCTGCTCGAAGGTGCAGCTGGCGTTGCACTCGCGGGCCTTTGCAAGGCCGGTGCCGAATGGACCCGCGGCCGCTCGGTTGCCGTCATCTGCGGCGCGAATATCAGCCGCGATGTACTGAGGAGCGTAATTTGAGCGCGCCACGGCTGTTTTCTCCCGAGGAAATCAGAAAGCGCCTCGAGACGGTGGATCCCGTGCTTTGCGTTGAAGAGGCATTTCGCTCCTTTTCGCGCGGCGAAGCCGTCGTCCCGCCGCCGGGCGAGTTGATCTTCGACAACCCGCCGGGTGACGTGCATATCAAGTATGGCTATATCGGCGGTGGCGCGTTCTATGTCGTCAAGATCGCCTCCGGTTTCTACGAGAACCCGCGCCATGGTCTGCCGAGCAGCAACGGCGTGATGCTGGCCTTCGATCGTCAGACGGGCGCGCTTGCGGCTATTCTCGACGATCGCGGCCATCTGACGGATATCCGCACCGCTGCGGCAGGCGCCGTCGCGGCCAAGTATCTGGCCCCCGAAAACGTCGAGACGATCGGTGTCATCGGGACTGGTCTGCAGGCCGAGCTTCAGGTCAAATTCCTGCGATCCGTCAGGCCCTGCAAGAATATCCTCGTCTGGGGCCGTCGGGCGGAAGCTGCCGAAAGCTATGCCGAGCGGATGCGCAAGGACGGCTACACGGTCGCAGTCGCGTCGAGCGTCGAAGATGTGGCGGAACGCTGCCGGATCATCGTCACGACCACCGCAAGCCACGAGCCGCATCTCCATGGCGCCATGATCCGCCCGGGAACGCATGTGACCGCGATGGGCGCGGATACGCCCGACAAGCGCGAGCTGCATGCCGATATTTTCGCCGCTGCCGATCTGGTTGCGGTCGATAGCCGCGTCCAGGGCGCGCTGCGCGGTGACCTGAAGGGTGCGCTGGATGCCCGGACTGTCGAGCTCGACCGCATCAGCGAACTGGGTCAGATCATCGCCGGCACGGCGAAGGGGCGGTCCAGCGCCGGTCAGGTGACCGTTGCAGCACTCACCGGTCTGGCGGTGCAGGACGTGGCGATCGCATCGGCGGTTATCGCCGGAGATATCTGATGCCTGCCGCGCCGCGTGCGGTGTCCGTGTTCAACGAGGTGACGTCATGTTTCAGACGATAGTGGACGCCTTCCCCCAGCTGCGGGACATGCGCCGCACCATGCATGCGCATCCGGAGCTGTCGCTCGAGGAAGCGTGGACCGCAGCCTTTGTCGCGGAGCGTCTGCGCGAGCTCGGGATCGAGGTTCACACCGGGATCGGTGGCCACGGTGTTGTCGGCGTCATCCACGGATCGGCCCCTGGACCAGCCATTGCCTTGCGCGCCGATATGGATGCGCTGGCAATAGAGGAACAGAGCGGCCGTCCCTATGCGTCGGAGATTCCCGGCAAGATGCATGCTTGCGGCCATGACGGCCATGTGGCGATCCTGATCGGCGCGGCGATGCACCTTGCCCGCACGCGTCGTTTCCGTGGAACGGTCTATCTGTTTTTCCAGCCGGCCGAGGAGCGCTATGGCGGCGCCCAGCACATGATCGATGATGGGCTTCTCGCCCGCTTTCCGGCAAAGCGCGTCTTCGGCCTGCACAACTGGCCGGGCCTCAGGGCCGGCGCCATCGTCGTCCACGACGGGCCCGTCATGGCCGGCACCGGGGAATTCGAGGTCTCGTTCACGGCCGCCGGTGCGCATGCGGCCATGCCGCATCTGACCGGTGATCCGATCCTGGCCGGGTCGCATTTCGTCACCGGTGTACAGCAGATTGCCGCACGCGCCATCGATCCGCTCAGCGCCTCGGTCGTCACCATCGGTTCGTTTCAGGGTGGACACGCGCAGAATATCATTTCCAAGAAGTCAGTCCTCACGGGGACCTTCCGCGCCTTCGGTCTCGACGTGCTGGGGCTGATCCAGCGCCGCCTCGAAGAGATCGTCCGCTCAGCCGCGGCAATTGCCGGAACGGAGGGTGCGATCCGTTTCGACGATGGCCTGTGTCCGCCAGTGGTCAATACGCGGGCGGAAGCCAGGCTGATGCGCGATGCGGCCACCGAGCTTTTCGGCGAAAGCGAGGTCGAAACCCTGCCACCGACGATGGCGGGCGACGATTTCGGCGTGTTCCTGCAGCATCTGCCCGGCGCCTATATCTGGATCGGCAACGGCACCGCCGATGAAAGTGCCGGGCTGCATCTGCCGAACTACGACTTCAACGACGACATTCTCGTGCGTGGCGCGAGCCTGCTTGCCGCGACGGCGGAACGGGCGCTGGCGTGATGTCCGCTATGCCTGTGACGATATCAGGGAAATGCAGCCATGTATGATCGCAGCTTTCTGGAGGATTTTTCGGCGACCTTTCCCGCGGCGCGCCAGAAATTTCTCGATGCGTGCCGGGATGCGGCAATTCTCGAAACCTTTCCGCATTCGCTCAACGGTCCAGACGGCGAAGAGCTTGCAACCGATATCGCCTATTTCGGCCGTATCGATGCGCCATATCTGATCGTCTCGGTTTCGGGCACCCATGGTGTCGAGGGCTGGGCGGGTTCTGCCTGCCAGACGGGCTGGGCGCGCCGCGACCTGGCGCTGCCCGATGATGTCGCGATGCTGCATATCCATGCCATCAATCCCTGGGGCATGGCCTGGGACCGGCGCCAGCAGGAAGACAATGTCGACCTCAACCGCCACTATGTCGATTTCGACGGCGTTCCGGCCAATCCCGATTATTCGAAATTCTACGAGCATGTAATGTGCCCTGAGGATGATACCAGCCGGCGCAGCGCGGCCGATGCGGCGCTCGCCGCCTATCGCGAGAAGCGTGGCCGCCTGACCTCCGGCATGACCCTGCAGGGCGGCCAGTATTCTTTCCCGGATGCGCCATCCTATGGCGGGTCGGCACCAGTCTGGAGCCGCCGGATTGTCGATGAGATCTTCGCCCGCTATTGCGGCAAGGCCAGGCGCATCGCCGTCGTCGATATCCACACGGGCTACGGCCCCTATGGCTACGGCATTCCACTCTGGCACATGCCCGGCGGACCGCAGCTTGAGAAGGCGCGTACCCTTTTCGGCCCGACCATCGAGGCGCCGCTGGCCGGCGATCGTGCCCATGAGGAATTCATCCAGCACGGCCATTTCTACGGCTATTGCGAACGCCAGATCGCCAAGGCCGATGTCATCGCCATGTGCCTGGAATTCGGCGGCGAATGGCTGGCGGATGGACAGAGGGCGCGGCTGGAACGCAACGACGCGCTGCTGTGGCGCGATGGCGATCGTCTCTCGGCCGAAGCGCGCGCCACGCGCCGCCGCTGGCGCGATCTGCATTGCCCCGACAGCGACGACTGGCGCGAGATGGTCTGGTTCCGCGGCCGCCAGGTCTTCCGTGAAATGGTCGAGCGCATCCGGCTCGATGACGAAACCTCTATGCCCGAAATGAACCAAGCATGACATTACGCATCATCGACCAGCCCGTTGTTCGCCAACTCCTCACCATGCCCGTCTGCATCGATCTGATGGAACAGGCGATGCAGCAGACCGCCCAGGGTGAAACGCTGCAGCCGCCGCGCTGGATCATGCGTCTGCCCGGAGACCGCGGCCGGGGCTTCGGGCTGATGCCGGGGGCGATGAAGGAACCGGCGGGCTTCGGCGCCAAGCTGACGGCCGTCTATCCCGAGAACGGCGCCAAGGGCCTGCAGTCGCATCGCGGTATCATCGCGCTTTTCGACACGGAGACCGGCGCGCCGGTGGCGATCGTCCATGGCGGCGAGGTCACCGCCATCAGAACGGCAGCAGCCAGCGCGCTCGCAACGCGCCTGTTGGCACGCCCGGACGCCAGTGATCTGGCGATCCTTGGCTATGGCGAACAGGCGCTCCAGCATCTGAAGGCGATGGCGGCTGTCCGCACGCTCAGCCGCGTCCGTGTCTGGGGCCGCTCGCAGGAGCGCGCCGAACATTTTGTCCGTGAGGGCCGGGCGCTCGTCGATTGCGCCATCGAAGTTTCCCCATCCGTCGAAGCAGCTGTTTCCGGTGCAAGTCTGATCTGCACAGTGACGGGTGCGGCCGAACCTGTTCTTGCCGGCCGGATGATCAGCCCAGGTGCGCATCTCAACGTGGTCGGCTCAAGCGTTGCCGCGGCCCGCGAGATCGACGTCGATGCAGTTGCGCGCTCGCGCTTCTTCGTCGATTACAAACCCTCGACGCTGCTGCAGGGCGGAGAGTTTCTGGCCGCGAAACGCGAGGGCCGCGTCAGCGACGATCATATTCTCGGCGAGATCGGCGAGATCCTGATCGGCCGCAAGACCGGGCGCCAGACGGCCGATGAGATTACCATCTACAAGTCGCTCGGGATTCCCGCCGAGGATCTCGTCTGCGCGCATTTTCTCTACACGGCTGCCACCGAGCACGGGCTCGGCGCCAGCGTCGATTTTTCCTGAAACGGACGGAGATGGATCACCATGAGCCTGCTTGACGATATCGAACGCGCCCGGGCCGCCGTCCAGCCGCATATCCATCGCACGCCGCTTTGGCACTCCTCGACGCTTTCCAAGCTTGTCGGCGAGGACGTCTATCTGAAGGCGGAGCTTTTCCAGAAAACCGGCTCCTACAAGCCGCGCGGCATGATCTGGGCGCTGATGTCGCTCTCCGATGCCGAGCGGGCGGCCGGTGCCATCACCTTTTCGGCCGGCAACGCCGCGCAGGGGCTCGCCTACGCAGGAACGGCGCTCGGCGTGAAGACCGTCGTCGTCATGGCCGCGACCGCCAACCCGACCAAGGTGCAGGCGACCAAGGATTACGGCGCAGAGGTGATCCTGCACGGCACGCCGCAGGAAGCGGCCCAGTTCTGCCTCGATACAGCGCGGGAACGTGGCCTCACCTATATCTCCTCCTATGACGACGATGCGCTGATGACCGGCCATGCCTCGCTCGGCTGCGAGATCTTCGAGGATCTTCCTGACGTCGCGACGATCTTCCTCGGCATGGGCGGCGGCGGCATGGCAGGTGGGCTTGCCAAGGCGGCGATCGCCCACAGCCATTCCGTCTCGCTGTTCGGCATCGAGCCCGAGGGGGCGCCGGCGATGTACGAGAGCCTGAAGACGGGAAGCGCCGTGCGGCTGCCCGTCGTCAAGACGATTGCCGATGGCTTGGCCGCACCCAGCGCCGGCGTGAAGTGCTTCGAGCTTGTCCGCCAGCGCTTCGAGGATGTCTTGCTTGTTGACGACGAAGCGATCGTCGGCGCAATGAAGCTTCTGATGCAGCGTTGCAAGCTCACCCCCGAGCCCGCAGGAGCCGCGGCGCTGGCGGGTCTCCTTGCCAATCGCGAGCGGGTGCGCGGCAAGGGACCGGTCGTCTGCGTCGTTTCCGGCGGCAATGTCGATCTCGCGCTGCTCAAGCAGTGGCTTTGACCAATTTACCAAGGATAGCATTATGCGTTTTCAAACAGATGTCAGGGACAGCACACGGATCGGCTTTGCCAGCGGCGATGTGAGCGGCAGCGGCAAGGTGCTGTTTGCGGCTGCTGGACCCGACGGCAACACGCTCGTCATATGCGACGAGACGCCGGCTCATCCGGTGAGCTTCCGCTGGCCAGACCAGCCGGCCGATCGCGGCGTCATGATCACGGCCGGCGGACAGCGTCTGGAGATCACCGATGCCTGGACCGGCATGGCCAATGCCGAAACCGGCGAGCTCGTTCTCGGCGAAGACGCCCGGGCGCTCGGCCGCACCGGGGACGAATGGAAGAGCGTCGTCATCCATGTGATCACAGGTGATGCGCCTGCTGCTGGCGAGACCGTCAGCATCGAGGTCGATGCCGACCGCCGCCGCAAGCTCAGCCTGGCTCACACGGCAGCTCACCTCTCCGCCTTTGCGCTCAACCGCGCCGCCAAGAGCTATTGGACCAAGGAGGGCGCCGCGCTCGATACGCTCGGAAATCCCGATTTCGACAAGGAAGCGATCGTCAGCGCGCTGCTGTCGGAGCAGGCGTCGGTCGATACCTATCGCGTCGGCAAGACGCTGCGCAAAAAGGGCTTCGAACTCGACCGCTTCGTCGCCGACCTGCCGGCCGTCATCGAGGCAATCAACGGGACGCTGCGCGGCTGGCTTTCTGAGCCCACAGCCATCTCGCTGACGCCAGTTCCCTCGACGCTCGATACGCGGCGCCTCTGGGAATGCGCTCTCGATGGCAGGCAGGCGCAGATGTATTGCGCCGGAACCCACGTGGCGAGCCTGAAGGACATCGCCGCGATCACCGTGTCGATCGAGCCGGTGGATGGTGGCGTCGTCATGCACACGGCAGCACGCTGAGCGGATCTTAAAAAACCTGCAAGGCGGCGGCTTCAGCCGCCTTGCACAAGACGCAGCCGCGTGATTTCGGAAGGCGCAAAGAGCCTGATCGGCGGTCCCCAATAGCCGGTTCCCCGGCTGGTATAGACCCAGAGATCGCCGAGCTTTGCGAGCCCGTGAACGAAGGGCTGTTGCATCCGCACGAAAAACATCCACGGCAGAAACTGGCCGCCATGTGTGTGGCCGGAGAGCTGCAGGGTGAAACCCGCCTTCGAAGCCTCGGGGGCGCTACGCGGCTGATGGGCCAAAAGCAGCCGGAAGGACGCATCGTCCGGCGCGCCTTTGGCGGCCTTGGCCGGATCGCTCTGATGCCTCGGGTCGAAATGACCGCCGCCATAATCGGTTACACCGGCAATGACGGCCTGCGCGCCGCGGTGATCGATGACCACATGCTCGTTCATCAGCACCGTCAGCCCCAGCCGGCGAAACTCGCTGATCCACGGATCGGCGCCCGAATAATATTCATGATTGCCGGTGACGAAGAACGTGCCATGGGGAGCCGCCAGGTCCGCCAGCGGCTGCGTGTGCTTCTGCAGCTGCGGCACCGAGCCATCGACGGCGTCGCCCGTCACGGCGATGAGGTCAGGCTTCAGCGCGTTGACCGTCGCGACGATTTTTTCGACATAGCCGCGCTTGATCGTCGGGCCGATGTGAATGTCGCTGACCTGAACGATGGTGAAACCGTCAAGCGCCGCATCAAGTCCGGCGACCGGAACATCGACCGTTTTCACCGGCGCGCGGCGGCGTGCGAAATAGAGGCCGAGAAGGCTGAGAAGCAGCGCAAGCGCGGGCACGCCGAGTGCCGTGAACTCCGCAAAGGACGGGACGGGCGTACCCGCCCCCGATACCCATCCGGCGATGGCGAGTGCGGTCAGCGCGATGTCGCGCAGGACCGTGAGAACGAGCAGAGACGAGAAGAAGCCCATGGCGGAAAGACCGGCCCATGCCAGCAGATCGGACAGTGGCTGGCGGCTGATCATTCGAGCTGCCATGCCAAGCGGTATCAGGGTCACGGAAGCGGCAAGGGCGATGACCGCCAGCCACTTCAGCGCACCATCGACGGGTGCTGCGGGTATCAGCCGGATGCCGACATAGAGATGCATCAGAAGGCCGATGGCCATGACGCGGACGAAGAAGGCGGAAGGGCGCATGAAAAATCCGTCAGTGGAAGCCGGCCGCGATGATGCGAGAGCGGTGTGCCAGAGCAAATAGGAACTGTGGCACGCCAGTAAAAGAGGCCATGCTGCTCGGCCATCTCGGCGGCGCGCCTCTTGCGGAAGCGGCACGCCGTCGAACCCGCAGGCGCAATCAGCCGGCGGCGGCCATCGCGGCTTCCAGGCTGCGGCCGTCATTTGCCCACAGATGCTCGATCTGCAGGGCAGTTGGATCCGGGAAGATATAGGCATCGCCGTTTTCGATGCCGCGGACGATATTGACCGCGACATGCTCCGCCGTCGCCTTTTCGAGCGGGATATGCCGGGCGAGATCGGTATCGACGGGGCCGGGATAGATGCCGATGACATCGATGCCGGATGCTTTCAATGTGCCGCGCAAAGTCTGCGTCAGCGACTGCAGCGCGGCCTTCGAGGCCGAATATCCGCCGAGCGGCGGGGCGGAAACCAGGCCGACAATGCTGACGACATTGACGATCGTGCCGGAGCCGCGGGCGACGAAACCGGGCACGAAGGCGCGGATGACCCGCAGCGTTCCGTAATAATTGGTCTCCATGTCGCCGTTCAGTTCTTCATGCGTGCTGCTGATGAAATCGTTGAACGCCAGGCTCCCGGCATTGTTAAGCAGCACGTCGACATCGGGCGCGGCGGCAAGCGCCTGCTTGACCGAGGCATCGTCGGTCACATCAAGCTGCAGGGGCACGACGCGGGCATCGGCGAAATCGGGAAGCGACGCGACATTGCGGGCTGTGGCGTAGATCTTCTTGACGCCAGCGCCGAGCAATTCCTTGACGGTGGCTGCGCCGATGCCGCGGTTGGCGCCCGAAACCAGGACGGTCTTATCTCTCAGTGACATTTGTTTTCCTTCCAGGCCATCGCTGCGGCCATAGGTTCGAAAATTTAGTAAACAGATCTGTTTACATCATGAATGGATAAACAGATCTGTTTACCGTGTCAACGCAGTTTGCTAAAGCTGTCGTCAGACGCCCCGCGAGGAAACGAGACATGCCCGATGCTGCGCCGATCCCGGCCAAGAAGCGTGAGATACTGAAGCTGGCCTTCGACCGCTTTTACGATGGCGGGTTTCATGCCACCGGCATCGACACCGTCATGGCCGAGAGCGGCATCTCCAAGCGCACGCTTTACAAGTATTTCGCCTCGAAAGAGGACCTGATCGAAGCGGTGCTCGATTATTACGGCGAGGGCATCGCGGACGCTTATTTTGCCCCGGCAACGGCCACGGATGGCGATCCGCGCCAGCAGATCCTCGCCTGTTTCGACAGCCGGCGCATGCAGCTGGAGGCAGACCGCCGGGGCTGCCTGGGGATCAAGGCTTCGCAGGAATATGCCGGCAAGCATGAAGGCATCGCGGCGCGCGGCGAACGCCTCGGCCTCCATGTCGAGCAGCGCTTCATCGGCATGTGCGGGCGTCTCGGCGTGGCCGATCCCGAAAGTCTTGGAAAGCAGATCGCCATTCTCTTCCAGGGCGCATTGCTGATGTCGCAGGTGTGCCGCAATCCCGTGCCTTTCGCTTCCGCCAAGGCGGCGGTCGAGACGCTGCTGCAAAGCGCAAAGCGTTGAACTGATCGCCTGCGGCGCGGTTTCGTGCACCAAGTGAACGACGGTCCTTCTGACGGCTTCCCTCTCAGTGACCGCCGCCCGGTTGCGGGCTCTTCGGTGGCGTGACATTGCGTAATAGCGGCACCAGCGCCGTGGCGATGACGAAGGCGGCCATGATCACCCGGAAGGCATCGGCATAGGCCATGGTCGAGGCCTCGCGGTAGGCGAGCCTGAACAACTGCTTCAGGGCGGCCGTCTGCCCGTCGTTGATGCTTCCGGCGATCTCTGAATAGCGCCGCGCAACGCCGCCCGTCAGCCGCTCCATCGCACCATTCGCAGGCGTCAGGTTGGAGGCGATGGCGTTGAAATGCATGTTGGTGCGGTTGTTGAGGATTGCCGCGCTGACGGCAATGCCGACGGCGCCGCCGAGATTGCGCATCATGTTGAATAGACCGCTGGCATATTTCAGCCGTTCGGGCGGCAGACTGCCGAGGCCGAGCGTCACGGCGGGTGCGACAGCAAAGACCTGCGGAAAGCCGCGGAACACCTGCGGCCAGAAAAGCTGGTCGCCGCCCCAGTCATGGGTGATGGCGCTGAAGCCCCACATCGAGATACCGAAGGAGGCAAGCCCGAACATCATCAGCCAGCGGATATCGTAGCGCTTGGCGAGCATGATGTAGAAGGGGACGCCGAGCATCGATGCGGCCCCGGTGGAAAAGACGGCAAGTCCGGTCTCCCAGGCATTGAAGCCGCGGACATAGCCGAGAAACAGCGGCGTCAGGTAGATGGTCGAAAATATGCCTATCCCTGTCACGAAGGAAAGCAGACAGCCGATGGCGAAGTTGCGGTTTCCGAAGGCGCGCAGATCGACGACCGGCTTCGAATAGGTCAGGCTGCGGATGAAGAACAGCAGACTGGAGATGGCCGCGATCGTCGCGGTCGTGCGGATCGTCTGGTCGTCGAACCAGTTGGCGCGCGTGCCCTCTTCCAGCGTATATTCCAGTGTCCCGAGTGCCACCGCCATCAGCAGGATGCCGGGATAGTCGGCCTCCTTGAGAAGCTTGATATCGGGCTCGTCGATCTTCACCAGGATGGCGACGAGTACGGCGATCAGGGCGCCGGGCACAACGTTGATGTAAAACAGCCAGTGCCAGTTCCAGGTATCGGTAATCCATCCGCCGATAACCGGGCCGAGCGTCGGCGCGACCGAGGCGATGGTGCCGACGACCGCTGCCGCATAGACGCGCCGCGGTCCCTGAAAATAGTGGAAGGAAGAGGTAAAGACGGTCGGGATCATCGAGGCACCGAGCAGACCCTGCAGGGCGCGAAAGACGATCATGCTGTCGATGTTCCAGGCAAGGCCGCAGAGCATGCTGGTCAAAGTGAAACCGGCGGCGGATGCCGTGAACAGCCAGCGCGTCGAAAACACCCGGGTCAGCCATCCCGACAGCGGGATGACGATGATTTCGGCGATCAGATAGGCGGTCTGTACCCAGCTGATCTCATCCTGCGAGGCCGACAGGCCGCCGCCGATATCCTGCAGCGAGGAGGCGACGATCTGGATGTCGAGCAGCGCGATGAACATGCCGAAGCACATCACCACGAAGGGCAGCAGACTGCGAACCCAGCTTGGCTGGGCAGGCGTGACGGGGGCTGTCATGGTCTATTCCTGATCAGGGACGGGTGTCGACGGTCACGGTTGTCGAGAGGCCGGGCCGCAGCGCCTGATCCTTGACGGCGGTGTCATCGAGCGCCACACGGACGGGCACGCGCTGGACGATCTTGGTGAAATTGCCGGTAGCGTTTTCAGGCGGAATGACGCTGAAGGTGGCGCCGGTAGCCGGTGCGATGCTGCTGATCTTGCCGGTCAGATCGTGGCCGGGATAGATATCGGCGACCACGGTCACCTTCTGTCCAGGCTTGATGACGGCGAGCTGATCTTCCTTGAAGTTCGCGTCGATCCACAGTCCCTTTTCAGGAATGACGCTCAGGAGATAGCTGCCATCGGACACGAAGGCGCCGATCTGGGCTGCCCGGTTGCCGACATAGCCATCAACGGGCGAGCGGACCTCCGTGTAGCCGAGATTGAGCCGCGCCGTCTCGGCATCGAGCCTGGCGCCATCAAGCGCCGATTGCGCCTGGGCGATCTGCGTGTTCAGAACCTGTATCTGCTGTCGCGCCGCCGTGAGGCCCGCGTCGGAGGCGGCGACTGCGGCCTTCGCCTGCGTATCGGCCAGAACCGCCTTCTGGGCGTTCTGCTCTGTTCCCGTGCTCTGGGTCGCCAGATTGCGATAGCGCACCGCGTCGATTTCCGTGAAATCGGATGCCGCCTTCTTGGCAGCAAGGTCGGCTTCCGCCTGTTTCACCAGCGAGGCCTGAAGCTCCGACTGGGCGTGAAGATTGTCGAGGCTCGCCTGTTGCTCGCGCACCGCCGCCTCTGCACGATCGACTGCCGTCTTGAATGTGCGGCTGTCGAGACGCACCAGCAACTGACCTGCCGTCACCCGCTGATTGTCATCAACCAGAACAGCCTCGACATGGCCGGAAACCCGCGGCGAGAGCGCCGTGGTATTGCCGCCGATATAGGCGTCATCAGTGGTCTCGAGATAGCGGCCGGTCTGCGACCAGTAATAACCGTACCATCCGGCGCCGCCGGCGATGGCAGTGAGCGCCAGGATGCCGAGCGGGCGCTTGAGGCTTCTCTTCGGCTTCAGGGAAATGGCTCCCTGGGTCAGTTCGGATTCAGTCACGACCTTATTCATGGCCATGCTCCAGTCTTACTGTTCTTGGGTGGAAATGGGAGGCTGTTCGATCAGCGCCGTGCCAGGCGCTTCGGTGCGCAAGGGATAGCGCAGCCGCAACGTCTCGCCGGCGGCAGGACCCGCCGCGACGTCGTATTGCGGCTTAGCGAGCGGGTTTCCGGTCTCGCGGTCAACGAGCACCGGATCGGCCCAGACACCGCTTTCCTTGTCGACGATGACAAGGCTCGGCCCTTCAGGTGCGAAATGCCGATTGCTCCAGGCGATCATCGACCAGATGACCGGCCGGAAATCCTCGCCGCAGGCCGTCAGCACATATTCGAAGCGTTGGGGCCGCTCCTGGTAAGCGCGTCGCTCAAGCATCCCTGCCTTCACCAAATTGTCGAGGCGCCGGGTAAGGGTTGCGGTGGCGATACCAAGGCTTTTCTGAAAATCGTCGAACCGCGTCACGCCACGCATTGCATCACGGAGGATCAGAATGCTCCACCATTCGCCGACGCGATCCAGACTACGGGCGACGGGACACTGCATGGATTTAAAGCTCTTATTCTGCACCGCGGCACCTAGTAACTTTCATCATGAAAGTTACGATACGCTGACTGATTGCACTTTGCAAGTTGTTTGGTGAGGGAAGGGGAACTCGACGTCGCGCGTCCAGCGACACCCAGTTGAGGTGGGCAACGCTGCGCGAAGAGATCCCCAGCAGGCAGGGAGGATGCAGATTGGGTAACCGCCGTGATCGGCATGAAAGAACACGACCGGTTGGCCCCTGATCCGAACGCCGACGAATCGGAAGCTAGCGGGCGCGCGATTGTGACACCGCAGTTGGCGCGGCTGATTGGTTTGGAACTGTGCCGAGGGAGATGACGGGGAGGGAAAGACCTCGCGCGTAGGGACACTTTAGCTTATGCCGGATCTTTGACCTGAAGCTTCGGCCCACTAGAAGTTTAAATACAGGATAGTATGTAAGCGGTTTCAGTCTGCAAAATCGCTTTGCCGTAGCATTTCTGGCAATCCTTGGGGTCGCCCACTTCTAACGCGGACTTCCAATCCCGCTGTACAGTGATTAGAAATAAGCTCGTCCTACATTCACTTCTGGCTGCTGAATCCAGATGTTGCGGAAACCAATAATTGGTGTGAAAACGTCCGTCGGCTCTCCGAGCGAAAAGGGCAGTTACAAAACATGATCGAGAAGTCTTCCAGCGCGACGTTCCTGCCGTGTCTGCATCTCATTCGCGGGATTTGCGCCATCGGGGTGGCCTGCTATCACTTTTCGGCATGGCGATATGACTTCGTTGTAGGAAGCGTGGGAACGTTCGGGGTTTACACGTTCTTTACCCTGTCAGCCGTAGTGCTCCTTCATCGACACCAGTCAGATTTCTCTGCCGGCATAGACCGAAGCACACTGATTGCGTTTTATCGGCTGAGAATCGCGAGAGTGATGCCACTGCTGGCGTTGGTCGCCATTTTCGGGATGGTCTTCGTGTACTTCCAGCAAGGAGCGCCATTCTCCTACACTTGGAGGAAGACGTTTTTGACCGCGTCGGGGTTGATGGCATTACACATGCCGGGAATCATATCCACGACGACCGGGGCTTGGTCACTTGGGATCGAGCTCGCGTTCTATGCGGTTTTCCCCATGCTCGTTTTACTTTTAAATGACGCTAAGCCCCGTGCGCTCGCGCTTATTACGGCGTTGTTCCTCGTTGCTCAGCACGCGCTCCTCAGGTCCCTTCCTGCAAGCGATACGCCTGAGTTTTGGGGCGAGTACATTATGCCTTTGACCTTTGCCCCTTTCTTCGCCTTTGGCTTCCTGATCTACTCGCTGCCACGTCGATCGAGCGCACGAGACCTGCTCCTGTCTCTGGCTTGCCTGACCACTCTTTTCAGCTTCTCTTTAATTAGCTCGCATAATGTCTTCAGTCCCGGAGCAATATACCTGTTACTGACAGGCCTTTCCGTTGCTTCTGTCTACTTTGCGCTGAACGCTCGAATACCTACGGCATTGTCCGGAGCGAGCCAATTCCTGGGAGATATCAGCTACGCACTCTATCTGACTCATTGGATAGCCTACGAATTCATCAGGAACAGGGACGTTGGGCTTTTTGCATTTCCTGTTTTCGCTGCCATTGCAATGACGACTGCCGTCCTTGCTTGGAAGTTCGTGGAGGGGCCGTCTCGTCGCTGGCTAACCTCTGCACGGAAATCTCCTAACTACGCCGTCGCTTCTAGGAACACCAGCGACTCCGTTTTGGCTGGCGAGAGTACTGCTGCGAGAGATAGCCTCAACGTTTCAAAGAATTGACCTTCGCTGTGGATGGAAGCGGATATCCCAAATCCCTCTGAACATCGCGGGCAGTGGTCTGAACCCTTCAAACTGGATGATTCGTTGGGTCAATCTGTTTGCCGAGGTGAGAATCCGCAGAGCAAGTCTTCTTGGTGGCGTGGGCCTATGTAACTCAACCAAAAGATGAATGGTTATACTCGGATTTGGTCCGTCTGAATATCGATTCATTTGGCAGTTCAGCCGAGCCAATAACCGGATGGAGTGCTCCCCGTTTCACCGGACGATGTCGCCGTCAAGACAATGTCAAAAGTGTCCCTAAGGTTTTTCACGTGTAAGAAGCTTGACGACTACATCACCTCACTGAGTACAGATTGGAATGCTGGTCGGATCCCCGACAACCTTGATGGCAAAACCACATCGGCGACTAGGCCGTGCGGTTCTATGGGGCTCTGCAGCGATGCAATATTCTGGAAGATTACAAGCCCGCTGGATCTCAAAATATTGGGCAACTAGTCTGGAACTGGTACCTTTTGCCAGCAGCTCAATTCTTTAGGTCATCGACGACCGCGTCGGTTACGCAGGACGGGATAGCCATGCCAACAAAAAGCCAGAAGAGCTGCGCCCCTGCAAAATTCGCTGCAAGAGAAATAGAGAACAACGCAACCAGTAGCGCAAGCTCTTGAAGACCGAAAGACCGCCCTAACCAAGTCAGCCCCCGTCGCGTTGGCCTGCTAGTGCACGCGACTAGAAATAAGACGGCCAAGCATACGAGAAATCCGGTTCGCACCTGATATATCAAGGTGAATATCGATAACCGATCTTGGGAATAGACGTCAATTAGCTGCGGTATAAGATGGTTCGTCAACTCCCTGGACCCAACGATACTTTCAATCCAAACAAGAAAAGCCATCAGTTGGGCCTCATGTTGGGGAGCGACAGTCACACCAATATCGATAACTCGTGTCATCACGCTTACGACAAATGTCTGAGGGTTGAACATGAATATGGATGTCAATCCTGGGAAGAGCGCGACGTAGGCAATGAGAAGGCCCGTGAACATGAACGAGAAACGCAGTGCTTCTGAACGCTGGCGCCAGTCACCTTTACCAATAGTCAGCAGCGCGATCAGAACCGTTCCAAGATACACCGCTTTCGCAAGTGTTATGACTGCCACGGCTCCAAGAGCAGCGTCCAGCCAAAAAGGCCGCTGATCATCATTGGCAAGAGTCAGCGCCATGGTAACGAGGACAATCAGGCAGGCGAAGGGATTGGAATGAAACAATCCCACTGGACGTCCCTGAACGTGCTGTGCCAACAGGTCCTGCGCCGACACAAGGAATGTCGGGAACGGCGTAAGTGGTATTTCCGACCCGCCGGCAGTGTTGAGGTACTGAACCCATTCTCCAACGCCGAGCACCTGCAGAAGCATCACAACACCGCTGATAAGCGTTAAGGCCTGAAAAGTTGTTGTAAGGCTCTTGCGATAAAATTTGGAAGTCAACGCACCCGCGAACAGGAATAAGATGCACAGCAAGTGGATGTACAGTTGCCTTGCACCAAGCAAAGCTCCAGCCAAAAAAGATAGAACGAGAGCTGCCACAAAGACTACACTGGCCCGTGAACTTACTACGGCGAAACTCACCGCAAGACAAATAGATGCGAGGTGGCATCCTCTGCCTGCCAGCACGAGCCATTCGCTGGTCTGTGCCGTCAAAACGTTGGCTGATATAGCAGTGACGATGAAAACTGGAACCAGTGTTTGAACTAGGTCAGCTCTGTTGTGAGCCCACGTTCCCAGATAAGCCATTAAAACGTCTCCCCACTGGCAAACCTATCCCATAGGTAGCCCCACGATCCCCAGTAAGCGATCTATGAATGTCGAAATGCATTCATATACCCGGCTCAACAATTTTATAGCCGTTCGCATGACTGCCGAGGACGGCCTATCTCCATCCGAGCATTGGAATTTGGCTAACCTAGCTGTCGAAATAATGATGTAATGACTGCATCAGAGATGCACCCATTGCGATTAGTTCATTTCATTGTCTTTGATCTGAATCGCAATCGTCAAACACTCTTCAACTACGTTGTATCCTAAGATTCCTTTGGTCTCAGTAGGATCTGCATGACCCGATGAAGATGGAGGAGGCCTTCAAGTCGACCGTCGGAACTAACCACCGGCAGATCCCAGACCTGCTTGTCCTCCATGACCCGCACCGCGTCAACCAAACTTGAATCGGCATGTACCGTTACGGGGTTGCGAGTTGCATGATCCAGCGCATCGTCACCAAAAAGGGCTGAAAAAGGACGCTGATCTGACAAAAGCCGTCGGCGAACATCGCCATCGGTAACGATGCCTAAAAGCTTTCCCCGTGCATCGGTTATACAAACGATTCCGAGCCTGCTATGCCCCATCTCTTCCAGAGCTGCCTTGAATATCGTATTCTCCTGTACCACCGGAAAATCTCCGATTGTCATGGCGACTTCCGATACGAGAAAATCCTCAATTGGCTGGGTGGACATTGTCTTCTCCGTATTTGTGCAGGATGGACAATCTTGCCTCGTGCATCGCCATGGCCTGCGCAAGCACCAATTCTAAGTACTTAAGGTCCAAGACGGTGTTGGGGTCGGACAGGGCGTTATCCGGATCGTCATGGGTTTCCATGAAAAGCGCATCGATGCCGCCGCCTACGGCAGCCCGCACCAGGAATGGAATGAACTCACGCTGACCGCCGGAAAGATTGCCCATCGATGTCGGCATCTGCACCGAGTGGGTCGCGTCGAAGCATACTGGATAGCCGGTTTTTCCCATGATAGGGAAACAGGTCATGTCATTTACCAGCATATTGTAGCCTAGGAACGTCCCGCGATCTGTCAGAAGGATTTGATCGCAACCGAAGGATTCGAGCTTGCGCACCGAGTTGCGCATATTCCAAGGGCTCATGAACTGGCCTTTTTTCAGATGGACCGGGCGTCCAGCTTCGGCTGCGGCGCGCAAAATCGAGGTCTGGCGGCACAAATAAGCAGGGACCTGCACGAAATCGCAAACCTCGCCCGTGGCAGCGGCCCACGACGGATCCGAAAAATCGGAGACAACGGGAATACCGAAATCCTTGCGAATATCCGAAAGAATCCGCATTCCTTCGTCGATCCCCACACCGTGGAAGCTTGTAGCGGAAGAGCGGGAATCCTTATCATAGCACGCTTTGAATATCCAGGGCATCTTCAGCCGATCGCAGATGGTCCCAATGGCCTCAGCCATCTTAAACGCATGGTCCCGGCTTTCGATCGCGCACGGTCCTCCTATATAGACCAGCGGCAGGCCCCTGCCGATACGCACACGGCGGACGTTGCCATAGCCGATTTCGATAATGCGAAGTTCATTCATTCTGACTACTCCCATCGCCGAGGCCATTTACCACCGCGTTTTTTTTAATCCAAGCGTTAAGTTCACCAGCCGTCTTCAGTATTAGGATACCGTGCGCTGCACGGTCGTCGATCTCGACCAGGCCTGTCGGATCGTAGTAGCATGACGGTTTGTTCATGGCGCGGGCGATAATCGCTGTCGACGTAAAAGGCATGCTGACGACGCAATCGGAAATGGCGATGACGTGCTGGGCTGCCAGGGAAGGCTCTACCGATACTATGCGATCTCGGGTTGCGAGATCGTCAATAACCCGCGCGTAATGGGTGTGGACGTTGCGGCCTATGTTGCGCTTTCTTTTCCAGAGGACGTTGGCGCCGCAGTCGCGCGCGCTCGCAGCCACGTCCTCCGCAAACCGGATCGCCGTGGCGGGGGTATAATACTCCATGCTGAGAGCAAATCCCTGGTAGATCGAGTCCCGCATTGGCTGCACGTCGAACACCGCGATCGTTGCGCCGTCAGACGGTGGAATTTTCGCATCGGCGTCGGAAAACCAGATGGGGCCGGAAATCAAGATGTCTCCGTCCAAGCCCTGCCGCCGAATAAAATCCGCCTGGTAGTCATCCCACACGACATAGGTCGACCAGCTGCAGAGATCCCAGTGGTTGCTCTGGCGGGGGTATCCTTGTCGATCTTTGAAGACTTCGCAGTTGGTGGAGTAGAAGTAGAACAGTACGCGGCTTCCAGCCGCTTCCGCAAAGTAGGTCCAGAGCGGCCTGTAAAGCCATCCGGAATTATTGATCAGGTAGTCCCTCGGGAGACGATCGGGGGATACAGCTTCTATCTCAGCGGACCTGGCGGCTTCGCGAAGCAGAAGCGCATGCCACCATCGACCCCGCAATGCGCTCGCAACCGCTAGACTGGCGAGATGACAGCAACGCCAGGCAAGTCGGCGCCACTCTCGTGCTCCACCAGGCTGTGGTTGCGGCCTTGCCACGAGGCGAAGGGGCAGACCGGCGGCGGAAGCAGACGATGGAACGGGAACGCTGTGTGTCAATGCTTTCAACGCTGGCGCCCGGGAGGGCCAGCATGCGTACCATGAAAAGATGTCGTAGCTCGGCTGCTCAAGCCTTGGCAGCTGGCCGGCGGAGATGCCGGCAAAATAGGCGGTATCACCCATCGGCGTCCGATCCTGCCGGTTCAAGCCGGTAATCATCGTCCGGCAGATCGCGACGAGCCCATAGCAGAACATTGCGAAAAGGAAAGCGAGCCAGAACAGCCGGCAGCGAAAGTTCGAGACCCGAAAGCCGTTTGCTGCCAATGCCCGTCGCCAGGCTGAAGGCAGCGGATGGACAACGGGACTCCCGTCCTTCTCTGAGGCGGCCAGCAGCTTTCTGGTCAGCGCCTTTTCAGCAATTGTGATCAGCAAGTATTGGCGGACAACCTTGTCGGCGAATGGAAGCGAGCTCCCAAAAAACCTGTCAGAGCCCTTTCCTCCGACGCCGATCTCGGTGTGCGCCAGCACATTCCTGACATCGTCGATCCTCGCGAGATTGCCGGCCTTCCGGAGCCGACTATAGCCTCGCATGTAGCGGCGTATCGCCCGTCTTTTGCGGCGGACAATCACCCTCTTAATAAGGGAGGGCAACCTCATAGGATGAGCACCATGCTTTGCGTCGATGCTGAAGGAGGAATTTCCTCGCACGGCTGCGACACGAAGCCGATCTTTTCGTATGCCCGGATAGCAGCGATGTTATCGGTCGCCACGCCGAGCACAATCCTGCGGATACCGCGATGCTCCCTCAGCCAGGCATTAGCCGCCTGTATCGCTTCGCCGGCAATTCCCTTGCCTCGCGCCGACGGCTCGCCGATGAGGATGCCCATCGTCGCCACGGATTGCCTTTCGCGGATCGGTTCATACTTCAGATTGCCGAGATGGACGCCTGATGCCCGCTCGAATATTCCCAGAAACAATACGTCGTCACGTCCCTGCCGCTCCGCGATGTAGCGGCGAAGATCGTCGGTTTCCTTCATCAGGTCGCTTGAATATATTCGCTCGGAAGCCGGGCCGCGAAACCAGCCGAGATACTGCTGCGTCGCATCGTCCTCCCGCAGCGGCCGCAGGTGCAACCTCGGTGTCGTGATCATCTTCGATGACCTATCCTATGAGGTCCCAGGACATCGGCGTGCCCGCGGACAAATCGCGATTTGCCTTTCGCCCCAGGATTGCCGAGAACTCACGCGGCGGCAATCCCTGCCCGGGGCGGACGATGCGGATATTTTCCGTCGTGAAGATATCGCCAGCCCGGATTTCGCTTGCCACGTAGATCGACCGCCGGAAAACGAGCGATTTCCGCTCGGCCTCGGTCGGGCCGTAGGTGACGGCACCGAGCGCCTGCCAAGCACGTTCCGTTTCCGTGACGAGGCTGCCCATCTCCTCGGGCTCCAGGGAGAAGGCGCTGTCGACGCCGCCATCGGCGCGGCGCAGGGTAAAATGCTTCTCGACGACGGTCGCACCGTGCGCCACCGCCGCCACGGCGACACCAACGCCCATGGTATGGTCGGAAAGGCCGACCTGACAGCCGAAAAGCGCGGACATGTGCGGAATGGTCAGGATATTGCTGTTCTGCGGCGTGGCAGGATAGGTGCTTGTGCACTTCAGCAAAATGAGATCTCTGCAGCCTGCATCGCGGGCGGTTCGAACGGCCTCGTCCAGTTCGGCAATCGTCGCCATGCCGGTGGATATGATCAGGGGCTTGCCGGTGGATGCGGCCTTCCGGATGAGCGGAAGATGATTGTTTTCGAACGACGCGATCTTGAAGGCCGGGACATCCAGGTCAGCCAGAAAATCGACCGCGGTCTCGTCGAAAGGCGAACTGAAACACTCCATTCCATGCTCGCGGGCCCGCGCCATGATCGGGGCATGCCATTCCCAGGGTGTGTAGGCCTGCTTGTAGAGATCATGAAGGTTCTTGCCTGCCCAAAGGCTGCCCGCGTCGGAAATCTCGAAGTCGCCGCCCCGCACGTTGAGCGTGATCGTGTCGGCCGTATAGGTCTGCAGCTTGAGGGCATGCGCGCCGGACTTTGCCGCGGCGTCCACGATCGACAGAGCCCTATCCAGCGACCGATTATGATTTCCGGACATTTCCGCAATGATGAACGGAGCGTGTTCGCGTCCGACAAGCCGATTGCCGATCTTTATCGTCATCGAATTCTCCACAAGAGGTCACCACCGTCCAGCCTCCGCAAGGCAGCCAGGGCACAGTTGCAATATTCAACTAGCGTACGCTTGTAAAGCGAATGCAGACAGCCTGGACAGCAGCGGCCGGCACCTAAAGCATCAATCCCAGTCTTAGAAACATCCCCGATTCCTCAATGACATCAAACTTCAGCCCCTTGAAAACCTTGAGAGATCCAAGATTGTCGCGGTGGATTTCGGCATAAAGCGTTGCTATGTCCCGCTCGCGGGCAAATCCAAGCAGCTTTTCGAGCGCGCGCGATCCCAGGCCGGCCCCGCGATGCGCGACATCGATGCATATGCTGACGTCCGCCGTCCGCTCGTCTTCCGTCCTGTCGAGGCGGATATGCCCGACCGGGACGGAATCCAGTTCGAATATGAGAAGATGGCGCTTCCTGTCGGCCAATGCCGCCTTGAACCAGGTTATGTGCGAGGCGATATCACCGCCTTGTGGAGATCTGTAGTAGCGGTCCGCGCCTCCGCCGCGCCTCCAGTGCCAGACCGCCTCAGCGTCATCAAGCCCTGCTTCACGCAATGTCAATCCATGGGAGACGATCGCTTGCGCCACCCGGTCGGCGCCCAGGCCATCGCAAACTGCGGCGGCGCGTTCGCTGTAAAGCCGCAGGGCATCAGGGTCGCTGAGCATGGCGAGTGCCTCTCCAAGCCTGGTCTTCCAGTCTTCCGACCTGTCGTCTCCAAGTGCTGCGCCGGCTGCCGCTTCATCGAGTGCAATCATCCCGGCTCTCTGGTTCTCGGCGAATGAGAGCAACAGCGAAGGAAGGCCGAGGACGCACCTTTCCCACACGCTTGTCCCGGCCGCTCCGATCGCGGCGTCGCAACCGATGAGCAATTCCCCCATGTCGGTCACCCCGGAACGAACTTCCACCGGGAGGGGCATGGTTTCCGCCTGCCGCGATACCTCGTCGAAATGTGGCGCGTGCGCGCCAAGGATTACCGTGATCTTTTCCAGCGAAGAAGGGCGTTTCTGAAGGAGGTATTCGAGAACCCTGCCACTGCAATTGCCCGGATCCGTGCCGCCGAACGCGATGAGCAGGTGCTCGAGGCCCTTTCCCCGCCGTCTCGCCAGCGAGCGCTCCCTGGCCTCGGCGAATTCCGGCCGCACTAGCGCAAATCGGGAACCGACCAGGCGTTTGGCGCCGCCGGGCAGGAGATGATCGTATTCTTCAATTTTCCGGCCGAAGTTCTGATTGAGCATGATGTCGCAGGACAACGGCCTGTCCGCGAGATCGTCTATGACCAGGACGTCGGAACCTTTCGGAACCGCCCGGTCGACCCATTCCGACGCAAGGGAATAGCTGTCGACAACCACCCATCGAGGCCGGATCGCGTCCAAGATGTCACGGCATGCCAAGGCGTCAGCCTGTTCGCCCAAGGGCTCATACTGCTGAACCTCGGGGGGGGATTCCGGTGTCGGGGGAAGGCGATGGATCTCGAAAGCCCGTTCGGCCAGCACGGAAATCAGGCTTCCTTCAAGCTCCCGGCAGATGAAATGCGCCCGGTAGTCAAGTTTGCGAAGCTTCTCCGCCAGGGTCATGCAGCGCATCACATGGCCGCTGCCCATCGATATGGAAGCATCGCAGCGGAAGACGATCGTTCTGGCATTCCCGGACATTCGATGTTCTCCTGTGGAACGCGGCCTCTGCCGCATCCTCAGTTCAGACGCTTGAAACCGCCGTGGGCGACAGGCCCGTTCAGCAGTTCCATGACGTCCCGTCCATCTTCGCACTCCCTGATAAGTGCGAAGACAGGTGCGAGCTTCTCGAAGAAGGTCTCGATGACATCAGGCGTGTGGACGATGGAGCTGTATATGCTGTTGCCGGCGAGATAGCCCTTGGCCAGCATCTCCTGTGTGATCAGCGTCTTGTAGGCCAGCGCGTTCTCACTCCTGATGGTAAAGCCGCAAAGCGAGGGGAGACCCCAGTGGTCGATCGCAAGCCCGGTTTCATCGGCAAGCTGCTGCCATCTGCGCCTGACGTCCAGGCCGATTGCGGTAATGACCTCCCAAGAGCGTTCCCGCTCCATGACTTCCAGGGTCTTGAGGGCCGCTGCCGAGCCGATGCGCTCGGTCCAGAAGGTCGAGGAAATGAAAGTCGACTGCGCCGCTTCCATGACAGACCGGCGGCCAATGACGGCGGTTACAGCATAGCCGTTGCCGATCGTCTTGCCGAAGGTGGCCATATCCGGCTCGACGCCATAGATCTTGTGAAGTCCGCCGAAGCTCTGTCGAAAGCCGGAGGTGCACTCATCGAAGATCAGGACTAGGTTCCGCCGCGAAGCGACATCCCTGATATGTTCCAGGAAGCCTTCCTGCGGGCCGGAATTCCTCGACACTTCCATGAAGATCGTCCCGACTTCCGGGTCGGAGACGGCCTCGTCGAACTCGGCGATCGAATTATAGGAGAACGGGCGAATGGATCCCCGCAATTCCTGCGGAACGCCGCGTGGTTCGAGTCCCGGCAGGAGATGGCCGGCCAGCACGCGGTCGTTTCCAAGGTTGGCCGCCAGATACCAGTCGTGCCAGCCATGGTAGCCGCAGAAGGCGACCTTATCGCGCCCGCTGGCTGCCCGGGCGATCCTGATCGCAACGGCGTTCGCCTCTCCGCCCGAACGGCAGAAGCGCGCCATGTCTGCCCATGGATGAAGGTCGACAAGCCGCTCGGCGAGGTAGACCTCCTCTGGCGCGTTCAGCGTCGACATGTTGCCGTCCACGACCACGGCCATCACGGCAGCATCGACCTCCGGATGGCCATATCCGAGCGTGTTCGTTCCAACGCCGAACAGGAAGGTATCGATATAAGCGTTGCCGTCGAGGTCCCAGACCGTATGCCCCTTGGCCTTGCTGAAATAGGCGGGCCACTGCTCCGGCAGAAACATCTCGGCCCGCTTCGAAAGCAGCATATTCCCGCCCGGGATAACATCCTTTGCGCGCTTCCAGAGTTTCTGTCCCTTGCCCATGGTCAAGCCTTCGTTTCTTGCTATGCCGCTGTTGAACTGGAAAAGATCGGGCCGATCGGCCTTGAGCCGGAGAATATCCCGCCAGCTGAAATCGATACCTGGCCCCAATTGTGCCATGATCGCATCCGCGACCTGAAGATCGCCTGCTTCGTCCACCGTCCATCGTTCGGCGGAGTGATCGGTTTCGTTACTGACGTTCACGGTCTTGAAAAGACCACTCTCCCGAAGGTACGGTGTAACGTGTTCCCGTTGAGGTGTTTCTTTTGCTTCCGAATTGGCGCGCCAGAGGGCGGAAAATCGAAAGACCTCGACATCGAGCCCATCTGGGAAAGTGGGAGGCGCAACATTCGATGCATAGTCCGCGCCGTTTGAAACGAGGCTGTCGATAACAGTATCGAGCACCATAGGGTCAATGAACGGGCAGTCCCCGGTCACTCTTACGACTATATCGGCGCCGATTTCCGTTGCCGCATCGAAATATCGCTGCAGCACGTCGTTTTCTGAGCCGCGGAAGGTTTTATGTCCATTGGTTCCCAGAAACTCCGCGAGAACGTCGTCTGCCGCGCCTTCAGGAATTGCAAGGACAACCTCGTCCAGCCGTCGCGATTGTGCCAGACGCTTCAGAAGCACGGAAATCAGCGGCTGACCGGAAATCTCCCGAAGCACCTTGCCGGGAAGACGCGAGGAGCCCATCCGCGCCTGGACAATCGCAACAACCTTCATGTCATTCCACTCCGCCCAAACTGTCCATACGGCATGAATCTAGCTGTTCCATAGACTTGGATTTATCAGAAGCTGATCGTCGCTCGCCAGGGCTTCGGGAACCTCGTCCCGCAGCGGATCGACAGCCAGCAGTTCCTCCAGTTGTGCCGTGCTAACGAGACCCACGACTACACGGTCCAGCAACGGGTTTGCAATCGCGAATCCGAGGCAGGCCTCGACCGGTGTCAGCTTCACAGCCTCCAGCCATTGCCCGTATCGTTGCCATAGCAGTTGCCACTGCGCAAAGCGGGCCGGGCGCGACGATGCCGGCATGATCAGGAGACCCTGCAGAAAGGCCGATCGGGCATGGATTTCGACATCCATGTCCTTCAACTTCCCCAGCCAGCCGCTGCGTTCCATCCGGCGATCCACGATGTTGTAGGGCAACTGGACGATATCAGGCCGGAAAGTCGGCACGATCGCGTCGAGGTCGGACGGATCATACACCGACACGCCAATCTTCTTCACAGTTCCCTCGCCGCGCAAGTCCTCCAGCGCGCTCCTGAGAGCTGTACCCTGGTAGCCAAGCAGTTCCAGAGGCCTGTGCAGCAAAAGACCGTAGACGCTTGAAACGCCCAGTCTGGACAGCGACAATCGGATATGCCCGGCAAGGTCAGGTCCGGCAACGCCGCTGATCTTCGTCACGATCTCGAAACCATCGATCCCGATCTCGCCCAGCCTCGTCTCGGCGTCACCATAGGTCACCGCCGTGTCTATCGTCTGGATACCGCGTTGCCGGGCGCAGGCGATGATAAGCGCGGTCTCTGCTTCAGTGGGCTGCCCGGTGGTGTTGGAGACGCCATAGGTCAACCCAAACTGTGCAGTCCCCAAGCTCAGTTTCATCCCACCAGTTCCCGAAGTGCCTCTATGACCATTGTCTGCTCATCATCCGACAGATCGACGTACAGTGGAATGCTCAAGGCCTGATCATAAAAATCCGCCGCGTTTGGATAATCCGCGGTCCTGAAACCAAGGTTGCGATAGTAAGGCTGGCTTGTCACCGGAATGTAGTGAACCTGGGAACCGATGTTGCGGGCTTTCAAGGCCCGCATGAGCTCCCCACGTCCCATGCCGATTTTCTTGAAATCGATCCGTACGACGTAGATGTGAAGCCCGCTCCGATCGCGGCTTTCACCCGGCTGTGCAGGACGGAGATTTGCAAAATCGCTGAAAGCTGCATCGTAGCGCTTGGCGAGCTGGCGCCGTCTGGAGATGAACTGGTCAAGCTTCCCGAACTGCGACAGGCCGAGGGCAGACTGGATGTCGGTGATGCGGTAATTATACCCCAGTTCCACCATCTCGTAGTACCAGGGGTTGGCCTCGCCGTCGGCAAATGCGTCTTCGGTATGGATGAATGGATCGTCCAGCTTGTTGATACCGTGGCTGCGCAGCCTCAGAAGTCGCCGGTAGGATTCTTCGCTGTTGGTGATGATCATCCCGCCTTCGCCCGCCGCGATTGCCTTCACGGGGTGGAATGAGAAAACCGTCATGTCGGAGAACGCGCCGTTGCCGATTACTCCGCCGTCTGCGTAGTGCCCGCCTAGCGCATGCGCGGCATCCTCGATGACGGAAACGCCGTATCGGTTCGCGATGTCGCGAATCGCTGCCATGTCACAAGCCAGTCCGCCATAGTGAACCGGCATGACAGCCGTGACGTTGCTGTTGGCCGCCAGCAGTTTCTCCAGCTTCGCAGGGTCCAGGTTGACCGTTTCCGGATCGATATCGACGAATAGTGGCGCCGCGCCGTTGTAGAGAGCCGCATTGGCACTGGCCACGAAGGTGATCGGCGAGGTGACCAATGCCCTGGCCGGCCCGGCGCCGGCAACTGCAGCCGCAAGATGTAGTCCAGACGTGGCGCTGGAGACAGCAACCGCATACTTCGATCCTGTATAGGCCGCAACCGCATTTTCAAAAGCGCCCACCATGGGGCCCTGGGTCAGAAAGCCATCGCGCAGCAGGTCCGCAACCGCCTGAATATCGCTCTCGTCTATGTGATGACGGCCGTAGGGAATCATGTATGTGTCCTTGTTACCTGTCGTTCCGCATCTTTCGCAGGCGACGGCTGCGTTTGCTGCTCCGCAGCCTTGTTCATTTCACTGTGTCAGGATCGCGAGGCGATTCCGCTTCTTTTTCAAGCAATGTCGTCAGGCGGTCAAGGAGTTCATCTCTTCCGAAGTTTTTTCGAAAATATTCCTGTCCGCTTCGCCCCATCTCCGCACGCTCCCTTTCGGAAAGAGCCGCCATTTTCTCGACGGCCTCGGCCAGCGCCGCGCCATCGCCCGCGGCAGCGGCAAATCCTGCCCCACTTTCAGAGATGATTTCGGCAACCTCGCCATCGATCGCCGTGATCAGCGGCTTTCCGCTGGAGAGGTAGGATTGGATCTTGGTCGGAATGGTCATGCTGAATATCTCGACCTGGCGCAAGGTCGCCAGCAGGGCATCTGCTTTCGCGTAAAACGACGGCATCGCGCTGAACGGATAGCGTCCGAGCAGGTGAAAGTTCGCCTGCAGGCCCGCCTCTGCGATGCGCTCGCGCACCCACGGAAGCGCATCACCCTCTCCGATGATGATCCAGTGGATATCCGTTCTTGCCGACAGTCGGCGGGCGGCTTCGAGGATCGTGCCGAAATCCTGCGAGAAACCGACATTGCCGGTGAACACGATCCTGAACCCATCGGGCAGCGGCGGGAGACTGCCCTGGTCGAAATCCGCAACCGGCACGGGCGGCTCCCACTGCGGCATGTAATAGACCCGGTCGTGTGACAGCTCCCCGGTCTTTCTGATATGACCGACGAACCGGCGGGACTGCCCAAGAATCACATCGCAGCGCCTGTAGATCCATCTGGTCAACTTGCCGGCGAGACGGATAACGCGTCCGTTCGATACCCGCCCGGAGGCAAAAAGGCTGTCCGGCCAGAGGTCCATCACCCAGAGAACGAGTGGAACGCGCAGCAGCGCTTTGGCGACGATCGCGGGCAGGACCTGTGTGACGGGCGACACCATCCAGCATATGACGATATCGGCCTTCCGGCGGCGAAAAAGCATGACCAGGGAACACAGCAGTGCGAAGCTGACGTAGTTCAGCGCGAGCTTGATGCCGCTTGCCTGACCGCGTGGCAGCAGAGGGCTGCGGATGATTTCGATGCCGTTCCACATTTCCCTGTAGGGGCCTCGAAACAGCGAGTAGGCCGGAAAAAGCTTGCCGCCCGGGTAGTTCGGCAGGCCGGTGACGACCACGACGTCGTGGCCGCGCTCCCTCAGTCCCAGGACAATATCGTTGGCGCGGAAATCCTCGGGCCAGAAATACTGTGAAATCAATAGGATGCGCATGGTCTCGGAAAATCCTCATGATGTGCGGCGGCCTTCGATCGCCGGCGGAAAAGCGTCGTGCTACTTCCAGATGCCGTCGACCGAATTGAGCTTGCCGCCCATGATGAGGGTAAAGCCCTTGAGGTTTCCGAGAAACCGGCGGAAACCGCTGCTCTCTCTTTGCTGGATGGACTGCGCAATGTTGAAGACACATTGTCCGAAGAGTGCCCACGAGAGGGCGAGGGCAGAGAAGGTACGCATCTTTCTCGTGAAATATATGCGATTGACGACCTGCTGCACGCCGAGCGTGAACTGTCGCGACGCCATGACGGGCCGCGGCCAATGCCACACGCGCGCGCCTGCAACGACCCAGAGCCGGTGCTCGCGCGAGACCCGATAGCTGTAATCGACGTCCTCCAGAAACCCGTGACCTATGTACCACTCGTCGTAGCGATGCTGCTCGATCACGCTTCGCCGCCAGAGCGTGGCGCCGCCGTACAGCCAGTCTGTCTCGGTGTTTTCCGAAGGAACGGCGATGGAGGAGGCGAAACCGGAGCGCAGCAACTGCCCCTGGCGCTTTGCATTCAGCAGGAAGAAATCGGCGACGGCTCCGAAAGCCGAGCTTCGTAGCGGCTGGTTGACGATCGTGAAGGCAGCCCCGCCGATATCCGTTCCCGCCGCATTCCAGAAAGCCCTCATCCTGCCGGTCGCGTCCGGCTCGAGTTCCAGATCGTCGTCGAGATAGCCAGCGATGGTTATGCTCTCCTCCAGTGCCGCCATTCCGGCATTGCGCTGCCTGGCGAGGGATGGCGGATATTCGCGGACGTAAGTCAGGGGAAGATCCGAATATTCGTCACAGATGGTCTTGACCGGCGGCTCGCTCGCATCGACGATAATGACCTGATCCGGCGCGTCTTCCTGCTTGCGAAGGCTTTCGAACAGCTTGCGCAGGTCGTCCGGTCGATCCTTGGTCGGAACCACGTAAGCTATTCTGTCGCGCACAGGCATCTTCCGCGTTCAGGACCCAGGTCGATCACTTCGACCAGACTGTCCGGTCAATATACTGGGTGTAACTCAGGATTATCCGAACCACCTTCCGTGCAACGTCATCAACCATGTAGTCGCGAGGCGGCATCAGCGGTTGAGCATGGCCGGCAGCGATATCCGCGGCCTGTGATGTGACGACCGCGACGCTGTCGCACAGCCGCTCGGGATCGAGGCCGCTCATGACGAGAGCTCCGACATCCATTCCCTCCGGCCGCTCATGCGCCTCACGGATCATCACGGCCGGAAAGCCGAGAATGGAGGATTCCTCGGTAAGCGTCCCGCTGTCCGACACCACGCAGAATGCTTCCTGCTGCAGTTTCACATAGTCGAGAAAGCCAAGAGGCTTTAGGAAGCGTATGCGAGAAGATCTCTCGAGTTCGGCGCCGCTTAGCCGGTTGCGTGTGCGCGGATGGGTGGAAACGATGATCTCCCTTCCAAACCGCTCTGCCAGCAGATCCAGTCCCTCGAGAAGCATCTGAAGCTTCTCCGGTGAATCGACATTCTCCTCACGATGGCTGGATACGACGAAATATCCGCCCCTCTCAAGCGAGAGCTTGTCCAGTATCGTCGATTCGGCGATTGCCTGCCGATGATGCGCCAGAACTTCCGGCATCGAGGACCCGGTGACAAACGTCAGTTCCGGCCGTATACCCTCCGACAGGAGATACCGCCGCGCGTGTTCGGTCAGCGTCATGTTGACGTCGCTGAGATGATCCACGATACGCCGGTTTATTTCCTCCGGCACGCGCTGGTCGAAGCAGCGGTTGCCCGCCTCCATATGGAAGATCGGAATCTTCAGCCGCTTCGCAGCAATGACCGAGAGGCAGCTGTTGGTATCGCCATAGAGCAGGATGGCATCCGGCCTGATCTCGCGCAGCAGGGCATCGCTCTTGGATATGATCGCTCCGATCGTCTCCGCGGCATTGGCGCCGGCGGCGTTCAGGAAGTGATCCGGCTTGCGGATGCGCAGGTCCTCGAAAAAGACCTCGTTCAGTTCGTAGTCGTAGTTCTGACCCGTGTGAACGAGAAGGTGATCGACATGCCGGTCGAGTTCGTTGATCACGCGGCTCAACTTGATGATTTCAGGCCGCGTCCCGACAATGGTCGCGACCCTGAGGCGATGCGCCGATTTTTCTCCCGATCCGGTCATGGATTGTCTCAGCGCAGGAGTTCGGAAGTGTCCGTGAAGTCGCGCTGTTCGACCAGCAGCTTATGCCGCTCAAGCAGGCTTCTCGTTTCGGCAAGGCTCATGACCGTGTCGCCGGAGCTGAATTCCTTGCCAAGGAAGACGGTGTTATCGGGTGCGTCCTTCTGCAGTTCCGGTAGCATGGGAAGAATGGCCATGAAGTTGCCCCGGATGACGGTGTGGTCACACTCTTCTTCAGAGACCATCAGCTCGTGCATCTTCTCCCCGGGACGTATGCCGACGATCTTCGTGGCAATGTCACGGTCGCCGATGAGTGCCTTGGCGATATCGAGAACCGTTGCGGACGGCGCGCGAGGCACGACGATTTCACCGGGAAGTGCACGCTCGATGGCTTCGAAGACCGTATCGACCGCCTGGTCGAGGGTGAGCAGGAAGCGCGTCATTTCCGGGACCGTCAGCGTGACCGGCCCGCCGTTCTTGATCTGCTCGTGAAAGACAGGAATGACGGATCCACGCGAGGCCAGTACGTTGCCATAGCGAACGCCCACGAAACGGGTCTTCTCCGCCAGGACATTGCCGGCGATGAAGATGCGTTCGTGGATGGCTTTCGTCATGCCCATGACGTTGACGGGCTTGCAGGCCTTGTCCGTGGAGACGCCGATCACGACCTCGGGCGCCGACATGCGTTCCCGCACGGCGCGAACGATATTGACCGGCCCCTGACAGTTCGTCATGACAGCCTGCTCGGGGAAGTATTCACAGGTCGGCACCTGCTTCAAGGCGGCCGCGTTGATAACGATATCGACGTCGCGCATCGCTGCGCAGACATCGGCGTAGGAACGAACGTCACCGATGCGAAACTCGAGCATATTCAGGAAGTTGCGATAGATGACCTCATCCGTGCTCGCGCCCTTGCTGAGGTAGGAAAGCCGCATTTCGTGCTGCTTGCCCTCATCGCGGCTCATTACGATAACCTTTTTGGGATTGCCGCGCTCACCGGAGATGATCCGGCGCACGAGGCTTTTGCCAAGCGAGCCGGTTCCGCCGGTGATGAGGATTCGCTTGTCTTCCAGTATGTTTGTCATGCGATCTCTTTCTAGCAATCTCAAGCCGACGCTGCGTTCGGCGCTTGCCTATCTCCAATCAGCCCGGCCAGTTCCTCGAGCATCACGTCCCAAGAGGGCGGACTGTAGCCGCTCTTCTCGGTCAGGAGGTCATTTAAAAGACTTCGGTCACAATGGAAACTGCTGTCGGGCACAATTCTTACGTCTGTCCGACACATTTTCTCGGATAAGGATAGGAGGAGGTCATGCTTGGATATGGGCTTGGACGCGACATTGTAGATGCCGCTGAGCGTTCCAAGGCGTGAGGTCAGAAAATCCACAAGCCGCGCGGCTTCCGCTGTGGTAATGCCGGTGAAGATAGCCCGAGTATAGCCTTTAATCTCGCCGGTCTGACTCAGAAACCATTCGACAAGGCTCGTTTTTCTGTGCAGTTCCAAGCCGATGATGGAAGTACGCAGGGTGATGCAGTTCTCCGCTGAGACCTCGCCGAGCAGCTTCGTCCGTCCATACAGGTCGGTTGCGTCGGGATTGTCAGCCTCTGAGTAGCCGCCCCTGTCTCCCTTGAAAATGCAGTCCGTGCTGAAATGGATCAGGTAGGCTCCGGCAGCGCGGCAGTATTCTGCCAGCCGGTGAGGCAGCACAGAGTTGATCTCGAGACTCACCAGCGCTTCGGATGCCGCATCTCGCTGCTTGACAATCCCGGCTGCGTTGATCACCAGATCCGGAGAAAATGCGGAAATCACGTCGCGAAGAGCTGCCGATTCGCGCAGATCCAATTGATCGAAGGTGTTCGACTCATTGAACAGGCCGTAGGCCTCGTATTGCGACAGCGCGAGCCTGACGGTCACCTTCACGGTGTGACGATCACGAAGCGACAGCAGCAACTGGTGCCCCAACATGCCGTCGCCACCCAATATCAGTATTCGCATGATATTCTCACTGCCCGGTTTTCTGTTTTGGCGACTTCGGTGACACAACTCATGTTCAAGCGAACCGTGGAGAGTGTTTCCACTACATGAGAAATCGGAGGTGCGCAAATGCACGGCAGCCGGCCAATCGTCAGATCTGGCTCCCGTAATTCCCGGTATCTCGAGCAGAAAGGTCGGTCATCCCAGCCTTCTTGCTGCAAGGATCGCCTCGCACAGCTCCCTGACCGCCCCGTGACCGCCGGCTGCCTTCGTTTCATAACGGCAAACAGCCTTCACCCGGTCCACGCCCGCGGGAACCGTTATCGGAAATCCAACTTTCTCCAGCAGGCTCATGTCGTTCACATCGTCGGCGATGTGGCAGACTTCCCTGAGGTCGATGCCAAGCTGGCCTACCAGGTCGACTATCGGCGCAAGCTTGTTGTCGACGCCCAGACAGCAGTGCCGTATACCAAGAACGGATGCCCTCCTGGTTATGATGGGATTCTGGCTTTGTGAAATGAAACACACCTCGACCCCCTCCGACATCAACAGCTTGAGACCTGTTCCATCCTGCACATGGAAGCGCAGAAGGGAAAGGCCATCGGGGCCGAAATACATTCCGCCGTCGGTCAGCACGCCATCGACGTCGCATGTCAGCAGCTTTACGCCGGCCAGGGCCGGATCGGGCGTCAAAACGTTCGGCAAGCAACCCACCCCCGTTTGGTTTCAGTTCTTTCCGTTCAAATCGCGCACGAGATCGACGAAAACCTGCTCACGCAGAGGCACGTAGAATTTCGTGGAGAAATCGATGGCGGCAAGCAGCTCCGCTTCCGGGCTGGTTTCGTTTCCAGACAGGATGCGCGTCAGCTCCGCAGGACTTTCAACGCTTTCCCGATAGCCCCGCAGCGCGAAAAGCGGATCGATATCGACGAGATCGCCGGGCACACGATAATGCAGCGGCTTGGTTCGCAGGAGCGGTGCGCTGATGACGGCCGTGCTTCCCCTGTAGACGGCCCAGCTCGCCTCCGCCAGATCCACATTAAGCGAGCGCTCGGTCGACCATTCGAAGGCCGGCGGCAAATTCGCGAATTCGGGCCGCTCCGTCACGAAGGCTTCCCTCGACATGGCCGGATGCAGCCGAATTCGAAACCGCACGTTCGGGCAACTGGAGCTCGCCTCCAGGCTCAGCCGGATCAGCGCTGCCACTTCGTCGCTAAGACCTTCGGGAAGGAGCAGGCAGACCTTCGAATCCGGTGTCGACGGCAGGTCCTCGCCCTTTGCAAAACTCCGGATACTGCCGAGAATCCTGATGTCGCTGCCAGCCATGGCCGGATTGTTCCGAAGGATCGACAGAGATACGTCCCCCGGGACCATGATAACGTCAGGGTCGAACCCGTTGCCGAGGTGCGCAGTCAGCGCATGGTGCATAGGAAACAGGGGGGCGTGTGCATATCCGACACACACCGTCGAGCGATCCGCCTGGTGAGCAGCGTGAAATGCAAGCCGCTCCCAGCTATGCCCTTCGAGGGTCGTCATCACTATTCGCGGCTTCAGCCGCCGGACCAGCGCGCCGATCTGGTCGGCAATGCGCACCGCGTCCCGCGCAGCAGGAGAAAGGACATCAAGCGCTGCGAACCGGGCCAGCTCCGCGTTTCTTCCGACAGCCTTGCCCGCCAGGCCCAGCGCCGCACGCACAAGCCGGGATGAAATGCTCAGTTCACCGAGGAAACCGAGTTGTCTTGGAAGCACGACCCTGGGTGTTGGCGATTGCGAGATGCGCGGCGGGGAGCTGCCGGTGTGGTCGATAAGGGCGTTCACCGACGAAATGCCGTGACGCTGCAGGCGCTCGGCAAGATTGCCGATGTAGTTGTCGTCTGCCTGCTCCATGCGTCGCACATCGAGCAGGTGGGAAATGAACAGGATATCGGTATGCTCAGGCAGCCGGTCCTGCTGCTGCCGCGAATCTCGCCTGTCAAAACCCGCGCGAAGGGGTTTCGCGAGATTGTGGTACAGGACCGGAATCGAGGCACGCGCCAACGCTCCCGCAAAACGCGACTGCATGAGATCGGCATAGGATTTCAGTGAGTTCGGGTGAGCATTTCGGAAATGCAGTATCGGCGCGGCGACAACCGCCGGGTTCGTGGCGCCACGCAACAGTTCGGTTCCGGAGCACGCTATCGCCTGCAGTCGTGAAGCCGTCGACTGTCCTTGCGACACTGCCCTGCCGGAGCTCATCGATGCCCTACCATGCCAGAACGCGGCGCAGCAGTTCAGCCTGCTCGCCGGACTGGCTCACATACTCCAGCACCTGCTGCGCTTCGCCGGGCTCGTTGACCGACGGAAGGCTTTCGTTCACGCTAACCGACGTCAGTATCCCGCCTGTTTCGATGATCCGCATCTGTTCTATCGACTCGGACTTCTCGAAAGGCGTCGCCTGCTGGCCGGCGATCTCCATCAGATAGTCGCGCCGGAAGCCGATCATCCCGAGAATCTTTCGGATCGCGCCCTGCTGTACATCGAACGGTGCTACCGAGGGAGAGCGGCGAAAACAGAAGCTGATGCGCTCGTGCATCCCCAAGGCGCATTTGACGAAAGAATGGCGGTCGAGTTCACCGAACTCGTTGATGGGCGCAGTCGCGTTCCAGGCGTGGCCGTCAGGGTTGGCCTTCATTGCGGCGATCATGGCCGAAACGTGCTGCGGCAGCAGCAAGGGCTCGTCACCCTGGAGCAGCAGCACATGCGTGCAATCGAGCGAAGCCGCCGCTTCCGCACAGCGATTCGTTCCGTTGCGGTGGGTGTTGGCGGTCATGATGACATCGCCGCCCGAAGCTCTCACGGCCTCTGCAATTTCTTCATCGCAGGTCGCGACGTAGACCTCGTCCAGGCCCTCCGCCATCAGGGCTCGCCTGCGTACATGCTCGATCATGGGCACGCCGTGAAACGGAAACAGAATCTTCCGCGGGAAGCGTACGGATGCGAGATGCGCGGGTATGAGGCCAACGACTTTCATTGAGTTGCAAAACCTTATTGGGGAAAGACACCACAGTCGACGTTGATGCACTGGCCGGTAATCGCCGACGCTGCTTCCGAAGCCAGGAAGACCGCCATTGCGGCAACGTCTTCCCCGCGTGGCAGCCAGCCGAGCGCCGCATTGCCCGCCGTGAATGTCTTCAGGAACTCATCCGGCTTGCCTTTTGCGGGCGACCACTCCATTTCAAGCGCCTCGACAAGTCCCGGAGTCCGCACAAGAACAGGGCAAAGCGCATTGACACGAATGGCCTTAGGCCCGAGCTCCTTGGCGAGGGATTGCGTCAGCCCGTTCATTCCGAACTTGGAAGCGACATACATAGAATTGTTGGCGCTGCCGCGCTTTCCGGCGAGGCTAGAGATGTTGATCAGCGAGCCACCTTGCGGCATTGCGGCGGCCGCCGCCTTGCAGCCCCAAAAAGCACCTTTCAGGTTAACATCGATCATCGTGTCGAAGAACGGTTCATCAATAGCCTCAAGGGGCCGCCATTCCGAAAAGCCGGCGTTGTTGACGTAGACATCCAGCTTGCCGCCCCATGTCTTAGCTGTATCAACTAGATGGCGGTGTGCATCCTCGTTGGAGACATCTACGGCCTCGAAGCGAATCTGATCCGAAACTTCGGAGATTCCGCTATCGTTGCGCGCACCGACCACAACCTTGTAGCCGGCGTCGACAAACCCTTCAACGAGAGATCGTCCGATACCACGACTTCCACCGGTGACTACTGCAACCTTCATCGCCGTTGCCTCAGATTGTCATGGCCGAGAAGCCGCCATCGACAGCTATCTCGGCACCGGTTACAAAACCGGCCGCGTCGGAGGCGAGCCATATCATCGCGCCGACCAATTCGCTAACCTCGCCATACCGCCCCATCGCGGTGTGACCGAGAATTGCCGCCTCACGCTCCGGGGTGATGAAATTCTTCCGGTTCCAGTCCGTCGGGAAAAATCCCGGCCTGATGGAGTTAACGCGGACCCCAAGCTTGGCCCACTCGCGGCCGAGATTCTGCGTCAGGTTCTTGATGCCTGCCTTGGCAACGGAATACGGAAACGCTTTCGACAGTGGTGGACCTGCGGAGGCCGAGGATATGTTGATGATCGAGCCCGAGCGCTTTTCGACCATATGGCGGCCGAACACCTGGCAACCGAGGAAGGTGCTGGTGATCTGGGAATCCATGACCGAATTCCACTCTTCCAGCTCCATCTCGAAAAACGGCGTGGAACTGTTGGTGCCCGCACCATTGACCGCGATGTCGAGCGGTCCGAATTCCATGTTGATCGAAGCGAGAGCGGTCTCGAAGCTGGCCTTGCTGGTAGCGTCCAGCGCCAGGCCGATGGCCGAGCCGCCGTTGTCCCTTATCTGGGCAGCAACCGCGTCCGCCTTTTCAGGACGTATGTCGAGAACAGCGACGTTACATCCGGCTTGACCAAAGGCACGGGCCATTTCGCCGCAGAGATGGCCGCCTCCGCCCGTGATGGCGACGACACGGCCTTCGAGATCGAACAGCTTTTCAACGAATTTCGACATTGTCTAGACAGTCCTGAATTGAGAAACCACCGCGCGCGTCTGCTCGGCCCATTTCCACAGTACGAACAGGTCCGAACCAAGAATGGCAAAGGTATATCCCTGGTCGAACATATCTTGCACAGCCTCATGCGTGACATGAGCGACTTGCGTGCAGCATCCCTTGCCATGGCGACGGCAGGCTTCTACGACCTTGGCCGCCGCCTCGCGGACGCGCGGATGGTTGACCTGGCCCGGCAGTCCCAGTGAACCGGAAATATCGTAGGGTCCGACCATGACGGCATCGACTTCGTCGAAACTCAGCAATTCGTCGATGTTTTCGACACCGGCGATCGATTCGACCTGAAGCATGACAATCGATGATTCGTTCCATGTCGTGATATAGTCATCGAAGTCGAAGCCATATCCATGGGCGCGGTTGACGCCGTAGCTCCGAAGGCCGAAAGGAGGAAACTTGGCGCAATCGATCAGCGCCCGGACCTGATCCTTTGTCTCGACCATTTGGACGATTAGCCCGTCAGCTCCCGCTTCAAGAAGGGGCTTGAAGATGTCGTTACTATGCGAGACCGGGCGGGGAAGGCAAGTCGTGCCTTCAGCCTGGCACGACGTAATGATATGGCGCGCCTGCTCGAGCGAGATGGTCGTATGTTCCATGTCGATCGCGATGAAGTCGAAACCCGTCCGGGCAAACGTTTCGACGATCGATGGATCTGGGTAGGAAACCCAACCGCCGAAAACCCGCTCGCGGCTACGCAGTTTCTGTTTCAGATTCCGTCGACGTGTAAGTCTGGCTTCAAACGACATTGGACACCGCAAGGTTGGAAATTATGGTGCTGTTATCACTGGGCGGGATGCAACACAAGCCGATGGAGCCAGCTTGGAGTACAACCCGCGCCACCATTCGAAGCCGGAGCCAATTCTACCGTCGTCTGATGCCCAGCAGGTCAAGCGACGCCCGAATATCCTTGTCATCCTCCAGCAATGATCGCGCATAGGCTGCGGCGGCATGTCTCATTCTTGCATGGTCGGCCTCATCCGTGTCGATGATCTTCTGAAGGGCGGCGGACATCAGTTCCGGCCTCTCCAGGGCGATATCCGCCCCAATTCCCTTCCCGGCCAGATCTTTCCATGGCGTGCGGTCGCTGATGACTACCGGGCAACCCGCGCCAAGAGCTTCAAAGACCACATGCGCATAATTTTCGCCCAGCGAAGGCAGGAAGAAGACGTCGAAATTGGATAGTGACGCCAGCACGTTTTGCGGCTTTTGCGGACCAGCGAATTCGACCCGGATATTTTCGGGCATCGTGGCCAGCTCGCGTTTACAGGCTTCCCAGTAGTCCAGGTCCTCTACCGGGCCGATGACGGAAAACAGGATTTTCCCGGAAAGCGGACGCAGCATGGCAAGGGCGCCGACGAGGTTCTTCATGGGCGAAATCCGGCCGACGAAGATTATCCTCGCTTCACCCGGGGCCTTTTCCCTTCGGGGTGATGGCTCCAGCGGCATCGAGGGCAAGTCGGCGGCGACGACGATGTCTGCATCGTTTCCCATGGCAGACCGTATATCCGTTGCCTCGAATGGGCTCGACGCCTGCCAGACGACATTGCGAAGCAGACCGCTTGCCCGCAGAGCCGACAGGTAGATTTTCTTCCTGATCCGCTTCAATCCCAGCGCCCCGGGCGAGAGTTCTCCGCGCGGTGCCAGAACGATGCGTGCCCGGCACCGCTCAAGCCTTGCCGCAATCAACGGAAGCAGCGAAAATTTTCGCGAAAGAAGGCTGTTTATGTAAATCACATCCGGTCTCGTCTCGCGCAATGCCCGTCGAATGCCTGAAATCGTCAAATTTGAAGGGGTCGAATGCTGGACACAAGCGCCAGCAAAAGGATGCCAGACATCGAGAGGAACCCCAAGGTATGTACCTGTCTCACCCAAATCATTCGCACGTGTAAAAACAGCAAAATCGGCATCGCTGTTCAATCGTGAAACTACGTTGTGGATACTCGTTATTGGCCCTCCGCCCTTGTAACCCGGGAGATAGTAATCGCAGAAAACCAGAACTTTGTGTTTGGTAACAGTGGTATCGGTCCGCGGGCTCAACAGATCAGCCTATGTTGCTGCGCAGCAGAGGGAAAAGGACGCCAAGACTTTCGGAGATGTCCGGCATAGAACGCCCCAGTGCTGTTGACAGCTTTCGGGTCGAAAGTGACATATCCAAGGGACGCAGCGCTTTCAGACCGGCATCGGCGAGGTAACGCGGGAACACTAGCGTTCGATCAAGGCCTAGCCTGTCCGCCAGCAGGATGGCGAATTCGAACTTCGAAATGCGCTCGGAACCCGCGCAATGATATAGGCCTGTCAAATTGTCATCCACGGACTGGATGATAAGCTCGGTAAGAAGCGGCAGCGCAATCGGCGTGAAATAGGCATCGGCAAATGCGCCGAGTGGTTCGCCTGCGCGCAGGCAATCTGTCATCCAATCGGACAACGACTTTCGCCATGGCAGACCCTGTCCGAAGAAATTCGTACGCAAGACAAGTGTTTCCGGATTCGCCCGCAGAGTCATCCGCTCGCCTGTCACCTTGGTTCTGGCATAGGCATTCAGGGGATGAACGGCGTCATCTTCCGAAACGTTAGGCTCCGTGCCGTCCCAGAGGTGATCGCTCGATATATACAGGAACCGACACCTGCCGCGACTGGCCGCCGCAAATTCGCCTGCTGCTCCAGCGTGGAGACGTTCAGCCAGCCATTCGTTAGATTCGCATTTGTCAACATCGGTCAGGCCTGCTGCATAGACAACGGCGTCAGGCTCGATCTGTTTGATAACATCCTTTGCATCAAGTTTGCCCGTGAGGTCTAAGGGCACCGAGTGAACCTCCGGCACGACCATGAGATGATTGCCGGTCGTTGCCCAAACCTGCTTTTCCCGCGCAACCAGGGATGAACTCAAAGCATGCCCGAGCATGCCGCTCCCTCCAACAATCAACCAACGTGTGTTCATTCCGATTCCTCTGCCGATTAATCCTAGCCTGTGCTTTCCGCGGCCACGTTTTCATCGAAGGGCCAGAGCACGGCCTCCTTCAAAAGGAGAATACGATCACAGGACTTCAAGGTGCTTAGCCGGTGGGCGATGACCACAATCGTCTTTTCGCCCTTTAACGCTTCCAGCGTTTCGACAACAGCATTTTCTGTTTCGTTGTCGAGCGCAGAGGTCGCTTCATCCATGAAAATGACGTCAGGGTTATGGTACAGGGCGCGCGCAATGCCGATCCTCTGCCGCTGACCGCCTGAAATGGTGGCTCCCTGTTCACCTACCAAAGTGTGGAAGCCAAGGGGGAGTTGCATAACTAGGTCATTCAATTGCGCGAGTTCGATTGCTTTGGACACGCGGGAATCATCGATTGCTGCATCTTCGATGCCAAAGGCAACATTCTGGCGCAGACTTTCGTCCGACAAATAAACGAACTGCGGTACATAACCGATACGTGACAACCATGATTGCCGCCCCTCCGATATGTCCATCCCATCGCAGAGAACAGCGCCTGACGTCGGCGGCAACAGTCCGATCATTATGTCGAAAAGAGTGCTTTTTCCACTGCCCGACTTTCCAACTATGCCGACACACTCGCCCCATCGTATCCTGAGGTTAATACCATTTAGTATATTTTCACCTCGATCATAAGCGAATTTCACCCTGTCAAGAATCAGCCCCGTCTCGCCAAGCTCTTGTTCATCGCTATCCATTTTTTGAGCGACGCTCTGAGCATCGGGATTATCGCGGAATTCGGCGCTGACGGCGAAGACGGCAGGCGCTCCAACCCGCATTTGTTGAGCTGCACCGAGGATCGAGCTTGCCGCATCCATAAGGCGCAAGGACGCAAATCCGAAGACGGCGAGCACAGGAGCAATATCCGCTATCGGTCGAACGATGGTCATCATTGATATAATGGCTAGAACGACAAAAACGAGAATTACTTCAAGATAGTATCTCGGCAACTGCGTAAGAACATTCCGCGATCTCTGCGCACTAGCATACTTCATGCGCGAGGAGTGTAGTCTTCGAATGAACTCTTCTTGCCTACCCAAAACACGAATTTCGCGACCCGCGCCAATTCCCTGCTTCAATTCGTTCAGCAGTTCGAAATTCGCGTCCTGAAACTGAACGCCTATGCGATAAAGGCGGGTCTTCACAACCCAGAAATAGCCGCCGCCAAAAATAGCGACGAGGAAAGCAGCTCCTATGGCGGTCGGCGCATCCACAAAGAGCAGAAACGCGAAAATAACGAGGAAAAGCAAAATGTTCACAATGATCGTGAACATCGGGATGATAAAAGTTAGGAAGATCTGGCTGCAAGACACAGATGCATTGCGGATCAACTCTGAAGAGTTTCTGGTTGCGATCGAGGGCCATGGCCGCTGAAGGTATCTGGCGTACAACCTGGTGCCCAATTCTGCTTCTGCTGCGAAGAGGATCTTGTACTGCCAAGAAACCAATACCATCGAGAGAATGTTTTTGAACATGAATACGCACGCGATCAGGCCTGCAAGCAGCAAGATCACAAGGCGAGGCTCTGATAAGTCTGCTGTATCTAAGAACCGCGCTAACAAAGGCAGCTTGGCCGACGCTGCTGGGTTAACAAGAGCGAGAACGAGGGGAAAGAACAGCGCAACCCCGATAGCATCAAGCGCAGCGGCGAGCCCGAAGCTGACGGTAATGATGGGCAGCTTCCGGCGCGTCTTCGGGCCAAGCAGTGCTAAGCTTTCCAAAATTGGTAGTTTCATAACATATCTTAATATGTGAGGGCATGTTCAAGGTACACTCTTTTGCACAAATCAACTCGCGGCGAAAGCCGTGTCGCTCGGATCAGGCTTTCGCACTTCCACGTCGACAGCTGGCTGACGGTGCTACGTGACGACAAGCGGGCCATCTTCCAAGCTGCCACCCAAGTCCAGCGCGCGCTCGCTAACTGCATACCTGAAGCCGCACATCGAACGCCAGGGGGAGGCACAAAGCCGCACGAGCATCGGAGAAAGGCGCTAGACCATGTAGACCCGTCCTGGATGGCAGGACATCACGTTCCGGCCACGGCGTGCAATTCAACACTTGGGTTCAGCTAGCGAAGTGAGTTTGCTGACAGCTAACTGGGACGTGTTTCGAGGGCTCAAACGCGCCGGAAGTTGTCGGTGAGCATCAGCTGTGCCGCTCTTGGCCTACCCGCTCACGGCAGACCATCTCCACCGTATCCTGCAGAACTTTCACGCGCCGGATCAGCCAGTTGAGCTCCTCGGCCGTGATCTCGTAGCTCGCAGAATACCGAGCTTCGACGTAGGCCCGCGACAGAAGCTCGAAGTGGCGCCGGGCAACGCGGCTATCCCGCGGCCAGGCATCGACCAGCCGGGTGTCGAGATCCTCGGCCTTCGATCGAAGATTTTTGATACGATGCGATTTCGGGCTATAGAGCGTGAGGGTGAGGAGCAGGCAATGATAGGCTTCCTCCGTCGCTTGGTGCAGCATGAAGGCGCCGTGGCGAAAGATATTATTTTCAACGCTGTATGAAGCTACCTGTAATGCTTCTTTTGAAAGCTTGAACCACTGATCGAAATGCCGCCGTGCCTCCGCATGCTTCTCCGCTTCTGATAGCGGCTTCGGCTGCGCGAGCGGATGGCCGGGTTCCTCATAAAGCACAATGCCATCGCGGGCGAGATCGACAAAGAATGGCCGGCCGCGTGCCAGCTGGTCATTAACGTCATGAAGGGAATGAACCACCGGCAGCACGGGCGTCTTAATGCGATGCGCGATCTGTTCCTGGATCAACCGCTCATCGAGTGCAAGCCATAGTTCGTCTTCATCCGCAAAGCTTTGCGAGTTGACGACTACCATCAGGTCGTAGTCGGAACGGTAACCACTCAGCCGGTCTTCCACCCAGTCACCTCTGGCATAGGAACCATAGAGGATGACCTTGAGGATCTTGCCGTCCGACCGCTTGGCGGAAAGCTTGGTCGCACGGAACCGTTCAGCCTCGAAGAAGATGATCTCCAGCACACGTGCAAGCTCGCGGCGTTTGTTCGCCGGCAGATG
>NZ_JBFREC010000003.1:0-784719 GCF_052114105.1 Rhizobium sp. RAF36 | reverse complement strand
ATCCACAACCGAGTTACACACATTTAGCCTCCTAGAAAGGCATTACGATATCTCGGCGGGCGTTCGTGTCACGGACGCTAATTTCTAAGGGGATAGATGAGATGCTCACCACCAATAGTTTTTCAACAGTATCCGCCAGTAGCGGGCATTCACTGCCAGTGTCACGACAACTCCACTAAGGTATCGACGAAAGCGCGCACGGCCGGGTTCGACCTTCGGCTTTCTGGCCACAGCGCCGTGATATCGTGCCGGTTCACTGCATAGTTGGCCAGAACCGGAACAAGCGCCCCACGGCTCACCCAGGCGCTGGCCATAAAACTGGTTGCCATTCCTATGCCGGCACCCGCCGCAATCGCGGCAATCACGGCTTCACTTGCGTCCACGATGATGGCGCAGGAAGGCACAATCTCCACCTCCCTGTCCCCGACGCGGAAAGGCCAGCGGAACAGCTGGCCGCTGCTCTGGTAGCGCAGGTTGACCGTCTGGTGCTCTTCCAATTGGTCCGGATGGGTCGGCGGGCTGCGCCGCGCCACATATTCGGGTGAGGCATAGCAGCACAAACGATGCGGTAGGAGGCGGCGCGAGAGCAGGCGCGAGTCTGACAGATCGCCGATGCGCACCGCCAGATCGAAGCCGCCTTCGATGAGATCCACTATGTGATCGCTCAAACGCAGATCGATGTTCACCTTGGGATAGAGACTGCGAAAACGAGGAAGCAGGGGCGCGATGATATGCAGACCGATCGGCAGTGAGGCAGCAATCCGCAATGTGCCGGCGGGCTCGGTGCGCACTGCTTTTGCCGCCTGTTCGATGTCTTCGGCGTCGTGCAGCAGCCTTAGCGCACGCTCATGCAGATCGTGCCCTTCTGCCGTCAGCGTCAGGGAACGCGTCGTGCGCGCAAAGAGCGAGACGCCAAGCTGCTTCTCCAGCCGCTGAATGCTTTTACTGACCGCCGATGGTGAGATGGACAAGGAACGTGCGGCAGCGGTGTAGCTTCCGAGCGATCCGGCGCGGGCGAACGCGATCAGCCCTGTCAGCCGATCAATTCCTATTTGTTCCTTCATGGCACTATTAAAGCGAATAATCTCACCATTATCAATGCAGCCAACTAGTCATATCTTCAGTCATGGAAACGACATCCAAAGAGGTAGCGATGACTGACATGATGAAAGCCGTGCGTTTGCACGAATTCGGAGGACCAGATGTCCTTCGCTATGAGGATGCACCCCGACCGGAAATCTCGGCGGACGACGTGCTCGTTCGCGTCCATGCCGCGAGCCTCAACCCGCCGGATCTCTATCTGCGCGACGGCTATCGGGTTCTGCCGCCAGAGTGGCACCCCAGTCCACGCTTTCCGCTGATCCTTGGCACCGACGTTTCCGGCGAGATCTCGGCTGTCGGTGAAAACGTGACGCAGTTCAAGGTCGGCGACGAGGTCTATGCGATGGTCCGGTTCCCGCATGACTTGATGACGGGAAGCAACGCCTATGCAGAATACGTTCGCGTTCCCACATCGGATTTGGCACTGAAACCTTCGGGGGTCGATCATATCCAAGCGGCCGGCGCGCCGATGTCGCTTCTGACCGCCTGGCAATTCTTGGTCGATCTGGGACATGATGAGCCGAACCCGTTCCAGATCTTCGCGCATGCGCCGGAACCGCTCGACGGCAAGACGGTGCTGGTGAACGGCGCGGGCGGCGGGGTTGGCCATCTCGCAGTCCAGATCGCGAAATGGCAAGGCGCAAAGGTGATTGCCGTTGCTTCCAGCAAGCATGAGGCGCTTCTCAATGATCTCGGTGCCGATATTATCCTCGACTACACGAAGGCGGCTGCCGAAACCGTGGCGAAGGATGTTGATCTGGTGCTCGATGCCGTCGGTGGCGCGGGCATGGAACGATTTCTCCCCTGCATCAGGCAGCATGGCGCCCTGTTTCTTGTAAACCCGCTGGGCTTTTCAGGCCATCATGAAGCTGCCCGACGAAAGATCACCGTCTCGACGACGCAGGTGCGTTCGAACGGAGCGCAACTGGCGGAGGCTGGCCGTCTGCTCGATAATGGCTCCGTTCGGGTAGTGATCGACAGTACCTATCCGCTGGCCCAGGCGTCGGCCGCTCATCGTCGGGCTTCCGAAGGGAGCATCCAGGGTAAAATCGTGCTGGACGTCGCCTGATTACAACGTGACCAGTCAAAGCTCAGGCCGCCGCGAACAGGCGGTTGAAGCGCTGATTCGGGAATATCCTATGTTGATCATAACGGGGCAACATCCACGTCGATCTGGCCGACCTGGCAAGTTCATGAAAGAACTGAATGCGCTGGCCCCACAACGCGGCAGCGTCCGGGAAGCGTCCGATACTGCCGTGGACGACCCACAATCCAGGATGATCGCTTCATCCATCGTGAGTTCCGGGATCAGATCTTGGTCCGGGGTGTCCGCAGCATTGAAAACCTAGTCGCCAGGCCAAAGCCTCAATTGGACAACGTCGTTGTATTGGGAGAGCTGTCCACTCGATCGGCGTAACCCGATGTTGGACTGAATTGGCAAGAGCATGCCAACATGGCATTGACGAATTCCTCGATAATTGACCGTCGCGAGAATTTAGCCGGTTTTTTAAAACCATTCTTAAGTGAGAAATGCATTAATGACCCCAAACCAAATGGGGCATCAATGCGCGTTCTTCTTCATCTTTTCGCTCTCGTCACACTTCTTCTTCCTTTGACCGCCTATGCCTCTGGTGACGATGATTGGCATGTTGCCAAGGCGAGCAGCCAGGTACGCTATACGACCGACCAGTCAATGTGGAAGGACTTGCAGACAGGCGACGTCGTTCCAAACAGCGCCTGGATCTCGACGGGCCCTCGCGGAAGGGTACAGCTTGTGCGCGGTGTTGAAAGTATCGGCTTCCAGCCAAGCACCCTGGCTGCAATAACAACGAAGTCGGGCGGACTGTTCAGCGCGCGCAAGACCAACATCCTCCAGCAGATCGGCGAACTCGATCTTGAGATCGAAAAGCGCAGCCAGCCTCATACAACCGTGCAGACACCTTATCTGGCTGCTGTTGTGAAGGGCACAATTTTCCATGTCAGCGTCGGCAAGACAAACGCTTCAGTGTCCGTTGATCGTGGCCTGGTACAGGTAACCTCATTCGCGAGCGGCCAGCTGGCCAATGTCGGCCCCCGTCAGCGTGCCACCGTCGACCGGAAGTCGGGAATGAAGGTATCTGGCGCGAACTCGCGGCCCACAATTAGCCCGGTTGCGCCGTCTGTTGCAGTTGTGCCTGCCGTGGGGACGACAGCGCTCGCAGGTCAGGCTGAAGTCACGACAGATGACAAGGGCAAGTCGTCCAAGGCGAGCAATGATGCAAACGCGAAGAACGCCGCGCAAAGCAACGGGAAGTCCGGCAAGGGCAGCTCCGGAAGCAACGACAGTGGAAAGAGCGGCAACGGCAACAACGGTAACGGGGGTGGCAACGGCAGCAGCAACGGCAACTCTGGAAGCAACGGGAATGGAGGCAGTTCCGGTGCCGGAAGCAGCGGCAATAACGGCAATGGGAACAGCGGAAACGGTGGCGGAAACAGCGGAAACGCTGGGGGCAACGGCAAAGGCAACAACGGTAACGGGGGTGGCAATGGCGGCGGCAAGGGCAATAGCGGCAAGGGCAACAACAAGTGACGAGCTTTGGCTCTTCCCTGCGGAGAATGTGCTCCGCAATTGCCGGGCCGATCGCCTTGCGTGGGGGGCTCATAGCCGCGATGCTCGCGCTTCCGGTCGTCGCGCCTGCGCTCAACGCAATCACCGCTCTTAATGACGGCCTGATTGCCCAACGCTTCGAGTGGGCGCCACGAGAAGCCTCGGGAAAAATCGTCTTCATTGCCATCGACAAGAAAACGCTTGACGAGGTCGGCGTCTGGCCTTGGCCACGCGGCATCTATGCAAAGCTTCTAGCAAAGCTTATCGCGGCGGATGCAGCAGATATCTTTTTGGATATCGATTTCTCAACGCCATCAAACGCGGCCGAAGATGGCGCGCTCTCATCTGCCCTCGAACAAGCCGGCAGCGGGGTCTTGCTGCCGGTCTTTCGCCAGCAAATCGCTGCGGCATCGATTAACACCAGCGTCACCAAGCCGATTCCCAGTCTGCTATCCAATGCCTGGCCAGTCTTTGCCAACGTCACCACGGATGCCGATGGCGTTGTGCGCAAGTTCGACTTCGGCAGCGAATTCAATGGCGCAGCAACGCCGTCTGCCGCTTCCGCCCTTGCCAGAAGCGCTGAGACTTCAGGACGACGGCTGATTGATTTTTCCATCAAACCCACCAGCGTGCCGACCTATTCTATGGCGGATGTAATTTCCGGGAAGGTTGCGGCCGGCCAACTTTCAGGGCGTTCGGTCGTGGTCGGTGCGTCTGCGACCGAGCTTAAAGATATCTTCCCGGTACCGGTGAATGCAGCACTGGCTGGTCCGCTCATTCATGTGCTTGCAGCGGAGACACTGATCCAAGACCGTCTTCTGACAGCGTTTAATCAGACGCCGCTGGAGCTACTCCTTGCGGCCGCGCTCATCGTCGCCATCTTGTTATCGCGTTCGGTAGGCCTGGCGAATCTTTGCCTTCTCGCCGTTGCCGCGGGAATGGCCGGCGAAGTCGCTGCTTTCATTCTCCAGAAGGATTTTGCAATCATCACCGGGACGGTAGTGCCGTGGCTGCAGCTTATTCTGGCAGGCGGTCTGGCGCTGACCGAGCGGATCGATCTCGGCCAGATGCTGGCCGCCCTTGCTAATATTGAAGCACGCAATACCCGCCGCCTGATGCGGCGGATTATCGCCGACAGCTCGGATGGGATTGTTGCCTTCACCAGCGACATGGTCATCGCTGAAATCAGTGAATCTGCCAAATCGATTCTGCGCGTGGGCGCCGGAGCACATCTGCTGGCAAGTTCAGAGCATTCCGTTGCTGCCGCAGTTCGTGGTCTTACAGCTCTATACAATTGCGAGCCAGGCAGGATCCACAGCACCGTCATCGAGTTCGTCAGGCATAAAGATGACTGCAATTCGATAACCTACGAAGTGGCCATCACCCTTTCACCAGTCGAGGAACAGGGGAGGCTAGGTAGAGGCTCATTCGGTGGCTGCATGATTATCCGCGACGTTACGTCTCGCAGGGCGTACGAGGCAAAGCTCAAGCGGATGGCAGAGCGCGATGAACTTACGGGGCTTCTGAACCGGCGTGAATTCCTTGCACGTTTCGAAGGGCGCAACGGCGTAGTGGCCGTCCTGAACATTGAGCGCTTCTCGGACATCTGCGCGACACTGGGTCGCGATGTCGGCGACACCTTTCTAAAGGCTGTCGCTACACGGCTCTCCGCCACTTTTCCCTGTGAATTGCTTGCGCGCATAGATGGTGACCTGTTCGCTGTCCTCAGTGCCGGGGAAGATGCCAACCCGGCTCTTCATGCGGGCTTGCTCCTCGCCGCCTTCGAATCGCCTGTTGTATTCGACGAGATATCAGCGTCGGTGGCTGTTCGCGTCGGTGTCGCAAGGGTTGGTCTGGAAAGTGCCGAGAGTTCATTACGGGCTGCCGAGTCCGCGCTCGACGGTGCGAAAAAAACGTCGGAGCGATGGTCGATGTACGATCCGGCGGTGGCACTGCAGCAGGTGCGCTCCAGACGTCTCGAAGCCGACATGAGCAATGCGCTGCGAGACGGACAGTTTTTTCTTCTTTACCAGCCGCAGGTCGATCTCGTGACTGGCCGCTTCGTGGGTGCAGAAGCGCTGCTGCGCTGGCGCCATTCGGAGCTTGGGCTCATCGCACCAACGGAATTTATTCCCATTGCAGAATCTTCGGGAATGATCTGCGATATCGGACGATGGGTTATGATGGAGGCCTGCGCGGAGGCCATGCTGTGGCCGGAAGGGATCGTGTCGGTCAATGTGTCGCCGATTCAGTTCGAAAGAGCGGATGTCGAGGCGGACGTACGTCGAGCGCTTTTTGCAAGCGGGTTGCCCCCGTCCCGACTCTGCGTCGAGCTTACGGAATCTGTATTCCTAAGCGATGGTGGCCGGTCGATATCGACGATGGCTGCCGTTAGCGCGACCGGCGTATCACTTGCGCTAGACGATTTCGGCACTGGCTATTCCTCGATGAGCTACCTGGCCGACCTGCCGCTCAACAAACTCAAAATTGATCAATCCTTCGTTCGAAGGATGACCGAGGATCAGAACGTTTTCGAGATCGTAAAAGCGATCGTCTTGCTTGCCCATGGCCTGAATCTTGAGATCGTCGCAGAGGGGGTCGAGGGTCCTGCCGAACACGTACTCCTTCGCAAACTACAGTGCGAGACGGGACAGGGATATCTATTCGGTAGACCACAGCACGGTGCCGAAATGCTGGCAAGCCTTGCAGGGAATGAGGCATCAATATTCGTTGCATAGCAATGAAAATCCTTCAGTCATAAGACCTTGTGCCGTGGTGCGACGCTGCTTGCTGGTGTTAGGATCCAAAGTCTGGTCACAGTCTGGAGTCTCGTATGCGCGTACTTATTGTCGAGGATGAGCCGGATGTGGCTCTTGTCATCGAAGACATTGCTCTGGCTGAAGGATTTGAAGTCGTCGGTATCGCGACAAGAGCGACCGAGGCTATGGAGCTGGCCCGTGAAGCGGATTTGGCAATCGTTGATGTCCGACTTGCGGATGGTCTATCAGGCCCGAAAATTGCCCGTTCCCTTGCGACAGGGTTCGACGTTGCAGTCGTGTTTCTCACTGGCAACCCGGAGCTGGTCGATGGGCTCCCTGATATTCATATCGTCGATAAGAAGGACGGTGCCGAGGGTATTGCTGAGGCGTTGCGGTTGGCTGCGAGGTCTCGTACGAAACGCTCGGTATAAGTTCGGCGCTTAAAACAGTGGCGGTTGTTGGTGGTGCCCTATTAGTGTCGATCCTGGATCATCTGCCGGTCGACCCGGGAACAGCAGCGTCGTCGTCATACGTCGCGTGCGATCTTCTTTTCTCACTTGGGGCGAGATCCAAGATCGGAGGCCATCAATTCCAATGGCGCGTTGCTCAATGCGTGATCAAGAGCCTTACGCAATCAATTGAATGAAGAGAGCGTGCATGTGTCTCGGCGATCATAGTGTGTCATGACCGGTTTCGTTACGCGTCAGCCGGGGCTAACATTAGCGCTTGAGGAAACCGAAGATGGGTCAACGGCGTCGAGACCTTTCGATGTCCGTCGCAATCCTGGTCCGTGTTTGGCGCCGAAATTGTCTAGCCGGCTTGGATTTTTTCGGAGGAGGCAGAAATCTCATAAGTCCTGTCCTGCGTAGTATCCTGAGAAGGAGGCTCAAATTATGAGTTGCTCGAGACGAAACATGTTGAAAATCGTTGCTGGTGCGGGATTGGCCAGCGCTTTTTTTCCGCTTGAAGGCGCGTCCTTACTCACGCTCGATGCCTTCGCAAAGAGCGGCAACAATGGAAATGGCGGCGGTAACGGCAAGGGCGGTGGGAACAGCGGCGGAAATGGAAATTCCAGCGCGGGCAGCGGGAATGGCAATGGCAATAGCGGGAATGGCAAGGGTAATGGCGGTCCGGCAACTTCAGCTGAGCCCGCTGACGGGGGGATGACCAGTGCGGCTAATGGTGTGCAGGCAACACGCAGCGCGGATGGCTCAATCCGGATTCGACACCGAAACGGAATTATCGAGACCATTGTGTCGAACCGTTATGTCATGAAAGATCCGAAGGGTCGGACGATCAGCAACAGGATCGCGACGCAGGCAGATGTTACGCGCCTCTCGCGTTTTCTTCACTAGGCTAGATCCCGCCATTTAATGGCGGCCTCTGTTCGATTTGTGACACCGAGCTTCAGCAGGATTTGCGTCATGTGATGCTTAACGGTTTTTTCCTGCAGATCGAGCCGCAATCCAATATGCTTGTTGGAAAGACCTTCAGCGACGAGTCCCATTACTTCGCGCTCACGCGGCGTCAGCGAGGCCTTGGGCGAGGAATGCGCTCCAAGGGAGCGCTCTATCACTTTGGCAGACATTACGGGTGAGACGAACTTCGACCCGCGCATCACCACCCGGATCGCTTCGGCAAGTCCGCGCGATCCAATTCCCTTCAGTACATATCCGGCCGCGCCGCGCTGCAAGGCTGCAGAAAGCGTCTCGACTTCCTCGGATGCTGTTAGCATCAGCACCCGCGTTTCCGGACTTCGTGACAAAACCGAACTGATTGTCTGCAGGCCACCACCGGGCATCGAAACGTCGAGTAGGAGCACGCAGGGGCGATCCGAGGCCGCCAGCCTGATCGCGTCATCGCTGCTCGCGCCTTCGCCGATCACCACAAAATCAGCGACCTCCGAAAGGCTACGGCTGACGCCCTCGCGGAACAGCGGGTGATCGTCCACGATCCCGATTGTGATAGCCGTCATCTTACCGCCTCCAATTCCATCAACCGAAGCGTCATCGACACGACAGTGCCTGCGCTGCCCGTCTTGATATCGAAATCGCCCCCCAGACTGTCGACGCGTTCGCGAAGTCCCGCAAGCCCGAGACTTGTCGGCCGCACCTCATTCGGATCGAAGCCATCCCCTTGATCGCGGACTTCGATCCGGACCTCGCTGCCACGCGCTTGTGCGGTTACCGATTGTTCGATGCCGCCGCCGTGACGATAGGCATTGTTGAGGGCTTCTTGTACGAAGCGATAGACACAGATCTTCACGGCGGCCGATAAGTCTGAATGATCATCCTCGACGTTGCGCGCAACCGCGCTGGCTGTTCTTGTTTCGTGGGCAGAGACAACCCGCTCGATGATTTCTTCGAACGAGACACCTTCGATCTCCGGCAGGACGAGACCGCGACAGATCGTGCGGATCTCCCTCATGGCCTCGGCGAGGCTCGAACGGATCCAGGCCAGTTCCTTTTCTCGCATAGCAGGGTCTGTTGTGGCGTCGACCAGCATTTCGCTGTCGAGCCGCAAGGAGGCATAGGCTATATGCTGAGCGGGTCCATCATGAAGGTCGGCGCCGACGCTTCGGAGGTAGGTTTCGTTGAGGGTTGCCGCCCGCAAGGAAGATCGCTGCAAGCGACGCTGTAGCGCGAGCTTCTCGGAGAGCAACGCGGAGAGCTCCTTTACCTTGTTCCGGAGATCGGTCCGCTGTGCCTCAATCAGCCGGCTACCACGGAAAACGAGCGCCGAAAGCGTTAAAAAGAAGATTGCCGTCAGCCCAGCGACCGATGCCCAGCTCCATCGTCTTGCGCGAGCGATGCTGTCCGCAAGTCCCTGAGCCGTTTCATAGAACTCGACGACTGCGACGGGCTGACCGGACCATGGCTGCAGCACCGGATTGTAGATTTCCATCAGCGGCTTGCCGAGCTGCCGCTCCTTTTCGCTCTCCGGATCGCTCGCGACCTCGTATCGGGCGACGAGCAAACCTGAAAATGCCTGGCGAAGCTTGTCGCTGACCGGGAATTTGTGGCCGATCAGCTCCGGTTCGTTGGAATAGAGGATAGTGCCGTCGCTGCTCCAGAGCTTGAACGAGACGAGGCGCTTTCCGAGCGCGCCTTGCGACAGCGTCTCGTTTAGTGCCTGGGCGCTTCCTTCGTCGAGAAGCGTTTCTGTTTGCATGTCTGGAAGAAGTGGAGCAACGACGCTATCGACATAAAGCGCGGTCGCTGCCCCGGAATTGTGGATCACCGCATCCTCGATCAGCCGTGTCAGCAGAATGCCAATCAGCAGCATCGCCATGATCGACACAACGCCCCCGGTTATGAAAAACTGGGAGGCTAACGAGCGGGCATTCCAACGGCTGAGCCAATGCATCTGCGACCTGTCGACTGCGTGTCCGACAGACATGGTACTACCCTAGAAGAATTCCAGATAGCTGCGTGACATCTCGGGTGCCTTTAGTTCGGAACATCGCGTGTATCGATGATGTCCGCGCCGACAACACTCCTGGTGATCTGCGTATCGCCCGACATGGCCGCGCCGAAGAAGTAGAGTGCGCCGCACAGGAATGCAACAAAGGCGACGACTGACGCATTGATCGCGACCGGGCCGGCGGAGGGTCTATGGATGATGCTCATAATTGCACTCCTTCATCGCTGTAGCAACGAGGCAAAATGGTCGCGGTTCCCGACCCCCGACTATGGTCCGTGTTGCCCCGGACTGAGGTCCGATATCGGGAACAAGCGATACCTTTGGCGGATTGTGGGGCCGCGGTCATAAGGGCCGCTCAGCGACAAGGAGAAATAAAAATGCTCTCTAAGGTTATGGTAGGCGTGGCTACGGCCGCGACCCTCATGTCGGGCGTCGCACTCGCTCAGTCGTCCACCGTCAATGGCGCTGCAGGCGGAGCCGTAACCGGCGCGATCGTCGGCGGACCTGTCGGCGCTGCAGTCGGTGGTGTGGCCGGTGCCGTCGTTGGAACGGTTATCGATCCGCCGCCGCAGAAGGTCGTAACCTATGTGCGGGAAGCACCGGCACCTTCAGCTACAGTCGTCGTTAAGGAAAGGGTGGTTGTCGGCCAGCCGCTTCCCGAGACCGTCGTTGTAACGCCGGTCCCCGAAAATCCGAAATATGCCTATGCGGTCGTGAATGATGAGCGCGTCATCGTAGAGCCGACGTCCCGCAAGGTGATCCAGGTCATCAACTGACCTGATCCCGGACGCGGCTGATGCCGCGTCCTTTCTTGGTCAATACGAAACGAAATCCAGCCGCACTTGTGAGGTATGGCCGCGTGCGGCCTGAACCCAGAGAGATGGTCATGAAAAAGAAGTCCCTTGCCATGCTGGTGGCGGCGCTGTCGATCGGTGTTTCGTCTATGGGCCTCATGTCCGCCACTGCCAAGGATGCCGCGATCATCAAAAAGAAGGGTGCAGCCCAGACCGATCAGTCCGGTGGTTCTGCGCAGCAACAGCCGCACGCCAGTGGCGCCCAAGTGGCGCAGCCTGAAGCCGGTACCGTAACCTAAGCTGGTGGCGTTCGCTCCACCGTTTTTTTCTTATGGAGAGACAGATGAACTACGGGGAAACGAAATCGGCAAGCGTCGTTCTTCCGATCGTCGCAATACTAATGGCAATGGCCGGCTGCATCCTCGTTCTGCTTTCAAATGTCGATCGCGGTGACGAAAAGCAGGGCAGGGTATTCGTTCCAATCGAGCAGCGGGAGCCTGGCAAATGAACGCGGTCGCATCACTGACATTCGGTATCGTGACGTCCGTCGCCGTCTGTGTCGTGCCGGCATCTCTGGCCTCCATCGTCATGGCGAAATCGGAAACGCGTCAGCTCGCCGATCTTTCCGCGCCCGATCTTTGGACGACAGGTCTGGTTCGCGTCGATCCGGGTAAACAGAATTATCAGCGAATCGCGCCAGCTTATTCGAGTTACGTGACCGGTGCGCCGAAGGTCATCGTGGCCGCGCGCACGCAGGATCCAGAACCTGTCGCGGATTCTGCGGCAGAACCGGCCATTCCGGCAGAGCACCTCGCTTGGTGCTCGCATCGCTACCGCTCCTACAATCCCTCCACCAATAACTACCGCGCCTTCAGCGGCGAGATGCGCAGTTGCACCTCACCCTTTGCAGAGCAGGCTGGCAGCAGCCGCGAAGAGGTTGCCACACAAAATGCAATGGCCGGTGCTGGTCGTGCAGGAGGAAATGAAACCGCATCAGGTTGGTGTGTCGAACACTACCAGTCCTACCGTGCGCAAGACAACAGCTATCAGCCTTTCGAAGGACCACGCAGGCAGTGTGAAGCACCGTCGCGGGATGTCCTCGTTACGGCCTCGTATTAATCGGCGTTCGAATAAAACACTCGATTTTGACGTCACGCCTGACCATCGTGAATTTTATTCCTTTTGGCTCAAGGCGCACATTCCGCCAAGTGCGCCCACTTTTGTGGGAGTGCGGGACCAAATTCCGCAGGCTATTGCGGTCCATCCTACTCGATGAGGTCAAAAGCGCGAGGAACGCGATATTCGCCAGCAGGTCTGGTGTTCCGGCAACCGCTTGGCGAGTGACTTTTTGGGTCCAGGACGAATTATCCACTCGCTGTTGGTCGCGAGACCATCTCTAGAAAGTCGAATTCTTCAAGCATTGAATGTGCTTCGTTGCCGAAACGAGCGACGGTCCAATATTCCCGCTCCTTGCCGAATACTGTGGAGACGTAAACGACTTCGACAATGGCATCAGGGGTTGTCTTAATTGCCCAGTAGTGCTGTTCTGGCTCGATTAGCGACGGATCCAACACGATTTAACCTCTTCTAAGTACTGCATTGGATTAGCCCGGAAGGTTCCTGGAAGGATACCCCGGACCTTGGTCCAATATGTGCTGGAATCGAAGTGCGTCCGCCCATTCGCTCTAAGTGACAATAACGGGTACAACACCGATGGGGGCTAGCCCTCGGCGTCGTGTTCGACGCTATGTCAGACTAAGGTCTGAGCAATGTCGGACTGAAGTCCGACCTCGGAACCTGGAGCAATTAGAGCCGTTTTTCATCTCAATGAAGAAGGAATGATTATGCCTTTCACAGTTCCTGTGGCTGCGCTCGCAGCCGGACCCTTCGCGTTTAATAAACCATGCTACATCTGCGAGATCATGTAAGTGGACTATGCTTCACCACTGAACGCTTCACGCAATGTCGCTGACTTGAGCAGTCAAACGCGGCGGCGCTTTGACCCATTATTCTTCCTGCAAGAGATCGACATAATTGCCGATGATCTTGCCAAGCTGCCCCCATCGATCGATAGAACTGTAGTTGAGCTTCGCCTTGCCCAAATGCGGCAAGCAGTTGAATTTTGTTCGCAAAATGCAGGCTTCTGTTGTCTTGCTGAACAATGGACCTGAAACAGCGATGACGAAAGACGCGCCGTCACCAAGCCGTTTGAAACGTTCAATGTTCTCAAACCTAAAGTTGCACAAGAGCATTGGCGCTAACCGGCAAGATCACTCAGCCCGCGATGCTTAGACATGGCCATCTCCAGAGCCGACTGGGTATCGTGGCCCTCCCGATAAAGGGTGATTATGATCGCTGCGGCGAGCTCGGCTTCCGGGCTGCCTTTTAGGACTTGGTGCGCGTCCAGCCAATTTTGGAAAGCCTCATCAATTGTCTCGAGCTCCATTGGTCCGAATGCTGTTTCCAGAAACGCGCGCATAGCCTTCCCCCTTCTTTGCGGCGCCCATATGGGAAATGGGGCGTGCGGGGTCAAGACCAATCAGAGTTGGTAAACGGACGAGAAACCTTACGCCTAAGCTGGCATCTCACGCTGATTTCATTGAGGAAAGGCCTTGCAGGGAATTGGTTGCGCCATAAATCTGCCAGCTGGAAGATCGGAAACAAGGTGCGGTGGCGCAATGGGAATGTAGAGCGGATACCAATGAGGAGCGAAGCGGGGAAGATTTTCGAAGGGACCGACGAGATCTCTCGCCTTATCGAGAGCGGAAACTGGGACGATTCCATCCTGGGGCCGCCGTCAAAATGGTCTGTCTGCCTCAAATCCACCGTCGACATCATGCTGCCAGCGATGGCTCAGATCGTGATGTTCTGGGGACCCGGCCTTGTCGCGCTTTACAACGAACCCTACGCTCCGACGATTGGCCAACGGCACCCCAAGGCGTTTGGCCGGCCCGCACGAGAGAACTGGGCCGAACTTTGGGATGATCTTGAGCCACTTTTGCGCCGGGTCTTGGAGACCGGAGAAACGGTGGCTGCAAAGGATCGTCCCTTCTACATCGAGCGGCACGGCTACCCGGAAACGGTCTATTTCGACATCTCCTATTCGGCCATTCGCGATGAACACGGCACAGTTTGCGGGGTCTTCTGCATCGTCAACGAAACAACTGATCGCGTCCGCGCTGACCAGGCGTTGCAGGCAAGCGAGGAACGGCTCCGGGCGGTTGTCTCCCAATCTACAGCCGGTATTGGTCAGGGCAGCCTGGAAGGCAAGATCCTGCACGTCAACCGCCGGTTCTGTGAGATCGTCGGATATGAAGAGGAGGAACTCGTCGGGAAGGACACCGCCGACATCACCTTTGCCGCTGACATGCCCGAGCAAACCCGTTTGTTCAACCGGCTTGCCGAGACCGGCCAAAGCTTCGACATGGAGAAGCGCTATGTTCGTAAGGACGGTAGCCTCGTCTGGGTGAACAATACGGTTTCCGCTTTGCGGGATGACGAGGGGAAGATCCATCAGGTTGCCGTTGTCTCGGTTGATATCACGGAACGCAAGCAGGCTCAGGAAGCCGAGCGGCGCCTGGCCTCTATCATTGCATCCTCTAACGACGCGATCCTTGCGATCGACTTGGACATGACGATTACGGCCTGGAACCGTGGTGCCGAGCAGCTTTACGGCTACACTGCTGAGGAGATTGTGGGTCAGTCTGTCCTGGTGCTTGTACCAAAAGACAGGCGTGACGAAGAGCCGGGCTTGCTCCAGCAGATCAAAGCCGGTTTCGTGATAGAGGCCTACGAAACACAGCGTCGCCGCAAGGACGGCCATCTGGTTGACATTTTGCTCAGTGTCTCACCGGTCTATGGCCCGGCTGGCAAGATCATTGGTGCCTCGAAAATTGCCCATGATATCTCCGCAAAAATAGAAGCCGCCCGGCTTCAGGCGGTTCTGATCGGTGAGTTGCATCACCGCGTGAAGAATGTTTTAGCAACGGTGATTGCCATTGCGCGTCAGACCGTCGCGCAGGCGACTGACATACAAGCTGCGATCGCTGCGTTCGAAGCGCGCCTCTCGGCAATGGCCCACGCTCATGATCTGCTTGCCGAAGGTGACTGGCAGAGCGCGGACCTCGTCGCGCTGGTCGAGCAGGCCACTGCGCCTTACCCGCCGGAGCGATTCACCGTTTCCGGTCCATCCGTTCTCCTGCCTCAAAAGGCAGTTGCGACATTGTCGCTCGCCTTGCACGAGCTCGGAACGAATGCCGCCAAATATGGAGCCCTATCTACTCCAACCGGACGGGTGTCGATCATCTGGAGCTATGACCCCGAAACCTCGGCTCTCAGCCACCGCTGGCAGGAAAAGGGCGGGCCGACGGTCGCTCAACCGAACAAGAAGGGCTTTGGATCCCGCCTGGTCGAGCGCTTGCTGGCGGCGGAGCTCAACGGAACGTCGGCAATCATTTATGACGCTGCCGGTGTCGTGTGTGAGATCGGGGCGGTGTTGCTACCGCACCCTATAAAATGACTGGCAGGAACGAATTCATCCGCCGCGACTTCTGTTGTCGGTTAACACAATCAGGATCACAATGCAGGAAAAGGATCAAAATCGGCGGGATGCGCGCAGCGCCGGAGACCGCCTGGTCGCCGGGCACGTCAGCGAAGACCCGTTTGCGGCGGCGTTCAAGGCTACGCGCATGCCAATGATCGTCACGGATCCCAGCCAGCCTGATAATCCGATCATCTTCTGCAACGATGCATTCAGGAAGCTGACCGGTTACAGCGACGACGAAATCATCGGCCGGAATTGTCGCTTTCTGCAAGGGTCGGAAACGGACCGGGAGACAGTCGCAAAAATCCGCGACAGCATCGTGGCGGGTCGGGATGTGGCTGTCGACATTCTGAACTATCGAAAGGATGGCAGCACGTTCTGGAACGCCGTCTTCATCAGCCCTGTGCGGGATGAGGCTGGGACAATCATCTATTTCTTCGCCTCCCAGCTGGATTTCACAACGGTCAAGAGCCGCGAGGCGGACTTGGCGGCGGCTCGTCACGAGGCCGAGGCGGAGGTTGCAAAACACACGGCCAATCTTCGCGCAGCCTTGGAGGCCCGTACCCTGCTCGTTCACGAGGTCGACCACCGGGTGAAGAACAACCTCTTGACCATGGCCTCGATCGTCAAGATGCAGGCGCGTATAGCGACGGACGATCGGCAGAGGAAAACGCTTATGTCGGTCCTTAACCGCATCGAGGCTCTCAGCACGGTCCAACGCAAGCTATTCACGCTCGACGACGTCTCGAAATTCGACATGTCGGAGTTCACCCGTGAGCTGGTGACCGATCTGGTCGATGCAACCGGTCGAAAGGACATTCGTCTATCTCTGGATCTCTCCCCGCTCCTCGTGCCGGCTGTGAAGGCGACGCCGCTGTCCCTGATCGTCAACGAGCTGGTCGGGGACGCCGTTCGCCGTGGTTTGAGCGACGGTGGCGGAGATATTCATGTTGTCGTCCGGCGCCTAAACGGTCATTTCCTGATCCGCGTCGAAGACACGTCGGAACCGGTCGAGCCGGATCGTGAGAGCGCTCAGCTCGGAAAACTGTTGCTGGAAGCATCAGCCTTGCAGCTGGGCGCTGAGATCCAACGGAAACAGGACGGCCGCAAAACGGTCGTCGATGTGGTGCTGCTTGTCGGCGACCATCAGGAGAGTGCGCATTGAAAGTCATGATCGTGGAAGATGAGATGTTGCTCGCCATGGAGCTCGAAAGCGAAGTGGAGATGGCGGGTCACCAGGTCACGGGGCTCGCCATGAGCAGCGCCCAGGCCCGAGACCAGATCGGCAAGGCGAAGCCAGATTTCGCTTTCGTCGACATTCACCTGATGGATGGGCCAACCGGAATTGATGTTGGGCGCGAGCTGGCGGCGGCCGGCATCCCCTACGTCTTCGTCAGCGGCAACATCAAGCGAATCCCACCAGACTTTGCCGGTGCCCTTGGAGCAATCGAAAAGCCTTACACGATGAACGGCATGAAGAATGCGCTGGTCTATGTCTCGGCAATCATCCAAGGGGACGACAGCGGTGCACCGCCAGCGAGCCTGGTCCTGGCGGAGGATGCGAATGCCGGAAAGAGCTTTGGCTAAGATGCTGAGAAGTATCTGCTAAATGCCGATAGCACGTGGGAGGAAACAATGAGCCAAAATCAAAACATTTTAAAAGAGGTCAAGCCAAAGCTTCTTGCTCTGGTCGAGGAGCTCGTCGCCAAGGGCGCCGAGCGATCCGCGGTGATCTACATGATCGAAAAGGAATCCACCCAGCTTCGTGATCCTGTGGACGACAGGTCCGATCGTCAGATCGACGAGCCCTCGGACGATTGGCCGGCGGCAGGCAGGTCCCAGTAGGTCTTGCCTGCCATTCAACCTCGGCGTTGTGGCCTGGACAGTCAGACGCGGGCCAATGTTTTCCTGGCTGCGCGTATGACGGCATCTGTGGTGATATCGAACTTCTTGTAGACGTCGCCGATTTTGCCCGATGCGCCGAACTCATGCATGCCGACAAATTCGCCATCAAGGCCAAGATAGCGGTCCCAGGAATCGCGGACAGCCGCTTCGACCGCGACACGCGCTCGCGTCACGCCAAGGACTTGATGCTGATAACTCGGATCTTGTCGCTCGAACACGAGACGGCAGGGCATCGAAACGACAGCTGTCCTTATCCCGTCTTTTTGCAGGACTTCCCTTGCCTCGACCGCCAAATGAAGCTCGGACCCTGTTGCGAAAATTGTCAGCTGCCGCTGTCCACCTTCCGCCTCAAGCAGGACGTAACCGCCCTTCACCGCATGGTTTTGTGAGGACGGGTCCCGCCGCAGGAGGGGCATAGGCTGGCGCGAGAGTGCGATCAGCGCCGCTTCGCGCGGCGTATCGAGGATTGCCTCCCAGCATTCTGCCGTTTCGATCGGATCTCCTGGTCGATAGACGGCAAGCCGCGGGATCGCCCTGAGTGCGCTGAGATGCTCGATCGGCTGATGGGTCGGCCCGTCCTCGCCAAGCCCGATAGAATCGTGGGTCATGACGAAGATCGAACGGATTTCCATCATCGCAGCCAAGCGGATCGAAGGACGGCAATAGTCGGAAAATGTCAGAAACGTCCCGCCATACGGGATGAGACCGCCATGGAGCGCCAAACCATTCATTGCGGCCGCCATGCCGTGCTCGCGTACGCCGTAATGAATATATGAACCATCGAAATTGCCGGGCGTGATTTCCGCCTGGTTTTTTGCCCTGGTGTTGTTGGATGGGGTAAGATCCGCCGAACCGCCAAGCAGTTCAGGAATCGCATCGAACAGGTGGTTCAACACAATCCCGCTTGCCTGGCGGGTTGCCAGATCTTTCTCGGATGCGACGAGCTCATCCTTGGCGGCGGAGATGGCCGAGCGCCAATTCTGCGATAGTTCGCCCTTCATCCGCCGCTCAAAATCGCGGTTTGCACTTTCCTCAACCCGCTTTGCCCAGGCCGCCCGCTCCGTGCGACCCTTCGCACCGATCTTGCGCCAGGCGGCGAGCAAACCGTTAGGGATCTGGAAAGGCGGCGCTTTCCAGCCGAGAATGTCGCGGGCGCCGGCGATCTCCTCTTCACCGGGTGCGTCGCTATGGGCCTTCTGGGTGCCTGCCTTGGTGGGAAACCCGAACCCGATGACGGTCTTGCAGGCAATCAGCGACGGGCGGTCTTTCACTTTCTGTGCCTCAATGATCGCGGCGCGAATGGCATCGGTATCATGACCGTCGATCTCCTGGACATGCCAGTTGGCTGCCCGAAAGCGTGCTGGCTGGTTTTCGGATTCGGCAAGGCTTGTCGCACCATCGATCGATATGGAGTTGTCGTCCCAGAAAGCGATGAGCTTACCGAGCTTCAGATGACCGGCCAGCGATATCGCCTCATGGCTGATCCCTTCCATCAGGCAGCCATCACCCACAAAAACATAAGTGTTGTGGTCAACAAGATCGTCGCCGAAAGTAGCGTTCAGGAGCCGCTCGCCAAGCGCCAGTCCAACCGAATTGGCTAGCCCTTGGCCAAGCGGTCCGGTCGTGGTCTCGATACCGGTCGCATGATGATACTCCGGGTGGCCAGCGGTCCGACTATCGATCTGACGGAAGCGCCTGATCTCCTCGATCTTCATATCTTCATAGCCTGTCAGGTAGAGCAGACTGTAAAGCAGCATCGACCCATGGCCGTTGGAGATGAGAAAGCGATCCCGGTCGAACCAATGCGGATCGGCGGCGTCAAACTTCAAGAAATCGGAAAACAGCACCGTTGCGATATCCGCCATGCCCATCGGCATGCCGGGGTGACCGCTCTTGGCCGCCTGAACCGCATCCATCGACAGAAAGCGGATGCAATCGGCCATATCGCGCAAATGCTGATCTTTGGGTGCGGGGACGGTTTTGCGGGACTGGTCAGTGATGTCTGACATGATCATTCCTCTTGCGTGCCTGTCCCTGCAAGCGTGCGAGCCGCAGTTCAAAGGCATCTTTTTTGGAAGGGTTTTGACGGTACGTGTCGGAAAACGACCGGATAAGCGGCAAGTTCCATGACCAATAGGGCTGCCCCGCACACCAGCCAGCGCTAATGGTCTATATCAGGTTACGGTTGTGCGGTTCGAAGCTTTAACGTCCATGTTGAGCGCGATTGGCATTCACTGCCGGTCCGACGTCGGCTTTCGCGAATTCCCCTTCCAGCGAAATGGATTCGGGCGGGTTCGCCTCATGGCAAGCGGGCGCTACTTGTGCGCGCTGACAGGCCAGCCGTTTGCAATCCTGGTCGGATGGCATTGCTGGAGACTGAAGACAAGCGGCGATCCTGCAGTAGTGTTATTGACAGGGTAGTCCATAATAGCTAATTATCACGCCATGGCGAGACCTAGAGAATTTGACCGCGACGCGGCATTAGAAAAAGCAATGCAGGTGTTTTGGGCGAAGGGGTTCGCTTCAACGTCCACCGACGATCTACGTGAAGCGATGGGCATTGGCAGGCAGAGCCTATATGGCGCGTTTGGTGATAAGCGGACACTTTACCTTGAAGCGTTCGATTCCTACCTGGAGCGGATAGGGTCGGCTCATTTGATCAGGCTTTCCTACGGCAGTCCGATTGAAGGAATAGAAAATCTCTTGGCAGGTCTTGCGCCAGAAGACGATCGGGAACGGGCGCTGGGCTGCATGGGCGTAGGATCAGTGGGTGAATTTGGAACAACGGATCCAGACCTCAACCTTCGTCGGAAGGCGTCGGGCGAAATGCTCATGAGACATGTCGCGCAGAGGATTGTCGAAGGCCAAGAGCGCGGGGAGATTGCTCGCAAGCTCGATCCCGCCGAGACGTCCGCCTTCGTTGTTATGACAATGACGGGATTGCAGATTGCCGCGCGTGGCGGTGCATCGGCAAAGGAGTTAAAAGCGATGGCGCGGTTCGCAACCTACCGACTGATGCCATAAGACCCGCTTTGTAATCGGAGCGGGTACTTTTCCGGATAATTATGGACTGATCTATCAAAAATGGAGAACCTATGACGGTCAACGAACCCAGATCCGCTCTCGTCTTCGGAGGCGCGCGCGGAATAGGTGCTGCTTCGGCCCGCAAACTTGCCAAGGATGGCTTTGACGTTGCCTTTACCTATGTGTCGCGGCCAGACACCGCCTCAGAACTCGTTTCGGAGATCGAAGCGGACGGACACCGTGCCATCGCGATCCAGGCGGACAGTGCGGACCCACAGGCCATTGAAGCAGCGGTACGTACTACCGTGGAAAGGCTGGGCGCTATTGACGCCGTCGTTGTGAACGCTGGCATTCTTCGCACTAACACGGTCCACAAAGTTTCGCTTGAGGAGCTTGATCTCATGATCGATGTCAATATCCGCGGGGTGTTTCTCGCCATCCAGGCCGCGGCGGCGAGAATGAAGGATGGTGGCCGGATTATTACGATCGGCTCCAATACCGCCGAGCGGACCGGTATGCAGGGAACAAGCGTGTACCAGTTCACAAAGGCGGCTGTCGCGGCAATGGTCAAAGGATTGGCGCTTGATCTCGCACCGCGACGCATCACCGTGAACAACGTGCAGCCCGGCCCGACCGACACTGACATGAATGCTGGCGCTTTGGAGTACCTGTCCGAGCGTAGCCCCATGAAGCGCGTTGCTCATCCGTCCGAAATCGCGGAGCTCGTAGCCTATCTCGCCGGCCCTGGCTCCTCCTACATGACCGGTTCCAGCTTGACGATAGATGGCGGCTGGGTGCTCTAGCGCGACACCTACGATGGGGGCGATGCAGCCAGGTGGCAGCATCGCCATGCCTTACCAGAGCCACTCAGCCGCCAAGGCATCCGCCAGCTCTGGGGAACCGTCAAAGGATTTAAGGCTTACCACTTAGTATTTGATTTGCGGTCGCGGGAGAATTGCGATGTATCATTTGGGTCGGGTAATCGATCATATTCATCTTCGGGTCTCAGATCTCCAGGCCAGCCGGAGGTTCTATCGCGCGATCTGTGATGCGCTTCATCTTGAGGGCGTTTTCGGGGAGGGGGCAGACCACTTTGTGATCGATGAAATCTATGTGGATGCTGCCGACGATTTCGTGTCGCGAATCCACCTGACGTTTCAGGCTCGCTCGCGAGAAGACGTCGAAGCGTTTCACCGGCTGGCGCTCGAAGCCGGCGGGCGTTCCAATGGAGGGCCCGGTCTGCGGCCATACCACGACAGATACTATGCAGCTTTCGTGCTCGATCCAGATGGGAACAACATTGAAGCCGTCTGTGATGCCCCAAGTTTGCGCAGCGCAGATTCCGTCGTGGTCGAACGAATATAATCGGTCAACGGCCAACAGCTTCAGCTGCCAGTTAATGGCGTGGCTCGTTAATCGACGCGCTCTGCCCGGAATTTCCGCACTCTGGCAGCCGAGCCACAAGTCTTGTCCGAACACCACCGCCGGTGACCGCCGCGAGACTGATCTAGAAATAGCCAACCGCAGTTTCTTCCCTGACATATCCGTACCGCGCGGCGCTGCTGCCGCGATATCAGGAGATCCGCTGCCAAAGGCGCGATCCGCTCTGCGATGGCAGTCATCGACATGGCAGGTGCGTTGCTCCAGATAACGCCGTCCTTCCCTTTTCGCAGGCTTCGTTGCCCGGCTGCGAGTCGACAAGCGGAGCTCAGGTGGTCGAGATCGTGTTGATCACAAGGCGTCTCCTGGGCCTCCGCGCTGAATATACGGTGAAGGGATTCCCTTAGGACTTTGGCTTTCTCAAGTTCTGCGTCCGCCACACCAGGGTTGTTTGCCGCCTTGTCTAGCAAGACATTATGTTCAGATCGATCCACCAGACCGGCGCGAAGAGCCCAACCGACCAGATCCCCGAACGACGTGAGAAAATCTGGGCCCCACCTCTCGCCGCGACTGTCTATCGTATTGACGAAGTCGAGCGCTGCGTGGCCGCCGAGCAGACTGATGTCGTCAATGGTTTTCAACGTCTCCATAGCGCTAATATCGTATCGGGGAACGATTTGGGCAAGGGCGTGTTGTAACGGTATAAAAAGCTTTTAACCGTTACAGGTGAGGACGCGCGATGGTCGCCGGTCTAGACACGAACAAGGTCCGATTCCTTATGCTCTGCCTCATTTGGGGGAGTACTTGGATTGGTATGAAAGCTGGTATCGAGGTCGTGCCGCCGCTGGTGTTTGCGGGGACACGCTTTACCGCGGCTGGTGGTTTGCTCCTCATTTATGCTCTGGCAAAAGGCGAAGGCGCCCTTGTCCGGAGCAAGGACTTTATTCGGCTTTTCGCGGTGAGCATCTTTATGATTACCCTATGCTACGGGCCACTGTTCTGGGGCATGCAGTATATAGATACAGGCACTGCAGCGGTCTTGGAAATGTCACTTACGCCAATTGCCCTTCTGTGCTTTGCCCTGTTTCTTCGTGAAGAGGCTCTGAGTGTACGGCGCATCATCGCCCTAGGGCTGGGAGTTGCCGGCCTACTCGTCCTGTTCTGGCCATCCACCACAGTTGCTGCATTGCCTGAGCCGGAGGCCTTTCCAGGCGCAAATCTGTTAGGTGGCATGGGGGTGGCGTCGGCGGCGTTCACCTACGGCTATGGATCGGTCCTCGCCCGCCCGCTCCTGCGCGCCTATCCAGCGTTGTTGATCGCAGGGATCACGACATTTGTTGGGGGGCTGGGCCTCGTCGTCATGGCGCTGATCTTTGAAACCGGTGCATTGGGGGCGCTCTCAGGAGATTGGGGCTCGGTCGCCTGGATGAGCTGGCTTCTCCTAGTCGTCTTTGGTTCGCTGATTGGTTATACCACCTACATGCGGCTGTTAAGGGATGTCGGAGCTTCAAGGGCAGGAAGCTATGCGTTTGTCTCGCCTGTTATCGCCGTGGCGCTTTCAGCGATATTGTTCGCCGAGGAGGTTACACTGCTAGATATCATTGGTATCATGGTGATGCTCAGCGGCGCCTATCTCGCTATGGCGGACGCACCTACCGCGGTCGCAAAAACTTGCACCGAATAATTGGCCGTTTCTGTCATGGAGGCTGCTCAGCCATGTCGAATACGACGGCGTTGTCCTGAATCTCTCAAGCCTTCATAGGTTACATGGCTAAAGTTGCCGTTGTCCGTCCACCCAGGAAACGGCGCAAAAGGATCGCGCCTGCGAGCATGGATGGATAGCCGCGTTCGCCAGGAATTTTCAGAGCGGGTTATACCGATCGATGGTGCTATCGCTACGCGTTGTGCCCACCTATATAATCCTGATCGCAATGAGGCTGATGCGATCACTGCCGCCACGGCGTGCGTTCACGGATTCGCAGTTGTGACGCGCGAGATTCAGAATTTCAGGGAACCGGTGTTATCCTTGCGGATCCATGTCAGTCCTGAGGTCGATACCGTCCGGAGCGAATGGCCAAGTGTGACACGTCATCACATACAGCCCTATGGTGTTTACATTATATAGATTGTGACAGAGGCGCGTTAGAGCAAATGGTCGTGAGGGCGGGCGATTGGGTCGCATAGCTGACGGAGAGCTTGATCCGAAAAGGCCCCGGCAGCCAACTGGGGGAGGCGCACCGGAGCCCTAGATCGCAGCGTGCATGATGAGGCGCTGCAGCTGACAAACCGTTCGGCGGTCAAGTTGTTCCGCTTGGAGGAAGAAGCCGCGCGAGCTGCTGGAGAAACGCTCCCATAAGAAAGTGAGATTTATAGAAGGATGGCAGTGAGCCGCTCCTATGTTCCGGTTGCCAATCTGACGGCTTGCAGGCCGCAGCCGTTATGGCTGCCGCGGGCCGCTCGCAGACCCGCAAGTGCAGGTGATGACGCTTTATTTCTCATGAAATTGGAACAAATGCCGAGCGAGAATCTTTTCGAGGGACTTCGACCTTTTCGATTTCCTTCAAAGGCGAAGCAACAGGGGAGTTCAGAATGTCCAGAGCGATCTCAATGGCTGTTATTGCCATTTCATCGGCATCTATGCTCGCAGCGTGCACGCCAACCGAAAGAGGCACGGCAATCGGCGCCGGAACCGGAGCAATCATCGGCGGTGCAGTCACCAACAGTTGGGGAGGCGCGGCAGTGGGTGCTGTAGCTGGCGGCGTCGCCGGCGCGCTCATAGGACGGTCGACGGAGCGCCGCGGCTACTGCATCTATCGTGATCAGTACGGCCGCAAATACGAAGCAAGGTGCCGTTAAGCCGCATAAGCCCAAAGCGATGCTTCCGACAGAAGTCTGACCTTCAGGGCCGGTTCTTTGAGCCGGCCTGTTGGCGGATATGCGTCGCGACAATCTCGGACATTGTGCGGACCGTGCGAAAACAGGCCCTTGATCACCGCAGCCGGAAGGCCCTTGCGGATACCTGCCCGTTTCGCGGTTAGTACAAAGCCCGCTTCGGCGGCGAAGCCGCTACTTGCTCTGAAGGCAGCGAATGGTCAGCTTGACGGTACAAAGTCGCTGGCTAACGCGTCTTCCAACGCGCTGTAGCGACCGAGCGGTTTTGCGCGTGGTCACCGCATCATTACACCGCCCGTCACCTAAACCATGTGTGTCCAGGCAGAATCTGGTGAGGCGGGAGATATACGAGTAGAAACTAGCGCTGCTTCGCGGTTTACTGGAAGTCAGTGCCGGAAGGTTGATATTTGCTGATCAGCGCCTGTAGATTCCGCTCCACATAGCGCACTTGCGACTATTTAGCAGGCCGCTTCTTCACTGGTACAACGCCCATTTCTCGATCCAGCTTTTTCTTGGCGAGCTTGCGCGAGCGACGGACACCTTCCGCCTTTTCACGGGCGCGCTTGACCGATGGCTTCTCATAATGTTCCCGTTGGCGCATTTCGCGAAGGATACCTTCCCGCTGCAGCTTCTTTTTGAGAAGGCGAAGCGCCTGATCGACATTGTTGTCGCGGACAAGTATTTGCACGGATATCCCTCAAGACAGGAGAATGTGGTTGGCGCGAGGCTTTGCCTGATTGTCGCCGGCTTGGCAAGACGACTCATGGCCGCGCGCGAGGATTTTGTCTTCGCTCGATGAATGATGCGATCCTGCCCGAGCTGCTTTGACGAACGATAGAGAGACCTATGATTGCATCATTGCTGGAGTCGCTAGTTCCAGTGAAATTGATTCACGAATTTCGCTTGTAGGGCCGCTTCAGCAGATGTTGAAGCCGATTGAAAATGAAGGCGAGACTTGAGAGTCTTGCTGCCGCAGCTTTTTTCTTATGGCTGCCTTTTTTGCCGAAGTCGCACTTGATGACAGCGTGACACCTGTCGGCAAATTACGGTTCACACATGTCGGGCCACGGCAGTATTCGACCTTCACCTGTGCCTCCGTTTGGATCGAGAATTCTCGCAGATTCGCCATCCAACCAGATTTATCACTTGAAACCGGCCCTTTTCACAGGTCAGTCCGTCCCGGCAACGTGCGCGACGCATTGGCGGTAGTGGATTGAAACACGATACCCGCTTCGCCGCTCAGACGAAGATCTTCTCCGGAAATGCGCTCCCGACCACCTCGAGAAATGCCCGCACCTTGGCGCCGATCAGGCGGCGGGAACTCTGGAGCGCCCAGATCTCCACAGGCGGCCCGGTGCGCGTTCCCCAATAGGCAAGCCTTCCGGCTTCGATGTCTTCGGCAACGAGAAGTTTGGGCAGCAAAGCAGCACCGGCACCCGCCAGCACGGCATCGCGCACCATTAGCAAGGAAGAGAGGCGAAGAACCGGGTCCGGCCGCAAGACGATGTCGGCGTCTGTTTCGGAGCCTATCGGCCAGAGGATCCCGGGCGGTGTTGCGGAGAGCAGAACGGCCCTCACGATAGTTTCCTCGCCATCCGCACCGGCAACAGGGCGCGGCATGCCGGGCGGCGCCACGATCAGGCGTTCATCGTTGAGGAAGCGGCGGCCGACGAGGCGTTCGTCCGGAGACGGGTCGATCCGGATGATCAGATCGTAACCATCCTCGACCGGATCGACCTTGCGGTCCTCGGCGACGATTTCGAGCTGGACTTCTGGATAGGCCAAGGCGAACCGCACGCCGATCCGGGGCAGAGCGACATGAGCAAAGACCACCGGCGCGCTCACCCGTAGCCTGCCTCTCGGCGTGGATGCGCCAAGCACGACAGCCTCACCGGCTTCCGCGATTTCACTCAGCAGTCCATGCGTGCGCTCATGCAGCGCCCGTCCTTCATCCGTCAGTCGCAAAGTCTGCGACCCGCGCTCGATCAGCCTTACGCCGAGGCTTTCCTCCAGTTCGGCGACCCGCCGCGACAGCGTGGCTTTGGAGCGACCGGAAACGCGAGAGGCGCGGCCGAACCCGCCGTTGGTAGCGACGAGGTCGAAGTCCGACAAGGCTTGAAGATCCATAGACGTGTTCCGTATTCGAGACAGAGGATCTCGATATTGGCATCTTCTGCACGGCAATGAAACGGCTATCTTCTTCACAGACGTAACGCACACCAACCTGACGAACAAGGAGATTTTCGACATGAGCATTCTCGTTACAGGCAGCACAGGAACTATCGGGGCGCAGGTCCTGGCCCATCTTCAAACGCGCGACGTCGATGTTCGCGCCCTGACACGTTCGCCCGAGACCGCGCAGCTTCCCGCCGGCGTGACGGCAGTTCGCGGTGATCTCGCCGATCCGGACTCGGTGCGCACGGCACTCGAAGGCGTCAGCACGCTGTTCGTGCTCGCCCCGAATGTCGCCGATGAACTGACCCAGGCAATGTTGACGCTTTCGGTCGCCCGTGAGGCGGGCGTCAAGGGCATCGTCTATCTCTCGGTCTTCGGCGGCGACGCCTATGCCGACGTGCCGCATTTTGCCGGCAAGTACACGGTCGAGCGCATGATTGAGGCGCATGATCTCCCCGTGACGGTTCTGCGTCCCGCCTATTTCATCCAGAACGATCTTCGTCAGAAAGACGGACTTTTGAAAGCCGGCGTCTATGCCTCTCCAATCGGCGGCAATGGCGTGTCGATGGTCGATATCCGCGACATCGGCGAGGCCGCGGCGATCGAGCTGGTCCGCCGTGAACAGGCCCCGACCCCGCTTGGCCGCGAGACCTATGCTCTGGTCGGTCCGGACAGTCTAACCGGCGAAGGGATCGCCACCATCTGGAGCGAGGCGCTCGGCCGCACGATCCGTTACGGCGGCGACGATCTCGTCACCATGGAGCAGCGCGCAAAGGCCATGCTGCCCGCCTGGCACGCGCTTGACCTGCGCCTGATGTTCAGCCGCTATCAGACAGAAGGTGCGGTGGCGACAACTGATGATCTGGCACGCCTTAGCAAGCTGCTCGGCCGCGCTCCTCGCTCGTATTCCGCCTTTGCCAGGGATGCCGCTGCCCAGTGGGCGAAGGGATAATCCCGGATCGCACTCCATAATCGAACGAAGGAGACCAGCCATGATGACGATCCACCCCCTTGCGCCTGAAGATGCTCCAGCTGTCGCGGCAATGCGACAGGCCGCCTCCGCCCATAAGGGCGAGCCGCTTGGGCCCGAGGCGCGGCCGATGTTCGACGCCATGTTTGCCGCAACACCTGCTGCGGCAGATGTCCGGGTAGAGGCCGCGACAGTCGGCGGCATCGCCGGCTTCTGGCTCCGCGTGCCAAACGCACGGCAAGGTGCGCGCATCCTCTATCTCCACGGTGGCGGCTATGTGCTCGGCTCGGCTCAGGCGCTGAGCAATTTTGCAAGCCAGATCGCCGCCCGCGTTGGCGCCGATGCCTTCCTCCCCGACTACCGGCTTGCGCCCGAGCATCCGTTTCCGGCCGCCATCAACGATGCGGTTGCCGTCCATCGCGGCCTCGTCGCCGAGGGTGGCGAACGGATCGTGCTTGCGGGCGACTCGGCCGGCGGCGGTCTGGCGCTTGCTCTGCTGTCGATCCTCGCCTCTGACACGACCGAGGGCATGGTGCTACCAGTCGGCGCAGCAGTGATGTCGCCGTGGACTGACCTGGCGTTGACCGGCGAGAGCTTCAAAACCAGGGCCGAGGCAGACCCTATCTTTACGCGCGGCGTACTCCAGGGTTTCGCAGATATGTATCTTCAAGGCCAGGATGCTAAGAACCCCGGGGCATCGCCGATCTATGCAAGGCTCGACGGTCTGCCGCCTGTTCGCATCGATGTCGGTGACGATGAGGCGCTATTCTCCGATTCCATCCGCTACACCGAGCGGGCGCAAGCGGCAGGCGGGGAGGTCACTCTGTCGGTTTGGAAGGGCATGCCGCATGTCTTCCAATCCTCCCTGGGCCAGTTTCGTTCAGCCGAGATATCTCTGAACGCCATCGCTGGTTTCCTCATCATGCGGCTCGACGCCCCCGTCGATACTATCTTCTCTAACTCACCCCATGGAGCTTGATCATGACACGCGTATTGTTTGTAGGCCAAAAGCCGGAAACGGTCGACTTTTCCGATCCCTCCCTGCCACCGGGATTTGACGCCAAGCAAATCCAGGCAGGCATCGATATTGCCGAGGCGACCATGACCGACCGCGGTTGGGATGCCGATATCTGCATGATCGCGCCGGATGACGGCGGCATCGAAACACTGGCGGCGCAACTGGCAAATGTGGATTACGATTGCGTCGTGATCGGTGGTGGCATGCGCATTCCGCCCAAGGGGTTGCCGTTCTTCGAGAAGGTCGTCAACGCGATCCACCAAAATGCACCGAGGGCAGCGATCGCATTCAACACCCGTCCAGAGGATACGGCGGAGGCTGCGGCGCGGTGGATCGCCGAACACGATTAGTAACTTCCCTCATCAGTGGCGCGTGGATGCGTCCCATCGATCAGCACAACTTCGGAGGTTTAATATGAAAATTCTGGTATTGGGCGCAACAGGCGCCACGGGCCGGCTGATCGTCGGCAGGGCCCTTGCAAAGGGATACGAGGTCGTCGCCCTCGTTCGCTCCAAGGAAAAGGCCTCGGGCCTGAAGGGCGCAGAGCTGATCGAAGGGGATGCCCGCGATCCCGGGGTGCTATCCCGCGCCATTGCTGGCTGTGATGCGGTCGTCAGTTCGCTGGGCACGGCCATGAGCCCGTTCAAGGAAGTCACCCTCCTCTCGACGGCGACCCGCGCGCTGGTCGCCGTGATGGAGCAGCAAAAGGTCCGTCGTCTGGTCTGCATCACTGGGCTGGGTGCCGGCGACAGCCGCGGTCATGGCGGTTTTTTCTTCGACCGGCTACTGCTGCCGCTTATGCTGCGCAAGGTCTATGAAGACAAGGATCGCCAGGAAGATGCGATCCGCGCAACCACACTCGACTGGACCATCGTTCGGCCGACGGTGCTCAACGACAAGCCAGCACGCGGCGGCATCAAGGCGTTGACCGACCTGTCCGGCATCCATGGTGGCACTATTGCCCGATCCGATGTGGCCGAGTTCGTCGTGCAGCAACTCGCCGTAGATAGCTGGCTGCGCAAGGCACCACTGATTACGTGGTAGCCTTGGGACGAGTTAGAGACATGGTTTGGGACTATAACGTTACCACTTAGCATCTGCCGGCTGAAGGAGCGCATGCCAGAGCGCTACCAATTCTTTGTCACCAGCCTCACCTGTCGGCTTCAGTCGGGCGGCGGTGTGCACCAAGACGAGGTGGGTTGCCGCATATCTAAAAATGCGCAGTCCTTCAACGCCTTCCATGACGAACGTTCGCTGTGGTGCAGCCATCAGCCAGACCAGATAGCCGGAGCCTCAGGGATGTGTGCCTTGGTCGATGGCTAAAGGCGAGCCAGCCGTCACCGGCTGTGTGGCGTCGAGCGCCCATTGCGTTGGCACGATTTGCTTGTCATTCCAAGTCCCGGTGGTCGAGGAGACGAATTTGTCTATTGGCTCAGATCGCCTCCCCTGACACGGCCGCTCCACTCACATCAAGTAGAGGGACAAACTTCTCTTTTGAATTAATGGTGCGTCGGTAGCTGCGTTAGCGCGAGCTATTGGTACACCACAGCTTATCTCTACATAAGCAATTCGCGTACAACCACTGCCGCCCAATGGCCATCGGAACGGTGATTATCCTGATTAGTCCCCAGAGCTCAAACCCAGCACCCGGGCCATTAAATGCAAAGGCATGCCAGAGAGCCGGATTCGGATCCTCCATGGCATCCGCGGCTGCAGCCTCGGCCACAACATCCTGAGCATGATCAGTGAAATGGAGGCCGTCATTTTCAATATCTGCCTTCATCACCATGTGAAATGTGATGGCACCGGATATCCGGAGAGGCGATCTCGACTGTGGCCAGACTTACAGATTGATGTTTAGATCTGTCGTAACGCGGAGATATTTCAATGAGTTCGATCAGTGTTTTCTATCTCGCGACCGGCAAGCAAGTAAAGAAGCACTAGCCCGAAAATTAGCATGAAGCGGTAGTGTTGCGCAGCAAAACCGCGCTCTCTTGGTGCTATGCTCTGAAGACGTTTATCGTTGCAAGCCATACGGCGGAACTTTTGCGGAAGTCCTAGCTGTGGGGGTGAGAGAACGTCGCGGGACCGAACAACCCTTGGCCCTAGGCAGGTGAGCCAAGTCCATCTGTCGTGATTTTAGGATGTTCGGAAGCGGTCGTGATGTCATTCTGACAGATCTCTTAACAGGGCGTTCAGCCGACATTCAGCGCATAATGCCATAATGCCATTCATTCCGGAATGACCATCGCACTGAGCTTGGGTCCGACCCGGTCTATGGAGAGCAGATCAATGTTCAGGAAAGTTATCGTCTCGACACTTCTCCTCGCCGCGATAACCGCTCCCGTGTCGCTGGCTGCTGGGACAGCGGGGGCACAGGAGTACTACGGGCGGGGCTGGCATGACGATCGAGATTGGGGAGGTCCACCGCCGGAGCGGCACCGCCATCATCACCATCGCGACTACGGCGGACTGATTGCGGGCGGTATTGCTGCAGGCCTTGTCGGTGGCCTCATCGGCAGCGCAATCGATAATGACGTGCCACGCTACTATTCACCGCCGCCGCCACAGTGCTGGTATCAGCGCCAGTCTGTCCCGGACAGCTATGACGACGGGTACCACACCGAGAGCGTACGCGTCTGCCGTTGAAGCGCAGGACATCGGAATGTGGCGCGTAGCCTGACGCTGCCACTCCTACCTACTGGCAGCGCGGTGGCGGATCGGCATCGGCTTGTCGATGAAGTGTGGCAAGTTCTAAGATGTCAGACGCGGTTGCTTAACGACCCTTAGGAACAAAGCCTTCATCGCATCCGCGATACCGTCAGTCGGCGTCACTTCGAAGTAAAGTCCGGGTGAGGCGCATTCCGCCATCTTGGTGGAAATCTGGGTTTGGAAGGGGGAAATCCAAGTATTGTACCAGCTGTTCTTTGGAAGCGGCAAGTAGGTCGTGTAGAGGACGGCGATCTTCACACCGCGTGCCTTCAACGGAGCGCAGAAACTCGTATCGATAGGTTCCTGGCAGCGGCCACCGGTCGTTTTCTTCGTGCAAGTGGATGGCTTGTAGCTGTCACCGACGCCATCGGCTACGAAGAACAGGATCTTCTGGGGGTCCGCAGAGGTGTTCCCGCTCCCCGGGAGCGTGATGATCGTGTTCATCTGCGTCAGGGCACTGTCGAAGCTCGTAGTTTGGTCGCTGTTGTATCCCTGGCTCGGGATAGTCATGAGGTCAACAGCATCGGTGTAGGATCGAACTTGATCCAGATCGTAGGTCGGGTTCGAAATGGTGGTGAGTTTAGCATCCTCGGCTTTAGTGCCAAATGTGTAGACACCCATTCGGAATTGGTTACTGGCAACGCGTGTGCTCTTTGCGGTTGTTGTCAACTGCTGGGTCGCCTGGCGAACAGTGTCTATACGCATCGTTACCCCGAGTGTCTTCGCGAGATTGTAATAGCTCTTGTTGCCGCTCGCGATATCGTGACAGGCGAATGCGCAGCTGTCGGTCGTGTTGGCTTGCATCTTGGCGACATCAGCCGCGGTGGCGCCAACACCCATCGACGGAGTGTTGTCGATAAGGATATAGAAATCCATAAATGATGCCGTCTGATATTCCGCGCTAGCGGTCCCCGAGATGTCGATGCTCGTTTTACCAAACATGGCCATGAAGGACGTGGGTATCGACGTCTTGAAGGCTATGTTTGAGGTCACCTTATTCAGATTGCGCGTCACCGTCACAGACAGATCCATTGGAAGCGTAGCAGCCTCCCCAGACATCTGGCCGGCGAAAAGTTTGCGTGCTTCGCTTTCGCCAACCGATATGGAGCCGTCAGCCGGCATCGCCATGGCTTGGGTGACCGCCAGGGATTTCTCCGCTACCGCTCCGACGGCAGCCGCGTCGGCCGCGTCAAAGAGTTGCGTGCGGATTTCCAACGCATGCGAGAAGTCGATAGCCATCCCCGCCGCGCCGACCAGGGGAATGAAAAGAACTGCCGTGAGCAACCCGAAATTGCCGGAGCGGCATGAAAGAATGCGCTTGATTGTCGTTATCATGCCGGACGGTACCAAGAGGAACATGTGCGAGTTTTAGCAGTCGCCTTTTAAGCTCTAGCTAACTAGCTTGGTAAAACAAAATCAAATGCTTACAGCTAAAACGCGAGCGATAGGCGTTGCTCAGCCCATGATGGTAGTTGTTTTCGGCGTCGCTGGGGCATGTGTAGGCATGCTTCGATGCCGATCGCGGTATGTTGTCTGGCGATGATCCAGCCGACGACTACGAGTGTATCAACCTTCGCCCAAGGATAAATTGCGGGCCGGATTTCAGCCGCTTTTTGAGAGAACATGGTTCGCTACAGTTGAACCCGCAGGGATGTTCCATTGCGGATAAAGGTGGTCGAAGACCACGATATTCTCGGATCGGCTTTTTTGAAAAAGGCGCTTGAGAAGGTCGCCCTGGTGGCCTTGTCAGATAGCGATTACGACGCGCTTGTGTTCATTTCAATCGCTTGCCCGTCATCGTGCATCGATCGGATGAACGCAAAAGCGCACGGTGTGGAACTTCACCCGGTATCGGCCGTTTTCTAAGACCGTTTAGGAGAAACACGCATGGCGAATATCGAACACGACAACGAGAAGGTATGGGACCTCGCCGAAAAAATCGGCTTCTGCATGCTGACGACACAATCCGGCGCTGACTTAAAGGCGAGGCCGATGTCAGCCCATGGCGAGCGAGTTGAAAACGCCTTCTACTTCCTAACTGATGTCGAGAGCCACAAGGACGAGGAAGTCGAGCAGCACCCTGATGTCTGCTTGGCATTTGCTGACGCAAAGGGGCAGAAATATGTGTCTATCTCCGGGGTCGCCCGGGTGCTGAACGATCGCGACAAGATCCATGACCTGTGGTCGACGCCCGCGAAGGCATGGTGGGATAGTGCTGACGATCCGTCGATCCGCATCCTGAAGGTCACGCCTAGCTCGGCTGAGTACTGGGATAGTCCAGGGACTTTGATTAGCTATATCAAGATGGCGGCTGCAGCCATTAGCAATACCAGACCTGATCTGGGTGACCACAACAAAGTGGAGATGTAAGCGCATATGGCGGGCCAAAGCCCGCCATTTTTCTGCTCTACCAGAGCATCGAGGGTTACTCAGGCCCGGAACGTTCAAACCGACATCTGCAGTTGCAGAGCAGGCGGCGAAAGGGTTGAAGCTCCGCGAAAAATTCAAGCCAGTCGGAACAAATTGGCGTGGCGCGGTAGGCTATCATTGTGGGGCTGCAGTTGTTGCCCCTCCATAAGCTCTCAGATCGCAAGGGCCATCCTATTAGCTTGCACTACTGCTGCAACTGTGAGGAGGGCGCTGTCGCAGCCTCAGTAGCCAGCGGCCGACAGCAATGTCTCCCTCTGTCATCCTCAGCGTGGACATCGCTCCCCGACCGGGCCATCGAGATTCAGCCGGCGGGATCGTTTGGGTATCGTTGCAGTGGTCTTCCTGCACAAAAGTGCGGCAGAGAACGTCGCGTCCCGGCGTATTCAGCGTTGCCTTTTTGTCACGGCCACTTCCGAAGGACGAACACTTAACCTCGGTGATCTGGTCGGGGACCGCGTCTCACCTAGTTGTTGCGTCAGGAGCTATCGATTTTTTCGATGGCATGGAGCGCAGGTCTACCATGAAATTTTCAGCCGCACTTTTCGCCGTTATGGTTTCTTCAACGTCTTCGGTTTTCGCTGCGGATTTGGTTGCGCCCGCTGAGCAGGCCGTTTCGGTTCAGTCGACCTCTGGATTTTACATCGGTTCGCTGAGTTCCGTGAATTTTCTGGACGACACAAGTTTCGATTTCGCCGGCGGGACGGTCAGAACGGACTACGATGTTGGCTATTACAGCGCACTTCGTGCAGGCTATGACTTCGGATCTTATGGTTTTGTATCCCCCCGACTCGAGCTTGAACTAGGTTATGGCACTGCCAGCGTCGACGAACATAGCGTCGGCGGCGTCGGGTTGGGTGGCATCAACTCATACGGCGATGCAAGGACATTTCAGGGTTATGTCAACGGGTACATCGATGTTCCGCTCGCTACCGACGGGGCTTTGAGCGCTTTTACCCCATATGTCGGCGGCGGCGTCGGCTTCATAAACCTGGATCTGCGCAAGCAAGGCGTCGGGGGTGTCGGAACATTGATGGATGACAGCGACACGGCCTTTGCATATCACCTCGATGCCGGGGTTGGCATCAATTTGCAGGGACTTGGCTTGTTTTCGAACGTCTCGCTATTCGACAACACGACGCTCGATATCGGGTACAGGTTCACGGCTGCGGACAACTTCGACTTCACAGCTCGAGATGGAACGTCTTCCACTACCGATTTCCGGAGCGATGCTGTTACGTTCGGTTTCCGGAAGAGCTTCTAAGCCAGCCAAGCCACCCTGTACCGGAGAAAACTCCCGCTCACGCCACTGCACGAGTGTTTACATTTGGTGTGGGCGGCATCCACCACAGCTGCGAGATCGTTGATGAATGCGCGGGTCGATGGACGATCAAAGCGTGAAAGATATACGTCGTGTCGAGCAGATGCAGCTCACGATGACATCGCGGACCTTCGACTGACGGCTGGCCCGCTTTGCGTAAGTAGCGATGCAGTTTACACCGTGCAGAGGGCGTGCCAGGACCTGGTTCCAGCCGACACCACTAGTGAACTATGTGCTCGGGGAGAAATATAAACGAGGTTGAGGCGCTTTGTCTCAAGCTCCCCGCGTCCCGAAAACGGGCGCTTACCGTCTAGCCGTCAGCTGGACTGTTGTTGCGTTCCAACGCGATAGACGGCGAGGACAACGGACAACGCTGCTAGCGGGTGCGCGTAGAGCTCCGCGCCTCGGTCTTCCCAAGGAATTGAGGCAAATAGTTCTCTTGCTTCTCCGTATGCCTTTGCGATGCCGGCATGATGTTTTCCAAACATGACACCTAGAGTGAAGACGATTGTTTCCATGAGTTGCCTAGCTTCGTCAGCTTAATTGACGATGCAGTTCGTCCGAAGTGGATTTGAGAAATTAAAAGCCCGCCGACGCGAGATCGACGAGCTGATGCCTGATGGGCCAGCGGTATATGGCTACGAGACCGTTAGATAGAGATAACCATATGCATCATGTTGACAACGATTCCCGGCGCTACCAGACCGCGAGGTACTTCAGGAGCGATACGATGCCGATAATGATAACGATGATCTGAACGATTTGGCGCATTCGGCCGTCTATGCGCAAACGCTGGACCAGGTACAGTACGAGAATAATAACAAGAAACGTGATCCGAATTCCGATTAAAACAGATGCACCCATTTAACGGCGCCATTCATCGATGTCAGCTTCCAGGAATCCCCTTAGCAGCTTGGTTGATCGACGAACTGAGGGTGAGGGAGGACATCACTGGCACCATGTACAATCATGCACTTGGCATGCCTCACGATTGGCATTTCGCCTTAATAGCGATCGACGACTAGAACGTGTCATCTCACGCGTTGGGCGTCAAGCTGAGGCCCGATGGCGCGCCCGTATTGAGGAGTGTTTCGAAGAGAGAGCTCGGTGTCGCTCATGGTGCCTGAGTGACTTCGGTTTGTACAGCCTGCGAGTGCCACCACGATTAGCAAGAAGACCAAATTCAACTTCATGAGGATCATCCGAATAGGAGCACCCCAGCGTAAGGGAGAACGAGGGGGACAGTAGATGCACCACTTGATGGATGCGTTTGAAACTGAATAACCAACGTCAACGATCTTGGTTCCCACTGGATGTCGGAATTCGGTCAGGGAAACGGGCGCTCAATTTCAAAGCCTTGACTGCCTCATCTCACGGTCAACACTCAAGACGGCCATCATTGCCTGCGACGCCGGTCTAATCGAGTGCGAGGATGAGACGACGAAGCCAATGTGTAAGCTTACGTCAGCAGGGCTGGGGTACCGCCGCGCCCGCGGTCTCAGGTTCCAGGTTTGGGATGGAAGTAGCGTCGAAATGCAACCCACAAAGAAGCCATGGGGAAGGACCTTTTGCACCTGCACACTGCGGCCAAAGATGAGCTAGGAACGTGCGCTCAACTCGGAAGCTGAACGCCAAGGCTGCGAGAGATCACAGCTGTCTCACCTGGCTCATCCTGAATATATCTTTGGGTGCGCGCCAAAACATTGAACTATTGCGCATTCGGCGCGTTACGGCGCTGATAGATCAAAATCCACAGGAGCTTTAGATGAAACGTACTCTCGCAACGTTCGCCGCATTTACATTGGCTTTCGCAGGATCCGCGGGAGCGGTCACCAAGCATCATGCGCCGCAACACTCAAAGCAGCTTGTCGCGCAGGAGCCCAAAGAGCGGTTGGGGACACTCTCCTGCGAAGTCGCCGGCGCGGTCGGCCTCGTCATCGGATCAAGCCGTACGCTTGAGTGCTCGTTCAAGCAACGTACCGGAAAGGTCGAGCGCTACACTGGATCGATCGGCAGGCTCGGGATCGATGTTGGTATCACCGGCAAGCGCTACATGAGTTGGCTGGTTGTTAATACGGCCCCGACCCGCATCGGCGATGGTGCCCTTGCCGGAACTTACGTCGGCGCCTCTGCCAGCGCGTCTGTAGGATTGGGTCTTGGCGCAAATGCGCTCGTCGGTGGCAATGCCAAAAACTTTGCGCTTCAGCCGCTGAGCGCCGAAGCTGGCACCGGACTGAACGTCGCCGCCGGAATTTCGCAGTTGAAGCTGCGCAAGGCTACGAGAAACACCCGAGGCTGACATAACCTTACTGACCCGAAAGGCGCTTTCAAATGATCATGCACTTCGACGCATTCGACAGTCGGCATTCCGGTTCCCACGGTGCTGGTCTTTCGAGCCTCAGTACCAAAGCGTCTGTAGAGGCTGCGATCTCGCCGGATCGGCGAATTTCCGGCGCGCGGATCACAGCGTCTATTCTCGGACCTTATGTCGTCCTCGAAGGATGCGTGTCGACTCGCGCCGACGAGGGCGTCGCGCTGGAGCTCGCCCGCTCAATCGCATCCGGTTGCCAGGTCATATCCAGAATGATGCTCCGCCCGGCATCGTGAAGCTGCTTGATCCCGGCTCATGACATGCCGGAATAATCGAAAAATGTCGCGTTTGTGTGTACGCTTGACGGACACCATAACTGATAACTCGAAAATTGCGCCGTGGATACGTTGAGACATATAGTCTGAACATCAGACGCCGGCCGCTCCGAGAAGAGATGCGGCCGGCTATGCCTTGACATAAAGCTCCACGTCGTTTCAGTGCGAGCCCGCCGCTAGCGGCTCGCAGGCCATCGTTCTGCGATTAATCTGGCGCTCGGATCAGCCTCATCTCACAGCAATCCCATTATCTCAACTGCGCTTCATGTTTTCGGCTTTCCCCGAATAAGGAGACGCTGCAGAGTGCGCCGATGCATATTGAGCTGCCGTGCTGTTTTCGAGACGTTCTTCCCCGTCGATTCATATACGCTCACGATGTGGTGCCAGCGCATCATATCCGGAGAAGAGAATGTCGCATCTCCTTCATCGCGTTTGCGTTCAAGAAGGCCTAGTACCTCGAGTATTTCATCAGTGTCCGCTGGTTTGCTCAGAAACTCAGTTGCGCCGAGTTTCACGGCGCTCACCGCGACCGGAACACTGCCGTACCCGGTAAGCACTAGGATCTTTGACTGCGGGAATTTACGCTGCATGGCCTTGACGAGTTCAAGACCACTGTCGTCGGCGATGCGCAAGTCGGTTATCAGCACGTCAAATCTTCCGGTTGCTAGTGCGGCGTACGCAGTCTTTAAGGTGGTTGCAGTTTCTGTTTGGAAACCTCGTGTTGACAATGCGAGTGCAAGCCTTCGCGCAAAGATTTCGTCATCGTCGACGATGAGAAAGTGAGCTGACGTGTCGGGCTTAAAGTCCATGGAAGACCTCGCTGATTTTGGTCGATGCGTAGCACGCCTGCACCCTTCCCCATGCCGATTGCTGCTACCAGACGATCTCGCTGCCGTCGTAGGCGATGAATGATCCACTCTGTTCGGCTGAAAGGTTATCTACGGTCCTGAGGATAAGGCGCGATACTTGCCATGGCTCAAACGGCTGGTGTCCGTTACGGAAGGGAGCTGAAAGCGCTGTAGCCACTGTGCCCGGGTGAACCGCGACGATCACACACTTCGGATGTGTCCTAGCAAGCTCGATCGACGTGGTCTTCACGATCTGATTCAACGCTGCTTTAGAACTGCGGTAGGAGATCCATCCGCCCAGGCGGTTGTCGCCTATCGATCCGACCCTTGCAGATAGAATGACGAAGAGCGAGCGGTCTTTCCTATCAAGCAGTGGAACGAAGTGCTTGAGTATCAGCGCGGGTCCGACCGCGTTGGTCGAGAACTGTTTCAGCATGGCGTCGCGATCGATTTGCCTGATGGTTTTTTCCGGTCCCCGAGTGTCGATTGTCAATGCCCCAGTAGCGCACACGATCATGTTAAAGGACTTGCCTGTCAGTCTTGTCGCGTGCGCATGCAGCGTCCATTCCTTTTCCAGCTCCAGTCCGTCAACCGATCGAGATAGGCCAACCACCTCGCCAGCTCTCGTATCATGTCTCAGAGCCTCAACCAGACTTTCGCCAATGCCGCCCGATGCACCGATGACGAGGCCTCGATATCCAGCAGGAAGGGATTTCATAGATGTCACGACCATCCTCCCTCAGTAACCTTGGAGAGCCGCTAAAAACCGGGCGGCGGTTTCCACGATGTCGCGGCGCACGGCGCCGTCCATCCGGTCCCAGGTCGCATACTGTCTCGCGAGACGCCTATTGCCCGCCAGCAATCTACGGTTGCGCGAGAGAAAGTCCCAGTAGAGGTGATTGAACGGACAGGCGGCAGGCCCCGTCCGCTCTTTGACATTGAAGCCGCAGCCGTCGCAGTAGTCCGACATTCTTGAAATGTAATTTCCGGAGGCGGCGTACGGCTTCGTGCCTACAATGCCGCCGTCGGCAAACTGGCTCATTCCTATGACGTTGGGCATCTCGACCCATTCATAGGCGTCTGCATAGACCTCGAGATACCATTGATGCACCTGCTTCGGATCGATACCGGCGATCAGCGCGAAGTTGCCAGTGACCATCAGACGCTGGATGTGATGCGCGTAAGCGTTCGACCTGGTTTCCCCGACGACCGTCGCGACGCAATTCATATCTGTCATCCCCGTCCAGTAGAAGTCGGGAAGCGGTCGTGTATTGCCAAAGAAGTTGGCATCGCCGTATCCGGGCATCTTCAACCAATAGATTCCGCGCATATATTCGCGCCAACCTATGATCTGTCTGATGAAACCCTCCACCGCGTTCAGCGGCGCGTTGCCCTCAAAGTATGCCCTTTCTGCCCGTCGGCAAACGTCAAGCGGGTCGACCAGCCCCACATTGATGTAGAAGGACAGGAGCGAGTGATTGAGAACCGGATCTCCTGACAGCATAGCGTCCTGGGTCGCACCAAATTTTGAAAGGTGGACGTCTACGAAATCGTCCGCAATGCGTGACGCGTCTTCAGAGCTAACCGCAAAGCGGAAGTCGCGCAGTTCGCCAAAATTATCGGGAAAGAGCTTGCCGACGAGCTCGATGACCTCGCAAGTTATTGCGTCATTTTCAATCGCACGGCGTTCTGCGCGAAACATGTCCGGGCGCGCGGGCTTTCTGTTTTCTGCATCGAAGTTCCAGCGTCCTCCGACAGGCTGGTCCCCATTCATCAATAGTCCAGTCTTGCGCCGCATCTCGCGGTAGAAGAACTCCATGACGAGGTCCTCGCGCCCTGCAGCCCAGTCGGCGAATTCCGATCGACTGCATATAAACCTGCTATCATCGATCACCTCGATTGGCGCTTCGACAGAGGATTGCGATCGGCTGACCATTTCCAGCACGCGCCATTCGCCAGGCTCGGTCAGTCGAACTCTTGTCGGAGAGAGGTCTGCTATCGCCCGTCGGAGCTCGCCGTCAAATGACCCCGTGTTGCGCGGATCGTCGATCGTGACGTATCGAACGCGGAAACCCTTGTTTTGCAGTTCCTGAGCGAAGTGCCGCATTGCACTGAAAATGAATGCTATCTTCTTCTTGTGATGGCGTACGTATGTTGCCTCGTCCATCACCTCGCACATGAGGATCACATCAGTGTCCGGATCAAACACTTCCAGGCTGGAGATCGAGTGAGACAGCTGGTCGCCGAGAATGAAGACCATCGTGTCGACAGAGGGAGCTTCTCCCATGGCGCTAGCCCCTCAGGTCACTGAAAAAGCGCGCCTGGAGTGATGTGTCCGTTCGCAAAACTCCCCTGAACGTTGTTGTAAGAGTCTTCGATCCGCTTTTTGCGATGCCGCGCATCGACATGCACATGTGCTCAGCCTCGACAAAGACGGCGACACCCTGCGGCTGCAGCCGCTCTTGCGGCGCGTCCGCGATCTGACTGGTCATGCGTTCCTGGATCTGCAGGCGCCGGGCATACAGCTCGACAAGGCGGGCAATTTTGGAAAGACCGACGACACAGTTGCTTGGCACATATGCCACATGCGCGACGCCGCGGAATGGCAGCATGTGATGCTCGCAAAGCGAGTAGAACGGAATATCACGCATGAGCACGGCATCGCTGTAACCACCGACCTCTTCGAATGTCGTACTGGGGAAACTGCCTGGCTGTTCCCGGTACCCGGCGAAGAGTTCCCGGTACGCTCGTGCAACACGCGCAGGGGTGTCGTGAAGGCCTTCCCTTTTGTGGTCGTCGCCTGCCCATGCGAGAAGGATTCGGACCGCATTTTGAGCGTCGTCCACAATCTGAAGATGTGCGTCCTGCCCGGGTGCCATCTCGATCTGATCCATTTTCATATCTCCTTACGCCCGCTGCTACGCGAAGAACTGCCAGTTGGATCGACCGGAGAGTCCGAGATTTTATTGATCCAATGGAGATTGGCGCCGTAACAACCGCAAAAAACGTCCAGAGAGTGGCGACCATGCTTGCAGTAGCGGTTAGGAAGCAATTGCCTCGCGTGCATGCGGGGAATCAGATGATGGAAAAGGCGAGGCCTAAAACAGTTCAGATTAGGATGACAAGACTAATGGCCGCCGTCGCAGAGTTGCGCGACGCGGACGCCTTCGAGGAAATCTACGCTTACATTTTCCCGCGGCTCAGATCGCACATGAGGAAAATGACGAGAGATCCAACGATGGCTGACGAACTGTCGCAGGAGGTGATGCTGTTGGTCTGGCGTAAGGCCTACCAGTACGATCCCAATCGGGCGCAGGTCTCAACATGGATTTTCAGGATTGCTCGAAATCTTTACATCGACTCACTGCGCCGACGCATGCCAGAGTTTGACGAAAATGATCCGGCATTTGTTCGGGAAGCGGACCTCCCTGCAGATCGTCTGCTGGTCAATGCGCAGGACGCAGCGGCACTGACACGCGCTCTTGGTGAGTTGAAGGAAGAGCATCTCGAAGTCTTGCGTCTGTCATATTTCGAGGAAATGCCACATTCGGCGATAGCCTCTGCACTAGGGATCCCGTTGGGGACAGTTAAGTCAAGAATTCGAATGGCCTGTGAGAAATTAAGATGGGTATTGCAGCATACAACCCGATGATCCGACATCATATCGACGATGAGATGCTGATGCGATATGCAGCTGGCAAGCTTAGCGAAGGGTGGAGCGTCGCCGTCGCGACCCATCTCGCTTTGTGCCCTTCATGCCGTAACAGTCTGGGCGTCTATGAAGCGATAGGCGGCCATTTTCTGGAAAGCGAGAAGCCGGACAGCGATGTCGAGGTGGCGCCGAGTTGGGACCAGCTGAAAGCGCGGATTGATGCCGGAGAAAGCGATAAGGTCATCCCGTTCAGGCAGTCTGCTGGTGCTGGAGATACCCTGTTACCGGAACCACTCAGATCCTATGTCGATCACGCGGGTGGACTAGTGTGGCGTCGGCTTGGAGCTGGTGGTGCAGCCCAGATGATCGTTGCTACGGGAGACGAGACGACGACCATGCGGCTGTTGCGAATTCCGAAGGGACAACCTGTGCCAGAGCACACACACACGGGTGTGGAGCTTACGCTAGTGCTTGCTGGTTCGTTCTCCGACGAGATTTCCACATTCCGCCGTGGAGACGTCGAGATGGCGGACACGGAAATTCTTCACACACCCCGCGCCGGGGATGATGAGAATTGTATTTGTCTCGCTGTCACAGATGCGCCGCTGAGATTTTCCAGCAAGCTTATGCGGTTTCTCCAGCCTTTGTTGAAAATCTGACGGCGCGGAACAGTTACGGGCGGCCATCACGCAACGGTTTTTATTCCGCTTGTGTGGCAACTATTTTCGATCCAGCCGGATTCCGCCTCGTAAACGTTGATGCCTGTAACGGCATCATTATCAGAGGAGAAACCCATGGAGAGCACGACCAAAGCACTGTTCGTCGGCGCGTCACTGATCCTTGCCGCTGGCGTAGCACAGGCTAAGAACCCCGAGGTCGGCGGGGCGGCCATGTACGAAAACAAGAACATCGTTGAAAACGCGGCTAACTCCAAGGACCATACGACCTTGGTGGCTGCTGTCAAAGCGGCTGGGCTGGTAAAGACGTTGGAAGGCAAGGGGCCGTTCACGGTTTTCGCTCCCACCAATGAAGCGTTTGACGCACTTCCGAAAGGTACAGTTGACACTCTGCTGAAGCCCGAAAACAAGGACAAGCTTGCGAAGATCTTGACCTGTCACGTCGTCGCCGCCGACGTTATGTCGAAGGCGCTGTCTGAAATGATCAAGAAGGACGGCGGCGAGCACGATATCAAGACAGTAGGAGGATGCGTTCTTAAGGCAAAGGCTTCAATGGGCAAGATCACGCTCACAGACGAGTCGGGAGGCGTTGCTGACGTCACGATTGCTGACGTAAAGCAGTCGAACGGTGTCATCCACGTCGTGGACAAGGTACTGCTCCCCAAAAGCTGAGCAGAGCGCGAGGGCGCATTGGAAGGCGCCCTCGCAACCTTTTATCGCTGTGACTGAGCGAGATTCCGGTCCGCCCTTTGCTGGGAGGCTTTAGACGCTACAGCCTTGGCGTGTTTCAAGGACGATCGCGCTGATCGACGCAGGTTTCAACGTGATCAAGGCTGGATATGTACTGGAGGCGGTTCGTACCCTCGGTGTGACGCCGTACATCAGGGAAGTGTTCACGGATGCCGATATGCCGGGCTCTGAAGACAGCCTTGATCTTGCCAGACATATGCGAGCGGGTGGCCACCGGTCGCAATCCTAGTCACGTCAGGCGATCGGCGAGTTTCGCAAAGTGACTTGCCAACTGATGGCCGATTTCTCATGAAACCTTACAGCTCAGCGGAAGCTCTAGCCAATCTGACTGAAGTAAGAAATGATGGCACCATACCGTCGCACGGACACCGCCTTCGTGTCGGGCCGACTACGCGATTTTGATTTGATCCTACATAGGTGCAAACTCGTATGCCACCAAGCAGTATAAGGTTGTCATTTCCGAGAGCGCGCCTGGGCGAGAATAGCCTTCAGTTGCTCCAGTGCGAACGGTTTGGGCAGCTGAAGCGCGTCCTCCAAGCCCGAAATGGACTTCGCATTGCTATCGCCGCTGGCAAAAACGATCTGCACTTCCGGCCGACGCTCCCGTATCGTTCGGGCCAAGTCGGTACCCGACATACCCGGCAATCCGACATCGGTAAATAGGACATCGATCGTTTCTGTTTCAAATATCGAAAGCGCAACTTCCGCCGAACTTGCCTCAAGGACCGTGTAGCCCAGTTCTTCGACCATATCGACCGTCGACATCAGGATGAGCGGCTCATCCTCAACCACGAGGACCGTCCCGGTTTCGCTAGCTATCGGTTCGCTAGCCTGATCTTGACGGTTAAGACGCTCCAACGCGATCCGGTGTTGCTGTGCATTGGCGAGGACATGCCGCACTTTGCGCGCCAGTGCCTCGCGCGTGTACGGCTTGGACAGGAGCTCGACTCCGGCGTCCAGCCTGCCGCCGTGGACGATCGAATTCTCTGTATAGCCCGAGGTGTAGAGGACTGCCATACCCGGAAGAAGCGCCTTTGCCTTTCGGGCGAGCTCTACGCTGCGCATGGGTCCTGGCATCACTACATCGGTAAACAAAAGGTCGATTTTCATGCCGCTGTTCACAATAGCGAACGCCGACTGTGCGTCATGGGCCTTGAGGACGCGGTACCCCAGGTCGCTAAGCAGCGCCACCGAAGTATCACGAACACCGTCGTCATCTTCGACGACAAGAACGGTCTCCGTGCCTCCGGTAGGCGGGATTGCGCTCGCATCTGTCAGCGTGTCCTCGACTTGCATCGTGCGTGGCATATAGAGCTTCATAGTGGTCCCATGGCCCACTTCGCTGTAGATTTTCAAATGCCCCCCGGACTGCTTCAAAAAGCCATAGACCATTGAAAGTCCCAGACCGGTCCCCTTGCCGTCCGACTTCGTGCTGAAAAATGGTTCGAGCACATGATCTATTATCTCGGGCGAAATGCCGGATCCGGTATCGGTTACCGCAACCAGGACGTACTGTCCTGGCCGCACGTCATCGTGTGCGCGCGCGTAGTCCTCATCGAGGACGGAGTTTGCCGTCTCGATCGTCAAACGCCCTCGGCCACCCATTGCGTCTCGTGCGTTGATCGCCAGGTTTAGTATTGCATTCTCCAGCTGGCTGGGATCGATCAGACTGTTCCAAAGGCCGCCTGAGACAATTGTTTCGAGTTCGATTTCTTCACCCAGCGCCCTCCGCAGCATGTCGTCCATGTTCTGAACCAATCTGCGAACATTGATAACCTTCGGCTCCAGCGGCTGTCGCCGGCCAAATGCGAGAAGCTGCGACGCAAGTTTTGCGCCTCGCTCGACACCGGCCAGCGCATTTTCGAGCCGCTGTAAAGCACGAGGATTGCCGTCTACATCCTTCGACAGCAGCTGGAGATTGCCACTCACGACTTGGAGAAGATTGTTGAAATCATGTGCGACGCCGCCTGTGAGATTGCCCAGCGCCTCCATTTTCTGTGCCTGTCTCAACGCGACCTGTGCATTCTCGCGTTCGACCGTTTCTTTTTCGAGATCGAGAAGAGCGGTCCTCAGCTCCTGGGTGCGCTGCTCAACCCTTTGCTCAAGGGTGTTATTGAGGCTGTGGAGCTGCTCCTCGGCGCGTTTCTGGTGCGTGACATCGAAGCCATCGACAAAAATTCCGGTGACCAGCCCGTCGTGATCGAATATTGGCTGGTAGATCAGGTTCATGAACCGCTGGTCCGGTTTCTCGCCCTCACGCTGTAGCAAGACCGGGAGATAACGGCCGATGTACGGCCTCCCTGTCTTGTAAACACCGTCTAGTAATTCGAAAAAGCCTTGACCGGCAACTTCCGGCAAGGCGTCTCTCACCTTTAAGCCCACGAGCGGTCTGTGTCCTACGAGTTGTAGGTAGGCATCGTTGGCGAGCTCGAATACGTGATCAGGGCCGCTCAAAATACACATGAAGCTCGGGGCTTGCTGAAACAAACCGCGCATGCGATCCCGTTCAGTGGTGCGAAGTTCGACTTCCGAGGCAAGCTGGCGGTTCAGCTGTTCAAGGGCAGCGGCCGCCCTTTCCCGCATTTCTGCCGCTTCGGCCAAAGCCGCCGCCCGCCGCCGCTCTGTTTCGAAAGCTTCCGCACTCGCCAAGCGAGACGTTATCTGGCCGGCGATCAATTTCAAGAAGTCGAGATATTCGTCGGTTGCAATTCGATGCGGATTAAGTCCGCTGATCAGGATCCCCTTTGGACCGTTGTTGCCCTGTCCGATCAGCGGCAGGACCATGGCCTGAGACGGCGGCTTGTGCCATGGTCCAGAGGGGACATTGCTGATCGCCGAAAGGTCCACCATCTCGGCGACCTGTTTCGTCCAGGCTTGCTCAGGGTTCCAGATGTCACTGCCGCGATTTATACACGCGGGCAAAAGACCGTCGCCGTCGGTCGTGCCACAAACCCATTGCCGTATCGCATTTCCATCTGCGTCGAAAATATAAAGCGCGCTGAAAGGGAGGTCACGCAGGTTCTCCGATAGGGTGCAATGCGAGGCCGTGAAGACCTCATCTTGCGTGTTCGCAGCCGCAAGCCCGGAAGCGAGTGCACGCATTGTCGACATACGACGTTCGCTGATAACCCTCTCGGTCTCTTCCGTAACAGCGCAAAAGACGCCCTCCACCTTGCCGCTATCGCCAATGAGCGGACTGTAGGAGAATGTGTGGTAGGTCTCCTCGGTGTAGCCGTTGCGCTCCAGCAGGAGAGGAAGCGCCTTGTCCCATGTTGACTGGCCGTCCTTGTAAACTGTGTCGAGGCGTCCTTCGATATCGTTCCAGATTTCCGACCAGAGGATCTTTGTCGGGACGGCGAGTGCATTCGGATGCTTGTTCCCAAGTGTCGGCCGGTAGGCATCGTTGTAGAAGAATGCGATGTCTGGCCCCCATCCGAGCCACATTTCAAACTTGGATGTCAGCAGGAGCCGTATGGCGACCTTGAGCGCTTCCGGCCATTTGTCCGGCAGGCCGAGTGAGCTGCTCGCCCAGTCGTGACGACGCATCATCTGGGCCATCTCGCCGTTGCCAACGAAAATATCGTGCAATTGATTGGAGGCTTGTACGTTCATAGCATTTCCATCGCAGGGTCGCAGACGCCACTTAGGCTATTGATAACACTTGTCCAGCCCGCTAGTTCTGGATCGGGGCGAGTTTTTGCATCTGGTGGAAAATTTACGATGAGCCAAGCGAAATCACAGCCAGATTGGAGCGCCGACGAGCTTAGGCGCGCTGTCAAGTCTGCCGGCGTGGCGCTGTGGACCTGGATTGTCGATGACGACGCATTCTTCATGGACGCGAAGGCATACGAGCTGTGGGATATCCCTGTCGAGGAAGACCTGACCTTCGAGCATCTATCCGCTAAGGTGCATCCTGCGGATCGGGACCGGGTAAGGGCGGCGTTCGTCGCGACCCGAGCCATTGATGGTGCCTTCGAGATCGATTTCCGTATCCTGACCGGTGGATCGGATGTCAGGTGGATTTCCGCGCGAGGCCAGGGCAATGAAGGGGATGCAGCGACCAACAAGATGACCGGAATTTTCCTCGACGTGACAGGCCGCAAACAGGCGGAGGAAGGTCACGAACTGCTCGCTGGAGAGATGAGCCATCGCGTCAAAAACCTGTTGGCGCTGGCGGCAGGTCTTACAAACATCACGTCCCGCTCGACGGAAACGAAGGAGGAAATGGTTCTGCAGTTGATGCAGCGCCTGACGGCACTCGGCCGGGCCCATGAACTCGTGCGCCCGCTAGCGGACGGGCAGGGGAGCGCCGCCTTGCTGGGCGATCTGTTCACTGTGCTGCTCGCGCCTTATGACGACGTAGGTGCCTTTGCCGGTCGCATCCGCGTGGCGGTGCCGCGTATGGGGTTGGGGGAAAGGGCGGCGACAAGCCTCGCCCTCGTCATCCATGAACTGGCGACAAATTCGCTGAAGTACGGCGCATTGTCGAATGACACGGGGTTGCTCGATATCTCCGGGACGCTGAGTGAGGAAGATCTCGAGATCGTCTGGAGCGAGCATCGGGAGAGTGGGGTCAACACTGGTTCGACCACAGAAGGATATGGCAGCAAGCTTTTACAGCGCACCATCTCTGGACAGCTGGGCGGTGCGATCGACTACGAATGGGTTGAACACGGTTTGGTGGTGACGTTGCGCCTCAAGGCAAGCCGACTTGCCGGGTGAGTTCGCCTGCCCAGAAACTACCTGCCGATGGCCGATAGCGGAATTTCGAGGGCGACCAACAAACCATCGCTCGCGAAATCTCGCGTGATCGTTCCCATGAGCTGCGCTTCCACGGTCCGGGCCACCATTCTGGTCCCGAAACCTTTCCTCGACGGGTTTTGCGTGATCGGCGGCCCGCCGATTTCCCGCCAAGTGATCTTTAACGTGTCACCTAAGCTGTTACATTCCAAATGGATGTAGCCATCGCCAGTCGATAGTGCGCCATACTTGGCTGCATTAGTTGCAAGTTCGTGGATTACCAATGCGAGGGCAGCCGCGGTCTTCTCGCCGACGGTGATGCTCTGGCAAGAGACGATAGCCTGCTTTTCATCTCGTTTGAAAGGCGCTAGCAAGGCTTCCATCAAGCCCGCGAGACCGCATGCAACACCGGTCCCATCAGGCCTCGAATCGATGATGAAATCGTTGGCTCTGCTCAGCGCCTGTATCCGTCCAGTGACGCTGCGCACAAATCCATCTAGATTGCTCTCGGTCCTCGACGAGACGAGGAGCAGGCTGGATATGACCGAGAAGATATTCTTGATACGATGCGCCAACTCGCCCTGGATCAGAAGACGCTGCTCATCGAACTGCGCCAGTCTTGCGACGCGTTCTCGCAGGGAAATTTGCTCTTCCACCAGTTTGGCAAAATCAGCGAGTATCTCTTGCTCACGAGCCGTCCATTTGTGCGGCTCGGCATCAATGGCGCAAAGCGAACCCAGGACATGACCATCTTGGTCCAGAAGCGGGATGCCAAGGTACGCGCGCACGTTCAGATCCGGAATAGCAAGATTGTCGCAAACAAGAGGGTCGAGTGTTGAATCTTCGATAACGAGGGGAGCAGCTCTTGCAACGACATGCTGGCAAAACGAATGTGTCAGAGGTGTTTCTCGATCGGTCTTCCAGGGTTCAGGAAGACCAAACGAACTCTTGAAGAACTGCCTCTTTGTGTCGACCAATGAAACGAGCGCCACCGGGACCGACAAGGTCGCAGCAACGAGCCGTGTCAAGCGATCGAAGCGTTCCTCTGGCCCACTGTCCATCAATTCGGTCTGATAGAGCGCGTTAAGTCGGTCTGGTCCGATGTCCAACGAGGTTGGGACGGTATCGTGGTTTGACAGGGTGTCGTGAGTTCGGGTCAAGTCGCATCCTTGCATCGTCGAAACCGATGGTCACCGTATTGAAGACAGGTTCTTCAGTTCCTGTAGCCAACTAGACACCCCTCACGTCGGAAGCAAGTCAAAAGGCTGGAAACGAAGTCGGACAGCTTGGTAAAATGCTGAATGGCGCCGATCGATTTCAAGCTGGCGCCATTCTCATAGCTTACTGATCTGAGTTTACCGGTGCTCGATTGCCGCACACAAAGTTGTTTTCTGAGTTCCTGCGGACCCGCCGATCCAGGCGGCCGCTGCGCCGAGCAGTAACGCAATGAATGCCAGTATCGCGCCGGCGGATACGACCGTGGCTGTCTTCTGCGCCGCTTCGCTCGCCTTCTGCTTTGCCGTGTCCACCGACTGCTTGTACTGCGCCTCATACTGCGCAATCTCGGTCTTTGCCTGATCGACAGGAATGCTCTGCGCCCGCGCTAGAGCCTCGGCAGCCCTATTACGCGCGTTGTCGGCTTTGGCATGGTCGCCTGAAACAACAGCCTGAACGGCGCTCACTGCCGCATCGCGCAGAGCCTGAGGATCGTTGCCGCCCGTTGTGGATCGGATCTGCTGCTCAATGTCCGCGAACGGGTTGCTTGCATTTGCAACAACCGGGGTAGCAGCGGTCACGGCCGTCGTCGCAGTCTGTCCGACGCCGCCGATCAACGACCCAATCCCACTGAATGCGCCGCCGATAACAGCACCAACCGACGTGGTAAGAAGGTATAGTACAACAATTGTCGTGGCCGCCCACGTCGTCAGACCATGATACCCACCTGTAGATCTACTCGGGCGGCCGGAGAGCCGGCTAGACACATATCCACCCACAAAGGATGCGAAGATTCCGGCTGCGACGAACCAGATTGCACTGACAATCGAAAATGTGCTCGCAGCCGGATTGTCAGAGGTTGTGGGGTCTATCACGGCGGCGCCGATCCCGACGCCCAGAAGGTTGAGAAGAAACTGCATCGCGAGTGCAAGAGCGATGCCGGCAAAAATAGCGCCCCACGAAATCTTGTTGAAATAGGCGCCATCAGCAGCGTCGGCATAAGGAATGACTTCGCGGTGGGACACACCAACGGGTTCGATCATCACGATTTTCCTGTGCGGGAAGTGGGAGGGACACAGCCGTCACGGCTGTGTCCTCGTTGGGATGCTAGAGCTTCTTGTTGATGTAATCGGAAGCTGAATTGGCACCCTTCTTGGTTGCGTCCTTGGCGTCGCCCATAGCCTGCTGGGCCTCACCCTTGATTTCCTGAACCTTACCTTCGGCTTGCAGCTTTTCGCTTCCGACGAGCTTGCCGACGCCCTGCTTGATGTTGCCGATGGCTTCATTTGCAAGACCTGATGCTTTATCACCTGTGCTGCTCATAACGTATTCCTTTCGCTTACGTTTTTCCGTTTGCTTAAATTCGCGATGGAACGTTTTGTTCCAACGTAGGTTTGGAGGCGTTTATCTTTTGCATTGAACTGGCAGCGTATCGATCGGCCAGTATCAAATCGACGGTTTCGGCGGGCGCACTTGCAGGTTGCGGATGACCCTGCCCGTCGCGAAGTCGGTAGCGATCGCCACTGCTTCACTCGCGGCCCTCTCTGACGATGCCACGCCGTTGAGCAATATGTCGCCGCCTGCGATTTCGACTTCAATCTGGCAGTCTTCGAGGCCACGCGCGTAAGCTAGCAGGGCGCTGAGTGCTGCACCCGCACCACAGTAATCTGCGGAGATGGTCGCCGTACCTGCATAAAATGGGAAAAGCATCTCAATAACCTCCTGGAAGGATCAGTAACCGAAGCTTGCCAAACGGCGGTTAGCCGTTCGGTGCAGCGCCGCGGCCCGAGGGCCTCGCTGTGTCTTCCTACGGCCCGAATTTTTGCCGACGACTTATCCATCATGCAGCCCTTTTCACCTATGGTGCGTCGATCATCCGACCCCGGCAAAGCCGGTGGCATGACTTTGAAACTAGCGCTGGAGCATGAGAATTTTCAGAGCGAAAAATACTAGATCGCCTAGTATCAAACGACCTTTTTAGCAGGTACACGTCGTAAAATTACTTTTTCTTCTTCTTGTGATCTAAGGCCTTGCCAGTGGCAGCGCCTGTGAAGCCACGTTCTCGCGCCCATATCACTGCTGCCGCGCGGCGATTGACGCCGATCTTTCCATAAAGAGAGGTGACGTGATTGCGGATCGTGTTCCTCGACAGGTGCAGGGTTTGAGCCATATCGGCGTCACTTTGTCCGACGCAGATAAGACCTAAAATCTCGCGCTCCCTGTCACTCAACTCCATCAGTGTCGCCGTGGGCACCGCTGTTGACGCTTGTTTGAGTGTCGCAAGCCGCTCGACGATGGAGCGGCTGAACCATGAAGTGTCCGCCATGACGCTCTCGATCGCTTCGACCAATTGCGTCTCGCTACGCCGGCGCTCGGTCACATCCTGAAGAGCCCAGATCACGCATTGCTCGTCGTTGATCTCGACCCTTTCCGCAGACACAAGACAGTCCGCCATTGCACCGTCTTTTTGCTTCAAGCGTGTCGGCTCGTTACGCACGAAGATGTTGTCACGCAGCTTTTGCTCCAGCGCCCGCCGGGCTGCCACGTCTTCCCAGAGGTGAAGTTCAGCGGCTGTTCGGCCGACGACCTCTGTGAGGCCATATCCCGAAATCTGCAGGAAGGCATCGTTCGCCTCTGTGAAAACGAAATCGGCGAGGCGCGATATGGCGGCCGGCGCAGGCGATAGACGGAAGGATTTCGAAAATCGCTCCTCGCTTTGACGCAGGGCGTTCTGGGCTTTCCTGCGGGCATCGAGGTCCGCAAAGGTAAAAAGCATACACGGCTCTTCGACCACGGAAATCGGCTCGCCGGCGACAATCACAAGCCGGTCACCACCGTCCGGGAGAGGAATTAGCGACTCGCGGTGGCGGATTACCCGCCCTTCGCTGAGCTTCAGAAGCGCGTCATCCCCAGTTTCACAGTTTGAGAACAACCCGACAGCGTCGACAGTCTTGCCGATCACGTCCTCCTTGCTGAAACCCGTCATTTCAAGAAAGCCCTGATTGACGCGAATGAACCGATTGTCCTCCAGGCGGCAGATAAGGCCTGGAGCGGGATTGGCGTTGAAGGACCGTTCGAATCGTTCCTCGGCTTCAAAGCGCGGCGTTTCATCTCGCAAGATCAGCGCGAGCACATCCGCTTTACCCCCGGCGTCGGAGATGACCATGCTCCGAACGGTGTGCACCCAGACCAGATCGAGGTTATCGCTGGGCGAGACTTCGACCGTCATATCGTCGATCGTCTCGCCGGCCAGCAGCCGTTCGAGCGGGTACTGTCCTTCTTCCAGCGGATGGTTGTTGCGATATCGCAAAGTGAATCGACGTCGGTAGCCCGCTGCATCCCTTCCGAGGTCGTCAATTGCCTTTGCACGATGCATGACGATCGCCGCATCATTCGCCCAGGCAATCGCGCCCGCCTGATCAATGAGTATGATGCCATCGCTGAGGCCGCCTATTAGTTCCTGCAGGCTGCCCCGGTTGATGCGTGGAGGCTCGAGTCTGTCGTTCATTAAAGGATCCTTGGACGTCACGCCGCGCGCCGTGAAATCTATTTCGTCGCGTCCACTTCGTCTTCCTGGTCAAGCGACTTGGAGATTGCGTCTCTTGGCAGGATCGCCCGGTTGAGTTGCTCGGCATCGTAGGGCTTGCTGAGAACGACCCCGTCGGAAGCCCGCACGGCCGAGGCGTCACCGGTCGCGAATATGATCCTCGACCAAGGCCGCAAGGTGCGCGCCCGCTCCGCAAGAACCTTGCCCGAGGCGCCTGGAAGGCTGATGTCCGTGACCAGGACGTCGAAGGGAACCGTTTCTAGCGCGGCCATAGCTTCCTCGGCGCTTCCCGCGTCGACCACGATGTGGCCTGCTTCCTTGAGGATATCGGACGTGTTCATCCGGATCAGCGGATCGTCTTCGACCAGGATGATCGTTAGCTGTGCAGATGGTTCGGGCAACGAAGTCTCAGGGGCTTTTGGAGCCGGGGAGGGCGCAGCACCCGACTTTTGTCGCTGATTGTTGATGACGTGCCTGAACTTTTTTGCCAGGGCATCCCGGGTGTACGGCTTCGAAAGAAGCTCGACGCCGGCGTCGAGCTTGCCGCCGTGGACGATGGAATTCTCGGTATATCCCGATGTGAACAGCACGGCGATCTCGGGGAGGCGCTCTTTGGCCTTGCGCGCCAGCTCAGGGCTTTTCAAATTGCCGGGCATGACAACATCCGTGAACAGGATGTCGATGGGTATGCCGCTATCGATCACGTTGAGCGCGCTGGCCGCATCGACCGCCTTCAGCACACGATAGCCGAGGTCTGCAAGGAGGGCGACAACGGTCTCCCGCACCTCTTCGTCATCCTCGACGACGAGGACGGTTTCAGTGCCACCTGCTATCGGGCCGTTGTCGACGTTCACTTCCATGTCTTCGGCCTGGAGGGCTCTGGGAAGATAAAGCTTGATCGTCGTGCCGTGACCGACTTCGGAATAGATCTTAACATGACCGCCTGATTGCTTGACGAAGCCGTAGACCATCGAAAGCCCGAGGCCGGAACCCTTGCCCTCGGCTTTCGTCGAAAAGAACGGTTCGAAAACCTTGTCAATGATCTCCGGCGACATGCCGGTTCCCGTATCTGTGACGGCCAGCAGCACGTATTGACCGGGCGTTACTTCATCGTGCGTTCGCGCATAAAGCTCGTCGAGATGCGCGTTTGACAGTTCGATGGTGAGCTTGCCCTGGCCGTCCATCGCATCACGCGCATTGATGGCGAGGTTGAGGAGCGCATTCTCGATCTGGGCAGGATCGATAAACGTGTTCCACAGCCCACCCGCCACGACGGTTTCGACCTCGACAGCCTCGCCAATCGCCCGGCGCAGCATGTCGTCCATGCCTTGTACGAAGCGGCTGATGTTCACGACCTTGGGCTCAAGTGCCTGACGCCGACCAAAGGCAAGGAGCTGGCTTGCGAGCTTGGCGCCGCGGCTGACACCCGCCATTGCGTTCGACACGCGTTTCTCGGCACGCTCATTGCCGGCGATGTCTTTCGCAAGCAGTGCAAGATTTCCCGATACCACCTGCAGCAAATTGTTGAAGTCGTGAGCCACGCCGCCCGTCAGTTTGCCAACGGTCTCCATCTTCTGAGATTGCGCAAGCTTGACTTCCGCCTGCCGGCGCTCGGCGATTTCCGCGATAACGCGGGCCTCAAGCGTTTCGTTCAGCTGCCGTAGTTGATCCTCAGCTCGTTCGCGATGCCGGACCTGCTGCGCCAATGTATCTGCCTGCTCCCGCAGCGCAGCTTCGGCTGCCCTTTGATGCGTGATGTCGGTGTGCACGCCGACCCATTCGACGATCTCGCCGATCTTGTCGAGAATAGGCAGGGCGCGTACCGCAAACTGGCGCCAAGCGCCATCATGCCTGCGCACCCGGTGCTCGTATAAAAACATGGTCTTCGTCGCGACCGCCCGCTGCCAGGCCTCCACACTTCCAGCAGAATCGTCCGGGTGGACCGCCCTCGACCAGCCGTATCCCTGATACTCATCCTGCGTCTGCCCGGTGAGGGCGGCCCATCCGGGTTGTTCCCCGACCATGCGGCCATCGGCGCTATTGGTCCATAGGATCCCGTGGACCGCGTCCATGGCGGTGCGGAAGCGCCCATTGCTGAATGCGATGGCGGCCTCGCGGGTCGCACGCTCCTCCACATCGATGCCGAGAATATGGACGCCCGGTATCGAACCATCGGGCTCGACATGCGGTACATACCGCACTTCCAGGCGCCGCACTGTACCGTCGGCACGCGGCATAGTCGTTTCAGCTGAAAATGTCTCGCCCGATAATCCACGATCGATCGAGGCTTTTCGGTCGGCGTAAGCCTGCTTGCCTATCATACTTTCTACGTGCTGTCCGACCATCGACTGAGGATCGATATCAAACCAGTCTCGGTAAGCGGCGTTTGCAAAGCGATAGATGTGGTCGCGATCCACGTAGGAGATCAGCATTGGAACGGCGTCTGTGACCCGACGCAGCTCGGCCTCGCGTGCAGCAAGCTTGGTCTCCGCGGTAACCTTCGCACTGTTATCGACGATCGTGCACATAACCCCGCCCACCGAACCGTTTGCGTCGTAGACAGGCGTGTAGAACAGGTCGAGCATCATTGTCTGAGGACCATCCGGTCGTTGAAAAACGATCGGTTGATCACGATGAACCACGGTTTTGCCGTTCAGGCCGACTTGCAGAATCGCCTGGTTCCAGTCCCAGACCTCGGGAAAGGCGGTTGCAACGGGCGTGCCCAATGCCATCGGATGACGCTCCCCTGCGATCTCCCGGTAGGCATCGTTGTAAAGCATGATGTGATCAGCGCCCCACATGAGCACCTTGGCGACCGGTGAATTTACAATATTGGCGACTGTCGCCCGTAATTCCGCAGACCATTCCTCAACCGCACCAAGGATATGATTGGCCCAGTTCTTGGATCGGATGAGGTTGCCACATTCCCCGCCGCCAATGGGCCAGCCGGTAGCAGGGGTTGGCTTCGGCTTTCCATCCACGTCCCTAAGGGCGCGAAGGCCCGCGCGCACGACCTCGCTGGCATTGGCAAAGTTGCCGGATGCGAGACATTGGTTGATGAAACCCTCAAGTTCGGGCGTAAGTGAAACGTTGCGGGATTGACGATTGATCATGGCTGTACGTGCCATTGCGAACTGACTGTGTCAACTGATGTCACGGTCCAGGAAATTTTGCGGATTGGTATAAAACTGACTTGCCAGATCCCCGCTCTATAGGGCTGATTTAGGAGCGATTTCCTGGAGCAGCGGGATGACTGGCACCTGACCGATAGCCGAACAAATCGCCCTCTCCATCCAGTCCATCACCGGACTTCCGAGACCACCGTACCGATCAATATCAGACCCGCTATACCAACGTAGATGCTCCACAGGACAGCTATAACCCGTGGATTCGTCTTCGCTCTTAATATGCGGCCATCTATTGGAGCATGGCGTGCTGAGACGTCTTTGAACCTAGACATTTTACGTTTTCGGCCCGTCTTTCGAAGGTTTTTCTCTGGCGTCTCGCAAGCCTTTTTCTGCCTGGTCCTTCAATTTCTCACGGGCTTCATCCGCCGTGTTGGGGTCGGTTCGTGCCGCGTCGCTGGTCGGGTCGGGGTTCTTATAGGTCATAGCTTCATCCTCGTTGCACAGCGAACAACCAAGGGGCGGTATAGTTCCCTCAGTTTCATCGCCTATTCTGGCACGGCGTTGACAAGGCTGCGTAGGTGTCGCTCGCGTTGGTTTGAAGCAAGACTGCGGTCACTACGTCCTATCGTACGAAGCGATGAAATCGTTATGCACTGAATCATGAGCGTATGGTCGGCATGGAACCGGAACCCTCAACTTTGGAACGTCCAGCCCCACCATACATGGCGCTGTGAGCGAGGATCATGCCGGGGCTTGGAAGATCGTAGACACGACGACGGGACTTCCAGCGGCAACCAACGGCAGAGATTTCGTTCAACTGAGCAAGGTCGATGCGAAGGAGCTAGCCGACGAGTTGAACGCGTGCGATGCCCAAGGAAATGCAGACCCGCTCCTGTAGAAATTCGCAGGTGGAGTCTTCTGCAGGGAACAAAGACGTGGTGAGAAGGTTTGCGTTCATACCTTCCTCTGTTACCAGCACATGCCGACCTAGCATCGGACGCGGTACGAAAGAGAATTTCCATGCATCGACACCTCACCCAGTCCTTAGCGACTGCGATCACACTGCTCGTCCTTTTGTCAGGCAGTGTTGCCCATGCCGATGAGGCGCCCTTTTTGAAATCTCTTTCTGGAAACTGGAGCGGCAAAGGAACCGTCAAGGTGCGTGTCAACGCCCCGACCATAAATGTCACCTGCCGCTTCAGGTCCGACACCAGCACCAATTCATTAGCCCTCGGTGGCAAGTGCACCAGCCTTGCCATCTTCTCGCGGGTCATATCCGCAAACCTCAAGGCGAACGGTGGCCGTTACTCCGGCTCTTATGTCGGCGCGGGCACGGGAACGGCCGGTCTCGGTGGGCAACGTTCTGGCGACACCATCAACCTCGGCATCACCTGGGCGAAGGAGGTTAACGGCGACAGGAAAGCGCAGATGACTATCGAAAAAATCGGCTCATCCGGAATGCGTCTTACCACCATTGATACGGATTCGAAGACAGGCAAGCCGGTCATAACCAGCCGAATTGAGCTTCGCCGAAACTGAGGCTCGAGAAAGCTTTTGTCATGAGCCCTCGAACGCGCCGCACGCCGCAAGACGACTTCATCAAGTTCAACATAAGGAACACGCCATGCAGCGGTCCCATGACGATCAGCTTCGAGCTCGCGCCTATGCCATATGGGAGCGCGAGGGGTGCCCCACCGGAAAAGCTCTGGAGCACTGGGCTCTTGCGATAAAAGAGATGGCCGGCCAAGCTGCTCCATCTCTTGATCAAGGGTCCTGGCGCACTCCCCAGGAAGATGGTCCCCAGGCAGACGGGAAATCCTGAGACTTTCTTCTGGCCAGCGACGCGTGAGAGGCTAGTCCGTCATGCCGTGTCAGCGCTGTGTTGTTTTTTCCAGCCGGCAAGGAGAAACTTGTAGAGGTTTCTACCGCGCGTCTTGACCCCCATCGTGATGTCTGTAACGAAAGGGAAGTGCCGCGAAGCCTTCGCCGCATATCGCTCTGCTGCCGGCCACGGAGAACGCGCCGCCGATCTGGCGGACTCATAAGATCATAGATGGGCTTCTTCATCTCTGAGAGAGTAAACCTCAATTTCCGCGAACCAGTAGTGCCGTGCAATGTTTCGACTGTTCCGGATGAAGTGGTAGGCAGCAGGAGGTTTCGCGACGTAGGGTAGGGGAGTGGCAAGCCTTACCTAGCGCCGCGAAACAAAAGCCGCCTTTTCGGTAAACCGTAGTCATTTCACCACTGCCATTAATGGCACTTCACCGACGACCTCACCGCGCTCGTCGCGGATCACAAATGTCATGCCGTCAATCGGCACTGCATGGCGAACGTACTCAGCCACCATGTCACGAGCTGCAGCAAGCGCTTCACTGTGGGCGGCATCAGATGAAGGCAAGTCTATGCCCTCAACGTCTTCTTCGAGGTTATCACCCTCCCGAATATCAAAATAATACCTCATCGCGTTGGAATGCAAACCCAAACAGAATAGTTCCGCGTTTTCAGTGGTTCGCACGCTATAGGACAGAAACCCTATCGGTAATTGCGCGTTAAGGTTCGTGAGCAAACAGTAATATGCCTACTCATGGAGGAGTCGATGTTAGCAAGTCACCTCGTAGATCATTTGAACGCAGCGAAGAAACTCGCGCAGTTAACGAACCAACCGTTTGTCGTCTACCTGATCCAAATGGCAATTGATGCAGCGATACGAGCGAGCCGCAAAGCGGCCTAAGTTCGCACGGCGATTGGGTGATTAAGGAAGCCACTGCCGCCTGTGATGACCCCATCAGAGAACTGTCGCGGCGACAGTCGTGGGGCTCTCTTCTTTAAAGGACCGTCCGCCGCAGGCTCGGTTGGTTCAGGGCTAACAGCGGACGATCCCATACGATGGCAGTGACACTCATCGTATTTCAACTTAGTTCAGGTCATCAGCGGGCTTTTGTAGAGCGCACAATGACCTCTAAACAAATGTCGCAATCGGTCTATATGCACGGTAACGGACAAAACGGTGGAGGGAAAGCTCTAGTTCCGAGAAGTTGAGAGCAGCTGCACTGCAAAGTGTGCAGTTGCTAATGCATCTAAGGGATTACCATGAACGTATCATGGATATGGACGGAACCTACGTTAGGTAAGTCAAAGAATCCAATGATCTTTTTTGATTGGCACGGTATAATTCTATTGGAGTGCCCCCCATTTCGCCGGACAGCTCAGCTATTGAGACAATGCTTTGATGAACTCCCTTGGGGAGGCCATTTTGAGCGCTGAGTGTGGATGGATTTCATTATAGTCTTCAATCCATCCGTCGATCTTCCGGAGAGCTGTGTCGGCGTCCGGAATGGATGAGATGCGTATGTAGTCCCGCTTCAAGGTTTTGACGAAGGCTTCAGACATGCCGTTCGATTGTGGGCTGGCCACGGGCGTGAAGCATGGGATCAGGTTGAGGGCTTGGGCAAACAGCCTGGTCTCCCTCGCGGTATATGCACTGCCGTTATCAGATAGATGTTCTATTGCATGCGGGGCGCTGATTGCGCCGAAGCGCTTTTCGACGGCCTCCAACATCATGTCTCGAATGTCGGAGCCGGATATCCCGGCATTGGCGACGGCTGCCCATGAGATAATTTCCCGGTCAAACGCATCGATAATGAACGCGAGACGAACCACCTCGCCATTCCAGCAAGTGAACTCAAGCCCGTCCGAGCACCAGCGGAGATTAGACCGCATCACCATGACCTTGCCGTCGTGGACACGACCAATTCGCACCGCCGTGTGTTTCTCAAGGATCATGGCGTGATTGGCCATGATGCGATGCACTCGCTTGCGATTGACGACGGGCAGATCGGCGGCTCGCCGCTGCCTGTTGAGAAGGGCAGCGATCCGCCGATAGCCATAGGTCGGCCGAGCATCCACGAGTTTACGAATGGCAGGCAGCAGCTCGGCATCATCCGCTTTGAGATATGATCCACGCGGCTTAGACTTGCCTTTAAGACGCTCCACGAGATTGGACCTCGATACGCCAAGGACGTCAGCCACGGTCTTCATCGGGAACCGTCCTTCGGCAACAAGATCGGCCGCGATATCGGTTTTTTTGAGTGGGCTTTGGAAAGAGCTTCGCGGAGAATCTCGTTCTCCAACGTCTTGCGCCCGAGGATGCGCTCAAGCTCGCGCACTCGATCTTCCAGCTTCTTCACCTCGGAATTGCCGATCACTGGCTCGTCAGAATCCACGGCCACCGCACCTCCCTCGCTAAGGAGCCTACGCCAGCGATACAGAAGATTTGGCGCAACTCCATGTCGCCGCGCCGCGGAGGAAACGGTCTCCCCGGCGGCATAGCTTTCCTCGATGATCTGCAGTTTGCGCTCCGTTGTCCAGCGTCGCCGCCGGACGTCACCGATCATCAGATCAACCTGTCGAAACTCGTTAGACATAAGCTTATCCTCAAGCCTGTGCTTGAGCCTTCCTGCTTATGCTGAGTGTCCGGTCGAAAGTGGGGGCAGTTCATCTATACAGTGTTCACGCATTCACGTCCGCACGATAGGTGACATACGTTGCGACGATTCCTCCATGAAGGGAAGCGAGCCCTGTTTGCGCGCTCGTCAATGACGACCGCGCCGGATCGATTGAGGCTCATCAATCTATCCCCTCCAATCAGGGTATGCTCAAGCAGCGAGTTGTCGCGTTGTCGACCGTGGTGGCCCGAAATCTTTCACTGGAGCATTCGCCGGGACGAGCAACGGATATGATTTCCCGGCGTCGAGCCGTGCGCCGCTCCTGTCCTTGGCGGCGCTGCTGCATTGCGAGCCAGCCCATGGGGCCTTTTCCACCATCCCATCCGCGATTGTGATCGCCTTGACGCCTTAACTCCTGCAGGCGCCTCAATCTGGCCGGCTATGTCAAAAGGCAAGGATCCGTCTGGCTTCCGATGTACGAAGGCCAAAGGTCTGCGCGTGCTCCTGGATGGCGCGGGAAGGACGGAGTCTAATCTGGGTGAGGTCGATAAGTGCGGTCATGCGTGGAACTTAACCTCTCGGGGTCGGTTCATACGTCACGGTCGTGATAGTCGCGATCGAAAAAAGTCTCTCCGACCCATCGCATGATGTTCGCTCGGCGCCTTCGATGCGCGATCACAGCCTTATCGACCGCCACCCTGACGAAGCGGTGCATTCCCAATAGAGATACAGAACCCCAAGGAGCTATCATGGCCAAGGAATCCAAAACGCTTGACGTCCTCTTTCACGACACCCTGAAAGACGTCTATTTCGCCGAACACAAGATCGTCGCCACGCTTCCCAAGATGGAGGAGGCAGCCCAGAGCAAGCAGCTTAAGGGCGCCTTCGTCAAGCACCTGGGAGAGACCAAGGTTCATATCGAACGTCTCGAGGAGGTCTTCAAGATCATCGGAAAGAAGCCGGAACAGAAGACCTGCGATGCCATGATGGGCATCGTCAAGGAAGGTTCTGAGGTCATGGAGGAGTATGCCGGCACACCAGCTCTTGACGCCGGCCTTCTCGCCGCTGCACAGGCAGTCGAGCATTACGAAATGTCGCGCTACGGCACGTTGCGCACATGGGCGCTAGAGCTTGGGATGAAGGAGGCAGCCAAGCTGCTGCAGACGACGCTCGACGAAGAACAGGCCACCGACCTTGCGCTCACATCGATCGCCACCTCTGTGGTCAACCAGAACGCCGAAAAGGCAGCCTGACCAACACTCGGCCGTTTGCGGGCGGCCGAGCCACAACCCCGTGCAGACGGGTAGCAGTCTTAGTTCCTATCGGACGCCGACATTGTCGTCGGCGATCTGCGCAAGCGGCATCGTGAAGGTGAAGCGGGTCTCGATGGCATCAGACGCAACGTCCAGCCTCCCACCGTGGGCGCGAGCGATTTCCGATGCGATATGAAGGCCGAGGCCCAGCCCCTGACGATTGCCGCTAGCCTCCCCGCGGATGAATGGCTCAAAAAGGCTTGCCTGCACGTCCTTGGGAATCGGCGTGCCCTGGTTTGCTACCCAGATCTGAAAGTTCTCACCGCTCACGCCAGCGAATATCCTGATTGGTGCGTCAACCTGTCCATAGGTGATTGAGTTCCCGACCAGGTTGGATACCATTTGGCCTATTCGTCCTCCATCGCAAGCGACAGGCTGATCGAGATTGATGTCGGCCTCAATGATGCGATCAGGATCGCTGGAACGGAGTTCGTCGACAACGTGGAGAATGATCGGGGCAAGCTCTTCCGGCCTGATCTGCAGACCTATTCCGCCTCCGAGGCGACCCCGCGCGAAATCAAGCACGTTGTCGATGAGATCGGACATCCTCTGGACGCTACCCTGCATGAGGTCGAGTAGTGTGGTTGCCTTTGCCGTCGCCGTTTCCCTTCGAAGAAGGCGACTTGCGGCGCTGATCGATGCGAGCGGATTTCGAAGGTCGTGGCCTAGAACGGCAATAAACTGTTCTCTGAGTTCGGCATTCCTGTGCTCAATATCGAGTTCTATCTGCATTTCTGCGCCCGCGGCATCGGCCGCCGCACGGGCATCGACGAGCTGGCGTTCGTAGCGCCTCCGTTCGGTTGCCCGAAAGAGCATCACACGGGTAAAGAGAAGCTCGTTGTCGGCGTTGCGCTTTTCCGTTGCGTTTGCGATGACGGGAAACCTGCTCCCATCCTGCAGTTTGAGATCGAGCGCGACCTCGTCGAAATGACCCTGCAGTCGAAGAAGTGGCGCAAAGTGGGTTTCGTAGAATATGCGGCCGGCTGTGTTCAGCAGGTCGCGCATGCGTTTTCCGAGGAGATCTTGCGCCGGAATACCCAACCACCTCGATAACGTCTTGTTGGACTTGATGATAAGGCCATCCGGCCCGAGCGAGAGATACCCGCAGGGCGCGTTTTCGTAGAGGTCTTCCAGATCTTCCGTCTGCGTGTCGCGGTCAGAATCCATCAAGGTTCTCAAAGGAAGTCACGGATCGCGGCGATCACTTCGCGAGGCGCGCTCAGGTTTGGGCAGTGTCCAGTTGCGTCCAAAAGAACAATCTGGCTGCCCGGTACGTGTTCATACACATAACGACCGACGCCTTCGGAAGCGATGATGTCATCGCGGCTTTGAAGTACGATTGTCCGGGCCGTTACATTCGGAAGGTCGGCGCGATTGTCGGAAGTGAAGGTGACGCGGGCAAACGCCTTGGCGATCTCCGGATCGGTTCGACAGAAGCTGTTCGTCAGTTCCTCGCCCAACTCTGGTCGGTCTGGGTTGCCCATGATCGCAGGCGCCATTGCCTCGGACCATCCCATGTGATTGTCATCCAGAAATTCCAATAGCTCTTCGATCTCCGCAGGTCCAAAGCCACCAACGTATTCGGCGTCGTCGATGTACCGCGGGGATGGGCCCACAAGGATGAGGCTCTCGAAAAGGTCAGGCGCTTTCAGCGACGCAAGCACGCCGATCATCGCGCTCACGGAATGGCCGACGAATACCGCGTTGGAAAGTCCTATCTCCCGGCCGATCTCGACGACGTCATCAGCGTAACCGGACAAACTCGAATACTTTGCCGGATCGTAGGCGGAGAGATCTGAGTGACCCGCCCCGACATGATCGAAAAGTAGGGTCTTGAAGCCAAACTCGAACGCGGGGGCAACGAACCTCCACATGTTCTGATCGCATCCGAACCCGTGGGCGAAGACAATCGTCCGCGTGCCGTTACCTTGGATATGTACGTTGTTGCGGACAACGACTGACATGGTTCCCTCTGGTTACCCTGTCTAGCGTGTCTCAAATAACTCGGGATTTCGAGCGTTTCGAACCTAACCCCCACCCAAGTTTTGTCAAGGAAGCACGGGTTGAAGGTTCACATCCTTCAAGAGGAGCTTAGAACACTTGAGCCACTCGGTTGACGCGATCGCTTCCGTGATGCCCACATGCCCGAGGGACCAGTGATTCCGGTCGCGTTGACTGAAGCCGGAGAGCCATTCGCCCACCTGACATTTAAGAGTTTTTCGCCCGGTTCCGGGCATGATTGGCAATATTCCGTTTTGCCCTCATCCCAAAGGCCGCGTGTCGAAAGGCAAAAATTTCAAATGCTCCCACGGCCCCCCAAGATAGTTCCACAGATCGAGGCCGAGGATTTCAATGGTGTGGGGTTCTAAGCTCGTGGTCAGGTCGCGATAGAGCGCGTCGGCGGTTGCTCTCGGCGCCTTATTCTGGATTGTGATATGCGGCCGCCAGGTCTGAACGTCCTGCGAGCCCAGCCACGCGACGAACTCGGCCTTCAGTCCTGCTCGGATGTCCTCCAACTCTGGGCATGTGACGATGAAGGCGACGCCTGCGCCGAGGTGTCGGAGGCTGCTGACCGTCGCTGTCGTTACTCTCGCCTGTGCCGCAACGTTAGTAAGCGTTTTACAGATCCTGTCACGATACTCGCCTGGCAGCCTGTGAAACACTGTCAGATGCGCGCCGAGAACATTGCGGTCCGGGGGAAAATGCCTCTGCCGAAGGCGATCGAACGGCTCGATATCCCTCTCGGCTATCCTCGCGGTGACAATAAGTGGCTGACGGGTCTTCAATCCAAGCTTCCGGTGACGGTCGTGCGTTTCCCGGGCCAGGCTGTCAGGGCGACGTCGATCAGCCGTTTCAGAAGCGCGTTGCAAGCACCATCGCAGGCTTGGGCCGACATGCCCTGAATGATCGCTCCATAGAAGCGTGCCAGCGTGTCGGTATCAGTCCCGGCTGGCAGTTCGCCCTCGCTGACGGCGCGATCGAAGCGGGCTTTTAGAACCTGCATCGATGCCTCTCGAAGGGCTGCCGTCATTCGAGCGACCGAGGCATTTTCTTCCGCATGCTGCAGAACTGCGGTGGAGACCATGCAGCCCGCGGGCTTGTCCGGCTGGGTATCGCCATCGGCAATATTGTAAAGGTAGCGACCGAGTGCCTCATAAGCGGGCAGGGCGGATGCCAGGATTTCCCCTCGGCAACCGCTTTCGCGGGCGATGCTGAAATCCAGCGCCTGTCGATACAATTCCTCTTTCGAACCGAAGGTTGAATAGAGCGTCGGCGGGTTGATCCCCATTGCTTTGGTCAGGTCGGCGGTCGACGTCCCTTCGTAGCCTCGTTCCCAGAACAGGCGTGCCGCGATGTCGAGCCCGGTGTCGCGATCGAGCACGCGGGGCCTTCCTCGTTTACGAACCGGCTCCATTAAAATAGTGGTCCCTATTTAATTGTTGACAGATATGTTTCCACCCTTAATATAGCGATCACTATTTTAATTGGCAACGGAGTAGATCATGTCCAGGAAACTCGCAGACAAGATTGCGCTTATCACCGGAAGCTCACGGGGGATCGGACGGGCGGTCGCGCTCGCTTTTGCAAAGGAAGGTGCCGCGCTGATCGGTGTGCACTACACCGCCAATCCGGATGCGGCCAAAGCCACCGTGCGGGAAATCGAGGAACTGGGCGTCAAGGCCGTCGCGGTAAAGGCTGATCTGCTCCAGGGCAAGGAGGCGGCCGACAGCCTCTGGACACAGTTCAGCGACGCGGCGCGTGCGCAAACGGGATCGGTCGGGCTCGATATTCTAGTCAACAATGCGGGCATTGCGCCTGCGGTCCCGTTGAAACAGACTAGCGAGGTTGTCTTCGACGAGGTGATGACTATCAACTACAAGGCGCCATTCTTCCTGATCCAGGCGGTAGCCGATCATATTCGCAACAATGGCCGCATCATCAACGTCTCCACAGGGTTCACCCGGATCGCAGCACCCACCCACCCGGCCTATGCTGCTTCCAAAGGCGCGCTGGAGACCCTGACGCTCGCACTGGCGCCCGACTTCGCGGTCCGCGGGATCACCGTCAATGCGGTCATGCCAGGGGTTACCGAAACGGACATGAATGCCGAATGGCTGGCGTCGCCGGATGCCCGCGCCGGCGCCGAGGCACTGTCGGTCTTCTCGCGTGTCGGCCGTCCTGACGACATTGCAGATGTGATCGCTTTCCTTGCATCGAACGATGCCCGCTGGACGACCGGGCAGATCATTGATGCCACGGGTGGCGCCCGGATCTAATTGATCCAAAGACTTCGCGATCTCTTCAGGCCATCAGAGGAGTCGCCATGGGGCGTATTCCCAACGAAATGCCGAAAAGCCCGCGCCCCGTCTGACCGTTAGACCAGGCCGCGCTTAGCGACAAGTGACCTTCAGCAAGTCGTGGAGATTGGTGCGATTACGCGTACGAGTGAATGTCGGCATACCCGATATTCGCTTTTGTCGCAGAAACAGGTACTGCAAGTGGGTGAACGACTGTTCGCTTCCTGAAACTGCCGGACATAGCCAACGCATCTCGTCGAATGCGCGGGAAGCCAAAGCTCCCGCGCATTCGGCGCAGCTTCTCACTTTGACTGAACCACAAGGGTCTTTCCGTCTTCCACAATATAGGTTGCGAGCTCTGATGCTTTGCCGGTGCCGACGTTTCGAGCTGAATGTACAACGCCGGTCGGGATGAATAGCGACTGACCGGCAGAGAGGATGACCGGCGCGCGCCCGTCTAATGTGTATTCGAGAGTTCCTTCAATCACAAAAGCAATTTCTTCACCGGGATGGGAATGCCTGGCGGCCAACACCCCGGGCGAGAAATCGACACGAACCTGCACGACCTCGTGGCCAGGCACATCGATGTCGTTTTTAATAAGATCGGTGCGTCGCAAGGGCTCTACGGCGAACGCAGGCGATGATGCCGCTCCAATGATTGCGAACAATAGGACGGCGACCGTTGCAGGTGATTTTTTCATGGCTATCTCCTTTTTAATTATGTTGAAGGTTGAGGATGTCGCGAGTGCTGTTGCTCATTGGCCGCCAATCTGCCGCGCCGCGGCTTCGATAACCTCGGCAACCTTTTCAGGCTGCGATGCGAACACGGCATGGCTTGCCTGGATCTCCGTCACATGGCTTCCGGCGCGCTTTGCCATGTCCCGTTCGAGATCAGGATTGATCGAGCGGTCTTGGGTGGCGACAACCGTCCAGCTTTTCTTGGTCTTCCATGCGGGATCGCCGACCTTTGCGGAGAAGGCGTCCCTGGATGCGAAGACCTGTGATTTTGCCAGGAAGGCGGCCTCGTCCTTCGGCAGGTCGGCAGCGAAGTCGTTGGCGAAGGCGGCTGGATCGAGAAAGAGATATTTGCCGTCCTTCGTCTCGCGGATATTCATACCGCCGGCCGGCTTGGAGCTCGCGAGACTGATAAGGCTTTCGCCCCTGTCCGGCTGGAAGGCCGCGATATAGACGAGACCCGCGACATGAGGGCTGTTGCCGGCTTCGGTGATGACCATACCGCCATAGCTGTGGCCGACGAGCAGTGTCGGGCCGTCTTGGAGGTCGAGGACCCGGTTGGTTGCGGCGACATCGTCGGCGAGCGAAGTGATCGGCTCCTGCACGATCGTGACATTGAAGCCGCGCCTTTCGAGGATTTCGGTTGCTTGGCGCCAGCCAGAACCATCGGCGAGAGCGCCGTGGACGATGACGATGTTCTTCACTTCGGCCGCTTGGGCCACAAAGGCAATGGCGCTGGTGACGAAAGCAAGGGCGAGGGTGGAGAGATAGTTGCGTTTCATGGTGGTGCTCCTGTCTTTTTAGGTTAGGTGAGGGATTCAACCGAAGGTGAAGGCGTAGGCTTGGACGCCGGGGTCGAGGAAGCGGATCTCGAAGGTGCGCGCGTCCACTTCGCCGGTCTGGCGCACCAGTTGGTAGAGCTTCGTCGTGGTTACCGTGCCATTTCCATCCGCATCGATATCGCTGCCGCGGTTGGCTTCGGGCGCCTTGCCGTCGACCGTCACTCGAAATCGGACCGGCTTTCCATCTGCCCCTGGGCCGAGCACGAGGTGCAGGTCGCGGGCGCTGAAATGATAGGTGATACTGCCGCCCGCCCGATCGAGGGTCGCCTCTTCGGCGCCGACGGTCCATTTACCGGAAAGGCCCCACTGGTTGAGACCTGGTTCGGTGACCGAATAGTCCCTGCTGGCATCCGCACGCATGCTCTCGTTCGAGGCAAAGCTGGTGGCCTGTTGATAACCGATGTAGGTTTCACCCGAGCGGACATGTTTCAGGTCCGCACTGGCCTCCACACCTTTTGCGTCAGGTGCAACCGGCGCGCTTTCGGCCATTTCACTGCCAGCCTCGTGCAGCAGGCCCTGGATTGCCTGTTCGGTCGGGCCGTAATTGCCTTCGCCGAAGTGATGGTACCGGATCTGGCCCTTGGCATCGATCAGGTAGTGAGCCGGCCAATAGCTGTTGGCGAATGCGCGCCAGATTCTGTAGTCGTTGTCGATTGCGACCGGATAGTTGATCTGGAAATCACCGACAGCCTTTTTGACGTTGTCGATCTTCTTCTCGAAGGCGAATTCCGGTGCATGCACACCGATGACGACCAGACCCTGGTCCTTGTACTTGTCGGCCCAGGCCCGAACGTACGGCGTGGTGCGGATGCAGTTGATGCAGGAATAGGTCCAGAAATCGACGAGCACGACCTTGCCGCGAAGCTGCTCCGTCGTGAGCGGCGGCGAGTTCAGCCATTCGACGGCGCCATCCAGTGAGGGTGCGGGGCCTTCAACAGGCAAGTCACTGCGGAACGGTTTGGTCGCATCGGTAAGACCGATCGACTTGTCGTTGCTCGCAACCTCCGGCGGAATGCCATCGGTCGGCTCAACATTCAGCCTGTCCAGGACCGCTTGTTCAAAAGACGCGTTGCTGGCATAGGAGAGCCGCGAAAGCAGCCCCGTGTCGAGGCCAAGTGCGATGACGGCGACACCGGCGATGACGGCGGCGCCCAGGCCCTGGCGTATCCGTTCGCTGACAACGAGCGATTTCTTCAATCCGGCAAAGATTTTTCCACCGACGGAAAGCGCGATTGCCAGCGAAGTGGCGGCGCCGGTTGCGTAGGCGAGCAGCAGGATACTTGTCTGCAGATTGGCGCCCTGGAGGGCAGCACCAGTCAGCACGAGACCGAGAATCGGGCCAGCGCAAGGCGCCCAGAGAAGCCCGGTCGCGACGCCGAGGATCAGCGCGCTTGCGGCGGTCGGCGCAGCACCGGGCTTGCCGGAAGCGTTTAGCAGGCGGTTGCCAAAACCGACGACCGGTTGGGTCATCAAGCTGGCGATACGCGGCGAAATCAGGCTTAAGCCTAAGATCGCAAGCAGGATGAGCGCGGCGAGGCGACCATATTCATTGGCATTGATTGCCCAGCTTCCGCCGACGGCTGCAAGGGTCGCCACAAACGCAAAGGTGGTGGCCATACCGATCAGCATCGGCAGCGTACTGCGCACGAAAGGCTGCCCGGCGCGGGCAAAGACGAAAGGCAGGATGGGGAGGATACAGGGACTGAATATGGTCAGCACCCCTCCGAGGTAGGCAATGATAAGAAGTGTCATCATCGTTTCCTTTGAAACCGGGTGATCGGGCACTGGACGGCGATGTGGCCCGACCAGCAACTGCGCCAATCTGATCGAGGCGATGTATCCCGGATGTGTCCGGTTCGGAGGCAATATGTACCGAAGTGTAGGAAGAGCGCCTGTCTGCAGCCCTGCTGAAGCAGATGGAGCAGATTCCGTTTGAGGAGGCAGCCAACTGTATCAGAATGTATCCCGCAGGCCGGAGGCTACATCCGGACGCAATAATAGCGGATATCGGAAACACTCGGGATACATGCCGGTTGTTTTCTCCATGTCACTAACTCGAAACGGAGAGAGACAATGTCCAGCGAAATCAATCTTCAGCGCCGTCACTTCTTTGGTCTTGCCGCAATGACAATGGCAGCGGTCGAATTCGGCCTGAGCAGCGCTGCTGCCGCCAAGGCAGCCGCACCGGCCGTCAAGGCCGGTTCGCATGCATCTTTCGCGGCGTTGAAGCAGATCAAGGCCGGCGAGCTCAATGTAGGCTACGCCGAGGTCGGTCCCGCCAATGGTTCGGTCGTGCTGCTGCTGCATGGCTGGCCCTACGATATCTACAGTTTCGTTGATGTGGCTCCCGTGCTCGCCGATGCCGGCTACCGGGTGCTGATCCCCTATTTGCGTGGTTATGGCACGACCGAATTCGTCTCTGCCGATACACCGCGCAACGGCCAGCAGGCCGCAATAGCCACAGATATCATCGCCTTTATGGATGCGCTGAAGGTCGAGCGCGCCGTCATCGGCGGTTACGATTGGGGCGGGCGCACTGCCGATATTATGGCTGCGATCTGGCCGGAGCGCTGCAAAGCGCTGGTTTCTGTCAGCGGCTATCTGATCGGTAGCCAGGAGGCCAACAAGAAGCCATTGTCGCCGCAGGCCGAACTGTCGTGGTGGTATCAGTTCTATTTCGCCACCGAGCGTGGCCGCGAAGGTTATGCCGCGAATACGCACGATTTTGCCAAGTTGATCTGGAAGCTCGCCTCGCCGCAGTGGGATTTCGACGACGCGACCTTCGATCGCTCGGCCAAGGCCTTCGAAAACCCCGACCATGTTGCCATAACCATCCACAACTACCGCTGGCGGCTTGGCCTCGTCGATGGCGAGCGGAAGTATGATGAACTCGAAAAGAAACTTGCTGCTTTCCCGGTCATCACCGTACCGACGATCACCATGGAGGGCGACGCCAACGGCGCGCCGCATCCGGACCCTGCGGCATACGCCAAAAAGTTCACCGGTAGATACGAGCATCGCACCATATCGGGCGGCATCGGCCACAATCTGCCGCAAGAAGCACCACAGGCCTTTGCCCAGGCCATTCTGGACGTCGATCGTTTCTAAAACCTGTCCTGACAGCCGTGAACAGAATTGTCTGTTTCGCGGCTGCCGATTCAGAGTCAAAAGAGAAAGCGGCGAGTCTGCCATTCGCCTGACCGATAGAAGGATCCGGAAGTTCGAACATGGAGCATATCGACCACATCCTGATCGTTGATGACGATCGTGAAATCCGCGAGTTGGTTTCGAGCTATCTGACGAAAAGCGGACTTCGTACGTCCGTCGCGGCCGATGGACGCCAGATGCGCAGTTTTCTGGAAGGCAACACGGTCGATCTGATAGTGCTCGATGTCATGATGCCAGGCGATGACGGGCTCGTGCTTTGCCGCGAGTTGCGCGCCGGCAAGCACAAGGCGACGCCGATCTTGATGCTGACGGCTCGTAGCGACGAAATGGACAGGATCATCGGTCTCGAAATGGGCGCCGACGACTATCTGCCGAAACCGTTTGCGGCGCGCGAACTTCTGGCGCGCATTAAAGCTGTGCTGCGCCGCACCCGTGCGCTGCCGCCGAACCTGCAGATTTCGGAGGCCGGACAGTGGCTCCGTTTCGGCGACTGGCGCCTCGACACGATCGGCAGGCACCTTCTCGACAAGGACGGGACCGAGATTGCGTTGAGTGGCGCCGAATACCGGCTACTGCGCGTCTTCATCGATCATCCGCAACGGGTGCTTAACCGCGATCAGCTGTTAAACCTGACCCAAGGCCGCGATGCCGAACTCTTCGACCGCTCGATCGATCTGCTTGTTAGCCGCGTTCGCCAGCGGCTGGGGGATGATGCGCGTGAGCCGACCTATATCAAGACGGTGCGCAGCGAAGGTTATGTCTTTGCTGTTCCGGTGGCGATAGAAGAGGCCAGATCATGAGCGCAGCTGTTGCTATTCGCTCCGGATTTTGGCCGAGCACCCTGCGGGCTCGGCTTTTCGTTATTTTGTTGCTGGGCCTGGCTGTTGCCTATGGCCTGTCGTTCACGGTCCTGTTCGTCGAGCGTTCCATGTCGGCCAAGGCCGTCATGCTTGGCACACTGGAAAGCGACGTCGCAACCTCAATTGCTGTTCTCGACCGCCTGCCGGCGGATCAGCGCGCCGACCTGCTCGACCGACTAAGCCGCGGCAACTATCGTTTTGAGCTTGGGCCGGGACTACAGGGCGTGCCGGACAATTCTAGCAAGGGTAAGGAAATCGGCGGTCGAATCCAGGAGGCGATCGGCGGCACCTATCCGATCCGCATGGAATCCATCCCCGGCGATATCAGCCGCCTGCAGGCGCATCTGACACTGAGCGACGGAAGTCCTTTGACGATCGATATTACGCCGCGGCCTCCGATGCCACTCGCGGCATGGTTGCCATATGTCCTTGCCATCCAGATGGTGCTCCTGGTGCTTTGCACATGGGTCGCCGTGCGTCAGGCGATCCGCCCGCTGGCTGCGCTCGCGGCCGCCGCCGACGCGCTTGATCCCAACAAGAAGGGACCACCGCTCAGCGAGCGGGGTCCGTGTGAAGTGGCGCATGCGGCACGCGCTTTCAACGCCATGCGTGAAAGGATTTCCCACTACCTCGAAGAGCGGGTGCAGATCCTTGCGGCGATATCGCACGACCTGCAGACGCCGATCACGCGGATGCGACTGCGCGCCGACATGGCCGACGATTCCCCCGAGAGGGACAAACTGGTCCGTGATCTGGGTGAAATCGAGCGGCTCGTGCAGGATGGGATCGCCTACGCCCGCAGTGCGCATGGCAATGGCGAGAAATTTTCGCGCATCGATCTCTCGTCCTTTATCGACAGCATCGCCTACGACTATCAGGACATGGACAAGGCCGTCAGCGTTGCCGGTCTCGTGCAGGGCATTGCATCGACCAAACCGCATGCCCTTCGCCGCATTCTCACGAACTTTATCGACAATGCGTTGAAATTTGCAGGTAGCGCCGAAATCAGCGTCGAGCGGAAGAAAGAGGGTGAGATTGCCATCACGGTGATGGATCGTGGTCCCGGTATTCCGGATGCCATGCTGGAAGCTGCCATGCAGCCGTTTTTCCGGCTGGAGCAGTCCCGCAATCGCGAGACTGGCGGCACAGGGCTCGGCTTGGCCATCGCCCAGCAGCTGGCGGCTGCAATCGGCGGTTCCGTCCGGATATACAATCGTGACGGCGGAGGCTTGGCAGCCGAGGTCAACATTCGGGCCAACTGATTTTCTTCCTGCTTTGTATGCGAAGTATCGAGATCTGCCGACGGTACGCTTTGATACAGTTCGGCCGATTTTAGAAACATAGGGGATACGTCAAAGGGTCAAAACCACTCCGTCACCAGATGTCGCAGATCGCGGTATCAAACCAAGGAGTGTTCCCATGATCACGATTGAAAATGTTCTCTATACCGGCAAAACCCGCACCACCGGCGGCCGCGATGGCTCAGCCCGCAGCAGCGATGAGCAGCTCGTCGTGAAGCTGTCTCCTCCGGGCAGCGTCCATGCGGGCACCAATCCCGAACAGCTCTTCGCAGCCGGATGGTCAGCCTGCTTCATCGGCGCGATGGGCCTTGCCGCCGGCAAGCGCAAGCTCCGTCTTCCCACCGATACCGCCGTTGATGCGGAAGTCGATCTCGGCATGACGGGCGATGCTTATTTTCTGCAGGCCCGCCTCAATATCAGCCTGCCGGGTCTGGACCCGGAGCTCGCTCGGTTGATCGTCGACGAAGCTCATCAGACCTGCCCCTATTCCAAGGCAACACGCGGCAACATCAACGTTGCTCTGACAGTCGTTTGAGCACACCCAGGAGATCTTGATGAAACATATCCTGTTGGGCACATTGGCGGCTATCATCTTTGCTGCACCCTGCGCTTATGACGTCCTCTCGCAAGAACCCTCGCCGTTGGCTGGTCTTGTTGCTGTCGTAGCGGTTGCTGGTCAATCCCACTGGTAACCGGCACCCGGTCGCGGCACGGACAAGCGTCCATCGCAACTTGAAACGAAAGGACTGCAGATGCGAATCCGCCGTCGAAAGAGAGCCGCCGTTTGACACGGCGGCTTTTCGGTTTGAACTTACGTTTCCTGCTTCTGTACGCCTTTTAAAGAATGATCTGGTCGTCCTGGCGGATCGCAATGAGGCGTTCAGATTGCCGGCCGGCCGCGGTGACCAGTTCGTCCATGGTGACGGTCCGGATCCGCAAGATACTATGAAGCCGGTTTTCGCTCCACGCGATATGTTCCTTTCCACGGTCATATCGACAGGCTCAAGATCAAGGCGGGGAATTTTCATTGGCGTCGGTACGGTTGCGCGCACTGGCCTGAAGTGCCGGGAGTAAACGCCCGAGATTGAACCAGCATAAGACAAGCCATGGAAGCCAGACTTCCGATGGCACGTTTCCAACCGCGGCCATGTTTGAAGGACTACCCTGTCCAGCGTTCAAATTAATGGAGGCTTCGCGCGGCTTACGCAGGGTTGAAAACGCTGCTATCGCCCACTCCCAGGTGCCGCGTTCGACTGGCGTCCGGACACCACGTCGAGCGACAAGCTAAAGAAGATCGGACCGCCGCTAGCCGTTTCTCTTCCCGCGCTTAGTTCGAAGGTCCCGGGCTCCCACCAGAATGGGCGTTTCTGCAATAAGGCCCACGCATGAATACGTTCATTGCGCCGCTCGGGCGTGTCCGGCAGTTCATCGAAGTGGCCTTGAACAAGCACGCTTGTCCAATTTCTGTCATTCGCCAATTCTTCAACTTGCAGGCTCGCAAGCGGTCTGCGCCGCAGGTATTCGATTTTCCTCCCCGCCATCGAGAACATAAAAACCTTGTTGGCATCATATGCGTAGTGAACGGGGATCACATATGGGTAGTCTTCCCCCAGACATCCGAGATGTCCAAAGGTGTGCCTTTCGAGAAATGATATACACGCGTCTTCGGTCATTCGTCGCAGGTCCATAATAACCTCCCGCTCTTGGTTAGGTTGCGCCTCAGTGTTGCCCTGGCGTTATGACTTGGCGTCTAGCGCCGCTTCGATTCGCTTCAAGCGATCGATGGTGCGGCGCTTGAGGTCGTAGAGCCGCAGCAGCAACTCTTTGTCCAGGTCAACGGGTTTGCCGTTGCCGCGCGACTTGGCAACAATCACTTTCTGTTTGGTTAGCCACTCATCCACTTTCGCGGCTTTGCCCTCCGCAAATCTCAGATTTCTTAGTTTGTACCGAACGCACTTCATGTTCATTCAAACCAATTCGGTCGTTCGCAACGTCGTTGCGCCCCGCGCGACCAAACAAGAGACACCGCCGGTACCCGCTTAGCTGAAGTCTGCATGAATGTGTGCGCCGGCGAGGTGCCGGTGTCGAGGTGAGAAAACGTGTCAAGCGCGCAAAACATCAACATCCAGCCGTCTGCGCTGAGCTGTTGCCGAGCTGACTCAGAGGCCCGGATCTCCCAATTTTCGAACTCGAGTTTCAAGCGATCGAGATCATAGGAGGAAAATCTGCCGTTGTGATCTAGCCGATCAGTAAGGAGCATTGTCCTTCTCCCCAAGTTGGGGCGGGAGCACTGCGCTCTCAAGCGGCAGTGCCCGATTACGTGGCTGCCGACCGAACTACCCTAGGCTTGTGCACTGCGAACGCAACAACTCATTTGAATCGGCGATCAAGGTGAGATCCACTTGGCCGTTGTGCTTGATCATCTATCGCGAAACAGTTTTGCAATCACAGCATCGACCCGTACAACGCCCACCTCGCTGCGGTCCGCGCATATCTGGATACCGCTGATCGTCCAGCGACGCGCAGTGCCAAGCGCATCGACCAAGAGCCCATGGAGACTATTCTCGGCGGCATTGCGCGCTTCAAGAAATGTGGTGAATTCTCTGCCGTCTTCGTCTTCAATTGTGTGGTCGAGGTGCAGGATGTGGAAATGGTAGCGCACAGGCCAACCTCGCGGAGATAAAGAGGAGCCTGCTCAGGGTTCAGGCAGGCCCCTGGTGAAAGACCCCGCGATACAGGAATATTGAGGGCCAGACGGGTACGAACTGTCTGTGCGAGACGATGTTCCCGCTCTAGCAAAATAAATGTCCGATATCGGACATTTGTAGACACAGCAGAGATCACTATTAGCTAGACTTAAGTGATCACGAATGGAACGTTGCGCTTGTACTTTAACCGGCGCATAACACCCCATCGAGGCCAACCTTTCACGGGAGGCTCCGACTGGAAGTGACCCCGCTTCCGACCCAACGTGAAAGGACGCACCATGTTTGGCTACGTCCGAACGCGCCATCGAAAGCAGCAAAGCCGATCATCTCGCGCAGCAAATCGGCATCAGCGCTCTTCTCAACGAGTGAGCGCAGGTTCATCATGTCATCGGTCATCGATAGTGTCCCTAAGGGTGGTCATAAGCAACCCGACCCTACCGGAAATCACCGATGGCTATGAAATCCAGCTACACCACTCCTTGGGACACGATCCCATCGTCGGAATTTCGCGAGACCAACTCCCTGCTAGTTCCCGGCGCAACTCCTCCTCTTCGACCCTATGATCGAAACCATCAGGCCAGCTCGGAAAGATCATGCAGATCAATCAAGCGCACAATTCCAAGAAAATCATTTTCTTTTGATTGGTATGGACGCAAATAATTTTTAAGCGGAAAAAGATTAGTTGACCCATGTAGGAAAATAATCTATTGATGTGTTCATCGATCTTTTGCTTGCCGAACTTTGTCTACTGCGCGATTGGCACCGCGTTCTAAGCGAACTTCCTCTCAAAAATAGTCGTTATCACCGTCCGCGAAGCGTTGCTTTAGCGGTCCCTACTCTATGCTTTGAAAGGGTTCATCATGACCACAGGCACAGTAAAATGGTTCAATTCCACCAAGGGCTTCGGCTTCATTCAGCCTGACAACGGCGGCGCTGACGCTTTTGTCCACATCTCTGCCGTCGAACGCGCCGGAATGCGCGAACTCGTCGAAGGCCAGAAAATCGGCTTCGAGCTCGAGCGTGACAACAAGTCCGGCAAAATGTCGGCCTGCAATCTGCAGAACGCATAATTCGGTAGCTGCTGTCCCTTTGACCACGGATGTACTGGCATTGCCGGAGGCACGTTATCAATTCAAGGCCAGGCGTTCTGCCTGGCCTTTTTCTTTTTCGCCCGTCCATCGGGCACGTGATCGGAACCATGTGACAGAGAGATTTAGCAAATCCCGCCAGCAGGCGGAAATCGCCTTTGGCAACGTCCAGACGCAATTTCTTGCGAAGCACAAGGCCGTGGAAGAAGTTCAGTCCACTGATAAGGCCCGTGATGCGAAGACATTGAGGCTTCGCGAAGCGCGCTTGGCGAAGGAAATGGACGATCGCGCCGCGCGCGACCTCCGGTGTTCTAGCGAAGCGCGCCAGATCTAAATGATCAACGGGCAACAACCTTATGAGGATGAAATTTGAAGAAGCCTAAAACCACTGACCTTGTTGACCGGCGCACCGCAGCAGCGGATGCTAGAAAAGACCTTGTCAACGCCTACCGTGCCGCACAGGTCGCAGATATGCCCGCCAGGGTCGCCAAACGGGAAGAACGAGCAGCGATTGCTTCTGCCCGGGAAATGCGCCGTCTCCAACGTGAGCGCTTGAAGGTGGAAGAACGTCACCGGCTCGCAACCGAGGAAGTAGACCGGCAGACTGCGGCGGATGCGGCTGCACTTGCTGATGCCGACCGCATAGCGAAGGTCGTCAATGACGAAGCGGAGCGAAAGGCCGAACGCGATCGGCGCTACGCCAATCGGAAGGCAAGACGAGCGTAATTTCGCCGCCATCGATCGATTGGCCCTTCGCCTTGCTCATCTCGATGGCGAGGTGAGACCACTACCACCATAGGAGCATCCATGGTACCGGATAAAAATGAGCTCCAGGCGATCAACACGTCCTGGCAGATCGCGATCCAGGAAATTTTGCGGATGGTCATCCGTGACATGTATCACTCTGGCGGCGAGGCAGCGTTCAAAACACATATCAAACGGATCGAGGAGGCAGCGGTGGATAGCATCCACTCTGACCTCAGGCTGCGCGGCACTGATGAATGGACGGAAGTCTTGGTCAAGGAACGGGCAAGTAACTTCGTCACGACCCTGCTGACGTCGTTCACCTATGATCGCGCCTGAGAAAGCCTATCTGCCGATGGAGCGTGTGGGCCGAATGCTTCACGCCGCCAGCAGCTGGTCACCTTTCAATGTCCCCAGGGTGATTAAACGCGCATACTTAAGTTCGTCAGCTTAAAAAAATGAAATGCGCCTTGCTTAAATAAAGTACGGGCTTTCGCGCCATTGCCGTCCGAGCCGGTGATTGTGCTTTCACTATTAGAGCGTCTGAGCTTGGAGAGCGCTCGTTAGATCGCTTGGATGGTATCACAATGCTGCTGCCGCGAAAGGAGCTGCTTCCTCTAAACGAAGGCACCGATCCCCCGCCTCTCAGTTCATGACAGTCAGCAAATAGATGGGCCAGGGTTTCGGTCTCCATCATGAGCGAAGGGTGGGCGAGGCTCGAAATCAGCCAAGCCAATACGATCGTTCTCGTGCCGCCTGGCCTATGCCGAGACGATTGCTTTTACTTCTATGGTCACGTCCATCGACCGGAACGCGTCCGCCGCGCCCGCGAAGCTCCCTGAAACCGGAACGGCCTGGGCGATGTCGCGGCTCACGGCGACCGGGATCAGGTTGGCGCTGCCCATACTGCGGTTCGTCGGATCGAATGTGATCCAGCCAGCGCCTGGAAGGAAGACCTCTGCCCAGGCGTGCGTCGATCCACAGTCCGTGGAACCGGTGAGGGAGCTGTCCGGATCGAACAGATAGCCTGAGACGATCCGGGCGCCAAAGCCCAGGGTGCGGACAGTTTCCACGAATAACACGGCAAGGTCCCTGCAGGAGCCCCAACGCCGATCAAGGGTGATCAGCGGCGCTTGCGTGCCTTCCTCTTCCCGGCTCTGGTAGGCAATGGCCGATGCGATACCCAGACTGATATCCTTGAGGAGCGACAGTGTATCCGTAGGCCTGCCGGCGACGAAGCCGCGCGCCCATGTCGCGAGGCGGTGCTCGGCATCGTCATAGCGCTGAACGGTTAGCGCTCCAAGGTCTGTCCAATCGCTCTCTGGGTAGAGGAAGGGATAGTTGATCGCCGAAGCCGCGATGTCGAACACGGGCCACGCCGGTGCCTTCAAATCCACGGTCGCCGAGCTGTTCACAACAAGGCTGTCGCTGGGCGTCTGAAATGTCGCTAAAGCGATTATATTGCCGAATACGTCTTGCGACCAGCTTAGCTCAGCCTCGGGGGAAGTGGAAATTTCATGGCTCAGCAGCCTGAGCTCGCGGCCCTCGCGCGGCCTGAGCATAAGGCGGTGCGTCGACAACGATACGGTCTGTCGAAAATTGTAGGTAGTACGGTGACGAATACCAAGCATCGGCATGAAGAGCGAACCCCTGAAAGTTGACGGCAAAACCCCCGCCCTTGACCTGGGGCAACAGCTTGTCTTCTGCACGCCGCGCCAGTTCAATCAACGCATCAGCCCGGCTGCACGAAGCGCATCGTTGATCACCTTGCCAACACCTTGTTCGTCGCGACCTGCGGCATCGCGAGCCGGGCCGGGTTTTGCATAGGCCATTGCCTTGGCGATCACAGCTTCAATGCCTGAGGGCGCGGCTGTGAACTCCGGGCCACGCTGATATGCGTCTTCGGCGATGGCGACATCAGCATCATCGGCAAGACCCCAAGACCTGGCAATACGTGCGGTCGACGAAACACCTGCCTCCAGCATAAACGGCCCGGAATTTCCCAGTGGAGCTTCAGCCGCAAATGACAAAGGAACACCATGAGCCATGCCCGTGATGAGATTGACCTCGATGACCTGCCTGCCGCGTTCATCGAGCCAGACCTTACGACTATGGCCATTGATCGTTTCGATCACATCAGGTGTGCCGGAGACGTGGTGCACGCCGGCCCACTGTTGGACGATCTGCTCTGCGTTGACGGGCTTCACCGTCTGGTCATGTGTTCCGTGCCACACAGAGATACGTGGGTAGTCCCCCAGCTTGATTGCCGCGGTCGTCAAGGCCAATTGCAACTGGCTGACGCTCGGGGCTTTATGGCCTCGCATCCGCTCGAATGCCTGCCCCACACCTGAAGCGATCCCATAAGGGAGCCCGCCGATGATCGCGCCGGCCGCAAACAATTCGGGATAGGCTGCCAGCATGACGTTCGCCATTGCGCCTCCGGCCGACAGTCCGGTGATGGAGACCTTGTCAGGATCCATTCCGTGCGACACAACGACGTGGCCGATCATCTCACGGATTGACAGAGCCTCGCCCGCATCGCGCCGAATATCGCCCGGCTCAAACCAGTTGAAACACAGGTTGGCGTTGTTCGCCCGCTGCTGCTCGGGAAACAGGACCGCAAACCCTTTTTCTTCCGCCAGCTTTGACCAGCCGGAACCGTGGTCATAGGTCGCCGCATTCTGCGTGCATCCGTGCAGGACGACAACGAGCGGCGTTTTGGGAGCAAGGATGGTCGGCAGATAAAGCCAGCATCTGAGCAAGCCGGGGTTCGAACCGAAGTTCTTCAGCTCGGTCAGCTGGCGAGAATTCTTTTGCTGGATCACGTCCGTCTCCTCTGTCCAATAGGACACTCGTTCGTATATGGGCGCGAATGCTGCGCCGCACAATTTTTTCTGCAAAGGTATCCTGTGGGCAGATCTCAATGAGTTTCCTCGGCGACCCGTGCGATACCGGCTGCCTCACGAAAGGAGATCAACCGCCGACTACTTTCGTCCCACAGGACTAGCTTTACGCATCTGAGGCTTTGCCCCAGCGTGATCCTGCCGATTTCGCCGAGTTCCGGGTGGTTCTGTACGACCTCCGGCAGGCGATAGTAGGGGACCTTGCTTGAGAGATGGTGCACGTGGTGGATGCCGATGTTGCCAGTCAGCCAGCGCAGAGGTTGCGGCAGATCATAGTACGAAGCACCGTGCAGGGCGGCTTTTGGAAACTGCCATTCCGGCTCTTTCGACCAGTGTGTCTCCTCGAATTGATGCTGCACGTAGAATAGCCAGACGCCAATCGAACCGGCAAAAAGGACAATCGGTAGGTGGACGATTAGAAAGGAGACAGGGCCGATCACCCAGATCAGGAGCGCGGCAATCGCGACAACTGCGACATTGGTGGCCATCGTCGACACCCATGGCAGCATGCCATTGCGCATCATGCCCATCGGCAGGCGCTGCTGAAACAGGAAGAGCCAAGCCGGGCCTATGCCAAACATCACCAGTGGATGCCGGTAGAGACGATAGCCGACCCGTCCCCACCGAGACCGTTCATAATATTCCGTCACAGTAAGAGTGGTGATGTCTCCGACGCCCCGCTCATCGAGATTGCCGGCTGACGCGTGATGCGCAGCGTGCGCCCTGCGCCAGTAATCATACGGGGTCAGGGTAAGGACGCCTAAAACACGGCCTGTCCAGTCATCGAAGTGCCGCCGGGCGAAAAAGGAGCCGTGGCCGCAATCGTGCTGGATCATGAATAGCCGTAGCAGAAATCCCGCTGCAGGCATGATCAGGACCAAACCCCACCAGAAGCCGTAATGGACCGCCAACCAGGTCAGCGTCCAGAAGGCGGCGAACGGGATGGCTGTGACCACCAGCTCAAATACGCTCCGGCCCGCATGCGGCGTGCGATATTTTGCAAGGATTTTAAGCCACGCCTTTTCATCCCTGCTCTCAGGAGCGGTGTACATTGGCTTCGTGTTCATTGTGGCTGGCCAGCTCTCTGCAGGGCGGCCGTGCGATAAAAGTGTTCCGCGTGCTGAGAGAGGTTCTCGGCCTCGATCCGGTCACCGGTCTGGGCGGCCTCTCGCGCCAGAAGCATATACTGCTCGTATCGCCTCATCAGGCTCTGCGAATTGGTTGTTGCGGTGGCATCCATGCTGGCGCGTGCCGGTCGGCTGGCCGACGAAGGGGAATTTTGGCTTGGTGATTTCAAAAAAATAATTCAAGCCGTTACAAGGCTTGCTCCATAAACGTAATGATTTCGGGAAACTTCGACCGCTAAGTGCGGGCTACTTTGTCATCGGCATCGCCGCCTCGGCGCGGCATCGCAGTTCGCTCACCATGTATCGCGTTAATGCGGCCGTTTGATGTTGTCTAGGTGTCTAGCCGCGCGCGGCACGCTTCCAGTTTCGTGAGGCGGCTCGACTAAACAGATCGAGACACAAGGCCTAAACTTTCGGTTTCTGAAAGCGTCTCGGTTCAAAGCCCGCCTTGGAAGTCACTATCGCGCAGTCGAAATTGGCGGATTGATACCTACGGCGAAGGTCTCACGCGTCCCAGACTGACTGATTTGGCATCGAGCATGGATATCCTACCAAAATTCCCGCGCCAGTGAACAAATTTTATACCCAGACATTGGTCAGTGAGTGATTGCTGGCGGGCCTGTTATCCTCGCCGCCTGCGTTACTATCGCGTTCGGGATCGGCCCGACTCGCCGGATAGCCGAAGACAACGCCGCATCGGCTTGCCGCCCTCCGATCGACACCTCTGCAGACAGGAGCCCGTTTTCACACATACGATTGTCGTCCCATCCCGGATGATCGGCGATTGGATATAGACATAGCCCTTCCAATGGCACGCCTGCTTTCATCGCCAAGCGCGCCTGTGAAGAAACATAGCTGTACCACGCAGCGCGTCGTTCACCCTCGATGCCCGTTTCTGCGATTATCAAAGGCCTACCATAGCGGGCATAGGTCTCGATCAGGATATTGCTAAACGGCTTATAAAGAGGATGACCGATGTCAATCGGCGGACCGCCATGGATCCACTGATTATTGAAGTAGTAATTAACGCCGATGACATCGAGATAGCGCTCCTGGCCGCCGATCTGCGGCCAGAGGCGGCCTGAGATCAGGTCCCACCCCTGAAATTGTGATTGCCGATGACTTTCGGCAACGCCCCGTTCCCATGGGCGAGATGGGTCAGTGATGACGTTTATCACCGGATCGCAATGGACGAAACGCGCTCGGCCGTCTGCGGCAAGGATCGCTTCCATGGCAGCGATCGCAGCGCGTGCCAGTTGCACCTTCAGCTCGAACCCACGCCCGCTAGCAAAGGGATTGAGGTACCCGGCGTCGCCACCCCCCCATGAGAAGAAAGAAATCTCGTTGACGGGACAATAAAACGGAACTGTGTCGCATTCTTCCCGAACAATTTTGGCACATTCGCCCGCAAAGCGTGCGAAACGGTCAGCGAAGCCCGGTGACCAGATGTCCAGATCGTCGGGCCAGCCATAATGGAGCAGGTCCCAGATCACCTGCGTACCGGTCGTTTGCGCCGCTTGCAACATGGGCCTAATGCTTGACCAGTCGTAGTGACCGGCCCGGTCGATCAGGTGCCAGCGAAAGCCGTCGCGCACCGTACGAATGCCGAACTCCGCCAGTTGACGATAATCCTGGGCGGCATGGCGGTCGTGGCCGATCGCGGCAAGCATGTCGAGCCGGCGGCCGACCTTCTCGTCCTTATGGGGACGAAGCCGGTGGCTCGAGCATTCGAATCCGCCCTGCAGGAAGGATTGAAAAAGGCCGGTTGGCCCCGACGGCACCCTTTCTGCTAGCACGTCGGAAAACAGTTTTCTCCAGTGGGGGACCACAGCTTCCGTGGCATAGCGCTCCTTGACGCTATCCCGCAGTGCAGCGCCGAGCGACCGCCGCAGTGCAGGGTCATCGATCAGCCGGGCGATGTTTTTCGCCACGGCCTCAGGGTCGCTGTAAGAAACAAAAAGACCGGAAATCTCGTCTTCGATCTGCTGCAGCGCGCCGTTGTCGGGCGTTGCGATGACTGGAAGAGAGGCGGCCCCGGCCTCGGCGATCACATGCGGCATACCTTCGCCGCGAGAAAGCCAGACGAAGATGTCGAAGGCAGACAGTAGCTCGGGAACATCCTTCCGGTCGCCGAGAAACTGCAATTTCGCTGCCAGTCCACGCTGCTGAGCCAGCGCCTTAAGGCGGTCAGCATACTCCGGCATGAAGGCGTCCGGGCCGCCGACGATCACAAAGCGGGCCCGGCTGTCGCGCAGGCCGACAAGGGCGGCAGCCTCGATAAAATCCTCGACATTCTTCTTGGGGTCGAGCCGGCCGACCCAGCCGATCAGCATCTGGTTGTCGGTTATCCCAAGCGCCCGCCGGGTCGCCCCACGGAACGACGGGTCGAAACTCGCCAGATCGACCATGGACGGGATCTCGAGCGCATGATGCTCACGCCCCGGCATATGCGATGCCGCGGCGTCGCGAATCGAACGGCAGACGCCGATATATCGGTTCGTCAGGTGTTTTGGTCCGGCCAAGGCCTCCGAGACGAGCCCGCCATGCTCGACAAGCGGGGGGCGCAGGTGCAGCCGTTCCAGGGCCGGATAGATATCGGCGACGTTCTGGCATGACACCACGATATCGTAGCAAGGGATCTTGGCAGCCAGATAGTCGACGGTAGCTTCGAACGACAGTTTGTAGGGTGTCGTATCGACATCGACGCCAAGCGCGGCCAGTTGTTCATGCGTCTGCTCCGGCATGCCCGGCTTGCGGAAGCAGGTGACCACGTCGATGCGAAAGCGCCGCGGGTCGAGATTTCCGGCCAGCAGCCGCACCTCAGTTTCCTCGCCGCCGACCACCAACCAGGCAAATACGAACAGGATGCGGATCGGCGCGGTTTCCTCTGTCATTCGCCTACCTGGAAGACGACCTGCAGGAAATCCGGCCGGTTTTCGATGAGGTCGGTTAAAAAGGCCGGCGCGTCGGTCATCGGAATGACATGGGTGATCATGTGCTCGCGGATCGCGCTACCCTCACGTCGGATAAGATCGACAGTTGCCAGCGCAAGCCGTCGGCGGTTCCACAGCGGTGCTAGTCCACGAGGCACGCGGTTGATCTGGGCACAGCGTATGGTGAGGCCATTGTGGTGAAACTCCTCCCCAAGTCGGAGCGCCTCGGCGCCGCGTTGGTAGAAGGCGAGGTCGATCACCGTGCCCTGCGGTCGCAGGGCCTTTAGCGCGGTATGCAGGCTCGCGGACTGCGCCCGGGTCTGGAATACCAAGTCGGCGCCCCGGCCCATCGCACCGTCATGCCAACGCGCCTTGGCATGCTGCCAGGCCTGATCCTCCGTCATAGCCATCAGTCCCATCGCCTCCGCCTTGCCGCGGCGGAACTCGGAAGGGTCCGTCACGAGCACGTCCGAGGCACCGAGCGCGCGGGCAAACAGCGCCGTTATCAGCCCCACCGTACCGCCGCCGATGACGATGACCGGGCGATCCTTCACGCTGGCGCCGAGGAAGGGCACTTGGCCTCCGAAAGCCTCAGCGTCGGCATGCAATATGCCGTTGGCGCAGATTGGACCCATCTGCGCGACAAGCACGCCGAGCAGTGGATCTATGTCCTTCGGCATCGGCACCAGAAGGTCATTGAACGGGTTGGCGGTGTGCCCGGACTTGTGGGCATAGGTCGTGGCAACCACATCCCCGTCTGAGAAGCCGTGTGCGCGCGATTCCGCTACGCGCGCAACTTCCATATAGCCGAGAAACGGCACCGGGAAGTGAAGGTCCGCCTCGTTCTCGATGAAAGCGCCGCGCTCCCCATCGAAACGCGATCGAAAATAGGGATTGGTGTTTTTGAGAAAGGTCAGTTCGGTCCCTGCTGAGAGGCCGGTGTAGAGAGTGTCGAGGCGAACCTCGCCATTCGCTGGCGGCCCTTCATCATATTCGAAGAAATACGGGCGGCCCGGTGCCTCGACGCCAAGCGAGCAGATTGTCCTGTGCCCCGGCGCCAGTTCGAGCGGCGGCGGTTCTGGGCGTCGCTGGAACTGCAGGGGAGCCGGGTTCGGTCTTTGCGTGCTCGGCGGATGGAGCCTGACGACCTGACCTGATTTTGCCGAGGACACCACGGCAAGTGCAAGCCGATGCGTCGTTAGCGCTTCCGCATAGGGACAACGTATTCGGTTTTCGCCGCCGCGCACTGCGTCGATGAAATCTCGGTCCTCGCGCCACACCGGGTCGCCATCGGCCCCGCGCACCGGACGTCCTCGGCCGACATCCACCATGATCTCACGGTCGGTCAACTCGATCGCCAACTGGTTTGCGAAGATGTGCAGACCAACGCGATGGTTCCATCCGAGCAGGCAGGTGGAGGCAATGTTTGCAACGACACCGGTTTCGAACGTTAGGTTGGCAGTCGTCACCGTTGGCACGTCGAGATCTGGAAAGTCGGTCCGGTCGAGATGCCCGGCACGCCCGTAAACTTCGGTGACTTCGCCCACCAGAAATCGCGCAAGATCGAGAAGATGGGTCGTCTGCTCCACCATCTGTCCGCCCGACTTATCTTCCTTCCACCACCATTTCGGCGGCGGAGTGGAATCCAGCCAGTAGCCGGACAAAAGTTGCGCCGGATTGTCCTTCAACAAGCCGCGCGCTTCGTCGACGATGTCCAGATAGCGCCAATGATAGCCGACGCCGGTAATCAGACCCCGAGCGCTCACCGCCGCCGAAATCTCCTCCGCGATTGCCAAATCGAGCGCCACCGGTTTTTCGACGAAGAACGGAATTCCCCGCTCGACGAGCGCGCGTTCCGGTTCGCCATGGGCAAAGGGCGGGACGCAGACATACACGGCGTCCGGACTGACCGCGTCGAGCATCTCCTTATGATGGGAGAAGGCTTTGGCGCCAAAACGCATCGCGGCCGCATCTGCCCGGCCAAGATCGGGATCCGCAAAGCCGACCAGTTCGACGTCGTCAAAGCCGGCGATGATGTCGAGGTGTCGTTGTGCGATCCCGCCGACGCCGATAAAGGCCAGACGTGTCTTTTGCATTGAGAGATCCTTTTGCGTTGGGCCTGATTTTCCTGCAAAGCGGCCGTAAATCGCGCCGGTTTCTGCCGCCATCCGATCGGCAGAAAAGAGCTGTCGGAAGCGTTCTCCCGCGGCGGCGCCGACGCCAGCCAGCCGAATCGGATCGGCAAGCGCCAAAATGATTGTATCGGCTAGCGACTGGACATCGCCTGGCACTGCAAAAAACGGGTGTTCTTCGCCGAGCGCTTCCAGGGTACCGCCAATACGCGTCGCGACCACAGGCGTACCAAGCGACATCGCTTCCAGCACGACGAGCGGCAGCCCTTCGAACAGTGACGGCAGGACGAAGAGATCGCTGCCTGCAACGAGCTCAGCGACATCTGCACGCTGGCCCAGAAAACGGATATGGGCGGCTACGCCGAGACTTTGGGCAAGCGCCTTGAGGGTCTCCTGTTCCTCGCCCGATCCTGCCAGCAGAAGCATGGTGGAGGGATGCCGCCTCAAGACTTGCGGCAAGGCGCGCAGCAATGTCGCATGATCCTTTTGCGCGGTCAGTCGTGCTACGGTCAGCAGAACAGGCGCATTGTCGGATGCGAGGTTTTGTGTCCGTTCCATCGCTGCTGCGATTGGCTCACGCGCATAGATGCCATTGCGGATCACCGTCAGTCGGTCCGTTGCGATGTGTGCCTCGTAACTGGCTAGCGAAGCGTCGGAGACGACGATGTGATGGGAGATGTTCCGCGACGCAAGGCGATAGTCCTCTTGTTGCCGATGGTTGGTCAGAAGATAGGGCAGGTGTTCGGTGCGGATGACCGGAATGCCCTTTGCCACGCCGACTGCGCTGAGATTAAGTCCTTCCCAGCCTATTCCAGCATGAACATGAAGGAGATCGCTACCGGCCTGAGAGAGCCAGTCTGCGAAATCCTCTTCATCGCGGGCAAGCCGTATCCTAACGCCGAAACGCGCGGCGCGGGGCAGTAGACCATTGCGATCCTCCCCGATCAGCGCAATCGTCACATCCCACTCGTGAGCGCAGCCGCGCGCAAGCGCGAGCATGTGCTCGCCCATTCCCGACGGGTCGAGACTATCCGTCGCCAGAACGATATGTGCTTTTTTAGTCAAGCTGCGAATCCGCCATGACGCTATGTCCCAGCCGCTTCTGTAAGCGCCGGTGCGTCGCAAGGGCCTGTCCAACAACCTGGTCCATGTTGTAGTATTTATAGGTGCCAAGCCTGCCCACGAACGTGACGTCGCTCTGCACCCGCGCAAGGGCTTCGTACTGCCGGTAAAGTGCCTGGTTCTCAAATCTGGGGATCGGATAGTAGGGGTCGCCTTCGGCGCATGCGAACTCGTAGCTGATGCTCGTTTTGGGATGAACCTGACCGGTCAGATGCTTGTATTCGGTAATGCGTGTGTAAGGCACGTCTTCAGAAGGATAGTTGACTACGCCGACGGGCAAAAGTCGTCGTGCGTCATGCGTTTCGTGCCGAAATTCGAGGCTGCGATAGGGCAGGTGCCCGAAGCAGAAATCGTAGTATTCGTCGATCGGACCGGTAAAGATCGTGTGTTTCGCCAAGGCGTCGTTACGCAAGTCGGCGTAGTCCGTATCGAGCAAGACCGTGATGTTCTGGTGGTCAAGCATGCGCTCGAACATCCGCGTATATCCGTCGCGCGGCATCGCTTGAAACATGTCAAGGAAGTAACGGTCGTCGTCGCTGGTGCGGGTCGAAATCCGTGCCGTGACGGAACGGTCGAGTTCGGAAGGGTCAAGACCCCATTGCTTGCGCGTATAGCCCTCGAAGAAGGTCCTGTATAGCTCGCCGCCAACCTGCGACACAACGACGTCTCGCGATGTGCGGATCGGCTCGCAGGGTTCGGCGCGGCTTGCCAGAAACTGCGCAGCCTCTGTCTCGTTCGAGAGGTTGAGGCCGAACAGCCCGTTCAGCGTCGTGCGGTTGATGGGAATGGGCAGCCTCAGATCGCCAACCTGCGCCAGCACTCTATGCTCATAGCCCCGCCAGGCGGTGAACCGGGAAAGATAGGCGAACACGTCCTCGCTATTGGTATGGAAAATATGCGGCCCGTATTTGTGCACGAGTATGCCCGCCTCATCGCGATGATCATAGGCATTTCCGGCGATATGCGGCCGCCGATCGCAGACAAGGACCGAACGGCCGTCGCTGGCGAGACGTTCGGCCATCACCGATCCGGCAAAGCCGGCGCCAACTACCAGGTAGTCGTAGCCCCGACGAACCGAACTGCGGTGAAACGCGAACGATGCGTCTCTCGAAACGGCAGGCGGGTTTCTGTCAGCAACCGCCTGCTCGACGAAATGTGACATCGAGCGAAAGGTGGCATCCCAGGACGAACTGGCAAGTGTGACATCCGCTGCCTTCCTCCATGCGTCACCTGAACGCGAAAGCGTCAGCGCGGCGTCGCAGGCTCGCGCAAACGCGACAGCGCCATCGGCTAGGAAAACGCCCTCGACATCGCCGTAGCTGCGTTCTACGTCTGTAATGCGGGTGCTCACCACCGGCCGTCCAGCCGCAAGATATTCGGGTGTCTTGGTGGGACTAATGAAGCGGGTTGCCTCGTTCAGCGCAAAAGGCATTATGGCCGCCTGCCAACCGGATAGGTAGGCCGGGAGATCCTTATAGGATTTCTGCCCGAGATAATAAATGTTCGCTGCCTTTGGCAGATCTTCGGGCGAAATCTTGACTACCGGACCGATGAAAACGAACGAGTGATCCGGCCGGGCATTTGCCGTCTCGCGGATCAGATCGAGGTCGAGCCGCTCGTCGATCACGCCATAATAGCCGAGCCGGGGATGCGGGATCGCGGCCTGATCTGCCGGGTCCCCCTGTACCTCGCGGGCTCTGCGGAAATGATGCGCGTCGACGCTGGACGGGAAGGCATGGATGTTGTCGTGCCGGTGCTTCTTCGCCTCGTAGAGACTGGCGCCGCCAGTGAAGACGGCATCAGCGCGCGCGATCAGCGCATCTTCCGTTTCCTTCAACCGGGGCGGCGCGAACTTGAAATTGGCCAGTTCGTCCATGCAATCGTAGATCACTGCTTCGGCATCCACATGTCCAGCGAAGCTGAACATCATAGGCGTGTAAAACCAAAGGACCGGGCGGCGTCCGCCGCCTAGCGCAATCAACTCGTCAAGAAGTTCACCGAGCGCCTTTTCCTGCTCAGCCTCGCTCCACCAATGCGGTATCCGCGGCCGGACAGCCTTGACGTTGGTATCCACGAAAGGGTGGATTTCCAGATAGGCGAGATGGTGGTCGGTCGGGATGAATTCTTCGAAGAAGAAGACCTCCCGTTCGCGAGAAAATCTCTGCATCAGATGCTGCGGTCTCTGCAGCACGAAATCCCATCGAAGATGCGAAAAACAAACGAGGGGAGGGTTACGGGAAGCGCAGGGTTCAGGCGTCTGCAATGTGGAATTCAACACGTCCATCAAACACCTCGTTACTTCATAACCCCAACTTCGGTTCCTTGCGAAAGTTCCGTCGGGCGAAATGGGCGTCAGTTTTCGGTGCCTGTGATCAACTGCCTGAGTTTGCGTGCGCTATGCGGCCAGGTCCAGCGAGCGAGCACAACGACGCGAGGACGCAACGTGTCTGCACATCCAAGCAAGTCGAGAATACCCTCGTGAAAGTCCATCGCGGACGCCGTGCGACCAGTTTCCGGGGTCAGGTACTGGAGCCCGCAGCAGAGCTCGCTGTTGGCCAGAACCGGAATGCCTGCCAGCATGTATTCCGTCAGGATTGCCGGCGCTCCGTCGTCTATACCACAGACAACGCCGATCCGTGCCCGGTTCATCAGGCGATTGACCTCGTCGAAGGGAACTCCGGGCGGTCCGACGAACTCGACGTCGATGCCCAGCCGTTGTGCGTGGTTGCGCAATTCCGGGACGAGTTCGCCATAGCCGGATACGCACAATGCGCGCAGCGACCTTGGAAGCCGCGCGAGCGCGTCGAACAGGATATCGTGTCGTTTGTAGTGCTGCGCGGCTGCCACGTAGATTATGTCGTGCGTCTTCGGGATGTTTAATGGGCGGAATGTCACATCGGAGGCGAATTCAGGACCGACCGGCATAACCTCCGTTCGCATTGCTGGATGACGGGCCTTCACCACGTCCGACTGCCATTCGGCGCCGGTCAACACGAGATCGAAATGACGGCTCACCTCCGAGGGCACCCGAAGCGCCGGTGCATCGATAGAATTGTAGATCTTGAAGCTGTCTTGGCAGGCAAGAATGATGTCTTCGCAGACACCAAGGCCCCACACGCAGAGAATGTCCGGTGGCCCAAATGCCGCAATATGCCCGAGCATATCGTTCGATGCGAAAGGGGCTTCCGGTCCGTTCATGCGAAACGCACGGCGCGTAAGAAATCGACTACCTGTCGTCCAGTCTGGAGGCGGCGCATTGCCACGCCAGTGCGTCCAGATTTCACAGCAATCTACAAGACCGTCCTTGAGTGCGGCCAACGGTAACCGTTCGAGATATCCTCCATCGACCGTCACGGCTCCAAGGTCCGAAACCGGCTTGGGGAAGCAGCCTCTCGACCCACTCAGCCATTGGTGGCGATATGCGTTTACGGACGGAATGTCGTCATCACCCAACGCTCCGTCCTGATAGTCGCTAATGATGACGATACGGCGCAGCTTCATAAACATACCTAATTGATGTCGACACGGTAGTCTGTGAGGCGGCACTACCACTTAACTTCCAGAGAAGGATCCAGTTCCGAGACGTCGCTGCTGCGGACGTGTGTGACACTAAAGAGCTGATCGAATTCGTTGTGATCGAATTTTTCTTCAAAAGCTCGAGCTCCACTGACAACGCAAGCTTTCCGTAAATGGGCGGATAAGGCGCGATGGCGGAACCCGCGAGCGTCGCAGTAGTTCATACGAAACAGAAGAATCCGATGAGGATCGTCTTGGTCACCATCTCGATCGTCGTGCTCATGATGGCCGTCATTGCCGCAACCTGCTGCCATCCCCGTTACGAAGCTTCCTATCCGAAGCCGTACGACATCACGGAAAATAGATCGAGTGATCTGACCTGCGGTGCCGCAGAGCCTGCTTATAGCGTTTAACCGAAGACTTGCATGTTCCAAACGGTCTCGGACCTCAAGACGCTGCCCGATGTCGTGTTCGGCGAAACATTTGTCTGGCTTCGACGTTGTATTAATCCAGTGAGCACACAGGGTGAGCCGTGATCGAAGCCAAGCCGTCAGACATTCATGGGGACAAGCCGGCCGCGGCCTCCACACAAGGGATGGTCGATCACAAGGAGCTCGCTGCATTCGCGTTTCAGCGAACGCGGATGCCTATTGTGGTCGCGGATGCCCGTCAGCCCGACTACCCACTTGTTCTTGCAAACGAAGCTTTCCTTCACCTCACCGGCTATGACGCGCAAGATCTCGTGGGACGGAACTGTCGGCTTCTGCAGGGAGAGAACACATCGAGAGAGTCTGTCGCCCAGATACGGGCCATCATCGGCGCTGAGCGCGAGGGCACAGTCGAAATCCTCAACTATAGGAAGGACGGAAGTGCCTTTTGGAACCAGCTTCATCTCAGCCCCATCAGGGACGACGACGGTCGTCTTGCCTATTATTTTGCGTCCCAGATCGACGTCACCGAATATCGGAAGGTCCAGACGCTCGAAGAGGCTGAGCACCGTTTGCTGCTGGAGGTGGACCACAGAACGAAGAACGTGCTGGCCATCGTCGATAGCATCGTGCGCCTGACACGATCCGACAACGCCGCTGCCTATGCCGCGTCCGTTCAGCAGCGGGTTCAGGCGCTTGCCAGAACCCACATGCTGCTCGCCGAGAATGGCTGGCAGGAGGCCTCGCTCCACGACATCATATCGCTGCAGATCAGTGCCTACGGGGCTAAAGCTGTCGAGATCAGCGGTCCGTCGGTCATGATCCCCGCGCCTTCGGTTCAGCCACTCGGACTGGCAATTCATGAGCTTGCCGCAAACGCTGCGGTGCATGGAGCGCTCTCGCATCCTGAGGGAAGCCTGACTGTCACCTGGCGACAGGCGGACAACGGGCTGACGATTGAGTGGCGCGAGCAGGGCATCAAGAACGGCGCTACGCCCCGGAAGGGCTTCGGCACTGTTTTGCTTGGCGCCGTGCTGGAGAAGCAACTTGGTGGCAAAATAAGTCGGGAGTGGCGCGACCAAGACCTTCACGTCAGGGTCGAGCTGCCGTCGCTGAACCGTGTCGGCGCCAGTCTCAGATCCAAACCTTGACACCTGCTGTCGGGACCGACGAAGAGCGAGCTGTTGCAGACGGAGGCGCAGTCTGGTCGGCGGAAAGGTTTGCGAACGCTTTCCCTCCACGGAATCACTTCGTCGATCCGACTCTGCCAGCCATTACGATGGAAGCGAGTGTGGACGTCAGGTAGGCATCTCAGCCGATAACCGTCAGCATCATTCTCACTTTCTGGGCAAGATCATCAATCGCAAAGGGTTTTGTGATCATCTCCATACCAGGGCCGAGAAATTCAGCTCTGGCGGCGGCGGCTGCGGCGTAGCCGGTGATGAATAGAACTTTCAGACCGGGACGGGCGGCGACGGCGATTTCCGCGATTTGGCGCCCGTTCAATCCCGGAAGGCCAACGTCCGAAACCAGCAAATCGATACGTTCAGACCCTTCGATCACGGGCAGGGCTTGGTTGCCGTCAACTGTTTCAATCACGCGGTACCCGAGCTCCTTGAGTACGTCGACGACGAGCATGCGAACGGAGTCATCATCCTCGATAACAAGGACGGTTTCCCCGTCGCCGCGCGGCAGGGAAATTGCGGGTTTCTGTTGGGTGGGCGCCCCTGCTTCGGTTGCCGTTCCTCCCGGAAGGTACAGCTTGATCGTCGTGCCGATGCCGATTTCGCTATAAATGCGGGCATGGCCCCCCGATTGCTGCGCAAAGCCATAAATCATCGACAAACCGAGACCCGTACCCTGTCCGATCGGCTTTGTCGTGAAAAAGGGATCAAATGCCTTATCAATCGTCGCTTGCGACATGCCCGTGCCGGTGTCACTCACGGCGATCACGACGTAATTCCCGGGTTCCAAGGTCTCGCCGTGGGCGAGGTCGGCCTTGGTGAAACCAACATTTGCAGTCTCAATGGTCAACTGACCACCATCCGGCATCGCATCGCGGGCATTGATGACCAGATTGAGGATAGCGCTCTCGAGCTGGTTGGCATCGGTGATCGCGTTCCAGGTCTCGGGTGCCGGAATAATCTGCAGTTTTACCTGCTCCCCAAGGGTCCGACGAAACAACTCCTCCATGGAAACAACGAGTTTCGTTACGTCGACAGGTTGCCGATCAAGGGACTGGCGGCGGGAAAAGGCAAGTAGGCGATGAGTGAGTGATGCAGCGCGATGCGCGGACGATGTCGCTGCATCGATAAACTTGTCGAGATCATCGGTTTTTTTGGCAGCAATCCGTCTCTTGATGATGGATAGAGCGCCGATCACCCCCGTGAGCATGTTATTGAAATCGTGCGCGATACCACCAGTGAGCTGACCAACAGCTTCCATTTTTTGAGCTTGCCGCAATTGGGCTTCCGTTTCCTCAAGGACCGCTTTCTGTTGCTTGTCGAGCGTGACATCGCGACCATATGCGTAGATGCGGTCGTCTTCGCGGGAGGTCATCCAAGAAATCACCCGAGGCGAACCATCGTGATGGGTGAGTCGCACTTCAAGCGCTGTATGGGTGTTCTCTGAGGCCCTCTTTAGGTCGGGCTGCGTCTGGTCACGGTCCTCCGCCCAGACGAAGTCGAGTACTCTTTTGCCGATGACCTCACCCGGTATGTGACCGAGAATGTCACGCCAGGACGGGCTGACATCCCTGAACACCCCATTCGTATCGATTACGACGAGAAGGTCTCGCGAGTTTTTCCAGACGCGGTCCCGCTCACGAATGCTGTCACGCGCTATCTCGGCAAGCTTCTCGTTGGCATGCCGCAGACTTTCCTGCGTTTTCCTGGCATCGGTTATATCAAAGATGACGCCGACGTAGCGCCGGCCGCTGGTCTCGATGTTCTCCACATATTCGCCGCGGCGTGCGAGCCAGCGCTCTTCTCCGTCGTCGGCGCGCGCGACCCGAAACTCGATGTTATGTTCGCTCTGAAGACTATTGGGATCGCTGAGATCAATAATAGGTTTGTCGCCGGGATAAATGAGGTCGTTGAGGGTCTTGACCGGTAATATTTTTGTCGGATGTAGGCCGAACAGTCGACAGAACTGTTCCGAGACGCGGATCGTGCCGTAGCCGACGATATATTCGAAAGTACCGATGCCGCCTGCAGACTGGGCGATGCGAAGTTGCTCGTCGCTGCGCTTCTGTTCGGTGATGTCGACAAGAGTGCCGACGAACTTTACCGGCTCGTCGTCTGCGTTGCGGATCGCCCGTCCGCTGGCACGGACCCAGCGATAACCACCATCGTTGCGCAGCAGCCTATATTCCTTGGAAAAGACCTCCGAGCCGGCCAGAATCCCCGCAACAGCAATTTTCACCCGCTTCAGGTCGTCGGGATGGATGGAGGCGAAGAACCGGTCGGTCGCGACGCCTTCGGCCAGCGCGACTGGGTCTTGGTCGGTTATGGAGGCAAAACGCGCGTCTGCCACAAGGCGCTTTTCGGCAATATCCCATTCCCAGCTGCAAGTCGCGCCAGCTGCTTCCAGAACCAACTGCAGACGTCGTTGTGCCGCGTCCATCTGCGAACGTTCACGGTCGATCACCGGGTTATCGGCACTATTTGTCATGAAGTTCGCCAATGCTAATTCGGGTTTGTGCTACTCGGTATCCGTCATTACACGGTCGATAAAATCGCCAATGAGCTGCTTCAGCTTCTCCATGGACGGCAAGTCCATGATCATCGCGATGTAGCCGCGGATATCACGTTCCCGGACAGAAAAGTTAATGTACAGGAATAGCACGAAACTTCCTTCGCCGCTTCGGTTGTAAACCTCGAAGAGCAGGCTGCTGTCGCCGCGCAGCACATCTGGGAGCGACATTTTCAAGCTATGCTGCAGCATGTTCGCCATGGAGCCGAGACAGCCGTTGAGTATGACGTTGCCGGTCTCGGCGAGCGCCTCGTCTTCCATCTCGAGAAGCTCTGCCTCTTCCATTTCATCACCAACAATGGCGCGCACGAGCGACAGGCCGTTGCTTTGCGGGAAGATCAGCAGCGCCCGGCCAGAGAACGGGCCCTCGAACTGCTGCTGCACGGCTATGAGAGCTTCGCTCTCCCGTTGGCCGATCAGGGACGCGGCGGATTTCCTGGTAACGATCTCGACCGATGGCACCGAAAGGATGACTTCTTTTTCGACCATCTTGCGCAGGCTTGCGGCCGCGCGGCTGACGCCGATATTCACGAGTTCGGTCAGCGCGTCGCGCTCGAGTTCGTTGAGGTCGATCGTATCGTCCGTCATGTGCCGGCTTTCTTGAGCCGAAGAGCGGCCCCTGCAATAAAAGGGCTGAGCGCGTCCTGTGTTACCGGCTTGGCGACGAATGTGGCGTTAAGGGCACGCACGCGAGCGACAATTTCGTCCTGGACGTTCGCGGTAATCACCGCGATCGGCATGTGAGGGTGGGCGGACCGCAGCTCCGATGCCAGCTCAAGGCCATCTTTATCCGGCATATTGAAATCCAGTATCGCCACGTCGATATGCTGGGAGCCCACGAGCGTCAAGGCATCCGCAGCACTGCCGGCTTCGACACGCGTCCAATCGGGCTGCAAGGCGGCAATCGCCTTGCCCGCGACAATGCGAGCCAGTTTGCTATCATCCACGATCAGGACTGTAACAGTCATTTCATTCCCCGACATATCATTGCGAACCTATGCATACTTATGACCTGTAACACGTATGTTTGTGCAGGAGCATTCGCTCGTTGGATAGCCTATCACTGGCCGGATTGCCTGCAACAAGCGTAAATTTCTCGTAGCACACTATCTGATATCAAGGATGATACAGGGGGGCTCATAAGAGTTGGCCGGAAAACCATCAATGCTTGCAAAAGGGAAGTGTGGATCGTTGTCGCGGCGCTCAGGTCTATATGTAGGTCGGGATGGCGATCCATGTAGTCCACCAGTGTCTCGACTTCCTCGACGCCACATTGACCTTCCAATCGAATTGCCTTGTCATCGACGCTTATAGTCATTGTATCAGCTCCTCCAGATCGAGCACGAGCAGGACCCTGCCGTCGCCGAGTAGGGTGGTACCAGCTATCCCCGTCACTCCCTGAAGGAAACCGGATAGCGGCCGCGTCAGGGTTTCGGCCCGTTCTGCAATTGCATCGACCACCACGCCGATTTGGTCTTCCCCGGCCCGAACCACGAGAACCTTCAGGTCCGCGGACGCTGCGCCGGTCTGCGGGATCTGAAGCAGGTCGGCGAGATAAAGCAAGGGGATGGTGCGATCTCGCAGGATGAATGCGCGGCCGGCCCTGATCGGCTGAACGGCCCGCAGCGGTAGTCTCTGGGTCTCAACTATGTCGGAAATGGGGATGCCGTAACGTTCGCCTCCCACTTCGACGACCATCAGTTGGGTCATCGAGAAGCTGATCGGGAGCCTGAGCGTAAAGGATGTTCCCGATCCAAGCGCAGTTTGCATGTCAAGTGTACCGCCGAGCCGGTGGATGGAACGTTGCACAACGTCGAGGCCGACGCCGCGGCCCGAAAGGTCGGATACTGCCGACGCGGTCGAGAAACCTGGCGCGAAGACAAGCTGCAGCGCATCCCTGTCGGGCAGGGAGGCCGCCCTGGTTGCGGTCAACAGGCCCCTGTCCACGGCGGTCTTGCGGATGCGCTCCGGGTCCATACCCCGGCCATCGTCGGTCACTTCGATTTCGACCTGGTCGCCGCGCTGGCGTGCGCGCAGGAGGATGCGCCCTCTCGCCGACTTCGACGATTGCAAGCGTTCGCCGTCGTGTTCGATACCGTGGTCAAGCCCGTTTCGAATGAGGTGGAGCAGCGGTTCGAACAGGTTTTCGACGATTTCCCGGTCGGCTTCGACGGTTTCGCCTTCGATCACCAGATCGAGTGCTTTGCCGAGCTTCGTGGATGTCTCGCGGACCAGCCGCGGAAAACGGCGGAACGTCTGCTCCAGGGGGATCATCCTGGCCTGGGTGACGGCGCTGTAAAGCGAGGCCACAAGCCGTTCGATCTCCTCGTGGCTGGAGCCGATGCGTCTAGCAAGCGCGCCTTCACCATGGTTTTGCGCCTCCTCGGCGAGTGGCACGAGGCCGTTCTTGGCAGTGACCAGCTCGCCGGCAATCTCGATGAGCCTGTCGATTCGCGCCGAATCCACCCGCATAGTCGCCTGGCGATCAGTGAGGCGTTGCGGCGATCTATCAATTGCGGCGGATGTCCGTTGATCGCCCGGCCGGGGCAGTTCTACCAGCTTCACCTGATCGGGGATCAGGCGGAACTCTGGTTCCAGCTTCGACAGCGGCCCACCGCAAACGGCCTCGATCACCAGGCTACAGCGGAAGGGATCGTAGTTTTTCGGCAACGGAGGCGGCTCTGTAAGCGAGAGTGACAGATGTTGAAGGTCCGGCAGGCGCGAGATGGTCGCCAGAGGATCGTCGCCGTTGAAAAAGCATTCAGGGTGCGGTTCGTAGCGAATGGCGATCACGGTGCCTGGGGTGCCAGAGGACGGTAGGCGTTCGGCAAGTGCGAGCGCCCATTCCGGTATTGTCGTCGAGGAACGGATTGCCTCAACGGTTTCGCGCGCGGTCATCTCGCCTTTCAAAAGACCGAAAAGCCGGGAGGCTTGTTTGTCCTGGGCGTCGGACAGATGGCCGGTTTCAACGATCGCGTCGATGCTGTCTTCCACCCATTCGACCACCGACAGAAGTGGATCGACAAGGGTCGCATCCACCGCGATCATGCCGGCGCGCGCGTGGGACAGGAGGTTTTCGGCGTGATGCAGCACGTCCTTCATCGGGCCGAGGTCGAAAAGGCCCACGGAACCCTTGAGCGTATGGATTGCCCGGAAAGCGCTTTCCAGATGTTCTCGATTGCCGGCGTCGGCCTCCAGCGCCATCAGGTCGTCTGAGGCCTGCTGGACGAGCTCGCGCGCCTCGATGGCGAACTGTTCGATCAATTCATCCATCTATATATCTCTCGTCTCGCGATAAACGATGGCATCGGGAAAGCGCACCGTGTCGAAGGACTTCGACATTCTCGACATAGACTCCGTATGGCCAAGGCAAACATAGCCGCGGGGATTCAACATTTCGCGAATGTTTCGTGCTGCGGTCTCGCGGGCCGCTTCGTCAAAATAGATGAGCAGGTTGCGGCAGAATATCACGTCAAAATGACCGAGCGCGGCAAGGCTCTGGCGATCGATGATATTGCCCTTCGCAAAGGTGACGGACTCCCTCAGATCGCCGATCAGCCGGCGCTGCTGATCCCGCTCTGGTTCGAAATAGCGGTCGAGAAGATCCGGGGACAGCTTTGAGAGCGCCCGCTGGCCGAAATAGCCATCGACCGCGCGGCGCAGGATCTCTGTATCTATATCTGACCCGACGATCTCGATATTATAGGCATCCACGAGCGGCCAGTTTTCGAGCAGCCAGATCGCGATGGAATACGGTTCCTCGCCGCTGGAGCAGGGCATGGACCAGATGCGGATCCGGTCGCCCGGACCCTTTGCGCGGATGAGGTCGGGAAGGATCGAATTGCTCAGGCACGAAAGCTGGTGCAATTCGCGATAGAAATACGTCTCGTTAATTGTGAAGCTGTTGATCAGCAGTTCGGATTCACCGAAATCGCTGCGCAGTATCGAAATGTAGTCCCTGACGGATCGCGCCCGCCGCTGGCGCAACAGGTCCGTAATGCGGCGCTCGATATAATAGCGCTTCGTCTCACCAAACACCATGCCGCTGCGCTTGTAGATGAGGGCGCAGATTTCCTCGAGGTCAGCCGCAGACAGAGGCTCCAGCCCGTATTCTTTCGAGGTGATCGGTGGCATGGCCATCAGCAGACCTGATCCATCAGATGTTGCCCGATCTGGTCGAGCCGCTTCACCTCGCTCGCTCCGCCGCGCTGCACCAGCTCGCCCGGCATTCCCCAGACGACGGCGGTCTCTTCGGCCTCGGCAATCGTATAACCGCCGGCTGATCTGAGATCGGCCATAGCCGCCGCGCCGTCATTGCCCATGCCGGTCATAAGGACGCCGATCAAGGATCTTGCCGGAACATGCTTCATGGCCGAGCGCACCATGCGATCGACGCTCGGATGCCAACGGAACTCGGGATTGTTCGGTGCCGCCATGGCGACCAGATTTCCGGCGCGGGAAGAGATGAGGATATCGGCGTCACCCCTGGCGATGTAGATATTGCCCGGATCCAGACGTATCGGCCGGGTGACTTCTGTGACGGTCATCGCACATATCCTGTCGAGACGCTTGGCAAGGGCTCCGGTGAAGGAGGCGGGCATGTGCTGCGCGACCACGACCGGCCATTTAAAGTCGGACGGCAAACGGGTAAGCACCGCGTCCAGCGCCGGCGGGCCACCTGTCGACGTGCCGACCAGCACCAGCCCGTGGGCCGCCGCGTCTTGGGTCACGGGACTAGAGGTGGTGTCGCGAAGCTTGGACGAGGATACCGGTGCAGACGGCACGGACCGGGCGAAACGGACGCGCTCTGCGAGCCGGCGGCTGCGCCGGATGCGCACCGAAGCGGCGATGCGGACCTTTTCGACCAGGCGAGGCGCCAGTTCCTCGATGCCAAGGGAAATGGCGCCGCTCGGTTTTGCGATGAAATCGACAGCACCGATCTCGAGTGCCGCCAAAGTCTCTTCCGCTCCTTCTTCGGTGAGAGAGGAGACCATCACCACCGGGCAGGGGTGCTCTAGCATGATGCGGTCGAGACATTCCAGGCCGTTCATCCGTGGCATGTGGATGTCGAGCGTTACGACGTCAGGGCGAAAGTCCGAGATGATCTTCAGCGCCTCATCGCCATCGCGGGCGAACCCGATTTGGAAATCAGGCTCAGTGCCGAAAATCTGGCCGAGCAGCTTCCGCATAAGGGCGGAATCTTCGACGATGAGGAGACGGATCATAGTCAGGTGCCGCCCGTCTTTTCCCTGGTGCCGGCCTTGCCTTCGGTGATGGCGGCAACCACGTCCCGCTCTGCCTTCGTCAGAAGCTCCTGGGGATCGACCAGCAGTACCATCCGGCCATCGGCCTCGATATGGGCGATGCGGTCGAAGACATCCGTCTGTTGAGAAGCAAACTCGGGAGCTACGGAAACGGCCGCCGCCGGCAGGGCCTTGACCTCCGACACGGTATCGACGACGAAGCCGGCCTGTAGCTTGCCGATCGTCACCACGATGGCGCGCGCGGCGGCTGTCTGCATCGAGGCCGGGCTGTCGAAGCGACTTCGCTGATCGATCAGGGGAACGGCCCTGCCGCGCAGGTTGATGACCCCGATAACGAAGGCAGGCGCTCCTGGTATGCGAGTGACATCGAGTGGCACCCTGATGACTTCGTCCACCGAGGCGATCGGAATGCCGAAGTTTTCCTCGCCCAGCTGAAAGATCAGGACTTGTTCCACTGCATCGTCCGCTTCAGGCGCTGTGTCCATTGGTGCGGCTCCTGTTTTCTGGCCGATGACCCTCGCGACCTCGTCGTGAGCGAAAAGCTTTTCCGGTGACAGGATCGAGATCAGTCGTCTGCCATCCGCAATCCGGCCGATCGCCGCAATCTGGCCATCGCCGCGCCCACGCTGCAGGACTTCCGGCACGGGATCGATGGCCTGCTCGGGCAGGCGATAGATGACGTCCATCGCGTTGACGACAAGACCGAACAGATCACCCTCATGCTGGACAACCACGACTCGTGCATTTTCCGCTGTCGATCGGGTGATTTCCAGGCCCATCAGCGAGGCGAGCGAGACCAGAGGCAGGAGGCTATTGCGCAGGGACATAAGCCCCATCACCGCTCCCTGTCCGTTGGCAAGGACCGCGACGTCGTTCGGCATGATAGCCACTTCTCTCACGTGTTTGAGCGGCAGTCCGTAAAGCTGGCCGGCGACGTGAAACGACAAAATCGGCGCCAAAGTCACGCTTGCCTGGCTGCCTGCATCGGGTGCGATAGAGCCCGTTCGCCCCGCCTGCGCACGCCGCGTGGTCTTGAACGCGGCATCGAGAAGACCGCTCAAGCCCTCGAGCGGTGCTGCGGTGGTTTCTTCCGAAAGCGTGAGCACGTCATCGACGAGCAGGCCAACCGCTCCACCGTGATCATAGACGATGATCTTGCCGTCGTGAGGGGAAGCGCTATCGTCGCCGCTTAGGATCCGCCCCATCGACAGGATAGGTATCGGGCGGCCGCGCAGACTGGCAATGCCACTCAGGGCCGCGGGAGCGTTCGGCACCCGGGTGATGTGGCCGGCCCTGACCACTTCCAGAACCCGATCGGCGTCAATCTCGTGGCGTCTCTGTCCAACCCTGAACGCAAGCCGGCGTCGCAGGTCCGCCTTCGGGGGGGAGCTTTCCATCGTGTCAGCTTCCAGACATCTGGAGTTCGTCGGCCAGCGACGCGATCTCCTCGACGGCCGCTGCCAGGTCTTCTGCCCCGCGGGACTGCTGCCGTGCCGCGGTGGCGGCCTGCTCCGAGGCTGCGCTTGCTTCCTCGGCGACGGAGGCGATCTGCTGAGTGCCGACCTGAACCTGCTTGGCCGCAATGAGAATTGCCTGCGCGGCTTCCAGGATTGTGGCATTGCCGCGCACCGTCGTCTCGATATCGGCTTCTGCTACGGACAGAAGATCGACGGTCAGCTTGCTCTTGGCGATCTCCGCCTCGGAAGCCACCATAATCGCTTCCAGCTCGCGCTGGACCACGAGGATCTGGATCTGGATCGACCGGACAATGTCCTTCACGCCATCGATATTTTCTGCTGCGTCCTGGGCGAGCTTGCGGATATCGGTAGAGACCACGGCAAAACCGCGGCCCGCGTCGCCGGCTCTCGCCGCTTCCACCGAGCCGCTGACGGCCAGCATGTTGGTCTGGACGGCGACAAGCACCATCCGGTCGACGGTGCGTTCGATCTGGAAGCCGATTTCGCCGAGCAAATTAAGGTCTGACAGTGCGTTGCGGGTTTCTGTCAGGGCATCGGAGATGCCGGATGCAAGACCCGTCAGGCCCGTTTTGTTTCTTGCCAGCAACGCCTTGATTTCCTGAGCTCGCTCGCTTGCGTTTTCCGCACTGACCTGGGCCTGTGAGGCGCTTTTCTCGATCTGGACCATCGCGGCGTTGGCCTGCTGCGTGGCGGCCGCTTGGGCCTCAGCGCCGCGGCTTATCTGCTCGACGGCGATCAGGATCTCGCTGGCGGCGCCGGAAAGCTCTTGGACGGTCGCGGAAAGTTCCTCGGCGGCCGAACTCAGTTCTTCCGCCCGTGAGGCCCGGCCCCCTTCATTCATGAGCTCGTCGGCAAGGATGGCTAGCGATTGGGCAGTCTTTTGGCTTTCCTCCAGCGCCGAACTCTGCTGCAGGACGGAGCGTTGCGCCTCACTGGCCGCCGCGGACTGTTGCTCTGCGGCTGCCGCCACCGTTTCGGCACCTTTCTGCGCCTCGCGGGTGGCCATCTCCGCCTCGACAGCGGCGATGAGGATAGTCTGGCTGCTCTGCGACAAGGAGGTCAGCCCCGAGCGGACGGCGTGCAGTTTTTCGGCGACCGCCCGTCCCGATACCGTTTGTTCCCGCGCCTTAGCCGCCGCAGCGTTCATGCGCTCGGTAATACGACGGACCCCGTCGACAATGGTCTCGGCATGCTGGTTGACGTTACGCGAACTGCGTTCGGCGACTTCCGCCAGCAAACGGACTTCGTCGGCAACGACTGCAAATCCCCGACCTTCTCCACCGGCGCGGGCGGCCTCGATCGCGGCATTCAAGGCCAAGAGGTTAGTGCGATCCGAGATATCGGTAACAGCGACCGTGGTCGCGGCAATCTTCTCAGCCTGAGATTGAAGTCTTTCGATGATGGCAACGGATGCGATCTGTCGCGAAGCGTTCGTGTCGATGGCGGTGACCGATGTGTCGATCTGTGCGGCGGCTTCCAGCACTGAAGCCTGCAGCCTTTCGGTCCGCGCCCGTGCAGCCTGGGCTTCGGACCGGGCATCACCGAACCTTGATGAAAGTTGCGTGGTTGCGGAGAGGGACTCATGGGCAGCCCCTGCTGCTTCTTCAGCGCCGGTAGCAATCTGCTCGAGTGCGCGCTGGAGTTGCTCGGCTGCCGCTGCCGCCTCGGCGACACCGGTCGACAATTCTTCCGTTGCAGCACCAATGCGCTCGGCCGCCTTCTGCTGGCGAACGCGGGTGCGATCTTGAGAACGGCGGGAGGCCGCCGATTTGTCGCCAACGGCGGTTGCCGCCGGAGCGGATGTTACCAGTTTGCTGGAGGCCGGCTTTGCGCCCAGTTGGGAGGTCTTGACCAGTGCCATAGGATTTCCGTTGTCTTTGGGCCTCGGATGCGCGCCCACGACGGAAGGCGCCGAGCAAGCACAAGGCAGCTAACTCACTTGATTTTTATGGCTTAAAGGGCTTGGCAAAGCAATCTCTCTTGCCCTGCTAACGGACCAGCTCGCGGATATGGTTTATGACGTGACTGACGTCACAAGATTTGGCAGAAATGGAATTCCGGCCGGAAGGCCATTGCTGGGAACCTTGAGGAAGCCCGACGCCACCATGATCGCCATTCCGGAAGGGAGCCATGCACGACCTTGGCCAGCCCCAGCCGTTTGAAGAGCCAGGCATGTCGATGCCAGCTAAGATCGCTTCGATATCTGGGCAGTCATTCAGAACCGCCGGTGCTTCATCCGCGGTCGCCGTTTCCAAGCTCTTCCATAAGGTTCATGCGGATTAGGAACTCGTCCTCACTAACCGACACAAGATTTGCGTCAGTGGCCATGCCGAGATCGCACCCAAGATTGAAGTGGGTAATTTGCATTGGAAACGCCAAATCATCCAAACGGTTCGAGGTGGGTAAATACTTTCATAAGGGACGTGGTCGGCTGTAGGCTATAGGCTCACCACTGTGACAGGGGCGGGCCTTATTCGGTCTTGGGGAGCGGGGAATGAAACAGTACAGTTGGACATTAATGACGCCGGGTTCGCCGCCAGTCGTCGGGCTTGGTGATGTTGATGAAATCGAGCATTCCCTTTCTCTGATGACCCTGCCAGGACTTTCCTCGCCCAAGGCGCTGATCGACCACCTCCAGAAAAACGAAGATGCGAACGGTGCGGCAGATTTTCTCCGCGGCTCCGGTACGATCGAAGCGTGGAGCTTTGCCTGGATCCTATCTTCGACTAAGTCCCACCGCCCAAAGCTAAGAAGTGATCTGGCCGTCATCAATACCCGCCGACCTCATCATATGGGAATGTTGGAAGCTGGGGAGGTGTTCGGCGGCTTAGCAAAACATGATGGCGCGAACCCCATTTATTTTCAAAGCCCTAGGAACATACAGAGGGTGAGACTGTTCTCACCCTGATCACTCGACACACAAGTGTACTCAGTCGTGATGACCTCTCGGTCTTTGTCGAGTGATTTCCTGTATCCTCAACTATAGCGTCACCGTAAAAGGTGGCGCTTTTTTGTTGGAACCATCGAATGCAATCGTGGTTGTAAGCAGTGGACGTCGTTAGAATGCCCTCCTGACGCGTCCGCGCGCTGTGACCTCAACCGCAGCAGAACCCTTGCGGTTGCAGCCGTAAGGGTTTTTCCTTTGAGTCGCCCGCCCAAACGGGCCGGGGCTGCTAGCGTTACAGCATCGTTTAGGTTGTCGGGAGTACCATGCGGGCGCTGCGGCACGTTAGCCGATAAATCAAACGCGCGCGCGGGACTACCGGTCGCGCGCAGTGCGTTCATGATGGCGCATGATCGTGTAATAGCCCGATAGCTCCGGTATCATCCCGGCCATTGCATCGAAGCGCGGATCGTCTTCCCGCAATTCGCCCGCATATTTCGCCTGGAGAAACTGGGCGTGCGCCGCCAGTGCGTCCTCCTCGGCACGGTGCAGGATGGTGAAAACGGGAGCGGGAACCGTCTTGCCCTTGACGATGACACGGTCGAGCTCTGCGATCGTATACCGGCCGCTCACCAGGGATGCGGTGGTCTCGCCAAGCAGCAATGCAACGCCATAATTCTTCGAGGCGCCTTCGAGGCGCGAGGCAAGATTGACGCTGTCGCCGAGGCAGGAATAGTCGAAGCGGCGGGTGGAGCCCATGTTGCCGACGACGCATTCGCCAGTGTTGATGCCAACGCCCATCTTGAGGACATGCAGCTGCATGCCGCTGGCTTCGGATTCGGCCTCCAGCTCCAGATTCAACTTGGCAATTTCCTCCTGCATGGCCAGCGACGCGACGACGGCATGCATCGCGTGATCGGGATCGTCGAGCGGCGCGTTCCAGAAGGCCATGATGCAGTCGCCCATATATTTGTCGATCGTGCCGCCATGGTTCATCACCACTTCAGATAGTGGCGTCAGTAGCCGATTGATCAGCGCGGTCAGCTGTTCGGGATCGTCCCTCAGCGTCTCGGCGATGGTCGTGAACCCGCGCACATCGGAGAACAGGATCGAAAGGGTTCGCCGCTCGCCGCCGAGCTTAAGCTGCGAGGGGTCTTCAGAGAGGCGCTTGACGAGGTCGGGCGAGAGATATTGCGAGAAGGCGCGGGTGATCTGCAGCTTGTTGCGCCGCTCCTCGGCGAAGTCGAATGCCGTCTGGCCGAAGACGACGGCGATATAGGCGATTGACGGGCCGAGCGGCGAAACGAAGATATGGCCGAAGCGGATGCCTACGAAACTTGCGGCCGAGAAAAGGCAGACGGCAGTAACGGCCGCCGCCATCGCTAGCCAGCTGGTCGAGCGAAGGACGCTTGCAGCTGCAAGCACGGCGGCCACAAGGATCACTAGGGCGACGAGTGGTAGTCCGGCTTTTTCGATGAAGAAACCGTGGACGATGTTGTCGTAGATCGTCGCCTGGATTTCGACTCCGGCGACCAGCTTGCCGGTGTGCACTGTATAGGGCGTCGCGAATGTATCGGCGCCGCCTTTGTCGATCTCAGGCGCATTTTGTAGGCTGAGGCCGACCAGGACGATGCGATCCTTGAAAAAATCCGGAGGCAGAAAATTCTGCGGGTCAAGCGCCTGATAATAGGACACGGTGGGATAGCTGCGAGACGGTCCGAAGGACTGGATCATCGCATTTTTTGACGTCTTCATTGGCGTCCTGCCAGCTGCAGCAGCCAGCGTTACGGCAAATCCGTCCTTATAGGACGGAATGGTGCGGAAGATGCCGTCGCCGCCGAGATCAATTGAGGCGATCCCGGTTCTTGCGCCGGCAGCGGTAAATTGAGGCAGTGGCGTGGTGCGAATGAGCTGGTCTGCCTGCGGCGCCTGGATCAGCGTCTCGTCGCCGGCCAACACGACATCGGGGCCGACAGCTGCGGTCACCGCGCCGTCGTTATCAGGCGACGAGGGTTCAGCCATGATGATATCAAGCCCGACAGCCTTTGCGCCCGCAGCCCGCAGGGCGGTGATCAGGCGGGCGTGCAGACTGCGTGGCCACGGCCATTGTTCGTTGATCTGCGCCAGTGCCGGCTCGTCGATCGCGACGATCACAGGCGCTTCCTCGGGTGGCAGCGGATCATCGACGGTCGAGAGATAGTCGAAGCTCCTGAGCTCCAGCAGCGACCATGCCGGCAGACGCGAGAGCAGCGAAATCGCCACCAGTGTCACCAGTACGAGGACGGCTAGTCTGACCGGACGGCTGGAGACGGGCCAGCCGGTTGGGCGGGTGGATTGTGTCTTTCTGCCCGGCATCAGAAGCGGATCTTCAGGCTGCCCTTGACCGCGCGGCCCCAGCCTGGAACACCAGGCGCCACCTCGAAATCTTCGTCAAGAAGATTGAAGGCCGAAGCTTCGAGGGCAAAGCGCTTGTCGATCGGCTCCCAAATCAGGTTGGCATCAAGGGTCCAGTAGTCGTCGAGCACCTCGGGGCCGAGGATGCCGCCATCACCTTGACGCTCTCCGGTATAGTTCGCTGCAAGCGTTGCCTTGACGTTGGCCTCATTGACCCAGGTCAGAGCGAGTTGCCCGCTTCTCTCCGGAATGTAAGGCAGCGCCTCGTCAAACCCGATGCTGCCAGCATCCTCGTTCTTCGAATGAGAATAGGCCACGGTTGCTGAGACACCGAATCCATAAAGGAGGGCGACGTTTGCGGTTGCGCTAACGCGATCGACATTTGCTTTGCTGATGGTCAAGCCACCCGGAAGATAGGGGAGAAATGGACCGCCGACCGGGTAGGCCAAATCGAGGTCACGAATTTCCTGATGCTGGTATTCGATGCTAGTGAACAAGCGTTCAGTCCATTGCGCGTCCCACTGAAGCGCGATCGTATCGGTGTATCCGTCGATGCCCGAATAAGGTTGATTGGGTTGAATGCCAACGACGCCGATCGGCGACAAGGTCGGGGAGCCCATATCATAGCTTTGCCGCATGAAAGCAGCGCGCAGCCATTGGCCGTCGAGCGGCGCCCAGGCAATGCCCAGGCGTGGCTCAAGCCGCTTCACATCCGTCGAGCCGCCGTCTATGGCCGTTCCGAAGAGTGCGTATTCCGCCTTTAGGTTTGGTGTGATGTCGTGAAGCAGATCGACGTAGGCTCTGCCGATTCCTATCCGCTCGTCGACCGATGTCCCAAGCAGCGAATCGTCGGCTTTAATATCGACGAACCCGCCCTCTATGCCGTAGCGCCAGGTCAGATCATCGACGCCGTAAAGATGGTTGATTGCTGCGACGTAATTGCGCTGCAGACTGTCTGCGATGCGCGGCGGTGGGGCGATGACTTCCTGCTCTACGTTTTGCTCGGTGCTGGTGTAGAAGAATGCGGCATTGACGACGTTGCGATAGCCGAACGTATGGCTCCAGCCGATACCCGCGGCTGTGGATTTCGTATCGATATCACCGCTCTCGTTATAGCCCGCAGCCGGAAAGTCGATTGCCTGGTCAAGCTTGCTGTCGGAGTGGTTGGCGTAAAGCACGAACCGGTCGTCCGGATTTGGCGTTGCCGTAAGATAGCCGTTGCCGGAAAGGCTGCGGATATCCCCATCAAGGCTGCCGGGGCTAGCGAAAGGGGTTGTCAGGAATGAACCATAGTCACCGCCGTAAGGCGTCTGTTCCCATTTCAGGTTCAGATAGCCGCTGACCGGGAACGGCTCGTTGGCAAAGCCCTGCAGTTCAGCCTCGCCGATCGGCTTGGTTTCACCGGAGGAGTTGATCACGCCGCCGCCGATCGAGCCTTCGAGGAACGGTCGGCGTAGTAGATTGGCCGAGCGCGAGCGGCCGGACAGCATGTGCGGGTCAAGAAGCAGGCCCTGCAAGAGCGCCGAAAAGCTGTTGGAGTTCAGCTTGTAGAGATCGATCTCGTCGTCGAAGATCTCGTTAGTGGCGAAGGGGCGAATATTGCCGCGGATAGACTGGTCAACGTAGCCGCTGCCGGCGAAGGGATCGAAGACCGCGTCGCCGTAATATCGGCCCCAAGCATTCAATCCGCGCAGGCGGAAGGCGTTATTGAGCGTTGAGCCGGCATCCTGATTGGCGCCGAGCGAGCCGTAATGGCCGCCGCGCGCCTTCGACCGCCGCAGGAACTCCTGGGCGTAGTCCAGCGCGCCATCGGAGTCGTAGTCGTCGATGGCAACGGCTGTGCGGAAGGAGGAAATGACCGGGTCGTTCCTGTCCAGTCTGTCGGCATTGTCGAGCGCTTGTTCGGATAGAACACGGTCGCCCTTTTCGTAGTGACCGGCAGCGAGCATGAGCTGCGCCTGGGAATGCGCCGGATTGGCGGTCGAGGAGGCCAGCAGGTCGTCGATCGCCTTGTCCATCGCGCCCATCTGCAGATAGTAGCGGCCGCGGGCCAGGAGGGCGATGTCGAAGGCCGGGTCGGCGGCGAGCGCCAGATCGATTTCGAGCTTTGCTTCCTTCATCCGCGACTGGTCGAGATAAAGGATCGCTAGATTGGCGTGGCCGATAGGATCGTCGCGGTCGAGTTCGATGGCACGTTTCAGCGCCGCTTCGGCTTCGCGCGCTGCACCACGGGCATTCTGCAGCAGGCCGAGGTCGTTCCAGGCCATGGAGGAGCCGGGGGCCACCTTGAGCGCGGCATTCAGATCGCTCAGTGCTCCCTCGAGATCGCCCTGATAATCGGCGCGCATGCGGGCGCGGGCCTGCAGCGCATTCGGATCGTCCGGGTCGATCGAAAGCGACCTGTCGATCGCCTCCTGCATCTGGACGCGATCGTTGATCAGCAGCGCCAGCTGCGCGCGCAGGGCAGGGAGCGTCGAGTCATCGGGATAGCGCGCTTCGGCCGCCTTCATCGTTGCGATCGCAGCCGGAATATCTTCCAGGAAGCCTGCCGTATAGGCTTTCATCACGGCGGCGTAGGGGCCGGTGACATTGGCCGGTGGATGTTCGTTGCGGGATGGATCCTGCAGCGAGCGGGCGTAGTAGCCGCCATAGGCGGCGATGCTGCGGCGGAGCGGATCGAGGCCGCGTTCGGCTCTCACGAACATTTTCGCCGCCTCGCTGTAGCGCTTTTCGGCGCCTGCAATCAGCGCCTCAATGAGATCGGCACGGGCGCGTTGTGTTGCGGACAAGCGTAAGGCACGCGCTCTCGCAAGCGAGTTCAGCGCCTTCTGCCGGCCGTCGAGCGATATCTGTATTTCCGCCAGCGTCAGCCAGTCTTCGGCGTTTCGCGCCTCCTCGGCCTTGTCCTCGATACGGCTGCGTTCGCGGCGCATCGTTTGCACCGGCAGGGGGGAGGCCGGCATGAAGGTGAAGCCGCTGCGCAGCGTCAGGTAGAACAGCATCTGCTCGCGATCGTCAGGCGTGACGATGACGAGCTTGCGTGGCGCTTGGCCAATCGTCGCCACCGCGCCTTCGCCTTCGGCTACCTGCACGCTGCCATAGTCGTTCTTCAGCTCGACCTGGCCCTCGAGCACGATCAGCGAAGTCTGGTCGCCCTTGACCGTCAATGTCCAGTCGGTGCCGCGGATGGCGGCGGCCGCCGCCGGCGTTTCCACCGTCAACCCCGTGCCGCCGCGCTGGGCGCGGGCCCACATGGTTCCGGATTGCAGGTTGAGAACGGTGTCGCCCTGCCGGGCCATCTGCTTTACCTGGAGCGCCGAGTTGCGGCCTAGGCGCACCTGGGTGCGATCTGCGAACAGTATAGCAAGCTGGCCGGTCGCATTGGTGCGCAGCACGTCGCCGCCAAGCAGATCCTGGTGAAGATCGACATCCTGCCAGTTGGAAAGATCGACGAAGCGGACTTCCTCGCCCATCTTCCGGTCGATCACCGATCCGGCAGCCGGCTCAGCACGAGACAGCGGCTCGGCACCGGCCGGCAGCGCAGCAACGGATGCGGCCACCGTCAACACCATCATGGCGGACATGGAATGTGTAAAGCTACCCCTCATAGCAAAGCGTTTGTCCTCGCCGTCGCGAAAAGTCAATAGAAGTTGTACCGCTCATCTTGCTTTGGCGGCTAAGTGTAATATCAGGGAGACACTTGACGGTGGAGATGTTTGGGTGAGCGATCTTGAAGGTGCTACTGAGTTGATGGAAAGTTTTCCTTCGACGAATGTCATAGGATCGGAATATTTTGATCATATCAAGAAGATAAACGATATCTTCTACGACCAGATCAAGATATCTGATCAAAAGGCGGCTTACATCTTCACCTTCATGCTTGCGTTCCTCGTTAGCTCGGGGGATGTCAGGGCCGTCTTTACATGGACGCGCTATGTCGGTGGCGATCCAAAGACACTGCTGTTCTCCGGGCTTCTGGCTGCGGCATCGGTCTTCTCGATTCTATCGGCGATACTCGTCGTGTTGCCTCGTCACGTGAACAAGTCGACTTCGATGTTCTGGGGAAGCTGGGGCAAGCACCGGCAGCTTTTCTGGGAAGCGGCTGCGCGCCACGACCAGCGTTACCTCTTTGCCGAGTATCTCGACAACGCTGATATTCTCTCGGCGATCGCTCGCGGCAAGTACCGCTGCGTGACGCTCGCCTTCCGCGGACTGATGGTGACTGTAGTCGCCTATGTGATGTTGCTTATTGCGGCCTGATAGTCTGCGCATGACGGTCCCCCAGCGTACTGCTTAAAGCCGGTCTCCTGAAGTGGTCTCGTACCATCCGTTCAATGGTAGGCCAAAAATCGGCCATGGCCGTCGCTATCGAAGGACCATACCGCTCCATCACGCTATGATCGTTGAGGCCGCTCTCGTCCTAGGTTCGACGCAGAGCGATCTCGCTGCCAAAGCAGGCGTATCCTATAGTTCGCTGCGCCTTTTCAAGGAAGCTGGCAAGATCTCGATCGAAGCCCTGGTCAAGATTGCTTTCGTGCTTCGTGCCGAAGTCGAATTCGGCCAGTTGTTCCCCCCGCAGGCGCCCAGAACCATTGATGACGTCATCGACCGGCCACTGAGGAAAAGGGCGCGTAATCGTGAAATTCGAACCTGTCAACAAATGGCTGTGATGATTGATCTGGAGGGGCGGTCGCGCAAGCTCGGTACCTTGGCGTGAAGCGGCACCGAGAGGCGAAGCAATTTCGAATATGCGCCCGACATTATAGCCATGCCGCTGCTGATCGCCAAGGCAGCTTCGATACCAGCACGAATTGCGAACGAGATCATCAACGAGCTTCGAGCAACCGTGGGCCGTTGGCCCGCCTTCGCCTCCGAAGCCGGGCTGCTTTTATCCCGGTTGAAGGAACTAGGCCGCATATTGAACAGCCGATGAGGTTTCTGGAAGCAACCGAGGCTGACCAACCAGACAATAAACGTTCCGGCATCTGGCTCGCGGCATAGAGCCGTGGTTCATTCGTATTTTATTAAATATGTCTGCGAATACTCCTGTCTGAAAGACGATCTATTCGGGTCGCTGCGAGTTCATCTCGTGACCACGGAGCGAAACTGACATGTATCAGCGCACAGTTCTCATCGTTGAAGACGAATTTCTCATCAGGATGATGTTGGCAGACACCCTTAGGGATGAGGGTTACGACGTTGTCGAAGCCGAAAATGTCCTTGAGGCAATCGCGGCTCTCGCTCGGCGCAAGATCGACGCCGTCGTTACGGACATTGATATGCCCGGTGGACTGAGCGGGCTCGATCTGGCCGGGATGATCTCGTTGACCAGCATGCCCGTTCCAGTGATCATCGCTTCCGGAGGTCATTGCCTGCGCCCTGACGAGTTGCCTGGCGGAGCAACCTTCATCGCAAAACCCTATCGGCTGGAAACCATTGTCTCGATGGTTGGCGACATGACGGCAATCCTTGATTGCAGGGTAGGCGGAATGCGAAAACGGGCTTTCTGAAGCGCGTCAGAGTATGAGCATTGGGATTGAGCAAACCGGTGCCAATTGATAATCTATGAAATTATTTAGAACCTGAGCGTGGAATACTCTGCATGCAACCCTGAGACTGCGCACTGGGACAGCACCTGCGAGAATGGATGGATAGCCGCGTTCGGCCGGAGTTTTCAGAGCGAGTTATACCGATCGATGGCGCTATCCCTACGCGGTGGGCCCACTTACATATTCCTGATCGCCGCAATGTAGCTGATGCGATCGCCGTCCACCGCGCTCGTTCAGGGATTAGCAGTTGTGGCGCGTAACATTCAGGATTTTCAGGGAACGGTACTTGTCGGTTCGTGGCGAGCCTAAGGAACTGCCATAAAGATTTGTGAGAGGCGGCGGCAATCACAGTATAGCCCGGCTGGGATGGAGACTCGCATGCCCAATCCCCAGCATCTGCCTAGAGAGAACTGATGAATACACAAGGAGCACCCGCTCCCAACGCATCCGGTGTCACACGATCACTTCGACGGAATCGGAATGGTCTAAATCGGCGCTTGCAAGCAAGTACGCGACCTGCCAATCACGCTGGATAGCTCCTCCAGTTGCTGGCAGCCAGTCGGGTGGAAGTTCGAGGGCTGATGCATAGACGGTTGAACGGCTGGATAACCCCTAACCGCAAATCTCAGCGCGCAGCCATTTTCTCGCCGAAGTCTCTTGTGATCTTTTCCGCTGGAGGATGTCATGAAAGAATACGACCACCGATACGTCGAGCTCACGGCCCACCTCAGATCGGTCGAGGCGTTTTGCGATTTTCTTTCTCAAGGAGGCACGGTCCGCATTGCTGAGCGAGATGGCGGCCCGCTTATTGACGTGACAAATCACGTGGTCGAGAAGCATCGACGCCAAGCTGACGGCCTGCGGCAGACCCGGCGGCACTTGTTCCCCGAAAGAGCGGATGAGGATTTCCGCTCCGAGCTCTACAGCAGCCATTAACTCACGGGTCGGGACGGCTCGAGCCTCGCGGAAGGTAAAGAATGATGCCAGGATGGGTGGGCGCCTTTGCAGTGTTTACAGCAATAGCGCTGATGGTTACACAGCGTCCTGCCGCAGCAGAGAATGTGCTGGAGCGAGCGATCGGTGACGCACAGCCGTGGCGGGCGCTTAAGGTAAACGCATCGAGCTTTGGCATCAGCGTTGAAGTTGGCGTCGACAAGCTAGATTATGTGAAGATCGAGAGACTCGACGTGTCCGTGAACGGTGACCTTGCCGAGGCAAAAGCCCGGGGAACCTTGGCTTGCAAGACATCAGACAATACTTTGGTGCAAGGCGGGTTTTCGGCAACAGCTGATGTCAGCCTGCATTTCGATCTATCCACCTGCAAAACCACGGAAAGCTCGTTCGAGATCATCCGCACCAGTGGCCCGTTCGGCGATATCGTCCAAGGTTTAAAAGATGAAATCGCTCAAGCGCTGCTTCGGGGTCTCCAACGCAACGTGTCCAAACTCTGCCAAAAGTAGTTGTGACGACGATGGCGGTACGGAGCGGGGGGGATCCTCATATCGCACCGCAGATCAAGAACCTCAGGTGAGGCGTGCTAATCCCGCTGGCTCCTTTTGGACGCGTTGCGACAGAGGGCATGGCCGATCCGCAGAGGCATTGCCGAAGCTGCCCTTAAGGCCGCCGTTTCGGAGGGCCGTAAAGGCATAGCGATCAAGGGCGATTTCGCCTGGCTCGGTGGGTACCTGCAACCAGGCGCCAAGCGCAGTTGCGTGGACGATCGAGGCAGACTGGCCCCTCGAGCTTGCTATATAGATAGTGTAAAGTGCGAGATTGGTTAGCCACACGCGTCTCGGACGATGGCTAGTTTTCCAGAAGTTAACCGGGTGGATTCGCTCGAGAGGACAAAGTGCAAGATATTGAGCGGGGAGCGGCCGATTCTGGAAGATCTGCGGCGTGAGCTTCGCTAGCCGCCCAACCAAAAATCGGGAGATTAACGCGTTGAGAGCGATAGTCATCGAATGGGAACCATTGAATGCCGGCGAAATTTATGTCGCGCATTTTCCGGAGCCATTTCCCATGTCCGATGCTGACTATGCAGCGTTCGAGACCTTGTTCAAAAGCTGGCAGCGCCGACACTGGGACGGTATCGGAGAGACTAGAGTGGATGAAAAAGAGGGACCACTGGCGCTTGTCCGTGGTTTGCGGTTCCTTGGCTATAGCGTCGTCAATAGGGGCAGGCTCCCGCCCGGCCTATAAGACCCAGTCGACGTATCGTTCGCGCCTGCCTCCGTCACTTGCCCGTTAAGAAAATACAAACTCACTAAGCCGGAGGCTAGTCGCCGAACTGTCGAGCATGGCCCGAGATACAGTTAGATCGGGTGCGATCTCTCCAGCACCGCCAATTGCGGTGCTGGAGAACAGTTCGAGACGATCTCAGTCTCGGTGTTCAGGCATTTGCTTGAGCTGATCCTTGGTCCAACTGGTGACGGCGTGAACATCGCCGTCCTCGTCTCGCATAAACTCGAGATCCGAAATCGGAACTGCGACCGGCTTGGCGCCAATGCCGAGGAACCCGCCAACATCGATCACTGCGGATCCGCCGGCGCCGCCAGCAGCATGGATGTGATCGATCTTGCCGACCTTATGATCATCGACGCCATAGATCGTGGCACCTTCGAGAACGGCGGGCGTCAACTCGGATGCCGTCAGCCGTACGTGGTTTGTATGGTCCATGATTATTTCCTCCTTAGTGGAGGATAATCAAATCGGTGACCAAATGTTCCGGCATCAGTTGAAGATTGGCGACCAGCGGAGAATTCATTCTTCAAGTATCCCTGAACATAAATTTTTTTCAGAGATGCGACTGCAGCACGGTGTTGATGGGACCCCTCTCGATCAGGCCAAGAGAACGGCAAGCGACAACAACAGTGCGGGGAACATCACGACGCCGCCAATTTTCAGAAACGATAGCGCGCTGACTTCGATGCCCTCCCGGCGCAATGACGTCAGCCAAAGGATTGTCGCAAGGGAACCAGTCACCGAAAGGTTTGGGCCGAGATCCACGCCGATCAGCACCGCGCCAGCGATGCGATCGGAGACCTCCGCGGCCTGGACAGCGCTTCCGGCGAAAAGACCGGCAGGCAGATTGTTGATGAGATTCGAAAGCAGGGCGACACCGGTCCCTGCAACTGCGGTTGCTTGCACTTCGGAATGTGCGCCGAGCGTCCTGAGATGGTCCGCAAGTATGGTAGCGACGCCCGTATGATTGACCGCCTCAACGACGACGAACAATCCGCCGACCAAAGGGATGACGCCCCAACTGACATCGCGTAAGACGTTGATTGGGTTTTGCCGGATAACGGCGAGCACGGCCAGCGTCGTTATCATGCCGGCTATAAACGTAGGCCGCCCCAGGCTGACATGCATCGCTGAGGCCCACAGAAGAATGGCCGCTGTGACGACCAACCCAAATCCGGCAAGCTGTGCAGAGATGCTGAGATGCGGGCGCGCGATCGCGGTGTCCACGGTGTCAGCGACGAGCGTCCGGCGTTGCGACCAATAAAGCGTCAGATAAGTCACGACGATAGAAGCCATAGACGGGAGCATGAACGTACTCATCCAGCGAGACAGCGATGGCATGTCGCCGCCAGCGAAGATCACCAGATTTGCAGGATTGGATATCGGCAAGACGAAACTTGCGGCATTGGCAACAAAGGCACAGATCAGCAGGTAAGGTAACGGATCCCTGACCTTTGCCGCGCGGCATGCGGCGTAGACAGCGGGCGTGAGAACAACAGCCGTCGCGTCGTTGGACAGGAATGCGGTGACGAGAATGCCGACACCATAAACAAGAGCGAAGAGCCGCGTTGGCGATCCTCTTGCATAGGACGTGGCAATGGCTGCAAGCCAGTCAAACAGCCCTTCTTTCCGGGCAAGCTCGGATAGGAGCATCATGCCGATCAGAAACAGATAGACGTCGGTACCCTTTGCCACCCCGGCCCAGACTTCCATAGGGTTGAGGATGCCGGATAGAAGGATGAGCAAAGCTCCGCCAACGGCCCAGATTGCCTCAGGCAGACGAAACGGCCGGACAACAACACCGGCGGCTGTGACGCTCGCGATGGCACAGGTGTAGAAGGATGTGTTCATATCTTTCCCCGTGCTTGGAAGCTATGCGGCTGAGGCGCTGCTCTGACTGCCCGCCGTCTCTGTACGATTTTTGCGTAGCTTGTCGAGCAGCAGATAGATGACGGGTGTCGTATAGAGGGTGAGCAACTGGCTCACAAGGAGACCCCCGACAATTGCGTAGCCGAGCGGCTGCCGCAATTCGGAGCCAGATCCGTGACCGATGGCAAGAGGCAACCCTCCAAGCAATGCGGCCATCGTGGTCATCAGGATCGGACGAAACCGCATCTGTGCTGCCTTGACGATCGCGTCCTCGCTTCCGAGACCTTCTTCCCGCTCTGCCTGGATCGCGAAATCCACTAGCATGATGCCATTCTTCTTGACGATGCCGATCAGCAGGATGACCCCTATCATTGCGACGAGGCCGAAGTCGAAACCTGCCAGTTTGAGTGCAAGCAATGCCCCAAGACCCGCTGATGGCAACGTCGAGAGGATCGTCAACGGATGGATGAGGCTTTCGTACAAGACGCCGAGAATGATGTAGACAACGACGAGCGACGCCAGGATCAGCAAGGGGACGGTTCCGAGCGAATCCTTGAAAGCCTTGGCGCTTCCGGAGAAACTTGTCTGCAGCGAAGCCGGCGGATGCATGTCGGCCACTGCCGTTTCGATTGCCTGCGTCGCTTCGCCAAGCGCGACATTCGGGGCAAGGTTGAACGAGATCGTGACCGCCGGCGACTGACCCTGGTGCGATATGGAGACGGGTGAGACGCCGTCCGTCGACCACTTCGCCACCACGGAAAGCGGAACCAAGGTGCCGTTGCTGGCACGAATGGAAAGCCGGTCCAGCGTTGCAATGTCGCGCTGCAGGTTGGGAAGAACTTCGAGGATCACCCGGAACGTATCCGTTTGCGTCGAGTAGGACGCGACCTGCCGCTGACCGAAGGCATCGTAAAGCGTGTCGTCGATGCCGGAGGGCAAAACCCCGTAAAGCGTTGCTGCGGCGCGATCGATCTTGATCGACAGATTGGGCGCTTCAGCTTGCTGGTCGCTGCCAACATCCCGCAGTTGCGAGACGCCTTGAAGGCGGCTGGTAACCTTCGATGCCCAGGTACCAAGCTCCTCGATATCGGCGTCCTGAAGGGTGAACTGATATTGGGTCTTGGCAGGCCGCGCGCCGATATTGATATCCTGGGCGGACTGCATGAAAAGCTTGATGCCTTGCTGCGCATTCAAAGCCTGGCCGAGCCGTTCGATGACTTGCCTGGCGCTCACGTTCCGGCTCTCCAATGGCTTCAGTGTAATGTTCACGTGGCCCTGATTGAGCGCGTTGCCGCCATTGCCGCCGCCGATGTCCATGAACACGCTGTAGACCGCCGGATCCTTCAGGATGATGGCGCTAACCCGCTCCTGCAGTTTTGACATCTCCGAGAAGGAAATATCCGGAGAGGCTTGCGATAGCCCGCCAATGAAACCTGTATCTTGCTCCGGAAAGAAGCCCTTGGGGATAACAATGAACAGATAGGCTGTTCCTGCGATCGTCGCGATGAAGACGCCAAGCGTCAATATCCTATGGCGGATCACCGGCCTCAGGCTCGCGATATAAAGCGACGTGAGGCGATCGAAGAACGCTTCTCCGAGGCGGTAGAACCGCCCCCGTTGGCGTTCATCGATCGGGCGGATCAGCTTGGAAGCCAGCATCGGGGTCAACGTCAGCGACACGATGGCGGAAATGACGATCGCGACCGTTAAGGTGATCGCAAATTCGCGAAACAGGCGTCCAACGATGCCGCCCATCAATAGGACCGGGATGAGAACAGCGATCAGCGACAGGCTGATCGAGACGATGGTAAAACCGATCTCACGCGCGCCTCTGCGGGCGGCATCACGGGGATCGACGCCGTCTTCGATATGGCGGGTGATGTTTTCCAGCATGACGATCGCATCATCGACGACAAATCCGACAGCCACGACGAGGGCCATGAGAGACAGGTTGTCGAGACTGAAACCGAGCACCCACATCGGCGCCAACGCACCGACGAGCGCAATCGGCAGCGTCAGCACCGGAATGATCGTCGCGCGGAGGTTTCGCAGGAAAAGGAATATCACCACGACGACCAGACCAATCGTCAGCATCAGCGTGAATTGAACATCATTGACTGATGCCCTGATCGTTGTCGTGCGATCAGTGACGAGCTCGAGCTTGATCGACTTGGGCAGTGACGCCTGAAGCGCCGGGAGCTGTTCCTTCACGGCGTTTACGACAGCAATGACGTTTGCGCCCGGCTGACGGAAGACGTCGAGCGCGATACCGCGCTCGCCATTGGTCCAATGCGCCATCTTGTTGTCTTCGGCGCCATCGACCGCCTGACCGATATCGCGGATACGAACGGGACCGCCGCTGCTATACGCGATGACTGCGTCGTTCCACTGTGCGCTGCTACCGATCTGGTCATTCGTGTAGATCGGAAAGGTCCTGGTCGGATCGTCGATGTTTCCTTTGGGCGCGCTGAGACTGAGATTGCCGATCGCCGTTCGCACGTCCTCGAGTGTGATATCCGCCTGCGCCAGCCGCCCGGGATCGACCGCGATCCGGATCGCGGGCTTCTGCTTGCCGCCGATGTTTACGAAAGCGACACCCGATACCTGACCGATCTTGGATGCCACATTGCGTTCGATAAACTCATCCAGTTCAGGCAAGGTTAGAACATCGGAGCTTGCCGACAGTTGCATGATGGGGGCGTCGGCGGGGTTCGCCTTATGCACCGTGGGCAGAGACGTCATGTCCTTCGGAAGCTGACCAGCCGCTTCGCTAATTGCCGTCTGAACGTCGCTTGCGGCCGTCTGGATATCCTGGTCGAGTCCAAACTGCACCGTGATCGAGGTCGTACCGAGCGAACTGTTCGAGGTCATTTCGGATATGCCGCTGACGCGCGACAACGCGTCTTCGATCGGCTGGGCGACGCTGGCAGCCATGGTCTCAGGCGAGGCGCCGGGAAGGTTTGCTGCGATCTGGATCGTCGGGAAGTCGATCTGCGGCAAAGCCGAGACCGGCATAAACGGATAACAGATGGCCCCGAGAAGGAAGATGCCGCACATGATCAGCCCGGTCGCGACCGGATGAACGATAAAGAAATCAAAAAATCCTGCTGGTTCTCCGGGCTTACGCTCGCGATCGATCATTATGGCGTTGCCTTGTCTGCGAGCTCACCTGCCGGGGAGCCGGTCCATGGGGTGACCGAAACCAACGCGCCGTCGCCGATGCGTGACTGACCGTCCATGACGACCTGATCGCCGTCACTGATACCTTCTGTAACCAGCGCCATCGCATCGGTGACGAAGGCGGTCTTGACCGCGCGGCGGACCGCTTTTCCGCCGGCGCCGACGACGTAGGCGTAGAGTCCGTCGCGACCGCGGGCGAGCGCCTTGTCAGGAACGATGACACCAGTGCGTTTCTCGACCGTCAGCGTTGTTGCGACGGGCAGACCGGGCCAGAGCACCGCCTTGGCATTGTCGAATGTCGCCTTGAGATGGATGGAGCCGTTCGAGGCATCGACGGAGTTGTCGAGAGTGGTCAGTTTCCCGGTGGCAAGTGTGCGGCTGCCGTCGGTGCTCGTCAGTTTGACCTCTGCTATACCCTGATTCAGAGCGTCCCTGATCTCGCCAAACTTGTCGCCCGGCGCCACGAACGATACCCCGATCGGATCCATCTGCGTGATCGTCACGATGCCAGTCGTGGAGCTCGCGTTTACGACGCTGCCGACATCGACCTGCTTGAATCCGGTGCGTCCTTCAAAGGGGGCGGTGATCGTGGCAAACCCGAGCTGGGTTTCCGCGCTTTTGATAAGCGCGTCGTCATATTGGACGGCCGCCGCATATTGTTGACTCGACGCGGTCTTTTGCTCAAGCGTCGAAGCCGACGCAACGCCCTTCTCGGCGAGTGCCGCATACCGCTGTGCGTCTGTCCGGGCACTGTTTAGCTGCGCCTCGTCCTGGGCCTTTTTCGCCTTTGCAGACGCGAGAGCGGAAATCAATTCGCGATCGTCCAGCTTGAGAAGAACACTGCCTTTTTGCACCATCTGCCCTTCAGCAAAGGAGATGTCGACGACTTGCCCGTCGATCCTGGGCCTGACCGTCACAGACTGCAGGGGTGCAACGGTTCCGATGCCATTGATGACGCGGTCGATCGTTCCCGTCCGCGCAGCGATTGCGGTTACCGGCACTGCGGCGGCATCCGCTGCGATTGTTGAACTGCCTTGAAAGGCCGCGGTGACGACGCATGCCGTGAAGAAGACGGACTTGCCAGGAGAGGCAAGCAATCGAACAATAGGTTTGATCATGCGTGCCACTCCCGGAAATCCGCCAGATAACGCGCGCCGTTGATTTTGGTTCAACGGCGCGCCAGGCGTCGTTTTTGGAAGCTTCAGGGCTTCATCTCGTGCGACATATTGCCGAGCGGTCCGCCATGCGGGGGAGGTCCAGGCGGCGGGCGAAGGGCGTCGGTCTTGCCATCCTGATGAACAACGTAGCTCGCATGCAGGAACCCGTCGTCGAAGCGGCCTTGGACACTGATGGGTTCGCCGACAGCAACGAGCTTGCCGTCATCGCCGGCCGGACCGGTCTCGATCAAGGCCTTGCCGGTTTCGTCTTGAACGATGAACTTGTTACCGTAGATCTCCGTGACCTTGCCTTTGAGCGTCACCACGCCCCAATCGTCCTTGAGGCTGGAGATCGAGGTGGGTGTCAAGGGTGCAAGCTCGATGCCGGGCCGGGTGAATTTCATTGCCGCGGCACCGCCGGCCGCACCGATTGCAAGGACCGCAAAGGCCGCAATTCCAAAAGCCGCCAGATGCGTTGCCGGCCGGCGAGGGCGGCCCCTGCGGACCGGCCGCTCAGGCGAGGTGCCGGGAGCGTCGTTTTCCATGGACATGATGCTGTCTCCAGTTCGTTGTGACTGGAGGATGATAGGCGTGTCCGGATCGACGCAGGCTGAACGTCGCGGTTCAGTTTCAGTTAAGCAAACGCGCCCTAGTTCTCATGAAGACATCAGAGAAACTGGGTTCACGATGCGCATATTGCTGGTCGAAGACGACGGATGATGGGCCGGGCATCGACGCTGGCTTTGACCCCGAGGCGGTCTCACCTGGCGTGCGGCTGGATGAGACTTCCCCGGACACGGTTTCGGCCTTTCGATAGCACGGGAGCTTGTCGGGCTCTTCGGCGGACCGCTTCATCTCAAGCAGAGGGAAGGTGGGGGACTGGCAGCGACCGTTGAATTTCCGGCATCCTCTGGCCTGCTCAAGCCGTCACAGCGTTGTGTTGCCGCAACGTTCTTGGGTGCGAACGGACCGGCGCTCAGGAAGTTCGCCGGACTTGTTCAATTCGAAACAGCGGACGGCCTCCGCGGACTCCGCAAGTATGCCGCCTGGGCACGTTAACTCGGTGTCCGTGGCGACAAGATCGCATTGTTAGTGGAGTTGCTCAACTCTTCTGTCATCCCTCCGGAAGGCCTGCCTTGCGGAAACCGTCGACAAAATGGTCTCCAACAGATGGATCACGCAGCGGTTGGGAACTGAGCCAATGGTTGATCGTGAAATGGGGGTGGGCGATCAAGAACAGCTCTGCCTCGCGACGAGCCTCTTCTAGGTCGTCCAATTGTGCAAGCGAGGCAGCAAGAAATTTACGTGAGTTGGTTCGGTAGGTTTCATCCCGGCGGAGAGTGGCCTTCGCCCCGTCATAATTGCGGGTAGCGTATTGGGCCTGTCCAAGATGACAAAGATACCAGCAGGGTGGATGCGGATTGAGCCGCAGCGCCTTCTCGATCTGTGCCAGTCCGTCGGCGACCCTGCCGTCGAGAACTGACATGTCCGACATCGCAGCCCAGGTATCAGCATGGTTGGGATCCAGCTCCAAGGCCTTGGCGAAGGCCGCCTCTGATTCCTCCCATCGCCGCTCGTAAGCTAAAATGGTCCCCAGAACATAACGGCACCCGGCATCGTTTGGATCGAGGCTGACTGCTCTCTGCGCGAACGTCGTCGCTGTCCGGCGATTGAGATCTTCCGGTTCTCCAAAATGAGTCCAGGCGAGCCACCGATTATAGGCGAGCAGCCCAAGCGCCTCGGCATATGATGGCTCAAGCTCAACAGCACGTTGGAGCAGCATATAGGCCTCGCGCGCGGTATGCGGCGACTCTTCCGTCAAGCGCCGAGCGCGGACACAAAGATCGTACGCCTCAAAGTGCTTCGGCCGATTACGTTGTATCGGCACAGCCAGCCGTCCGACAAGCGCCTCAACAATCTTGGCATTAACTTCGTCCTGTAGCTCGAAGACATCTTCCATCGTTCTGTCAAAGCGATCAGCCCACAGGTGCTGGCCGGCACGGGCATCGAACAGCTGCGCATTGATGCGAACACGGCCCGCTGAGCGTCTCGCGCTCCCTTCCAGGACAAAGCGGACACCGAGGTCCTGGGCCACCACCCGCACGTCGATCTGCTTGCCCTTGTACGCGAACACCGAGCTGCGCGCGATGACGAACAGTCCAGGCCTTCGAGAGAGGTCGGTGATCAGATCCTCTGTCAAGCCGTCGACAAAATAGCCGTCCGCTTCATCCCCGGTTATATTGGTGAAAGGCAACACCGCGATCGAGGGGCCATCGGGCAGCGGGAATATGCTTTGCAACTGATCTGGCCAGTGCCAGACGTGGACCGGGCGGATAAGGTTCTTCAGGTGGCATTGGCCTGCGTCGAAGAACCGCTCGTCGATACTGCCGGCGATCTCGCCATGAACGTCCGCTGAAATGCAAATGCCGCCCGGTACGGCCGCCGTTTGAAGGCGCGCCGCGACATTTACCCCGTCGCCAAGCAGATCTGAACCGTCATGAATGACATCCCCCAGGTTCACGCCTATCCGCAAGAGGAGGCGCCGGTCTCCGAGATCCTCAACAGCAAGGGTGGCTCGTTGAATTTCCAACGCTGCTTTGACCGCATCCATTGCGCTACCGAACTCGATCAGGAATCCGTCGCCCAGAACCTTGAAGATGCGACCTTTGTGGCGCGTCGCAGCAGGCTCGATAATTCCAAAGCGCAGCTCCCTGACGTTCGCCAAGGTTGCGGCTTCATCGGCTTCCATAAGGCCCGAATATCCTACCACGTCAGCAACGACAATGGCAGCAAGGCGGCGTTGAAGAGATTGATCTGTCATATGAGGACAAGCCTAACGACCTGCCTCGTAAGGTACTGTTCACCCGCAGATCAGTCAACAAGCCGAAAAATACGATCGTTTCGCAGACCAGCGAATAGAGATCTGCGCCTTTGGAGGTCTCGGTTCACCAGGCTAGACATCGAGTTATAAAAAAAGCCCATATCTCGTTTCTTGGAGATCGCACAGGTATCACACAGATCATTGGATACCCGTCCCGCCCATTGCCTACCTTCTTCCAGGCGGATTGGTCCTGCTCCATTCCTCGTATTCACTGCGGGCATCGTCGTGCAGTGGATAATAGCGTTGCAGAGATCCGCCCTGCATGAGTTTCATCCGCGAAAATTCTTCCCAGTCGTGATGCGTTTGCGATTCTTCGATAACCTTGCGGGCCATCGCGACGGGAAGCACCACCACGCCGTCATCATCAGCCACGATGATGTCACCTGGAATTACCGTGACACCGCCACAGGCAATCGGAACATTGACAGCGTTAGGGTAGATGCTCGTCTGGACGTGATAATTTGGCGTCCAGCCGCGAAGCCACAGGGAAAGATCTAGCTTTTCGACATTGGGCCTGTCTCTCATGCATCCGTCGATGACGATGCCAGCACCGCCGCGGCCTTTGAAATAGGTCGACATCATGTCGCCGAAGACGCCGGAGCTCATGTCGCCACGTGCATCGACGACGACGACATCGCCTTCCTGGACGTGGTAGAGGACGTGGCGATGCAGCTGCGTTTCAGGATCAGCATACTCTCCTTCGCTAAAGAGATCCGGCCGCTGGGGCATGAACTGGAGCGTCAGTGCCGGTCCGACGATCGACTTGCCTCGCCTCTGTGAAGTGGGACCGACCATGTGCGGATAGCGAAACCCCATATGCCCGAGTGTGCCGGCAATCGTCGCCGCGCCAATCTCCTTTAATGCATCGATCAATTCCTTGGGCGGTCGCGTAATGTCGGGCGTCTGCGTCATGACAAGCTCCAATGTTGAGTGGATTACCAGTTGGTGACGGAACCATCACGGCGCCTGAGGTGAGGGGCTTCCCAGAAGCGGAAGCTTTGTGCCGCAATTGCATCCTCGTTTACCTCAACGCCGAGCCCAGGCAGGGCGTTGACCGGGTAGTCGGTCCCGTCGAGCCTCGGCTGCACGGGAAAGAAGTCAGAGTTATCAAAGCCAAGTTTCGTCTCAGGAGCTCTGGTCTCCAACCAAGCAAAGTTGGCTACAGCAGCCGCAAAATGGATCGTCGCGGCCGTGCATACAGGACCAAGCGGATTGTGCGGCATCAGATCGACATAATGCGCCTCACTCCAACCGGCGACCTTCATAGCTTCGGTAAGGCCGCCGACATTGCAGACGTCGATCCGGTTGAACTGGTGAAGATCTTGCTCGATGAAGGGTAGAAACTGCCATTTGCTGGCGAACTCTTCCCCTATGGCAAATGGAATGTTGGTCATCTTGCGTAAGGATTCATATGCGCTTGGGGTCTCATCCCTGATTGGCTCCTCAAGAAAATCCAGTACGCCACTCCCGAGCTTGCTGCAGAAGCTTGCAGCTTCCGCAACCGATAGCCGGTGATGATAGTCGATGCCGAGGACGACGTTGTCGCCCAGAACCTCGCGGGCCTTGTTCAGCACCGCCGCAGTCGCGCCAATCGACTCTCGTGGTTCGAAGACCTCGCGGTTGCTTTGTCCGGCCGGAAAGAAGCGGATCGCCTGCCAACCCTGTTCGCGCAGCTCGCTCGCACGGTCAATCGCAGCATCGCCCTCCGCCTCATCGCCGGTAGAGGCAAAGGTCGGTATGCGCTCGCGCTGTTTGCCACCCAGAAGGTCGTAGACCGGTACGCCCAGCGCCTTACCCTTGATGTCATGGAGGGCAATATCGATCGCGGAAATCGCTGCCTGCAAAACGCGCCCGCCTTCGAAATACTGGCTGCGATAAAGCTCTTGCCATATCCGCCCTATCTGCATCGGATCGCGGCCGATCAGGAATTCGCGATAATGTTCGATTGCGCCCGCAACTGCTTGCTCTCGTCCGCTTAAGCCGCTCTCGCCCCACCCGAAGATCCCGCAATCTGTTTCGACTTTGACCAGCATCTGATTGCGGATGCCGACCCAGATCGGATATGGCTTGATCGCCGTGATTTTAAGTTTCGTCGTCATCGACGCCTCGTGTTGCGCATGCGCGTCATCTCAATCTGCCTTGAGAGCCATTTCTGTTTCGCCGTCGAACAAGTGGATCCGCTCCTGATCGAACTCCAGCCAGATCGGTTCATCTGGAGCGACGACAACGGCTGGCGGCACGCTGATATTGACGATAGCGCCGGACAGGAAGGCCTGTACGAAAGTGACGTCTCCTGTCGGTTCAACCGTGTAGGCTTTGGCGGGGACAGTTCCTGGGATCGCAGTCTTATGCAGTTTGATGGTCGAATGACGCGCACCGAGCACGACCTTCTTGGATGCCGCTTTGGCGACCTTCCTGGCATTCTCCGGCGAAAGTTCCAGTCGCCAACCTTCCGCGCTGGTCAAGACCGTATTGCCTCCTGCGGTGGATGCTTCCAGCGGAACGAGGCTCATCGCCGGACTGCCGACGAAGCTTGCCACGAACATGTTCACGGGATTGGCAAAGACTTGTGCCGGCGTATCGTATTGCTGCAGATAGCCACCGTTCATCACCGCCATCCGGTCGGCCATCGTGACCGCTTCAAGCTGATCGTGCGTCACGTAGATGATTGTGGCTTTCAGATCTTGGTGAAAACGCTTGATCTCCGAACGCATCTGCACGCGGAGCTTGGCGTCGAGATTGGAGAGCGGCTCGTCCATCAGGAACACGGCCGGATCGCGTACGAGGGCGCGGCCGAGCGCCACGCGCTGCTGTTGGCCGCCCGAAAGCTCCCGCGGCTTGCGCTCCAGCAACTGCGTCATGTCCAGGACGCGTGCAGCTTCCCTGACTTTCCTGTCGATCTCGTCCTTTGGCAGTTTGCGCATCTGCAGCGGGAAGGCCAGGTTTTTATAGACCGACTTCTGAGGATAGAGAGCGTAGTTCTGGAACACCATCGCGATGTCCCTGTCCTTGGGGTCGAGATCATTGACCACCCGGTCGCCGATGACAATATCGCCAGACGTCACAGACGTCAGCCCCGCCACCAAGTTGAGCGTTGTCGTCTTGCCGCAGCCTGACGGGCCGACGAGTGCCACGAACTCGCCGTCGTTAACAGTCAGCGTGACGCTCTTCACAGCATTGAAGCTGCCATAATTCTTGATCAGATCTTTGAGGACCACATGGGCCACGAGCAACTCCCTAATGCTTGACTGCGCCTTCGGTGAGGGCGCGTACGAAGTATCGTTGCAGAAGCAGAAAAAGGACGACGACCGGTACGCTCATGATGAAGCTGGCCGCCATGAGACCGGGAAAGTCGGTGGTGTTCTCCGAGAAGAAACGCTGGATGCCAACGGGTAGGGTCAACTGTTCATTCTTCGACAGGAACGTGTAGGCATAAATGTATTCGTTCCATGCGCCGATAAACGAATAGATCGCTGTAGCGATGATCCCAGGCGTTGAGAGTGGCACGACAATCAGCACGAAGGCCTGGAAACGGGTCGCCCCGTCAATGCGTGCGGCCTGCTCCAGTTGGATCGGAATATTGTCGTAGAAGCCTTTGAGGAGCCAGATTGCGAGCGGCAAGCCAAATGTAAGGTAGGTCAGGACGAGGGACCCATGGGTGTTCACCAGCCCTAATGCGCGCATGAGAATAAACAGCGGCACGAGGAAGATGACTGCCGGGAACATATTGCGAAGCAAGACAGCGAAAAACAGGAAGTTCCGTCCCGGGAAGGTGAAGCGGGAAAACGCGTAAGCAGCCGGTACCGCCACGACAACCGACATTATTGTAGTCGCCGTGGACACGAAGAGGCTATTCCAAAAGAAACGCAGGAAGTCTTGGCCGACGCTGTTTTGGGGATCAAGCAGCTTTTGGTAGCTGGCAAGAGTGGGTTGGTCCGGCCACCATTGGGGCGGGAACTGCATTGCGGCAAAACCAGATTTGATTGATGTCAGCAGCATCCAGACCATCGGCAAAGCTGTGTAGAGCAGCATGAAGAGCAGGAACACCCGGCCGCCCCACCGCCATCCGTCGATGGTTGTGCGGCCGCGTGCCTGCCTGGTCTGCGCGGTCCCGGGAATTGTGCTCATTCGCTTCCTTCCTTTTGCCCATTGGCGCTTAGCGCGCGAACATAGAAGTAGCCGAAAGACATCAGTATCAAGAACAGCAGGACCGAGTAGGCCGATGCCACACCCCACCGCTGGCGTCCGAACGCGAGTTCATAGATATGCGTGATCCAGATGTGCGATGCGTTCGATGGTCCCCCGCCCGTCATGATCCATGGGATGATGAAGGAATTGAAGTTGGCCACCGCCAAGAGCAGGATCGTTACCGTGGAGACATTTCTGACATGCGGGAAGGTGACGTGCCAGAACCGCTGCCAGGCATTGGCGCCGTCAACTTTCGCCGCACGCAGCAGTTGATCGGGCACTGTTTGTAGGCCAGCCATCATCATGATCATGGCAAACGGGAACTCTCTCCAGATGTTGACGACGATAAGCGAGGGCAGCACCGTATCGACACTGTCGATGAAATTCGGTGGCCGGTCGGCAAGGCCTACGCCGACCAATACCGCGCCGATCACACCAAAGTCCGAATGGTAGATCCACTTCCAGATGTAGGATGCGGCGACTGCACTGATAACCCAGGGGATGATCAGGATGGCTCGCAGGATTGCACGGCCGGCGAAGTCACGATGGAGCGCCAAAGCACAGGCGAACCCAAGAACGAAGGAGATGAAAGTTGACCCGAGGGTCCAGATGAGGGTGTTTTTGGTCACAGTCCAAAACACCGAACTTTTAAGGATGGCAGTGTAGTTGTCGAGGCCGACGAAAATCTTGTCTTTGAGCTGTAGGCCGGGCGGCGTGTTAAAGAAAGACAGCTCGATCGTATAGTAGATCGGGTATGCTATCACGATGAGCATCACTGCGATCGACGGCAGAACGTATGCGTAGTCAGCACGATGGTCCCAGATCTTTCGCAACAAACCGGGCCTGTATTGTTCAAGCGGCCGGGAAACGTCTGCCTTTCCAGTCAAGATCGCCACTACGCTAGGCCCTCATCCTTTGAGACAAAGCCGGCTGCGGGAATCTCAGCAGCCGGTTAGATCGTCGGATCTGGGCTAGAGCCCACCGTCCATTATTTCTTTAACTTTCTTGGCGGCATCGTCGGCTGCCTGGTCGACCGTCATCGCACCAGTCAAAGCGTTCTGCAGCATGTCCGGTACGATGATGTTCATGATCTCGGGAGACTGCGGTAGTGCGGGGAACGGAATGCCAAACGGCAGCATCGATGTGGTGACGTCAAGGAATTTGATCTTGTCCAGACGGTCCTTCATCCACTTGGTCTTGAAGCCGTTGAGGTTGCCTGGGTTCGAGCCGACATAGGCCAACTTCAAGGACCATTCAGGGCTGGACCACATGCAGACGATAGCCTTCGCGGCTGGTTCGTCCACCTTGCCTCCTTCCACGTATTCGGGTTTGAGGATATGAATGTTTGAACCGCCAAAGACAACGGCACGCTTGCCGTCGGGGCCGGTCGGAATGAGTCCGTAACGCATATTGTCGATGACCGTCTGCGCCTTCTCCTTATCCGTAGCGGTCGCCTTCTTTTGCAGATCCAGCATGACGTCGTAGTCAGACGGATGAGAAACCATCATACCAAGCTGGCCAGCCAGGAAAAGCGGCTGATTGTCTGCCTGCTGGTTTGTAAGAGCTGAGACAGGTACGGATTTGTCACGAACATACATGTCATAGGAAGCCTGCAATGCGGCCTTGCTTTGAGGGCTGGCAAGTTCAACCTCTTTGTAGGTCGGATCCTTGGATGCCTCGTCAAAGACACCTCCGCCATAGGCCCAAAGCTGCGGCATAAAGCGGTAAGGCGTATTGCCGGCGTTCTTGCGAGCCACGAGGCCGTAGCCCGAGATTCCAAGCTTGTCGTGGATCTGCTTGGAATACTTGACAACATCGTCCCAGGTTGCTGGAGCCTTGTCGGGGTCGAGGCCAGCTCTTTTGAATATGTCGGCATTCCAGATGAAGGCCATCGTTTCGTTATTGGTCGGAATGCCGTAGGGCACACCGTCCCAGCTGACGGCCTTCATGGCGCCAGGCCAGAAATCATCCGTTGAATAACCAACATCCTCTGGCTTCAGAGGCTGAAGATAGCCCTTGGCAGCAAACTCGACGCCTCCCAGGATCTGCAGGCGAACCGCCATCGGAGCGGCATTGCCGAGCAGTGCGGTGCGGAATTTATCGAGCAGGTCGTTGTAAGTCAGCCCCTGTTCCTCGAGCTGAATATTCGGGTAGGTCTTGCGGAAGGTCGCAAAGAAATCCTTGTAATATTGCCGCAGCGAGTCTGGATCGCCTTCGAAGATACCCTGGTACCAGAACGTCAGACGTCCTTTGTAGTCCAGGGGCGTAACCTTGCTGCAATCGGCCGCGGTATCGAAGTCCTGTGTGCCAGCAATAGAACGAACGTAGTCCGGTGACCACTTGCTCAGGTCCACCGACGCGCCAAAAGCGGAAGTAGACAGCATAGACACCAGCATAGCAGTCGAGACGGTGCTGCGCAGGACGGCACCTCCGAGTGAAATCCTCGTCATAGGTATCCTCCAGGTTCTCCCAAGCCGCTCTGCTCAGGGCAGGCGGTCCACGCTCGTGGGACTGACCTCCTCAAGCCAGTGTATCCCATGACGCAGATTATACGTTTTCAGATCAAGGAATGTATGTCAATCGACAAAATCGTACATTGTTTGGCTGAGATTTGCATGATAATTGGGAAAATACAGTATTCATGGGGAACATTTTGACCGAGACGACTGAGTTCAGAGCCATGCCACCCGAAGGCATCGACGCAGATGGCGCATCGAGCGAGGGAGCCACCCTCTACAAACTGATCAGAGATGACATCATCGAGGGTCGGCTTGCAGCAAACGAGCGGCTGGTTGCGACCGATCTCGCCCGACGCCACGGCACATCGACCAATCCGGTTCGCGAGGCCTTGCAGCTGTTGCGTGGCGAAGGTTTCGTTACCTTCGTGCCAAACCGCGGTGCGCGTGTGCGGCCTATCGATCAGGACTTCGTTCGGGATGTCTACGAGATTGGCGTGTTGATCGAGCCGGCACTGACGCGATGGTTCGTCACCATGGCGACCGTGGAAGACATCGCAGAACTCGAGCGCATTCAGGATTTGATCGAGCAGAACAACTTCAGCGACCCATTCAAGCATAGTGAGCTGGATACCGCTTTCCACACGGTGATGTATCAGAAACACTATAACCGTCACGCCGCCGAGCTTTGGTGGAAGCATCGTGAAGTTCTGAGGGCGGTCGGCCGGCGTTTCAACTTCACGCTCGCCCGGCGCGCAGCCATCCTCAGCGAACACCGTGAACTTATTGCGCTCGTGAAGGCCGGAAATGCTGATGCGGCAGCCGAACTCATTGCGCGCCACGTCGAGGGTTCGGGCCGACATCTCCTGGAACATATGAGGGCACGTAGCGCGGCCCGCGCGGGATAGGACAAGCCGGCAAACATCTGCTCAGTTCAAAAGGTAGCCCAGATGAAAATCACAAGCGTACGGCCGTGGCTCATCAAGTCCGATGCGTCTTACTGGGGAGAATTCCTTTTCGTGGAGGTAACGACAGACGAGGGGGTGAGTGGCTGGGGCGAAATAACAACCACGACGAAGCTCGCCAATCGCGCGCTCTGCACAATCCTTCGCCAGATCGGTCAGGCTCTCAGAGGCGAAGATCCCGCCCGTATCGAATATCTGTGGCACAAAATATTCCGCAGCTTCACATACATGGGCAGCAGGGGTGCTGCGGTCGAATGCGTAAGCGCCATCGACATCGCTCTGTGGGATATCCGCGGCAAGGTCCTCGGCAAGCCGATCTACGAGTTACTTGGCGGGCCTGTGCGCGACGAGATCGCCCTCTATACCCATCCCAACCAGGCGAAATTCACCAGCAAAGAGGCTGTCATCCGCGAAATTCGGGATATTGTCGATTCCGGCCACACAGGACTGAAGTTCGATCCGTTCCCTCATCAAGGCCGCGGTGCCGATGGAATCGCGCGTGAACAGCGGGACGGTTATCTCGACGGCAGCATGACCCGCAGGGACGAACGCGAAGCCGCCGAGCTGACGGAACTGATCCGCGAGACAGCAGGCCCGGACGTCGACATTCTCATTGACGCCCACGGCCGGTTCGATGTCCCAACCGCCATCCGTCTTTGCCGCAGCCTTGAAGAAGCAGGCCAGATCGACTGGTTCGAAGAGCCTTGCCCACCCGAGAGTCTAAACGCGCTCAAACAGGTCCGGGAAAAGGTAAATGCTGCAATTTCATGGGGGGAACGTGGTCATACCAAGTGGGACTTCGTTCCCGTGCTCGAAAACAAGCTCGCCGACTACATCATGCCGGATGTCACCTGGACCGGCGGCATTACCGAGCTCAAAAAGATCTCGGCGCTGTGCGAGGCCTATTATATCCCGGTCTCCCCGCATGACGCCGCCGGCCCGATCAACGTGGTTGCGGGCGCGCAGGTGATGATGACCGTCCCGAACTTCTACAAGCTTGAGACGTCGGAATGGAACCTCGGCAAATATGATCACCTTATCGACCGGCCGCTGGATGTCTCGAACGGCAATCTCAGGCTTGCCCAAAAGCCGGGCCTCGGCGTCGAGATGAACCGCGACTACCTTCAAGACCACGAGATTGAATTGGACTGACCGACGTTTTCGGCTGTGTCGGCCGTGCGGCGACAAGCCCTATCGACTAGCGAGGAATCAAATCATGCGAGAGGTAGATGGAGCGGAAGAAGCGCTCAATCGGATAAACTTGAATTCAAAACCGTCCGAACTTCGCATCACGGATATGCGGGTCGCCGAGATCAACGGTGCCCCGTTCACCTCTGCGCTTCTCAAGATCTATACGAACCAGGGAATTGTCGGGTTCGGCGAGGTTAGAGACGGGGCTAGCGCGACCTACGCTCTTATGCTGAAAAGCCGCTTGCTGGGGGAGAACCCCTGCGACATCGATCGCCTGTTCCGGCGTATCAAGCAGTTTGGTGGACACGGGCGCCAGGGCGGTGGCGTGTCGGCGGTTGAAATTGCTTTGTGGGATCTTGCCGGCAAGGCCTATGGCGTTCCGGTCTACCAGATGCTTGGCGGACGATTTCGCGAGCAGGTGCGCGTCTATTGCGATACCGACGCCACCGTGCCGAGCGGCACGGAGACCGGAAAGCGCCTGAAGCAGCGCATGGAACTCGGTTTCACGTTCCTGAAGATGGATCTCGGGCTGATGCAGATTGCTGATGTGCCAGGAGCTGTCGTGTTTCCCGCAGGATCGCTCGAGGGATACCGCAAAAGCCCGGTGCGTGGGCCGCTGAAAACCATGGATGAGCGCCGTCTGCGCAATGCCGCCTACGATCTGCACAACGTTCAGCACCCGTTCACCGGCCTCCACTTTACAGACAAGGGCCTTGACCTGCTTGAGAAGTACATCGCCGAAGTTCGTGAAGTCATCGGCATGAATATCCCGCTGGCAATCGACCATATTGGCCATATTTCGATGCAGAACGGCATTCGCCTCGCCAGGCGGATCGAGAAATATGTCCCGGCCTGGCTCGAAGACGTGATCCCCTGGCAATATGCGCAGCAATATCGTCAGCTGCAGGATTCGACCACCGTCCCGATCTGTACCGGCGAGGACATCTACCTGAAGGAGGGGTTCAAGCCGCTTCTCGACGGCGGCGGCGTCTCCGTTATCCATCCGGATCTGCTGACCAGTGGGGGGATACTGGAAACCAAGAAAATCGGCGACATGGCACAGGAATACGGTGTCGCGATGGCAATCCACATGGCGGAGAGCCCCATCGCCGCGATGGCGGCTGCCCATGTTGCGACCGCGACCGAGAATTTCATGGCGCTCGAATATCATTCGGCCGATGTCGACTGGTGGGACGACATCGTCACCGGCCTCCCAAAGCCTCTCGTCAAAGATGGCTTCATCACCGTACCGGACAAGCCGGGCCTGGGGATAGACGACGTCGTCGATGAAGTCATCTCACGTCATCTGCAGCCGGGCGTTGCCGGGATTTGGGAGCCTACCGACCGCTGGGACAACGAGTATTCCTGGGATCGTACCTGGAGCTGAAGCGAGGAGGAACGAAGATGAAGATCACCGATCTGCGCTGCGCCGTTATCGGCAAACATCCTATCGTCCGTGTCGTGACGGATGAGGGCCTCTATGGGCTTGGCGAAGTCGAATTCACGAAGTCCTACCTAAAACCGTTTGTGCTGCATTTCCGCGATGCGCTGATTGGCGAAGACCCGACCGACGTCGAAAGAGTGATGCTGAAAATCCGCCAACGCGGGTCTTTCAAGCCATATGGGGCTGCGGTCAGCGCAATAGAGCATGCGTTGTGGGATATTGCCGGCAAGGCGGCGAGCGTCCCCGTTTACAAGCTGCTCGGTGGCAAGGTACGCGACAAGGTGCGCGTCTACAATGGCTCTATCCGCCAGAAGCGCACCGGCGATCGGCCGGAGGATTACGCTGCCGACGTCAAATGGATGATGGAGCAGCCGCAGAACTTCTTTATGGTGAAGCAAGGGATCTCGTTCCATTCGAATATGAAAGACAGCATCGAGGGCTTCCACTACGGCGTAACGCAGAAGAAGGCTGGCTATCACGGCGCAATGGATCAGGGCGTAATCAGCGAGCGCGGCTTCAACCACATGCTCGACTGCGTGATCGCGATGAAGGAGGTGCTGGGCGATAAGGTCAGTCTAGCGCTCGACTGCGGGCCGGGCTGGATGCTGCCGGATGCGATTAAGTTCGCGCGAGCGGTGGAGAAGTACAATTTGATGTGGCTCGAGGATATGTTGACCGGGGACTATGTTCCCTGGGTCAATCCCCAGGCCTATCGCGAACTGACCACCTCCACCTCGACACCGATCCATACCGGTGAGCAAATTTACCTGCGGCACAATTTCAAGGAATTGATCGAGACGCAGGCAGTGCGCGTCATCGGGCCGGATCCAGCTGACATTGGCGGCATTGCCGAACTCAAATGGGTTGCCGAGCATGCGTACATGCACTCGATCCTGATGGCGCCGCATGGCACTGCCAACGGCCTTTTGGGCCTAGGAGCGCTGATCAATGTCTGCGCCACCTTGCCGGCAAATTATGTCGCATTCGAATATCCAAGCGCCTCCGACGCCTGGTGGGAGGATCTGGTCATTGGCCTGCCGCCGAAGATCGTAAAGGACAGCATGGTGGACGTGTTAGAGGCTCCGGGCCTGGGCGTCGATATAGATGCTGAGCGTGCTAAGAAATATCTTATGGAAGAGGATGCGGATTTTTTCGCCTGAACGTCCTCGCCTGACGTGGAAGCTCCTTTCGTAGCAAAGAGATCGCCATCGCGGAGAACTTCAAACGAAGTGCGGGCGCAAGTTGGCGTCCACGCCATTGACTGCGATCGACCCGTGCGAAGGTTGGACATCGCACGTGCTGGGCCGATAACCAAGTCTTTTCAGCAGCGCGTTTTGATCGATGATCTCCGCGTTCAGCTCTGGCTGTCCTTGAGTGCCCGACTTGCTGTGGTCCCCGATATGTCTTGCGAGAGCGCGTAAGGTCGCTCTAGGCTGCTGTTGCATCATTTGTTGATTTTGCTGCCCACGTCTGATGGTCAAAGTGTCAATTCAAACCTGGAAAGCCAAAAACGCAATCAAACAACTGTCACAAGCCGCACTATAGTGCGCTATTTCGTGCCCTGAAGGGCGACTTAAAGGCCTGCAGAAGATGACCTTAGCTTGCGGGACATACAGTTAGTTCTGAGCGCAGAACCACTTTTGCGGGATTTAAAATGCAAGGTTGAACAAGATCCTGCCCCATTGCAAGGTGCCGCAATTTCATCGCGCCATTGTGGCAGCCATTGCCCTACCGACGCTCGGGAGCCTGCCCACCGGAAGTCACCAAGCTCGCGGACAAGCGATCGCGGCTTCCGCTCTAACGCCACGGATCTCTTTGCTCATCGCACGGGTGTTGCGCAGCGCGAGGCGGTTTTTATGCCGATTGCGCAGATGGCCGGCGAAGCGCAGCATACTCCCAAGCGCCTGTGGCGAGCAGTGCCGCCGTGGCGGCGATGTTCATACCGTAGAGCGGCAGCAGCGGCGTAGCGATTGCGATTGCCAGAAGTCCAACGAGGCCTGCGGCATGCGAAAACGGTATCCGCTCCGCCGCGGCCAGTTTTAGCCAAATGTTTCCACATAGGAACAGGAATGGCCCCCCGGCGATTGCTGCAGTGGCCCTCAGGTCAGCTTGCTCGTGAGGGTGCGAGAGCGCAAAGTCTTCGCCAACCGCTGTCAATATGATGCCGGCGACGATCGGCAGATGACCGTAGGTGAAAAGATTGTGCGCCACAGCTTCCGGCTTGGATGTCACCTCGGCCTTTTCCGCGGCCTCTTCTTGGCCCTGGTGAAAATAAATCCACCACATGGCGACTGTGGTTAGAAAGGCCCCACAAAATACCAAAAAAGTTAAATCTGTGCCCATGTGTTCGGCAGCGTTACGCCCGGTTGTCAAAATGGTCTCGCCGAGGCAGATAATGACGAACAAAGCGCAGCGCTCAGCAAGGTGCTCACCGTTCAGGTGCAGCGTTTCCTTTTCGGATCCTCCCAGGCCTGGAAAGCGAAACCGCAACAATGGCGCACTATATTCCAGCCCCAGAGCAATGCTCCAGATGGACAGCCGCCATTCGAATGAAGCCAGCCCGCCTCCGATCCAGAGCGTTCCGGCAGCGCATGCCCAAACGGTGATGCGAAGGAAGGTGGAAGCCGACTTGGGATCATGACGGCGAAATGCGAACCATGCAAAAAGTGACCTTCCGATCTGCATGCCAACGTAAATGACGGCAAATGGCAGAGGATGGTCACCGAAAGCTTCAGGAAGGGCGATAGCCAAGAGAATACCCGCAAACATGAGCGCGAACAAAAGTAAGCGGACAGGCTCGCTGTCGGTATTTAGAAGGTTTGTGACCCAGGTCGTATTGATCCAAAGCCACCAGATCGCCAGGATGAGCAGTAGGGCTTCTCCTGCGGTCGCTGAGGTGAAATCCTCCGCAAGAGTGTGGGACAACTGGATCAGCCCGAATACAAAGACGAGATCGAAAAACAGCTCTGGGAAGCTTGCTTTCGACTTTTCCGCGTCCTTGTCACGGAGCCAGGCCCGGCCAGATTTTCTCGCCTTCATTGAGATGTCCATCGACCAGGGTTAGCGTTGCCAGCGGCCCTCATTGTTATGTGGTTCTCCTTTGGTCGCAGCGAAACGCCAATGTGGGCAACTCTTGCCCTCGCAAACCAGTGACGCGCTTCAAGGCTTGGCCGTCACTCGCCACACCTTGTTTCCGACATCGTCGGCAATGAGTAAAGCGCCGGTTTTATCGAGCGTCACGCCGACCGGCCGGCCTTGCGCCTGTTCCTGATCGTTCAAGAACCCGGACACCACATCCTTCGGCGCGCCACTGGGCCTTCCCTCTGAAAATGGCACGAATATCACCTTGTAGCCGTTGAACGCATTGCGGTTCCAGCTGCCATGCTCGCCGACAAAGGCGCCGCTTCGATATTCTTCAGGCAAGCTCGTGCCGTTAGAAAACGCCATGCCGAGTGGGGCGACGTGGGAACTGAGCGCATAATCGGGGACAATCGCTTTGGCGACGAGGTCAGGCCGTTGCGGCATGACGCGCGGATCGACGTGCTGGCCGTAGTAACTGTAGGGCCAGCCATAAAAGCCGCCCTCTCTGACGGAAGTCATGTAATCAGGCACCAAGTTTGGTCCGAGCTCGTCACGCTCGTTGACCACCGTCCAGAGAGCCTTTGTCTGCGGTTCGATGCTCAGCCCATTTGGATTGCGCAAACCGCTTGCGAAAACGCGGTGCATTCCCGTCTGCCGATCGATTTCCCAGATCGCTGCCCGGTCTTTCTCCGCCTGGATGCCGTTTTCCGTAATGTTACTGTTTGAGCCGACACCCACGTAAAGCAGCGAACCGTCCGCGCTCGCCGTCATGCTTTTTGTCCAGTGATGGTCGATTGGCCCTCCAGGAAGATCTGTTAGTACCGTGCCAGGCTCGGTAATTTTTGTCTCGCCCGGCGTATAGGCATAGCGCACAACCGCGTCGGTATTGGCGACATATAGATCGTTTCCGACAAGAACTACGCCGAAGGGCGAGTTCAAATGATCGAGGAAAACGTCTTGAATTTCGGCCGTCCCATCGCCATCGGCGTCTCTCAGCAGCGTGATGCGGTTGCTTTTGCCGCTGCTTCCGGTTCCTCCAGTCGCGAACGACTGAACTATACCCATGATCAAGTCTTTTGGACGCTTCGCTGACACCTCGGGAGGCGCCACTGACTCCACCGCCAATATATCACCGTTGGGCAACGTATACACTGAGCGCGGATGCTGTAATCCGGAGGCAAGCGCCTTTACTTCAAGACCGCTCGCGACAGTCGGCACTTTGCCGTCCTTCCATCCTACGACCTTGGCTATATGCATTGGCGGAATCAGATATTGGGATTGATCGGGAAGCTTTGGATCTGGCCCGATCTCTGCGTTTGGATCGGGCTCATTGTCGCTGCAGGCGGAAACCAAAAGGGCAGTCGAGGCGAAAAGTGTTGCCATAACAAAAAGGCGGGAACGTTGGCGCGCCATCATATCAATATCCTCTGGCGAACCGCCGCTCGGTGATGGAGCCGCAAATCGAAACCACCACGATGAGCACAAACGCCACGATCGACAAAGCTAGACCGAGGGGAACGACCGACGTCCAGGCATCGCGGCTATGGATCAGCGCGTTTACAAATGAAATAGCGAAAATCGCGATGCCACCAAGAACGTAGAGCGCTGAGGCGAGCCCGGCGAAGCGAAACCGACCACGCGCGAGATCAACAAGACCGGCAAGGAGGGCAACACCGCCGGTGACCAGCCCGGCTGCCAGAAGCCATGCAGAGAAATTCGCCCAGGTCATTTCTGCCGTCTGCCAATACGCAGTGTCAGTGAACAACGCACCAATGAAGCACGCCGCTGAAAAATGAAGCGGGATTGAGCGAAGGGATGGTTTGTAGATGGGGATGGAGGCTTCTACGGGGATCATGGGTCTATCCTGAGGAACGTCTTCGCGTTCTTCACAAACCACCACCGGTCGCAATTGTTCCCGCCCGTCATCGAACCGAGAAGCCAGCACGCAAGTTAGCTACGGCCACATAGACACGCTGTTTCGCGTGGGGGATGTTACAGCCCGGATCTCACAGGACGCAAACCAAGCCAGACATTTCTTTATCAGGCAAAATTTATAGTTCACTGGCCGCAGCGCGTGCTGCGAGAAGTCATTTTTCAAGGTGCAATAAGATCTTGGCGATCGGCCGCAATTTGCTACTATCCGATGATAGGTTCCACGGAGCAATGTGCCGGGGCCTCATCACCGCGCAAACGCACTGCCATTGAACGGGAAGCCGCTCTGTGGCCTCGCGAGGTCGATTTAAGAACTGATCCATCCGGTGTTTAAGCGGTACCGATCAATGCAGAACATCTTTGAAGTCAATGCGGGCAACAATGTCACCTGACTCATTCGTCAATTCAAACACCTGGTCTCGAAGGGCGGCACCGGTCCTCAAGCGCTCGGCAATCATTTCCCGCGCATTTGCTTTTGCCTCATCGATCGCGGCTTCAAGCGAACCGAGGTCACTACCTTCCGGATCTGCAATAAATGTTTCGCCATCTCGAATATTAAAAAAATAGCGCATGTTCTGCTCCGCGGGTCAGTGTCTTTTCTTGGAAATATCTCTTTTCCGAATGATGTGCGCTTCAGATTGTTCCGAGTATTATTCGGTTTCCCTATGCGCGCGGCCGATCAGCCTTTCGAATTCCTGTTCAGGGATACCATAGGATCCAGCAGCGAATTCCTCCAAGCCTTTCCGATCGAGGACAATGATCAAGCCACGATTTGAGCGGATCAGCCGCTCGCCCTCAAGCACGTGCAACGCCGTCGTCACACTTGGGCGACGTGTCCCAAGCATGAAAGCGATATATTCGTGCGTGATATCGAGTTCGTCTGAGCGGAGACGGTCGTGACACATCAAGATCCACCTCGCTAGGCGCTGCTCGATCCTATAGCGGGCATTTGCGAGCGCCGTATAGGCGACCTGTGTTGCGAACACATGCATGTACTTGATGAACGGGATCTGCAGTGAGGAACTCCTTGCCGTCAACTCCCGCATTACTTTGATTGGAACACGGTAACCCAGGCCAGCAACATGCATCTCAATCAAGTAGGGGACGATGTCATCGCCGATGATCGTCGAAGTTGGAACAAAACCTTCCGATCCGAACATCCCTGCCTCCGCCGACCTGTCATTCGGTGAAACGGTCATCACCGCGCCGATGCCCGACTCCGGAAAGTAAAGATACTCAAGTCTGCTGCGCGGCCGGGCGATCTCGAAATGTGCAGGCAGCTTAACCTTCTCAAGATACGGTTGCAGAAGCGTGAAGTCCGCGGGCATCAATGCGGCGAGCATCCGGTTGCCGACTTCGTCCTGGCGAAAGGTCAATTCAAACTCCTCAAGGCGTTATCGACGAACGAACGCGGCTTAATGTTAGCAAGACGCATTGTCTCAAAAAGCCACCGCTTCTTCCGCCAGTGACCCGGAAAACGGCCCGTTGACCTTTAAGAGCGCGATGGCGCAACCAGCGAGGTCCGACTGTCTTTTCCGGCGGCGATCGATACGGGTTGCATCTGACGTGCTTCGCAATCAACGAACATCCTAATATTTCCACTGTTCTGCTTGAACACAGCAGATATTCAACGAGTAAACAGCAGGCTGCGACAAATGTTCCAGTTTCGCGGCGTTGCAATCTCCGCCCAACGCGAAGAAGGTGGACTATCGGCAAATTTCGATCATCGTAATTTCCTTATGCCAGCGTCACGATAATACCCTTGACACGCCGGGGGACATCGCTGCGGTTAAAGTATGCCCTTGATCCGGTGTTCAGAGATCCATCCGGCTTCCTCCGCGCAGTCCATCAGCGGCTTCAGGATCGACAGCGTTTTGTTGCCAAAACGATGTCCCTTTTACTCTGTCGTGCGATTGTGTACCGCCTATCGCAGATGCAGTCACCCGGCCAGCAGTCGCAGCGGAAGTAGCCGCGACCGTTACAAGCCAAGCATTTCGAAAGACGATCAGTCATTCGCGTGCTCCCCATTGATTGCAGGAAGTGCCGAACGCTCCAGCGCTAGCAAGGAAGGCATCGTACTGCAGGCCGCCGCGGGATGTCTTACTCAAGAACTGCCGCGATCTTTTCGGCCGCCGACACTAGGATCTGGTGACAATGTGGAGGCGAGGGCCGGATAGCTGAGATTGGCATATCCAAACACGCTCGCCATACCTTGGCGGATTACCTGAAAGACGCCTTAGAGGATTTGGCTGTGCATCGGGGCTTTCATCCGGGGTGTTGTCCCGGTGAACATTCTACAGTGCGTAGTGGATATTGTGGTGATTTGCACGAAGCGACCACCAAATCAGGCCGCCTTCGGGTTGTCTTTTTCGTTTCAGAGATCGGGCCGCCTTCCGTTGCAAAAATACGGTCTTGCGAAGATGAGCCTGATGGCCAAACTCGCTTGTGACCAGCGAGAACGCTGCGGCCCACCACCCATTAGGTGCGTTAAAACAGGTCTTGATTTTCCGCCGCCTTCTCCTAAATCTTGCGCCGTCAAACACGCAACGAGGAAGGAGATGGCCATGGCGAACACCTCGTTTGACGCTCCGTTGTTCCTGAGGAAGCGGCATTATATTCAGGAACTCGCTAGCCTCGAAGATGTCTTTGACTTCCTCGACGAATGGGCGGAAGAGCAAAGAGATGCCACCTATGAGGTTATTGAAAAGGCTTGCCGCATGGCGGCCCAAGGTATCTTTCCTTTGCCAGCGTTCAGGGAAAACCTTCGTCGGTTCCTGATAAAGCACCACATGCTCGCAAACATTGAAGAGGTGCCCGTTGTTGCCAAGCGCCAGAGCGATCGGAACATCGGCTCGTAGGCGCCTTCATAGACACAGCGCAAATTCCACGCCCGCCGCCCTTTCATTCCGGTGGCGGCTTTTCACATCAGGAGATGCCTAGCTTCGTCATAGGATATGGACGCAACGATAGCGGCCTCATCGCAGCGTGGACGGCGCACTAGGCTTTATGTAGTGGACATGGCGGTGATTTGCGCGAAGGGATCCTAGGTTTGCGTCTAACTGCGCGCGCGTCTCCAGCCCGCCGCGCGCGCCTCGGCCTCTGAGCAGAACCACCGTTCTCCATACTGGGGATAAATCTTGGTCTCTTCGTAATATTCCTGGCCTGGCACATGGTAAATGTGTTCTCGGCTTTGGATGCTGATGTTGCCCTTGATGTTGCAAGCACCACTGAGCGCTGATGTGGGGGTGAGAAGATTGACCGCATCGACGGCACCGTAACCAATCACGCCTGCGCCGATGACAGCCAGATAGAACGCCTTCATCGAGAAGAGCGGTGGCGCCTGCTTCACTCGGTATCGTGGGGCCGGAAATGAGCGGTGTGTCGGCATTCCAGAAGGATGCCGTGACCATGCGGGAACGCAAGGAAAAGTTGAGCTCCGGGTAAACTGAAGGTTGGCAATATCATTAAAAAGCCAAGCTTCGGGCGGCATAATCACAGAAGTGCTACGGCGCTAGATGGTAGCTCTCGGGCCGGTCAAGCACATTGCCGCGATGGTGCACCAACCGACCTACTAGGCGGTTCGCTTTCGTCTAGGCTTAACGGGCTTGACGGGCTCAAGCAGGACCGTAGCGGCTCTCTCCGCGTCGCGGGCTAAGCGCAACTCCCGCAGCTGCGATGTCTTCTTATCGCGAGCGGCATCCTGTGCAGCGATGATCGACATGGATTCCGTATGGGTGGCTTGTGCTTTGGTCGCTGGCTTGTTCATCACCTATAAGTAGTGCGCAAAATGAATCTTTCAATGGTTGGTAGGGACTAGGCGGGCGCGGGAAGCCTCACTGAGGCCATAAGGAAACGTTTCCGCCACGCCTCGTGAGCGAGGGGCGCTTACTATACGCTTCGGGGCCACCCATCAGACCCAAATGAGAGACCAGCGTCGAAAACAATTCCGAGCGCTCCCGTTAAGCCGCCCCTTTTAGCTTCGGCCTTGAAGATCGAGAAAAAGGCCCGCTCTAAGGCGGGGCGGGTGTGCGTATTGGAGTGTGTTGAGGCGATTACAACGCAGCCGTCAGAGAACACACCTGCGTTTACAGGCCAGGGATAGTGAACGGCGTCAACCTTCGCACTGCCACCATTGGGGATCTCAAAGCAATGAACCAGATGCTTGTGATGCTTGTCGCGGTGGGAAGACGCTCGGCGCGATCTGACGCTGCCTTCGTTCATGACAACTAAGAGCCCGATCAAGCAGCCATCCGATGTTCGGTGGAGCTAGAATGATGGTAGAACTAGATGCCGTGAGGCGACACTCGCCATTCGATGAGACGGACCACACTGACGCTATCCCTTGACCTACTGGATCTTCTCTGTACCCGATGGCGATGTGACCTGGGTTGGCCCGCCCCCACTGCCGCTAGGCGACGGCGATCGGTCTGTTTTTTCCGGCGGACGTGCACTGCCATCGGCCGCGTTATTATCGAATGTGCCTGCTCCGGATGGCTGTGTGTTTATAGGATCGTTCGATGTCGAGGCCGTTGGTTTGGCATCCGTGTCAATGCTTTCGCCCCATATACCGAGGCCAGCCCAGGCGATCAGCGCAAGCACAAGACCACTGATCAGCACGATCAGGACTGGCCTGCCGCGGTTTCCCTGCCTTGCTTGCGTGGCGGTTTCCGTCACATCTCTTTGGTCGCCATCGTTTCTCGTCATTCTGAAATCCTTCGAGCGAGCTGGAATTTCGCGGCCACCACATCGGAAGGCGCTATGTCCTAAGCTAGTCGTTGCCTGAAGGTTCCCGATATCGCACCAATGCTGTACGGGTTTCCGCTAGATCGGTGGGATTTCCTCCGGCGACATTATGGACCGCCCTGAATATCTAAACCGTGGGGATGGTCGGCCCGGCCGTCGAAGGTTGATCTATCCAGTGAGTCCGCGACCGGCATCGTGCGTCATACGTCGACGTAAATTGTCTTGAGTTCAAATTTTGAACGGCTAGCGTCAACGATCGCTGATGGACGGCAGGTGTACTTCAACTTGGTGCCGATCTATTTCGCTAAGCGTTAATATCTTTTCCTTCCAGAACGCCTCCGCCTCCGGAGTGTCCTTGTCCCAGGAACGGACACTAACTATGTTGTCGTCGATATTCGCAAGTCTGCGTCCGCCTAAGCGCACATATTCCTCTGCAAGTTTCCGTGATGTGCTTGTCATTAACTTTCTCCTTCACAAGGAAACACACGTGCGCATCAACAGTTCCTGCTCCGACCTATAATTGCATACCGACCACCTATCATAGCAAAGATCATGCCGGCATCGATCGGCTGTCCGAGACGCTGGACTGCGGGGTGTCTTACTCGTCGCCTGCACTCATCTTCCAATATTGATCGAAGCCGCGAAATGTTTCGCTGCCCCAACCGTTACCGAGAAGAAGTCGAGACTGTCAGCCGGAAGACGATCGGCCCGCAGCCTCACGCTGAGCTTTCAGCCGTTCGGTTTTCTCGCGGCGCGCGTCGATTTCCGCCCCGATGGTCGCCATCGCCAGATCGTTCGTGGTATCGAAGCGATCGCGGCGTTCCTGTGCCGTTAAGGTGTTCCGGCGTCGGATGTGTTCTGGATCTTGTTTGGACATGCCATCGAGCTAGGCCGCCGTCAGAAAGCGGCAAGCCGCGGGTCGGCAAGCGTCCTATACCGTACAGTTGATTAATCGGTAGTGGATAGCCGTAAGATAGTTGCCGGTCGGCGTCTAAGGGCCACGTCAACAGGCCGAGGCGAGTACGACCAGCGGCATAAGTTCGTGTGCTAGTTCACCCACTACCCGGTGACACGCTCTCATCCCCCTTATCGGGTAACGAACCTGCTCCAGGCGTCTTGGTTTCATCCTGAAGATGCGGTTTGTCATGGGGTCCGGCTGGCGGATTATCCACCCCATTGACCGGCTTCTTTCCAGTCTCCTCTATTGCCTGCTGGGCCTTCGTGTCCTTATTCATCTCGCAATCCCTTTCATCGGCCTGATTAAATCCCTGGTCGCTTGGATAGTTCCGCGCTTAGCCCGTGCGCGATCGCCACGCATTCCGCTTCGGCGTAATTTCGGATGCCGGGATTCATAGCAACCGTGAACGCGAACTTTATGATTTTAATCAGCCGATCAGCAATTTTAACAGTGAGCGCGCAACATTCTCTGGCGGCGGGAACGCTGTGCAGGAAATGCGACACCGCCGTTCACCCGTGTTCAGGCCTCCGCCCTTCAATGTCCTCCTTGCCCCGAGGTCTGGCGCGCTGGCCACACCTCGTAGGGGCCACGCTCGCAGAGTTCCAACGTCTTGGCATCGACGGCTTGGCCCGCTAGGTGCAACCGTGCCCAGTCGCTAATCCACTCGATTTTGGGACGAACGTGTTGTCTTTCGGGCAGGTCGGTGTTCGTCTTACGCTAAAGCCGTCGGCGCACCATGCCCTGGCGGCCTTGACTATTGCCTTGCTCTGAGCCTTCGTCAGGCCATGATCTGCCGTAATCTTATCGTTGTTATTTTCTCCCCATAGATCCCCCTTCAAATTCCTGCCGTCCGTCTTTCCCGCTGTCATTGACGTGCTGCGGCACGATCAGGCTCAAGCTTCAGATTTCCACAGTTTGTGAGATCAGCAGCGCGGAGCTAATCGAAACAAGGCTGTTGAGGTCTGTTCTCCTCCCTCGAGGATGGAATTGCTTTACCTAGGATTTTTTTGAGGCTGCGGCTGAAATTGAACGAAGATTGGCTGATGGCGTTTGAAACGGGCAGCGTTCCCCCTAGCTTGTACCAGCGGGGGTCGACCGAATCCGGCACAAGGGAGATGAGCCTATGCATTTCATTGTCAACGGAGAACAGATCGATGTCGAGGCAGACATCCGGACGTCGCTCCTCGATCTGCTCAGAAACTGCCTCGGACGTACAGGCACGAAAAAGGGATGCGACCAGGGCGCCTGCGGCGCATGCACCGTGCTTGTTGAAGGCGAGCGCATTAACTCCTGCCTTGCCTTGGCGGTGCAGTATCAGGGCCGCAAGATCGTCACTGTCGAGGGGTTGGCTCAAGACGGACATTTCAATCCGCTGCAGCAGGCATTCGTCGATCATGACGGGTTTCAATGCGGCTATTGCACTCCCGGTCAGCTCTGTTCCGCCATCGGCATGGCAAGCGAGATTGAGCGGGGCATGCCGAGTGCCGTTACAAAGGATCTGACGTCGCCGCGCATCGCTCTCGATCAGACGGAAATTCGTGAGCGGATGAGTGGCAACCTCTGTCGATGCGGCGCCTACAACGGGATCGTCGAGGCGATTTCCGAGACCCTTTCCGCCGGCAATCACCCTACAATCGGAGAGGGGGCCCGCGCATGAACATCTTCACCTACGAGCAGCCTGGCAATACTGCGAGCGCCATTGCGCTCGCCAAGACGAACGGTCGGGCAAAGTACCTCGGCGGCGGCACGAACCTCATTGATCTCATGCGCGAAACCGTCGAGCAACCTGATGTGCTGATCGACGTGACCGGGCTTGATGACCGGATCGAGATGCGTGCTGACGGCAGTCTCTTCGTCGGGGCGGCGGCCAAAAACTCGGCGCTCGCGGCCAACGCGCACGTTCGCGACAGATATCCGTTCTTGGCGCGCTCGATCCTTTCCGGCGCCAGCGCCCAAATCCGCAATATGGCGACCGTCGGGGGCAACATTCTGCAGCGGACGCGCTGCCGGTATTTCTACGACAACGCGGCAAGCTGCAACAAGCGCGTCCCGGGTGCCGGCTGCGATGCGCGCGATGGCTTCAATCGCTATCATGCGATACTGGGCGCTTCGCCTGCCTGCGTGGCGACCCATCCGTCCGACATGTGTGTCGCGCTTGCTGCACTGGATGCGACCGTTCATCTCGGCGGACCTCTCGGTACACGAATGCTGCCTCTGGAGTCGCTGCATCGGCTGCCAGGTGACCACCCTGAGGTGGAAACCGAACTGCTTCCGGGCGAATTGATTACGGCAGTCGAAATACCGCCGCTCGGTTTTGGTCGACGTTCGACCTACAGAAAGGTTCGGGACCGGGCAAGTTACGCCTTCGCGCTGGTTTCCGTTGCTGCCGCCCTCGATGTCGATAACGCCGGTGTCGTGCGCGATGTGCGTCTTGCTCTCGGGGGCGTTGCTCACAAGCCCTGGCGCGCCGCCATCGCCGAGGCGAGCCTGAAAGGTAATCCGGCCGGATCCGACGCTTTTCGCCGCGCCGCGGAAGCCGAACTCGCCGCAGCGGTCGGGCTCAGGGACAACGGTTTCAAGATCGAACTGGCGAAGCGCCTGATCACCGTCGTGCTTGAAGAATTGATGGGAGAGGAAAAATGAGCGCTGGTCAGGATACAAAACCGCAGAAGCCCGGATACTGGCAACCCGCCGTTACCCGCGATCCGCTCCTTCGAAAACACGGCGCCCTTGGCCAACCCGTATCGCGTATCGATGGACCGCTGAAGGTGCAGGGCGCGGCACGCTTTGCTGCCGAGTTTCCCTATGACAATATCTGCTACGCGGCCCTGGCTTTCAGCACGGTGGCCCGCGCACGCATATCGCAGCTCCATGTCGGCGATGCGGAAAAAGCGCCCGGCGTCATCCTGGTCATGACCTATCGCAATGCACCGCGCATGAAAGCGCCGTCATTGATGATGTCGTCACCCAATGCGGCTGGCGCCAGCGACCTGCCGGTAATGCAGACTGACGAGATCCACTGGAACGGCCAGCCGATTGCGTTAGTTCTGGCCGAAACGCAAGAAGCGGCAGATTATGCCGCTTCGCTGATCGACGCCGACTATGATCTCTTACCGGCCGTGACATCCTTCGCCGAGGCCAAGGCAAATCCGCGTCAGCTCGAAACCCTCCTTGGCCAGCCGCCCGTTCTTGAGATCGGCGATGCCGAGAGCGCATTGCGAGCCGCCGCAGTCCAGGTCGACAACCTCTATCGGACGCCGCGTCACAATCATAACGCCATCGAGCTTCATGCGGCAACAGTGGCCTGGAGCGGCGATAACCTCCGTGTCCATGACGCCAGCCAGCTTATCGACCTCACGACCGGCCAGCTTGCAGAGATCTTCGGGATCGATCCGGCAAACGTCCATCTTACTTCGCCCTTCGTCGGTGGCGGATTCGGGGGCAAATGCCTTTGGGATCATCAGATCCTCGCCTGCGCGGCTGCAAAGCTCGCCAGCCGCCCGGTGCGTATTATGCTATCGCGCGAAGGTGTTTTCCGTGTCGTGGGCGGACGCACGGTGACTGAGCAGCGCGTCGCCCTCGGGGCCGACGAAACGGGGAAGCTTGGCGCTCTCATCCACACTGGCATCGTCGCCATGACACCGCACAATTCCTGCCCGGAACAATTTACCTTTCCGGCACGCCACCTTTATGCTGCGGGAAGCTTCCGGCTTGCCCAGGAGGTGGCGGATATGGACATGCTCGCCAATACCTTCATGCGAGCGCCCGGCGAATCCGTTGGAACCTTCGCCCTCGAATGTGCACTGGATGAGCTCGCCGACAAATTGGGGATCGACCCAATCGAGTTGCGGCGGAGGATTGAGCCAGAAACTGACCCGACGAGCGGGAAGCCGTTCTCCTCGCGCATGTTGGTCGAAGCTTACGAGCGGGGCGCCGAGAGGTTCGGCTGGCGCCACCGTAACCGGAAACCGGGACAGGTGCGCGATGGCGAGTGGCTTATCGGCTTGGGATGCGCGACTGCGACCTACCCGTATCACCGCTTTCCAGGGGGGGCAGCGCGCATCAAACTGACAGAAGATGGTTCCGTTGCGGTCTCGACAGCCGTTCACGACATGGGCATGGGCACCGCGACCGCCCAGGCTCAACACATCTCGGCGCGTCTGGGCGTGCCACTCGACAAGGTGAGCTTCGAATACGGAGACAGCCATCTTCCGCGCGGCGTCATCGCGGGAGGCTCGACGCAGACGGCATCGATAGGAGGCGCGATCATTGCCGCCTCCGAAGTGTTCATCGAGGAGCTGCTTAAACTCGCCGGCAACGACTCTCCCCTTGCAGGCCTGTCGTTTGCAGACGTGGAAGCACGCAATTCCGGCCTTGGTCACGTGCAGGATCAGAGCCGCTTTGAAACCTATCAGTCGATCCTGCTCCGGGCGGGACGCACAGAGCTTGTCTGTCAGGCCGAAGCACCGCCGCCTGCCGAAATGGAAGCCTTTTCCATGCATTCCTATGGGGCGCAGTTCTGTGAGGTCGGTGTCAATCAGATTACCGGCGAGACCAGGGTCCGGCGGTTTCTGGGCTCGTTCGACGCTGGCCATATACTCAATGGCAAGATGGCGACCAGCCAGTTCAAGGGCGGCATCATCATGGGAATAGGGCTTGCCCTGACGGAGGAGACTAATTTTGACGAGCGTACAGGTCGCATTGTGAATGCTTCGCTGGCTGAATACCATGTTCCAGTGCAAATGGACGTTCCTCAGATCGACGTCATTTACCTCGACGAGGCCGACCCTCAAGCACCAATGGGAGCGCGCGGTATAGGCGAGATCGGAATAACTGGGGTAGGGGCGGCCATCGCCAATGCTGTCTATAACGCGACGGGCAAGAGGATCCGTGACCTGCCGATCACATTAGACAAGCTCCTCTGAACGAATGTTTCCTAGGCGGCGAAGTGCCCATCGCCGATCGGGCAGGCTGCCGCTAACGGCTCCCTTGTTTTACCCAGTTGGGTTGCAGATTGGTGTTTCGGCGAGCGGCGTGAAACGAATTAGCGAGTGATAGTAAAGATTGGATCAGTTGGCAGCTGACGAGCTTCTCCCGTTCGATCACGGGGTGATTTACTGCGCCATCTACTGGAAGCGATTGCTGCATCCGCGCCGCCGCAGCAATCGTTGCTGTTGTCGGCGACCTTGACAAGCCCGGCGCCTGAACGCTCCAGATCTTGTCTGAATGACCTCGCAGACCGGGCTCTTACCGCATTGGTATTATACGTCCGCGAGCCGCTTCCCGCGCCGGCCATGCTTCGTTCAACCCCGACGTTTACAGGCCACGGCGCGCAACCGTTACCAGCAGTTAACACGTTGAGGCGCGCATCGGCGGACAAAAAAATGACAGGAAATGCCTTGGCCCGTCATTGCAGACGAAGACCTCCGTAAGAAGGCATCTTTTGGAGATCCTGTGCGTTGTTATTGGAACGACAGGAGGATCCTATGGCAGGAACACATACACGGACGAATGCGCGCGTCGTCAAGTCTGAGCTCGATCGCTACGCGCTCGAAATGGAGGAAGCTCGCGCAGAATCTGAAATATCGGGCACGGAGCATATTGCGGAAGCCAAAACTGCAGCGGAAAAGGAGCTCGCATGGCTGAAAAGTGAAGCGACGAACCTTCGCTCACGTTTGGCGATCATCCAAGGCCGAAGCACAAGCAGCAGCGCAAGCGGCCCGAGGGCCTCCTATCGCGTGCTGAAAACGATTTCGGTATTTGCGCTCACTATGATCGTTTCCACGCTTTTACAGCACTCACGATCCGGTGGCCGCGGATAGGCAGAGAGCTCTCATGATGCTCGCCGGTCCAAGCGAAATGCTAAAGGCCGCAGGAGAGGCGGTTTTAAGGGCCTCCTCCGATTTGTATGCGGCGGTTGTAGCGATAGGCCGGTGTCACTTCTGCGCAGGGACGTCTCATCAATATCGCCGTTATTCTTGCTCATGGGGCGAGGGGCCATCGCCCTCGACCCAGTAGTGCATAGCAGGCAAAAGTCTATCTTTCTCAGATGATTGGATAGATCCTAAAGTGTCATGGTCGACATTTTTCTTCTCTGCCTATAATTGTGCGAAAGAAGCGCCCAGCGCGGCCGAAGGTTCCCGAACCTCGCCTGTCGGTAAGGTTCCCAATGCGGTGCGGGAATTAGCACCTTGCAAAAGGAAATCAATGGCAACTCAACCTACAAAGTTCGCAGCTGCGGACATGACGCTCGCCGGCCATCGGCTCGCAAAGCTCGACGATAGCGAGATCAGGACGCGGTTAAGCAGCGGTACGACGTCGAGATCCATCTGTCTTCATCGCGGGTGTAGCCATGGGCGCATAACGCCGCTGCAGCACCCTTATCGCGATGTCGCCACCGTTAAACGTCAGGTAACCATTGACCCGGCCTCAAACGTGAAATGAATCAGGTGCTGGAGATCGGATTGGCAAAGCTTTAGAAAAGTGGTGAAGCTGCCCCCCTTAAGGTAATCAAGAGAAATGAATCTGGCAGGTAAAGCGGGCATAACGGCCCTTTTTAGGAGGATATGATGGCCACGAATGACACCAATGCTACACCCGAGCAACGACGCCCGCGCGATGTAAAGCCGGTTCGCAAGAAGCCCCACATTGCCGACAAGGAATCACTGGCGCCTGCCACGGTGCAGCCTGCAGGCAGCGAGGACGAGAGCGAACGTCCAAGCATTGATCCGGTTACCGGCGTTGCACTATGACCGAGAATGCCGACCTCCAGCTCGAGGTGGAAGCTCTCGCCGTGGCCGCGGAAGCCGAGCCTGAAACGACCGTAGATCTTAGGTCGCTTGCTGTTCAGCTCTGGGCAAATTTCGATGAGTTTTCCGTTGAAGAACTGCAGGACATTTTGCGCCAAGCGTGGCGTATTCGCGGCTTGCCGTTTAACGACAACGCGGGCGGCGATGGCGCCATGCTGTTAAGCTAATCGGTCTTGCACTGATCCGTACACCTGTACTGTTCGTAACAGCGCGAGACCGCATATGGACGCGGCCCGCCGGAGGTTCAATGATCATTTTACATCATCTCAATAACAGCCGATCTCAACGTGTGATCTGGCTGTTGGAGGAGCTCGGCCTCGAATACGACGTCCGTCACTACAGGCGCAATGCCGACATGAGTGCTCCGGATGAACTGAAGCGCGTTCATCCGCTCGGAAAGTCGCCCGTGATTGAAGATGCCGGCCACGGGGACACACAACCCATACTGACCGAGACCGCGGCGATCTGCGAATACCTGGTCGCAAAAGCTGACGGCCAGATGGGCCCGCCGGAAGGCCCCTCCGGCCTGCTTCGCTACCGCATGTTTCTCCACTATGCCGAGGGTTCTGTCATGCCGGTGCTGTTTGCGCTCCTTGCAGTGTCCCGTGTACCGCTTCTGGGAAAGGTCGCCTTCAAAAGGCTTCGCCTTATGCTCGACGTGCACCTCGACTATATCGAAACTGAGCTCTCGACGCGCCCCTGGTTCGCTGGCGAGAGCATTTCGGCCGCCGACGTCATGATGAGCTTTCCTCTTGAGGCTGCAGCCAAGAATGCCCGCCTGAGCGGTTCCCGGCCTGCAATCGCCGAGTGGCTCAAACGCATTCATGCTCGCCCGGCCTATATCCGGGCGCTCGAAAAGGGCGGGCCTTACAGGTTTGCACAGTGATCGAAGATGTTATCTCGGACAACTGTCGCAAGCTGCACGGGAACAAGGATCGTCAGCGGCGCATTGTCGGTCGACGAGGCTGACGAAAGGCATATCGTCGAACTAAGGTCGCCATCGCACACCTGTCTCTATAGGTGGGGTCTGAAGATCATTGCCAGGCCTGTCGCTTTGGTTACAGGCGCCGCATCTGGAATAGGATTGGCGACGGCGTTCAGGATGGCGACCGACTTCGATCTCGCACTGGTCGATTCCGATAGTTAGGGAACCGGTCCGCTCGAAATTTTCCAGTGACCGTTGCCTCACTTTCTGTGCGGATATCGTCGTCGGACGAAGAGATTGGAGGTGCTCGCGCGGCCCTTTTGGCCAGGGTCGGCCGCCTGGATGCCATTGTCGACAACGCCAGCATTAATGGGGTGTGGGCCCCAATTGACGATCTGATGCCGAACGAGTGGGACAGGATCGTTCGCGTCAACCTGCGCGGCACGTACCTCACGCTGGCGTTCGCACTTTCACCTCACCCGGTGCGATTGCTTTACAGCGCGACAAAAGGCGCCCAGGTCGCGATGGCTCAGCAGCTGGCACTCGAACTTGGCCGTCATTCAATCCGATCAACGTTCTTTGTCCGGGCGCGATCGCTACCGAAATACAGCCTCGACGCATATCAGGCATCGCGAGGATGTGGAGGTCCCCGTCGTGTGTCCGGAAGGTAGCGTTGCTCTCACGAAAGGCGAGCCAGGAACAGCGCTGATGCAGCTGACGCTATCCATTTTCTGCTGACCGCTAGCGCGAGGAGCATAACCGGCCCGCCGCTATTTATCGACGGAGGTCAGGGACTTCTCCGGTAAAGACGGCTACGGCGGTTTTAGCCGTTCGGCCTTAGTCGTCCTGCGTTGGCCGTATCGTATCGACCGAAATCTTGCCATCGACCAAGCCACGCTCAAGATCAGTGCGTCCGTGGTCGATCTCGGTCACCGAATAAAGCTTGTCGTCGCGAAATGAGCTGGCATTCGTCGTGGTCACGCCCTCGGCCGGAGCTGAGTCGATCTCCATGAAGTCGAGCTCGCGGCTGGTCGCAACGATACGGGCGTCTCCTGAGCTGCGCGCAGCAACAACAACAGTCCCATGCCCAGGCGAATTGACCCATCTGGGATCGGTCGGCGCCGCGATTGGCTCCAGCCTGTAAAGATTCAGGGTTTCGCCACCAAAGTCGGCACCGGCCGCAGCCGCATCATCAATCTGAGCTTTGCTCTCGACAGACCTTCCGAAGCGGACCTGACTGGTCGCATTGTTGGGATCTTCTCCGCCTGCTCTCGATACATTCGACATTAATGATCTCCATCGTGCTGGTGTGTCAGTCGTAACGACGGGAGGTCCTAACGGTTCCGTGCTGATGCGCGGTTTCACCGGGCGATGGATGATCGGTCAGTCTGGAGGGGAGATTATCGTCGCTTGTTACTGCGATTCGGTGCCCGCAGCAGCCGAAACACCCCGGCCACAGAGGCCGGGGCGCAAAAGCTTAGGCAGGTCTGACATTCTCAGCCTTGGATTTTCCAGTCTTGCGATCCTGGCCAACGTCATAGCTGACCTTGTCGCCGTCGCGCAGTGAGCCCTGACCACCGAGCGCGCTGACATGAACGAAGACATCAGGTCCGCCGGCATCGGGGGTGATGAAGCCGAAACCTTTTTCCTGATTGAAGAATTTCACTGTGCCAGTTGCCATGTTTATCCTCGTGAGAATTGCGGCCTTAACTACCGCTGCCGACCTTAAGCAGCTGCCAGCCAGTCCGCAACCTTCCTGTCGCACTCGGCGGGCAGGACCTTCAAATTGATCCCCAGCGGAGGCCTGCTCCCAGTGAGTTTTTTGTCCGTCACATGTTTTCTTGCCTGAGGATCTGTCCACTGATGCGGAGGGCTCAGTCTTCATCCACGTTCCTGGGCGCCAATTGCGAACGCAATGGTTTGACTGGGAACATATGCAGCCCCTGGAACTGTTGGGCGATCCGCCGCGTTTTTCGAGGTATGCTTCATTAGTTTCGGAGACTGAAATGGATGATGAACTCATATTTTCGCGGCGTGACTGGCTCGCTACTGTCAGCGGCGTCTTGACACATAAGGCCACCGGATCAAACGTTGAAGGCGCACCCTGCAATATGCTCCTCGGCAATGCTATCCATCATCTCGCTAGCCTCGAAACTTTGAAATGCGACGAGCACGAGGCTTCGGTCGCACTGGCAGGCATCGTACTCAATTGCAAGGACTGCCGCCGTCTCGCTTCGAAGTTCGGCGAAGCATTGAGAGTAGCCGAATAGGGAAACCTCCGTTTGCTCGCGTTCAACCATTTTCGGCTCAGCCGGCAGTGATACACGGTGCAGCTATATTGCCCGCGAGGGCGTCGTCACACGCGGCCAGGACGGCATCGTCTCTGGCTCACGAAAGCACTGGAACAGGGCCGGGACCTCTCCTCGCTGTCCGGAACGGACCAGAGCGGTCTCGTCATGTCGCTTTGGTGGTAGCCAGGGGCAACACGTTGACGCGCATGCCGCGATTGCCAGCCGCTCAACTCTCAAGCGCTGGGGCACAGCCGACGATTCTGGTGGGTCCAATCTTGTTTTGTGCTCGCCGGCTGCGGCCTTTGTCACGGGTGTGACGTTGCCCGTCGATGGCGGTTATGGCGTCGGCTAGCGCTCTCCAGCCAATAACACCCACGCGGCCTCGCTTCGACGCGCTGACAATGTTAGATCGTCAGTGATGCGGTCATATGCGAACCCCGGCAGTCCCAATGAATGATATGTTGCTCCTGTTGCTCGCAGGGATGCTGGCAGGCAGCATGAACGCCTTGGCGGGCGGCGGGTCCTTCGTGTCCCTGCCGGCGTTGATCTCCGTCGGCGTGCCGTCTGTCGCGGCCAACGCGACGAGCACATTTTCTCTTTTCCCAGGTGGGTTGGCGAGCTCCTGGGTGTATCGCGATGGTTTCGGTAAAGTCTGCGGCGTGCCGGTTTTGCCGATTTCGCTTGCAACCGTCCTTGGCGGACTCTGCGGCAGCATGCTGCTGTTATTGACGCCTTCCCGTGTCTTCGACGCCATGCTGCCATGGCTGCTTCTGATTGCTACGGGCATGCTTGTCTTCGGTCGGCGCATCAGTGCGGCCTTTCGGAGCCGCGCTTCAGCCCGAACCGCGACCATCGTCCCAATCCAATTCCTTCTGGGCGTCTATGGCGGCTATTTTGGTGGAGCCGTCGGCCTGATGATGCTGGCCACCTGGAGTATTTTCGGCGGAGGCGAGATCAAGGAACTAAACCCGATGCGGATGTTGATGGTGACTGCGGCAAACGCAGTGGCTGTCATTGTTTTCGTCGCCGCCGGGGCGATTGCCTGGTTCCAATGCCTGCCCATGTTGACGGGGGCGCTTCTCGGCGGCTGGGCAGGTGCGCATGTTGGCTTGAAATTGCCAGCTTCCGCGGTCCGTGCCCTCACGATTGCGCTCGCGGTGGCGACGACGGCGCTGTTTTTTGCCCGGGCCTATTTTTCTTAGAAGCTGGCGTATAGCCAAACCTATTTCAAGAAACCGTCGCGTCCGAACTCGTCCCAGCCATCCAATTTTGAAGCGTCGGCGTCAGCCATGGTCCGGACCTTAGCGGGCTTACTCTTTTTGAGGGATCGCGTCAGCTTCGCCTGATATGCGGCGCGCCGCCGGTTTTCGGCTTTGGCAATCGCGTCTTCATCGCGCCATTCGTCCACCACACCCCGGTCCAGAATGTCCTCGACCACCTTGGGATCGAACACGTGGAAGGTGATCCGGCGTGCCCTGCCATTCAGCCGGACGGTTCGCGTACCTGCGCTCGGCAGGCGGCCGTCCGCCAGCCAGCGATGGCGTTCGCTGGTTGTGATCGTCAAGATGTCCTGGATCTCGCGCGGGATCACCGGCAATCGCTCAATGCCATCGAGTAGATTGGCGACGATCGCCGATATCGCATGAAACTCGGCCTTCTGGCTGGCAGGCATCACCAGAGTGATTTCGCCTCCATCAAGGTCAAGCGACTTCTTCGCCGGCGCTGGCACCCTGGCGCGAAGCTCCATGAGAATGCCTTTCGCACGAACCGTCGATCCCATCGTCGCTGCCGGCACGAGTCGCCATGTCTTCAGGAGTTCGACATCATTCTTCTGTTCTTTCCGCATGGTGACGAAATGGGTTGCCGCGCGCTCTTCGTCAACGAGGCGAGCGTCGCTCAACCTGCCAAAGCCACAATTCTGTCGCGCGGGTCATCGCGAAGGATCGAACTGCCAGGTCAATCCTCCATGCACCGTGGAAAATTACAGTCGGCACAGCGCGATCGCCTTAGAAACAGCACGCCGGCGGATCAGGAATTGCATCTACGCAGGCACCCTGCACCAATGACGCGTCATCCGTTGAATGACTGACGCATGATATGGGCGGAGCCACGAAACTCTGGGCAGCCGGGACTGGGTTCGCGAGTGCTTGGCGGCCGGCGCGCGACCCCTGCAGCGCCGGAGCGATTTTCGATCTGCGGAAGTCTTGGAGCATGGGTTAAGAGGCTGTGACCAGTCGTTGTGAACCCTGTGGCTCGGTGGTCGCGACCGACACTTTACGGACTTCAGATGGCATGCGCACGGAACCGCAGGATCAATAAAGCGGATCCGCCCCACAGCCAGTGACCGGTGGGCCGACCTTGATCAGCCCATCCGATCGAAGCTGAGTTTCAGGTTCTCACTTTATGACCGACAAAAAGGGTACTGTCGCGATGAGGGTGCCGCCTTCGTCGCGGACCTCAAATGTCTTTCCGTCGATAGGTTCGCCGCTTAAAACAAGCTCGGCAACCATCTCCCTTGCAGCCTTGACGGCTTCATTGCGGGCTTCCCCACCGCCCGGTAAGTCGATGCCTTCCACGTCTTCGATATATACTGCATCTTCGTGGATATGGAAGTAGTAGCGCATTTGCTTAGAACCAAGAGAAACCGCATTCGTTCCAAAAATAACAGCAACTTGTGGCCTTGATACGGTTAAGCCGGTGTTCGGCCCCTTTTAACAAAATTACAGGTCGGCGGTTCTGAGGAGACGGTCGGCGATCATGCATTCGAGCGGGCAGTTGTATGCTGAGCACGTCCCCTCCGGCGAGCTCCAGACTTCGCACCACTTCGTTCGTCCGGTACCGTCTCACGACGATAGACGGTTTCGCGCAACGTGTGCGGAACCAACTTGTTTGATCAAGGTTTTTATAGCGACACGGAAACCTCGTTCCCAATCGGGGCCACGATCGAAACCCCTCACGATAGCCTGTCGAGACTCAGCCCTCGGTTCCCTCCCTCTCGAACCGAGGGCATTTCTTTTAAAGGAATCGCGAAGTGCCAAGCCTATAGCTAACGATTGCTCTCTCCTTCGCATGCACCCGCACCAACATCCGAGCGGCTCTTTTGAACAGGCTTGCCGCCGGTATCGCGACGACATCTGTTGACGGGTGGGACGGCGTTTAGACCTGGCCAGGCCGATCTTTCAAGGCGCGGGCAACCGCAGCCACAAGGAGCTCGGGTTCGCACGGTTTCGAAAGTTGTTCCCCCTCGGCGAAGGCCGGTTCGATCTCCGGTAGGGACTCGGCCTCGCCAGAATAGACGATGAACGGTGTGCCTCTCTCAACAAGGATTCTGACAACCTCTGCGCACAGCCCGTCCGACAGCCGTGGATCAACGATCGCGGTCGATGGAGTGTTGTCGTTCAGCCATTCCTTCGCATCTGCACATGTGGAAAAGGTCACGTGATCGTGGCCATACTCGCCGAGCAGCATTTCAATGTCGAGCGCGATGAAGGGCTGGTCCTCGAGCAGCATTATTGTAGCCATGATTTTCCCTCTTGGGCAGTCTCAATCGCTACCCGAAAGCCGCCGATTTGTCACTCGTGCGGCTCGTTGCGTGCGATGCCGTACATTTGACGACCGTCTGCAACATTCTGAGAGCCGCGCGCTTTCAAACTGGCCGCCTGTGGTCACCCAAAGCGCCACCGAAACTTTGGAAAGCTCGTCTCCATTGTTGTCTCCTGCGGCTGCGACGATGACAGGTCCTATCATTGCTGAATGATCCGGGCAGGATACCTTTGAAAACAGCGCAAGGCGAGGCTGCAGCCGTCCGCCCGATATTCGACCTATCACCGACCTGTTCGGCAGCGGTCTGGCGCAGGTCGCAACGCTACTTGGAAAATAAAAGGCCCATTATTCGATCCGCCTGCTCCGCCCGACCTCAAGGTCCGGGTTGGTTGATACGAAGGAAATCACGCTTTTTGAAAACCATTCGGAACACGATCGGAAAGTGGGAGTTAAGCTTTCGAGATCATGAGGATCTCTTAAGGAGGAAAATGATAATGGCATCCACTGGCACCGACACTTCGCATTCCAAGAGCGGGTCCAAATCGAGCTCGGGTAAGAGCGCATCATCGACGACGAAAAGCGCAAGCTCGTCTGGCAAACAGGGCGGCTCGCATGAGCAGCACGTCAAAGCCGGCGCACAGAGCCACAAGAACTCGAAGTGACATCAAACCCTTTATCCGAGAAGATTAACGGGCGCGGAACACTCCGCGCCCGAACTGAATCAGGCGATTGGCGGCGATGCCTTGCCGAGCTTCACTGAAGGCTCGCGGCCCCAAACACGCAGCTTGCCGAGTTTCTCAACAAACGCTTCTATGTCCTTGCTATCTGATAACTGAATCGTTCCCTCGTCAAGCTGACCGGAAATTCCAGCTTTTTCCAGGAGCGGCATGGCAGATTGGTCGTAGCCGATGTACTTGCAGTGCTGGAAGGCGTCTGCGACGAAGTCGCGGGCGGCCGCTTCTTTGACAAGGTCGTCGATTGCCTGATGCGACGTTAAAAGCACGACTGCATCGAAAAGTACCGACGGCCCCCCGTCGATCATATGGTTCGCCTCTATGGAGCTCCCGTCGTCGGCCGTGACGCCGCCCACCTTTGGAGCGATCAACTCGATGACGGCTTTTTGGGCTGCGACTGCCTTCGTCAACGCTTTCAGCAGCTTCGCATCGACGCCGTCGGCAATCATAATTCCGAGTTTGCGCCCTTCGAACCGCATCGGTCCGCGTTCGACGATGCTCAGCGCAGGGGAAGCTTCAAGATCCTGCCTTGTCGGCATGGCGGCATCCGCCGGTTTCGGCATCGATTGAAAGCCAAGCTTCTGCGCGACCGTCGTCGCCAGCGTCTCGTCGATGTTCAAAAGGTGCGACACCATTCTCTCACGGATCGCCAACGATTCGACCTTGCTCAGTTCGAATGTCAACGCCGACGCAATATGGCGCTGTTCCGCCCCGGTCTGGCTGATGAAGAATTGCCGGGCCTGGCTATAGTGGTCCGCAAAGCTCTCAGGACGTAGCCGCGCCTTCTGACCCTGTTCGTCAGCAGGAAAGTGCCGATATCCGCGGGACGGCGATTCACGGGGGCCTTCCCCATGCGAGTTCGGTTGGTAGTTCGCCCTGCCGACGGGATTGCGCATCGCCATGTGGCCGTCCTGCTGAAAGTTGTGCATGGGACATTTCGGCGCATTAATTGGCAGATGTGTAAAGTTTGGACCGCCCAGACGCTTCAACTGAGTGTCGAGGTAGGAGAAGTTCCGGCCTTGCAGCAGCGGGTCGTTGCTGAAGTCGATGCCCGGTGGCACGTTCTGCGTCATGAACGCGACCTGCTCGGTCTCGGCGAAAAAGTTGTCCGGCATCCGGTCGAGAACCATCCGCCCGATCGGCCTAACCGGCAGGATTTCCTCAGGAATGATCTTCGTCGGGTCAAGCACATCGAAATCGAAGTTGTCCGCGAAGTCCTGATCGAAGAGCTGAACCGCGAGTTCCCATTCCGGGAAGTTGCCAGACTGGATTGCATTCCAAAGATCGCGTCGATGGAAGTCCGGGTCAGCGCCGTTGATCTTGACGGCCTCGTTCCACGCAACGGACTGCAGGCCGAGCTTCGGCTTCCAATGAAACTTGACGAAGGTCGACTTGTCCTCGGCGTTGACGAACCTGAAGGTATGGACGCCGAACCCCTCCATGAAGCGGAGCGACCGTGGGATGGTTCGGTCCGACATGATCCACATGACCATGTTCATACTTTCGGGCGTCAAACTGATGAAATCCCAAAAGTTGTCGTGCGCGGTTTGGGCCTGGGGGAAGGCGCGGTCCGGCTCCTGCTTGGCGGCATGGATGAGGTCTGGGAACTTGATCGCATCCTGGATGAAGAAGACCGGGATGTTATTGCCGACTAGGTCCCAATTGCCCTCCTTCGTATACATCTTCACCGCAAAGCCCCGAACGTCGCGCGCAAGATCAGAGGATCCTTTGTTGCCGGCGACTGTTGAAAATCGCACGAAGACGGGCGTCTTTTCGCCAGCACGCTGGAATACGTCCGCGCGTGTGACGTCCGCCAAGGATTCGTACGTCTCGAAGAAGCCGTGGGCGCCGTAGCCCCGAGCGTGTACAACACGCTCGGGGATCCGTTCGTGGTCGAAGTGGAAAATCTTCTCGCGGAAATGGAAGTCGTCAACGAGAAGCGGCCCGCGTGGACCGACGCGTAGTGAATTCTGATCGTCGGCGACGGGCGCGCCCTGCGACGTGGTTAGGATGTCCTGGCCATCCTCGGCAAACTGGTGAAGTTCGCCTCCAGTGCCTCGATGAAGCTGCTGGTCGTGGATCTTGGCGACTTCGTCAGACGAAGGAAGGGATGTGGGTTTCGCTGGGCGTTTGGCCATGTTAGTGTCCCCTTGAACTTGATCTTAATTCGGATAACTGCGAAAAGGCCGCCCTCCGGGCGGCCTTTTGCTTGACAGGTCGCGATCTTATGCGGCCTTGGTTTTACCGCCGGCGTTGGCCTGCTTTTCGGCTAGCTGTGTCAGCTTCTGGTCGGTGGCTTCTTCCTCGGAAAGCGTGGCTTCGAGGAGTGGAACGGCGTCCGTCAAGCCCAGCTGTTTCGCCCAGGCAATGAGCGTGCCGTAACGCGCGATCTCATAATGCTCGACCGCCTGCGCCGACGAGATAAGTCCGGCGTCGAGAGCAGGAGAGCCCTTGAACTCCTCCATGATCTCCTCACCCTCGGCAAGAATGCCTTGGATCGCTTCGCAGGTCTTGCCGCGGGCCGGCTTGCCGAGAATTTCGAATACTTGTTCGAGCCGCTCGATCTGGCCCTGTGTCTCGTCACGATGCTGCAGAAATCCAGCCTTGCCTTCTTCCGATTGCGCGGCGCGGGCCATCTTCGGCAGAGCCTTCAAAACCTGCTTTTCTGCAAAATAGATATCCTTGAGCGTGTCGAGAAATAGGTCGTCGAGTGTCTTGGTCGTTGCCATGATATTCTCCGTTGTTTTACTCGCTCTCAGCCGATCTCGTTTGCGTTCTGATCCTAGGTGAGAGACGCGAAGCTAACCTCCGCGCAGCTGGTTTGTTCCCCGTCCAATATCGGACAAAGAAGGAGCGGCCGTGAGCAGTCGCCAAATTTGATGGAGTCTTGTTGCGCAGTCTGTAGCCGTCATCGCTCAGTCCAACGATGATGTGTTGAGCGTACGAGCTTTCAACTTGCGGTCCGGAGGCGAGCCGGATGCGCTACACGGAAGACGGCGGAACGACCCCAAGCGTGGGTGCTAGAAATCCGACGTCTTGGGTGCGAAGATCAGCTGCGTCCGCGACTATAGACCGGACCTCATCATGTCCCACCCCGCTTTCACCGCCTACTCAATGAGTTCAGCACGCTTCTCCGTGGCGGATGCTCTCGACGTCTCGAAGCGCTGAGGGCTGTAAAGCGAGATAGAACTCTTCGTCATCGACTGCTGGCGGACCTGCGAAACGCTCTCGCCTTCAGTTCGACCGTTTCGTGTCTAGCTCTCTCAAAGTCATTGCGACGAGCCCCCACAAACATGGATGCGATGAGGGCAGTTAGCAAACATATGATTTCTCCAATTGCCACAATGAGCGCGTGAAGCAAAGTTCCGCAAGCGACCACGCAGCAGGCGGCGCTAACCTTCCAGAAAGACCACGAGTTCTCGCGCGACCGTTTCCGGATCCTCGCGCTGCGGAAAGTGTCCGACGTTCTGAAGGAGAATGCGTTGGAAAGGTCCTGAGAATTTCTGGTGGACGGCTTCCGACATCACAGCTGGGGTGACACCATCTTCTTTGCCCTGAATGAAGATCGCCGGAAGCGACAGGGACTTTGTCTCCTTCACTCTCTGCTCGAGCCACAGGCTGCGCGGATCGGGTTCTGCCTCTTCCCAGCGAACCCGATAGCTGTGAAGCGTGATCGCCACCCAGTCTAAGTTCTCGAACGATTTCGCGACTGCCCCGAAAGTCGCCTCGTCGAACCAGCCTTGGGGCGCCCAGTTTTCCCACTGGATGCGGGCGAACCCCTTAGGATCTTTGGCGATAGCTTCGGCCCCTCGCTTCGTCGCCATGAACCATTGATACCAGTAGAGCTGGGACTGCCGGAACGGCGGCGTCCGCAGACCGCCCATGCGCGGCGTCGACGAAAGCTGGGCAATCCTCTCGACACGGTCGGGCCAGCCGATCGCCAGGCATTCGGCGATATGCGATCCCCAGTCGTGACCGCCCACCGAGAACCGCTCGATGCCGAGCCCGTCCATCAGTGCAATCGCATCCATGGCGAGGACGCCGCCGTTCGCGGTCCTGAGCGCGCTGTCGCTGCGGAAGGTCGTGGGGCCGAAGCCGCGCAGATACGGAATGACAAACCTTAGATTTCGATCCTTCAAGCGCTCTGCGACCCCGTTCCATGTTGTGGGGTCGTCCGGCCAACCATGAAGAAGGAGTACAGGTTTTCCGTGCTGTGCTCCCGTCTCGAAGAAGGTGATATCGAGGTCTTGCGTTCGGACGTGCGGCATAGCTTCGCTCCTGGTGCTAACTGGAGATCGTTGTCGATTTCGAAGGATCTAGGCCGCGGCGGCGATCAATCCAGCGCATGACCGGAGTTACCGTCGCGCCATGCATGACGACTGACAGAAGGATGATGACGAACACTGTCGCCCAGACCGTCTCCACGTTTTCGAACTTCGCCTTGCCGGACGCGTAGGCGAGATAATAGATCGAACCAAGGCCTCGGATGCCGAAGACGGAAACGATCAACTTGTCCGCCCATGGCAGCCGGCAGCCGATCAAGCTCACCCATGCAGCGACCGGTCTGACGACGGCGAGCACGAGAACTGCGACCACGACAATACGCCAGTCGGTATGCGACAGAAGCGAACCCTCAGCGAGTATCGAGCCGAAGCACACAAGCAGCACCATCATCAGCAATCGCTCGATCTGCTCGCCGAAATCGTGCAGATGCCCGTGATACTCGCTCTTGCGCTCGACGCTGCGAAGGGTCAGGGCGGCCACAAAGACTCCCACGAACCCATAACCATGTACGATTTCGGTCGCGCCATAGGCGATACAGGTGAAGCCCAATGCCGCCAGCCCGTCCCCCGTTCTTGCAATGCGGCCAGCCTCCGGCATCCGGAAGGTCAGATAACCGAGAAGCCTCCCGACCACCCATCCCATTGCCACACCGGCGGCTAGTTTCCAGACGACATCAAAGGCAAACCAATGCGGGAGCCACCCGAACCCGCCGCCCGGCTGCTCACCGGCGATGGCGATTGCGGCCATGACGAAAGGAAAGCTGAGGCCGTCGTTAAAACCGGCCTCAGATGTTAGCGAGAAGCGGATGGAATCCTCCTCGCCGGTCTGCGGCGGCCCCACCTGTACGTCGGAGGCGAGAACGGGATCGGTCGGGGCGAGGGCGGCACCGAGAAGAATGGAGGAAGCCAAACCCAGGCCAAGTACGCTCCAGCCGACAAGAGCGATCGCTCCGATCGAGAGCGGCATCGCGATACCGAGAAGCCGCCACGTCGCCGACCACCGAAGCAGGCCCAGCGGTCGATCAATCTTGAGGCCGGCACCCATCAGAGCGACGATCAGCACGAATTCCGTGAGGTGCTCGGCCCATTTTATATTTTCGAGAGGGTTAATCGCGGGAAGAGGCGTAAAGGGCGACCAGGCCAGCAGCATGCCGATGGCGAGGCAGCAGATCGGCAGTGACAACGGCAGCCGGCTCAAAGCCATTGGTAGCCAGACGGTCAACAGCACGACGGCGCCGAAAATCAGGAGAGTGACGACATAAGCATTCAATCAACGCTTCCCTCTCGTTGAAAAGCTTCCCTCTTGAGCTCCCGGTCACCAGACACAAATACTGGCCGCTCCATCGCAGTCTCGATTTCCCGAGACCCGAAAGCGTTACGGTGCCCCGACACGATCCGGACGGGAATAGCTTTCGATGCCGGGGTCTTGGACAGTTCGTCATGGTGATCGATCGCGTTGAGCACGTTGCTCTCGGGGTAATATGAGGCGATCGTTCCGATCGGTAGGGCATGCGCCCGCACTTCGAGGCCGGCCAACTCCCGATGTTTGCCGTCTGAAAAATCGCTCACCAGCGTGACCCGCTGCCCTTCGAAGAGGCCTGCCGACGCTATGTCTGCCTTGCACATGAGGACGACATCGCGGGTGCCCTCAATGCCGCGGAACCGATCAGAGTAACCGTAGATCGTCGTGTTAAACTGGTCGTTTGACCGGAGCGTTACGAGCCGGAAGCGACCTTCGGCGGGCGCGAATGACAGCGCGTTCAATCGATCCGGTTTCGTGAAGACGGCCTTTTGCTCCGGTGTGTTCCAAACTCGTTCATGGGCGTCGTTTCCACGATAGAAGCCGCCCGCCTGAAACATGCGGGCATTATAGTCCCTGAAGTCTTCTGGATAGGTCTTCTCGATAAGGTCACGAACGAGGCTGTAGTCCGCTATCCAGTCGTCCCAGCGCAGCCTTGGACCGGGTTCGAGCGTCGCCTTGGCGATGCCGGCGACAATGGCAAGCTCGCTTCGCAGGCATTTTGACGCCGGTGTGCGCTTGCCCGTACTGCCGCTGATATGGGAAAAGCTGTCCTCGGTGGTGACAGATTGGTTTCCCGATACTTGCCTGTCGATTTCGGTACGAGACAGGCAGGGGAGAATATAGGCTGTCTTCGCCGGGAAGAGATGGCTGCGATTGAGCTTCGTGGAAACCATGACCGTCAGTTCCTGAGCGGCCCATACCCGTTCCATTTCCAACTGGTCGGGAACGGCGCGAACGAGGTTTCCCCCAAGACTGACGAAGGCCTTGACGGTGCCATCCATGAGGCCCTTCACTGCGTCGACGATCGTCATTCCGTCCTTCATCGGGGGATCGAAATTGAACAGCTCCTTGAGCTTGTCCATCGGGATCAGCTTGGTTTTTTCGGCGATGCCGACAGTGCGCTGGCCCTGGACGTTCGAATGGCCGCGCACCGGACAACAGCCGGCGCCTTCACGGCCTATGTTTCCGCGAAGCAGCAGAAGGTTCACGACCATCGCAACGTTCAAGGCGCCCTGCGCATGCTGGGTAAGACCCATCCCGTAGACGCCAATTACGCTTTTAGCGCCGATATAGACGTCGCCGGCATCGCGCAGCGCGACCTCGGTAAGCCCGCTCTCACGTTCGATGTCTGGCCACGGTGTTTCCCGCACCATTTCGACGAACTGATCGAAGCCCGTCGTGTGCTCCTCGATGAATTCGAAGTCGACAATACGCGGCTTGTGGTCCGCTACAGCGAGGTCATCGGCTTCGATAACATGCTTGCAAACGCCGAGGATGGCGGCGATGTCGCCGCCCGCCTTGACCTGATGATACTGATCGGAGATCTGCGTCTCGTTTCCTGTCAGCATGTCGATGGGGTTCTGCGGGTTGACGAAGGAGATCAGGCCCTGTTCCAGAACCGGATTGAACGTGACGATTCGGGCGCCTCGCCGTTTTGCGTCCTGGAGCGGATGCAAGAAGCGCGGACTGTTTGATCCTGGATTCTGCCCGAAGAAGAAAAACGCATCGGCCTTCTCGAGATCTTCCCAGACGACGGTACCTACAGGAGATCCGATAACCTTGTTCAGGCCGACGGATGTCGTCTCATGGCACATGTTGGAACTCTGCGGCAGATTGTTGTTGCCATATAAACGGGCAAGCAGCGCGTAGAGATAAGAAGCCTCCAGCCCGGCATGGCCGGACGAGTAGAATACGACACTCTCCTTCTCCAGCCGGTTGAGAATGGTCGCGATGCCTACGAAGGCTTCATCCCATGTCACTTCGACATAGCGGTCGGTGCCGGCATCGTAGCGAAGGGGATGCGTCAAGCGACCCGTCATCTCCAGATCGTGATCTTTCCACTGCCGAAGCTCGCCAACCGTGTGGTCGTTCCAGAAATCGGGCGTGCAGCGATGCGACGTCAGCTCCCATAGTGTCGCCTTCGCTCCGTTTTCGCAAAACTCGAAGGGATGATAGTTGACGGGCTTCGGCCAGGCGCAGGAGACGCACATGAAACCGCCCGGCTTGTTCTGGCGTGCAAGGGTCTCAAGCGCGGCGGGCGTGGGCGAGCTTTCGCCATAGGTACTGGCTATACCTTTCAGCGAGCCCCAGCCACCGGACGGACCTTCTGAGTTGGGGTTTGGAATGTTGTCGGCCATGAAGCTTATCCTTGGTGCGTCTCAATGCGAAAAGGCACCGCCTGAAAAGCGGCGCCGGCCGACGGCGGGATGCACGATCAGGAGGCAGGTTCGTGGATTGGGCACCTGTTGAAGCCCGCGCGGAACTTCGCCGAATGCTCATAGGTCGCCTTGCGGGCCCGGTTGATGTTTCCAAGCGGCTCGTGTGCAGCAAGGCCCGTCCAGACACTGAACCTCATTTCTTCGTCGACCTTCTGCACATTGGTTTTAGACCAGCTGTCCTGCGGCACTGCATATATGGTCGCTACCGCCACGAATGGGGCTTCGTCCTCGTCCCACTGAACCGTCGGATCCTCGACGGGTTGCTTTTCAAGATCGCGACAGAGCTGGACACAAAACTCCCACTCTCCGGACAGATGCCGCATCTCTCCTTGTACCGTCTCGCGAATAGCATCCGGCTGGTCTTTCGTGTCGATCTCCTTGCCGGTCAATTCGGTCAGGTCCTTCGAGACCGGGCGAATGCTGAACTTGGCGATATAGTCCCCATAGCGGAACGGTGTCACGCTATAGTAGGTCTCGCCAAGAGGATCGACGTCGGGCGCCCCACCCATCGATTGCACTGTCGGGCTCGAGAGGCCCGCGGCCTGCAAAGTCGCATTCACGCCCTGCAATACGTTGGACAGGACCTCCTTCGTGCCTTCCATGCGGTCTGTCGTCTTGGCGAGTATTTTCAGACTGCTGAGGAACTTCTTTGCATTCTTTGCCTGGAAGACCGGCCCGTTGACCATGACGAAGTCCTGGGTCGCTCCCTCCGCATCTGGCAGTCGTGCGCCTGTAACCTCGACGACCTTCAGAGCAAGTCCGCGCGGCAGCGAGATGTCATCTGGGAGGATGTCGCCGGCATTCGTTGAGATGCGGATGTAGGTCTTGTAGGCACCAGGGTTCGCAAACAGGCCCTGCGCTAGCTCCGGCGGCAGGCCCCCCTTGACCGTCATCGTGCCTTCAAGGATGCCATGAGCCTTCGCATGCACAGACCGCACGGCATGTCCGTAATCCGCGGCGGTCTTGTTCAAAATGATATCGAACGTCTCGTTGAGCTCCGAGACGGTTTGCTGCTCGTCGCCGTCAAAGGTTTGGACCTCTGGCGTATAAAGGATTGGCGGGTTGAAAGGCATGGGAACTCCTTGCGGGCGCGAGAGTGCTAAAGTTCGGGAACGGCGAGATGTTCCACCAATGCCTGACATCCTTTGAAAAACGTCGTCCGCTCGATGGCGCGCTGTTTCCGGATACGTCCCCTTCGGCAGGTGGAAAGAAATCTGGAGAAGCAGAGCTTTTGACGGTCGACGGAGACGGACGGCGAGCGTCTCGCGGACTTCTCCTGAACTCCGCGGCGAGGTGGCATGGTCTCCCGGTCTTGGGGATAGATCGCGGGCGTATGAAGGTGGACGGACCCGGTTCATCTTGGACCACCCGATCCTTTATTCAGGCTGAAGGGAACAATGGGCTTTCGCCGAGGTTGGGTGACGTCTTTTAATCGGAAACCAATCAATGACCCCTCGTACCGCCCGAAAGACGGCGCTGCTTTTTGGCACGCTGCTGGCAACCGCCGCCCCCGTATTTGCGCAGGATGCTCCGAAGCCTGCGCCGGAGATGCAGGCCGTGCTAGATAAGCTGGCTGCCCTCGGCTCAAAGCCGTTTTCGACCTTAACCGTGCCGGAAGCTCGTATGCAGGCGAGCCCGGCCGACGCCGCCCGCGCCGTCCAGTGGGACAAGCGCGTACCATCCAATCCCGAAGCGCAGGTGACCACCAAGGATATCGCGATACCGTCGGAGCAAGGCGGCTTGGCCGCGCGCGTCTATATTCCAGGCGGGGAAGGGCCGTTTCCGGTTGTGGTTTACTATCACGGGGGCGGCTGGGTCGTCGCCGACGTCAATGTCTATGACGGCGCGCCACGTGCGCTTTCGCTCGGCGCCCACGCGATCGTCGTATCGGTCGAATATCGCCATGCACCGGAATACAAGTTTCCGGCAGCCCATAAAGACGCTTGGACCGCCTACAAATGGGTTGTCGAGAACATTCATGAACTGAATGGTAACGCCGACAAGATCGCAGTCGCTGGCGAAAGCGTTGGCGGCAATCTTGCCGCCAACGTTGCGCTGATGGCGAAGGAGATGAAGACCAAGAACCCGGTCCACCAACTTCTGGTCTATCCGGTGGCGGGCAACGACATGGACACGCCCTCCTACAAGGAAAACGCCAACGCCAAGCCGCTCGGCAAGGCCGACATGGAGTGGTTCGTCAAGAACACCGTCACGTCGATGGACGACGCCAGGGATCCCCGCATCAATCTCAACGGACGCTCGGACCTTGCCGGCGTCGCGCCGGCGACCGTGATCCTGGCGCAGATCGATCCGCTGCGGTCCGACGGCGAAACCTATGCCGCAAAGCTCAAGGACGCTGGCGTCTCGGTCGACATCAAGACGTTCGATGGCGTCACCCACGAGTTCTTCGGCATGGCCAAGGTGGTGCCGCAGGCAAAGCAGGCCATGGACATGGCCGTTGCCGATCTGACCGCCGCATTTGACAAGGCCAAGTAAGGAAAGCCGACATGAAAAAGATGATTTCTGCCTCGCTCGTTGCGTTCTCCCTGCTGATCTCCACCGCGAGTTTCGCTGCCATGCCAAAAAGCGCCGACACCGTCGCTGCTCCGATGAACGTCGACAAGGGCTCCTTCGTGAAGGTCGTCACGAGTGCCAATGCCTTCGAGATCGAATCCAGCAAGCTCGCCGAGGAAAAGGCGAGGGATGGCGACGTCAAAGACTTCGCCAAGCAGATGATCGCAGATCATACAAAAGCGGCCGAAGGTCTGAAGAAAGCCGCCAAGCTCGGTGACGAGCCGCCGGTGCTCGCGCCGAAACACCAGGCCATGCTTGACACCCTAAAGGGTGCCTCGGGCGAGGATTTCCAGGCGCTTTACATAGAGATGCAGGCGTCCGCGCACATGGATGCGGTGACACTCTTCGCGACCTACGCGAAGGGCGGGGACGATGCTGCCGTCAAGCAATTTGCGGCAGAGACGCTGCCTAAGCTCGAGATGCACAAGATGCACGTAATGAAGCTCGTGGCCGCGCACTGAACGTTCCCAGACCGCGGGCGGCAATCCATTGTCTGTGGTCTGCATGGGAAAACAATGAAGAGCATTCTCCATTTGACGCGCCGGTCAGTTCTGCGGCGACGACCGCTACTTTTGCCGCCGCCGCGCTCCCGGCGCAATCGCAAGCCCGATCGAAGGAATCAACATCCATGGAAGACCCGACCACGAAATATCCTAAGCCGCCTTTCCAGCGCCAGTCGCAGCCTTTTCCGGGCCTTGCCGGCAAGATGGACCCAAAACCGGATCACGGCGAGACAAGTTATAAAGGCTCGGGTAGGCTCGCCGGGCGCAAGGCGTTGATCACCGGCGGCGATTCCGGAATGGGCCGGGCGGCTGCGATTGCTTATGCCCGCGAAGGCGCGGATGTTGCCATCAACTATCTTCCTGACGAAGAGTTCGACGCCAAGGAAGTTATCGCGCTCATTGAAAAAGAAGGACGAAAGGGCGTGGCATTGCCGGGCGACCTTCGCGATCAGGCTTTCTGCGAGAAGCTTATCGAGGATGCGGTGAAGGGGCTGGGCGGTCTTGATATCTTCGTCAGCAACGCGGGACGCCAGCAGCAGGCGGGAATGTTGTCGGAGATCACTTCCGATGCCTTCGACGCGACGATCAAGACCAACATCTATGCGATGTTCTGGCTGACGAAGGCCGCGCTCAAACATTTGCAGCCTGGTTCGGCCATCATTATCACGACGTCTGAGCAGGCATACGACCCCTCCGAGGACTTGGTCGACTACGCGATGACCAAGGCTGCCGGCATGAACTTCACAAAGTCGATGGCCAAGCAGCTCGGGCCGAAGGGCATCCGGGTCAACGGCGTGGCGCCGGGACCGATCTGGACACCGCTGCAAGTGGCCGGCGGCGCGACGATGGAAAAACTGGAACAGTTCGGTGGCAAGACGCCGATGGGTCGTCCAGGCCAGCCGGCCGAACTCGCCTCGATTTACGTTCAGCTTGCCGATCCCTCGGCCAGTTACGCAACGGGGCAGGTGTATGGCGCGGCCGGCGGTGGCGGCCAGCCCTAAATCCTAAACGATGATCCAAGAAAAACGCGCAGAGGAGAACGACATGAAGGCTTTAACCTGGCACGGTAGCGGAGACATCCGTTGTGAAGAAGTCGACGATCCGATTATCCAGAACGAGCGCGATGCGATCATCAAGGTGACGAGCTGCGCCATCTGCGGCTCCGACCTGCACCTGTACGGCGGTTTCGTTCCAGGCATGCATGCAGGCGACGTTATGGGCCACGAGACGATGGGCGAGGTCGTCGAGGTCGGTCGCGGCAATTCCAAACTCAAGGTTGGCGACCGCGTCGTCGTTCCCTTCACGATTTCCTGCGGCGAGTGCTCGATGTGCCAACGCAGACTGTTTTCGTTGTGCCAGCGGTCGAATCCGTCCGGCGCTAAACAGGCCGAGCAGATCGGTTATCCGACTGCAGGGCTTTTCGGCTATTCCGACATGTACGGCCGGTTCCCCGGCGGGCAGGCGCAATATCTGCGCGTGCCCTTTGCCGATGTCGGCCCTATCAAGGTGCCAGACGGTTTAAGTGATGAGCAGGTTCTCTTCCTCTCCGATATCTTCCCGACCGGCTACATGGCGGCGGAAAATTGCGACATTCAACCGGGGCAGACGGTCGCCGTTTTCGGATGCGGTCCCGTCGGCCTCTTTGCAATCAAATCGGCGTTCCTCCTGGGCGCCGAACGCGTAATTGCGGTCGACACCGTGCCCGAGCGTCTGGCGCTGGCGCGTCAGGCGGGTGCCGAAACGCTCGATTACACGGACGACGACCTTCAGCAAAAAATCGTCGAGATGAGGGGTGGGCAGGGGCCGGACGCCGTGATCGAGGCAGTCGGGCTGGAGAGCCACGGCGCCGGTGGAATGATGGAGAGCCTGCAGACCAAACTGACATCAACGGAGCGGCCTTACGCCTTGAGCCAAGCGATCCTCGCGTGCCGTCCAGGCGGCACCGTGTCGCTCCCGGGTGTCTTCGTAGGACCGGCCGTGCCCGCACCGCTCGGCGCACTCGTTGCTAAGGGCCTGACACTGAAGACCGGCCAGACCCATGTGCAACGCTATCTCGAACCGCTAATGAAGCTGATCATCGACGGAAAAATCGACCCGTCCTTCCTGATTACGCATCGCATCGGTCTTGAAGAGGGGCCGGATGCCTACAAAACCTTTCGTGATAAGCAAGACGGCTGCGTTAAGGTTGTCATTCGGCCAAACGGTTAAACTGCCGATCTTTCCCACTCCAGTGTTGGAGGCCATCGTTCGTCGACGCGTACGCCCTGTTTGTCGAGCTTCGTCAGCAGCTGGCGCCCTGAGCGCGCTCCTTCCCTGCGCTTCGGAAAGCTGTTTTTTGCCTGCTCCGTGTATGGTTTCCCTCGTTTGCACGGCTAACCGCGCTGAGCGAGTTCGAAGGCGAATACGCTGACGAGGAGAACGTACAGGGCATCAGGCTTAACCGTGTTTCGGCCGCGCGAGCTGCCTCTCGAGAAAGTCGGCGTCGTCCTTGCGTTCCTGGTCGCCGTCCAAGTACGCGCAGATCCGTAGGGCCTGCTCTTCCGTCACCACTACAGGTGGAGCAGAGCGGTCAGGAAGGCCGTGGCCGCTCTGGAGAGCGAAAATTTTTCGGCCGGTGTTGGGATACCGTCAAATCTTCTATTTGGATGTCGCCGGTCGCAGTGGAAGATGTGTGGCTCTGGCGATTTCGAACTTCCGCTCTTTCTTCTTGTCTCGACCGCGCTCGCACCGTCCGGCTACGGCGAAATCTCGTCGTCGGACTGCAGCTCGTCGATGTTCAAGCAACGGCTTCAGTCCGTGATTGTTTCACTCCCGGTTGGCCGTCTGCGGGGCGGGGATACGACTCTTGGGATCTGCACGGCCAGTCTTCGAATCGGCCTCGGTCAAGCCGTCTCCGGCTACGCGGCTGGTGCCCATGTTCACGGGCGGAGCCCGGCGGTCGTCTATGCTTGAGTGAGGAATTGCTTCGTCCTGCCTGTCTTTGTTCAAGGTCCTCGGGAGAAGCTCGTCGGAATTGGGGATCGATTTCGTGATCATTGCAGGTCTCCTTCTGAATTCTGAAGGAGAACTCCGGCAGCAAGACCAAGTTCCTCGATCAGACAGGCAAAGGCGACACGGCGCGCGGGGTGTTGGAACCAGCGAGCCTTACGACGGTTCTATTGGTATAGGAGATTCCTGATGAAGGTCGTTCTGATCGCCACTTCGATCATCGTGCTCATGCTGGCAGTCCTTGCCGCCAATTTGCTGCCTTCCCGCCACGAGGCTTCCTATCCGAGGCCGTACGACATCACGCGACGATAGATTATGCAAGCCACTCGGCATTTCGCCGCGGCCAATCCCAGACCTTTGCCAGGGAGACCTGAATGTTCCAGACAACCTCTAACCTCAAGACGCTGCGCGAGGCCCTTTCAGACCATATGGAGCTTTCCGAATATTTCCTGGGAATGCATGCCTTCTACGATGGCGAGGTCGTCTTTGCGAGAGACGTCGTCCAGGTGAACATCGAGTTCTCTCCGTTCCCGGTTGACTTCGAAAACCTTTGGGACTGGCTGCGGGAGCAGATTAGGGGTTCTCCCGCGCAGGAAACCTTCGCCTATGAGACAACCTTCGGTATCGAGGACGAAGACGACCCCGTCATGGAGAAACTCATCGAAATGACCCAAAGGTCGGCGAACACGATCTGGATGATCGATCTTGCGCACCAGGAGACGCCGGAGGCCGGCCGCCGGTTCGTCATCGTCACCGCGCCTGACGAAAAGCGAGCACAGGATTTTCGCGACGAGTTCCACGGTAGGGACGTGGCGATTTCATGACGAGAGGAAGGCTGTGCTGTTCGCAGAGGCCCTGGTTGGCTTCGGCTTGTCTGATCTTCAGAGCGTGTCGATAAGGCCGCCGTCCACGCGCACCGAAGCCCCAGTCGTAGCTGATGCCAATGGCGAGGACAGATACGTCACGATATTTGCGATCTCCTCGACGCTGGCCGCGCGCTGAATGAGGGAGCTGCTCCGGTGCTGCTTGACGAAGTCAGCAGCGACTTCCTCAATCGACTTTCCGGTCTTTTCGCGCTCAGCGGCAAGCATTGCTTCGACGCCTTCTGAAAGAGTTGGACCAGGGAGAACCGAGTTTACGGTAACTCCAGTGCCTGCCATTCGTTTGGCAAGCCCGCGCGCGACAGCGATGTCGGCCGTCTTGCTGACGCCGTAGTGGATCATTTCCACCGGAATGTTGAAGCCGGATTCCGATGCGATGAAGACGACGCGGCCCCAGTTTGCTTCTTGCATGCCTGGGAGATAGGCGCGGGACAGCCGGACAGCAGACATGACGTTCACCTGCCAGTGACGGTCCCAGACCTCGTCGGTGGTGTCGAAGAAATCGCTTGGCTGGAAGATGCCGGCATTGTTGACGAGGATGTCGACCAGCGGCACCTTTACCACGAGTTTTGCGCACCCTTCGGCGGTGGCGAGATCAGCCGCCACCCCCGTGACAATGCCCTTGGCGCCTTCGCTTCTCAGCCGTCCTGCCGCTTTCTCGGTCTTGTCTTCGGACCTGCCGTTGACAACCACGTCCGCGCCGGCTCTGGCGAGCTGACGGGCGACGGCGTAGCCTATGCCCTCCGTGGACCCCGTCACCAGGGCGGTCTTGCCTTTGAGATCGATTAGCATGTTCTGCTCCTGTGAAGTTGGATGCCGGTTAAAGATTGCTCATGCCGCCGTCGATGACGAGCTCGCTGCCGACGATATAGGAGGCTTCGTCGGATGCGAAGAAGACCACGGTCTTTGCAACCTCCGACACGTCTCCGAAACGACCGACCGGGATCTGCTTCTGCACGCCTTCGGCCATTGTCTTCATTTCCGCTTCCGATATGCCGAGCTTTCCGTAAAGCGGTGTCGCGATAGGGCCGGGGCTGACGGCGTTGACCCGAATGCCGCGGCCGACCAGCTCGCCCGACAGCGTCTTTGCCAGTGTCAGAAGCGCGCCCTTGGTTAGCGAGTAGACGCTCGAGTTCGGCATGCCGATATGGGCGTTGATTGACGTGTTTAACACGACCGAGGCGCCTTTCGAGAAGATTGGCAGAAGCGCCTGGATCAGGAAGTAGGGACCCTTGACGTTCGTGCGAACGACTTGTCGAAGTCCGCTTCCGACCAGCTCTCGACCGGACCGAACTGTGCGACGCCCGCGTTGACGAACAGGATGTCGAGCTGACCGAAGGCTGTCGTGACCTGATCGACGACTTCCTTTTGGCCAGCGACGTCGCCCGCGTCAGACTGGATGACGATGACGTCGCCGCCAAGCTCCGTGCGGGCTTTCTCGACACCGGCGGCGCTGCTGCCGGTCACGGCGACACGCGCGCCTTCGGCGACGAATTGGCGGGCCGTTTCGAAGCCGATACCACTAGTGCCCCCGGTTATGAGGGCGGTCTTGTTAGCAAGTCTGGACATGACGATTTCCTTTTGCGTTGTTGGAAGACGGCCTCGATGTCGGGGTCGATGACAATGGTTTACTGCAGGACGCACGTTCGGATTAGTCGGCAAAAAGGAATTCTGCTGTTCGGAAGTTTCGAACGATCCGCAGGCGCGGTGGCGCGGCGGCGGATTCGGCGACCCGCATAGAGGGTCGCTTTTCATGTTGGGCTATTGCTATCAATCTGCGCGAAACGTTGACCTCCAACAGGAGTCCATAAACAAAATCGGCATGGTCACCTAGACCTTCTCCCAAGTTGCTTGACGAGCGGCAGCGTTTTCAGATCCGCCAAGCTTGCCCCCGCGGTATCTGATCGGCGTTCCGCTATCGCGCAAGCAGAAGGCGACCGGCTGTCGAGAGCGGCATTGCAGTTAGGTTGTTAGGAAGAGGGAAGGCTTCTCGACCGGGATAGCCAACGATGCGTTGTGGGGGCTGGAGATCTTCGCAGGCGAGGTAAAAGCCCTTTTCGAGTTTCGGCGACAGACTCCGCTTGATCTCAATTGCCCAGGGCTTCTCGCCTGGAGGTGTCAATAGAAGATCGATTTCGGCACCGGCCGCTGTACGGTAGAACTTGGCCTCGGTACCGTCAGGTGATGCGGCGATCAGCGTTTCAATCACGAAACCCTCCCAACTTGAACCGGCAATTGGATGTCCGAGCAATTGTTCGGTGCTTCCAAGTCCAAGAAGCGCATGGGCAATGCCGCTGTCCATGACGTAAACTTTTGGCGATTTGACCAGTCGCTTGCCGACATTGGCATGCGACGGTTCAAGGCGGCGCACGAGAAGCATGTCGACGAGCAGATCCAGATAGGAAGCGATGGTTTTGCCATCGACCCCCAGAGCGCGGGCGAGTTCGGCTGCATTGAGGAGCCCGGCCTGTTGGTGTGCGAGCATGGTCCAGAACCGTCTCAGCGTTTCGGCGGGTATGCGCCGTCCGAGAAGCGGAATATCTCGTTCAAGGTAGTGCGAATGAAATCCCGTCTCCAGCGCATGCTCGCACGATCGCTGGAGGCAAGGAGACTATCGGGGGAACCACCCCGCAGCCAAAGCGTATCAAGCGCATCTGCCGGAACTTCCGTTCCGTCGACAGGCTGCATTTCGAGATAAGCGATGCGGCCGGCCAGTGTTTCGCCAGGCTGTTTGAGAAGATCGACGGAGGCTGAGCCAAGCAGCATGAACTGGTCGGCGCGCCGTCCCGCCCGGCGGTTGCGGTCGATTAAGCCGCGCAGGATCGAACACACCCGGTAGACGATGAACCTCATCTAGCATGGCCAGCTTATCGGCATGATTTTCAAGATAGAGCTCGGGTTCCGACAGTTTGGCCCGGTCTGCCTCCGTCTCAAGGTCGAGATAGATGGAGGGTCGGGTTTTGCCAATATCGATGGCGTTGTCCTGCCGACCTGACGAGGCCCGAGCAGGGCAACAGCAGGACTTTCGTCAAGGGCACCGAGGAGTCTGCTTGCAATTCTACGTATAATCAACCTTGCATTTATGGATCTCTATTCCAGAATTGCAAGGATGACTGGCGTGTAAGGCTACCGTTCCCGCCGGGTCGCATCGTTGTAACAGCTCGACGCCCCGAGCGCCCATGACCCGGCTGCTTGATAATCGCATCGACCGGCTGCGCAGGGAGCGCCCAGATCGGGGGCAATCGATCCCCGCCTTCCTTCGGGCCACGTCTTAAGAGCGTGAATCGACCTGATCGTGCGGGGGCGCTATCTTTTTGGATCACCCACCGCTGGTGGTTGGCGCAACGCCGTAGCGCTGACAAAACGCTCCCTGGAAAGCAACATTGATTCGTAAAGGCGTCGACCCGACCAGCTGATGCCGGCATCCGTGAGAGATATCGATCGGCTCGATTATCGCACGCACCAATGCCCCGAACCCCGCAAAGATCATCCCGCGTTCAGCCCTGGAACTGAGCTGAAAGCAATCGAACTTGCCGCGTGACCAGCTTCACGGCTCGTTGTAGGCCGAGGCTTTGACAACCACCGTCTTTCCGGCAGGGTTATTCTCGAAGATCAAACCGCCCCTCGTTTTGGACCGGCCTGGAACATAGGCAAGCACGGTTTCGACACTCTCGATGATGGCTTTTCCGTCCTGTAGTTCACCTCGCACCGTCACGTCGGCGGCCGTGGCGCTGGCCTTGTTGCTCATTTCGAACAAAACCTGATAGCCGGTGCTGCGTTGTTCCGTCCGGACGACAGCCGCCTCAAGGTCAGGAGAGCTGTCTTTATCCATCAGCGCGTCCTTGCCGATCCAGGTAATGAGCACGATCACGAGGGCTGCCGAGACGAGGCCGGTCAACCATTCAATCCAATGCGGTTCGGCATTTTCGATGTTTGAAGATCTCGATATCTTGGTCATGCCTGCCTCATAAAATCAGCCGCGCAGCAGCCGCGCCAATAGCGCCCGGGAAACTCAAGATCACAGTTGTCATCAACGCCTGTGTCGTAGAAGTGTCGTCGATCCGGTGAAACGTCCACAGACAAAAGCCGCTGATAGCGAGAGCGATGACATAGCCTGGCAGGGTGAAGCGGACAAAGGCGTGCCACCCAGGCGTCCCCTCGGCAAGGTCATGGCTTCCGTGGAACGACAGGGTGTAGACGAAGCCATGCATTATCGCCAGAGACGCCACGATGATAGCCAATGCGTGCCAGGGCGACATTTTGTAGGAGACGAGGATCATTTCCTCGGTCGGCGCCACGTTAAGCGCGAGGAAAAGGGCGCCGACAGCCATTAAGAACAGTTCGCCTGCATAGCTCGTCTCCCGGCTATCCACCGGGTCATCTCCGTCACCGTGATCATCAATCTCATCGGACTGCCCGCCAAGCTGGCTGCGCCCCAGCATTGCTCCGATGCTCGACGGCACTGCCTGGATGGCAATCATGCCGATGACCTCGTGCGCAGACTGGTCATTCCGGAGGATGCCCATTGCGGACAAGATAAGAGCACTGGAGACGATGCCAAGGCCGTAGGCGATGCTCGCGTCTCGGACCGCTTCGCTCCAGGTAGACGTTGTCTCGAAGCCAATGCGGTCAGACAGAAAGATGAGCAGCGGGATATTGATGACGAGGAGAAGCAGCAGTCTCGTGCGGTCCATGTAGAACCCGAGTTCCCACATCTCCATAGTCATCAGCATCGGCAGGGCAAAAAGCAGTGCGCCTGCAAAACCGCGCGCTATTCCAGCGGCGAACTCTAGACTGTCGAATTTCGGCTGGGTTTTGCCCCTGAGCTTTTCTGACGACGGTGCCGCGCTCAAATCATGATCTCGCCGCCCGTGACCGGAATAATGGCGCCGGTCATATAGCTACCCTCAGCCGAGGCCAGCAACACATATGCCCCGGCGAGTTCGGCCGGTTGGCCAGCGCGGCCAATCAGCGTCTTTTTGCCGAAATCCTGAGTCTTATCTGGCGGCATGGTCGAAGGGATAAGAGGCGTCCAGATCGGGCCGGGGGCGACCGCGTTCACGCGTATGCCCTTTTCCGCCAACATTTCGGCAAGGCCCGCGGTGAAGTTCGAAACCGCGCCTTTGGTGGAGGCATAGGCCAGAAGATGGGAGGAGGGTTGGCGCGATTGGATGGACGTGGTGTTGATGATGCTGGCGCCAGGCTTCATGTGAGGCACGGCAGCCTTTGCGAGGAAGAAAGGGGCATATATGTTCGTGCGAAATGTCTCGTCCCATTCCTCCTCGGTGATGTCGCCGAGTGCAGCGTAGGTGCGCTGGAAGGCTGCGTTGTTGACAAGAATATCGATGCCTCCGAACTCCCTGACGGTTCGTTCGACGAGAGCAATGCAGTGACTTTCTGAGGTGATGTCGCCGGCAACGGCCAAGGCACGGCTACCAGCTTCTTCGACCCATCTCGCCGTTTCCACGGCATCTTCGTCTTCGCTGAGATATGAGATCAGGACATCGGCGCCTTCACGCGCAAAGGCGATCGCCACGGCACGACCGATGCCGGAATCTGCGCCCGTAATCAGCGCTACCTTTCCCTTCAGCCTGCCGTTGCCTTTGTAGCTCTCCTCGCCGTGATCGGGCGCGGGCTTCATCAGTCTTGTCAGCCCAGGCGGCGGTTGCTGCTGCTCAGGTTGCGGCGGTATTGGGCGATTGGTTTCCGGCATGGTTGTATCCTCTCCTTGAGGTGAGAGAACGGACCGGATAGGGCTTGGTTCCACAATCCAGCGAGAGGTATCAGCGGAGTTTGGGCTCGCGCAGCCATTGTCGACCAACGGCGACATGCGTGCGTTCGACCGGGCCTTGGATGCGATCGTATGTCACGGGGAGGGACTATCACCACTCATGACGCCTTCGAGCTGCTGCGGGCCGAGCGCGGCTCTTAAAGCGGCGACGCCGCTTTCAGGTAGCCTGAGAAAGCCTTTGGAGATGCCTTCTTTCCAGGCTGCGCCGCGATCCCACGCCTCTTGCCAGGCATCTGCAACAACGTCGCCCTGTCGCGTTTCAACTAGTGCCTCAAACAGCAGGGCCGCCTGAGACAGGTCCTTGTCGGCCTTTGCTCGCCCCAGCGCATCTCCGAGCCTCCGCGAAGCGACGATGAGCTTATGGACAGCAAAACGCTCCGGAGCAGGAACCAGCACATTCACACCCTCTCGATGCAGGAGAACGGTGCGCACCGGTTCGTAGATGAGGTAGTCGAGAAACCTTAGATTTTCTGCGGAAGCCCCGCCAAGAGCGGGCATCGGCGAGGGCTTGCCCGTGTGTTCGGCTGATCCGCGATTGCCGGTGAGAAATTCCACCCGGTATCCCCTCGCATTCTGGAAGGCGACAACCTTGGCCTTGTCCCCCTGGTGGGGAACCGGGCGAAAGCCGCTATCGATTGACCGGAGGATTTCCAGGACGGGAGGCAGGCTGTCGCCCACCTCCGCCGAAATCGCGAAGTCCTGTGCAAAGTCAGCATCGCCGGTCTGCATGGCCGAGGATGGTAAGCGAACGCCGAGAATGCCTGCATAGGCGCTGAAAGCGACGGACCCTATCAGAACTGCGCGCAGGCGGAATAACCCTGCATTTGCAAGCGCCTGCGTGACGTCTCCGGCAAACGGATCGGGGCCTGGAAGACCAGCGCGGCGCAATGTGCTTACCATTCGCCTCCGGTCACGAATCGAATCCTTTAGTTCCATGTGGGCATTCACTCGGGCGGTGATCGCTTCATCGTGGTGCGGGCCGACATAGCTTCGCTTGTCTTTGCCGCCAGGAGTGGGCAGGTCGAAGTACCAGTAATTGCGATCCTTGACCGGTACGGTCACGAACCGGCCCTCCAAGGGAAAGTCTGTCTGGAATTGGGCATCGAGCGAGCGCTCGACGAGCTCTGCGAACATTGTCCGGTAGCTAATATCGACTTGTTTGATTTTCGACATGGCCGTTCCTGCTTGTAGCCTTCTCAGCACCGAACCGGAGTTATAATTTTCTGACAAAAACATTATAGCGCCGATACGAGAAGTCAACGGAGGAGTTATAATGATTCGGCAGGAACATTATAACTTGCCCGCGTACAACCTGCGATGGCGTGCACAAGACGCGCGTTGTGACTGTGCGCCTTGTTACATTTGGATATGCCGCGCCCGGACAAGCTCAGGCTGGATTCATGGCCGCGAAGATGCTGTCGAACGTCCCGTCACGCTCGGCCCAGCGGCGGGCTTGATCCCGCTCCAGGAGCAGCTCGCCACGCGGGTGCTGTCCGTTTTCAAGCATGGACATGACCTCGCAGATGTAAGAGGCGAGCGGCATGGCGCGCGGATCGGCTGCTTGAGAAAGGCCGGTCAACTCCGTCCGCACATAGGGCGGGGAAAGTTCGAGAACCTCGATCGGCAACTTCCGCAGCTGATGACGCAACGACGTCAGCCATGAATGCAGGAAGGCCTTGCTGGCGCAGTAGGTGGCAAAATCTGCCCGCGGCAGGAAGGCGAGAGCAGAGCTGGTTGCCATGATGGTGGCATTCCGCTGGGCCTTCAGAACAGGCAGGAAAGCCGCAACAGTGCTAATCACGCCGACAATGTTAGTCTGGATCATGTCCACCGACGATGAGACATTCCATGTGTCGGACGTCATGTCTTCGGTCCGCGAGATTCCGGCATTGGCGATCACCACATTGAGCGTGGGGAAGCGTTCACCACGAAGCTTACAATTGCTCCAGAGGGATGTTTCGTCGCGCGACTGGCGGATGAGCGGCGCTCGTATCCTATTAACTACCCGACTTCCAATCAACAGGAGTATGAATGTTCGAACTTTCGCGACGGCGATATTGTCTGCACGCGACCGCCTGTTTCAGTGACCACTCCCGACGCGAGCGCGCCGCTATCCGGTCGAAAGCGCCGGACAATCATTGATCGGCAATCGCATCTCGTACTCGAGAGCGTCCATGCCATAAGCCTGCGCAAAATCCGCGTAGAAACTGGCGTCCTTGGCCAGCAGACGGCTCCTCAGGATGCACGGAGCGGCTGTTCCCGTCTTCTTCGACGAGTTGTCTCGTTTTCTGCTGCGGGGCCGCCTACAATCTCTCCCGCACGGAAATCACGGCGGAACCCAGCCGATCCATGCTACATCCGTCCTATCGTGCGCTTCGCGACTGCGCCTAGACGTATCGTCTGATATTTCATGCTCATGACCGAATGTCTCGGTGAGCGAGCCCTTCTACGCAACAAATTTAAAGGAAATCCATGAACCGCACACCCCGCAGGCCGGCCAATCCGCTCGATGCTGCTGAAGCCCTGTTTAAGCCCGCCACCAAGGCCCCGCCTGCACCTGTAGAACGGCAGGCAATCCCCTCCACCCGGGAACCGGTATCGATCAGGATCGACACCGACGTGCTCGCCTTCTTCCAGGAAGATGGCCCCGGCTGGCAGGACCGCATCAACGCGGCGCTGCGCGAGACCATGGAAGCCAGCCGATGACATCGGTTTCCGCTATGATGGGCCTACCTTCCGTGTCAGGGTGACAATAGACGGCTGGACGGCGCCGGCAGCCCTGACCTATGCGCGGATCAGGCGCGTCGAATGCGCTTCTGTTGGCGAGTCTCCGTTGCGATACGCGCACGGCTGGAGGCTGGCTGTCGCTTCCAACCTGTTGCGTAAATCGAACCTGCGCATCGGCAATATCGGCTGCCACGTCGGCTACGATTCCGAGGCCGCCTTCAGCCGGGCGTTCAAGACCCTGTGCGGCCTGTCGCCAAGGCAGGCGCGTTCCACGCCGGCCCAGAGTTCTATCGCGCGCAGTTTGGAGAGCGGGCGACCCCGAAAAGACTGAAGGCGGCTGTTCTGATCTTTGTATTCACCGATCGATGTTTGATCTCAGTCAGACGACGCTAGCTTCTCCGCAAGCGTATGTGATTGCACTCATCATGTAGTCCGCAGCCGTGAAATTACGGCAACTCGTCAGCAAATGCGGTTCTCTCAGCCGGCCTTACCTGAAAGGGGAGGACGCCGCCTCCGCTCGTCTTCAAGGGATATGCACAAGGTAAATTGCTTGATTGACATTTGTCGAAATGTATTTGACACTTGTAAAAATCGCTCCATTGGAGTTGGAGCGTGATGCATGATTGGTCCATCGTGAGATGGCCCGATCGCGGGAGGAACTTGGGTGGAACATCTTCTGGAAGTCGAAGGGCTGGCAAAGTCCTTCAATGGCGTCGCGGCGATTCGCGACGGCCGGTTTCAGCTCAAGGCTGGATCCGTGCATGCGCTATGCGGTGGCAATGGCGCCGGAAAATCCACCTTCCTCAAGATTTTGATGGGTATCCACAAGCGCGACGCGGGATCTATCCGGCGACGGGGTGTGGACGTGGAATTCTCCGGTCCGGCGGCGGCTTTGGCATCAGGCATCGCGATCATTGAGCAGGAGCTCAGTCCGGTGCCGCACATGACGGTCGCCGAAAACATCTATCTCGGCCGTGAGCCGTCAGGACGTTTCGGCGGCATCGACTTCAAGACCATGAACCAGAATGCGCAGCGGCTGCTGGAGCAACTCGAGTTCAACATCCGCCCGACGCAGTTCATGAAGAATCTCTCTGTTGCGCAGATGCAGCTGGTCGAAATCGCCAAGGCGTTGAGCCATGACGCTGAAGTGATCTTCATGGACGAGCCGACCTCAGCGATCGGCGAAAAGGAAGCACAGCAACTCTTCAAGACGATCGAACGGTTGAAGGCCGCGGGCAAGGGCGTGGTCTACGTCTCGCACCGTCTGTCGGAGATTTTCCAGATCGCCGACGCCTACACCGTGTTCCGTGACGGTTCGTATATCGGTGCGGGTGACCTTGCCGATATTGATCGCGCGGGACTGATCCGGATGATCGTCGGCCGTGAACTCGGCGAGGAATATATCAAGACCAACACGCCCACCGATGTCACGGGGTTCGAGGTCGTAGGGTTGACGGCGAGCGGCAAGGTCGAGGACGTATCGTTCTCCGTGAAGAAGGGCGAGATTTTCGGCATCTATGGGCTGATGGGGTCCGGCAGATCGGAGATCTTCAACTGCCTCTTCGGTCTCGACCGGATGGATAGGGGCGAGATCAGGCTCGATGGCAAGGCGATCACCGTCAGCAAGCCTGTCGAGGCCATGGAGCAAGGGCTTGCCCTCGTCACCGAGGATCGCAAGCTGACAGGGCTCAATCTCGTCGATAGCGTCAGGGGCAACATCGCGCTTGCCAGCCTGCCGGAGTTCAGCCCGGCTTTCGTCATGCGCCGCGGCCGCGAGCAGGCGGCCAGCCAGCAGATGATCGAGCGTTTCGGCATCAAGACTGCACGCGACACCATGGCGGTCTCGGGACTATCAGGCGGCAACCAGCAGAAGGTCGTGCTGGGCAAGTGGTTCCTGCGCAACCCGAAGGTGCTTCTGCTCGACGAACCGACGCGCGGCGTCGATGTCGGCGCCAAGCGCGAAATCTACCGGATCATCTGCGAATTCGCAGCCACGGGAGGCACGGTGGTGATGATTTCATCGGAGATAGACGAGGTGCTCGGCATGTCCGACCGCATTCTCGTGATGCGCAACGGCCGCTCGGCGGGCGTCTACCCGCGGGTGGAAACCGACGCGCAAGCGCTGGTGCATCTGTCGACGTAACAGGTGCGCCGCGAATTTCTCAATACGGATCGGCATGGGAAGAGGTTAGAAACAGTGTCCCTTACAGATAACAAACCAACGACGGGCTGGTTCAACTCGGATCGCCGCAGGCTGCTCATCCAGGAATATGGCATCTTCCTCGCCTTCCTGCTCTTGTCCGTGATCCTGTCGGTGTCGAACGAGTATTTCCTGACGGCCGGCAACATCTCGAACGTGCTGCTGCAGACATCCATCAACGGCGTGCTGGCGATCGGCATGACCTTCGTCATCCTGACGCGTGGTATCGATCTGTCGGTCGGTTCGGTGGTGGCGCTTGCCGGCATCATCAGCGCCAGCTTCGTCACGACGTCGGCAACGGCCGGCATTGCGGGTGCCCCGTACCCTGCCATCGTCGCATTGATTGCCGGTATCGCGGTCGGTCTGGCCTGTGGCGCTGTCGTCGGCTTCATCGTCTCGCGCTTTGCCGTCCCGGCCTTCGTCGCCACGCTCGGCATGTTGTCGGCAGCACGCGGCATGACGCTGATCTATGGTGGCGGCAAGCCTGTCCCGGCGCTGATCCCCGAGTTCCGCTGGATAGGTACCGGAAACATTCTCGGCGTGCCGATGCCGGTGGTAATCCTGGCCGTCGTCTTCATCGTGTCCTGGTGGGTTCTGACTCGCACACGCTTTGGCCGCTACATCTACGCGGTCGGCGGCAATCCGCATGCGGCGATTACCTCCGGGATCAACGTCACCCGCATCCGTTTCACGGTCTACTGCATCTCGGGCTCGCTCGCCGGTCTCGCCGGAATGATGCTCTCGGCCCGCACGGGATCTGCGCTGCCGCAAGCCGGTATCGCCTACGAGCTCGATGCCATCGCGGCCGTCGTCATTGGCGGCACCAGCCTCTCGGGCGGTGTTGGCCGGGTGACGGGAACGCTGATCGGGGCGCTGATCATCGGCGTCATGAACAACGGTCTCGATCTGCTCGGTATCCAATCCTACTACCAGCAGGTGCTCAAGGGCGCGCTTATCGTCGGCGCCGTCATGCTGGATCAGAAGCGAAATCAAGGTCTCTGACCTCATCATTCGGATCGCATCCGCGGTCCGTCGACCAACCGCGCGTCATAACGGCGACCGGATATCTCTATGGAGGAGAAAAACATGAAGAAACTGATGCTCGCCCTCGTCGCCAGCGCTGCGATCCTTGCCGCGCCAGCGATGGCGCAGGACAAGAAGCTGAAGATCGGTGCAACGACCTACGGCCTCAATGCCGAATTCATGCAGATCTGGTCGGCCGCGCTGAAGCAGCATCCGGCGGTCAAGAGCGGCCAGGTTGAGCTGACGGTATTCGACGGCCGCTATGATGCGCTGGTCCAGCAGGAACAGTTCAACACCATGATCACCCAGAAGTTCGACGCGATCATCTTTGTGCCGATGGACGTCGAGGCGGGTGCCGCAGCTGTTCAGGCCGCCCACGATGCCGGCATCCCGGTTGTCGGGTCCAACGCCCGCGTCAACTCCGATCTCCTGACCTCCTACGTCGGATCGAACGACGTCGAGGCCGGTGAACTGGAAGCCAAGGCCGTTCTCGACAAGATGGGTTGCAAGGGTAACCTCGTCATCCTAGAGGGCCCGATCGGCCAGTCCGGTCAGATCCAGCGCCTCGAAGGCAACGAGAAGGCGCTGAAGGCTTGCCCTGACGTCAAGGTTCTCGAAAAGCAGACAGCCAATTGGTCGCGTGCGGAAGCCCAGACCCTGATGGAGAACTGGCTGACATCGCATCCCGGCCAGATCAACGGCGTCATCGGCCAGAACGACGAAATGGCGCTCGGCGCTATTGAAGCGATCAAGGCCGCCAACCTGAAGGTCGAAGACTTCGCGATCGCTGGCGTCGATGGCGTTACCGATGCAATCAATGCCGTCAAGCGTGGCGAGATGGCGTCGATCCTGCAGGACGCCAACGCACAGGCACAGGGTGCTCTCGACGTGGCCATCAAGGCTGCGAACAAGGACGCCAAGCCGGAATCGGCGATCTGGACCCAGTATCCTGACATGAAGTGGGAAGATGGCGCATCCAAGGACTACCTCGTCCCGTGGACGCCGGTCACCAAGGAAAATGCCGACAAGCTGCTCGAATCCCGCAAGTAAAAAATGCACCGCCGGGGCGGCGTCGCCCCGCCCCGGCATCCACATCGCAAAGGCTTGAAGAGATGACAGACACTGCTCCCCAGATTGACCTTAATTTCCCTCTGACCGGCAAGATCGCGGTCGTGACGGGTGCCGCGTCCGGGATCGGCTCGGCGATATCCGATGCATTGACGGTAAAGGGCGCCACGGTCGCTGTCCTGGATATCAATGCCGATATCGCCAGCGCCAAGGCGGCTTCGCTTGGTCATGGGGCCAAATCCTTCGTCTGTGACGTCTCGCAGCCTGACTCCGTCAATCGCGCCATGTCAGACGTGGTCGCCGCCTTCGGCCAGATAGACATTGCCGTCAACAGCGCCGGCGTCGTGTTCCTGGCGCCTGCTGAAGACCTGTCGCTCGACTATTGGGACAAGACGATCAACATCAATCTCAAGGGCAGCTTTCTTGTCACGCAGGCTGCCGGCCGCGCCATGATCGCCGCCGGTAAAGGCGGCAAGATCATCAATCTTGCGTCGCAGGCTGGCACCGTGGCCATTGAAGAGCACGTGGCTTATTGCGCCTCGAAATTCGGCGTCATCGGTATGTCGAAGACCTTTGCCGCCGAATGGGGCAAGTACGGCATAACCGTCAACACTATCTCGCCAACTGTGGTCCTGACCGAACTCGGCAAGAAGGCCTGGGCGGGCGAAAAGGGGGAGGCCGCCAAGAAGCGGATCCCCACCGGCCGCTTCGCTTATCCCGAGGAAATCGCTGCCGCTGCAGTCTTTCTGGTTTCGGATGGCGCGAACATGATCAACGGCGCCGATCTTCTGATCGACGGCGGCTACACCATTCTCTGAGCCGGAGCGCCAGGACATTTTTAAGGAGATCCCATGCAGCGGTTCGTCAACAATCCCGATCTCGTCGTCGAGGATACAGTCAAGGGCTTCATCAAGGCCCACTCCGATATCGTGCGGCTTGCCGAAAACCCGCGTGTTGTCGTCGCCAAGAACGCGCCTGTGAAAGGCAAGGTTGGCGTGATCACGGGTGGCGGTTCTGGCCACGAGCCCGGTTTCATGGGCTACACTGGCAAGAACATGCTGGACGCCGTCGCCGTGGGCGAGCTGTTCTCGTCGCCGACCGCCAAGAGCTTCCACGATGCAATTCGCGAAGCCAATGGCGGCGCGGGCGTCGTCTGCCTCTATGGAAACTATGCTGGCGACAATATGAACGTGAAGATGGCGACCAAACTTGCCGCCAAGGACGGCATCGAGGTCGCGACCGTCGTTGCCAATGACGACGTCTGCTCGGCACCGCTGTCCGAACGCGAAAAGCGCCGGGGCGTTGCGGGCGAGATCTTCATGTGGAAGATCGGCAGTGCCAAGGCGACCAAGGGCGGCAGCCTCGAAGAGGTTCGCGCCGCGGCGCAGAAGGCGATCGACAATTGCCGCTCGATCGGCGTCGGTCTCGGTCCTTGCACCCTGCCGGCCGTCGGTCATCCGAATTTCCAGATCGAGCCGGGTACGATGGAAGTCGGCATCGGCCACCACGGCGAGCCTGGCGTGCGCGTCGAGCCGCTCAAGACTGCGGTCGAGGTGGCCAAGGACATGTGCAAGATCGTGCTCGACGATCACAATCTTCCGGAAGGCACCGAGGTTGCTGTTCTTGTCTCTGGCCTGGGCGCCACGCCGCTCAATGAACTCTACATTCTCAACGACACGATCGAGAGCGAGATCAGCGGCCGAGGTCTCGTTGTCTACAAAACCTATGTCGGCAATTACTTCACGTCGCTTGAGATGGTCGGCGCGACGCTGACGGTCTTTGCGCTCGATGACGAGACGAAGCCGCTGCTCGACCTCGAAACGTCCTGCACAATCTTGCTTTAGGGAACGGTGACATGCAAAGTTTCAAGAATCCCTCGGCGGGCGCCATCGTTCTTTCAGTGGCCGGCCGTATCGTTGAAAACCGGGCCTATCTCAGCGAGATCGATGGCAAAATTGGCGACGGCGACCATGGGGTCAACATGGCCAAGGGGTTCGGCATGGCGGCCGAGCGTCTGAAAGGGCAGGACTCATCGCTCAGTGGCGCGTTCGAGACGCTGGGCACGTTGCTGATGACCGAAATCGGCGGCTCAATGGGCCCGCTCTATGGCATCATGTTCACCGAATTCGGTGAGACGATCGAGGGCAGGGATATCGTCGATGCCAAGCTATTCAGCCAGATGCTGCATGCTGGCCTGGATGGCATTCAGTCGATCGGCTCGGCCAAAGTCGGGGACAAGACGCTGATTGATGCCTTTGTCCCGGCGGTCAATGCTTTCGACGAGGCGACAGCATCCGGAAAGTCTTTCGCCGATGCGCTCGCGGCTTTGGCGGAAGCAGCCGAAAAGGGGCGCGATTCGACGATCGATCTGGTCGCCAAGATCGGCCGCGCCAGCCGCCTGGGCGAACGCTCTCGCGGCGTTCTGGATGCGGGCGCGACCTCCTGCGCCCTCATACTTAACGAAATTTCAATCGGCGTTGCCAGCCGGCTTGAGGGCGGCTGATCAGACGGTTTGTCTCCCAAGACAGCGCGGCCTCGTCCCATGGCGGCGGGCCGCGCGCCGCGCGGTTGCAATGCGTTGGTATTGGCGGCATCTTCCCGGCAGATCTAAGCGGGAGTTCATTCCAGAGTGGCAGCGGTTAAGACCCAGCAGGCGCGAAAAGCAGGCGCAGGCAAGAACGACCTCGCACAGGCGCCGGACGCCATGCCGTTGCGCTACGGCGACGACCCCTATGTCTGGGCATGCTGGCTCTACTACGAAGACGGATTAACTCAAGGCGATATCGCCGAGGTGATGGGCATATCCCGCGCAACGGTGAACAGCTATCTCGCCGACGCACGTGATCGCGGCATCGTCAACATTGCTATCGAACCGGCACGGCTTGCATCGCTCACCGTTGCGCAAGCGCTCAAGCGGCATTTTGGCCTTGCCGACTGCCTCGTCGTTCCGAGCGAGGACACCGCCAGGCCGCTGATCGACAGGATCGGCGTTGCCGGCGGCCAAGCGCTACATCGATTGATCAAATCGGGCGATACCGTCGCAGTGTCGTGGGGCCGCACGGTGCTGGCGATCAGCGAGCGCGCCGAGGTTCCAGGATTGCAGGATGTCACCGTTGTGCAGGCAACGGGCGGCACGCGCGCAAGCTTCGCCTATACGCCTGAACTCTGCGCCGCGGCGCTGGCCACCGCCGTCAACGGCAAGCTGATCAACATCTCCGCACCCGCCATCGTCTCGGCGAACGCCGTGCGGGAGTCGTTTATGCAAGAGCCGCTGATCGAGAGCCAATTCGGTGCTCTTGCTGGTGCCAACAAGGCGCTTTTTGGCATTTCGTCGCTGCGCCCCAATTCCACCATTCATACCAGTGGCTTCTTCGAATCTGTTCCACTGCAGGATTATCTAGCCAAGGGCGCTGTCGGAGTTGTGGCGGGCCGCTTTATCGACGGCCAAGGCCGCGCGATCGCAGGACCGCTCGACGACAGAACGATCGGCATTTCACTTGAGATGCTGAAGAACATCGATCTGCGCATTGCCGCCGCCGGCGGCTTCGACAAGGTGCCGTCCATTCTTGCGGCGTTGCGCGGCGGCTATGTCAACGTGCTGATTACCGACGCGGCGACCGGCCGCGGCATTCTCAACGCCGATGGCGTGACCGATATCGATCAGCGATCGCCCCAGCGCCTGCGGCCGGAAAGCCAGACGCCTCTACCGCCGGCCGCGCGAACGCGCGTGAAGAAATTTCTCAACGATCCCGACAATGTCGTCGAAGAGATGCTGGATGGCGTGGTGCGCGCCCATCGCAAGTATCTTTCGCCGATCGAAAAATCGCACCGCGCGCTGGTTGCGCGCGACGGACCAAGACCGGGCAAGGTAGGGCTGGTCATCGGTGGTGGATCCGGACATGAGCCGGGATTCCTGGGCTATGTCGGCAAAGGTTTGGCGGATGCCGTCGCGATCGGCAACATCTTCTCGTCACCGCCTCCCATACCCATCCTGCATTGCGCGAAAGCTGCATCCGGCGGCGCCGGCGTTCTTTTCGTTTATGGCAACTACGCCGGCGATGTGATGAATTTCGAAATGGCGGCGGAGATGGCAGAGGCTGCGGGAATTCCCGTGCGAACGGTTCTTACCACCGACGACATCACCTCTTCGCCGATCGAAGACCGGGATGGGCGGCGCGGCGTGGCGGGCAATTTTTTCACCTTCAAGATAGCTGGTGCGGCCTGCGATCGCGGTCTGCCGCTCAATGCCTGCGAAGCCGTGACCCGCAAGGCGAATTTACAGACCTATACGGTCGGCGTGGCGCTTGAGCCATGCTCCATGCCGCAGACGCAACGGCCCAATTTCGAGATCGGCGCCGAAGATATCGAGTTCGGCATGGGCATCCATGGGGAGCCGGGCGTCATTCGCGAAAAGATGATCAGCGCCGATGAGATCGTCGACAGGGTGATGGATCGGATATTCCTGGAGATGAGGGCGGCCAAAGGCAGCCGCGTCGCCGTGCTCGTCAACTCGTTCGGCGGGACGCCGATGATGGAGCTCTATATCCTGTTCAGACGTGTCGAGCAGCGGTTGAGTGCCAAGGGCATTGCGATCGAAGCCAATTGGGTCGGGCACTACTGTACGTCGCTCGACATGGTCGGGGCGTCCATCTCGATCATGGAGCTGGATCAGGAACTGACGGAACTCTTGCACCATCCCTGCGACACCGCGGTGCTGAAGATAACGTAAGATCGGCATGCACCGGCCTCATCATCGGGCGTCTTGTGCACATGGGAGGGAAACAATGGCAGAGAACGATGCGCGCAGGCTCAACCGGATGTTCAATCGGATATCCAGCTTGATCGCGGCAGAAAAAGACTACCTCACCGAGCTTGACGGCGCGATTGGCGATGCCGACCATGGGATAACGATGTCTCTTGGCTTTGGCGCCGTCGCTGGTGAATTGGCACGGTCCGATCTCGACGAGATGCCGCCGTCGGTTGTGATGACAACCGCAGCATCGGTGTTTCTCAACGCCGTCGGCGCCTCGACAGGCCCTCTTTATGCGACAGCGTTTTTACGTTCCGCAAAGGCACTGGAAGGCCGGCAGTCTCTGGACGCTGCGGGCCAAGTCGCCATGTTGGAGGCGATAACGCTTGGCATACAGGAACGCGGGAAGGGCCAGCGTGGCGACAAGACGATGCTTGACGCCTGGATTCCGGCCGCCGAGGCGGCTCGTGCAGCACTCGTGCGCAAAAGCGGGGTAAGGGAACTGTGGCGTGACGTGGTGGTGGCAGGCGAGGGTGGGGCGGAGGCCACACGTTCAATGGTGGCGGTGCGCGGACGAGCGGCGCGGCTTGGCGAGCGATCCCTCGGCCATGTCGACCCGGGCGCGGCTTCTGCGGTTCTGGTTTTGAAAGCGATGATGGAAGTATTCGCGGATTGAGTTGATCAGAGCGGCATTTGTCGCGTGACATCCGATAGCAATGCTCCATCCGATTGGACCGGGAACACAGCTTCAGCGGCTGGAGGCAAAGGGCTTTGTGCGACGGGCTTGCGCGAGAACATACGCCAAATGACCGATTGCAGAGGAAAGCGGGCCAGAGCAAGATTGTCGCCGGTTCGGACGCACCAGCACGATGTCAGGCCAGCGGCTTAATCAGCCGAAGCCTGTTGCCAGGTGCAAACTCAACGATACGGTCCTGCTCCAGGGCTTCGAGCACCGCCGTGATCTCATCCTGCGTAAACCCCGCTGCATTCAAGGGAACCCCGAGTTCGAAAAGGTTGATCGTCACATCCGGATTTCCTTTCATCGCACGGAGCCGTTCGGTTATTGCGGCTTCGGTATCTTCAAACCGGCCCATCTCAACTCTCTGCCCGCTTCATCTCCGGCGGGAACGTAGAGGAAACTGCAGCAATTGTCGCGCTATGGCTTCACATTGCTTCGAGAGCGATGAGGCTTCAGGTGCGATCCAGCGGCCAGATCGGCCGCTTTACATTGACGTAGGGCCGCAACTCCGCGCGCGGCGTGGCCAGAGCGCCGCTGTAGCAGACGACGACCTGGCCGGCGAGTGGCTCGAAGGCGGCGCGGAAATGCTGCATCGACTTCAATACCAGGAATTTCAGCGATGCAGGGTCGCGCCGCGGGACGGCCATGGGACCAATGCACGCGAGTTCGCGTGCCACCTGCCGTTAACAGCACGTTTGACGATTCCGATCTCCTTTCGCTACGCGGTGGTCTGCAGGAGGCATTTTCGTGCGGTCTGGAGATCGTTGCCTTCGATCCCAACCGGAACGATTATCTGCTGCTGCCGATCTTGCGTGGCCCTGCCGAGAAATAAGCCGTGCCGGCGGGGCATGACGGTGGGAAAGATGCGCTGATAAACTTTTGCCCTGCAGCCGCCGAAATACGAATCGAGGCCGGGTCCTGCCAACGCCGCTTACGCGACGCCCGCGATTGCCGCCCGCCACAGGCGTTCAATATTTCTTCTTGCGAACGATCTTGTTGCCGCGTGGTCCGCTCACGACAGGTGTTCGCTCACGGTTTTCCGCAAGCAGGCTGCGCCAGCGTTCCAAGCGATCGGCGGACAGGGCGCCACTTGCAACAGCTGCCTGGACGGCGCATCCGGGTTCATGGGCATGGGTGCAGTCGCGAAAACGGCAAAGCGGCGCCAGCTCGGTGATTTCAGCAAAGAGTGTATCTATGCCGTCGGCAACATCGCTTACGTAAAGTGTTCTTATTCCTGGCGTATCAATGACCCAGCCGCCGCCTGAAATTGCGTGCAGGGATCGAGCCGTGGTGGTGTGCCGGCCCTGTGAATCATATTCCCGGATCGCGCCCGTCTTTTGCTTCGCGTCAGATTCCGACCCCGTCATTGTGTTCACAAGCGTCGATTTTCCGACACCGGAGGATCCCACCAGCGCGACGGTCTGACCTGCGCCGCACCAAGGTCTCAACTGCGACACTGCATCGGCAGAGCGCCCGTTCAGGGCGACGACAGGCACATCCCGTTGTAGCGCCCCGGCTTCCGCCATGAACCTGCCGGCGTCTTCAGTGACGTCGGCCTTTGTCAGTACAATCACCGGGCTACTGCCGGCTTGGATCGCCATGATCAGGTAGCGTTCCAGCCGGGCGAGATTGAAATCCGCATTGCAGGAGGTGACGATGAACAGCGTGTCGATGTTGGCGGCAACAAGTTGCTGGCCACGTCCACCTTCCGGGCATCGTTGAAAGACACTCTTCCGATCGAGACGGCGGACAAGCATACCGGTCAGGGGATCGGCAAGAATCCAGTCGCCCACCGCATATTCAGCGGTGTTGGCGTGGGCTGGAAGTTCAATTCCGGCCGGTCCAGTGACGTCGATTGCCTCAAGACGTGCGCGGTGAACTGAAGCAATCCGTCTGGGGATCAAGTCCGCCTCGCCGGGCTGGACCTGTTTCGCGAAGAACTCAGACCACCCAAGCAGTTTAAGCGGTGACGAAAGGGGGAAGCTGGTCAATCTTGCACCGCATCGGGTAAGGTTGTCACATTCGTTTCTCAATGCTGTTTCGCGGTTTATCGCCTAACGGCGTGGCTGATCCCGCTTTGGCAGAGAGGTTGCGTAAGCTGCAGCCTCGCCGGGATAGGGGAAATCCTCCCCAAGCTGACGGTCACCGTCATAGACCTTGAAGGCAGGCCCATCAATTTCAACGATCTTATAACCGTTCACGTATTCAAACTTCGGTGTTTTCCAACCCAAAAAGTTCTCCAGTACCGTTTCACAGTTTTGAGAATGATACACAACAGCTCATGCCCCGTCGGCTGTCATCTACCACTTGCTGACACAAAATGCGATCAATCATCGCGGCAACGAAGATGAACATTTCAAGTAAGCGCTCTGCCAGGCACTCACATGACCCGGCTGTCCAAGGGTCGGCAACACGCCGGTTTCAGCTCAAAGCCCCGGCGAGATAGGTTGCCCAGCGCGATTGACCATCGGCGGATCCGATCAGGTCTTGGCGGATCTCGACCAGCACGGCATCCAGCCCCCGGTCTTCGCCATGGACAGGGATGGCGTAGTCGCTGATCCGTTCGATCACGTAGGGGACATTCGCTCCTATCCTCAACTTGGTGATCTCCGTCAGGCGGTCGATGATCTGCCGTCCCAGTCCGAACGACTTACCAAACAGGATGCCGGCGTGCCAGGGACGCTGCTCTCCCAGGAACACTGGGGTGAACGAATGGATCGCAATGATCTTCGTTGGCCGTCCTTGCTGCTGGCGCAGGTCGAGATGCCGCGAAATTGCGGCCTGGAACGGCGTGAATATTCTTTCTGTTCTGAGTTGCCTGTCTTCGGCCCCAAGCAGGAAATTGCCGGGAATATCGGTTGCTTCGGATCGCTCGGGAATGCTTGTCGGGCTTCCGGGCGGCCTGTTGAGGTCGATGAGAAGCCGCGAATACTTGCCGATGAAACACGGGGCGTCGAGATGCAATGAAAGCGCGCGGCTTACGGCTTCTGCTCCGATATCCCAGGCGATATGGCGAACCAGGTCTTCGGGCGGTAACCCGAGGCCGTCAAACACCTCCGGAATGTAATTCGAGGCGTGCTCGCAAATCAGCACGATCTCGGACTGGCCTTCGGCGTTGAGCACCTCGACCGGATCTGGCCACGCGTGAAAATCTGATGTGCGGCTGTTCAATAGACCGCCCTGTAGCTGGCGCAGATCGCCCCCTCGTCGAGGCCTTCAAGCGACTTGATTTCGAACGCCTTCATTCCCGCAAAAGTGTCCAGAAATATCTTCGGGAACCATGAGGTGACGACCTGATCGCCTTGCAGTGCATTGAGGGCGTCCTCAAGCGTTTCCGGGAGCCGTCGAAGACCCAGCTCTGCGCGGTCTGCTTCCATCAGTTCGTCGGGGTCGCCGGAGTGAACGGGCGGACAGGGCAGCCGCGCCTTCAGGCCTTCCAGACCGGCGCGAACAATGGCCGCCAGCGCCAGATAGGGATTTGCCGTCGCGTCGGCAGCACGATATTCGACGTTGAAGCTTTTCGCCGGATCGTTGCCGCCGATCGTCACCGTCGGGCATATCCTGAGGGTCGCTTCCCGGTCCTTGTCGCCGAGCCAAGTGTAGGAAGAGCTCCAGTTGTGCGGCTTCAGACGATAGTAGGAGGAGACGCTCGACGCCGTTAATGCGGTGATCGCTGGAAGATGCTTGAGGATGCCGGCGCAGAAGGCGCCAGCCGCTTCCGACAGTCCCGATGGCCCTGAAGCGTCATAGGAGGCCGGTTGTCCATCGGCCCCGACGAGACTGAAATGAATATGGACACCGTTTCCGACCGATGACGGCGATGTCTTCGGGGCAAATGACGCCTTCCAGCCGCGGTTACGGGCGATTTCGCGGATGATCTCTCGCAGAGCGACGGCACGGTCGGCGGCTGCAAGTCCGTTTGACGGTGCATTCGTCACCTCGAACTGGTCTTCCCCATATTCCGAGATGATGACTTCAGGTTTGAGACCGGCTTCGTCGAGCGCCTCCATCACCTGCGAGGCGAAGCCATCCACGCGCCGCAAGCCGGCAAAGGACATCACATGTTCGCGTGGCAGGCCGGCGTCCAGCAGTTTGAACTCGTGTTCGAAAGCGGCAACGATCGTCAGTCCGGTCTGTGCCTTCAGGTCATCGAGAGCATTGGCCAGGATGGTTCTGGTGCAGCATGCCCAGGGCTGGCCGTCCAGTTCCACAAGGTTGCCCGGCACCATATCGAATGGCGTGTCCGCGCCGGTCTTTGCGGTGCGGAATCGGGCTGTCGCGTCCGGCAGCAATCGCAGATCGCCCGAAGAGCCCCACGGATTGGGATGCGCAATGACGTTGAACGGCGTCAGCGAAAGGTTCGCCTGCAGCCAGCCGACGCCGCCCGTAAGCATCTTTTCAAACGCGCTGCTGGCGACAAAGCGGCCCCGGGTCACCGCAGCAATGTCGGTCGTGACGATCCCGGTCAGAGCCCCGGCGCCGGTCATGCAGCCGACCTCGCAGCCAGGCGGTTGACGACCGTATCGGTGTCGGTGACCCAGCAATAGCCACCGAATGCCTTCAAGGCGATGTCATGGCGTTCCTGGGACGCGGCGGCGCAGGCGTCGGATACGCAGGTCACGTAGTAACCGCGATCTGCCGCGTCTCTGACGGCCATGTCGACGCATTGGTCGGTCATGATGCCAGAGATGATCAGGTAGCGGATACCGAGATTCTTGAGAACGTAGTCGATGTTGGTCGAGTTGAAGACGCCGGACGACGTCTTCGGGATGAGGATCTCGTCATTCCTCGGGCCGAGATTTTCAGGAGGAAAGCCCTCAGGGCTGCTTGGCGGGATATGGATTGGCGTCAGCTTGTGATCGAGCGATCTGTCACGGCCATCATCCGTCAAGCTCTGGATGATCGTGTGCAACACCTCGATGCCGTTCGCTCTTGCCGCTGCAAGCAGGCGCTCGTTGTTCGGAATGGTGACCGATGCCGTCTGGCGGTAGAAATAGTGATCGGGACCACGCTCCGGATGATCGGGATCGAGCCCCGGTTCCAGCCAGATGCGCTGCATGTCGACGAGCAAGATCGCCGTTTCGCCTGGGACGTAAGGGGCATCCCGCCTCAGAAGTGGGCTAGGCATCGCTTGTGGTACCTTTCGTGCGCTTGGGGCCGGGTTGGGTGGAGCTGACATTGTCGGCGCCATCGAGCGTGACGGCATTGTAGGCACGCACAGCTTCGAGGCTTTCAACGCGCCTGCGCGTCGCATCGTCGAGCGAGGCGAGAATTTGTGCTACCAGCGCCTCGATCTGGGCCACGGCCGGTGCCAGCGTGTCGTAGGGCGAAGGGACGTCCAGAGGACAGATGATCGTGACTTCGGCATGTTCGGCAATCGGCGAGAGCCACTGATCGGTAAACAGGATGACGGATGTTCCGCGATCGGCGGCCTGCGAGGCAAAGGCGATGACGTCGTTCTGATATCGCCTGTAGTCGAAGGCGATCAGCACATCGCGCTTGCCATAGTCGACCAGAATGTCGAACGACTGTGCGGAAAGCGTGCCGATATCCTGCACGTTCGGCCGAAACTGCGACAGATATCCGGACAGCATTCCGGCGATGTGGCGGCTGAAGCGGCCGCCGACCAGGCCGACGCGTCCCTTGGCCGCCATGATGATCTTGGCGACCTTATCATAGGTATTGCTGGGCGTCGCGCCGATCGTCTTGTCGATGGTCTCGGAGACAGCGTGAAGATAGGCCTCTGCAATGCCCTGGACCGCGCCATCGTGCCTCTTTGCCTCCATCATCAGCAATGGAGAATGGAGACGGGCCTCGACTTCCGACAGCAACCGCTTCTGCAAATCGGGAAAACCCTCAAAGCCAAGCTTGACCGCAAGACGAACGACAGTCGCATCGCTGACGCCTGCCTTTTTGGCGAGATTTCCGGCCGTACCAAGGCCGGACGCCGGATAGTCGGCCAGCAGAATCTGCACGATCCGTTCTTCCGACGGCGTCAGCACCAGCTTTTGATCCAACAGCAATGTCCTGACGTCCGTCACGGCTGCTTCCCCCTGAAGTTCAATCTGCGAAATACAGTAAAATGGCAAAATGTGAAAGGAATTTTTCAGATTGTCCTTTCTGCGGCGCCGTCCCCGTTTCTTGTCGATCTCATTTCAAGCCTTTGCGCTTCATCGCATCATGAAATGATATTGACATCGCGGCGGGCAGAGGCCTAACGTTCTCGCAACGCAGCAACAGACTGCGTGGGAACAAGTCGAATAGCACCGTACAGCATGCACCGCTCCGCGCATTGGCGTGGAGGAGCGCCGAGAATTTGATTTCGCGCGAAAGCCTCTTTGCGTCGAAATTCCTTCTCCAACTCCGGCTGTATTTGGGGGCTTCAAACTTTGACGATCTTCCCGCGCACCGGCAGGCTTCGCGTGATTTGGGGACGTGGAATGAAACGTAGCGGACTGCATCTGACGGCGTTGAGCCAGGAGACGATCGTGGCCGCGATCGCCGTCATCATCTTTATCGTGGCGTCGGCTACTCTGCCTGGTTTCTTCACGGCCGAAAACGTCGTCTCGATCATCCGCTCGGTATCCGTGCTCGGCATCCTGGCGCTTGGAATGGCCGTCGTCATCATCGGGCGTGGCATCGATCTGTCGGCCGTCGCCGTCATGGCGATGTCCGTCGCGTGGTATCTCCAGCTGCTCAACGATGGAAGCTCCGGCTGGCAAGCGCTCGCCCTTGTGCTCGCAGGGGTCGTCGGTATCGGCCTGCTCAACGGCTTTCTGGTCGCTTATGCCGATGTGCCGGCGATCTTCGTCACCCTTGCCAGCGGTTCGTTCGTCTTCGGCTTCGTGCGCTCGCAGCTGATCGCCCAGGATGCCGTGCCGGTTCCGCCCGACAACTGGCTGCAGCTGTTCGGCGGCCTGCGCTTTCTCGACATCCCGATCGAGGTCTTCATTTTCGCCGCTCTCGCGTTCGTTATCTTCCTGTTCCTTCGCTACACCAAATGGGGACGCTACGTGTATTATGCCGGGGACAATCCGGTCGCCGCCCGCAACGCGGGCATGCCCGTCCGGCCGATGCTGGTCTTTCGTTACGTCCTCTCCGCGCTCGTCGCGTTTCTTGCCGGCCTGCTGACGGCCGCCAGCCTTCACTCGATCAATACGCGCGTCGTCAACTCGACGCTCCTCTATGACATCGTGCTGGTCGCGGTGATTGGCGGGATCGGCCTTTCGGGGGGAAAGGGGAGCGTTCGCAACGTGCTGTTCGGGTCGGCGCTGATCGGCATCATGCTGAACGCGATGACCATCATCGACATCCCGCTGATCTACCAGAACCTGATCAAATCCACGATCCTGCTCGTCGCCATCGTAATCGACGGGCTTCTCAATCCGCGTGACGAGCAGACGGCCCAGCAGGGGGACATCTGAACGTGGCGCGGGACGAACGAATTCATCCGTCAACTCATCGGGGGACCCCATGAAATACGTGAAGGCACTCTTTGCCGCAGCGACTTTGTCGCTGTCGGTTTTCGTAACCGCCGCTCCAGCGCAGGAAGATCCGGGTCCGGCAGCTTATTCCCAGGCCCTCATAGGCAAGCGGGTGATGCTCGTTCCGATGGCCATGGGCTTCGACCTCGCGCAGGGCTGGGCTCATTATCTCCAGACCGAAGTTGAGGCCTTCGGCGGCGTGTTCGAGACCCGCGACCCCAACTGGAGCGTCGAGGCCGGCGCTCAGGCGATCACCGAGGCGATCTCCTCGGACACCCGGCCGGATGTCCTCATCGTCCATTCGCCGGACCTGAACTCCTACGCGCGTCTGCTCAAGAAGGCGCAAGCCGCCGGCACATACGTCATCCTGATCGACAATCCTGCAAACTTCGCCGCTGACGCTTTCGTCGGCAGCGATTGGGACCGCCTTGGCCAGCTGGAAGCCGAAGCGGTGATCAAGGGCTGCGGGCCCAATTCCTCGAAGAAGATCGGCCTCGTCCAGGGCGACCAGGTCAATGCCTCCAGCCTCTACCAATATGCAGGCATCACCAAGGTTCTGGCGAAGAACCCGGATTTCCAGGTGGTCGCGAAACCCGATTCCAACTGGGATGCGACGACCTCCCGCAACGTCACCACGACGATGCTCCAACAGCACCCCGATATTTGCGGCATCATCGATTTCTGGGATGGCGACGCCTCGGGTGCAGCTGCGGCCATTCGCGATGCCAAGCTGCAGGACAAGGTGTTCCTCGTCACCACCGGCGGCGGTGAAAAGGCTGCCGACTGCGATAATCTGGAAAACGGCACCTACGGCGCTGTCGTGATGACCGAACTTCATCACCAGTCGCGCGACATCAACGCCATCATCAAATTCCTGTTGCAGAGCGGCCAGCCTGCCGGCACCTCCAAGGCTTATATCTACACCCTGGAAAAGGCGACGACCAAGGCGGACCTGAAGCCCGACAGCTGCTGGGACCTCAAGGCACTGAAGACGGCTGCGAAGTAAGCACCTGTCTGCAAATGGAGCCCCTCGGCCGAGGGGCTTCGCACGTCTTCCCCATCTCATCCGGTCCATACACATGACATTCAGAGAACGCTTGCAGGCGTGGCGATACAATTTGATCCCGGATCACCTCGCCGGCGAGATCCTGACCAAGCGCTGGACCGACAATGCAATACCATTCCTTGCCCTGGTGATCGTCGTCGCCGGATTTGGCTCGGCAATCCCGGGTTTCTTCAAGATCAATTCGCTCCAGGATTCGACCCGTCAGCTCGGCGAGTTCTCGATCGTCGTCACCGGGCTGACCGTCGTCATGCTGGGGGGCGGGATCGATCTTTCGGTCGGTTCGATTTTTGCGCTGTCCTGCTTTGCGGCCGTCTCCACCTTCTTCATCTTCGAGCAGCCCGTCTGGGTCGCCCTGCTGGCCTCGATCGCGACCGGTGTCGCTTTCGGTGCGATCAACGGCTATCTGGTCGGTTTTCTCAGGCTCCGGGCATTTCTGACGACGCTGGTGACCTTCATCATCGGCAGAGCGGTCTACGACATCCTCGTCGTCAATTTCGCCGCCCAGATCCAGATGTCCTCGGCCATGTCCGACGTCTGGGATTTCGTCGGCGATGGCACGGTGCTCGGCATATCTGTGTCCGTCCTGACGGCGATCGTCTTCATCGTCCTGACGCATATTGCCCTGACGCGGTCGCGCCCAGGCTGGCATATTCTCGCCGTCGGCGGCTCGCGCCGCTCGGCGCATAATGCCGGCATCAAGGTCAAGCGGACCGTGTTCCTGACCTATGTATTCTCTGGGCTTTGCTCCTCGATCGCAGGCTTCCTGATTGCCTGCCGGCTGAGCGGGGCAGGGCCCGGCACGGGCCTCAACCTCGAGATTCTGGCGCTTACGGCGGCGGTCGTCGGCGGCAATAGTCTTGGCGGCGGAAGAGGGTCGGTCATCAAGGGCCTGATGGGCGCAATCATCGTCCTCGTCATGACCAACGGTCTTATCCGGCTGGGTTACGGAACCGGCACCAACCAGATGGTACTCGGCCTGATGCTGGCAGTCGCCGTCACGATCGATATCAGATGGCTGAAGAACCGTCACAAGGTCTTGAACGAAGTCTATGTCGCTCCCGTCTACCTGCGCATGGGGGAAGCGCAATCCGCCGTCCCCGGTTCGGGCACGCCCTATGCGCTGGACGACCGGTTGTCGCAGACGCAATATATCGGCCTTGGCGAGCTCGAAGGTCCCGAGGATGTCATCCTTGATGATGACGACAATCTCTATTGCGGCACGCGTCACGGCGAGATCGTCCGCTTCTTCGCCCCTGATTACCAGCGCTCGGAAGTCTTTGCCCATGTCGGCGGCTTCCCGCTGGGCCTCGCCTTCGACAAGGGCCGCAACCTGATCAGCTGTGTCGGTGCGATGGGTCTCTATTCGATCGCGCCGGACCGTACGGTGACCAAGCTGACGGCCGAGACATCGAGGTCCTGGACTTCCGTCGTCGACGACGCGCGGCTGCGCGACCCGAACGACTGCGACATCGCGCCCGACGGCCGGATCTACTTCACCGACTCGACGAAGCGATACGACGCGCATGACTGGGCGCTGGACTCGATCGAAAACCGCGCGACGGGCCGCTTGCTGGTCTACGATCCAAAGACTGGCAAGACCAAGACCCTGCTGGATGGGTATCGCTACACCAACGGCGTTTGCGTCGCCCATGACGGCAACTCAATCTTCTTTGCCGAAAGCTGGGCCTGCCGTGTTCACCGCTACTGGCTGGAGGGGCCGAAGGCCGGGACCGCCGAATGCGTGATCGCCGACATGCCCGGCTATCCCGACAATATCAATCGCGCCTCGGACGGCACCTATTGGATGGCCTGGCTCGGCATGCGAACACCAAGCTTCGACCTGTCGCTTCGCCACCCAGGCATGCGCAAGCGCATGACCCGGCGCCTCCCTCAGGACGACTGGCTGTTTCCGAACATCAACACCGGCGGCATCGTCAAATTCGACGAGACCGGAACCATCCGCGATGCCATGGCCGATCTTTCCGGCGTCTCACACCCGATGGTCACATCGATGCGCGAGCACAAGGGCTATCTCTACGTCGGGGGCATCCTGAATAACCGCGTCGGCCGCTACAAGCTCTCGAGCGCCAGTCAGACATGGACCGGGCCGTCCTCCTATTGGGGGAGCGCTCGATGATTTTCGATCCGATCCTCGATCTGTTTCGCGGCAAGGCCGTGACCATCCCGCCGCTCGACGGTGCATTTCGTCCGAACCAGGCGCTCGACGATGCGCCGCTGATCGCGACACTTCCTGACGTCGACAATGCGCTCGTGCACGATGGCCGGCTCGTCGTCTCGTCCGGACGAAAACTGCTTTCTATCTCGTCCACAGGGCAACAAGAGGTGTTGCAGGAGTTCGATGCGGAAATCTGCGCAACGGCGGCGTCGGCGTCGGGGACGCTGGCGATCGCTCTAGTGTCCGGCTCACTCGTTCTCGATCGCGAAGCGCTGCCGCTCCCTAAAGAGATCAGGTGCATCACCGCGCTTGCCTTCGCCCCCGATGGGGCATTGTGGCTGGCAAATGGTGCAGATCGCATCGCGCCGGATCAATGGGCACGGGATCTCATGTCAAAAGGGCGCTCAGGAAGCGTCTGGAAGATCGAACCCGGCAGCCGGGCGCCGCGCAAGGTCGCCGGCGGCCTGGCATTCCCCTATGGGCTTCTGGCAAATTCCGATGGCGTTGCCGTCAGCGAAGCCTGGCATCACCGGATCGTCAGGATCTCGGCATCAGGCCCCATAGAGACAGTGGTCGACAATCTTCCCGGATACCCAGCGCGGCTTTCTCAGACCGCCGATGGGGGAGCGTGGCTCTCGATCTTTGCTCCGCGTAACCGCCTGATCGAATTTGTTCTTCAGGAGCAGCGGTATCGTGAAGACATGATGGCAAGCGTCCCGCCCGAATTCTGGATCGCGCCATCGCTCTCATCGGGAACGAGTTTTCTCGAGCCGCTGCAGTGCGGCGGCATCAAGACCATGGGAATCCACAAGCCTTGGTCACCGAGCCGCTCCTACGGTCTGGTCGTCAAGCTTGATGCCCGGCTGCAACCGCTATCAAGCCTGCACAGCCGCGCCGATGGCATCAGGCACGGCACCACCAGCGTTGCCGAACACGAGGGCAGGCTATTCATCACCTGCAAGGGCGCCGGCATGCTCGTATCCATGGATGTGGCGGAGGTCAGATAGAATGGCGGCAGCAAACGAGATCATCGTCCACCTGGAGAACGTCACCAAGGAGTATCGCGGCGTTCCCGCGGTCAAGAATGTCAGCTTCGATTTGCGCAAGGGCGAAGTCCACGCGCTGCTGGGCGAAAACGGCGCCGGCAAGTCGACGCTGACGAAGATCATCGCCGGTGTCGTCGAACGGACGTCCGGTACCATGACCCACCATGGCAAGGAGGTCAGCTACGGCTCGCCGTACCAGGCGCTGGACGCCGGCATCGCAATGGTCTTCCAGGAGACCAGTCTCGTACCGTCCATGACGGTGGCACAAAATCTCTATCTGGGGACGGAAGGCTTTCTGAACCGCCTGCGCGGCATCTACATCTCCGCTCAGCAGTTTTTGCAGTCACTCAACTTCCCTGTCGATCCGACGGCTATGGTCGAAACCCTGGGTGCCGCCAAGAAGCAGATGGTCGAGATTGCCCGCGCCGTTCACCACAATGCCGAGATCATCATTTTCGACGAGCCGACTGCAACGCTGACCCCTGAAGAGAAGCGCCACTTTTTTGCACTCGTGAGGCGGTTGAAGGCGAGGGGAGTGTCGATCGTCTTCATCAGCCATGCGCTCGAGGAAGCGTTGGCGATCGCCGATCGCATCACCATCCTTCGTGATGGTGAACTCGTCGCATCGGGAGACACGTCGGAGTTCGACCGGGAAAAGATCATCGCGGCGATGGTCGGCAGAACGCTCACCGGAGAGCTTTATCGCAAGCGTGATTCATCCACCATCCGTAAGCCCGGCAAGAAGGTGCTCTCGGTTCAGGACCTGTCGATGAGCAATGTTGTGCGCAACAACTCGTTCTCGATTTTCGAAGGACAGATCACCGGCGTCTTCGGGCTTATCGGATCGGGCCGGACCGAAACCTTCAAGGTCGTCTCCGGCATCTACAAGCGCGACTTCAAGCGCGGCGGCTCTGTCGAGCTCGATGACAAGCCCGTCCGCTATTACGTTCCCCGCGAGGCGGTGAAGGACGGCATCGTCTACGTCACCGAGGATCGAAAGAGCGAGGGTTTTTTCGAAACGATGTCGATTGCCGAGAATATCTTCGGCGGTCTTCTGTCCGCCGACCGCGAGAAGAGCAGCATCATCAGCAAGAGCGAGATGCACAAGCTTGCCGTCGAGTGGACGAGCAAGCTGAACATCCGCGCGATCAACGACAACGCGCGCGTCGTTGAACTGTCAGGCGGCAACCAGCAGAAAGTCGTGATTGGCAAGGGTCTCGTTCAGGAGCCGCGGGTGGTGATCTTTGACGAGCCGACCCGCGGCGTCGATGTCGGCGCCATCGCTGAAATCCATCAGATCATCAATGAGCTCGCCGATCGCGGATTGGCGGTCGTGGTGATTTCATCCTATCTGCCAGAGATCATGAACCTGTCGGACCGCATCCTTGTCTGCAGGCAGGGCCGGATCGTCGAGGAATTTTCGCCAGGCGATTCCACCGAGGCAAAGATCATGTACGCTGCCGTCCACTGACGAGCGAAAGGAACGACAATGGCGACCGTGAAACTCCTGACCGATGCCGAAATCGAAGTGATCCCGGCTGCGAAGGCCGTTTTCGACGATATCCGGGCGACCCGAAAGTCGGATTTCATCAACAACTTCTGGCGTGGCCTAGCCAATGATCCGCCCTTGCTGAAGCGAACCTGGGAAGGCCTCAAGGCCGTCATGGCTGTCGAAGGCGTTCTCGATCCGCTGACGCGCGAGATGATCTACATTGCGGTCTCCACCGCAAATGGCTGTTCCTATTGCGTTCATTCGCACACGGCCGCAGCGAGGGCGCGTGGCATGACTGAAGCTCAGCATGCGGAACTGCTGGCGGTGATAGGGCTCGCAGGGCAAACAAATCATCTTGTCACCGCGATGCAAATTCCGGTCGATGAGGCGTTTCTCTAGAGAAGCTAACCCAAGCGCATGATGGCCGCCTTGGAGGGTAGGGCATCAGCCACTTTCTCGCAGATAGGCAGCAAAGGCTTGGCGCCAAGTCGCTCAACCGTTGCTGGGTGACATTGGCAAGATCCGTGTCCCCAGGCATGAAGCGTCGGATGCGTTTGTTGGTGTTCGACGCTTTGGAACGATATCGAGACCTTCGGCATTCTTCATCACCTGCGCGACGAGACGATCCTCACGTTCGAACGTGAGATCGCCTATCCGGCTGGGATGACGGCCTGGGGCACCGCCCTCACGGTGGAGCAGGAATACCAAGGCACCAAACCGGCCGTTTATTCAGCTTCCGCCGTCGCCAAGGATTTCTTCGCCGATCTGGCCAGACAGGCTGAGGAATACCTTCAGGAAGTAGAGGCACTCACACGCAATCGATAGCGGTGCAAACCAGCTTTTCGGTCAGCCGACGCTACGGCGACAGCAGCTTTTGCCAGCGTAGAGAATGAGCGCAACGAAATCAGGTAGCACTAGCGTGGCATGGTGCTCCGGTTTACGACGCGGTGGTTCGGGCGCCCTGCCTCACATTATAAACTGGCATTGAATCTTTACGGGAAAATCGTCGAAGGACGTCTGAGCGGCAGGGCGTTAGTCGAACATCTTCTTGATCGTTGCGACGGCGAGGAACATCCGCATCGCGTTGGTGGCCAAGGGCTGAAAGCCGTATCGCTTGTAAAGCTTCACCCGCCTCTCGGTTCGCGCTGCATCACCGCAATCAAGGACATCGAGCATGACGATAGCCGTCCCTATCTCATCGGAGATCCGCGCTATTCTCATGAGACAGTCGATCAGCAAATCGCCGCCGTATCCGCTGCCCGCGAGTTTCAGGTCGCGACCGATCATCGAGATGTAGGCGGCCGGAATTGAGCCGTGTCCGGGGCGGTCACGGGCAAACTTCTTCGGAAGCTCGGTATAGTCTACGGCATGGTTGTTGATGGCGTAGAAGCCCATCACTAGGCCTCCGTCTCGAGTCATCACGAAAACACGAAGATTGTCGCTCTTTTGAAGCTTGTTTGCCGTCTTCTGGAAAAAGTTATCGACCTGCTCAATCCCGCAAGAAAACGCCGCCCGATCGTGCTTCGAAGGATCGAACGGCTCGATGATCGGCTTTGGTGCCTCACTCTGCGGCATTATTTTGAGACGACAGTCGCGCTATGGCGCTTGAAAGCTGCCTTAAGGCTATCTGTCGGCTCTGGCGGATTGTCCAGCGCCGCAAAAAAGGCAGCATGATCGGCCGGCTGCAAAAGGGTCCGTTCATGAGCGGCAATCGTGGTCATAGCCGCTTGATAAGCCGCGTTGATGGTAAAAGCCGAATCGTCCACACCGGACAGCGCAGCAGCACGTTGGATTGCTGTCTTGATCCGCGCCTTCGTACGAAAGCCCATACGTGCGTCGCTTGGCTCATCGATCTCTGCGGTCATATCTTTGAAAGCAACCATCATCGCCTCCTGGTCAGGATAATATTGTCATTATGTACGTCTAAACGACGTACGCGTCAAGTTAGCAGATGGATCATTGTACGTCATATATACGTACAATGACGATCGAACTGCGTCCATGATTCTTTTGATCGGCTGTTCCGGCAGCGCTGCTGTTGTCGTCGAAGAAACAGAACCATCGACTTCGACGTTCAGCAATCGTGAAAAACAGCAGGGGTCCTTAATTCACGCAACCGCACCGCTATCAGTGAAAATTCCGCGCCTTGATCTTCAGTGTGTCGATATGAGTTCCGGAACGAACATATCGCGCGGAGCGATGACCGGCTTCGGTGTATCCCGCGGATCCGGCCCTCAGGCAAACGCGTCGCCGCGGCCGGCCGGCAATCTGAAGGCCTCGTCGCGATCGGCGAGGTCGAGATCGCCAGACAGGTCGAAAAGCTGATGGGCAACGAGATGACCGACCTGCCAGCGCTTCTCGAACAGCGTCGGCCAGACGACAGGGTTGGCGGGCCGGTTTCGTCCTCGATGGTGATGAACATGAAGCCTTTTGCGGATCCCGGCTTTTGGCGCACAAGGACAAGGCCGGTCGTATAGACCCATCGCCCGTCGCGAGCGCTCACCGCATCGGCGCAGGTGATGATGTTGCGCGCCGAAAGATCCTCGCGGAGGAAGGCAATCGGATGCCGCCGCAGGGGCAGCCCGGTATCGCTGCAATCCTAGATGACGTTATGGCCATCCGTCATCTCCCGACGTGCCACCGCCGGGTCCTGCTGCAGTGAGTTCCATAATGTTGATTATGCGATTTTGATGTGTAGCCGCAAAGTTAGAATGTCCTGTTTCTGCAAAGTTGGAATGTCACACTCCCCGGGTCTGAATGACGTCTGGGAGATTGCAGATGGGATTGATTGCGATGAGCGAACGCGATCTGCAGCGGATCGAGATTTTGTCGAAGGTGGTTGCCCAGCGGATGACCACGGTGTCAGCGGCGCATGTGCTTGATCTGAGCGAGCGCCAGGTGCGCCGGCTGCTGGAGCGTATGCGGACTGGCGGCGCGGCTTCGATCCGGCACAAGGCGATCGGCCGACCGTCGAACAACCGGATCAGCGACGGGGTTCGCGATTATGCGATGACGCTGGTTCGCGAACGCTATGCGGATTTCGGGCCGACGTTGGCGACGGAGAAGCTGGCTGAACGCGATGGTTTGCGGGTGTCGCGCGAGACGGTGCGCAACTGGATGGCGGATGCCGGCCTCTGGCTGTCGCGCAAGCAGCGGCGGACGTTTCATCAGCCGCGGCTGCGGCGCGAAGCCTATGGCGAGCTGGTGCAGATCGACGGGTCGGAGCATCGCTGGTTCGAGGATCGCGGACCGCCTTGCTCGCTACTGGTGTTTGTCGATGATGCGACCGGCAGGTTGATGCAATTGCGCTTTGTACGCTCGGAAAGTGCCTTTACTTACTTTGAGGCGCTCAAGCTCTATCTGCAGGCGCATGGTGCTCCCGTCGCCTTTTATTCCGACAAGCATTCGGTGTTTCGGGTGGCGAAGAAGGAAGCCAGGGGTGGCCAGGGCATGACCCAGTTCGGGCGTGCGCTCTGCGAGCTAAACATCGAGATTCTTTGTGCAAATTCGAGCCAGGCCATGGGTCGGGTCGAGCGCATGAACCGGACGCTGCAGGACCGGCTGGTCAAGGAGCTCAGGCTTTCTGGCATCGACACCATGGAGGCTGGCAATGCGTTCTTGCCGGGCTTCATGAAGGACTACAATGCGCGATTTGCAATCGTCCCTGCCCGCCCGGACAACCTGCACCGGCCACTGAATCTGGCGCCGGATCGGTTGACGGAGATCCTGTGCAAGCGCGAGCAGCGTTATGTCGGATCGCAGCTGACGTTTTCGTTCGAGCGCCAGCGGATCATGCTGGAGGAGACCGAGGTGACGCGCGGTCTGGTGGGTCGCTATGTCGAGACCTATGCTTATGCGGACGGTCGGCTGGAGGTGCGTTGGAAGGGATATTCCCTGCCCTACACCGTGTTCGACAAGGATCAGCGGGTGACGCATGCGGCGATCACCGAGAACAAGCGGTTGGGTGATGTTCTTGCCTATATCAAGGAGCGCCAGGAGCAGCAGGACAAGCCGAAGGTGAAGAGCAACAGCGACAAGAATGGCTATGTCAAACGTGCTCGCGGGCCGGGCCGGCGGAAGGATTTTGTGAACGATCCGGCGGTGATTGCTCGGCGAAAGAAAGCACTGTCGCGGCAGCAGGCTGCTGAGTGAGGCGTCTCAAAGCTAAAGCCGAAGAGGTGTATTTACCACCCGCCCCGATCTGATCTTGCAACCGGGATCAGCCGGTCAGATCGGGGCTGGCCGGTGTGCCGTATGGTGGCCTTGCGGACATTTTAACTTTGCAAACCGGCGGACATTTCAACTCTCACGCCACATGATGTGTAGCCGGGTACATTCTATTTCCAAGTGCGACATGCCAGTAATTTCAATGGCTTCACTTTGGAGATTCCACGTGCGCGTTAAACCGTTGCTTGGATTTCATTCGCGAACCATCCGCCGTCTGATCATCGTTACTGGCTTTTTCGCTGCATCGATCACTCCATGATATCTCACCCGCCCATTCTCGAGAAGTTTGTATCCCTCGGCACCGTACGTTTCCAATTGCCGGAGATGTTGGGCAACCGATGAACTAATCGGCTTGGCTTCTTTAGCGACGACGCCCGCCTTGGAGGAAATACCCAGCAAGCCTGCGCTCGCGCCCGTAAAATCGAGGGAAGATACAGAATCAATCGTGGTGGCTGCCGGATCTCCTGCTGCCTGCACCTGCTGATGCGTCAGGCGCCCCTGCTGGTCATAGGCAAGCGTGGTGACGGCAGCATCCGTCTGGCTGGTGACCGTTAGCGCCGTCATAGCTTTAGGACCAGCGGCCGAGATCGGGATCGGAGGCTGTATATCGCCTCGAGCGAGACTTTAATTTTCGCGCTGGCACGCACTAGCATTGCGCTTACTGAGCGAGAGCCGGCGCCATGTGGCCGCGCTGACGCTTGACTGCCCACCTATCTTGCACCATGTATATTGGAACCCGGAAAGAGATGGCCGGAGATGGTGGCGTCACATGATCACGAATGCAGCAGAACTGGTTCTCGCAACCGTCAACGCTCCTTATTCGAAGCCGCTTGACGAAATGATGCTTGTTGCCTGCATTTTGGATTTTACCAAGGCCAAGTCTGCAGCAGGTCCCGTCTCGTCGTTTTTTGGGGACGTTTCGCCCTCCCTGCAAATGCAATTCGCGTCTGAAAACGGTATCTCGGCCGATGTGCTTGCAATGGCGGCAAAGCAGTTTGGTTCCTGGTCGGGGCAGACTTACGCTCTGGCCGCATGACATCCCGTTGGGACGAGCTTTTTGCGATTGCCTACAAGCTCATCGATGACGTCAATCGACCCCATGTGTTGGTGACCGATTGGTCCTTCGGCGGCGGTACTGCAATGATGCTGCAGATCAACCATCGCGAAAGCCATGACGTCGATATTTTCCTGGACGATCCGCAGCTCCTCCCGCTCTTCAATCCAACGACCAACGATTTGATTTTCGAAACGCCGCCGGCCGCCTATGAAGGCGATGGGTCTCATTTCCAGAAAATGGTTTTCACTGGCATCGGCGAAATCGACTTCATCGTGGCAGGACTGAAATCGGAGCCCGGCGTAATCAAGAAGGAAATTCTCGGCCGGCAGATCAATCTGGAAACGGTCGAAGAAATCGTTTGCAAGAAAATCTTCTACCGCGGCGCCAGCATCACGCCACGCGACATCTTCGACATCGCAGCAGCCAGCGAAAGTGGTCGGAAAGCCGAACTCTGTACTGCATTGGCTGGCTATCCTGATAAATGTTCAGCAGCCATCGATGCCGTCAACAGGCTCGGAGACGAGTTCCTTCAAAGCGCGATCGACGCGCTCATGATCACCCCGGACTTTCTGCCCTTGCGACAGAATGCGAAGTCGCTTTGCCTGGATGTCCTCGTGGCAAGTGCCGGCTGACCAAGCCGTCTGCGTCTGCTAGTTACAGGTGGTGGCGCTTCGGTTGGCGTCTCTGCCGCAAAGTTGGAATGTCCTGTTTCTGCAAAGTTGGAATGTCACACTCCCCGGGTCTGAATGACGTCTGGGAGATTGCAGATGGATTGCTAGCGATGAGCGAACGCGATCTGCAGCGGATCGAGATTTTGTCGAAGGTGGTTGCCCAGCGGATGACCCCTTCATCGACAATTGCTATCCAATGTCTGAGCTAGAGATGATAGAGGCGCCCGCCGGGATCGAAACACTGCTGCGTTCCCAGGCTGCCTCCAACGAGATCGAGATCGCGCGAGGCACTCCGATTGAACCTTGCGGATTCGGCCTGAGATTCCGGTTTTAAACATCGTTGGTACTCTTTGGCGACGGCTCCAGTCCTAGGCAAGAACTCCCTGTCCGCCCGCAGGCGGACAGGGGTTCGAGTATTTTGTGCAAGGTTTGGTCTAAGCAGCCCGAGCCACATCATCCCGGTGATGGATCTCGGTGCCAAGCACCTTCAAGCACTCGCGGATGAAAGCGGCAAGCGCTGTCCAGCCTTTTGCGGAGACCATTGTACCATCGACATACGCCTCGGTCGGCGAGAGATCGACATACGTTCCACCCGCCAAGGTAACCTCCGGTTCACAGGCGCCCAGTGCACCAACTTTCTTACCCCGCACCACACCATCGACAGCCACGAGGATCTGCACGCCGTGGCAGATTGTGAAGATCGGCTTCTGCTTCTCATGGAAATGGCGAACCATTGCCTGAACGCGCTTGTCGGTACGGATGTATTCCGGACCACGACCACCGGCAGCGTAGACAGCGTGATACTGATCAAGCTGCGTCTCGGCCTCGGAGAAGGTCTTGTTGATCGTAAAAAAGTGTCCGAGCTTTTCGGTATAGGTCTGGTCGCCCTCGAAGTCGTGCAGAGAGGTCTTGATTAGGTCGCCGGCCTTCTTGTCTGGGCAAACGACGTGCACCGTATGGCCAACGGCTTCCATTGCCTGCTGGTAAACGAAAATCTCGTATTCCTCTGTGAACTCGCCTGTCAGCATCAGTATCTTCTTGCCTGGCATGATTTTACTCCTCTTGCTCATGCGATGGGGCGGCGCTCGCCGCCCCGGTTGACGTGGATAATCAGAAGGGAGAATCCGGGAAGTAGTATTCCTTGGCGTTCTCCTGGGTAATCAGCGGTGCGTCCAGCTTGACCGTCCCACGAACCGGCGCTTGGCCGACCAGGTTTGCGACCGTCATGTATATTGCGGTCTTGATCATCGCAGGCGGGTACGGTGTTTCGACAGGGGTCATTGCATCACCGTCAATGACCTTCTTGACGATGTCTTTCATGCCATTGCCGCCGAGTGCTAGCTTGATGTCCTTGCGCCCGGATTCCTTGACCGCTTCCAGAACACCGAGCAGCATATCGTCGTCGTTTGCCCATACAGCGTCGATCTGCGGATACTTCGCAAGGTAATCCTGCATGAGTTTAAACGCTTCGTCGCTGTTCCAGTTGGCGTACTGGATGTCGAGCACCTTCAGCTCCGTGCCTTTTATGGCATCCTGAAAGCCTTGAATGCGCTCGTCGTCGATCACGGTCGGGATGCCGCGCAGCACGACGAGATTGCCCTTGCCGCCGAGTTTGTCGATCATGAATTTTGCCGTATTGCGGCCGACAGCAATGTTGTCTCCTGCCAGGTAGAGGTCCTGTATCGTCGGGTCGTTAAGACCGCGATCGACAACCGTGATGAATGTCCCTGAATCCTTGACGGCTTTCACAGGAGTGGTCAGCTCTTCCGATGTATAGGGCAAGATGACCAGCGCATCGAGCTTGCGGCCCGCCGAGAGATCCTCAAGCGCGCTCACCTGAGCGGTGGCCGACGGCGAGGTTTTGACGACGACTTCGACATTCGGGAATGCGGCGTTGATTTCCTTCGCGGCCGCCTGTGCATGGTAGACAATCCCTGCCGTCCAGCCGTGGTCTGCAGCCGGTATCGACACGGCGACGACTTTCTTGTCGGCGGCGAGCGCGTGCCCTGCGGTGAGCAACGTCGTAACGGCCGCAGCCGCAATCCATTTCTTCGTAGACATTCCATTCCTCCCAGAATTTGGACCTAAGATCGTGAACCCGTGTGGTCCTGACACGGGCTATTTCGAGAACCGTTGGATGAGCATGGCGATGATGATGATGACGCCCTGTACACCGGCCACCAGGTACTCCGAGACGAAGTCGGACAGCACCATGAGATTGGCGATCAATTCGAGAATGACCGCGCCTGCCACTGTTCCCCAGACGTGTCCCTTGCCGCCGCGCAACGCCGTGCCGCCGATCACTACAGCGGTGATGACCTGCAGTTCCCAGAGGACACCCGTTGTCGGCGTCGCCGCACCGAGCCGTGGAACGTAGCAGATGGCAGCAATCGCGACGCACGCACCCTGGATGGCATAGGCGATCGTGCGTGTCTTGATGATGGAGATACCGGAGTAGCGAGCGACGTCTTCGTTGGCTCCGACGGCGGCACATTTTCGGCCGTACTTCATTTTGTAGAGAATGAACGACGCTACCGCCGCAACCGCGATCGATATCAGGATGGGATACGGGATGCCCCCGAACGTGCCGAAATACACTGGTCGATAGGCGTCACGCAGGCTGCGATCGATTGGGATCGTGCCGCCGTCCGACATGTAGGTGATCAGGGCCCTGAAAATCCCCATCGTGCCGAGCGTTGCAATGAAGGGTTCGATTTTCCCGATCGTGACGATAAGGCCGTTCATTAAGCCGCAGAACAGACCGACGCCGACAGCCACCACCATCCCCGCGGGGATTGCAGACACGCCCCACTCTGGTGCCATCCGATTCATAAACATGATGGTGATCCCGGTGATGAACGCCGCCATCGAGCCGACCGAAAGATCAAGGCCACCAGAAGAAATAACGAATGTCGCACCGACAGCAATAATGGCTATGAAGGCGCTTCGCGTGATCACATTCGCAAGATTGGTCGCCGACAGGAAGTCCTGATTGATTGCGAAGCCGATGACCATCAGCGCCGCAAGTGCGAGGAACGGACCAATATCAGACCATCTGATATTCCACTCCCGGTCCGGCTTAACCGCCGTGGTGCCCGTAATAACCGTCATCTTCTACCTCCCTCGTTGCTTGCCGCAGTGTCGCTCGTTGCCAGAAGCGCGACAGCGTGTTCGGTCATAGCCTCCCCGGACACTTCACCTGCGATACTCCCTTCCCTCATCACCACGATGCGATCGCAGATGCCGATGAGTTCCTGCATCTCCGACGAGACGACGATGCAAGTCTTCCCCTGTGACACGAGCTGCTGGATGAAGGCGTAGATTTGCGCCTTGTTAGCGATATCGATTCCGCGCGTCGGTTCATCGATGACGACCACCGAAGGGTTCGTGAGCAAGACTTTTGCAAGAAGAAGCTTTTGCTGGTTTCCGCCGGACAGCTGGCCAGCATTGACCCCGATGTCCTTCACGCGAATGTCATATTGGTTGACCGCCTCTGTAAGGGCCTCCTGTTCGCGGCGACGTCGCACGAGAAGGCCAGGATGGAAACGGCCGAGCGCCGAGAGCGTCAGGTTCGGGGCGAGTCGCTCATGCAGGAGAAGCCCCTTGCCCTTGCGGTCCTCGGTCAGGTAGCCGATGCCAGCGTCGAGCGCGGCACGCGGCGAATGAATATCAATTGACTTGCCCAACAATTCGACCGAGCCAGAGGCTGGACGCAGGCCCATAATTCCTTCGAAGAGCTCCGTTCGACCAGCGCCGATCATTCCGGCGAAGCCGAGGATTTCTGATTTGCGGACGTCAAATGAAACGTCCCTCGCAAATCCCGGGACCGTGAGATTGCGCACCGCCAGGATCGTCCCGGTTAAGGCATGTGCCCGCTTTGGGGGATAGAGGGCTGAGAGATCGCGGCCGACCATCAAACGCGCCATGTCCATTTGGCTGAGCGTCTGCCCGGGGTAGGTCCCTACCATCTTGCCGTCGCGCAGAACCGTGACCTTGTCAGCAAGTCGCTGCACTTCGTCGAGCCTATGGCTGATATAAAGGATGGCAGCGCCTTGCGCCCTCAGGCGTAGGATGATGACGAGAAGCCGGTCTACTTCCTCTCCGGTGAGAACAGCTGTCGGTTCATCGAAGATGACCAGCTTGTAATCGTCAAGGAGGGCACGGGCGATCTGCACAAGCTGACGGTCCGCGAGCGAAATGTCGCGAACGAGTGCGTTGGGCGACGCGACGCAGCCAAGCTCGGCGAGCTTCTCTGCTGTCAGGCGGCGCATGGTTTTGTCATCGACAACACCATTTCGCATCATCTCCCTGCCGAGAAACACGTTCTCGGCAACCGTCAGCCCATCGGCAAGCAGGATCTCTTGATGAACAAGAACAATACCGGCTTCCTGGGCCTGTTCAGGCTTGGCGAACCTGACTTCGCCAGTCCCCATCGATAGCGATCCACCGGTCGGCTCGGCGTATCCCGACAGCAAGCGCATGAAAGTGGATTTTCCTGCGCCGTTTTCGCCGATAATGGCGTGGATTTCGCCAGGCAGAATATCCAACGTGATATCGGACAAGACCGTGACCGGGCCGTATTGCTTCGACAGAGCCGACGCGCGCAGAACCGGATGCCGAACAGCTTCGCCGATCTCCCTCACATCTTCCCTCCCCCGCCTCTCGATGCTGACGACGTTCGGCATTCGGCTCTCCTCAGTCGAATGCCGGCAGGAGCCGGTCGCGAGAATGCTCCAGATGCTCGCGCATCGCGCGCTCCGCTGCAGACGAGTCACCCGCCTCCAGTGCACCCAGGAGCGCCTCGTGTTCGTCCAGCGCTTCCTCGGTCACCCGCGAATGGAACATCAAACGAAAGATGTGGAAATGGGTGTGCTGATGATTGAGGGTCTCGCGAATGAGCTCGTTGCCGGCGATCTCCAAGATCTTGTCGTGGAACATTGCGTCTTGCCGCGCGAAGGTCGAGTAGCGCAGGCGTTCATCACCGCCTTCACGACGGCCCATGAGGCCAGCTGCCGCCCGTAGCGATGCGAGCTTGCCCTCATCCATGGCAGTGGCCGCCCTGGCCGCACTATCGGGCTCAAGAAGCAGTCGGAGCTGATAAAGTTCATCAAAACGGCGTCGGGTGATTTGCGGCGCGGCACTAAAGCCGATGAGATGGGTCTTGATGACAAGACCCTCACCCTCTAGTCGTCCTAGCGCTTCGCGAATAGGCGTCTGCGAGACGTTCAGCTCTTTAACGAGGTTATCGACCGTGATCCTGGCTCCGGGCGCAATTTTTAACGACATCAACTGCGCGAAAATCGCCTCGTAGACGCTCCCTGCAAGACTGTTTGCGCGCGGGATAAATCCACTCGTATCGAACACTTCAGGTGCGGCAGTCTGATTTCTTTGTTGCATGTTTTTGCCTCTTGACATGACCTACCGCTACCACGATGCTCCGCTATATGCAATCCCATATCCTATAGGATTTTAAATTGGAGCGGACGTGAAGGTTGATCCGGAGAAAGCTTTAGAGCTGGCTGGGCGGCTCCTGGTCGAGCGCGGCGCACCCTCAAAATGCGCCGATCTTCAGGCGTGCGTGCTTATCGAGGGCGAGCTCAAAGGCCACCCATCGCACGGGCTGCAACGCCTTCCTCGTATTCTGACCCGCATCGAGCGCGACCTAATCGACCCAGCCACCGAGGGCAATGCGCATTGGCGCTCATCATCATTTTTGGAGGTCGATGGGTTGAAAGGACTTGGCCCAGTCGTCGCTATCTCCGCGCTAGAACGAATTGCGGAGCAAGCTCATAAGACTGGTATCGCCGTTGCTGGCATCCGCAACTCCAACCATCTCGGTATGCTCGCTTATTACGTCGAGCGCTTTGCCGAGAAGGGCTTGATCGGGCTTGCCATGTCCTCCAGCGAGGCACTCGTGCACCCCTACCGTGGGACGCGGGCTCTCTTAGGAACCAACCCGTTGGCAATCGCAGTACCGACGGCAGGCAGGCCACTGGTGGTCGACCTCGCTACCGCCATCGTTTCAATGGGCAAGATACACCATCATGCCGCAAACGGTTTGCCAATACCTGAAGGCTGGGCATGCGATGCCAACGGGAGACCGACAACTAATGCGGCGGCCGCCATGACGGGCTCGATCGCACCCTTCGGCGAAGCCAAGGGCTATGCTCTCGGCATGGCGCTGGAGCTGATGGTGGCGTCGATTGCGAGATCCGCAATCGCGCCAGACGTCCGAGGGACGCTCGACGCCGACGCCATATGCAACAAAGGCGATGTGCTCATTGCCATTGATGTCGGTGAACAACCCGAGTTCCTAGCCTGCTTCAGCGCCTATCTCGACAGCGTACGCAGTTCCCGCCCGTCGGATCCAGGCATGCGCGTGACCGTTCCAGGCGACGGCGCGTCGGCTCGACGCGAAGGTGCACTTTCCGATGGCATCGAGATTTCGGCCAGGCTTTGGGACGAACTGAACGCCCTCTCTCACTCCAGCAAATCGCTTGTCAAAGGACATGGACAATGACCCTTTTCGCCGCTCTTCGGCTTCCCCAAGAAATTCTGTTTGGCAAAGGGCAACGTCACGCTTTGCCAACCGTCGCAGCTAGGCTTGGACGGCGTGCCTTGATCTGCACCGACGAGCGGCTCGCCGGCACCGGCGTGTTTGCCGAGTTGGTGAAGGCCCTCGAAGCCGCATCCATCGATTTCCTGATCCATGATGGGGTCCAACCGGACGTCCCTGCTGATAGCGTATCGGTCTGCGTCGAATATGCCCGCGATTTTGATCCTGAGATGGTGATCGGCATTGGCGGGGGAAGCTGCTTGGATATGGCAAAGTGCGCCGCCCTATTGCTGACCCACGGCGGTAAACTGAAGGACTACTACGGCGAATACAAAGTTCCAGGCCCGACGATCCCTGTCATTGCTATTCCGACGACGGCAGGTACCGGCTCGGAGGTAACGCCCGTGGCAGTGATCTCGGACGCCGAACGCACTTTGAAGGTCGGGATATCGAGCCCCTACTTGATTGCCACGGCGGCGATCTGCGACCCGGAACTGACGATGACCTGCCCACCGGGTTTAACGGCGGTCGCAGGGGCCGACGCCCTCACCCACGCGATCGAAGCCTTTACCGCCGCTCGCCGCGGGACGGATCACGCACTGGCGCAAAACCACGTCTTTATCGGCAAAAGCGCGCTGACTGACCATTTCGCCCTTTTGGCTATCAAGCTTCTCGGCCGCAGTCTTGAGAAAGCCTGCAAGGATGGCTCCGACGAAGATGCGCGTGCAGAGGTGATGATGGGGGCGCTTGCAGCAGGCTGCGCGTTCGGGACAGCCGGTACCGCCGCGGCTCATGCCATTCAATATCCCGCGGGTGCTCTTACGCATACCGCCCATGGCCTCGGTGTTGCAACCATGATGCCCTACGTCATGAACTACAATCTGTCTGCGTCAATTTCCGAAATGTCCGAGATCGGAACCGCGCTCGGTCTGGCGACACCGGACCTCGACGAAAAGCAGCTAGCGATCGCCGCAATCGAGGAAATTGGCAGACTGTTTGCGGCGATCGGTATCACCCGCACGCTCGCCGATCTCGGGCTGGCCCAAGACAAGCTCGACTGGACGGCCGAACAGGCCTTCGGAATTGACCGGCTCATCAAGAACAATCCACGGCCCTTCGACCTCGAGGCGATGAAGCGTCTCGTCAAAGCGGCCTATGACGGCGATCTGGCCGCATCCGCCATCTAGTTATCGAGGAAACATCATGACCATTGCCCAGCAGATCTCTAATTCCAATCATCAAGTCCCGGACATCGCAGCCGCCGCTCGCGGGCTCTACATCGACGGAGAATGGCGACAGTCTCGGTCCGGACAACAGATCGATGTCATCGATCCCTCTACAGGTAGAGTTCTGACATCCGTGCCAGATGCCACGATCGATGATGCACGCAGGAGCATTGATGCCGCCGCGGCAGCGGCACCTGCGTGGCGCGCAACGCCTCCCCGCAGGCGCTCCGAAATTTTGCGCCGATGCTTCGAACTGATGCTTGAACGCTCGGAGATGCTCGCGTCGTTGATCTCGATGGAGAACGGCAAGGCGTTGCGAGACGCGCGGGGCGAGGTGGCTTACGCTGCCGAATTCTTTCGCTGGAATGCCGAGGAAGCCGTTCGCATCACCGGCGAATTCGGCATTGCGCCATCTGGCACCAACCGCATTATCGTCGATTATCAGCCAATTGGCATTTGCCTGCTGATTACGCCGTGGAATTTTCCGGCGGCGATGGCCACCCGCAAAATAGCTCCGGCACTAGCGGCTGGCTGTACGGTAATCCTGAAACCGGCAAGCGAGACGCCGCTGACAGCCTATGCTCTGGCCGCAATATATGAAGAGGCCGGCGTACCGAAGGGCGTCGTCAACGTACTGACGACAACGACCCCTGGCCCGATGACCGAGGTGGTTCTGGCCGACCCACGGGTCAGGAAGCTTTCCTTCACGGGGTCAACAGATGTCGGCCGCCAGCTGCTCGCTGAAGCGGCCAAGCATGTCATATCTTGCTCGATGGAGCTTGGTGGCAATGCACCGTTCCTGGTTTTCGATGACGCGGATCTCGATGCGGCGCTCGAGGGCGCGATGATTGCCAAGATGCGCAATGCGGGAGAGGCCTGCACGGCGGCAAACCGCTTCTACGTGCAGTCCGGGATCTACGACCAGTTCGCTGAAGGTCTCACGAAGCGTATGGTTGCGCTCAAAGTCGGGGCGGGCGTTGAGGCTGACACCGAATGCGGCCCGATGATAACCCGAAAGGCGGTAGAAAAGATCAGCCGCCTGGTCGAAGATTCCAAGGCGAAAGGTGCGCGCGTCCTGTGCGGCGGTGATGCGACAACAGGTGATGGGTTCTTTTACCCGCCAACGGTGCTTGCAGACGTTTCTGACGATTCAGAGATGAAGGCAGGGGAAATTTTTGGACCGGTCGCGCCTCTGTACCGGTTCGAATCCGAACACGAGGCCATCGAACGCGCAAACGACACCGAATACGGGCTTGCCGCTTACGTTTACACGCGTGATATCGCGCGTGGGCTACGCGTCTCTTCCGGCATCGAAGCGGGTATGATCGCGCTCAATCGGGGGCTCGTCTCTGATCCGGCCGCGCCCTTCGGCGGAGTAAAGCAGAGCGGTCTTGGGCGCGAAGGCGGTCAGCACCATGGCATTGCTGAATTCATGGAAGCCAAATATATCGCCACGAGTTTCTAATCCTGGAGGAGTGATTTTGGAGACCGACCCATTTCGGATCCGCGACCATGTCGCGGATTTCGATGTCATCGTCGAAGAGATCGTCGCGGCCAGTGCCAAGGCGCGGGAAACGTTACCCATGATAGCGGACGTCGCCTATGGCGATGGCCCGAGTGAATCGTTGGACATCTTTTTCCCAGAAGGGCCGCGTCAAAATCTTCCGGTTCACATGTTCATCCACGGCGGATACTGGCGGATGTGGTCAAAGCGTGAATACTCCTGCATTGCCAATACGGTCACACGCGCTGGCGCGATCGCGGTGATTGTAGACTACGCGTTGATGCCGGGTGTGAGGATGAAGGTCCTGGTAGATCAGGTCGTTCGTGCCAAGCAATGGGTCATTCTTCACATAGCAGAGCACGGTGGCGACCCTTCATTGCTCACGATCAGTGGTCATTCTGCAGGAGCCCATCTTTCAACATTCCTTTTTCAAAGCAGCACCACGGGTTCCTCTGTCAATGGCGCCCTGTTGCTGGGCGGCCTCTACGATCTCCTTCCCTTACAGCAGTCCTTTTTAAAGGCCGAGATTGCTCTTACGGATGACGAGGTCGCGGCCTTCACGCCACTAGGCCATTCGTACGATCCCTCTTGCCGCGCGATCTTGGCGGTAGGCGAAAATGAAACAAGGCCGTTTCACGTGCAATTGGACGCCTTCGCCAATGTGTTGCGGGAACAGGGTGTTCCCGTTTCGATACGGGTCATTCGCAATCGAAATCACATGGATGCTGTGCGAGATCTCGGTGTGGTTGGCAGCGAAACGAGCGACAGTCTGTTCGGCCTAATCCAATACGTCGCGCGTGGAGGCAGGCGTTAAGTCCCAACCAAAGGGATATAGTGCGAACGGAACAAGAGTTAGACCAGTGACCAGCGTCGCCTGGTTGATGAGGATCACGCCGCTTGAGCGTATGCAGCTCGCGCTTGCGAATATGCTGACAACCAAAGCGAGTACAACACTGAGGTGGGGTCGATCAGGGAACGGCAACGAGCTTCCAAGCTGCGTCGGAGGCAAAGGTTATGACCGCATTCTTCATTTCGTCGCGATCTCGTCGAGCTTGGGCTCGACCAATTGAACACGGGAGCCATTTTTCGGTCATCGCGACGAACATGTATCCTGCGCCGTGGCGCTCCACGAAACCGGCGCCGGCGTAGATCCAGGGGTAGCCGAACATAAGGAGCTTTTCATTCGCGGCCTTGTCGAGTAGCGCAGCGCGGCTCGCGAGAGCGATTTTCTGTTCGGTGTGAAGCCGAAATGCCATTTCGGATTGCCAAAGGAGACGATGTCGTTTGGGATGACGTCGCCCCGCTTTCGGCAGGTTGCCGTCGCCGCCCTGTACCAGCGAGATGTGACCTCGCGTGCTTACGACGTTCAAACCTGACACGATTTCGTCGCCTATCTCGACGTACGTCAGCCAATCCTTCACGGCAAAGAGGTCGCGCTGTGCCCCACGGGCGAAGGCGTAAAGCGGCTCCGGCTGGACGTCTCGTAGTTCGGATTCGTACAGAAAGACCACTTGGCTTCGCTGATTTGATATCGGCGTTTGGAAACGGCAAAGCCCCGTCCGGCAGCGTCGTTTCGCCCGAATGATCCGGGTACGCGTGGGTGAAGATGATCTTTGTAAGGGACGCAGGATCGACACCGAGGAAAGTCAAGTTCGCCGCCAGACGGACGATGAGGATTTTGAACCGAGAACCCACACCCCGCTTGAACGGAAACCCCACTTCCCCTCCGGTGTGAACGTGCGGAGCAAATGCGGGCTGCTGCGGTACTACGGCGCGGCAGCCGATGGTGGTTTATTCAAAGTCCTTTCGAGATCTGCAAAGGTTGCAGGACCATATCTGCAAGGGCCGACTTTCCTACTTCAAAGGCCTTCTGATACTCGGCGTCTTCCACCATTTCTCTGAATGCCGTCCGCCGCGGGTACTGCACTAGCATCACTGCGTCCCAGCCTTCCACCGGCCCGGTCGTAAGGACATCGAGGCCGTCGCCACGGAACAATATCCGTGCACCAAAGCGGGCTAGAATGGGTTCCGCCATTCTGAGGTATTCCAGATGCCGTTCCCGGCCGCCCTCGGGGACGAACCGTAGAAGGTTCAGCATCACGACAGGGGCGTCGTCCTCTTCAGAGAGGAACTTTTCAAAGACGTCGGGTGAAAACGCGACCATAAGCTATCCTTTCATTCAGAGCGTCCTTGGGGACGCTTCGGAAAGTCTAACCTCTTGCACCGTCAGAAACTGTCAGGAACGAACGCCAGTCCCGATCCTGCTCGCGCCAGCGCCGCATGAGCAGAGACCGTCGTTCCGGATACCGGTCGTCGAGGATCGACGCGGACCGAACACGGTCGACGCGGAAGTGACGGAATGCCGACTTGGCTTCGCACCACGCAGCGAGAACACGCACGTCATCGAAATATACGATCGTGATCGGCCAGACGACACGTTCAGACATAGCGCCGCCAGCATCCTCGTATGCGATCGCGACCTTTCGCAGGCGACGGATCGCATCACGTATCACTCCCACCTGCGCCGGATCGGATCGCTGCGAGATGGAAGCTGCCGAAACGAGTGCCGGCGCGTGTTCGTCGTGGAGCCGGTCGGTCCGACTTGAGAGTATTTTCGCCAGAGCGCTGTCGCTGCTCTGAGAAAGAGCCGGATCGGCTCTCTGCTGCACCCAGGTCAGCCCAAGGATTAGAGCTTCAACCTCTTCGGCCGAAAATGCAAATTGCGGCAGGAAGAAACCGTCGCGCAGCAGAAACCCGACGCCCGCCTGCCCGTCGAGAGGTGCTCCGAGCAGACGAAGCGTTTCGATATCCCGATAAACGCTCCTTTCGGAGACCCCGAGTTCCTGCGCCAGCTCCAGCGCGGTTACCGGCGTTCGTCGTGTGCGAAGCATGCCCAGCATTTCGAAGAGGCGGCTCGTTCTCGACATTAAGCGAATGGTCCTGTCTTTCGGTCTGAGATATCTAGTGCTTTCGCGGGCGGCGTCCAAGAAGGGACATCTATTGGAAATTCCGCGCCTTCACTTTAAGGGTATCGATGTGACGATCGCGTACGTACATGTCCCAGACCTTGGGCGACGTCATGTCCCCCAGTATCGGTAAGATGTCGTTATTCCGCCGCCGCCCGAGACGCACGAGTCGTACGCCGCGATGGCATCGTGTTCGATACAGGAGACCCTTTAGGAGCTTTTCGATGACGACCATCGTCGCCATGCGACAGGCAAAACGACCCGGTCGTCAGACGTCGCCTCGTGCAGTTGCTACATCAGGCGTGTCTAGTTACTAGCCGCAACGCACCTCGTGTTCTTTTTGGCTGCTCCGCAACATAGAAATCATCGTCGACGAAGCGATGGACGACCCGGCCTTTCGTGCGAGGCCGTCAAAGCACACGACGCGTTGCTCGAATGGAGAAAGGCGCCGGATTCCGCGGTCTGGTTTGGCATGTCGTGGGCCGACGGGGTTCGCCTAGCGTGGCCTGGGCCGCCTGCCCTTAAGGCAGCGCGCCGGGCCATTCGTTCGAAGGTTCCTCGGCCTCCACACCCGGCCTGTCTTCGGCCGGGTCTGGATCGCGGTCGTATGCCTTCTGGAGGCTTCCGATTTCATCGACGATCGCGTCATAGACGTCGGACTGCTTGGCACCCTTCACGACTAGAGAGTCGACCAAGTCTTCGAGCTGGTCACGTAAACCGTCTTTCCAGTCGCCGCTCATTTGCGATCCTCGGGCTGCAGTCTAACGCCCGTGCAGAGCATCCCACATGTCGAGTAGCGAGTGGAACTTCTTGAGATCGGCGCCCCGCCATCGTCCGGTTCCGGATCCGGAAGCGGCTCTTCGCCCGGAATTCGATAGGGGTCCGGCGGATTGTCGAGCGGGGGCACTTTCGGTGGCGGCGCGACTGGCTCGAATGGGACTGACATTTGGCATTCCTCCTCGTTTTATGAGAACGCGGAGGATGAAGGCAAGTTCCGGCGGCGATCGAGCCCGACCATCACCTGTGCTCAGTCAAAGCAAAACGCACCAGAGGCCTATTTTACGGACGCCATTCTTGGCTGTTTCGATCATCAAGCTCCCGGTCGAGATAGAATGCAGCGCTGATCAAGGCCAAATGGGTAAAGGCTTGCGGGAAATTGCCGGCTAGTCGCGCCTGGGCGTCGAACTCCTCGGCGTAAAGTCCGAGATGGTTGGCGTAGTTCAAGGCCGCTTCGAAAACCCTGCGAGCTTTCTGACTCTTCCCTGCCCGAGCCAGGCACTCGGCATACCAGAACGAGCAGGCGGAGAAGGCGCCCTCTTCCCCGTCGAGGCCATCGTCGCTTCTGTACCGGTGAACGACGCCGTCGTCAGCCAACTGTGCGCCAATAGCCTCCAGCGTTGAAAGCCACCGCGGATCGGTTGCGCTAACGAACCTCACAAGCGGCATCAGGAGAAGCGAGGCGTCGAGCATTTCGCCGCCCTTGGTCTGGACAAAGTGACCCCTGTCTTTATTCCAGAAGTTGGTCCAGATATCGTTATAGATATCGTTCCTCACGTCTTGCCACTTGACGAAAGGCGCGGCTAGCGATCGTTTCGTCGCCAGACGGATTCCGCGGTCGACCGCCACCCAGCACATGAGCCGCGAATGAAGGAATTCCTGGGGCTCTCGGCGCATCTCCCAGATCCCAGCATCAGGATCCTGCCAGTGGTCGCAGACGTACTCGATCACCTCGCGGACGCCCTCCCAGTGATCGTGAGAGATCGCATGCCCATATTTGTTGCTCAAATAAATTGAATCGAGGAGCTCGCCGTATATGTCGAGCTGGGACTGCTCGGACGCCTTGTTGCCAACGCGCACAGGTGTGGCGCCGCCATATCCTCGTAGATGATCGAGGTTGATCTCGTCTGGTACCTCTCCACCATCTACCGCGTACATGATCTTCAGGCGGCCGCCAGCGTCGCATGCGGCTGCACGCTGCCCGATCCAGTTGTTAAATGCCATCGCCTCCTGTCGATAGCCAAGCCTCATCAGCGCGTAGACCGTGAAGGATGCGTCTCTGATCCAAGTGGCACGGTAATCCCAATTGCGGCTGCCGCCCGGCGCCTCAGGCAAACCGAACGTTGCCGCAGCGATCACTGAACCGTGTTTGCGCGACGTCATGAGCTTCAACGTCAGCGCGGAACGGTTGACCATTTCGCGCCACCGCCCGCGGTAGGTCGACTGCCTTGCCCAGTCCTGCCAAAAGGCGACGGTCTGGTCCTCCATCTTTTGAGGTGTCTCATCGAACTCGTCGTCGCCGTCGTCGAGTATGAAATCGACGACCTCGCCCGCGCGGAGCGTGATCTGCCCGGTGACGGCGCCGTCGATCTCGCCGAGTGGTGCGCCCGCCACCAGCCGCACCACCTCGCCATTGGGATGTCGCCAGATGGCTGTGACGCCATCAAGCTGCGGGGATATTCGTTTGGAGGCGTAATCGAATCTCGGGGAGCAGGTCGCGCGGATCGTCATCGTGCCTCGGGTCGCTCTGAACCGTCGGACCAGCATGCTGGACCCATCGCTACGCCGGTTCTTCACATACATGAAGTCCGTAAGCTCTCCGCTGGCCTCGTCCGCCATCCATCGTGTCAGCAAGACGTTCGTGTCCGGAAGGTATTGTTGGGTTACGCGGGCATTGGGAAGGTCCGGTGCGATCTGAAACATTCCGCCGCGCTCCGGATCGAGCAATGCAGCGAATATCGACGGGCTGTCGAAGTCAGGCCAACACAGGAAGTCGATCGTACCGTCTGTCGCGACGAGCGCGATCGTCGCAAGATCGCCGATGACGCCGTGGCTCTCTATTGTTCGCGGAATATTCGCCACGGCGCGCGCCGTGACATCCGCGTCCATCGCACTCCCCGTCACCTCGATTTTGTTATCCATCGCGTCCTCTTTCTCGTCTGTGATGCACCGTGCCCGCTACTTGGCGATCTGGCGCACCTGACATAAACGACAAGGAAGAGCATGCTGAAGGCCGCTATAGGGAGTGCCGGCCCTTGTACAATCGGTGCTTCTATTGGGTAATCCGCGCAATCGGGGTGCAGGCGCCGACATCCGCGACCGTCGTGCGAACCGACCACGAACGGCGGATTCCATTCTGAACGTGAGCGTGGCGCTGATGACGGGTGACGACATGACATCCTTGACGCGCCAGCTCCTGGCTTTGAGATAGTCCGCAAGCGCGTCCGCCCGGTCACGCGTGTGTGGGACGGAACGTCTTGTCCAGGAAGATGCCACGCGCCGGATCAGGTCGCTCTCGGTCACGATTCCGGTCAGCCGTCCCTCTGCGTCAACGACGGGCACGGCCCCTATCTTATTGGCGTTGACGATCTCGATCGCTTGTCTGACGTTGTGCCCCTCGTCTATTGTCGTGACGGGGGACGTCATTATGTCTTTGGCCAGCATGACCTTACCTCCTGGTCTGTGGAGGCGATTGAAGCTTATATTTCGACAGGACGCTTTGATCGGGATCAATCGGGGCCCTTCTGCAGCAAGCTCATCCGACCGTCATTCGCCTCAAGACGTTCGTCTTCCAATAGAATTGATGAGCAAGCGCGCCAAGGATATGGGCGGCGATGACGATCCAGAGTATAACTTTCAGCACCTCGGCGTGTACCTCTCCCGTGCGGTCGTAACCGAAGTAGAACGCTGCCATCCCGCTGATCGGCAATGCGAAAAGAAGCAGGTAAAGCGTCGCGTGGGCGCCTTTGGCTGCAAAGGTCAGGACGTAAGGTTCCTCGGCGGGCGCGGAAGGCGTTCCCTGAATGAAGCGCAGCACGAGGCGGATACTGATCAGCAACAGTATCGAAATTCCGACATACGCATGGAGATCGGCGCCTGCCAATTGCGCATCAGTTGCCGAACCGGTGTGTTCGATCGCCCGCTGCCACTCGCTCATGCCGTCAGGCAAAAGCAGATTGTAGAAGACGAGCAGCGCCGACAGCCAATGAAGGATGCGTTGCGGCAAGGAGTACGCCGTCGGGTTTTGTGTCAATTTCTTCATCGTCGTCTCCCTGCCACTGATTCTGCTTATACTTATCTTTGACGGGGAAGCCCCTATTTCGTGACGGTCAACATCGCATGCATGCCGGCCTCATAGTGGCCCTTGATATTGCACAGAAGGAGATAGGAGCCAGCAGTGAGGTTCGCCTTCAACTGCCCGTCAGCGCCAGGCTTGAGCTCGGAGACCTCCCCCATGCTCTTCAACTGCTTTTCATCGACGCGATGTTTGCCGGCGACAACGTGGACGGTCGCGTCGGGGGACTTCAATTTGACCAAAACCATCTCGTGTTCCTCCGTCACCGCATCATTATGCACCATGAACACGGTATCGCCGGCCTTGATGGTTGGCTGATCAACTGACAGAGTCATCGGACCACCTCCCTCCCCTCCCTCAACGACCCTGACTGTGGTCGCTGCCAAAGCTGGGGTGACAGCGCCGGCCAGTGCGAAAGCCACCAGAACTCCTCGTATAATCTTCACGTCAGTCGCCTCTCGGTGGTTGAACCAGACCCGCCTAGCCAGTGAATCTGACGCCTTCCTGAACGTCATTGCTTAATCACCGACCCGCGGTACCTGCCCCACGCCAACGCCAGTTCAGTATCTCCGGCATGTCCTCCCCATGGTCTCGCACATATGCGCGGTGCCGGGCGAGTTTTTCATGCAGAAAGGCGACGGCTTGAGGGTGTTTCTCGGCTAGACCAGGAACTCGCGCGATGGCTTCAAGGGCCAAATTACCTTGCTAAGTATCTGGAAAGATTGGTTGCGGGGGCAGGATTTGAACCTGCGGTCGTCAGGTTATGAGCAAAGAGATCCGCTCTAATGGAACACCCTGATCGAGAAGCCGTTTCTCCAAGCTGGTAAAGTCGCCAGCGAGAGAATGGCAGGTTCCTGTGAGCGTCGTTGAGTCCAGAGATGAAGATGCCTCCACGCTCCCTGATCGGGCCGATCACGCCCAAGTCTGCAACCCTCCGCCGGGTGTCGTAGCGACTAGGCTGGCTGCAGCTTTACAAAGCTTCGAGCTCCCCCTGTGCTATGTGGCACTAAGCGAAGGCGCGGCTGCCAGAATTGCTGAGGCACTCAGTGCGCTGGTTCCTGAGATCGAGGTGATCGTTTTTCCGCCTTGGGACTGCCTGCCCTATGACCGGGTGCCACCATCGGCACATTGTATGGGCCTGCGAATGGATGCTCTACGCATTTGGAGCACGCGGAGCGGCGGGCCGCGGCTGTTTTTGACCTCGTTGGACGCAACACTCCAACGTATTCCGCCAGCGACCGTCATCTCGAAAAGCCATATCGAGCTTGTAGTGGGAAAGCCGTTCGATCGTGATGCGTTTTCCGACTTCGTCCAGCGGGCCAACTATCAGGAAGAAGGTGTCGCGGACGACCCAGGCGAGCTGGCGGTTAGAGAAGGCGTCATCGACATCTACCCTGCCGGCGCGCCCGGTCCGATGCGCATCGTTCTGTCGGAGGATGAGAAGGTCGAGGAACTCAGAGGTTTTGACCGGATAACGCAGCGGACAGAAAGCTATCTCGACCAAGTGACGTTCGGTCCGGCATCCGAAGCCATTTATTATGATCGTTTTACAGAAGACAATGCTCCGGCTCTGGAGACGATGGAACAACTGCTGCTGCGCCTTTATCGAGACATGCCGACCGTGTTTGACGTACTCGGCGATGCCACTTTCCTTCTGGCTCCCGGCGCAACCGAACGTGTGGAACGCCACCTCGAGATTATCGAAGATGCTCGCCAGTCCCGCGAGGCGTTCGACGATAAGGAGCACCCCTCCTCCCGTTCTCTCTATCTGGATAGGGACGAGTGGAAACGGCTCTCCACCAACGTTTTCACAAACGGATTTGATCTCGGAAAGGGACATAAGGTTCCAAAAGAAATATCACGCGCAGACCAGCGCAAAGCCTTGGTCGAATTCGCGCAAGGTCATCTGCACAACGGGCTGAAGGTTTTGATTGCTGGGCAGGGCAAAACGGCCGAAGCGATCGGTCGGCGTTTGGCAAAATCAGCCGGGAAAGCGCCAAGGTCCGTCGACACATGGGAGGCGGTCTTGGAGGCACAGCCTGGCACCCTCTTAAGCTTGGCCTGCGACTTAGAGCAAGGTTTTGTCGACGTCGGGCAGAATGTCGTCGTCATTGCCGCAACCGATAGAGCGGGTGGGATAGCGAATTCGAGTGCCGTTCTGGCGGCAGCAGAGCTTCGAATAGGCGACGTTGTCGTTCACGAAGACCATGGCATCGGCGTCCTGAAAAATTTGGAAAACATCACCGTGGACGACGTCTCTCGGGACGCGGCTCGCTTGGAATATCGCGATGGCGGCTCTCTCCTCGTGCCGATGGAGGAGTTTGGAAAATTATGGCGTTACGGCGCCGAGCCCGAAGCAATCACACTCGATCGCCTCCGCACGGACGTCTGGCAGAGGAGACGCGACGAAATCCAGGCAGACATTCAGTCTACCGCGCGTCATTTTATGACGGTTGCGAAACAGAGGCAGGCTGCGCAAGCAGAAAGATTTGTGCCACCGCGTCTCGAATTTTCTGCCTTCGCCCGTCGTTTTCCATTTTCCGAAACTCCTGATCAGGCCGACGCCATCCAGGCTGTCCTCTCCGATCTCGCCTCCGGACAAGCCATGAACCGGCTCGTTTGCGGAGATGTCGGCTTCGGCAAGACCGAAGTCGCGTTACGCGCAGCAGCAGCGGTCGCACTTTGCGGTGGACAGGTGGCTGTCATTGCACCAACCACAGTGCTCGCTCGACAACACTTTGCCACCTTCAAACATCGGTTCGCGGGGACCGGCATCGCGGTCGGCATGCTGTCTCGACTGCTCAAGCCAAGTGAGGCGAAAAAGACCAGGGCTGCACTTGCCGAGGGCGAGATCCGCATCATCATCGCGACCCAGGCGATCCTTTCGAAAGAGGTTCGTTTCGCACGTCTTTCCCTGGTGATCGTGGACGAGGAGCACCGGTTTGGCCTGAAAGAAAAGCGGGCGATGAACAGCCTCGCGCCATCTCTTCACACTCTGTCCATGTCGGCCACGCCGATCCCGCGGACATTGCAATTGGCGATGGTGGGCGTTCAAGAGGTCAGCCTGCTGACCACGCCACCATCTAGGCGCAGGCCCGTCCGCACGTCAATTGCGCCGTTCGACCCGGCGTCCTTGCGGACAGGCCTGATGAGGGAATACCGGCGCCGCGGCCAGAGCTTTGTCGTAGTGCCGCGTATCGAGGACATAGAACAGGTCGAAATACTGTTGCAGAAGATCGTTCCGGGACTTTCGGTCAAGGTCGCGCACGGCAAGATGCCGGCAGCGGCTATGGATGAAGCAATAGTCGGTTTTGCGCAAGGCGATGGCGACGTCCTTCTCGCCACGAACATCATTGAAAATGGCCTCGATGTCCCGCGCGCCAACACGATGTTTATCTGGCAAGCCGATCGGTTCGGCCTCGCTCAGCTCCATCAGTTGCGCGGACGTGTCGGGCGCGGAGCGGTCCAGGGCATCGTTACTCTTTTCACCCAACAGGACGCTGAGCTGGCTGAGGAAACGCGCTTACGGCTTTCAACCTTGGTCGAAAACGACCGACTGGGCGCTGGGGTCGCAATCAGCCTCCGCGATCTCGATCTTCGCGGCGGCGGCGATATCGCTGGCGAAGATCAGGCGGGCCATATGAAAGCGATCGGTATCGAGCTCTATCAAAAGCTGCTTGCAGACGCCGTCGCAAGATTTCGCTGGCAGCCGTCAGGCGTGCAACAGCGCGCGATCGTCAACCTAGGAAACGTCGGGACAATCCCGTCGGACTATGTGTCGGATCCAGCAGTCAGACTTAACCTCTACGCCAAACTGCTGCGGGCATCCGCGGTCAGTGAATTGAACGATCTCGCAGACGAATTCGAAGATAGGTTTGGCCAACCGCCGCACGACGTACTGCTTCTCTTGAGGACGGCAAGACTGCAGCTTATCGCGGGACGGTTGGGTGTTGCCAAGCTTGAAGCCGGGCCAAAAGCGCTTGCAATGACCTTGACAGAGAAGACGTCGGCGAAGCTTGTGGCAGCGTCGACGAAAGCCGGGGCGGTTCGGCGAGAGGAGCGGCTGATATTCGACACCTCAAGCCTGGCCGGCGAGGACCCCTCCCATTTCTTCGACCGGGTTCTATCGGCAGTAACAGGATAGGGGTTGCAAGAAACATCGAAACAGAAAGACTCAGAAGAGCGGACCGCTCTTGACGGGAGGCGAACCGGCAGCCCCGCTGTCAAGCTACTTTTGCGCGCGCGGTGGAGGCCATTCGTCCTCGCCTCTAAGCAAATATCGTACGTAGTCAGCGCTCGTCAGCCAAGACTGACACCAGTGATCTCGGCAAGCCTCATTATCAGGCGATCTTGATAACCGACGTCGCCAACGGCGGCCGAGGGCGGTTGCAGTTGGCGATGGTACCAATATTGACCGCTCACCTTGGCCCTTGCGTCGTCGCTGACGGACAGCCATACCTGCGTGCGATGGCCGTCCTCGAGATCGCCAGGCGCGCCTGCTCCGCCCATCTTCGTCGGAACCCAGCCTGGATCAACCGCGCTGCTGACGACGCCAGGCCGATATCTCGCGACTGCTGCAGCGAGGGTTGCAACATGAAGCTTGCTCTCGGAATAAGCGGTGACTGGGCTCCATGCGCGCCTCTTCCAATCGATATCGTCCAGCGAGGTCCCGGCGTTTCTGTGCATGCCGCTGCTAAGGTAGATCAGCCGCGTAGGGCGGCCGATCAGTGCTGTCAGGATGTACGGCGCAAGTACGTTGACTGCGAGCATCGTCGGGTGGCCTTCGGAAGTCGGATTGCGGCTTGCTTGGTGATAGACGCCCGCATTGTGAATCACCGCATCAGCACCGCCGATAGCATTGACCTGATCGGCGATTGAACGGGTCTGGCCAGCGCTCGAAAGGTCACCAATGACGATGTCCGCCAAGTTTCCAGTTATTGAGGCCAATACGGCCGCGCGTTCTTTCGAGCGGGCATGCAGGATTACGCGGTGCCCGGCGTCCATCAAGGTTTCAGCTGCGGCGCGCCCCAGCCCATCAGTGGATCCGGTGACAAAAATGCAACTCATACGGTTTCCATGTTTACGTCATCCCAGTCGGCCGATCGGGTGTCTGAAGCCATTGGACAGCGCTTTCGAGTTGCGATGTCAAGCAGTCGTGACATCCCAGCCAGAAGCACAACGGCAAAGCAGCAATATACGCCTGGGGATGATGCTAAGCGAGGGATACTCATTTTTGAAAATCCTGATATGATCCGGGGCAGTTGTGGGAGTAGGTGGTATGAAGAGTCTAGTACCTGAGGCTTTCTATTGGGCTCGTTCCGACAGGCACACCGACGGCAAGACGACCATCGTTCAAGTGTCCTCGGTCTTCGGCGAGGATCCGGATTATTGGACCATCGCAATTCTGGGTTCCGACCAACATTGCATGATAAGCGACTTTGAGATCATCGCGCTTGTCGAACCGTTGGACGGTTATCCACTTCAACATGCGGCCGAATAATTCCGCTCTTGAAGGGCGGAGAAAAGGCACACAACTTCAACTCCGGTATCAGGATTGAAATGCTCAACATTACGTCGCCGGACGAGGTTCCGTCTAATTTCTGACCGTAATTGTCCGCTCCAGTGCTGCCCCCCGAGCATAGCCTACCTTGGTTGGACATGACAAACTCGACGAAATCTTGTCAATGTCTTGGAACCGCGGGCCCCGCGAAGCTTCAGAAGTATGCATGATGACTGTAAAATCCGCGCGCGCTCCGTGCAGGTTGACATCGAACTTCGCCGGCGGATCAGGGAAGGCGCAAGCTCATCGGAGTGTCTAAGAACACTCTTGAAGCACAGCTGGGGATCACATCCACACATTCAAAAATTTGAGAAGGCCAAAATTGCGTTAGGTCAAGTCGCGTATGGGCAATCGCGCAGATTTTGAGAACGTCGTCCTGCCCTTTTCGGACAATGCGGCGGCCAGGATGCCGCCATCGTTTGAAGTCAATGCCATCGAACAGTTGGACGGGTGTCCTGACCGGCTGAACCTGAAAAGGGTTCTCGCGAAAATCCGCGATGAAACGGCCCATGGATCGATCATCGCGCTCGTGACGGCGCTCTCAGAAGGCCAAGTGTCGAGTGCTGAGCGCCGCTAGAATTTTTCAGATGTCGCGATACAGCGTTTGCTATTTGCCGAGCCAGTGGTACTCGGCGATCGAGGCTTTACCGGTCTTCTTGTCGTAAAGGCAGATGAGACTGACGTTCACCTTCGACTTGCCCTTGCCTGTCTGCCCTCGCATGAGCAGAGCAATCTTGCCAGCTGCATCATCGAAGACAACAGGGGCAGATGCCTCTGGAGTGTTCAGGCCCGACTGACCAATACATGTCCCGTTTACCTTGGCAAAAAGCGCGTTCCAGGCCGCATCGCTGGACGCATATGCTGCCTGTGATAGGTAAAGCGCGAAGCCTGCCGCGGCAAGCGTTAGTCTAATCATAGTAAGGTCCTTTCTGCGAATTTGAATCAGGTGTTTCCAATGCTTCGTCGCTGGTCAACGAGGCCAAACCAAGGCGGTCCCCGGGCGGTCGGGATGTCAGTTCGAAACTCTGTGATGCATCTGCGGCTGTTGGCGAGCCCTAACCAACGGGTCCGAGCTGAGGAGATCGGTGCGTCTGCAGGCGGGGTGTGATCCTCAATCGATCGGATCCTGCGCATGGATCAATTTTCTGGTCTCTCCACCCGAGGCACTTTCAGGGTTCTGACCGTTTCTGCTGCACTCAACAACGCTGTGGACCACCCAGGCAAACGAGAATAATCCACATTAGCTGATGCGTTGAATAGCGCGATGATCTGATCGTTTCGTGTGCCGGGCCGGCAATTCCGAGCGCTCCGCGCAGGCCACTAATTTCGACAATTGCACGAGTGAGCTGCTGACTTCTAGGTGCAGCAGTTTCTCGATCTCGTTAGCTGCCTTTGCCAACCGGGCAATGAAGCTTGTGGTCATGTGATGCCGGTCACCCTGATGCCTGGTCGCTGCCGACGTCTTCCTGGTCGTCGATCATGTGGTGCCAGTAAGCTCACCTACCTCTTCGCAATCGTCTCCCAAGCGTCAGCTTTTGAACCGTTCGAAAGCAGTCATATATCTCACCGGCGGGTCGGCTTCTTCCCATCCATAGATTTCAGCGCGCAGGTAGTTGATCTCATCCTGGACCCTGTGCTCCTCGATTTCGATCCACCAGGATTTCGGCCCGCCGTCGCTTCCATCTGACCACCGGTAGCCGCGCATCTTCAATTGATCCTTCATCTCGAAGGGACTGTGTTCGGCAAAAATGCGCGCACGGTTCTGCTGGCTCGACAGATAAAGTTCCGAGAACGGCGAGCTGGCGCTATCGCCATGACCGCGATCGAGGATTTCCAGTAGCGCGAAACAGTCATCGACCGCGCGATGCGCCTCATGAAAGTAGCCAGCCTGGCCGATCAGATATCCAAGCTTGTTGCCTTCGAATCCGCGTGCGGCCCAATCGATTTCCGAAACCGAGCAGGCCCAGGCTTTGCGATCGAACAAAGGTGAAAATGCTTCGAAAAACGGCCGGTCGAACCTGGCGTAGTGGGCGATGACCAGATCCGCGGGTTCGACCAGCGATCGCAATTGCTGCGGGTCGATCATATGGCCGGCCACCATTTCGTCAGTAATCCCGGTCAGCCGCGTGATTTCCTCCGGAATCGGCCTGGTCGGCTGGTGTAGCGCGCTGTAGACGCCAGTCACGTCGCCAATCGCCCCCTGCTCGTCAAAGGAGAAGGCGACAATACCGATCTCGATGATTTCGTCTTCTCGATGGTTCAATCCGGTCGTCTCTGCATCAACGAGGACGCCTCTCCGGAGAAAGCCGGGACGTGGAAACGGCACGATCGGCCGGGGCTCAAGCTTGGTGAGGACGCGATAGCGGCCGGTTGCCTCCAGCTGCCGAACAAGCCCGCCTTCGCTATCAGCGGTGACCACTTGCTTGACGCTACGCCGTCGCCGTGGGCCAAGTGCCGGTGCCTCAGCCTCATCATCATCTGTAAAGAAATCGAACTGCTGCGTCACGTGCCCGTCTCGGATTGATTTCCGGTCAGTCAGCTTTAGTCGATTCCCTTGCGCAGATCAGGTGAAAGTGTGCCTAGGGGCCAAATTCGAAATCAACTGGCGCAAAGGTGCCCAAGCAGACCATCATGACGGGTGACGAGGGAGGCGCCTGCTTTGGCTCGCCCAATAGTCCGGATTGGTCATGTTGACTCCGTAAAAAAACAGAACATAATAGGAACATATACGGCGAGTGCGGCCGCCAATCCGACAGTGAGCAATGGAGAGCGAGGATGTTTGCGCGAAGGATGAACCGTGGCAGCAACGATAATAGCGCTGATGGCTTCGACATGTATATGACGCCTGCTGAGGAGGCTTCTGGGCTCGAAATGCATCCTGAGTTGATCCGGATGGTCGGCCTGCGGGTCGCCGGCAGTGTGCGCTTCGCTGTGGCCTGCGCCTTTTGCGTTCCCGACGCCGGCCCCTTTGGCGAGATCGAAATTGCAATAGACGAAGACACAGGACAGGCTTGCGGCTTGCATCGTCTACGCAATCCCGATCGGATCGTCAAAGCGCTCTGGTTTGACTGGAGCGGGACGGTCGATGATGCCGTTGGTGGTGTCTACGATCGCATCATCGCGCATTACCGCCATCAGGAGATGCTCTGATGCCGGAGGCGACCGCTGCACCTATCCTGCTCGTCTCCGCAAGCGAAGACGTTCGCGCAGCGCTTTCATGGCACGACGGTGACGCCTTGGCAACGATCGCTACCCTGATTGAGGATTGCCGTCATCTGAGGGAGCAACTGGCGCATGCCGAAGCTTCGATGAGCGTCGGCTTTGCCCGGGGATAGACGCCCGTATATGAGCGGAGCACCTGACATGCTCGACAAGGTAGCGCCGCGCAAGGCGCTTTTTCGCGCTGCGTTTCGCGACTGGTGGGATGCACAGCTTCCGTCGTTTCGCGAGCGGACCGACTATAGCAGTGCAAGGTTGATCTTCCGCGCAGGCTATGCGTCGGGCCGCAACCGTGATCTCTCGAGATATACTTTCAAAGCGGGCCGGTTTCGTATCACGGTCTGGGCGGACGGACCTGCCGAGGCCAAGCAGAAAGCCAGAGAAGAGGCTGATTTTCGCGCCACCCGCAAAGGATGGAGTGCTCCGAAGGGCGGCTGGAACCTGGAGGAATTAAAGTGAGCGATATCGATAGACCGGTCCTGCAGCGCGCGCCTGTCCTTGTGGCACGACGCTGCCATTGCGGCGACTGGGCGGGTTTTCCCTTCGGCAAAGGTGAGAACCAGGGGTGCTGGAAACATTATCCCTACAAGACATCTTCGCGCCTTGAGGCCGCGAAAGTGGCAGCGATGCTTGAGCGACACGTAGCGTGATGTGTTGTATCGCCTTTAAGGCAATTGAAGCCGAAGGGACGAGCAACGATGATTGTCGTGCCCGCCGAAACATTGCTCGACGCGGCGATGGGGCAAGGAATGGGGCTCGCCAAAAAGATTGCGTTGAAGACGGCCGATGCAGATCAGGTGAAAAAACTCTCTGGGCCAGAGGCTCTACTGCTCTTTGCGGAAGCCATTCAGCTACATGAACGGGCCATGCATCCGAAAAGTAAGGTGAAAAGAATGGCAGCCGTTTCGGCTTGCTTCTCGCCATCGCGGTCCCCTTCAGATGAGTGGGGTGCCTCGACATGGCGATCCGGGTCGGCGTCCTGTCCGTCGCGATCCACAGCGCTCTGGATCGATCAGGTTTCTCGAACTTCGGCAAGCCTCTTGACTGCGTAGTCGTCGCGCCAGCAGACGGCGGCTTCCCAGGCAGCTGCTGCCTGAGCGGCAATATCATACGCGTCGTCGTCGAGGGCGGCGGCGTTTTCGGGCAGCGCCAGATCAAGATCTGCGGCATCGACATGCGCTTCATCCCAGTCGATCAGCGCGACATTGTTTCCGAAAACGCGGATGTTGCGGCGATTGTTCGGGTTGCCGTGAACAACACATGCGTTGATCAGTGACGGAACAGATAATGGAGATTTGAGTCCCCAAAATGTCAGTTCCTATGCGTGGCTGCCCTTGTCAATGGAAGTTCCGACTTTTCACTTTGAGCGTGTCGATATGCAAGTCTGGAATGTAGATATCCCTGACTTTGGGTATAGGCGCCCGATCGCGTGAATCCGGACTACCAGGCGATCCATGAGCGAACTCGTCGCCCCTGCCCGTCGGCAATTTGAAATCGACATGGCGATCGGCCAAACCCGTTAGATCGCTGGAAAGGTCAAACAGCTGCTGGGCGACTAGGTGAACCACGTCGCCTTCCCGCTGTATCCTGCCGTTGATCGCCATCATCGATGACCCCAATACCACCTGACGCCTCTTCTCAAATAGCGACGGCCAGACGACCACATTCGCTGGCCCGGTCTCGTCTTCGATCGTGATGAACATGACGCCCTTGGCGCTCCCAGGCTTCTGCCGGACGAGCACAAGCCCTGCCGTCATCAGCCAGCGACCGTCGCAGGCATTCATGGCATCCGAACAAGTCACGATGTTCCGTTTTTCGAGGTCGTGTCTCAGGAAGCTGATCGGGTGGCCACGGAGTGTCAGCCCGACATGGCCGTAGTCCTGGATGACGTTGTGGCCGTCGGTCATTTGCCGTAGGTGGACCTCCGGCTCCTGTTGCTCGGCGATGACTGCAGCTTCGCGCTCAGCGGCCGCCGCAAACAACGGCAAGGGTTCATCGCGTAGCGCCTTGATCGCCCACAGCGCGTCACGCCGCTCCAGTTCAAGGGAGGGTAGGAAGGCGTCGGCCTCGGCCAACTGGACGAGCGCCTCCGTTGGGACGTTGGATCGCCGCCAGGCGTCGTCGACGCTTTCAAACACGCGGTTCATGCGCGCCGCAATAATGCGCGCGGCGTCGGCGACGGCCAACCCTTTCACCATTCGCATCCCAAGCCGGACGGCATGCCGCCCGGTGTCGCCGATCTCCTCGAGAGTGCAGTCCCACCGGGATCGGTTGATGCAGACGGGCCGGACTTCCACGCAGTGGTTTCGGGCGTCTCCGACGATCTGGGCAGGCGCGTAGAAACCCATCGGCTGGGAGTTCAAAAGCGCAGCGCAGAAGACGTCCGGGAAGTGACACTTCACGTAGTTGGACGCGTAGGCAATAAGGGCGAAAGAGGCGGCGTGGCTTTCCGGGAAACCGTAACTTCCGAAGCCCTCCAGCTGACTGAATGTTTTCTCAGCGAATTCAGCGGAATATCCGTTTGTGATCATACCGGACACGAGCTTGTCCTTGAACCGGGAGACGCCACCTGTGAACTTGAACGTCGCCATCGACTTGCGGAGTTGATCCGCCTCACCCCCACTGAAGCCGGCGCAGACCATGGCAACTTTCATGGCGCTTTCCTGGAACAGCGGGACGCCAAGCGTTTTGCCGAGGACGGCCTCTAGTTCCGGCGTCGGATACTCGATCTTCTCTTTCCCCTCTCGCCTGCGCAGATAAGGATGCACCATATCCCCCTGAATGGGACCCGGGCGGACAATCGCCACCTGGATGACGAGGTCGTAGAATGTCTGCGGCTTCAGTCGTGGCAACATCGCCATTTGTGCGCGGCTTTCGACCTGGAAGGTTCCAAGTGTGTCGGCTTTGCGGATCATCGCGTAGGTCGCAGGGTCTTCCTGCGGTATCGAGGCAAGATCGAGCGGCTCATGTTTGTGGTCGCGGATAAGAACGAACGCCTTCTGCATGCAGGTCAGCATGCCAAGTGCCAAGACGTCCACCTTCATGAACTTGAGAGCTTCGACGTCATCCTTGTCCCACTCGATGATCTGGCGATCGGCCATGCTCGCGGGTTCGATGGGGACGAGGTCATCGAGGCGGTCATGTGTCAGGACGAAACCGCCCGGGTGCTGGCCGAGGTGACGCGGCGCTCCCATCAGCTGCTGGGCCAGCTTCAACGTCAGTGCCAGACGACGGTCTGCGGGGTTCAAACCTTGTGTCTTCAGTCGGTCATCGCTGATCAGTTCCTCGGACCAGTGCCACATCCCCGACGACAAGGCTTTGATGATGTCCTCCGGTAGACCCAGAGCCTTGCCGACATCCCGGATCGCGCCCCGGGCGCGGTATCGGGTGACCGTCGAGCAGAGGGCGGCCTTCTCCTTGCCGTAGGTTTTGTAAATCCACTGGATGACCTGCTCGCGCCGTTCGTGCTCGAAGTCGACATCGATGTCAGGCGGCTCGTCGCGCTCCTTTGAAACGAAGCGCTCAAAGAGGAGATCATTGGTTTCCGGGTCGATGCTGGTGATCCCGAGGATATAGCAGATAGCCGAGTTTGCCGCCGATCCGCGCCCCTGACACAGGATACCTTGGCTTCTGGCGAACTTGACGATGCTGAACACGGTCAGGAAGTACGGCGCGTAGCGCATCTCCTTGATGAGATCGAGCTCGTGCCGGATAGAACGCAAAACCTTCCGTGGGAGGCCTTCGGGATATCGCTGCGGGATGTATTCCCGTACGTAATGCTCAAGGGATTGCTGGGCATCCATGCCGGGCACAATCGCCTCCTCAGGATACTGGTATGTCAGCTCCTCCAGCGAGAATTTGCAGCGCTCGACGATATCCATTGTGCGTGCAAGTGCATCTGGATAGCGCTGGAACAGCCGCTCCATTTCTTGCGGTGGCTTGAGGTAGCGGTCAGCATGCCGTTCGCGCTCGAAGCCGACCTCATCGATCGTGGTGTTGTTGCGAATGCAGGTGACGATATCCTGCAATTGTCGTCGTCCCGGTTCGTGGAAGAGGACGTCGTTGGTGACAACAGTGCGCACACGATGCCTGGCCGCCAGATTGGAAATCTCATGTAGCCGCAGCTGGTCGTTCGGCCGCCGGCGCAGCGCGAGCGAGACATAGGCACGATTACCGAAGATCTCGGCCATCTTCCGGAGTTGGACGGCACAGGTTTCATCCGGGAGATCGGGGACGAGGACCGCGATGAGACCCTCTGCGTAGGCCCCGACGTCATCGAGGTGGAGAATGCAGTTGTCCTTCCCTCCCCGGCTCTTTCCAAGCGTGATCAGCCTCGTCAGGCGGGAGTACGCAGCTCTGTCCATTGGGTAAACGAGCATCGACATGCCGTCGTGAAGATCGAGGCGGCAACCGACGACAAGTCTGATGCCGGTGGCACGGGACGCTTCAAGCGCGCGGACGATGCCAGCAAGTGAGTTCCGGTCCACGACGCCCAAGGCTTCGATGCCCAATTGCTTGGCGGTGGCAAACAGCTCGTCTGCCGAGGATGCCCCCCGTAAGAAACTGAAGTGGGTCGTGACCTGAAGCTCGGCGTAGCTCATGCGAATATCCCGTGCACGAACCACTCGCGCGAGCCGGTGGCAGGGTCAACGCCGTCGCCGCGCCGGAAAATCCATAGGCGCTCGCCGCCCTCGCCTTCGATGACGAAGTAATCCCGAACGGCGTCGAATTCACCGTCGCGCCGCCACCACTCTCCAAATACCCGTTCAGGACCGTCAGCGCGGATGACCTTCATCTTTCGTCCGCGCCATGTGATGCTCGCAGGCGGATAGTCCGGCATGAGCGCAATCGCTTCGATCCGGTCGGGTTGTGCCAGCAGTCGGACCGGCCGAGGCCAGTGATGCACCCAGGTCTCGTCCGAGATTGAGGCTGCCGCCGCGATCCGCGCGACACTTCGCTCGGGAACGTCGGAGGCAACAGGAGCGACGCGATAGACCCGCTGGCCGCGATTGCCGAAGATGTCAATCAGCGGCGTGATATCGGGCGTCTCCTCCTCGACCAGTGCGGAGACCTTTTGAAACTCTTCGAAAGGTTCTGCCCTGACGGCCACCAGGGTCAGCTTCTCAATTCCGAAACCCGGCTCGATTGTCTCAGTGCGGTCGCGAAAGAGCTTCTTCAGCCAAACGACATCACGCGACGGCTTTGCCGTTCCGGAACGAACGGCTTGGCGAGTGCCGTCGATCTTTTCGATAATCAGGTCGGCGCGGCGAACACCAAGGCCATGGCGCTGAAGTTCAGCCACCAGGCGGATGATCAAATAGCCGACGTATTTGTCGATCGTCTCGGCGGCCCCGATGGGCTCGGCAAACACACGGCTGACCTCGATCAGCTCAGCGGCTCGGATAGGCTCGATTGGCTCTGCGATGCGTCCGAACATCTGGTCGAGCCGGCGGCCGATCTCAGGACTGAAACGAAGGGCGAGCGGCGCACGAGGTGTTGCCGACAGCTCTCCGATCGTCTTGAAGCCAAGCGTGTGAAGGTCGCCGACGATCTTGGACGAGAGCCGCAGCATTGAGAGCGGCAGCTTCTCGACGGCACGTACGGTCTCGCCCACTGGTACGATCACGCTCTCCTGCCGAGTTGCCCGGGCGCAGGCGTGTGCTGCCCCCCACGTGTCGGCAATAGCAACGCGGGCCGACAGCTTTTTGGCGCGGAAACGGTTGGCGATCCCGGAGACCATCAACGGCTCCCCGCCCTGAAGATGATCGGCCCCCTCGGTGTCCATGATGATCCCGTCAGGGGCATCGACAGCGACGAGCGGCGAATACTGGCCCAAGGCCCAGAGGGTGATCCGTTCGAGTGCCGCTGCATCGGCCACCGGATCGGCGTCGACCAGCATCAACCCATGAAAGATCGCCTGGGCCTTGGCAGCAGGCATACCGACACGGACGCCCGATTTCCTGGCTGCAGCATCGGCGCCCGATACCCACCTTTTCGACCCACTGCGGGCGATCACGGCGATGGCCTGCTCAACGGGAATAGAAGGATCGGATCGCCTGATCCTGTCCGTCGCCAGCTCCGGAAGATAGATTGATACGACCCTTGGCATCACACGCTCCTACGAAATACTCAGCGCACTCGCCCGCTTTCACTCTTATAAGCTCTAACCGCCACTGTGCTCGACCGACGCCTTGCACAGGAAGCTCCTCGCTCGGAGTGACACTCACCCGCCACCGCGTGGCCGAAGCCGTCGGCTGGCCGAAGTCCCTGGCTTCTGTCTGTCGCCGCCAGCGCCTGACGATCAGCCCCATGGTTCCAGACTTCTCCGCGGCAAGCTGAAGGCGACGCGACTTGGTCATCGGCAACCGCACCAGCTCGCCGACCACGGCACCCAGACCGCCATAGCCCAGGGCCTCCTCCATGTTGGCGATGACGTCGTCCTCGCTGGCGGACTCGACAAAAACGACCCGCTTCGGATGGAGGCCCGCCTGCGCCAGCGCAGGGAAAAACAGGTCCGGTCTTGCAAGGCACCAGACAATCTGGCCCGTGGTGCGGGCAGCAATGCCAGCTACGAAAAGTGCCGCCGCCGCGCCGTCGACAGTTCCCGCGCCGCCGCCGGCAAATTCATGCAGAGCGCCATAGGCCAAGCCTCCGCCTGGCAGGCGATCATCGATGTCGGGTATGTCGAAGGGTAGGACCCGCTTCGGACGCGAAGATGGACCTTCGAGATGCTGAATGCGTTCCCGAAGCTCGGAGATCACGAGATTTGCGGCACCGTGCGCCAAAATTGACCTCTGTCAAAAGCGGGTTTCCATTCTGCACAAAAGCAAGTATGTTCCTTGTTTGTTCCTGATTGGCATTTGAGTCAATCGTCATGTTTGGGCAGATACTCGTGGTCCAACATTCGTCCACAGCGGCTCGACGCGCGATCAGGAAGCAAAATCAATGCGGTAGAAAGAGCTCGTCCACAGATAGGCAAAATGACAAAGATAAGAAAAAATTCCTTTAAAGATGGGATTATTCTCCGGCAGGTTCGATGCAAGGTTCTCATTGTCGCATGCCGGGCATGTGGTCGCAGCGACGAGATGAATCGCAAGGCAGTTGTGCAGCGGCATGGCGCGGCAATCCCGATACGTAACTTGCGTCGCCGGCTGGCATTGGGATGCGAGAGAATGAATGCCGCCGACGGGATAGACAGGTGCCAGCTCGATGTGGCGGCGAAGCCGGAAACCAGGGAGGCCTGATGCGACCCGGTGGTGGATGGCGCATGATGTGGAATGAGAGATGAGTGCCGAACCGGACAGCCCCGCACCAGAGCGAGTGCGCAAGATCATTCACGTTGACATGGATGCCTTCTATGCATCTGTAGAACAGCGCGACAATCCCGAACTTCGCGGAAAGCCGATCGCCGTTGGTGGCGCTGAGGCCCGCGGCGTCGTCGCAGCCGCAAGCTATGAGGCACGCGCGTTCGGCGTGCGTTCGGCAATGCCATCCGTGACGGCCAAGCGAAAATGCCCGGATCTGATTTTCGTCAAGCCGCGATTTGACGTCTACAAGTCGGTCTCCCTCGATATCAGGGCGATCTTTTCCGAGTACACGCCGCTGGTCGAGCCACTGTCACTGGATGAGGCTTATCTCGACGTCACCGAAAATCTCAAGGGAATAGAGATCGCAACCGAGATCGCGCTCGAAATCCGTGAAAAGATCAAGGCGGTGACAGGGCTCAATGCGTCAGCCGGCATTTCCTACAACAAATTCCTGGCTAAGATGGCGAGCGACCTCAACAAGCCAAACGGACAGGCAGTTATCACGCCGAAGAATGGTCCGGGATTTGTGGCAGCGCTGCCAGTGAAGAAGTTCCACGGCGTCGGACCGGCGACAGCCGAGAAAATGCTGCGCCTCGGCATTGAGACCGGTGCAGATCTTAGAGGCAAGGATCTTGCGTTTCTCGTCAGTCATTTCGGAAAATCAGGACCCTACTACTACGGGATTGCCCGCGGCATCGACGACCGCCAGGTCAAGCCTGATCGGGTTCGCAAATCTGTGGGCGCCGAGGACACGTTCGCGTCCGATATTCATGCCTATGGCCCGGCGATGGATGGCATGATGCCGCTCATTGCCAAAGTCTGGCGCTATTGCGAAGCAAACAGCATTGCCGCAAAGACCGTAACGCTCAAGGTCAAATATTCCGACTTCACGCAGATCACGCGCTCCCGAACGCTGGAAAAAGGATTAAGTTCGGAAGGCGCGATCGAAGACGGCATCCGCCTTCTGCTCGAAGGAGTCTTTCCGGTGTCAAAAGGCATCCGGCTTCTCGGCGTGACGCTCTCGTCCCTGGAGCCTAGGACGCAGCCGTGCACCGAACAACTCTCGCTGACCTGGTAGATCCTTGCATAGTAAGCCACAAGTCTCATTCGGCGACAGATGGCGCGGCCTTGCGGACTTGCTGCTTCGAAGGAGTTCCGTGCTTGACTGAGGTAACGATTTTATTGGCAGGTGCAGCCGCATCGGCTACCGTCGAGGAAATCGGAGGCGGGGATCGATGTGTACGCTCTATCGCATGGAAGACAAGGACTGGGTTACGAAATGGGCTCAGGACGCCGAGAGCCTGATTAACCCGATGCCCGCCTACCAGATCTATACCGACCAGCTTGCGCCAGTCATCAGGAACGTAGCTGACGGTCGCAGGCAGGTCGCAAATTGCCGTTGGGGCCTTCCAGCGCCTTTCTACCTGCAAAAAGCAGCGGCGGAGGCGCGTGCTGCAAAAGCCAGGGCAAAGGGTCTAACTGTCGACATGGAGGAGTTGATCCGCATGGAGCCAGACCGCGGGACACCAAACGTGCGCAAATTGAATCTGCCGCATTGGAAGCGATGGTTCGGTATCGAACACCGGTGTCTGGTGCCGGTAACGTCATTTGCCGAACCCGATCCAAAAAGCAAGACTGGCAAAGAGGCGACACCCAACGCATGGTTTTCTGCCGCTCCCGAAAAGCCGCTGATGTTTTTTGCTGGACTGTGGGTGGCGCAATGGAAAAGTGTCAGAAAGGTCAAAGACGGTCTGACAACTGATGATCTTTTTGGCTTCCTGACCACGGATCCCAATAACGCCGTCCGGCCCGTGCACGAGAAAGCGATGCCTGTGCTCCTGCGCACACGCGAGGAAACTGAACTGTGGATGACGGCACCCTGGGACGAAGCAAAGGTGCTCGCCCGCCCACTGCCGGACGATGCCATCATGATCACTTCGCGTGAGCCCTACCAATACAGCATCGTCTCGAAAACGGGTGAGCGACTTGCCGAGCCAGCTCTACCGTAAAAATCGTGGCCCAGTCGCACGCGAAATCCGGCATCGGGGAAATTCGGACCTGACACTTTGGCGGGCAAGCGTGCAGTGTATCGCTGGCCCCGCTTACGACATCCATTCCTCCACGCTGATCCCGCCATTAGCGGCAATGCCGGTGCAGAGGAAATGAGAAAGCCTGTCATGGCGAATGACGGCGGCGCTGAGCCTGCCCGTCCGGTAGGCGGCGGTGTCGAGCGCAATGCGATTTTGGTAGATTTCGGGCCACAGAGAGTTCGTGATGGTGTGGCCATGCACGACGATATGGTCGAACTGATCGACGTGATCGAGAAATCCCGCACGGATCCATCGCAAGTCGTAATCGGTCTGTGCGGCGAGAGGGACGCCGGGGCGCACACCTGCATGCACAAAGCAGAAGCTGCCGGCAACCTCATGGGTCACCGCGCCGTTCAGGAGGCCGATATGATGTGGAAAACGCTCGCGTATCTCGGTTAGGTACCGGCTGGCGTGAATAAGCGCTGACGGTCGCAACGCCGCCCCAATCCATCCAATTGGTTGCATCGTCCTCAGCGAGCTCGTCGCGTAGCAGCGAGCGCAGGTAATGATCATGGTTTCCCAATACGAGCCGCGAGCCGGGATAGCGATCGAGAGCGGAAGAAACGAGATCAAGAACCTCTGGGCTGCGCGGACCCCGGTCGATGAGATCGCCAAGAAACATGATGACGGGCTGCGAGCTACCAGCGCGCTGAATGGCGGCGATATGGCCGAGGAGCGCCTCAAGAAGATCGGCGCGTCCGTGAATGTCGCCGATTGCGTAAATATCGGACAATGAAGACTGGCTCCTGATTGCGATTTTCTGGCGGTAGGTCGCGCTCGATTGGGATGGACAAGAATTTTTCACCGGAGCCGACCTGCTCCGGTTACCTTGCGGGTGGGCGTCAGCGCAAGCACTTCTTGGGGCGATGACCCTTGCAGCCGATGGATTGGTGTCTGCTGCATTTTACCGCGTTCGGTGGGCGATGATCCCGACGCCAATTGCAATCTCTGATCGGTCGGCTATCGAGATTATCGACTTTCCCAGTGTATAGAGGTCACGGTACCCCATCGTGGCACTCTTGCAAGGTCCCGGCGATCCTCTCCGCCGAGGGTTTTTCCGGAGCCGGCCCACGGATCAGGCCTTGGTTGCCGCCTTAGGCTTGCCGAGCAGATCCTGCGCAAATGCCTCAACAAGGCCGTAGGGCGCGTCTTCGGCAAACATCAGCTGGACCAGTTCTGCGGCTTCGATCGCAGCCGAATGGCTGCGCGGGAAGAGTTGCTGTTCGTAGCAAGCAAGTGCCGTCTCGATATCGCCAGGGCTGGCTGCAATGCTTTTGCCAAGCTCGGCGCCATCGAGCATGGCGAGATTGGCCCCTTCACCGGACGGGATCATCAGATGGGCCGCATCACCAAGCAAGGTGACGCCTGAAACCCGTTCCCATCGGTGGTCTTGCGGAAGCGTATGAAGGACGCGCGCGACCAGGTTACGCTCGCAATCGGTGATCAGGGCGGTCAGTTCTGGCGCCCAGCCTTTAAACTCCGCTGCGATCATGGTCTTCGCGCTGGCGGGATCGGAGAAGTCAATGGCATCGATCCAATGCTTCGGCCGATTTAACGCGACATAGGCATGGAGCACGGCATTGGGTTCCCGGTGTGCCATGATTCCCTTGCCGGGCGCGAGACCAAACATCGAGCCGCCGCCAACGGCCGCTGCAGTTGCGGGGTGGCGAGTGTCTGCGTCGTGAAGCCAGGTTTCAACAAACGTCGTTCCCGAATAGACGGGCTTGGCGCCCGAGACGAGGGAGCGAACTTTCGACCACGCGCCGTCGGCGCCAACCAGCAGGTCGGCCACGGCAGTCGAACCGTTGTCAAACGAAAGAAAATGCCTTCCTCTCCCGAGACGTTCGGCGGTCCTCAGTTTATGTCCCCATAATACCGTGCCGGGCGGAAGAGAATCCAGAAGGATCCGCCGCAGTTCGCCACGCTGAACTTCAGGACGGCCGCCAGTGCCATCGTCAGGATTGTCCATCAGGACGTTGCCGTGCATGTCGAGCTCGCGCGACTGCTGCCCTCCAGGATGCACAAGGGCCAGAAACTGTTCATAGAGGTCGGCGTCGCGCAACGCCAGCTGGCCGTTGAAATCGTGGATGTCGAGCATCCCGCCCTGAGGCCGGGCATCGCGATCGGCATCCGCTTCATAGACGGTTGCGGCAATGCCGTGGATATGGAGGACGCGGGCAAGCGTGAGGCCGCCTAGCCCTGCGCCGATAATTGAAACGTTCACGAACAATCTCCTTGAATGGAATGTCATTCCATAGTTGGAATGACATTCCATTCGTGTCAATATCAACTATGAAAAAAGACAGCAGACGACGGTCCGATTCGCTGACGAGGCAACGCATTATCGAGGCGGCGATAGAGCTGCTTGACATCGCCGGCACACGCGGCCTGACCTTCCCGACGCTGGCCGCACACCTCACCACCGGGGCCGGAGCGATATATTATCATGTTGCCCACAAGGCAGATCTCCTGATCGCGGCCTGCGACGCAGCTGTCGAAGCCGTCTTGGCGCCGACCTGCGGAGCATCACCGTTTTTGGAAATCCGTGAAGTTTCGCTCGCTCTCTTCGATGAGGTCGATAAAAGGCCCTGGATAGCTACGGCCCTTGCCCAGGCACCAGGATCGATGCCATCGATCCGGATCCTCGAACGGTTCGGGCAGCAGATCCGAAAGATGGGGATTGATCCGGCGGTCGAGTGGTCGGTCGTGGCCGCCCTATTGAACTATGTTCTGGGTGTTGGGGGGCAGAATGCTGCCAATGCCGAGATGGCCCGCGACCTCGGCCTCGATCGAGAATTATTCCTCCGCGCAATGGCAAAGGACTGGTCTAACCTCAATGCCGCTGCGTTTCCGTTCACCCGCAGTGTGGCGGCTCATCTGCCGGCACACGATGATAGGGCAGATTTCCTGACCGGGCTCGATCTCATCCTGGCGGGTATTAGTGAGCTTGCGACATGGCAGGGACCAGACGGCAGATCACACCTTTAACAACGGCTCATCGGCGTTGGGCCCTCCTCCAAATCTGTGCCTGCCCTAGTTCTTGATTGCACGACCACTTTCGCGCCACCAAATGCCAGACCGGAGTTTGCAGATGGAATTGAACCGCGTTGAATGGAGCCATCCGAAGACAGCGACTGCCTACAGCCTGGAACACCACAATTTCGAGTTCTCGCTACGCCGGAACAAGGGCGGCAAGAATCTGGAGACGCTGCAGTTCGGCACAGACGACAATTTCGAAAGCGCTCCCTTCCCTATCAACGAGAAGTCGGTGTTGGATTACTTCCATGCCCACGAAGAACGGCTGAAGGCACTGTTCACCTTTTCCTTCAAAACCGACGAGGCGTTCCAAGATCGGGCAAATGACTGGGGAAGCGAATTTCCCGAAGCCGAGATTTTCGTCATCTGGGCCGATTCAAATATGGCCGCGTCTCGCTGGGTGGCGGTCGGTTTCGAAAAGGCCGAAGACGCGGAGGTCTTCAAGCACAAATATGTCGACCACCCAGCCAATGCCGAGTTCGAATACAAGAGCACGATGAGCAAGAATGAATGACCTGGCAGGCGTTCTCTGCGGGCATCAGCCCCGATTGAGTGCGCGGCCGAGTGCATTCTGGACCGCGATGTCCTGCGTCGCGATGGCATCCATCAACAAACGCATCCGTTCGCGCAGACTGTGGAGCTGGTCGACAAGATCAATGACCACGTCGATGCCTGCATCATTGACCCCCATGCTTCCGATCAGGTCTAGAATCAAGCGACCCCTTGCCACGTCGGCATCCTCGTAGGAAAAAGCGTCGGGAGATCCAACCGGGATGATCCATCGCTCCTCGACCCACATCTGAAGGGTTGACGTTTCAATCCTCAGGGTACGGCAATATTCAAGCTCGTCCATCGCCTCCTCCTATGTACGCCGCGGATCATGTGACTTGCCCGCTTCCCAGTTGGTCATGAATTCGTTCAACTCTGCGTCCGGCGTGCCCTGCAACACGATCTTCAGGACGACGTATTGATCGCCATGGCCACCATGCTTGTTTGGAAAACCCTTGCCCTTGAGACGAAGCGTCTTGCCGGTGCTGGAATTTGGTGGAACCGAAAGGAACACCGCGCCGGACAGGGTCGGGACCTCCACCTTTGCGCCGAGAACCGCCTCGCGGATTGAAATAGGGACTTCGGTCCTGACGTCATCGCCCTCAAGGGAGAACTGCCTGTCAGGCAGAACGTGGATTTCGATGAGGGCGTCGCCGGCCGGTCCGTCATTATGGCCCGGTGCGCCTTTTCCACGAAGGCGCAGGATCTGGCCGTCCCGGACACCAGCCGGGATCTTGAGCTCCAGGGTTCCGCCTTCGGGAAGCGAAACCGTCCTCTTGCCACCGTTCGCCGCCTCGCGAAGACTGACCTCCAGTCGATACTGCAGGTCGCCACCTTGGTAAGACGCATTGCCCCTGCTCCTTGCTCCGGAAAAGAAGCTCGAAAAGATGTCGTCTCTGTCACCGAAATCGGCAAAACCGCCTGCATTATGATAACGGGCGCCGCTGGCCTGATCCGCAGCATAGTCACGATAGTAGCTCCGCTGTTGCTGCCCTGCGCCCGTCTCGTCGATCTCACCCCTGTCAAATTTGGCGCGCTTGTCTTCGTCACCCAAGATTGCGTAGGCGGCTGACGCTGCCTTGAATTTCTCCTCCGATGCAGCGTCTCCAGGATTGAGGTCTGGATGCAGTTTCTTGGCAAGCTTGCGGTATGCGGTCTGAATTTCCTTCTGCGATGCGCCTTTTGCCACACCCAGTGTTTCGTAGGGGTTCGCCATGAGTATCCCGCCATGCACCTTTGTTACATAAGAGATAGTGCTGGCGACTTTGCCTGCAAGAACCTTGCGGCGTAACACCAGGGGGCTGTCAGGGCGTGCATGAAACGGCTTACATAACGACGGGTGCGCGACCATCGCAGTTGATCTGCACATGGATCGCCAGGTTTCCCGCACCTCTTGCCCGGTTGGCGCTCAATTGCTGTTGGCTGTCCGGATTACCTTGATCCGGTTGGCCGTGTGAAAGCCGTGCCGGCGACGCGAGCCTAACGAGTGAACGCTCTTGAGGGCGGTTCAGCAAGCGTGATGCGGTTGCCGTCTGGATCGGAAATCTGTGCAATCCGGCCATAGTCACCCTGGGCTTCACCCACAAGCTGCACACCGATCTTCCGAAGGGCATTTCTGGCATCGGCCATATCAGGCACGACTATCGTCAATCGGCCGGAACCGGCCGTATCACGATCCTCGAATACCTGAATGTTCGCTCCGGCAACATCGCGCCATTGGATCAATCGCGCCATCGGGCGATCGTCGGCTTCCCGACCGAATAGATAGCTGTAAAATTCTTCTGCCTTCTTGATGTCGGTGGTCGCGAGTGCGGCGTAGACCCCTTGGATTTGCATCTGCCTAGCTCCGCTCGAATCCATTCACTCCTGAAATGATCGAACGCCGCGAAGCGTTCCATTTGCCATGAGAGGGCAGCGTTGCGCCTTGATTTCACGGTCGCGGTCTCCTGATTGCCCGAACCACGGATTGCGTTCCGCCACCGGCAAAGAAGCGATCCTTCCCGTCAGATTCCAAGCCGGAAACGCCGATCCCTTCGGGCATCTCGAGGCGTACCAGAACCTCGCCTGTCCCCGGATCAATACGGCGTACATCGCTGACGTCGCCTTCCCACGTCCCATGCCACAGTTCACCGTCGACCCAGGTGACGCCGGTCACGACCCGATCGGATTCGATGGTCCGCTTGATGGCGCCGGTATCCGGATCGATCTCATGGATTTTGCGGCCGCGATGCTGGCCGACCCAAAGGCTGCCTTCACACCAGGCGAGCCCGGAATCGCCACCGTTTCCGGGCGCCGGAATGGTCGACAGGACCGTGCCGGTCTGAGGGTCGATTTTGATGATCCGATCCTCGGCGATCTGGTAGAGAGAGCGGCCGTCGAATGCGGTCCCTGCATGCGATGCAACATGGATCGTGCTTACCTCGCTACCTGTTTCCGGATCCAGCGCATGGAGCTTCTCGCCGGAAGCGAACCAGATATGCTGCCCGTCGAAGGTCACGCCGTTGACCCTTTGGGCACTATCGAAAGGACCGTATTCACGGATGATCTCGGCTGCGGATCGCTTCATGCCTATTCCTCCATCATTATTTTCGCGACGCTAGCCGCTCGGGAGCGGTCCCGGGAGTAACAATGTTGTCGGGAAACCGATTGCCGGCGTGCTGATCCAGCGCCGCGCCGGTCCATTGCCTACGCTTTCGACCTTGCCCGACGCAGCAAGTGTTTCAAGTGCGCGCTGGACCGTGCGCGTGCTGATCCCGAGCGCGATCGATAAAGCCGAACTCGACCAGCTTTCACCGTCGGCAAGGAGGGCGAGCACAGTACCGTTCTCATTATCGATCGGCGGTGCCAGCACCGCGACATCGGCGCCGTTGGCAGGCAGGAGAACGAAGCCGTCCTGTGTGGCCTCGATGGTCACAAGCCCTTCTAGCGCGGCGCGCAGCCGCCCGACTTCGACCCGCAGACGGGCACGATGGGATTCGTCTACATGGCGCGCACCGAAGGCACGGGCGAGCAGAACGCCGCGCGGCAAGTCATCCGGTGCAGCCTCGGCCAACGCGCGCGCCAGTGAAAACAACACTGGCCTTCCAGCCAAGGAAACGATTCGGGAGCCACGACGGATGGTGAAGCGGCAGGCATCAATGATAAGGCCATCAGAGGAAAGGAGTGCCTCGACCTCATCGAGGTAAAGGGTGCGTTCGTCGCCGTGGACAATTCTTCGGCCCGCGGGCTCATCGAGAACATGAGCTGCGTTTTGCACTTCCGCAACAAGAGCCGGAATATCGGCGTCCCTTGCCGCAGATGCCGCGCGCGCAAAAGCCGCGCGGGCGATCTGGATCTTTAGCCGGCGGACTGCAATGCCGGCGACGGTCAGCTCCAGGCTTGCTCTTGCGGCGGGCGGCAATGGCGATGGATCGAGCATCGCAAGCAGCGTCTCCGCTTCTTCGAGGCGGCCGACAAGCAGCAGGCGGCGAATCTGCAGATTTCGGGCATGGGCTGCATTCGGCCTGTCGCCGTGCCGCTCGAGCGTCTGGCGCGCCATCTCCAGAGCCTTTTCAGGCCAGCTGAGGTCGCGGCTCACAAGGGCGATCTCACCTTCCGCCAGCTTGCAGCGGGCGCGAGCCAGCTCTTCGCGGGAGGTGAAGGCGCGGTGAGCGTTTTTCAGGAGCGCCTTGGCCCGCTCGAAATCACCGAGCTGGGCAAGTGCAATTCCTCTGAGAGCGAGCGCCGGAGCATCGCCACGCAGCGCGACGCGTTTCATAGCGCCGAGCACATCGCCGGCCGCGAGCGCTTGCGCCGCAGCCGTGATCATCGAGTCCATTGAAATCCCGTCACACTTGTAACTCCCACCCTCCGGTCAATCAGACCTAGGGTAACGCCGATCTGCCGGCTACGTGAAGCGCCTGCAGAATTTTGATGAGGAGAAAGATGATGACGACCACTGTGACTGGCACGCGCGAGGCATGGCTTTCAGCCCGGCTTGCCCTTCTTGAAGAAGAAAAAGAGCTGACAAGGCGCAGCGACGAAATCGCGGAGCACCGCCGCCAGCTCCCCTGGGTGAAGATCGACAAACAATATCAGTTGCAGACAGATGCGGGCATCGTGCCTCTTTCGGCGCTCTTCCGGGGGCGCTCGCAGCTCCTCGTCTACCACTTCATGTTCGGCACGGACTATACAGCGGGCTGCCCCTCCTGTTCATCGATAGCTGACGGGTTCAACGGCATTTTCGTACATCTGGAAAACCATGACGTCGCCTTCTGGGCCGTTTCGCGCGGACCACTCGTCAAACTGCAGCAATTCAAGAAGCGTATGGGATGGACCTTCGACTGGGCGTCTTCAGCGGAAAGTGATTTCAATCACGACTTCAATGTCTGGTTCACGCCGGAGGAGCAGGTGAACGGTGGCATCGAGTACAACTATCGCCGTGAGCCACCGATGCCCGAACCGCTCGCCGAGACGGTGCAACAATGGGAGCTCAAGGGCAGCGAGGGGCCCGTCGCGCAGATCGCTTCGATGACGGGCACTGATGTAGCAACCTATACACGCGACCGGCCAGGTGTGAGCTCCTTTGCCTTGCATGGCGGCGAGATTTATCACACCTATTCATCCTACGCCCGCGGGCTGGATGGCCTCTGGGGCATGTATCAATGGCTCGACCGGGCACCACTCGGGCGCAATGAGGAAGGCGTCTGGTGGCGCCATCACGATCGCTACGGAGTCTAGCGCCGTGCGCAGATCGTTCATTCACAACGGCATGGCCGGCGCTTCCGCCGGCCGATATCGGACCACGGCGATCAGCCGCTTTCTACACCTTGCCGCCGCTCCTGTCTTTGTCGTCATGGCTTTCCTGAATGCTGGCGATCGATCAACAATGACGATCTGTGCCAGCGACGGCGGCTCGATGCTAAGCGGGATGGTGCTGATGTATGTGCTGATGGCGATTGCCCATCTTGTCCCGTGGGTGCATCTGCTCGGCAAGCGGCACAACCGTGACACCTGATCAGGTGTTGAATGGGAATGCTGAAGGATCCCGGGCGTTTCGCCACCTTTCCCAACGACGCCGCAGTTCGCCTTTTCGCAAGCCGATAGGCTCTTCAAGAACTTCGGCGGCAATCATCCTATCGGTACGAAAATGGCGGAAATCGCTTCGGGTCTCACACCATGCGATCAGCATCCGATAGGCTTCAGCATAACCGAGAATGACTGGCCAAACGATCCGCTCCGTGTGCTCCCCACGCTCGCTGTGATAGCGGAGCCTGATCTTCATACCGGTGCGGATGGCGCTGCGAAGCTGCCTTGCGTCGACGATCTCTGCGGCATCGCCGGCTTTCGGCTTGGTGCCAATGCTCGGTTCAGCAATGTGGGGGCGCAGTCTTTCCGGTATGGCATCAGCGATTTTGGCAATCAGATCGCGGGCAGCAGCTGCAAGCGATGGGTCGGAATGCTGTGCAACCCACTGGGCGCCAAGCACGGCCGCCTCGATCTCATCAGGTGTGAGCATGAGGGGCGGCATGTCGTAGTCTGAATCGAGAATATAGCCCAAGCCCGCTTCGCCAGCGATCGGGACACGTTGACCAATCAAATCGGCCATGTCCCGATAGACTGTGCGGATCGAGATCTCCAGCTCGCCGGCAAGCATGGTTGCCGTTACCGGACGCGACGAGCGACGAAGGATCTGGATGATTTGGAAAAGACGGTCGGCACGACGCATGGCTCACTCCTGCTGCCACCATGCTGTCAGGAGGCTTCGCTTACAAGGTCTCAATGCCGACCAAGCGGCGTTATTGGAGAGATAGATCATGAGACTTGCATCCACCCGCCTTATCGTCAGCGACATCACCGCCGCCGTTTCGTTTTACGAACTGGTGACGGATACCGCCGCTGACTGGCTGGCGCCGGTCTTTGCCGAGATAGTGACGCCTGGCGCGACATTGGCGATCGGCGCAGCCGAGACCGTGGGTCTCTTCATGGCCGGAACCGCCACGCCGGGCGCCAACCGGTCCGCGATACTCGAATTTTTGGTCGATGATATCGATGCGGAGTTCTCACGCCTTAAGAGCAATGTCGAAGTGGTGCACGAGCCAAAACTGCTACCTTGGGGCAATCGCACCTTCCAGTTCAGAGACCCTGAGGGCACGCTAGTATCGTTCTTCATGCCCGCGACGGAAGAAGCAAGAGCTCGGTTTGGCAGCCGCTGATGGCGCTCCAGACGCGAGCATTGTCAACGTTCGTGAAGCAAGAAGCGGTGCCGGATGCATATGTACGGCCAGGAAAATGCTTCACACGAAGAAGTTCTCATTTGGAAGGGAGCTGCGTCTTTTCATCGAAAAGATCTATGAAAACAATATCTATCCTAGACGCCGCGATATCGGTCGCCGAGCCTTGCTCGGGAAGGTCGACCGGATGGCCCGGTAAAAACTATCGCTGCGCGAAGGTAGGTCTTGAATGGTTCAGAATAGGCAGAATGGTGCGAAGATTCCTGTTGACCGTCGATTGCCACCATGCGGCGCTGGGGTAAGGTTGGTTCGCGCATCATCCAGGAGACGCCATGTCAGACCCATTTTCTACGCTGATAGGCCGTGTTCTCGGTGACCCGATCTCTCAGTTCGTGACCCTTGTGGTCTTGATTCTGACAGCGAGAGTCTTTGCAAGAGGACGGCCCGCGCTGCGGTTTTCCGCTCACGTCGTGTTTTTCGTGATGCTGACGGTCCTGCTGATCGCCAACGGTGTCGCGCCATGGTCGACCGATATGACGGCCGAGGATCTGACACACCGTTTGTTTCTCGGCCTTGCGAAAACGACGTGGTGGATCGGCACTGCAATGGTCCTTGTCGCTTCGGTTCGGCTGTTTCTGATTTTCGAGCGAAATCCGAGAGAGGGCCGGCTGATACAGGATCTGCTTGTGGGCATCATCTACGTCGGCGCGGCTCTCTCGATTATTGCCTTCGTGTTCAGTCTGCCGGTCGGCACCCTGATCGCCACATCCGGCGTTTTCGCAATCGTCCTTGGTCTGGCACTGCAAAGTACCCTCAACGACGTTTTTTCCGGCATCGCACTGAATCTCGGCCGGCCCTATAATGTCGGCGATTGGATTGTGCTTGACGACAATGTTCAGGGCCGGGTGGTGGAGACGAACTGGCGCTCCACTCACCTGCTGAGCGGCACCAACGATCTGATCATCGTGCCGAACAGCGCGCTTGCGAAGGCTCGTCTGACGAACCTCACCGCTCCCGACGAGGTCCATGGCGCTACCGTGACGGTTCGAATGCTTCCAACCCGCAGCCCGGCAACGATTGAACAGGCAATGCAGGCGGTCTTGCTCAGCGCCAATTCCATTCTCAAATCTCCGCCTCCATCCGTTTCGATTGTCGGCATGGATGCATCAGGCGTTGATGTTGAGCTCTCCTTCCGCGTGTCGGGGATTTCGAAGATCGCAGCGGCACGAAATGAGATCTACGACCTTGCCTACAGGCATGCCAAAGCGGCTGGAATACAGCTCGGTCCACCGGCCAACGCATCGGCCGGCATAATTCAGGTTCAGGATGCGACATCCAAACACCCGGGAACTCCCTGGAGGCTCCTGAGCTCGATAGGGTTGTTCTCCACTCTGACAGAGGACGAAAGGGAGAACCTTGCGCAGGAGATGAAGCGGCTGACCTTCAAACAGGATGTCGTCATCGCTGCCCAGGACGCTGCTTTGACGTCCCTGATGATCGTGCGAAGCGGGGTGGTCGTCGTCGAGCGTGAGATTGAAGGGGTCATGAGCGAGATCACGAGATTGGCGCCTGGCGACCTGTTTGGCGAACGTGGGGTCCTCATGGGTGCGGTCGAACCGGCCAGAATGCGCGCGCTCACCTTTGTCGTCGTCTACGAAATCTCTAAAGAGGTCCTGGCTGGCGTCATGCGAGACCGTCCTGGACTTGCAGAAGAGCTCGGACTGCTATTGACGCGACGCGTCGAAAGCGAGATTCACCTTTCAAACGACTTGAGGCAATCAGCAGATCAGCACCCGACCTCGATTACAGCAAGAATCCGTCATCTTTTTCAGGTTCCGCATTCGGGGCATTGAGGCCGCCTCCACCGCGACCTCCGATTTGACCGCGATGGACAACAATGCCATTCTTCAAAACCTGAAAGCAGGTGAAGCATCCCCAGCACCACTTGTCGTCGCATCACAATCGATTTCCAGCATCACAGAAAAACTGAAACGACGGAGAGTTTTTCATGCCGGGCTCGCAGCATTCCGCCCTCGGATCCCTCGTGCTGATCAGTGCAGTCGTGGGCTTCAGCGTCGGCGCCTTTGCATACACTGCCGGATGGCTCACACCCGGACGCCTAACACCCATGGAGCTTGTCGCCGCTCTGGCGCCTCCTGGCGGACCCGCGCTGGGGCATCGGAGAAATCATGCGAAGGGGGTGTGCTTCACGGGCAACTTCGAAGCCAATGGCAACGCTGTCGCGCTTTCGAAGGCACCGTTGTTCATCGCGGGACGATATCCGGTTCTCGGACGTTTCAACCTCGCAACGCCTGATCCCAACGCAGCAGATCCTACCGTGCGCGTGCGCGGCATCGGTGTGCAAATTTCAGCTCCGGACGGTAACGTCTGGCGCATGGCGCTGATTGACCCGCCCGTCTTCGCGGTTTCGACGCCGCAGGGATTTTATGACCTGCTCGAGGCTTCAAAGAGCAAGAACCCTGATGCCATGAAGGGCTTTGTGGCAGCACATCCCGAATTTGCCGCATTCGGCGAGTGGGCAAGCAAGGCCCCTTGGACAGCCAGCTATGCCGAGGTGACCTTCAATAGCCTGAATGCATTCATCTTTACGAATGGTGACGGGGCCAAGAACGCGGTGCGTTGGTCACTGCGGCCCGAAACTCAGCCTGTGACGATCGCAGTTGAGGATTTCGCAAAGTTGGGCCCCAATCATCTTGAAGAGGACATCATCGACCGTGTATCCAAGTCGCCCCAGCGCTGGACCCTTGTTCTGACAGTCGCCGACCCTTCAGATCCAACATCCGATCCGACAAAGGCCTGGCCGCCTGAACGAAGGACGGTGGAAGCTGGAACGCTTGTGGTGGAAAAAATCGAGCAAGAGGCGGACGGCCCGTGCCGGGATATCAATTTCGACCCGACAGTTCTGCCGGACGGCATCGAAGTTTCCGATGATCCATTTCCTGCAGCACGATCGGCTGCCTATGCCAGATCCTATGATCTTCGAACCAGTGAAGCGAGCCAGTATCCCCGAACAGCAGCGAGCGCGAAACCATGACCGGCATCACAACACGTTTCTCTTCCGCCCAGCGTCTGTTGCACTGGCTGATGGCTGTCGGAATTCTGGCCATGCTATTCATCGGCGTCGGGATGGTCTCGACGATCGGTCAGCGGTACGTTGCGTTGCTGGTGACACACAAGACTCTGGGAATCCTCATCCTCGTTCTCGCCGTGGTTCGTCTTGTGGTCCGTTTCATATCGGGTGCCCCGGCTCTGCCACCAGATCTACCGCTGCCGATGAAACTCGCTGCCCATCTGTCGCATCTTGCATTATACCTGCTGATGATCGCCATGCCGCTCATTGGTTGGGCGATGATGTCGGCAGCGGCCTATCCGATTGTGCTCTATGGCGGTGTCCGTCTTCCCCCGATCCTGCCGCAGAGCGCGAGCCTGCACGCTGTACTCTGGAGCGCACATTTCTATCTGGCCTTCGCGTTTTTCGCACTCGTCGTGATGCATCTCGCGGCCGCACTGTTTCACGGGTTGGTTCGCCGCGACGGGGTTCTTCAGACAATGTTGCCAGGCAAATAGTGCCTTTGCTTGGACGGCGTTATCTCACGAGATGTGAATAAGAACGCGTACGTGCCTCGCAGAAACGCCGATCGGACCAAGCCGTTTCATTCGCGGTCAGCCGCTAACGTTTCGCAAGGTATCCGGTGTGCTCGGGCTATCTGGATGCCACCTCGCTAGGCGCACGCGGACCCTCGCAAGCCCTTCGCGGGCCGTCATAGGGCTGGTAGGTGTTGTCCTCGACACGGTATGACTGGTAACGGGCAGAGCACCATGAGGCGGCCGCGGCCGTCACGGACGTAGGCTGGACACTTTCAGCAGCCGTAACGGTGGTCGAAGGACCGCTTTCATAAGGCGAGTAGCAGGTACGAGTCTGGCCGCTGAACGAGCGGTAAGTATTGGTCTTCTCATCGAAGGAGCGATAGCGGTCAATGCACCAGCTCAAATGCTGGCTCGACATTGCCGTGTTCACGACTGGTGCGGCGACTGTGGCCGGGCCTTTGGCAAGACCCGTATTCGCAGATGGTTGCGCGAGGGCGTATGTCGAAAACTGAGCCGGAACCCTTTCGAACGACTGAGCCGACCGATCAATCCTGACTGGCGCTGTAGTCCACAGGTCCGATGCGGTTTCGCTTGGGAATGTATGGCGTTCGGGCGCTGCCATAATGATGGACGCGATCGAAGCTGCCGCAATGCAGGAGCCGACTGCGCAGGTGATTCCAGAACCCAACAATGCAATGGTCTTCATGACGTCCCCGAGGCAAAATAAACTTGTCGGATCAGAGAACGCGAGACACTGAAAATCGTTCACTATCGGGAGGGATAATCGTTGACGATCGAGACCGACAGTAAGTGCTGCAATGCGGTTGTCAGTTTCAAAACAGCTGGCGGACCTGCAGATTATTCCATTCTCCAATGTGAAAATAGATCTCCCCGGGAAACCTGCATGCCTACAATCAAGATTGCTGAACTCGATGGCGAATACGCGATAGTTCAATTGGACGCCACCGCAGAGTTGCCCGGATGGTGGTCCGGACCAGGCTTTGGATCTGTAAGCCGCGGGGACGACGAACTATCGATCGTATGCCTGGCTGACCGTGTGCCTGACGGCGTTTCCAAAGACGGCGGGTGGACGGCTTTCAAGTTCATTGGCCCGTTCGCGTTCGGGGAGACGGGCATCGTCCTGTCGGTCATACGTCCACTTTCGGAAAATGGTGTCGGTATATTCCTGGTATCCACCTTCAATGGCGACTACCTATTGCTGAAGCAGTACGACGTTGAGCGGTCACGAGGTCTGTTGTTGGAAGCAGGACACGAGCTCGTCTCGCTGGCACCCGCTTTCTAAAGTCTCACCCGAGGCCCCCGGCAGAGCCGAGCATCCCGGTCGACAATTCACAGCCTCCGATTCCGCAAACTGGGGATTCTCAAAACCATCCCCGCCGCCAGAACCAGACCAGAGGCGCGATGGCGCTCAGGATGATGGCCGTCCAGGCAAAGGGGTAACCCCACTCCCAGCCCAACTCCGGCATGAACTTGAAATTCATGCCCCATATGCCGGCCAACAGGGTCGGTGGCACACCAACCACCGAGGCGATCGTCAGCACTTTGAAGATGTCGTTCTGCTCGATGGTGATGAAGCCGAGGACTGCGTCCAGGAGAAATTGGGTCTTGTCCGAAAGATGCGTTTCGTAATCGCTCAACGAGGAGACGTCCTTGGTCACAGCGTGCAGCTGGTCGCGGAATTCGTCCGAGAGCATCTCGTGACACACATCCAGGGTAAATGAGGCCATCCTGCCAACGCCGAGGAGGACATCGCGGGCCTTCGAGGATCGATCGCCGAGCGCGCCGACTTTAGAAAGCGCGCGTCGCAGCGTAAAGTTGGCACTGCGGGGAGAGGCCGAACCTTTGAGGTTTCCTTTGAAGACCGTCCGGGACACCTGGTCTACTGCGGCGGCCAGATGCTCAAGAACATCAGCACCACGGTCGACGATGGCCTCCAGTAGCGCCACGAAAACACCCATGCCGCTGGCAAGCGTTTCATCGTGTTTTATCCGTTCCGCAACAGCATCGAAAGCCGGCAAGTCGTCGAAGCGGATGGTCACCAGAAAGTCAGGGCCGACGATAAAGCCTGCCGGCGAGAGCTCGGCGTGCTCGGTTGTAGCATGACCAACGACGGGTGCGCTCAGGTAAAGCCGGTCCCCCTCTTTGGAAAGCCTGCTCGATACCTCAATTTCGCTCAGGGCATCGCGTGTTGGAACTCTTACCCTTGCACGCCGCTCGACGAATGCGATCTCCTCTTCGTCGGGATCGAGGAGGTCCATCCAGATGACGTGACCAGGCAATGAGTCATCGGCTGCACCTGCCCTGACGGCTCCGTCAATGTCGCGATAGATTTTCAGCAAAGTCGGCTCCTGGGGGCGGCGATAGCAGGGATAGATACGATGTCGTTGCCTCAGCCGCGAGGTGCCAAAAGGTCGCCGGGTCTATTTTGGGGGCCGTCAGTCAGCGTCGTCGGTTGCCTTCGGAAACAGCTGGGTCACGTTGGAACCGGTCGTCTTGTTGACCTGACGCGCCGTCCGTGTGCTTTGCCGGCTTTCCCCCGAGCTTTGCAGGACGCGGACAAAGCCCTCCCCCTGCCGATAATAATCAGGCTTGTCGGGCATACGTAGCGCGTACTCGCTGACCAGACGGTCGATCAGGTCCATCGCTTGCGCCGCAAGGACTGTAGCCTTCCCGCCGGCGCTCGAAGAAGCCATCAAAATTTCGAGCCGAGAGATCGAGCGCATCAAGGGCACGTCCCAAGTTAAGGACGCGATTGCCAAGCCACATGATTTCATCGGCAATTTCCTCATCAAAGAGCTCCAAGCGATCCGGCGATGGCAACGCCAGGACCGGATCGGGAGTGTGGAAGACGAACTCGCCCTCGTTCATCGGATTGAATTCCGGGGTGTCGTGAACGGCTCAAAAGCTCGACCCCACGAAGTCGTCCAAAGCCAGAACCGCCTGCATGGCCGCGCTTCGTTCATCAGAGGCTGACCGCCTGCGGGAAAGGACGGACGTAAAAGTGGGAATCAGCGCCCCAAGTGTGACGCAACCTGCCCCAAGGATCGCTCCAATTGCCAGCAGGCCCTGTGAAGTCTCGAAAAATTGCTGCACTGATCACCTCGTTACTCAAGGAGCTTGGCGGCAGAGATCCAAAATCGAATCGTCTCCAGTCTCCCCATCGTGCGCCGCGATCGTTGCGGCACAAAGCTCAAAGGTGAGATGCCCACAAGCGGCCGGACCACCGCGACCGTTGCCTCCAGCCTGAGACACACTGAAGGTCATATGGCACTCTGTTCGCGACTTTCTGCGGGAGGGCATTGACCAACCCGTTGCCGAGCACGATTTATTCGGCACTAGGAGCCCGTCGTCATGCTTGTCACCGTCTCTATCTTTATTTTTACTGTACTCGGCGTGCTGGCCGCTCGCTACCTCGTCGTCGCAACGAAACTGACGGAAAAGTCTATCGACGATGCGATTTCGCGAAGAATGCGGACTTCACCGGCGATGTTGGAAATGCGCAATCTCCACGAAATGAATGGCGTCATGCGCAATCTCCTGATCGATCTTGTTGAAACCGATGAGCTCGCATCCCGGGCCGGCGGCACAGATGTGACGCCTGGTGACAAGAGGCGGCTGTTGGCGCTTCGAGAAGCTCGCAGGCGCGAGGTCTGCGCTGAAACCATTGTGTTCTTGAAGCAGACGGGAGGTCTTCCGGCTTCAACGAAAACAAGCAAGACCAAGGGTTGATCGCGTCGCCGGAGGCGATGCGTCAAGGAGCCAACGTGTTGGCCACAGATCGTGGGCCATACGACGGTCGAGCTCTTCTGCCGATCCCCGACCGTCGCATATCGATTACGCCGCGACCTGTTTTTTGATTATCAAGAAGTGACGGACGGCAGGGGTATCATGCCCGTTTACTAGGCGAGAACTTGTCTTGGAGATCCGCCGGTCATTGACCATCGTTCACAGCCGGACTGGTCGGATCAGGCGCACCATCAAAGAACAGGTAAACGGCGGCGATCCGGCCATCTCTTACGACGATGAAGTCGGTGCCCGCATAGGCAGGCGGTTCACCCGGCACCCCCGACACCCAGCGCAAGCGTCCCGCCTTATCATGCAGCACGTCAGCACGCCCGAGCGTCGAGTATCGGAATGTCGGATGCAAGGCTCGGATGATCCCAGCTATCCGGACGATTTCGTCTCGTCCGCGATAAATCCCGTGTGGTTCGACGAACACGGCATCGTCATGAAAGATTTCTTCGGCGACCTTTCGGCGCAGGGTATCGTCCCCCTCCCCGAAAATGCCCTGAAGGTTGCGCTCAAGAAGCGTGGCGATATCAGCCATGATGGTTCTCCCTTGCGGCGGTGAGCCTAGATCTGTGCCTGGCCGCCATCGACGAACAGCTCGACACCGTTGATGAAGGAAGCGTCGTCCGAGGCCAGGAACAGCACGGCCTTAGCGATCTCTTCGGGCTGACCAACGCGGCCTGCCGGAATGAGGCCGGCAAGGTAGTTCTTGGTGTTCTCGGCGCTTTGGCCGTTGCCGAACAACTCGTTGAGGCCAGCTGTATCGGTCACGCCCGGGGAGATCGCGTTGACGCGGATATGGCGATCTTTCAGATCGAGGATCCAATTGCGCGCGAAATTGCGCACCGCCGCCTTTGTCGCGGAGTAGACGCTGAAGGCCGGCGTGCCGGAAATGCTGGTCGTCGATGAGGTGAGGATGATCGAGGCCCCGTCGCGCAGAAGCGGCAGTGCCTTCTGAACAGTGAACAACGTGCCCTTCACGTTGGTATCGAAGGTTTTCTGATAGTGCTCCTCGCTGATTGCGCCGAGCGGCGCCATCTCGCCGCCTCCGGCATTGGCGAAGACGACGTCGATATGGCCATGCTTCTGCTGGACGGCGTCGTAGAGGCGGTCGATATCGACGAGCTTGCTCATGTCGGCCTGCACGCCGGTGACGCGGCCGCCTATCGTCTTGACGGCTGCATCAAGCGCATCTTTGCGCCGGCCGGTGATGAAAACCGATGCGCCTGCCTGCGAAAATGCCTGTGCTGTCGCAAGTCCGATGCCGCTTGTGCCGCCCGTGACGATTACAACCTTGTTTTCAAAAGTTCTCATTGTGTTGCTCCTTGTGGACGGCCTAGTGCCGTTGAAAAGAACATGACAGCGGAACGATTATGCAAATAGCCGTCAAATCTGTTACCCATCGTTCCAAACGGAGAACGATGATGCGGTACGATCTGAATGACCTTGTCTATTTTGCGGAAGTGGTCGCCCACGGCGGGTTCGCGGCGGCGGGCCGCGCACTGCGCGAACCCAAGTCGAAACTCAGTCGCCGGGTGGCAGGACTGGAGGCTCGCCTTGGTGTCCGTCTTATCGAACGCTCAAGCCGGCGTTTCCGCGTAACCGATGTTGGCAAGTCCTTCTACGAGCGTTGCAGGGCCATGATGACGGAAGCCGAACGTGCTGAGGCGCTCGTTGCCGAAGCGCAATCGGAGCCGCATGGGATGATCCGCATGAGTTGTCCGACCGGGCTCGTCGAGGCGATCTCTCCGCTCGTCACGCGCTTCCTTGTTCAATACCCAAAAGTTCGCTTGCAGCTGGTGGCTATCGACCGCCCGGTGGATCTCATCGAGGAGCGGATCGACGTGGCCTTGCGCGTGCGCACCTCACTGGAAGGCGATGCCTCGTTGACGATGCGCTCACTTGGAAACTCGACCCGAATCCTCGTGGCCAGCCCGCAGATCGCAAGCCGCATTGGCTCGGTCGAGGACCTTGCTGCTCAACCAACGCTATCGACCACCGACGATCAGGGCGAAGTAAACTGGTTCCTGGAGACCGACGAGGGCCGGATGCATACGTTGCGACACGAACCGAGGATTGGCTGCGCCGACTTCACTGCCGTCCGCACGGCAGCCCTTGCCGGCCTCGGCGTGGCACTACTTCCAGATCATAGCTGCAGACAGGCACTGGGCGAAGGCAAGCTGGTGCGTGTTCTTCCCGCTTGGCGCGGCATGAAAGGGCTTGTCCATCTGGTTTTCACGACAAGGCGCGGCCTGCCGCCAGCGGTGCGCAAATTTATCGATGGGCTTGCGGCGGGATTCCCGAAAGACGCCCTGGCTGAGTGACGATCGAGATGCGTTTTTAGCTCTGCGCCGCTAACAACTCGGAAGCTTGCGTCCGAGCGCGAGGAAGCTCGCATCGGCCCATTGAGACCGACCGACTGAGCGCTTTCATATAGATCTCTGTGCTCCTAAAACTCGCTTCTCATTGGACACTGGCCAGGAAACTAGAAACGCAGCATTGCCGATATTGTGCTGTAGCGTCTGCTCATATTTCCGAACCTTCGAGGGTCTTTCATCGTCAGGATTTTCCATGCAATGTAAGATAGTCTTCCCGTCGTGGTCCTTGCATCAAACGGACGGCAAGACAGCGCGGGTCAATGTGCGACATGTTGCGATTTTCCTTTGCACTTGGTTGAAGCGAAATCTGCCAGCTGCCTCTCGCTCCTGGAGGGATGCGTCCCTTCCGGATTGAGCGCCAGGAAAAGTCACAATACACGATCGTTCGATATCACTCCTCGTCATCGCTCGCGAAACGCCGGATGGGCTTCTGTGTTTCCGCCACCGGTTCTGTCCAGATCCTTTCGTTGGCGCTGGATGATAAGGCCAACGGCCATCAACTTCGCTTTACAGACAGCGATTATTCCTCCTGTTTCGATGAAGGCTCGTATTCGTTTGCTTTCTTCGCTCTAGAAGCGCAGGGTTCTTCCTTCAGTAAGCCATGTCCAGGGCGCTGCTGCTTAAGGGTCATCACGCCCTAGCCCCGACCGAAAGGAGGACACAATGTCTTCCGCACTTTCGCCTCACCTTCTAACAGTCGCCGATATCAACTTTCTTCAAAATGTGCTGAAAGATGCGGGCTACTCAAGCCACGAGCTGACAGGCACGCGCGTGACACCCGCAGGGAAACTACTGATCAAATCGTTTCAGGCAGGGATGGAACATCCGGTGGATCTTCAAACCGAGCTCGAAAATCACTTTGGTCGTTACGAAATGAAAACCCGCGTATCGAGTAAAGCGCTACATCCGTTCGCAATCCCAGGCTTACCGCACCGCGACACGACTGCCACGTAACAACGCCGCTCGCCAGCAAACTGCGGAAGTCAGTTGGTCGCTTGATTGGCGTCATTGGTTTGCGCCCTAAAACTGCGAAAATTAAAGGTCGGACCAAGATGGCGCTAGTGTTTCCCAACCGAAGCCGAAGTTTCGACGAAATAAAGAACGGCGTACGCTTCACCGGATACGACGGCATGTTTGAAGTCAAATTCCTGGTTGAGGCGTCAGCGTTGAAGCAGAGGACGGCGGCGCGGTGCCTCAGCGCATTCGACAGCGACCGGGCATCAGTGCTGGAAGCGGCAGCCAAACTCTATGAGCGACGCCGAAGCAATAACCTGACACTCAGTCTCCAGGATATGGCTTGAACTGCCTGATAACGCAACCGCCGGCATTGGCAGATTTCAACGGCAGCCTTTCACGGAGAACAACATGATCAGGTTCAGATCGTCAGACGGCAATGAAGCGAGATCGATGGAAATCGCACTAGAGCTGAAAAAACTGGATGCCGAGATGGCGTCCCCCAATATCAAGGAATCCAGACATGCGGAGCTTAATGCCCTCTATCGAAAGTTGAGCGCAGAGCGAGATGTGCTGACGACACGGTGAGTGTATGCCGTCATGTATTCCGGAAACGTGCGCTACGTCACCACCGAACAGTTGAGCTTGATCGCAGAACTTCTGGGGGATGCTGGCCACAGCACAAATGTATGGGCCAATGCGCCTCCCAATGTCGCTGCAAGATTGCTGATCAGACTTGTCCAGGGAGGTATGACCGACCCAATCGATCTTGCTTGCGAGCTTGAATTGAAGGTGGGAGGGAGGCGAGAGCCCGTTGCACTCCTCAGATCAATCCGGCAACTGACAGACCGTGGTTTCTCGATTCACTTCGGCCCCGAACAACCGTAGCTCTCGCGGTTCTTTCTTATGTTGGCCCTCAACCTCTTGTTTAAAGGCTTTCTGGCAGCGGGTCGTAGCGCCGGGGCCGATAGAAATGGACGATACCGGACAGACTATAGAGCGTTTTTGCTGAACGTCAGGCCTACACGCGAAGTTTCCAACGTCCGATAAAGTGCACAGGGCTGCCGGCCAATTGTCGGTCAAGATAATCCGACATAAACGAATTGTCGGAGACTAGGCTCTGATCATCGGTTGCAATCAATCTGACGCACCGACTTTGAGACCCGATTGCTCTTGCCTCACGAGGACGAGCAATGCCGGAGATTGCAAAATTAGTTTTCCGAAATAATCTCTTAGCCAAGTTGGCGAGGAGCGATCTCGATAGAGTTCGCCCGTTCTTGGAGAAGGTTGATCTCCCGCGTAATGCAAGTCTAGCCGAGCCTGGTACCATCAGCGACTACACCTATTTTCCAGAAACGGGTATCGGCTCGATCGTTGTGGGTCCTCCTGATGGGCGCAAATCTGAAATCGCGCTGTTCGGACGAGAAGGCTTGGCGCCCACCTCCGGAATCGCGGGGACTTCGTCCTTGCCCTATCATGTCTTTATGCACGTTGACGGTTGGGGCTTCCGAATCGCAAATGTTCATCTCCAGGCGGCGATGGCCGAGAGCGTCTCGCTTCGGAATTTTCTGACAAGATACCTTCAGGCAGCGTCGGTCCAAATTGCCTATACAGCGTACACAAATGCCGCTCATCAGCTCGAAGCACGTTTAGCGCGCTGGCTCCTGATGTGTCACGATCGTTCCAACGGGGACCAGATCCATCTCACCCACAAACTTATGAGCATCATGCTGGCGGTGCGCCGCCAAAGCGTTACAGAAATGCTCCATATTCTTGAGGGAAAGCACCTTATCGCAGCGGCGAGAACCTATGTAACCATACGGGACCGAGCGGGGCTCCTCGCAGTGGCGGGCGACGCCTACGGGGTGCCGGAACGAGAATACATGGCAAATATCGGCGGTCTGGACCCGACAGCCTAGCTTTATTGGTTCAGGTCTTTTTAGACCTTGGGGCGTTCCGTATCGCTTCCGCTTCGTCTGCTGCCGTTTGCCTGGCGAATATTTCAGCGACAATCTCTACAACATCTGATGTTGACGTGCCCTTCGCCATCTCAGCTCGAATTCTTGCCATCACTAGTTTTTTGTTATCTATCAACGCTTACTCGCCTTCGAGGCAGACTTGCTAGGATGGTGCAGACCGGGTTCAGCTGTGAAGACGGCCACGCTCCACCTACGCGCCGGGCATACTGTGTTTCTTGATCGTGCTTCCGACTGCGCGCAAACCGGAACATCGCTGGCCGCTCGCGAAAGTGTAAGTTGCCGACGGACTTTGTTCCAGGAGATTGCTCAGGGTGGCTGATGCGCCTTACCATCGGCCATCCAATCCGAATCGCAAGGGCGCCGGCGATCTCGATAAGGACTTGAGCCTATAAGCAATTGTTGCCTAACGCCTAAAATGCACGTTACCGGACATTTATGCAAGCCAGTGGCAAATCTTTCTCAAAGGTGAACAAACCAGAAATACGACTATGTCCAATTATTAATTTGCGCTGAGAATTAACGTGAACATATCATACATATCCACAGAACATACCCAAGGAATTGTTGGTATGGAACGCACTTACTCGATTAATTCGTTATGAGCAATGCTTGTGGCCGCGTCGCGATAAATGCACGCTTGAAGACATTGTTCGATGGTCCGCGATCAGCACTCGCTGCCAACCGGTCGAAATTCGTCCGTGATTTCCCGGTGGCCCCGTTTTATGGTTTCAACCGTGAACGCGCAGCTGTGCAGGAAGCGGTGATCCAGAACTGGTGGTGGCAGGGCTCGATAGGCGCCGCAAAAGCACACTAGGGCGGCATCAAGGCTTTTCTGAAACGGACCAGACCGAAGATCTCAGTCGATATCGGTCTCCACTTTGGTACTGCACGATGAAGACGATCAGATAGTCCCACTCGCCGATGCTGCGTGCAAGTCAATCAAGCTTCTAAGGAGTGGCATCACCAAGACCTGTCCGGCCTTTTCGCACGGCATGCTCACGGTCAATGCCGATGTCTTGAATGCTGACTTGCTGGCGTTCCTTCAGATCTAACGGACAATCGCGATGTTGCGCGAGCAGAACTGCGAATAGCTGGCAGCGTCATGGACGCCCACGGGCAACTGCCGTGACCAACTCAGCGTCTAGGCAGCTCCCACAACCGCATCAATTCAAGAGGCGCTGAAATGTTGGTCGCGAGCACGAAGGGGTCTTTGATGCGCTGGGCGCCGCCGCGCGATTTGATGGGGAGACCATGGGCCATGCCTGCGATCGAATACAAAGAAACTGCGGACCCATTGGCAGCCTTCCACGAATGCAGGTGGCCCCAGGTCTTTGTTTGGACGTCACCTGATCGGCGATCGATGTTCATGGCTCCCAGCCATTGGTCGATGCTGGTATCTGCGTTCGCCGGGTTGACGACGCGATCAGCCGTTCCGTGCCAGATGGTAATTGGGGGCCACAACCGCGGTTTAGGCGAGATGGTCGTGATCCTGCGACCCCATCCCTCAGTGGGCGCGGCAGCGCCAGATTTCATCGCACGAAGAGCCGACATCGCGTCGCGAACGGCCCCAACCGGCATTCCGGCGACGATCGCCGCACCCGCAAAAAGATCCGGATAGGTTGCCAACAGGACTGCGGTCATGGCCGCACCGGCTGGAAGCCCGACGATGAAAACGCGGTTCGCGTTGATCTTATGCCGGCTACTGGCATATTCGATCATCTGCTTGATGGAGAGCAACTCGCCGCGGTCGCGGGCGATGGCGCTGGGGCGAAACCAGTTGAAGCATAACTGCGAATTATTGCTTCTCGTCTGCTCTGGATAGAGAATAACAAAGCCCTTCTTCCTTGCCAGCCGCGAGAAGCCGGAAGCGGCATCCAGACTTTCGGGTGTCTGCCCGCATCCGTGCAAAACAACCACCAGCGCCGGCTTTTTCGGCAGGTTGACAGGTAAAAAGGATTTCATGACGAGCCGCCCGGGATTGGTGCCGAACCCCACCGTTGTCACGAGCCGCGGCGAGGCGCTTCGTCTCCGCTTGCGCGCCGGCGGCTGCAGAACGGCTTCCAAGATCTCTGCGACTTTCTTTTGCGAGCGGATTGCCCTCGACAGCGATTTAGCAAAGCTGAACGTCAACGGCCCATGGCTTCCAGCTTTTCGAGCAAGGCCTGAAGGCCCGGCTGGACGGCGTCACGAACGGCGGCCTTCAGTGTAAACCACTTCTGTTTCCGCACCGCTTTCTCGGGGAAGTCTGCCGACAGTCTGGAAACCTCAAGGAGATGGACGGCAACCTGGTAGCGAAGCGGTGAGCTATCCTTTGTATAGCTGAACGTACCGAAAACTTCTCTGTCGACCGCGCCAACCACACCGGCCTCTTCGAAAGATTCCCGTCCCGCGGCGAGATAACTGGTCTCACCGGGATCGAGGTGCCCTTTTGGAACGCCCCAGCGACCGTTCCTGCGACTGCCAACGAGAAGGATGCTGAATTCTCCCTTTTCATTGCGACGATAGCAGATCGCCCCGGCCTGCTGGATGTAACGAGCTGACGTCGTGGTCAAAGAGAACGAGGGGTCATCCGAGAGCATATTGATTTTCGATTTTTTTCTAACTTTCATCAAAGCGCTGTACCACTGAACTATGACAGCTAGGTCGGCGTTTGAGAGCGTCCACTACGAACTGGAGTCGATCGTGTCATCCGAGACCGAAATTAAGCTCGACCTTTCAGATGAAGCGACAGAGAGCCTTCTCGGTTCCCACCTGCTTGGCGAACCCACGAAGATTTTGAAGCAACGATCGACCTACTTCGATACGAGGGATCGAGCGCTTTGGCAGGAAGGGTACACGCTGCGCATACGAAAGGTTGGTGATGCGCGCGTGCAGACTGTGAAAGCCACCGGCCCAGCCCGGTCGCTTTTTGCGCGATCGGAATGGGAAGCGCCGATCGGGGAGGATGAACCCGTCCTCGACCACACTAGCCCACTTATCGGCAAGTTTGGCACCAAACTGAAGCTGGAGCCGGTCTTTGACGTTTTGATCGAACGACGCCAATGGGACCTTGAGGAAAACGGCTCGCGCATCGAAGTTGTCATCGACCGGGGTGAAATCATATCGGGCGACCGTCGTTTCCCCATACGCGAAGCCGAAATCGAACTGAAGGATGGAAAGATCAGCGACCTTTTCGTTTGCGCGAGAAAGATAGAGGGCGTCGCAGGCTTTCGGTTCGGCATGCGCTCCAAAGCTGAACGGGGCTTCGCGCTGATTGAGGCGCAAAAACAGGCTTTCAAGGCCGAGCGCGTCGATCTCGAACCGGACATGAATGCGGCCTGCGCGTTCCAGGCGATTGCCTTATCCTGCGTCCGGCAATTTCGGCTAAACGAGGACATACTTCTCCAGAAGCGGAACCCAGAGGCTCTGCATCAGGCGCGCGTCGCTCTTCGCCGGCTGAGGTCTGCCTTCTCGCTGTTCAAGATGTTCATCCCCGGCAGCGAACCGGAGCGGCTGAAAGAGGAGCTTCGATGGATTGCCGCGGTCCTGGGCGAGGCTCGGAACGTCGATGTGCTCCTTGTAAAAGCCACCAATGCCGATATCGTCTCCAGGCTGAAAGCGGCCAAAGAGGCCGCTTATCGTGACGCGATTGAAGCCTTGGGTTCATCGAGAGCGAGAGCGCTGATGCTCGACCTCTTCGAATGGCTCGAATGTGGCGAATACCTCTCGGGAATGGGGAGCGCAAAGGCGGATATACCGAGTGCTCAGGAGTTTACGGTGCGTGTGTTGGACAAACAGCGCAAGCGGATAAAGAAGGCCGGGCACAATCTGATGAAGGTCGATGACGAGCATCGCCATGAGGTTCGCAAGGACGCAAAGAAGCTTCGCTATACCACCGAATTCTTCGTTTCGCTGTTCGACAACAAGCGCGCAGCGCGCCGGCACAGGAAATTTCTTGCCGCGATGGAAGCGCTCCAGGATGACCTCGGCGCCTTGAACGATCTGGCTACCGGGCATGAAGTGCTTGAGAAGCATGGCCTCGCTGAGCATCCCGCAAGAGCGTCCGTGGTTTCGCATGCCGACAAGGAGGCGCTGATCAAAAAGGCGCAAGCATCGGTCGATGATCTTCTCGACGCGAAGCGGTTCTGGCGGTAACTGGCGAGCGTCATGTCATTTGCCACGGGGAGAGCACCCGGTCTAACGAGGCGGCACCAGCTATCGACCTATCATCCAGGGTGGTCGCTTCCTGTCAATCAAGCCGAAATCCAGTATGAAATACTCTCGATCTGCAATCGGCGAAGGCGTAAAGCGTCGGAACTTTCTCATCCCGCGCCACCACGGACCGAGACGATAGCCCTCGATATGTAAAGGAGAGTTGCCTTTTAACGGATCGCTTCCGCCAAGCTGATGCCAGAGGGTTCGCCCACCCCTCGTGTGCGGGCGAACCCTATCCCCTACGCGCCGTCGGGGCGGGGCATTTCGATATGCCCGTGTCGCTTAGATCAGCTGGACAGGCCTCAGGATACTGACCCAATAGAGCTACTGCACGGTATCGGACCCCCCGATCAGCAGTCTGGGACTTTGCCGTGACTGTCACCGCCAAGAATTCGTTTGCTATTGTTTGTCGTTGAGAGCAGGTTGACTGCCTTGGCAGCCATTGAACGGGCGCTGCCGATTGAGGCTGTCAAGCTTCGCCCCGACCGAAAGGAGGACTTGATGTCTTCCGAAATCAGCACTTCCCATCTGGAAACAGAAGACCTGACGATGCTTCAGGGCATCCTTGTAAGCTGCGGCTATACAGGAAATATCTCGGTACACTCAGACGGCCATATGAACGCTGCAGCCAAGCTTTTAATCAAGCTCTTCCGTGAAGGTGTGAAAGATCCGGCTCAGCTTGCTAACGCGCTGCACCGAAATTTCGACATGACCGATACGGGATCCAAAATCCTGCCGTTTTCGGGCCCGCATAGATATGCCGTTCACGGCGTAACGCCTCAAGGGCGTCGCGTTCACTAACAAGGCTACATAGCTGCTTTTTCGAAACGAGTACGCGCGCGACTGGACTACGGTATTCGCATTGGCAGGTCGTGCGTCCTTCAGAAATAGAGGACTTGAGAATGAGCCACATATCTGAAGGTCAGAGACTGCTGAGGCTCATCTTGAAACGAGCGAATTACGCGACGTCCGATATCCGAGCCGACCCCGGTGAACCGCATTTGGCAGAAATCGAGATCATCCGCCGAATTGAAGGCGCGACCATAGCTGCTGAGAATTATCCGGCGTCTCGACGGCAGCGCTTGAACTCTGATCCTGCTGCCCTGGCCGCCTGGGAGAACGAGGGGGGTGCGGTGCGTTCCAAGCAAAGCCGGCCCAGGCGATTTCATCATTTCGCCCCTCAGAACGATCCCATCGATTGAAGCATCGATCCGTCAAGTTCAGCGCGCGGATCAAAAGGATATTGGCTGAGAGAGAATGGCATAGCCAGCCAAGGGGACTGCGTCCATTATAGTCCCGTGGTTTTGTTCAATTGATCAAAACTGTTGTTTGAAGGTGGCAACACCTCGGCGCGTAGTATCGCATTTACAAAGTTTTCCGGATCCACGCGGTGGCAGTGAATGTCCAATCGATCTTCAGTTGAAGTGTTAGGAAAAGGCATAGTCGAGGACGAGCGCCACATCGCCGGAGGTCATCGTCCCTTAAAGCCAACAGCGGCAAACAATGAAAGACATCACTGGGCCCCCAATTGCGATAGCTGTGCCTTCAAGAGCACTCGTTTCGCGCTAGCAACGTCCCGAGATGCCGCCTACCTCACGAGCGGGCTCGACACGAGCCCGATCCCAAGGAAACGGATCAATGCCATGAAGACAACTGTTAAAAGCATTTCCATCACTCGGCCCTTCCAACTAGCTGGGATGGCCAAGCCACACCCGGCGGGGACCTTTGACCTTCGGATTGATGAAGAGCCGATTGACGTGATGTGGGAAGCCTATCATCGGACGATGACGCTTATTTTGAAATCGAATGGTCTCATCGAGGCTTGGCCTATATCCGAAGAAGATCTGGAAAAGGTGCTGGCCGTTAGTTAACGGCATTGATCCGCTTTCTTTGACGGCCGCGGCGTCGAGACAGCAATCAGCGAATTGCAGCCGGGACGAGGTCCACACTGTGCTAGTGGCCCACACAAAGGTGGGCCAACTTGATTTCTGGCACTGGCCCAAGCCGGCTTGGGTATTGTTGACGAAATCAATCCGGAGCGACACTGGATGGCGGCCTGTCGATCGGCAACGCCTTTTTTCTATTTTTGCGGTTGAATTCATCGGAGGCGTGTTGGTTGGCTTCAGTGACCGCGGCTGCCTCCTCTTCGGTCTTCTCATGCTGCTCTTCCGCCCGACGCCAGTGGTCGTCATGCTGGCCGTCTGGGCGGCCTTCTTCCTCCCAGATCTTGTAGGCGCGCTCACGTTGGTCTTGATCTCTATCCATCGACGTTCTCCTGTTGGCGACTGATAATCGCGAAGTCCGTCCAATGTTCCTGGAAGCGCGTCGAAGATTTCCCGATGGAACGAAACTCTCCGTGAAGGGCGGCATTCGCCGGAAACACGAGCTGGCCACCCCAAGAGGATCGAATGACGAAACACACTGACGACTACAACCAGGTGGGGGCCGATTTCGGTAATGCCGTGAACATGGCGCGATCGGAACAGGACCAGTGACTACACACCGACGGAAGCCGTGAGAGGGGCTAGATAAAAGGATGGTGGCGCGGGAACGTTCGGTCACCCGGAAGCCGGCTCTTACAGCGGAACGGTCATCGAGATGACCAAACGCTGCGCCATCACCATGCTTGCAATCAGGAATGAAGACCCCGACTTGTTGCGTGCCATAGTCAGAGGGCGCGGCCGTCGGTTCGAAATCTATGGCGGCGTTATCCGCGAGGGAGTAGTTTCGGTCACTGTAGTGGTCTACGTGGCTTCCCTGGAGCCGTCGAACTGAAACAACCGCTCGTCCCTGCTGATTGAGGCTAGGATGGCGCGCGCCACTCGCTTCCCGAGTTCATGCGAGCTGGTGATTCCCTGGACGAAGGGAAGCTTGTGAAGGAGAAACGGTACGGAGACGCAGTAGAGATGATTGGTCAGGTCTGGTCCGACGCGCGGCCGAAAGTCTTCATCGATGTCGATGCCCCCGGTCCTACGGAAAGAAGCGTTGGCCTTGTCCAATTCCCGAATTGTGGTCTGTGCGTCCTTCAAGACGTCGGCGCGCCGCAGGCTCGGGAACGGAAGGTCCGATGCCGACAGTGCATGCTGGCCGGTGGCGTCAATGAACGCCGAAAAGCTCATACTCTGGGTGTCCGTGCTGACGATGGTACCAGGTTCGTCGTCGGTGCGTTGGATATCGTAATCGTCGCCTAAGGCGCGCACATGAAGTTTGCCGACATTGTGCAGGGCCAGTAGGCGCTCGACGGATTGGTGGGGGACGGTAGCATAGTCGTCAACGAACACCGTTTTGAAGTGCTCGTGGAAACGCTTTAGGTCGCTGTCATTAAAGTGGGGCACAGCGAGGGCGACGACCTCATGCATGCGCAGGATCGCATAGCGCCATTCTACTGTCGAGCGAGTTGCCTTGTTAGCTTTTGCCTCAGAGAGATTTCTCGCCGCCCACACGAACGGGTCTGCCTCTTCACGGACCCGGAAATACCTGTCGGCGATATCCTCGACCGTCGACAGTCCCAGTCCTATCCTTGCGGCATAGTCCGGATCGTTCAGGACAATCTCCTGTTTGAAGAGTTCGAAGACCTCGTCCAGGAGACGATCGGGAACGTCGGAAATCAGTCTTTCGACAGCGCTCTTCGTGCACACGTCTAGAGGCCTGTAGGGAATTGGACAGTAGAAATCCGCTTCCGGAAGCAATCCCTTGCGTGACATCATGGTGAGGTGAAAACCCTCGCTGTCGGGCTCTGGTTGATAGTGGAGCGTATCATCCTCGTCACGAAGGAACATGCCATGGGCTGTGGCCACGGAAACGACGGCGTCGATTCCGCTCAGCGAGGTCCCGAGGACACCCACCTCGACTGGCCCAATCCGCCGGATCGCGTCGGCGGGCCATGGAGACGAGAAATAGCCTGGTGCGACCTCGGTGTTTTCCGGCCAGTCATGACCTGTGGCCATTATGACGTGACCGAATTGGGCTTCGCCAGCCTCGCCGCCGCGACGTGCGAATGACAGGGAGATATCGTCTCTCCCGAGCTTGATATCGAGGATTTTGTGACCGGCTTTCACGTCGATGGCGTGACGCGCCGCAATCCCGCGCTTCACAAGCATCCAAAACTGGTCTGCAAAATAGTCCCCAAGCACGACGCGGGGATAGAACTCACGGTCACCAATCGCTCGTCGTTCTATGCCCAGTACGCGCAGCTCATCGTCAGTTCTGGAGCTAAGCCAATCGACAAGGCTCTCGCAGATCGGCGGGATCTCGATACTAGCAATGTTGGCCAGCATCGCGCGGTCGTTTACGGCCGGATGGTACGGCGTGCCCTTCCCGGCATCTGGCGTCTCCTCGAAGATCGTAATGGAAAGCGGCCTCTCCGACGCGATGAGGCCCTTCAACGCATAAATGCCGGTTGGACCCGATCCGATAATAGCTATCCGTGTCATAAAGTCTTTCGATAATCGCGCCAGAACGGGCGGAGGAAGTTGGGGAGTAAGGAACGTGGGCTGATCCACATGGTTCCGATGTCTCCTGATCCGACTGTGAACACGTTCTCTCACAGACCCCCGGAATCGCGTCAAGTACTCGGAAATTCGCGGAACCAAATCAAGGCTTCCGCATTTTTCTCCGCCTGTGCAAACGGGGGCAGCAGCAGTCCTCGCTGACCGCTTTTGGATTTCCGGCACACATGCCCACTTCACGCTTGCGAGACCTAGCTATGGATCAAAATAGAAACGATTGGACCGCCGCACGTGCCTATGCTCTTTGGGAGCAAGCTGGACGTCCCTTTGGGCAGGACGATAAACACTGGGCACAGGCCGTGCTCGAACGTGATCTGCTTGAGCTGACACGCGCCTCGAAGGATGGTGCAGAGGTAATCTCACGCGCACGCCCAAACACGCCGGACCGTTTCGCAATGAGCCACAGCGTCCTCATCGTTGAGGACGAGCCCCAGCTCCGCTACAACTTTGTCGATTTCCTTGATGAGGCAGGACATAGTACGTTTGAAGCAGCGAACGCCGACGAAGCCCTTATTCACCTCAGAAATAACAAGATCGATATTCTCTTCACGGACGTCGATATGCCCGGAAGTGTGGACGGCCTAGGTCTGGCTGCGACGGTTCGCACTCGCTGGCCTCAAATCAGAATCATCGTCACGTCCGGATTGATCACGCTTGCCCATCACGATGACGAACTTGGCATTTCGTTTCTCGCAAAGCCGGCATCGGGATTTGAACTGCTCGGACTGATTGCTTCCGGCGGTTAGCCAGCGCGGAAACTTCCCTAGAAGTTGCTCAACGATCGATCCCGAGCCGTCGGAGTGACGCCACTCGACCAACGGCAAAACCATCCCACGATGGAAGCTTGATAGACGCGGCCGCTTGGTCGGAAGTTCTGCGCCTCAATTGAGAGGAGCTGCCGTGACCTCTGTCGCGTCCCCAAGCCATTCGATCGGCGAACCTGACGCCAGTGGTTGGAGTCGTTCGGTGATCCTCGACGCTATAGGACAACAATGGTGGGGTCTGGTCAGGTCGCTCGGTTGCGGACAGGTTCGTGCGTCCACTTCACGAGCGAAGGCATGCGGCGATCGGGAACTCGTTCTGATTGACCAGTCGACACGGGAGCAGCTGAGGAAACGAGGGCGCTACGGCGTTCCTGTAAGAAAAGCCCCGCATAGGCTGCGAGGCTTCCCCTTTTTGTGTTGATGTGGTTACAGACGATTGTCACGATACCGGTCGCGTTCAGCGGCGATCTGCGCCGGCGTGTAGGGATCCGCAGCTTCGTCGAAGCGTGTCCAACCCTGCTCGGTGTAGCTCGCACGGCGAGCGGCGACATCGACGCGCGACGAGTTGAGGATCGCCTCGGCAGGTGCACGTTGGTCATCTTCGACACGGGCTGTCACGACGGAGCCGCCACGACGAACACTCTCTGCGTAGAAGTTCGCGTCCTCCTCCGGCACGCCGGAATCAATCATTGCGCCGACAATACCGCCAACTGCGCCGCCCGCAACCGCACCAGCAACCGCACCGGCTGCAGCCGCAGCAAGCCAGCCAGCAGCAACGACGGGGCCGACGCCGGGAATCGCAAGCATGCCGAGGCCTGTCAGGAGGCCACCTGCGCCCCCCGCGACTGCGCCGATACCGGCGCCGGTGCCTGCACCTTCGCCCGCTCGGTTGCCCTGCCCCTGGATATCGGGGTCGCCATTGGCCTTATTGGTGACAATGCTGATATCGTCCGAGGGGACGCCGGCCTCTTCGAGCGCCTTCACGGCTGCCTTGGCGTCGTCGTAATGGTCGTAAAGTCCTGTGATCGTGGTTTTCATGGGAATTTCTCCGTTATGTTTTATTTGGCGAGCGTGACGTTGCCCTGGAAGTCCAAAGAGACCATTGCTGGCTTGCCATCCTTGGAAGCGGTCGCGCGCCAAACGCCCTGGTCGTCCAGCTTCAGGCCGGATACATCCTTGTAACCGGCTTCTTCGATCCGCGATTTTGCCTGATCTTCGGTGAAGCTGTTTTTGCCAGCGACTGGGGCGCCAGGGTTCTGCTCGGTGTTGACCGCAGGCGTCGTCTGCGAGGTGGTTGGCGTCTGGCTCTGTGCGAAAGCGGCAGATGCTACAAGCACAAGGCTCGCGGTGAGAAGGGTGATTTTCTTCATTGGTGTTACCTCCTGTTGGGTGGAACGGAAACACGTTGAAAACCTAGAAGTTCCAATGATTTATTTGTTCGCGAGGCTGTTGCAACTCGTTTCTTGAACACTATGCGAGATGGACGCGCTTTCAAGCAGTTCGAAACCGTCGCGCTTGACGTCAACAGCGTTCCGAGCAGAGTTGCCCAAGGCCGGGCGTGGACGGCTCGCAGAGGTGGCTCGCCGCAGGGCGACATGCGACAGGGGTCTCTGCAGATTTTTGAGCGAACTTCGGCGCACCCTGCCCTTCTCGACGTAGGCTACCGGTTTTATTTCGCCGACAGTCGAAAGTGTGGGCCCGATCCCTGCAAAGCGCGTGGCGCACCATGCCGCGTCGCCGGTTAGCACGCCCCGAACTTTGACTAGCGATACTTCCGGCAGAGACTGTCGTCCCCGTCACCCCGACCTATGAATCGCCCACTGTCACATTGAGTCATCGAGGCTCCTCCTCACCAGAGACGAAGAGCTCACGGGTGGCCGGCCGATGCCCTCGACGTTGACGACCTGATCGTACTCTGCAGAGTGCCGTTTCTGAGCGAAACCTCTACACCGTAGCCGGTCGCGGCGACGGTGCCGGAATCGTCGAAGCTTAACGTCACACTTCAGCCCCCTTCCTGACGAGTTTTGTTGAAGATCAAACCGGCTGTGCATGCAGTGTGGTCAGATCCATCAGCCGGAGCATCAAAAGGAGTGCCTGATGGAACAATCTCTTGAGACTGCCGTTGACATACCACTGATACAATTCCGTTTCTGAAAAGGAGAATTCGATGGGCAGCACAGCTGACAAGGTTTCCGGTAAGGCGAACGAACTCGCAGGCAAAGCCCGTCAGGGTGTCGGCAAAGCCACTGGCGACCGCGAGATGCAAGCCAACGGTATTGCGCAGGAAGCCAAGGGCGACGCGCAGCAGGCCAAAGGCGAAGCCAAGGATGCAGTCAAGAAGGTTGTCGACAAAGCGTAAGCTTCTGTTGGCGTGAAGAAGGCCCACCAGAGGTGCTACCCGGTGGGCCTTTTTTGTTACCGTCCGCGTGCGAGACTGTCGGCATAGTGGTTGCCTGCGTTGCTGCCAACGGTCCTCCTTCCAGCGATGGACACTCGAATGACCTGACGTTCGATATGCTATACGGCTATCGTCTTTCCTCTACTTAGTCGCTTCATCGCCTGTTCGAGGGAGCGCTGACTATCACAGTAACCCTCCCACGCGCTGCTGTTCGATAAATGCCCCGGCACGGTACGGATGGTATATCGCTTTGGGTCGAGACCTGCCTTCACCTGTGTCCAGTTCAGCGGCATCGACACGGTCGCACCAGGACGAGCGCGCGGCGAAAGCGGTGCGACTGCGGTCGAAGTTCGATCATTGCGCAGGTAGTCCAGGAAGATGCGGCCATTCCTCTGAGCCTTGGACATCTTAATGAGGTAAAGGTCCGGACTATCCCTTGCCATCTCCTGGCAGACATCATGTGCAAACGCCTTACCTTCATCCCATGACAGCTTCTTGCCCTTCGGCACCAATAGCGGCGTCACCACATGGAGGCCCTTTCCTCCAGTCGTCTTGCAAAAACTGACGAGGCCCAGTTCCTCCAACCGGTCCCGAATTTCCCGTGCCCCTTCAACGACGGTCGAGAAATCGACGTCAGGACCGGGATCGAGGTCGAACACCAGGCGACCCGGTACTTCCGGCTGGCCTGGCTCACAATTCCATGGATGAAGCTCGGTGCCACCAATCTGCGCGATTGCTGCCAACCCTTCAACGCGGTCGATCTGCAGGTAGGGTGCCTTGTCGCCCTTGACCTTCACTTGTTCGATGAGGTTGGAGGTCCCCTGCATGGCATGGCGCTGGAAGAATTGCTCTCCGCCAATCCCATCCGGCGTCCGGATGATCGAGCATGGCCGTCCCTTGATGTGTTCGATGAGCCATGGGCCAACGGCTTCGTAATACTTCGCCAGATCGACCTTCGTAACCGGGTCGTCATCGAGAGCGTCAGGCCACAGGGCTTTGTCTGGGCTAGAGATCAAAACGCCCATGACGTCGACTTTCGCACCCTTCCGATATTTTGATGGCTTCGGTGTCGTCGGCTTGTCGGTTGTCGGGTCCGGGACATCGGTCGCCGCCGGTTTTGCTGGCTTCTCAGCCTCCACCTCGCGTGCTGGCTTGTCCTCACGCAGCCCTTTGAACGCTGCTTGCCTGACCTGTCCATCAGCGGTCCAGCCGGCAAACTCGATTTCCGCCACCAGTTCTGGCTTAAGCCACACAATATCCGGGGTCTTCTTCGGTGCGCCAATCCCGGTGAACGGGGACCTTGATGCTTCCATTTTCTTGAGGCGCGACAGCAGCTCGGCGACGACGCTGGCCTTGTAGCCCGTTCCCACCCGACCCACGTAGACGAAATGACTACCGCGATTGACACCGACGAGCAGCGACCGGAACTTACCGCTCGTGGTCGCGTATGCTCCGATGACGACCTCGTGCCCTGCCCGGCATTTGGACTTAGCCCAGGTTTTCGTCCTCCCTGATTCATAGGCGGCGTCGGCCTTCTTCGAGACGATCCCTTCAAGAGAAAGCTTGCATGCTGACCGCAAAACAGCGTCTCCGCCGGTCTCGAAGTGTTCGACGAACCTCAGGCGCGGATCATCACCAGCGTCGGACAACAATGTCGCCAACCTCTCCTTGCGCCCTGACAACGGAAGCTCGCGGAGGTCTTCGGCACCTTCAAACATCAGATCGAAAGCGAAGTAGACAAGGTCATCGGTCTTGCCTTCCGAAAGGGCGGCCTGCAGCGCCGCAAAATCCGGAGCGCCATGCTCATCAAGGGCGCAAATCTCTCCGTCAATGATCGCGTCGGGTAGATTTGATCCCGAATGAGCGATAGCAGGATACTTGGATGTCCAGTCCAATCCCTTCCGAGTCTTCAGAGCCACCTCGCCGTCCTGAATGCGCATCTGTATGCGGTATCCGTCGAACTTGATCTCGTGAATCCAGCCGGAGGACGTTGGCGGCCGCTCCAATGTTTCACACAGCTGCGGCTCCACAAACTCAGGCATGTCAGAGACGGCAGCTTTGCGATCTGCTTTAGCCTTGGTGTTCGTTCCGGCTTTCCGCCCTTCATTGGCAAGTCCTTCGCTGCTATCCCAGACGGCGTCTGCCCCGACGGCACTTCCTGTTGTCATGAACGGTTTCGGCTTTCGGCCCTTTCCCAAAGCAATCGCTTCCATCGTCCTCCCCGACGCTACCGACGTATCATTATCGTCGAGCACTGCTGCGCCATCTTCCTCGACCGAATAATCGTCATGGTGCTTGATCAGCAGCCAGTTGGTACGTTTTTCACCTTCCTTGCCACGCATTCGAACGAGAACAAAGCTACCGTGAAGGCGGTCGCCATCGAGGGTGAACTTGAAATCGCCTTTCGCCAAGGCTTGTTCTGGGCTCTTGTTTCCTTCTGGTTCCCAGTATCCACGGTCCCATAGCATGACAGTGCCGCCACCATATTGTCCCTTTGGAATGGTGCCTTCGAAATCACCGTAGTCGAGGGGATGATCCTCGACCTCGACGGCCAATCGTTTGTCCTGGGGATTGAGCGACGGTCCTTTGGTGATAGCCCAAGATTTGAAAACGCCGTCGAGTTCGAGGCGTAGGTCATAGTGGAGACGGGTCGCATCATGCTTTTGAATGACGAAACGCAGGCGGTTTGACGACTTAATGGTAGTCTCCCCGCTGGGCTCAGCGGTCTTATTGAAATCTCGCTTGGCGCGGTACTTGGAAAGATTGTCAGCCATGGCGTCTTTTCCGTGTTTATGAATAGTCGAAATGTCCCAACCTTAATCAAGGTTCCCCACCGGTGGTGCGGGCGATTTACATTCACCATTCGGCCAGGGGGAACGAGTCAGCCTTGCACTTGAGAAAATTATTACTGGCGGGATACGGCACGCTACGACTACGATTCTAAGCTTAAGACGGGCTGGCCGGGCAGCCGCAGGCCGAGGCGCACGCTTTGTCCTGACACCCAGGAAAGTGCAAAGTGAATGCCTGTAAAATCCTGCTCGGTCACCCGAACGACGAATCGCTCTCCGCGAAGGATAAGACCAACAGCCGACTGTTTCATTCTTCGTCCCATAATCGGTGGAAATTCGTTGGGTGCGTCGGAACCGTAGGAGACACTAAGATTTGCGCGCTTTGCCCAATACAGTGAGCAACTCGGTTTTGCTCGTATATCCGGCCTGCAAAAGGTCGAAGAGGCGCGACGCCAGGGAGCATCCATCCAGGCTGTCCGGAGTGACGCGGTGTGTTGCGCAGTACTCTGCCATGGCCTCGAATGCCGGGGTCACGTCATCCTTGAACGAAATCGCGGAATAGCTCCGACATAGATCGCCCTCCCTGTTAGAGAGGCGAGAGCTCGTATCAACTCCCAAGCGGTCACTGCCATTGCATTCCGACCGACGATACAACATACGACCAATCGCTGGGTGCTGAGGGTGACGCCGTGAGGTAGTACGGCGAATGTTCTACATTTCCAAGTTCACTTATGAACGAGCGTCAATGGCGGGTCGCTGACTGGGCCACCGCGACGGCCAATGCGATCACCATCTGCTCCTGCTTGAGAGGCTCTTTCAAAACCGGCACCTTGCCAAAACGCTGTAGCAGCTGCGGTTCGTCGTTTTCTGTTATGAAGACGAAGGGGATCCGATGGGCGAGCAGTCGATCAGCTAGGGAGACCACGCCTGCGAGTTGGACCCGAACACTGACAACGGCGGCATCGACGACCGCGTGATTGATAACCTCAATTGCTTCCGGCACATTCGGATAAGGACCTACGATTTCGCTTCCTTGATCTTCAAGGGAAAGCACTGTTTCGCTGGCCCGGTGATAGTCGTCGTCGACGACAAGGACGTGTTTTCCTATTAGGTCGCTAAAGGTCATCAACAATCCTCTCAAGACTATCACTGGATGTTATCGTTTGATGCAGAGGAGATGACTTCCATCGACCGATGCAGGTCGGCGCTGAGCGCCTCGCGAGTGGCGGCTCCGAAGGCGATCAGATTGAGGGCAATTGAAGCCGCCTGTTTAGCCAGCTGTGTTTCGAGCGAGTTACCCGTAGCCTCGGCCCACTCGGTGAAAACATCTTGAAAAAGCTGAAGTTGTTCTGCATCTGTGAGGTCATCGATTAACATGGTGTCGCTTTCTGTTGCCGAGCGCGCGTGTTCTCTCCCAATCGGCCGGCCTGTGGCAGCGGCCGATGTTCAGGATACACCGAATTACCAGTTATTTGGCATGAATTGTCCGCTTCCGGACATGTTGGTCGCTTCGAGAAAGCGCCGCAGGGCCGCGAGGAGCCTACTATGTCCCTACCTAAGCTATTATAATTAAAGCGTAATTGACAAATTTATTTATGTAAAAATTGCGGGAGACCAAATATATTCGTCCGCTATCGTACGCAATTCTCTGGGAACGTCCACGTTGGCACTGCGTTGTGGCTCTTTGGGAGATCGTCAATGCTACACTTACCAGCAAGCGCAGCGCAGAGCCGCGAAATCGTCGAACTGATGCCGGCTCTACGGAAATTTGCTTACCGCTTTACATCCAATGAAAACGACGCCGACGACCTCGTTCAAGAAGTGCTAAAGCGTGCCATTGAACATCTGGATCAGTACTCTGCCGGAACGAGCATGAAATCCTGGATGTTCACCATTATGCGCAACCTTTACGCCACCCGTTACAAGGCTGCTAAACGCGAAAGCTGCGGTCTGATTTCCGACGTGGCATTGCAAGATGTGCCGGTGGCAGCCAGTCAGGACTGGAAAATGCGTGCAATTGACGTGAATACAGCGCTGCTTCGTCTTTCCAGCAACGAGCGTGAGGCACTGATGCTTGTCTCCGCCGGTGTGTCTTATATTGAAGCTGCACACTCCGGCGGTTGCGAAATCGGGACGATAAAAAGCCGGGTTTCTCGCGCTCGCCACCACTTGGCCGACCTTTTGGGAGATGCCAGTGTGGGGGAGGCGACTGCAGCTTCGTGACAAGCAAGCGTCAAAGGAACCTTACCAGCTTCGTTGCCCCAGGGTCTGCCCAGTCAGTCTCAGGTATTCTCGTTCGGCTGGACCATATGTGCTCCCTGCAAAGAGAATGAGAGCCTCGCGATTTTTAATTGTGATCATAGAGCGGCTTGTGCCGATGAGACCGTGCTTTTCGAGGACGTGAAGCGCGTCGGTCACGCTCGGACGCCTCACCCCCAGCATGACAGACAGGAACTCATGCGTCAGAGGTAATGCGCTTGACAGCATGCGGTCGTGGACCATGAGCAGCCAACGCGCCAACCTCTGGTCGATATGGGTCTTGCCATTGCAAAGCGTTGTGTATGCAAGCTGAATGGTGGCGGACCGCGCATAGCGCAAGAGCGACCGTCTCAGTTGATGAGACTGGAAAACGGCGGCTGCAAAAATCGGCGTCGCTATTCTAACCCCTTCGCCAGGCACCTGCATATAGCACTCGAATGGAGTTTGGTCGTCATCGTAGAGAAGCGACGCGCCTGTGAAACCCTCACGACCAATGAGGCCAACCTCGATTTGCAGACCATCGCGTGTTTGGGCGACAACGGAAGCGAGCCCGCTCTCGATAAAGTAGACGAAGTCTATCGGCTGGTGGACCTCTTCCAATCGGTGTTTGGCTGGCAAGTCGATGCGTTCGAAATGCGATGCCAACCTCTCGTATGTGGTGTCCGGCATGCTTTGTAGCAGCAGATTTTGGGTCGAATGGCGGATGTGATCCAAAAGCGCTCTACCTCCAGGGGTCAAAGCACGAAACGTCGCGTCGATGTGGAGCAATATGTCTCATCGCTCATCGTAGATGGACGGCTGCGGTTTTCAAGCGGCCGTAACCGTCAGGCCGCAGCCGCATTGACGGTCGTTTCAGCGATTTCCGACAGCAACTCGTCGGTCTCCTCTTCCTCATTGAGAGTGAGAGCAAGGAGGTCGGCAACCTCATCCAGACCGAGCGTTTTGGCCCAGGTCACCATCGTAACGTAGCGGCTGATCTCGGGGTGTTCCACCGCCTGCGCGCCGGCAAGCAGTCCTGGGTCGAGAGCGTCGGTCCCCTGAAGTTCTTCCATGACCTCTCTGCCTTCATCGATGATACCGAGAATGGCTTTACAGGTCTTTTGATCGGCTGGCTTGCCGAGGAGTTCAAAGGCTTCTTCCAATCGCTGGACGTGCACTCCGGTTTGTGCACGATGGGTCTCGAAAGCTTCCTTCAGCTCCATCGACTGTGCAGCATCGGCCATCTTCGGAAGAGCATTGAGGATTTGCTTCTCCGCGAAATAAATGTCCCTCATCGTTTCGGAGAGGGGGTCACTAAGGTGTTTTGATCCTGCCATTTTCGCGTTCCCTTTGATGGTCGTTGGGGCGTTCGACGTAGGGACATCGAGATGAGTGAGCATGTTAAGCGAACACCTCACAGACAACGATCCACTCCTGCGCCACCAAGCGGTCACTAAAGACTGACCGGCACTTGGGACTCCCTAACTGGGACCACCATGGATAGTTCCTTCCAACGCCGCGACTAGGTCAGCTTGTTGACAGTGGGGCAATTTCGAAACGGCTGGTCCTGCCACTCAATCGCCAGTAGCCGTCGTGAGGCCAAGCTGCGCTAGGTTCTGAGGCAGAGCTGCCTGGCAGACAAGCGCCTTGCAATAGAGCCATCTACGCGACCCGTCTTCGCTCGGACTCCGCCTTAATCGCGGCGTCCTTTGCCATCTTTATCAAGTAGGCGACGAACGGTTGATCGCTGAGTTCGGCAAGTTTCTTGGCTGCTTCAAGATGATCGATCAGATGAGCCTGCGACATTCAAACCTCCATTTGCAAATATATATTCATGTTTGCTAACGAACCTTAACCGAGGCTTAATACGCGAGTTTCGTCCGCCACCGGACAACCACAAGAGGCTAAAGGAGCAGCAGGCGCTGCCAGGCCACGGCAATCGCTCGGGCGATCCCGTTTTGAAGGCAACAACACGTTGGACGAGGTCTAGGTGAACTGACGATATCTTCGTGCGCGAATAGCAATGGCTATCTGACGGGACTCACGCCGCACATTGTGAAAATAGCTGATTAGGCCCGGTGTCATACCAACAAACCATAGGCCTTCGTAGGCGTTGCTCTGCCGAATACTCACCCCTTCCGTTCCGTCCAAGGCGGGAATTAGGCTTCCGAGGCCCGCGCCGTATCCCGTGGCGGCAATTATGATCTCTGGATCGATGGATGTGCCGTCCGCAAGGGAAACCATGTCTCCCGAAAATCCCAAGACCTCCGACACGACTTTCGTCCGCCCGTCCCTGATCGAGCGGATTGCCCCGTCATCGACAGGAATGGCGATTTGTTCATTCGAGAGACGCGTCGCTGCACCCTTGTGGGCCGCTGGAAGTCCTGTGTCCGCCAGGCTTCCGAACGCCAAAAACTGCGTCAAGGCGATCGAAACGTCCGCGACCTTCGAGGGCAGCGCGGCTACCAACGGTGACAATCGATGGACTGCAATTCCATGCAAACGTTTCGGTAGGATAGTCGAGCCGCTACGAACTGAGACCCACGTCTGGGCCGGACGAACCCTAGAAAGGTGGTTGAGGACGTCGAAACCGGAATTGCCTCCGCCTATGACCAGAACCCGCTTTCCCTCGTACTGCTTGGCATCACCGAATTGGGATGAGTGGATCAGCAAGCCGCGGTAGCCGTCACCCCCTTGCAAAATGGGCATGACGGGGTAGCGATCCCTGCCCGTCGCGATGACGACGTTCCGAGCCCGGACCGACGCGGCGTTGATTTGCATTGTGAAACAGTCGTCAGTTCGCCTAATGTCTGAAACCGTCACACCGTGCTCAACGGACAGATCGTGCCGTCGCGCGAACTCCTGGAGATGAACCGCTACGTCTGTCCTTCGTGGAAAGGCCGGCGTTCCACGGGGGTACTCCAAGCGCGGCAGGTGGGACACGCTCCTGTGTGTATTCAGAGACAGCTGGGGATGGCGATCGAGCCAAGTTTGACCAATCTCATCATCTTTATCGAAGATACGCGCAGCTATACCTGCGCGTTTGAGCTCGTACGCGGCGGTCAGTCCCGCGAGTCCTCCCCCGACGATCACGGCCTTCTCGATTGTGTCATCGGATTCCATGACACAACATCGCACGCCCGTGCCGAATAGCAACAGTGTTCGGCCAAAAGCGCATTTAGAATCCCCTAAAACAGTATTCGCGTTAGGTAACTCATGTTGCCTCTGGCACTGCTAGGATGCTGGCTTCCAGCGGGGGGATTCGAGATGCCGGGTGTTCGCAGTTTCATCGATTCAGTGTTCGATCGCCGCGTGGCTAACCTTCCGAACACGCCATATCCCAACGAAGAAAAGCTCGATCTCTGTCGAAAACATGGAGATTTCTCCTTAGCTTATTCGACAGCGGTTCAGGGAAACCTGCGCCATTACGGCGATGATAGCGGATACTTGGCCTACGCCACCAAGATGGGCCACACCTTTGTCCTTGGTGATCCGGTGGCCGCCCCAATCGAAAGACGCAAATACATTGAAGGCTTTGTGAAAGCCGCAGGCCGCCCCTGTTTTGTTCAGATCGGGGCGCAGACTGCTTCCGTGCTGGCTGGGCTCGGTTACCGCGTCAATCGCATGGGCGTGGACACCCGTCTCACACTTGACACCCATGACTTCGCTGGCAAGCGAAACGAGACCGTACGTTATTCTGAGCGCTGGCTTATCAAAAAAGGCTTCTCGATAGTAGAATGCGATGGGACGAAGACCACGCAAGAGCAGATCGAAGCCGTTTCAGAAGACTGGAGATCGGGTCGAATCGTCAACCGGCGGGAAATGTGCTTCCTCAACAGGCCCTTTTTAAGTGCCCTGTCACCAGACATGCGCCGCTTTCTCATCCTTGATCCGGACAACCGTCCTGTCGCAATCCTCGATTTCGATCCGCTCTTCAGTAATGGCGCCGTGACTGGATATACCGCCGCCTTCAAGCGGAAGTTCACGGGGACGACATCCCACGCCGAAATCGGGCTGACTAAGTTCGCGGCGGACCGCTTTCGGGAGGAAGGACGCGCTGTTGTGACATTAGGCCTCTCGCCTCTTGCGGCCATCGGGCGGAGCGGATTTTTGGAAAGTGGATTTTGGAGAAGCCTGTTCAAGCGTGCTTTCGACTCCCGTGCTGTGAATACCCATATTTTCAACCTCCAAGGTCAAGCCGCCTTCAAACGAAGGTTCCATGGCGACGAGGAACCGATGTACATCGCCTTCAAACGGCGGACGCCCTTAGAGATTCTTGCTCTTCTTCGGCTTCTTAAAACCCTCTAAGGACGCTTTTTGCGAGTTCAAAGCGGGTGGATTAGCCATCCTGGGCGAGGCAATCGTCACCGCGCCGTCCGGTCGTTGTGTTACCTCTTCTCCCGTTGAAGCCGGTACTTCCCATCATCGGTCACGAAGCCGTCGGCAGCTGGCATCCAGCCGTAAGACGATTCCTCTCCTGCGGAGAAGGACAGATAAATCTCGGAAATCTGCCAAAAGGTCATTTTGGTCTTTCGGACAGTGGCATTGCAGTCTTTGGAGAGTTCAAGGGCGTTTTCATCGTCGTAGCCCGCCGCTGGAGTATCAAGTAGGGTGACATGGCATAGTGTCTTCCCTTTTCGATCCAACAGAGCCCACGTTCCGGAAACAGCCTTCTTGGTGGGTACTCTTTCCATTGTGCCTGGTTCGGGCACCAAGTAGACCGCCGGCTCGACCTCCAGCGGCGTGCGCCACGGTCCGCCCTCCTGTTCTTCGAAACCGAGTACGGATTTCCGAGTGGCATCGCGGAAGACAATGCCAGGTTCGGCAAAGTCCCATGCAGCAAGCATGTCATGATATGGCGGCCCGCACGGACTTTCTTCAGTTAGCGCGTATCCACCGATCGTCTTGTCCTTTGACAGTTGCACTCTGCAACCGAGCGAACCATCGGCGGAAGCGATGAGCCAGGTCCCCGTAGTCGCCTCGACGATGTCGTCGCTGACCTGCGCCAGCGCGGGTGAAGCAAAAATACTGAGTGAGGCACTGACAATTGCCAGAGAAATACCTCGGAGCCCAAACATGAAATCCCCCGTCGCCTCGTTGCGTCGATCGCAAAGTGTCACGTTAGCCCGACGCCGTACAGAGTGGACGTCTCTTCTGGGCGAGCATTGGCGGGCTAGCCAATACGATGGATTTCGAGGATGCGAGGACTTTTCCCTAAACGGGAGGTCGAAACCTCACTGTGGGACGACGTTTCTGAAACCTGACAGCTTCTGGGAGCCAGGGTTGGTATCTGCTAAACCGGACGCCCAGGACGGTGCAAAATGAAAGCCTCAAAATCCGTCGTCCGGAGCTCGGTACCCTGCCGACGAAACTCCCTCCCCGAAGAATGAGATCAACAGCTGCTGTTTCATGGGTTGCCCCGTGATAGGGGGAAGAGATTGATGAGGTGCGTTGGGGATCGTGCGAACCACTAACATGGCCGTGCCTCGCCCAAAGCAGCCAACAACTCGGTTTTGGTCGTATATCCGGCCTGCAGAAGGTCGAATAGGCGCGATGCCAAGGAGCATCCCTCCATGCTGTCCGGAGTGACGCGGTGCGTTGCACAGTACTCAGCCATGGCCTCGAATACCGGGGTCACGTCATCATTGAACGAAATCGCGCGGAATAGCTCCGACATAGATCGCCCTCCCTGTTAGAGGGGCGAGAGCTGGTACCAACTCCCAAGCGGTCGCTGCCATTGCATTCCGACCGACGATCCAACATAGGCCCATCGGTCAGCACTGCCAATTAACTTTGACATCGTCCATTAGCGGACGAACACCGCATCGGCGACCGATTGATCCGAGGCGGTCGACGGTCCACCTCCCCCTCAGCAGATCGCCGTCATTTGCCGAATATGATTTGCCACCTCAGTGGCCTTGTATGGCTTGGGAAGAAATTTTCCATCTATGTCAAACGCACTGCCCGCCAGGTCATGATGCCCAGACGTCAAAATGATCTTGATCGGCGGCCATCTGTCGCGAACGAAGGCGGCGAGCTTAATCCCATCCATGCTGCCTGGCATATCGATGTCGGTGAACAAAGCGTGGATCGTAGGATTCGCCTGAATGATGGCAATGGCTTCGTCCGCGTTAGACGCCTCGAACACAAGGAAGCCCTCGTCCTCAAGCTCACCGGCGATCGATATCCGCAGGAGTGGCTCGTCTTCTACGACAACCACGGCGATAGGTTTAATGTTCGCTGCCATTTCTTCTCTGTGAGAATACGTCGTAGGCCAACTCAACCGATTGTACGGTTGCGAACATAACTGTCCTCAAGCTGTTCGGGTTCAAGTTGTCAATAAAAATAAAGATATGTCTTTGCGTTGGAAGAATAGGATCGCCAGAAATTCCGGTACGAGGAGAAGGCGATTTGAAACATCAGTGAATAATGAAAAAGCGCCCGCCGAATATCGGCAGGCGCTCCAGAATTGGCTGTCCGCTATCGGTTAGAGAGAGGCAGCACGTGCGATGTTGCGGATGTCGCTGCGATCAATACCGAGATCGTGGAGTTCACGATTGGACATGCGGCCCAGTTCGGAGACCGTCTGACGATACTTGCGCCAGTTCTTCAGAGTGCGTGCTACGTTCATGACTATCCCCTTTCGTGGGCTTTCGAAACACAGCTGCCAGTCCTTGGCGCTTCGTTTGTCTCGATGGCTATTATGTAATGGAGGTCCGGCTAATTTTGCAGCGCTAAGGCGCGATCCCAGCGATGCAGAAAGCGCATAGCCTGATTAAAAAGTCATCAAGTCACCTTGTTGCGTGGATCAACCATGGCAGAAGATTTGCCGCCGCTGCCGGCGTACTGTCCCATGAGAACGGCAGCGCGCTGATCGCTCCTTCTTTGAGCGAAGCCCTAGCGACTGGAAACGTGGATTGCGCCGGCGTCGCCAAAGATGCGATGGAGGGTCGGTATCTGGTCGGCTTTGACCATTACCGAGACGATGATTTCGCCGCCGAGCGCAGCATCCATTCTAGTGCCGTGGTTTACCGAGGGAGCATCGCCACCGTTTGGTATTACTCCCGAGCTGTTCGAGTGGCCGCTGGGTTCCACAAAAATATCGGCGCGGTCTAGCCCCGCGTGTTGGACCAGATGTTCGATAGCGAGGTCGGCACCCTCGCGAGCCTGAAAAGTTGCGGTAACGGTCTTCGTGCTCTTGTCCGACATAACGATCTCCATTCAATCTCTGTCTAAGGCCGTCGCCCGTTCTCGTGTTTGAGCCGAGCGACCTTCAAGGTGAGTGACGATCTCTGCGCCCGAGCAGAGCAGTGTCCTGGCCACAGCACTGCCCATCGCACCCATTCCAATCACTGCGATCTTCGTCACGGCATCTCTCCAGCGTTCTTGTTCATCTCGAAACTAGAGGCGCCAGAGTTTGGTGCAAGCGTGGGGAACCGGTCTTGTCAGCTAAAGGGCATTCGTTTTAGGGCAAAGATCGCCGTTAGACCATGTCGCGGAACAACCTTGCGAGATTACACATTCTATTGAAAACACGAACCGTCGGATCGGATCGATCTTGGAAGCACCACCCCTGCAACGAAAACTCGCCGCGATTTTGGCCGCGGACGTCGAGGGTTACTCGCGGCTGATGCATGTCAACGAAGAGCAAACCCTTGCAATACTCACAAGCCATCGGACAGTGGTCGATGGGCTGATCGAAAGTGCGAACGGCCAGATATTCGGAACGGCCGGCGACAGTGTCCTTGCCGAATTTCCAAGCGTCGTCCAGGCTTTCAACTGCGCGATAGCAATTCAGCTTGCCATCGGCCGCGCGAACGCCGATGAGGCGCCAGATCATCAGATGAATTTCCGCATTGGCATCAACATCGGAGACGTGATGGTCAAGGATGGAGACATTTTTGGCGATGGTGTCAACATCGCGGCGCGCCTTGAGGGCTTAGCCGAGATTGGCGGAATCTGTGTGACGAGGGTGTTCGCGATCACCTCCGCGATCGGGTCGCGGCCAAATTCGAGGACATGGGGGAGCATAGCGTCAAGAACATTCCCCGGCCGGTTCGCGTATTTAAGGTGTTGTTTGACCCGGAATACGACCCCATGCTGTCAGTGCCGAAATCCATCGACCCGCCGTCGAAGGACGCGACAATGGTCGTTGAGGGCGACGCCGCCGAGGTGGCGTTCTGGGAGTCGATCCGCGACGACGATGATGGTGCAGAGCTTCGAATCTATCTTGAGCGCTATCCAAACGGAACCTTTGCCGACCTCGCCCGGACACGCCTTGATCGTGGCCCGACGACCAGCGAGGATCCCGCAGTGGAGGTGTCGTTTTGGGAAAGCGTTCGCGACAGCGGCAATCCGGAAATGATTGAAGCTTATCTTCGACGTTATCCGACCGGGAAATTTGTAAGCCTTGCTGAGATTATTACAGGTCAGAAGTCGCAGTGAGGACAAAAGCTCGATTGCACGATGGGCAACATGCGAGGATCGATCGAGATGACGTATTATCGCTTCAAGACTTCATTACTCCTCAAAATCTAACAGATGCAGCAACCTGCATGGGATGCATGCGTTCGTACGACAGTGATCGTGAGCGACGATGGAACATCAGAGGGGTTGGCAGCATTAGGCGCAATGATGAAAACATTCCTTCTCAACTCCGTCATCTCCCTCGCGTCGGTGGGAGCAGTTCACGCTCAAGATTTATCGCGCGAGGTGATTAATAACGCTGATCTCTCATCCTTCTCGTCTGAGAATAGCAAGGAAAGCGCGCCGAACGACCAGCCCGATCCCGTGACCATTCACCTTCAGGTGTTGCTAGATCGTGCTGGCGCATCTCCGGGGGTCATTGACGGACTGGATGGCGCAAATGTTCGGAAAGCCATCTCGGGATTCGAATTGCTGCAGGGACTTCCGGTCGACGGGAAGTTGGACGCTGACGTTGTAGCGCGTCTTTCCGATGATAAGGGCGTCGTCGGGCCCTACATCATTTCCCCTGATGACGGCGACGACATCGTTGCAGAGATTCCGAAAGACTACGCCGAACAGGCAAAAATGACCCATCTAGGGTACACCAGCATCGCCGAAAAATTGGCTGAGCGTTTCCATATGGACGTCGACCTTATGTATGCGCTGAACCCGACAGCGCAATTTGTCCCTGGCGAAACGTTGTCCGTGGCCGTAATCGGCGCTCCCCGAACAGGAAACGTTAAGCGGATTGAGGCGCATCGCAAGGCAGGCGAGCTTGTTGCCTACGATGCGAACGACAAAGTCCTGGCCATATATCCCGCGACAATTGGCAGCGAGGATAATCCCTCCCCTTCAGGCAAGCACAAGGTCAACGGCGTGGCTCGCAATCCGCCATATGTCTACAATCCCAAAATCAACTTTCAGCAAGGCAAGAACAAGACGAAACTCACACTTCCGAGCGGTCCTAACAATCCGGTGGGCACCGTCTGGATCGATCTTTCAGAACCGACCTACGGCATCCACGGTACGCCAGAACCGTCACTGATCGACAAGGCCGGCTCTCACGGATGTGTCCGGCTTACGAATTGGGACGTCGAAGAGCTGAGCAGCATGGTCAAACCTGGGGTCATTGTCGAGTTTGACCAGTAGAATGTTGGCGACGCTTATGCCGCGGCCTGGGTCACCTAGCTTAAATCGCCCTATTGTCAGCATTGAGCTGTGTTGAGTGCCTTGATAGACCGCAGCAGCCGTGGTGAAAAAAGGAGGTCGGCGATGATTGCTGACCTCCTTACCTCAGAGGGCCCTAAGGAAGGCCAGTGACGGCATAAAGAAGTATTCTCCACCCTTCATGGTGACGGCTCGCTGCACAGCGGGTGTCGTCATCAGGGCAGCGGGATTTCCCCACTCAGTCGTTCCCTCCATGTCTGGGCGTTGGCTGTCACTCGGCATCTGACCGATAACGGGGTCGACACCGGGCGAAGGAAAGCCGGCCGGCACCCGTGGGAAACCTGGGTTATTCGCCCAGTTCTTTTGCGTGAACTCGAACTGGTTGCCGATATCGCTGTTAAAGGCCATAAACAGAAGGCCGACGTTTTTGTCCGGCTTGTTGTCAATCCGGCCGTCATTCGGATTGTCAGTCCTGACGCCATAGGTCTGGCCGCGTCGCGCCATTAGGTGCTTGCGTTCACCATCCTGATCTTCGAACCCGCCCGACCCACGTGGATTGGTTTTCCTGATATGTCCGGAGAACGGACACTTCGCGCCGTTCTTGTCGCTGAAATAGTTGAAGTTGTTGGGCACCGGAGATTCAACTCCGTCTTCGAACTGCATAGTGACGGGGGTGCCGTCCTCAAAGCGGCCGACAACCATGGCTCCCGCTATTTCGTTTTCTGCACCGAAGAGCCGATCGGCCAGCTTCTCCTCTTCCTCCTTGAAGAGCCGAACATTTTGCTCGAGTTTGCGATAAACGAAATAGCTTCCAAAATGCACGGTTGGATCGGGGGCCGCCGGATCAGCGACGATGACCTGGCCAAGCGGGAAGTCGGGGTTCCAGTTTGCGGTCCCATCGGTCCCGTTCTCCTCGCCCTCGATATCTTCTGTGAGGAAGAGCGGCTGGCTGCGTCCATCGACATAGCCGAAATGCTCGATCCCTTGGCCGTTGTTGTTGTGCAGGCCCAACCCATCCTGCGAGCCGACAATTTTGACGCCGTAGGAGCTGTTGATCAGGTTGACGACTTGGTCGTGCGCAGCAACCTTTGTCTCGTTGAGCATATCTCCGATAAGGACAACGGCGTGAATGTCATCGCCAAAGTACGGGTCCCAGGTACTGGCATCGGGATCGTTTAGCTCGGACATCTGCATCCCGCTACCAAAGAGACTGTCGCCCGGTGTCTGGGTTATTCCGAGTTTGTCGTAGCCCTTCTTTGTGAGACCAACGCCGACATAGGGTGTTCCAGCCACAGGCGGCGTTGACTTGAACGCCTCGATTTCGTCCAGGTGTTGCTTGGCCGATTTCATCATCGAATTCGATAAAGTCTTGAGAAAGCTCTTCGAACCTGCTTGATCGTCGAATTGGAGAAAGAGTAGGGTCAAAAACTCCCGAACGTGAGCTTTTATGATGTTGGGTTGTAGACTATCCAGCATAGTTGCATCGTCGGGCGCTGCATTCTTCCAGGATATAGACGTGTTCAACGTTACTGACATCTTGCGCTCCTCCATTAGAGACGGCGCATGGAGGCTCTGACCATGTATTAGAGTCAACGCAACTATGATTTCTGGGTTTATATTTTCCAGTTGCGTTGAGCGGGAAAGACCTAGCCCCCTTCGAGATTTAGGGGAATTTGACCTGATCTGGACCAAACTCGCGGTGTTGTCCCGGGGAACTTTCCGGCTGTCGCTCGGGGCATCGGCGCAATTCCGGACACCGAGATAGTGTTTAATCTACCTCCCGAGGCCGGTCTTTACGCACTTCGACCCAGTCCGCGAAATGGGGTTCGGTGTCCTCTGCCAGTTCTACGGGGCGCTTCATCTCGGGAAAATGACCTCCCTCGGCATGGTCTCCCCATCGCACAACGGTGGAGACGCGTTCCACCCATGAACGCGGAGGCATGGGCAACTCCTTTGCAAAAGGCGATAGGGGGGCGGGCGTAGTGATCCGCTGGCCCGGTTGGAAAGACAAAGGATGTCCCCGGCTCTCCTTGCAAAGCCGCAATGACACTCCAGCGACCACATGGAAATCTCGGTCAGCAGTGTGTGCATACGGAACGCCTTTGGAGGTTTGGGCGTCCTCGTAATCATTATCACATTGACGATGTTTGGGCTGCGGTCTGAGCCAAATTTTTGCGCGATCCTATCTAAACTTTCGAAGCAACTCTTTTTGCCGAATGTTCGTCGAACGGTCCTGCAAGGAACCAATACAGGTCAACCCGCGTTTATGGGGCGCTGGCTTGTTCCTCTGCCGGCTATGTCACTCTCGCGACTCGCCCCGCCACAAGCGGGGCTTTCTTTTGAATTGCTGAAGCGTGACGACCGATGGCCGTCTCGGTCATGCCGGCCAAGTCGAGCTAGGCCGGTGCACTCAAGTGATTGGATCCACGGCGGTGACGCAGGGATTACGGTTTGCACTTGTCCCCCTTGCGATATGGGTGCGTTTCAGTTTCAAAATTCTACTAAAACGCTAGTGACTTGAGGCGGTAGCCTGGTGCATCGACAGCGAGCGGCCTCGCTAAGGACCTAGACGGGGGAACCTTCACGCGACATGTTGCATTGTCACAATATGGGAGTGATGGAGGAGAGCATGAACGATCGGACAGCCGGATATCTGATCGCAGCTGAGGTCAGTGGATTATTCTGGATCGCGGCCGCCGTTGCAGCGTGGAACCTTTTTTGAACGTCACCACGGGGCAAAGCGGCGACAGCCATTGCAAGGTTGTCAGCCACGGAGGCCGGAGGCAGCAAGTGGGCATCGAAAAACTGATCTTCGACGCGAGCGCGTGGGTTCCTAACAACCCTTCCCTTCCCGTTTTGCTTTACCGTGGCGTCTTCATCACCAAGGATGGATCGGAGGAGTTTGCGAGACTGTTTGCTTCGCATGGCTGGACGGGACTGTGGCGGAACGGTGTGTTTGACTACCAGCATTATCATTCGGGCGCGCATGAGGTGCTAGGCGTCGGCAAAGGCCACGCCAAGCTGCTGATCGGCGGGTCTGATGGGAACGAAATCGACTTGAGCGCTGGAGATTGTATTCTTCTTCCAGCCGGCACAGGCCACATGCGGATTGATGCTAGTGACGATTTTGAGGTAGTCGGCGCTTATCCCAGTGGACAAGAAGCGGACATCCAAACTTCACCGCCTTCAAAGGCAGTTTGCGCCCGGATAGCCCGCCTACATCTGCCCGAGACTGACCCCGTGCAAGGGACCAGCGGTCCCGCTGTCGTCGCATGGTCACGGCCAATCTAGTTGGTTGGATGCCTGAGACTCCCTACTCCGAGGCTGTTTTCGGACCGAACGTCGCCAGATCTGGTCGGCTTGAAAGTTGCGATCGTTAGCACGTCTAAGGACTTCGATGGGTCGGCAACCCTTTGGCTTTTACGAATGCTTGACACTTGGAAGCTATCGTCCGTGAGCGCGATAGATAGTGCGTTCGCGTTTCTCTCCCTTAGGGTTCAGCATGACATCTCCCGCGATCTCTTTTTCAGCCGCGATCTTGATTTTAGCCCTTCTGGTGGCTGCAAACCCCTTTGGCCACGATCTTGTTGACCCGCAGACGACAGCAAGCATTGAGACCCACTGAAACTCCTATTTCTTATTGTCGTGGTCGACAGCTATTCAGTTGTCCGCATAGTCAATAATTCGAATTTCGAACCAATCCGTGTCCAATTTTTAGGAAGCAACGTCTCAAAATTGGTGAAGTGGCGTCTCTGCATCTCGGTCTGTGTTGCAGAATGCAGACCTTTCCAGCTGTTCGAAATTCTTGAATCTAGGAAGACTGAGCCCACAGCCGGGGCGCTCTGCCGGTCCAGCCCATATCTGGGGATTGGACCGACTTGCATAAAGGGGTAGTTTCCTGGCACGAACCTGGAGCGAGCGCGACAAAATGAACTCGATAACTAGGACCGGCTGCACCCGTGCTCAAGCTGCGCGTAGCGCGTTAACGAGCAAACTGGGATACCTGGCTATCGCCGCGCTTGCGATGTTGGTGTGGGCAAGCGAAGAAGCCCCGCTGTCTACCGAACACCTCGCCATGAGAGACGCTGCGGTCCGTCAGAGTCTGCACTGACGGAATCAAATGGGTGTGCGGCACTGGGGCATGTCTACGCCCATCAGGCGCTAGCATCAGGGTATGCCCATCGTCGGTACTCGGTCTCCGAGAAAGCCGACGATAAGTACGTAGACATATTCAAAGGCTGGCAGTCGATTTTCATGGCGTTTCTACTGGACACGCTGGAGACCGAAAGGCAGACGGGATGGTCGATTTCGTCAATCTGGACGACTGCGCCCGGCGTGGCCAACGCCGGCCTCGCCGGTAATAAATCAAACCATCCGCCAATCAGTCGTCGCGTTCGTCTTCGTCGCCTCCAGTGGATTGAAGCAATCTGAAGACCGCGTTTTGAACCTTGTCCGGCGACGCCGCGAAATATCTCAGTAGCCGTTGGCCCCGTTTGGTCATGGCCAAGTCTGTCGACTTTGGCCGCAGCGGCACCTCCGCGGACGCAACTTCCCCCGATCCTTCTTCCAAGAAATAAAGGATCGAAACCCCGAAGAGGGCGGCGACGTTGTTGAGCGTCGTGGCTGCAATGCGGTTTGCACCACGTTCATATTTTTGAACCTGTTGAAATGTGATCCCAAGATGGTCGGCTACGACTGTCTGACTTAACCCAGCAGAAAGGCGCGCGACCCGCAGGCGCATTCCGATGAGGGCATCCATGTCGGTCACGCGGCGTGGGTTATGGTCTGGATTAGCGATGTCGCGGCTCCCATTGGTTGAGAAAAGCCAACTCTATCAGTCGGCCCTGATTATGCGAGAGGTTTTGGTCGGTAGTCTTCGTTTTAGCCGGCTGCCAGACGTTGACAGGCGTCGGCTCCTCGTCAAGTCAGCCGACGCTCGGCCGCCCAGCGCTGCTTCCAAGCGACCTGTTGAAGGCGACGGCTGTAGCCGACGTGATCCTTATGATGTTCACGACGAGTTCGATCGGTTCGAGATTCTTCAACGAGTGCAAAAAGCTCCACCTGTCACCACGCAATTCCATCGCTTGGCGAGGTGCAAAATCGCGTGAACCTTCCGAGGGCGCTTGTTGCGCAGATAAGGACGGCACCCCCGCCTATCGACCCGACGCCTTTGATCAAGTCCTCGATGATGCGCGGCGTTGGGTCGGCGTTTTCGCGCTGGATCGTTTCAGGCCACCTGACTGAACCCGCACGCAGCTACGGCCACGTGCGTAAAGATCGGCTGGCCGGCGCTTCGTTCGCCCCGTTCCCGATGCCTTGGCGATCACTTCGTTGAGGAAATGGCGGAAGCAAAGACATACGGCCATCAAACTGGCCTAGACAAAAAAAGCCCGTCGCATTCCGGTGCGACGGGCTTTTGGCATATAGGGGTTTCGATCATCTTATTCTACTACCCCGACCAAGTAATGAATAAATAGATCCGCGGTTAATGCAATTCAGCCAAAAGGCGTAGCGAGTGCAGAATAAATCCCACCCCCTATCTGTGCCTCACTTAGTTCGAGGCTGCGCGGTTCACTCGGTGGCCAGCGTTCTGTGTAGCGTCCACCGTATTGGCGGTGTCTTTGCCCATGCCGCGGATTGTGTTGCCGCAGCTAGAGAGCGCCACAGTCAACAGCGTTGCAGCGGCAATTGCAGTTATGATTTTCATGTGAGGTTTCCTTTGCGCCTAAGGAAACACTAACTTCGCAAACCGCTCGAAGTTCCGGATCGGCCGTCTTTTACCAGCTTAAGAAGTTCACGATAAGTCCGCATTTCGAAGCGCGATGGTGACGCCATCAGTAAGCGCGACACCGGGACATTCTTTTTGGAACTGTTGGACTGCCTTTGCGATGCCGGCTCCAACAGATCTTGCAGACAATACCGCAAGTTTATGGACATATCGCTCGACGCCCTCGTGGGTGAAGACGACTTCGAGAATGGTCGTGTTCTCTCGGATATTGCGTATCACGTTCATTTACTCGGTTAGCGCACAAAAAGAAGGCCGCACTCATTGGGGAGCGCGGCCGATAGATACCAGCTACTTCCTGGGGGAAAGAGCACAAAGCATGCTCGGCTTTGGTTAATTTTGAATTAACCGTTCCAGCCCATGGCGCGGCACTGCTTCTCCGCTACTTGTCGAGCGTCATCGAGGCTGTTGTACTTCCCCTGCAGTTCATACCGTCGCCCGTTGAACGAGAAGTAGGCACTCTTATCGATCCTGTTAAACGTCACCATCGGCGCCTGCTCTTTATCGCTCATGTGGGTCTTCCATTCTGTTGGTGGCGATAAACCCGCATCGCACCCGTCTGGTTCCAGTACTTCCTCTATCAAGACGCGTTTTCCGGTCGTTAATGTGTTTCGGGGTTGAATAGGCTGTGACCGGCCAAGAACACAATTTACTTGTCCGATTGCCTTACGCATATTGATGGCAATCATTTCGATCGGCGTGTTGAGCGGATCATCAGCATTGCGGTCGTCCTCTGGCTTACAGAGCCATGCCGAGCAGGAGGCAGGCTATGGGCGATAGGTCCAGATTGAAAGCGAACGCGGCAAACCGGAGCAAGACATACGCCGCAATGATTGCCACCGCCGTGAGGTTGCAGCGTCCTTGGCAGGTCACCTGGTCCTCTTTCCGGCCAACGGACTTCGATGGAGATCGTCGCCCGAGCGCCGTAGCCGCCGCTGTCGGAAAGCTCTCAGACTTTCCTTTTCATTGGGCAATGATCGCAGTGTCGACTATACCCCGATCCGAGAACATCAAGATTATTCAGCCGGCGACTCCCACTGCAGAGCGCTACCAACTGGTTGTACCAGCTCATTTCGCAAAAGGCCCTTCAAACTGAATAACGGTGCCAGCGGAAATCTCAGGAGAGCGAAGGCTTCAACAATGTGTCGAGGTTGTTCCTTTATGAACTCGACTGCGAGAAGACTCTCTTCTCTTCGTTTTACGGCACAACCGATGGAGTACTCGAAGTTGCCAATCACGATGTAAAAGTGTTCAGGTATTTCTGCAGAGACGCTGATTAGCGCTCCTCCCTGCGAGACCTCCAACATAACGGCACGACACGATGAAATCGGCTGCTTGAGAGTTTTTTTGTAAGCAAGCCGCACAGCGGCTTTGCATTTGAAGCGCTTGTGTTTTCTGGCATCTACTGGAGCAATCTTTGTTAAGTAATGCCTGTTCATGTCCAGAATCCAATTCATTTATGGACAGATACTGGTAACGCACGTGCAGGTGCGTCCATTGCTTCGCTCCCCATCCGTGCCAGGTTAATTGCGAAGCTTTCTGCGTCGGTTGGGATTCCGAATAGGTAGCCTTGGCCGACCCGACAGCCCATTTCGCCAAGCGTTGCACGCTGTACTTCCGTCTCCACGCCCTCCGCGACCACCGTCAGGCCAAGGGCGCGTCCCAGCTCGATAACAGCGCGGACGATCACCCGCCTGGCGGGTCTGGTTGCGAGTTCGCTGACAAACGTTCGGTCTATCTTGATTTCGGTAACTGGGAACGTCTCAAGGGAGCGCAGGTTCGAATAGCCAGTGCCAAAGTCGTCAACTGAGAGACCGACTCCAATCTGTCGCAGCTGCTGGAATGCGTCCATGACGCCGGGCGTATCGCTAAGGAACATGCTTTCGGTAATCTCGAGGGTCAGCCACTCCGGTTCAGCACTGGTCAGATGCAGGACGCGGTTCAGCATTTCAGCCATGTCATGCTGGAGAAATTCCCCGGCCGACACGTTCACGGAAAAGCGAAGTGCCTTGTCGCGGTGCGCGTTGATCCGCCGGGCGAACGTCGCAACGGTGGTCAGGCTCCGTTCGGTCAGATCAAGTAACAGACCTGATCGCTCAGCGGTCTCAATGAAGCCGCCGGGGAGTTGGCTGCCGAACAGGGGATGGTTCCAGCGAATCAAGGCTTCCGCGCCGAGCCACTCACCGGTGATTAGGTCTACCTGGGGCTGGAAGTGATACACGAATTCGTCGTTCGCGACCGCGACCTTCAACTCACGTGTCATCCTGACGCGTCGGCTGGCTTGCTCGTGGTCGGACTCGCGAAACCGCCGCGGACCACCCAACGGATCAGATTTGGCTGCCCGAAGGGCAGTACCGGCGTTCCGGATCAATGAAATGGCACTGCCCACTGGCCTGCCTACGGCATATCCGATGGAGAAGCGCAGTGAGACACTGGCACCTGCCACCACGAAGTCCGCTGCGAGCGACGCGGAAACCAGCTTTACCGTCGGGTCTGCACTTGGTTCATCCTGGAGCTCGAAGGCGAGGGCGAACTCGTTCGCGCCCATCCGACCCACTAGTGCAGCGCCCATGTCACGCAGCCGCCGCCCGGTTTCACAGAGCAGAGCATCCCCGACGTCGAAACCGTATCCGGTGTTGAGATCATGAAAGCTGACAACATCCAGCTTCACAACCAGAAGGATCGTCTCGGCATTGGTTGCGAAGCGTCCCTCGGTAGCTTGGATAAATGATTGACGGTTCAAGCAGCCCGTGGTCCCGTCGAGGTTTGCGACACGATCCAGCGCTATATGCGCTTGGCGAAGCGCTGATACATCGCGCAGTATTCCGACGTAGAACAGTTCGTCCCCAACCCAGGCGGGCCTAAGACTAAGACTATTCCAGAAGGCCGAACCGTCCTTTCGATAGTTTTGCAACGTTTCGTCCACTGGCTCGGCCGCCCCGATCGCAGCGCGAATGCGAGCGATCTCGGGTTGCTCACGCTCATTGCCTTGCAGGTAGCGGCAGTCTTTGCCGATAACCTCGGTTCGAGAGTATCCAGTCAGATGTTCGAAGGCCCTGTTTACGTAGAGCAACGGCGAATTGGCACCTAAACGCTTTGCGATGGCGATCCCGTCCGTCATTTCCTCGACAAGTGTCGGAAGAATGGACCTGACGGCGTCAGCGCTCAGAGGCCCATTGTCGGCCGTGCCCCGCGCACGCCTCATGAAGTCCGGCTGTTTGAGTTTCTCAACTTCTTCCATGACAGAAACATGGACTGTGACCCGAGGCGGGGCAACGTGCAGCCGGGGCCGTCTCAGGACAACCATCAACCGCTTTCGGACAAACTCGGTCTTGCACCTTCGCCAGATGTCCGGAGGCGATCCCTGTGGTCAGACGGTGTCAATCCGACACTCAAAACGAAGGCGAGCGCATCGCTTGTTGCAATCCAAAACCACTTCTTATGCGATCGATATGATTGACAGCCGGCTCTTCAAAAAGAGAGCCCGCGACGTCAATCTGACATAGACGGATGTCCACAGCGCGACACCATCGCAATCGAAATTGCGGCGTTGAGCCAAAACCTCCCACGGCGGCTGTTTACCGAGATTTACTGGTAAAATCCCAGGCTCGAGCTCCCACTCGAGATGCCGTGGCACCACGACGGGTCCGAACGGCGCGGCATGAAGGCTTTCAGTCGCACCGCGGCTCATTCGGCAGACATATTCATCGGGAGGGTTTTCCGGTGGTAGATCGCCAACGCGCGAACCACGGGGTCGCCGGGACTAGAACAGTAACGCCGATCGGAGATCGCGCCGATTGGCGGGACGAAACATCAGGTGACGTCGAAGCAAAACGTCCTCGCCACAGCCTGCATGCGTTGTAACGCTCCAAGCTCCTCATGGCCGTCCGAATATAGCTAACGACTGTGCGCTGACAGCTTCGTCCAGTGGCGGTCTTGCCCCTGCGCACCACTCAAAGCACTTCCGTTCGCGTCGGCTGGGTGGGATGCCACTCGCGCGATCAGGGTTGGCAGACCCTTGAGAGCGTTAAGAAGCTTCGTCACGTGTATCAAAGTGACGTCACCTCCAATACCTTTTCGGCGAAGCCCCAAGCGGTGACGACAAAAGAGATTTGTTTGTGATCCGAATTGTGTAGCGTGGACGCGAAGGGTTGCTGGGATGGCGAAGTTGCGGAGCAACTAGCACGAGCGGGCGCAGCCCGGCGGGGCCTCTTTTTAGTGCCGAACATTTGCCTGCCGCCGCTCACGGACACCACGCACTTGAGGAAATGGACGCAAGGCCCGGCGCGCGCTTTATAAAGTCCACCTGTTGGAGCTTCTCGATGTCTGCCATTACATAAACATTGACTCCGACCCCAGCTGGGGCAACCCGCAGCCGAGGCGGTTCCAGGACAACCATCAGCCGTTTTCGGACAAACTCGATCTTGCTCCTTCGCCAGACGTTCGGAAGCGATCGCGGTAATCAGACGGCGTCACTCCGACATGCGATAGGAAGGCGCGGCGCATCGCACTTGCCGATCCAAAACCGCATCTTTCTGCGATCAACGTGATCGACAGCCGGCTCCCTTCTAAGAGGAAGCGTGCGACATCGATACGCGTCAGGTCGACATAGTCGGATGGCGTTATCCCAACCTCCTGCGAAAAGACGCGCGTGAAGTTCCGTGCGCTCATCGCCGCGATTTTCGCCAAGGCCGTGACCGAAAGGTTCGCTGTAGCATGGTTCAGAATGTATTCCTGGACTTTGTGTAGACGGCTGCGGTCGCTTGCCTGCGCCGCCAGATGCACGCTGAACTGCGATTGGTCACCTGGTCGCTTCAGGAACACGACAAGCCGCCGGGCAACGTAAAGCGCCACCTCGCGGCCGAGGTCCTCTTCAACGAGAGAAAGCCCGAGATCGATTGCGGCGCTGGACCCGGCCGACGTGATCATCGCACCGTCTCGGACAAAAACACGATCGCTTTCCACCTGCGCCTCAGGGAAGCGCTCGCCAAGCAAGGACGCGAACTGCCAGTGAGTGGTGACACGTCGGCCTGCGAGTAAACCGGCTTCGCCGAGCAGGAATGCCCCTGTGCATACGGAGCCGTAGCGCCGGGTCTCGGGGACGGTATTGGTCAACCAGTCGATAACCTGTCTCCCCGGGGAACGGGGAACGCCGGCGCTCCCGGCTACGAGCAACGTGTCTGGGTCACCTGGATACGCATCGAAAGTGCAATCGGGCAGAACCCTGAGCCCTGATGCGCAAAGGATCGAGCCAGCTTCTTCTGCTGTGATGGCAACGTCATAGAAGTTCTTGCCAACACGGGCGTTTGCTTCGGCGAACACGTCCATGAGCCCGGCAAGTTCCAGTGAATGCACGTCCGTGGGCACGAAAATGACAATCCGCATGGGGATATCTTTCGCCGCGCGAGGACTCAAATCTCTCGACGAGCATTTTTGCGTCGACGCCGGTCCTGGCCAACGACAGTCGCACAGTGCCGCCAAGTCGTCAAAGTCAAACGCATCGAGTGATTGCCAACGGAGAGACGGTCCATCTCTGACATTTGCGAGGAAGAGGTCCACAATGGCCGACTGCGGTCTTCCCTTCGCGCCAATTGCGGTCATTGAGCATGATGTTTTCAATCGGCCGCTGCCGACCCTTGAATCACTTTGGCTGATTGAAGGAATTCGTTTACATTTTGGGGCAACTCGCGCCGGCCGGCGGCCTTTCGCGCCTCGCAGCCAACTGATCGGCCTCCATCGCAATTTGACAGCTTCCGACTTTGCCTGATTGGAGGAGCTTGAAGATCTCTTTTGAGGGAAGCGCGCATATCGAAAGAAGACGTGCTCTTTCAACGACGGACGCTCTGGCAGTTAGTCCACCGGCGCGCCGGCGTGGCGGCGCCACCTACGCCGACTGTCGAAGCCGCCAGATCAATAGTTGAGCTTCGGGTACCAGTCCGTGCCGCGTCCGGCCGGCGTCATGTCCAGTATATTCCAGAGGGGTGCGATATCGACAGCGCCTCGCGGATCCTGCCCGGGATCAGCGGCATCGGCAGGCATCTCGCCGTTGTAAAAAACGCGAACCGTGTTTCCGTGCTTCTGGTAAACGGTGAATGCCGGATACTCATAGCCCTTGTCGTCGAGCAGTCCGAGGTCTCTGGCATAATCGTCGCCGACGGTCTCTATGAAATCGAGGTCGTGCCAGCCGCGCTCCATCGCAAACGCCCGCTGCCTCTCGACCGGGCTGCGCCCAAGGATCTTGAACGCAACCCGTTGCTTCACGTCGGCGCCGTTCCCATTCGCGCCGCCTAGGAAGTTCGTGCACATGGGGCAAGGCCTCTCGCGCTGCGGACCGAACATCCAAAAATAGGTCACCAAGGTGTGATGCTTTCCGAACAGGTCGGCCAAAGCCAGCTCGCGGCCATTTTCGTCCTTGAAACGATAGTCTTTCTCGACGACAGGGCCAGGAGGAAGCCGCATGCGCTGTTCTGCCAGTTTGGTAAGATATCGCCGGGCTTCGATCTCTTCCGCAAGGAGAGCCGTTCTCGCCGCGGCGTATTCGGCGGTTTCGTTCGGAAATCTGCTGACGCGCTTCGCTGCCAGTTCCGTTGCGGACCTCAACTCGCTCATATTATGTCTCTCCCTTGCTCCGCTTATTCACGTGACATGATAACTAGACGTATGAAGGGGGCCGTTGCCGACAAGGTCGATCCGATTTTTTCGACCGTTATTGACGGCCGCCTGTCATTCGTCGATGCCAAGCCGCATAAGACGTCGTCTTTGCCATGTGACGATTGAGATCAGGCGTGCCGTCATCCCACCACACCGGCCCCCGCTCGCCGAGCGCAATCTTCGCAGCATCGATGGCCTTGCGCACCGCACGCAGCCGCACATCGTCGTCGCCGGCTTCCTTTACCGCCCTTCGAGCAGCCATCAGCTCCGCCACCAAGCGAGTGCGCGTTTCTTCGGGAAGGCTTGGGTTCGTCTTTCGCCAGAGCCGGCCGCGCACAATGATGTATCGGCCGTCAGGTGTCTGTAGAGGTGTGTTCTGCGCTGCCATCAGCCGTGCACCAGGGCTGCCAGATCAAGCTCGATCATGACGGGCGCATGATCGCTCGTGTGTTCCCAGCCCCGAGGCTTCCTGCGCACTTCTGCCGATTGGAGTGACGAGGCGATGGCCGGGCTGAGCAGGAAGTGGTCGATCCGCAAGCCGGCGTCGCGCTCGAACGAGTTCCTCCAGTATTTCCAGAAGGTGTAGATGCGCTCATGCGGATGCAGATGCCGGACGGCATCGGTCCACCCCTGTGCTACGAGATCCGCATAGGCCCGGCGGACTTCCGGCCGGAACAGCGCGTCGTCCAGCCACCGCTCCGGCTTGTAGACGTCGATATCCGCCGGCATGACGTTGTAGTCACCGGCCAGCACGACTGGCACCTCCAGTTCGAGCAGCTCCGCGGCGTATTCCTGAAGTCGTCGAAACCACGCGAGTTTGTAGTCCCACTTCGGGCCGGGGGCGGGATTCCCGTTCGGCAGATAGAGCGCCCCGATGAGGATGCCGTCGACGGCGGCTTCGATATAGCGGCTGTGCGCGTCGCTCGGATCGCCTGGCAGCCCCTTTCTGGTAAGATGGGGCTTCTGACCTCGCGTCAGGATCGCGACGCCATTCCAGCTCTTCTGCCCGTTCCAAACCGCGCCGTACCCGGCTTTCTCAAGCTCCTCTCGTGGGAATTTATCATCGGCGGTCTTCAGTTCCTGAAGGCAGACAACGTCGGGCCTGTCCTCCTTCAGCCATTTTAGGAGGACAGGCAATCGGCCCAAGACGCCGTTCACATTGTACGTGGCAATTTTCAAAAAATCCCCCGATGGAGCGTTTGAGTCTGTCCGGTGAACCATCGGCAGATCGTCGACCAGTGCCGACTATAGTCTCATCGAGTGGGTCGGCTTCGTCAGCGCGTCGCTCCGAATACGAAGGCGAGCGCAGCGACGATTGCGACCGCTGCGATGGGACGCTCGCGGATCCGCGCCTCGATGTCCTGCACGTAACCGCGGACTTCGGACTTGGCGAGCAACTTGGCTCCCGAGGCGATTTCGCTTGCGGTGTCGCCCAGGCGATCAACGTCCCGTCCAAGAGCGCGAACGCCATCTCTCCCGGCGCGGACACCGTCGAACGCAGGACGACCTTCGCCCGTCGATCGGAGCGCCTGGTCGACCAGCGCATAGTCATCCTCACCTTCCGGCGTCTGCTTTACGCGGTCGGCAGCGTCAGTGTCTGTTCGACCGGAGGGCACGGTGGTGTGCGTGGCGGAAACCGGATCCGACGCGGGGAACGTGTCTTCAAGCCCAGTCTCGAGATCGCCCTTCGAAGCTCGTTTGCGCTGGGCTTCCTGCTCGATTTCCATCGATCGTGCCGCGGGGGAATTTTTAGGGTCTGGCATTTCCGTTCTCCTTTGTGGGGAAGGAAGTCCGGCGTCGTCCCTAAGTTCCATCGCGCCTAACAAACTTTATCTCACCTTTGACCTGGTGGTGCTAAACCAGTCCTTCGCCGCCGATCCTGCATACGCACAGACGACACGAACCAGCCGCCCTATCATTTCCTAACACCCGACCACTAAGGCGTCCGGTCCGGGGGGCGAGCTACGTGTTCGAAACGGAACAGGGCCGCGTTGGAAGAGGCGCGAACGCCACTTGGGAGATGGCGGCCGGGCGTCTTCCGACCGCCGACTTCGACACGATCTCCGTCGGGGTTTGAGCAGAGCACGCCAGTTTGCGCCCGCAGATTCTCGACGAGATAGACAAAGCAAACAATACCCAGCTCTAGTAGCGAGGCGCATGCAGGCGAAACGAGGAGAGCCCAACAATGACGTTTGACCTTCAGGGCAGGTCAGTTCCCCAAAATCGGGCGCACACCACGAGGTAGCGCGCGTCCGGCGTTATAGAGCCCGATCTCGTTGACGCTGCTGTTACCGGCTGCCCGGCAGGCTCTGGGGCTGATCAAGATCATCGATCGAATGGCTCTGGCTCATTCCCTCTTCCACCGGCCGGTCGCCTTCGCAAGCGTCTCACGGATGACCGTTGGGAGGTAGTCGAAATGTTCGTCCACCAGCTCGCACGAGCGAACCTTGGGTGAAGCTGGACCGGCCCCTCCTCAGATATTGGCCGATGTCCGCGGAGGCGATGGTCGCTGCATCGGACTGGAATACCCCATCTTTCGAACCACCCGCCTGTTGGTCGCAGTCCGTGTTCCAGCCGTCCAACCACCGGAGATCCGCGAGCTACTCTCGCGACTTGCCCCCAGCGCGGAGAGTCGTTTTTCGCGAAAAGCGAAAACGGCTCGCCGTCATTTGAACGGGAGAGATAATCATCCTGCAGTGTAGCTGTGCAGGCGTAATCCATATTGGCAAATTGTGAGAAAATCCGACCTTTAGCATGCTCAGACAATGGAAACGCTGCCGTCTCGCCTACGATTATCTTGGATCGTCGCCATCATGCTCTTCACCTTCGCTGGGATGTGGATGATCGATGAGTTCTTCATCAACGTCGAGCAAGAGGTTGAATATCTGCAAGACGAGGAGTGAGCAGGAACCTGTTTTGGTGCTGTTGTCACGCTTGCGTCACGCGACGCCGTTCACCTTTTGTGATTAATTATCCGCGCTGATGCGACCTGGCGGACCACCCGGGAGCATTTCGTGGGACTTACCTGTATGTCGTGGCGAGCTTTTTAATCATTCGCTCGCGCGATGCTGGAACGAATTCCTCTTCTCGGCCCTTTGTCATCAGGCTCCTGGAGGAGGACATGTGATGGTATGGCTGATTGGAATTTCGATTGGACTATCGTTGCCCTGGATAATTCGTTGGAACGCGCTTCTGAACGCCTTCTGTTTCAACGGACCAAGTTCAGGGTTCGCGCTCTGGGGGTTGATCAGCATCATCACGATCCCGATTTCGACCGTTGCAGCCTTCTTCGCCCGCGAAATGCTTTGATGGAACATCGGACGGGCGTGGAGGTAATCCGCACGCCATCACGGAACATTTGCCTCCAGGGTTGATTATAGCGCGCGAACAGAACCCATTTGCGAGACACACATGAAGTTAAGTGAGCTGACTGAAATCTATCGCCGCGGCGGGCGTAAAGAGCTTATCAGCGCCATGGAAGAATTCTCGCAAGCTGAAAAGGCCCAAATGCTTGAGGACATAGGATTGGCGCCGCGCATCGGCCCTGGGCGAGCTCAGGAGAAAACCGGGCCGGCGGTGGACGTGCAGCCCGGTGAAGACGAGAGTTACTGATTTTGTCGCCCCGGGCTTTCGTCTCCGGCATGGTATCTTCAGAAATGATTGGGGACGCTAGGACGTCTTGCGAATTTTCACACCCATAAGCCGATGATATTCATCCTCCGCTGCTCCGTAGGAGCCCTTGGCTTCGTCCATCAGGCCAAGCCGGTTGACGACAATAATCTTGCCGCGATTGGCGCGGATGAACCCCTTGCCCTCCAGGATATGAACCGCAACCGTAACCCCGGGGCGCCGCACGCCGAGCATGATCGCCAGAAATTCATGGGTTAGCGAAATCGCGTTGCCATCCATCCTGTCGTGAACCATGAGAAGCCAGCGCGCGAGACGCTCCTCAAGCTTGGCATGGGCGTTGGCAAGGACGGTCGAGGACATTTGCGCCAGAAATGCCTGAATGTAGGCAAGCAGTTTACCGCGCAGCGTTGCACTGGTATCGATAACCTCCTGTAGTTTTGTGGATGTGATACGATACCCAGTACCTGATACCTGCATGAAGGTCGTATTCGGCGATTGCTCGCCACCAAGCACAATCGCAGCACCGGTCATGCCTTCACGCCCGGCAATCCCCACGTCTATATCCCGCCCGCCCGGTAGTCTGGCGACGATCGACGCCAGTCCTGATTCCAAAAAGACGACGTAATCGACCGGCGCGTGGGCTTTTTCGATCTGATAGGGAATGTCCAGCGTCACGAATTCGAGATGGGGAGCGAGAAGCGTGAGGTCGCTTGTGTCGAGGCTTTTTAGCAATTCGTTCCGGTATTGACGCTCGTCAGTCGGCATTCTCGTCCCCACAGCGTTCGGAGTGAATCCGACTCGATGCAAGGGAACCTAATGACTTGAAAATACAGAACAACCGACTGTCTTTTACCGTACAAAGAGCAATGCTTAAGGAGGCGACATGGGCCGCCTGCCCTCGCCCTCATGTCTGAAAGCTCGCGCTCCAGCCGCTGCTGCGCCTGCCCGCTGGAACAATTACTCTCTCCCAATGTTTCAGATGATCAAACGGAGAACATCGAAATGCACAGAACCATCAAGTTTATACTGATCGGGCTCGCTGCAATGAGCGGCCTGACGGTTGCTCCGGTTATCGCCGGGGCACAGGACATGGAATTGCGAGTCGGACCTGGCGGTGTCGGGATTTATGACCCTAATCGTGACGATGACCGATATGATCGCAGACGAGACCGAGGATGCGATCCGGACGACGCGCTTGACATTGCCCGTGGTGAGGGCCTTCGTCGTGCGCAGATCCTGCGCGTCACGCCCCGAAGCATCGTCATTCAGGGGTATACCCGTCGCGGCCCGGAGCGCATGCAGTTTGCCAACCGTCGCGGATGCCCGGAGATCACCCGGCGGTAAGGGAACGAAGCTAGGCATGAGCGCTGCGATGCTCTTGGAACTGCGTCTTTCAGTCAGCGCTCTATCCCCTATTGCAGGCTCCGGTTTTTGCTGGGGCTTTCTCTCTAGAACGAAATTGAGAGCACCGTCAGGCGCTGTACGACCCCCAGTCGTTCATTAAGTGGCCGCTGCGATTCCTGATATGTTCTTTGCCACTCATTTCCACAAGCAAATCGTTCGCTGATCTGGGTTTTCGACGTTACCGTCGAGGACGGCAAGCTGAGGGCGATCATGGAATACATTGATGCCTAGGCGCTTGACCGCGCATCAGCTTGGTGGTTCTTGCGCGGAAAGCGACTGGCGCGAGCAGCTGGTAAAAATTGGGCGTCGAAGAACATGCGCGGCTATCACAGTCTGCGAGGCTAAGGATGTGGGTTGTCCGCCGCCGAGATTGGGGCACGTCCAGCTCTATGGTGGCATTCGGCAAAGGACGGGCCGCCGCCCGCTCCCAATCTCGACGAACACCCAGAGACTGACAGCGGGGAACATCCTGGCGGCCAAACTGTTCCTGCAAGACACGAACATGGAGGAACTGAAATGTCTGAAGACCTAAAGGTTGGATTCACTGGGGCTCCGTCAGAACCTGCTACCGGCGTCCGTAAGGTCGCCAGTGACGCATTAGATGCCGTGAAGCGGGAGACGAGCGCCGTCGCGGCGGGCGCGGTCGATCACCCGCACACAGCCACCAGTCTTTTTCTCGGCGTGGGCGCACTGGCATTCGTGGTTGGTTATGTGTTTGGCCGTGGGTCTGGGAATGACAGCTCCTCTTGGCGATAGCCGAGCTGTTAGGCTCCCCGCCTCGCTCCGCTCGGGAGCCGCGGGTTAAGGTCAGTCACCTGTCGCAAACATTGCAACAATGAGCCTCACCCGCTCGGCGCGGTGCGAGGCCCTTATTCGACCGTGGCGTTCAAGCTCTGCCAATCCGTGTAAAGCTGCCCAGAAATATTCTGTCGCGACCTCGGGGTCAGAGCAAAACGGTTCCACGACGACCATCATAGCGCCAAATGTATCTCGCAGCACTTTGGGCGTATCGGACTTGGCGAATCGAAGGCCACTCGGCAGGACGAACATGGCTTCGTACAGAGCTGGCCTTTCGAAAGCGAATACGAGATAGGCCGTCGCAACGTCTCGGAGTGCGTCTATCGGAGGTGCGCCGTCGCGGACAGAGGCCCGCAACGTCGGGCCTAACTCCGCAAAGCCCTCGAGCGCGACCGCGCCGACGATCGCGTCGCGATTTTCAAAATGGGCGTACAGGACCGGCTGACTGTATTCGATCTCTTGTGCAAGGCGTCGTACGGTGACGGAAGCCCAACCATCACGTTGCGCCAGCGTTCGCGCCGCGGCGACGATCCGCTGTTCCCGTTCCAGTCTCTCACGCTCTTTTCGCTCGCTGATACCCATTCTTTCGCCCTCGATCCATGCACGAGAGACTTTAGTGACCCTAATTAATCAGGGCAATGGTTGACAATCTAGCATCGCTAGATTTAAGTTCATCGCTATAGTAACTGGGCGATTAAACCGAAGGGTCTTTCCAAATGTCCTACCTCATATCGTTTTCACCGGGCGATGCGGCGACACTCGCGGCCGCTGCGGCATTTCTCGTGGGCAGCATCGTCAACGCCACCGCCCTTAAGACAATCCGCGATGAATTCGTCCGGTACGGATTTCCATGGTGGTGGTGCTGGGTTACCGCTTTGCTGGAATTCACGACAGCCATTCTCCTCGTCCTCCGTCCGACATTTGCGATCGGCGCTGCGCTAGGATCATGCATTATGATCGCCGCAATCTTCGCTGTCGTCCGAGCACGTGACTTCCGTCACACCCGGGCGCCGGCAGTCTTCCTACTTCTGCTCATGATCGCGATTACTGTCCAGGTCTCATAACCTCGGCGACAAGCCTTTAACCTCAACCACCATCAAACAGAAACACTTCGAAACCGCGCCGACTTCCGTCGGCGAGGCGCAAAAGCACGGCTAAAGGAGCCAGGCATGACCATCCACTCACCTTCAAGTATCGTCGTCGTTTATCATTCTGGCTACGGCCATACCCACCGCATGGCTGAGGCGGTCGCCAAGGGAGCCGGAGCAGCGCTCCACGCCATTGATGCCGAGGGTAACTTGTCGGAACACGGATGGGCGGCGCTCGATGCGGCCGATGCCATCATTTTCGGCGCACCGACCTACATGGGCGGACCAAGCTGGCAGTTTAAGAGATTCGCCGATGCATCTTCGAAGCCATGGTTCTCCGCAAAATGGCAAGACAAGATTTTCGGTGGATTCACGAACAGCGCCAGCCTCAACGGTGACAAGCTAAACACGCTGCAATACTTCGTTCTTCTGGCGGGGCAACACGGTGGTTCCTGGGTCAGCCTGGCTATCAAGCCATCAAACATCAAGGCGTCGCTACGAGACGATGTAAATCGGATGGGATCGTATATCGGCCCGATGGCGCAATCTGACGCCGACGCGCCCCCCGAGGAGATGTCGGTCGGCGATCTTGAAACCGCACGTCTATACGGGGCGCGAGTTGCTGGAATTGCGCGACAGTATATGTCCACTCGATGAGTTCGACCGAGAAAGTTGGCAAAGCTCCGTACCCTTCCGCGCTATCCGCGGTAGGGTTTTGAGCAGCCACTCCCATGGCCACTTGGGCGACACCCGACGGCCTATCTCAACGGCCGAGGTGGCTTAGCCCTTGGCCGCCTTGTCGTAGCGTACAGACGCAGCCTCGATGTGAGGCCCATTTTCGAGCGACCATGCGCAAAGCGCTTCGAACGGCTCGCGGAGCGAATGGCCAAGCGGCGTAATCGCATACTCGACGCCGATCGGTTGCGTTGACAATACGGTCCTTGTCACAAGGCCGTTCCGCTCGAGCCGCTTCAATGCATCGGCAAGCGCCTTGTGGGTGATTCCGTTCAGACGCCGTTTGATCTCGTTGAAACGCGAAGGTTTCGGGCAGATCACAGTGAGGATCAAGATTGTCCACTTGTCGGCGATCTTGTCGAGAACAGGACGCACAACGGTCATGTTGTTGAGAGCGCACTGAGAAAGGGTTTCGAGGTCGGTATACTGGTCCATATCTAAGCTACTCAAGGTGCGTAATTGATATCAGATTTACGACGTATATCATCTTCCGACCATCAATAGGAAGGCAGGACGTATAATGGCCCGTATGCAGGACAAAGTCGCGCTCGTCGTAGGCGGCGCAAAGGGAATTGGTTTGGCGATCGCGAACCGGCTGGCTGCCGAGGGAGCGACTGTCTTCATCACTAGCCGTCGGATTGACGATGTCGAAAAGGCTGCCGCCGAAATCGGCGATAAGGTAGTGGGCATCGCGGCAAACGCAAGTTCTCCAGAAGACATGGTAAACGTCGTGGCCCAAGTTCAGCAGGCGAATGGACGTATCGATGCGCTCGTCCTAAACGCCGGAATTTCAGAGCCCGCCCAAATTAGCGAGGAAACGGTTGAACATTTCGACCGTCACTTCGACGTCAACGTACGAGGGACGGTTTTCGCTTTACAGGCAGCTTTGCCGGCAATGCAAGAAGGGAGCTCAGCCGTGCTCATAGGTTCAATCGCGGATGTCGCTGGCATCCCGGCCTACGGCACGTACGCCGCGACAAAAGCTGCGCTTCGATCCTATGCGAGGACATGGACGGCCGAACTGGCCAGCAGGGGTATACGGGTAAATGTCGTCGCTCCTGGGCCTACTGATACTGAGATGATGGCAGCGGTGCCTGAGGACGTCCGCGAGGCCTTGATCGCGCCCATACCCTTGGGACGGATGGCACGTCCAGCTGAAATTGCAGCGGCAACGCTGTTCTTGCTGAGCGACGAGGCGAGCTATATCGCCGGCGCTGAGCTGTGTGTCGACGGGGGCATGCGCCAAGTGTAGGAATTCTAACTGAACAAATTCGGACGTTCCAGCTCCGCCTGGAGCGTCCTCCATCGTCAATTAAAATTCCGGCTTTTCACCTTCAGAATATCGATGTGCCATTCCGGTGTGCCGTGTCTTTACGGCCGCCCGATAAAACTGGGCGATTAGGTGAACCTGTCGCCCGACCGCTGTAGTCCGCTGGAGCAAATTGGGCGTGTCTGATCTTTGGTGATTTCGCAAGGTAGTCCGCCCGATGGGCGCCGCGATGTCGCCAAGATCTTCCGCATCGCGAAGTGATATGAAAATCCGACGAGCGACGTGTTCCCGCAGCTGTTCGATGACGCGATCCACGCCTGGCGGACCGGCAAGTTCGAGGGTGAGAGCGTGTTTTAAGCTGAGGATCCGGGGCCCGGTCGCGCAGCGCTCGGAGGTGGACGCCGAAGATGCTGACAAAGCCGAGGATAATGCACCCTCCGACATGCCGGAGGAACGCCGATCAAGCCCGATGATGCCGGCATCCGCATCGATCTGAAGAGGATCCGGGGGGCCAAAAGTGATGTTAGTCAAGATCGGACGTTTGTTAGATTAAAGATAGACGGCATTTCACCTTAAATTGGACGGTCATTGATTTAAGAGTGGCCGTATGACTGATCATTCGAATTCGAAGCCCCGACGCGAGCCTCTGTGCATCCGTCTGAGACTGAAGCCTGCCGTCCTCAGAGCGCAGCCATGGAGCGGGTCGCAAGGCCGCTAGCAAGCGGAAGGACGGGCGGTGTCAGGACGCCCGTTGGAGACCGATAGCAGCAACGCCCAGTAATCCACCATCGCCAACTGGCCTTGATCCAAAGCCAGGTGCTTGCTCCCCGACCCTATAGTTCAAGGGTTGGCGGCTTCAGTGATTGGCATCCTGCTGTTCATTCTCTGCGATGATCACCATGCCTGAATATGCCACCAGTGTACCGTCTCGCGTATGAAACGCTCTGCCGAAGGCCGCGACGGCTTGATAGGTGTGTTCAAAACTACGAACCCGGTAAACTTGCTGCTGCGGGATGTCCGCCACGATCGTATCTGTTATCGCTTTTGCCAGTGCTGGCCGGTCCTCGGGATGAACTTTGTCAAGGTAGGAATCAAGGGGTAAGCCGTGTTTGGCGTCACCTGGGTCGACACCAAAAAGACGAGCGACAGCGCCGTCAGCAAACACGAGATTAGACCGTATATCCCAGGTGTAGATGCCCGGCTCGCCCGGCAAATCTACGCCCACTTCAGTCGAGAATACTCGGCCAACTCCAATGGACATTGCTGCTCCCCTTGAATTGTTAAGGAGAAGCTAATGCTACGTCGAACAACTTCAAGACGCATGGACGTTGTGTCCAAACTATCGTTCAGCTCGATTTGGCTGCTAGACGATTTAGCATTTCAACCAAGTCCGACACCGATCTGGCATTTGATTTTTCTTGAATCACGTCATCGGACACATGTCCGTTTATTAGGCCAGAAAGCCGGTTCAAATGAGTTGATAGTGCAGATTGGTGAGACGTCTTCTTCGGCAGCGCCGCCGCGCCCCTAGACTGTTCTAGGAGCCGTGCGAGGATCTTCTCAATACCGTGCCTCTTGGTGTTTATATCGGATAACATGGACGTGCCTCAAATCGGTGTGAAGTGTCCTTATATTCAGATCGTGACACTTATGCCAGAACAATAGAATGACATTCAATTTACCGGGCCTATCAATCTAGGGTCACTGACGGAGCGTCGGTTGAAATATCATTGGGAGCCTTTGGAACCAGCGGGGAATGCCGACAAGCCTTGGTTTTGTGAGGAACGACGAAATCGGCACTCATTTTACCGACGTAGACATGTCCGGAAGCGTTTTGTCGCCAAGCCAGCTTCGGGTTCAAGTTACTTGAGTTGATCGCCTCTACAGCTGCTTAATCAAACAGTTCAGATCGGCTTGGTTGCTGCGTGAGCCCCACCGGCGCGCCCCGCCGCAAGCGATATGGTCACGCAAGGTGGCAACCCAACGGACGGCTGACGTCGTTACAAACTGATCGTCATAAGGCCGCGAGGTTTTAATGTACTGGCAAGCCAAGTCCCGGCTTCAACTCAACCCGAATAAAGCTCTGGAACCATTGTGCAACTCCCTCGTTTCATGCTCGCAAGATATTCATTTCAAAAGGAGTTTTCATCATGGGTCGCGGCATTCTACTCTGGCTTCTCGGTGTTCCCCTGCCGATCATAATTCTTCTCGCTCTCTTCGTAAGATAAGGGTCAAAGATGTCTCTTTTGGAAACACAGGGAGGTATTCCCGTCGAATCCTCCAGATCCGCCATCTCATGGGGCCCGATTTTGGGGGGCGCTTTCGCGGCCATCGGGGTCACGCTCATTCTCTTACTTCTTGGCTCTGGTGTTGGCCTGACGATGGTCTCGCCCTGGTCTGGGGAGAGCAGCTCCGCGGCCACCGTAGGCATTACAGCCGCGATTTGGCTTGTCGTCGTTCAATGGCTCTCTTCGGCGCTCGGCGGTTACTTGACTGGACGACTCCGGACGAAATGGGCAGCCACCCATACTGACGAAGTCTTCTTCCGAGACACTGCCCACGGCTTCATCAGCTGGGCCATATCGACGGTTTTCGTGGTGGGTTTTCTGGCTTCGTCTCTAACCTCGCTGGCAGGCGCAGGCGCAAGTGCTGCAGGTGCTGCGGCAACGGCGGCTGGAGCGACTACAGCGGCGTCCACCACTTCGACACAACCCGATCTCGCGACTTCCTATTTCACAGATGCCCTTCTGCGGCCTGAGCGCGTCAGCACGAATGCTTCAAGGGACGACGGCGCGGCTTCGGCCGAGATTTCGAGAATTCTGTTGAACGACGCCGCGAAGGGCGAGATTCCGGAAGGCGACAGGACCTACATCGCGAGCATCGTTGCCGCTCGGAGCGGATTGTCAGAGGCGGACGCCCGTACTCGGGTAGACGCGGTCCTCAAGCAAATCGACGACGCTAAGGTTGCCGCGCAGACTGCTGCTGACAAGGCAAGAAAGGCCGCAGCTACGACGGCGCTTGTCGGATCGATCTCACTTCTCATCGGTGCCTTTATTGCTAGTGGCGCTGCAGCTCTTGGCGGTCGCCAGCGCGACGATGAAGAGGATGTCCTCCTGATGGGCCGCGGCCCGTTCGCGTAATCCGTGGGCAAAATATTCCGTCGATGGTGTCACCATCGACGGATTTCCCTTCTATGCAGGTGTTCCCACCGTTTCCACACGAAGTTATAACTGTTACGGCGCTTTCCGTGGCTTACGTTTGCAAAAAAAACCGTGGGTAGGAGACCCACGGTTTCATATTTTTTCTGAGGACAGTCGGCCCCCCCTCCGCCGCGTATGTCACACAGGAGCTACGGCGCCTCCATGGAGCCCACCCAACAGCCAGAGAACGATCAAGACGACGACAATCAGACCGAGGACGCCGCCGAGCCCGCGGCCTCCATAACGGCCGTGAGCATAGTAGCCGCCGCCGCCGCCTAGCACGAGGATTAACACGACAATAATCAAAAGGGTACTCATGCGTTTTCTCCGAGTTTCTACGAATCAAATGACTTCGACCCGGACCTAAAATGACAGCATTCGCGGCCCAGCTACCGTAAACACTGGACACGCTGGGATTGTTCCCGCTCTAGGCGATCTCCAAGAATATCCGGTCGGCGACGAGAACACATCAACGAGCCGTTGAACATTCCCGCGCCAATGCCGTTCGAGCTGACTCAAGAGTGTTACCGATGAGGGGCGGCTATGGAATTCCGTCCGCAGAACCACCATATCTCATCCAAGCGGCAGCAGTCCCTTCGAGAGGGCCATTGATAGCGCTGCATCACCACAGAAGCACAGGAGAACATCATGACTGACGCCAAGGGCGCACCTGCGTCCGAAAAACCTTACGACGCAATCACGCTAGCGAAGAAACACAGGATCTCCGTCGAGGACGCACAGACGATCATCGAGGAGCACGGAGACAATCGGAAGCTCGTCGACAAGGCCGCCAGGCGCATCGCTGCCTAGCTCGCGGGTCAAGGAGTTCGACCATGACTATACAGAAAGGAAGGGCAGTCGAGGCTGCGTTGACGAAGACGCAGCGCGATGCAGTCACTGCGATCCGACGGTTTCGTCACCAACGGAAAGTCGGCAGTACGTGGCTGGTCGGAGACCGTCGTCTCTCTCGGGGTGTCATTTCTGATTTGGAGAAGATGAGGCTTGTCCGAGAGGTGACGGCAGGCGGCAGTCCCGTCCTCACATACATCGGTGAAGGCGACTGAGACCATAGGCAACGGCTCCTCATTCCTGCAAATGAAAAGGGCGCTTCTCGACATCACGTCGGAGCGCCCTTGTTCGGAGATGGCGACGTTGCGGCGGGGCCATCGTCCGAGAACAGTATCTGAGCGGATTCGCAAATGCCTCGCAAGTGACGCCTTTCTTCCCGCTTTCGATGGGGCAAGCTCTACCCACATCCTTTCCACTGTCTATCCACAGGGTATCCGCAGGCTAACTGATTGATCTCAGGGCACTCTCGCCTTTCGCCGCCATGGTGTGGATAAATCGAGTGCGACGAAATGGTTACAGAGGGCTTTCCATTGGCCGAAACGGATTCCGTTTAAGAGTCGATAGGACTATTGTCGCCAACGCTTTCCTTGAGAGCAGGCGGCGGACCTCGGAGAGCGCGGCGGCGAGCACTCGATGCTCCCGCCGCTTCCACGCCCTGGCGAAACGGCCATCTTCCACCGTCTACGACCTGAAGTCGAACTCCAGTCGCCGAGCTGCGCACCGGAATCAATTTCTGAGCGCGATTCCGTAAGTCATTGAAAAATGATTCGTTTCGAGTCGGAACGAATCACCCTCGCACGTCTTTGAATCACGACCCAAGTGATTCGGAGTGGAGCGTCATGGCATCGGGACACCGCGCACAGTGGAAAGGCTTTCTTAAATTTGGTGAAGTGAGCTGCGGCGTGGCCCTCTATACAGCGGCCAGCACATCCGAGCGCATCACTTTCAACACGATCAACAAGGCGACGGGTAACCGCGTTAATCGCGTGTTCGTCGACAGCGAGACCGAAGAACGGGTTGAGCGGGAATCTCAGACCAAAGGCTTCGAGATCGAGAACGGGCAATACATCATCATCGATCCCGAGGAAGTGGCAGCGACAATCCCGGAGAGCAACAAGACGCTCGAGATCGACGCTTTCATCCCATGCTCCGAAGTCGACGATGTGTATTTCGACAAGCCTTATTACCTGACCCCGGACAAAATGGGTGCCGACGCTTTCGTGGCCCTTCGCGACGGCATGAAGAAGTCGAACGTCGCAGCCATTGCTAGAGCTGTCCTATTCCGCCGGGTGCGCTCGGTGTTGATCCGCCCCCATGGCAAGGGCCTGGTGGCAACCACCATGAACTACGACTACGAGGTCCGATCCTCGAAGAAGGCGTTCGAGGAAGTTCCCAAGCTGCAGATCGAGGGCGAAATGCTCGATCTCGCCAAGCACATCATCAGCACGAAGAAGGGCACGTTCGATCCGGCAACGTTCGATGACCGCTATGAAGCCGCCCTCGCCGAATTGGTGAAAACCAAGATCGAAGGCAAGGCGCTGCCGAAGGCAAGAAAGGTCGAAGTCTCGAAGCCGAACGACCTGCTAGCCGCCCTCCGCGAGAGCGCCGGATTGCTGAAGTCTGGGGCGTCCACCGAGTCCAAACCGAAACGCACTGCGGCCAATGCCAATCAGGGCACAGGTCGGCAGCGCGCCGCGCGCGGGGTGGCCGCGAAGGCCGCCTCCTCCAAGGCTGCCCCGCAGCGCAAGGCAAGCTGAGGGAGATCGATCGATGGCACCCAAATATTATTGGAAAGGCTACCTCAAGCTCTCGCTCGTCACCTGCCCCGTGGCGATGACCCCGGCGACGTCCGAGTCCGAGAAGGTCCGCTTCCACACCCTCAACAAAGACACTGGAAACCGGGTCGTTTCGCAGTACGTCGACTCCGTGACCGGAAAGGCACTGAAGCAAGGCGCAGAGGCCAAAGGCTATGCTCGTGGTGAGAATGACTACGTGATCCTCACGGACGACGATCTCGACCGCGTCGCTCTCGACACCGTTAAGACCATCGACATCGAGAAATTCGTCCCTCCGGATTCGATCGAGTGGGTTTATCTGGAGAAGCCTCACTATCTTACCCCCGATAACGCCGTCGGCAACGAGGCCTTCGCGGTTATCAGAGATGCCATGAAGTCGGACAACGTCGTCGGCGTCTCGAAACTCGTGATCGGTCGCCGTGAGCGTGCCGTCATCCTCGAACCCCGCGAGGAAGGCATTGTCCTGTGGTCACTCCGTTTCGGCGACGAAGTGCGCCCGGAGGAGAGCTATTTCGAGGACATCGAGGACGAAGCCGATCCCGACCTGATCCCGCTGGTACAGAAACTCATAAAGCAGAAATCGGCACACTGGTCGCCCGACATGGTCAGCGATCCAATACAGACGAGCCTGCTGAATCTGATAGCCGAGAAGAAGAAGGCGATGAAGCCGAAGAAGGCGGCCAGAGGCAAACGTTCGGATGCCGCTCCGAAGGATAACGTCGTCAACATAATGGATGCTCTGAGGAAGAGCGTCGATGCCGATCTCCGAGGTAGGAAGGCGGCCTCATCCCATGCATCTTCTTGAAACCAAAGTCGCTCACGAAAAGACAGGGTGGCGCGTAGACTTTCTTGGCGACGACGGGGAGTTGGTGTCGATCAAGGTCGCTGACGGGCACGCATTCAGCGAGGAAGAGGCCATCGTTCACGCCAAGGAGGTAATGGTGCAACTGACTGCATTTGGCACCCGCGGTGGCGGTCGAAGCATTAACGCCTATGACGCTGCGAGCAATGGCAACTTCGACGACGAGCCGCCGTTCGGTACTTGGCACTGATATGTGACATTTGGCAGATGGCACGCGTGAATGAGACGTTTTTTCCTCACACGCCTGATGTCGCGGCTTCACGCTGCCTTCAAGCGAAGCTGTGCCTGGGGCAATGGTGGCTCGCTTGATGAAGGTGAATGGCATTATCGCTGAAGATCCGGAAGACGACAGACGCTAATTAAAGCGCCTTTTACAGTTCCAAAAAAGCGCGGCCGCTTTGGTCGTTCCGGGCACGGTCGGGCTACGATCTCGGAATAGTGCGACGGCGTACCAACACTGTCACGAAAGCATCGCCCAAATGCAGAGACGCAAATCTGGCTGCCATATACCTACCCCTTGACTATTGCTTCATGAATGGCGCGCGCGACCTCAGGCTTGTCGCTCACCGAGATAGCACAATATGGTTGGCCCCGCTCAGCACTAAGGGCATGAAAGGCAAAAAGCGCTGCAAGTGGAGCATGCCCGTAACACCGTGTCTGAGTTGAGGTTCCAGGTGAATAAGCCTTCTACGCCAGCACGTGTGAGTGCCGCATCGCATTTCATCCATCCTTGTCTGCGTCGCGTCGCCTTCCTGTCGAGTCAATCGGTGGGAACAGACCGCTCTCGCCGTCGTTACTGCATGAATATGGAGAAGAGCATGACACGCTACCTTGACACGCCGGCTGCCGCGGAGCCGCCAAAGCCTGACATAAACACGCACATCCGCACCAATCCCAGGGTGAAGGGGATACTATGGACGGCGGGAATTGGCATGGGACTTCTCATCGTGATCGCTACTGTGATTTCTCATGTCCTATAAGGATGCCAGATCGGTCGATAGCCGCACCCATGTCAGAGAGGATCGATACCAGGCAATCCCGGGCGAGGACGGCTGGACGGTGGTGGATCGCTTGAGCGGTCTTCCAGCGGCTTCCAACGGCCGCGACTTCATCAAACTAAGAAAAACAGACGCGCGCGACATTTCAAATGAACTCAATAATTGCGAAAGAGAGGGCAAGCCCAGCCCGCTACTGTAAATTCTCTGATCGACGATTTCCGCATCGGTGCTTGCACGGGAAATCCACATACTTTGATAACTGAGCGGCCCGCCGGCAGCTATTCCGGGGTGTTGGGCCGCTTTGAGGCTTCTTCGTAACGGCGGATGTCAGGGCGCCATTCAACTGCCTTTGACGATCGCATAAAATTAATTTTACGGAAAACCAGCGACCCAACTGCTGGAGAAAAGCATGCGCTCGGGATCGCCATCGAGGCCCTCGGTGATATCGAAAGCAATTAAGCGCTCGACGACCCCATCGAAGTCATGCATCCGCAATGCGAGATGCCAGCTGTTGCGATCAATCGCCGGCCACTTACGGGACGTTCCTTCGTGGTCTACCGCGTGCAGCTGCAAATCGCGCACCCGTGGCGTCCCTCACCGGAAAGTCAAGACGTGGAATATCCGTCAGCCCAACCAAGTCTCGGTAGGATAGGGGCGAAGTTTTGAGATCCGCCGTGATGATCGATGCGTGATGCAGAGCAGGAACGGGATTCTGTCTTCGAACCGCCAGCGCGCAATGCGAGGTCAGGGACCAGAACCATCTAGTGAGCAGCACTTGCAGACCGTCGTTTCGGTTGTCCGATACGTTCGAAAACCCATCCGCTCGTAGTACGCCTGTGCAATGTCGTTGCCTATTCCGATAAAGGCCTCGATTTTCTCAAGCCCCGCTTCGATGGCCGCCTGTCGGGTCGTCCCGAACAGCTCGCGCCCGACACCAGTCCTGGCTGCGTCTGGAGAGACATGCGTGCCGACAATGCCCCATCCAACTGGCGTGTCATAGGGATTATCATCAGTCGCTCGGATCAGCGATTGAAAGCCGAGTAGGTTTCCGTTGTCGTCCTCGGCCAGGGAACAGCGGATGCCAGCCGGATTGTCGATATAATGCTCGCGAACGAATTCGACGTCTGCTCTTGCCGTCCGCTTTCCGGCAGCAACCAGCCGCTTGAGCATTTCACTTATAGGAAGAGCGTCTTCAGCCTCTGCTGTCCGAATCTTCACTGTAACCTCGCTCCGGAGCTGTGGTGATCGACCGCCGGCCGTCTCAATATGTCGGCCGCACCGGGAATGTAGGTCGAGACAGCACGACTACGCTAGAGTTGACGACCCTGGTTTTGAGCCTGTTCCAGTGCCAGCGCGTGGCGTTCTTTCTTTGCCTCGCGTCTACGCTGTTCCGCTGTCAGGAAATTTCGTGCCGTTTGCGCGAAGCCTTGACGCGGCTCGTGTTTCCGTAAGTTGGAGAAGTCGCTGGGCTGTGATGCCGAATTCTCGGTCATGGGTGTTTCCTCTATTGCCGGGAGAGAACGCGCCAAGCAGTGAAAGGATACGGCGTCCGCCTGATTTTTTTCATGAGGATGGTATTGTCGTCACGATCGGCCTTCCATCGCCTGGATCATCATCATCGTATAGTCATCCATTGCAGGCGGCGGCACGTCGTTTTTGACCGCCTGCTCCGGCAGGATTTTATGCGCTGGATTGCCACCATGCGCGAATTGACGCGCCGACTTCTTTGCTCGGCTTGCCTTCAGGTCGATGCCGTTATCTCTGTTGCGTGACATCTTTGTGCTCCGTCTGCGACTTGATTCCTTCATGAACGGCAAGGAAGGAAATTCGTTCCGTGCGGAGTGGCCCGCGAAAAGGAAGAGAAGTGTGTCTCTCACTCGGCCAATGCCTGATTTTCAGGCGTTGACCCTACATCCTGTCGATCTTCCCAAAATGAGCGGGTTAATCACTTTCGCCAAATGTCGTCGTAATACATCACAAGTGGCGGGGATCAAGCGGTAGAACCCGATCTTGAACAAGGTCCGGTACCGACACGGCTTAGCGACGCTGGGCACTGCTACCCAGCTGTTCTGGCGCCGTACATCTGATTGTTGATCTGAATCAAAGCCGGCGAACTGATATCCCACTCGAGCCTACGTGTCACGCGGCTCAGATCTGGCGCGCTGGTAACGAAGCGCTCGTCGTAACGGAGATAGAGTGTCTCGAAGAAACTGGTCGTTGCAAGCGGGCTGGTTTCAGGGGGGAAAGGTTCGAAAAGCTTGTTCTTGGTGGGGCCTTCCATTTCGACCAGGCCGAAACCGATTGCTTCATAGCGGCTGACATCGTCACGGATCCCACGGCGCCCGACGAGCTCGCGCAGCGCATTGTGGAAGCGGACGATCCCGGCCACCGGCTCGCCGCCGATTGCAATCGCAATGTCGTTGGCCGCCAGGGCCTTCGCGGGGGCAGTCTCATTGCTGACGTCGTCAACAGCTTCGGCAGCGATATCGAGCGCGCGTTCCGTTTGTCGGTTTGCCCGCAGCAGGACGAGATAGCCGAGGACGAGAGCCGGATAGGTGATATGCAAATTGGTGCATTCGCCGATCGTCTCTTCCATGCGATTGGTCAGGTTACGGAACGCACCGGTTACGCCCTTGCAGGAGACAGCGAGTACGGGGCCGATCCCTTCCCTGGTCACGACAACATCGACGTTCTTGGTTTTCAGGCCGCCGAGCACAGTTCGTTCGCCGCCGCCGGCGACGGATGGATCATAGTGGAGAATAGGCACGCGGCCAGATTTGCGCTCTACCCGAAATGGCGGTCGCGGCGTGATGTCGACTGGATCGAAGCCTCCCTCGATCACCAGCCGGCAGGCAACATACCAATGCAGAGGCTTGATGTGGCTAGCACTTTGCGTCTTGCCTGAGAATTCCGCGAATTCCCTGAGCGCGTCTGCTTCGGTCGTCCAACGGCAGACATTACCTTCGATTTCAGTCGGCATAGTGTCTCCAGCGCTGAAGCGTCTGGATGGAGTCCAAAATTGCCTCGGAGGACTTCTTGTCTACCACGCGACCAGCCGGAAAGAGAATGTTACCGGCTTCACGCGGCTCCAGCTTCAGCATTCCACCTCCAAGCGCGTGGCCTTCGATCTCGCAGCTCAACCGGACGAAAGGCGTTTCCCACGAGGGGAGGAGTTTCGCTGCGAGCTTACGGTCGCGCAGCCTCACAGCGTGGACACTGTTTGTGCAGGTAACACCTGCGTCGTTTTTGACAAGGCTCGCTGCGCGGCCCGACATGTACTGAAGGATGTAATCGGGCTCCTGGACATCGGGAACCGAATACCAGGGGTCCCTCACCCGGCATTTATAGGCTTGCCGGGCTTCCCGACCAGGATTGCTATTGAGATAGCGCCTGACTGTGGCCGGCACTTCCTGTCCGCGGCTGATCTTGAGCAGCAGCATTGCCTGGTCATTGGCCTGCCAATCCGTCACAGTAGACTGGGTGATAGCGTCTTTCGGGAGCGAGCGCGCGTTGCGCACCGAGGGCTTGAGGAACTGTGATGGGATCCCAAGTTTCTCAGCCAGGGACGGTTTCAGGTGGAAGAAGTCGTTGTCGCCGCTAACATAACCGATCCCAACGGCTGCGAATTCCGAAAACCGACGGCTGTCCGGGTCCGCCGCGGCTACCTGATAAATCCCTCTTACCTCTTCCGAAATCAGGTACGGCCGCAATCTGCTATTCCAGATAGAACGCCACTCTCCGACGTTGACAAAGGTTGTTGCCGCGGGCGGTTGTGCGGCCGGTCTGTATTGATCTACAACTGACAGCTCGATGCGATCGGTCTTTTCGCCGAAGCCGTCGGCATAGAGAAGCCAGCAATCTTCGGACAGTTGCGGGAAGAGCTTCTGGCGCACGGCGACGATTTTCACCTGCCGGAACGAGGCGACGAGATACTCGATTAGCGGCGCAGCATAAGGAGCGTGGCCGATCTCGGCCGGCACGACAAAAGCCAGACGGCCGCCGGCCTTCAAAAGCGTAGCTGTCGACACCAAGAACGGCGCCCATGATGATGTCAGTCCGCTGAAGCGTGCGCCATGCGATAAGCAATGGGCGAGAGCGCGTTTGCGCATGTCGCCCTTGAAGGTCTGGTAGCGGATGAATGGCGGATTGCCGGCTGCACACTCGAAGCGTTCCGACGTCTCCGCCGCCCAGGTGAAGAAATCGCCCTCGTGCACGAGCGACCAGGGAGCGCGGTCCATGGCAGAGCGCGCTGATACGAAGTCCTGCTCGATGCCGACGGAATTGCGGTGGTGGACAAGGAAGTTGCCATCGCCGCAGGATGGATCTAGCAGCCGATCGTCGTCATGACGCAGCGCCCAACGCACGAGGGCGGCCGCAATATCATCCGGCGTGAAATACGCGCCCGATTGCTTCTGCGGCGGTCGAATCGATTGTCCTGTGTCCATGGCGCCACCTTAGGGAAATGGGAGTGCTTTTCAAACATAGACGGGCATGAGTTTCAAGAACATAAATAGAACGAGCGTCTGTTAGCCTCGAAGCTTTTTTTGCTTGAAGGTGGCCGGTTTGGAATTGGGGACGAACTCGCCATTCGTCCTTTTGAGAGATTTCGTCGAGAGTAAACCGTCAGCCGACAAAGACATGCAGGGCAGCCCGGCACCGTTGGACAGGAAGCGGCGATTGGTACTCAGGGAAACTCGAAGACGAGAGATTAGCGCTGAGGCCGTCTTGCTCCTCCGGCAGACCGAGGGCACCTGCGAACCGATAAGGGCCAGAAAGACAACAGATCGATCCAACCCAGCGCCACCATCAAACAAGCAAACCGCCAGAGCTCTGTTCAATGATGCGTAGCCCCGATCGGGGGATTGGTCCGTCCAAATGCGTAGTTTCAGCGCCAGACCCTGGAGCTAACAAGACCCAACGAGGACTGGCTGCACCCACGCACATGCGGCCGTAGCTCCTCGACCAGCAAGCCCGGATACGTTGCCGTCGCTGCTATGGCAATGCTTGTGCGGACAAATGAATAAGCTTCCATCTCGTCGAGGCATCCGCCATGATGGACGCTGCCTTTTACATGCGTCACAGTAGCTCTGTCCCAACCTATCGAACGAAACCCGCGTGATAGCTGGCGTCCTCTATCATGAGCACGTAAAATTGTTTTCTAACTCGGGCCACAGGCAACGGAAATCAATCTCAGAGTTGGCGCTCTTTTGCGGCCAGCTGAAGAGGATTTGCCGGCAGATGAACACTCGCAGCATGCTAAGATGGCGCTTTCCAACGTTACCGGAATGTCGTTCCTCTAGCCGCCGACACCCGGCGTCCAGCCCTCGCCGCCTGTCTTGGGGAAGAGCTCCGTCACATTGGAACCGTTGGCCGGAAGGGGGCCGGAAATTGGTTTAGCTCGCGATCGCCGTTCGCCGGCCGCCTGCACGACCGATGCCAACCCCTCGCGCTGCTGATAATAGTCAGGCTTCTCCGGAAGATGGAGTGTAAATTCAGCGCATATCCGCTCGATAAGGTCCATCGCCTTTGCGGCTAAAACCGCATATCCTTCCTGGCGACGTTCAAAGAAGCTGTCGAAACCGGGGCTCGAGAGATCGAGACTGTCCAGCGCATTCCCAAGGTTGGCGACGCGGTTGGAAAGCCACAGGGTCTCGTTGAAAAACTCGTCTCCGAGCAACATGATATCTTGAGCCGGCGGCAGAACCAGAATGGGGTCTGGAGTGTGAAAGACGAATTCACCCTCGTTGACGGGGTTAAACTCTGGCTCGTCGTTGGCTGCGGCGTAAGCGGCGCCAACGAAATCGTCCAAAGCAAGGACGGTCAGCATCGCGGACCTGCGCGCGGCCGCCTTCTCGACGCGTCTACGACCGCCACTCGCCCATCGTAACGCGCTCGGCACGATCGAACCGGCCGCAAAACCGCCCGCTCCGATGATTGCTCCGATCACCATGATGCCCTGCGTTGTCTCGAAAAACTGCGTCAACACCCACCTCGTAAAGTTCGAGAAGTGACTTGCATCGGTCGCACGCAGCACGGAATGACGACCGGCTTCTGCAGTGTGCCTCGCTTGGAAGCGATTGGAAATGCTTCTCTTAAAATGCGACCCGACCGGGCAGCTTTCAAGGGCCGGCCGCCATCATATCAGACAGAGTGAGCGGGCCTTGAGGCCCTTCATTCCACAATCGGCGCCGACCTGTCACGCGCGATTGCCGGCTGAGACGACAGAGAAGGCCGCTTTTCACGCACATCCGCCAATCGATTGGCTTTTCTCAGCTCTATTTGCAAGACCTGCTTCGTTTGGCCGAACCGGTCAGGGCCTTAGATATCAAGCGAATTTCAGGTGTTGAACCGCGCAAGCCTTCCCCGAAGCTCTGCGTTTTCCGTAATCAGCCGCGCATGCAGCATCTGCCGCAGGCGATAGTTCTCTGCTTCGAGTTCGGAAAGTTCGTCCGCACGCAGAACGGCAACCTGTTTTGCTCGTCGCTGCCGGACCGGCGATCGCGAAACACGTTCTGGCTTGCCGGGCTGTCTAGCGGCAGCAACGGTATGGACAACCTCATCCAGGCCGGCACTATCGGTTTGAGCGGTGCCATGCGCTAAAGCCTCACGCTGTGTCTCTCGTGCCTCTTCTTCAGCTGGTAAACTCAATGCTTGCTTTGCATTGCCTTCCGAAGACACGGACCTGTCGCGATGATCGGATGGAACCGCTTGGGGCAAGGTCTTGGCTGAAATAGCAGGCGCCGGCTCCTCGCCCCTGTCCGCTTCAGTTTCGCGCGTCAGCGCCTCAAGGTCAGTGCCGCTCCAGATGGAGGCTTTTGCGCCACGGGTTCGGCGGCGCGATTGCCTTACTTCGACAACGAAGGCTCGCTGTTGTCTTCTCATGTCATTCCTATGTTACGTATTCGGGTCCATCAGCCGCGTGTAAAACGCGCATGCATCGCCTTAAGCTGTTCGTTCTGCGCGCGCAACTTGCCAGCCAACTGGCGCCTCAATTGCCTGATCTCGTCATCCAGCTCGGCAGCTTCGGAACCCAAAGCCGGCTCAGCTTTCAACGGTCCAACGCGAGGCCGTAACTTGGACCGCTTCGCTGGCGGGGAAACCGGCGGCGTTTTCGATTTATTTGCAGGCGGCGCGCCCGTTTCGGCGGTATTGGCTTGCGGCTGTTGAGCCCCTCCGCCTGGCGCACGAGCATTTTGCTTTGGCTGCCTGGCCGGGGGCGGGGGCGTTGTCTCGCCAGCGATTACTGCCAATGGCGTCTTGCCAGTCTCTGTCCCATCACCAACAGCTGGCGTATTCCCCGCAGAACGACCCTCGTCCATGCTGCTGTTGGTCGAGGGGGACTGAAGGTCGACCAGGGTCTGTGGCGACGCAGGAACCTGCACCGTCTTGTCGGCAGGATCCTCATGCAGGACGGGATCCTCTTCGCCGATCTCCCTGTTCGCATCGCGGCGCGAGATGAACTGGCCCAGAAGTTTCCATGGTGATTTCATGTAATATACCCCGAACACATTGCAGCCGGGGCCGCGGCGCGAACCCGGTTGCCAGACCTTAGGGATCTAGGATCGACGGCAGCCTGAGCAACCGCCGTCGCTGGTAATTACTTAACGCCGAGCTTCTTGCGAAGGTCGACATTTTCGGCGCGGAGCTTGTCACCGAGCTGCTTGCGCAGGCGCTTGTTCTCGTCTTCGAGCTTCAGGAGTTCGGTCATCTCATCGGCGGCGGAAGAAATCGCGACCGTCGCAGCAGTCTGGGCCGCAGCGCGCTTGCGCCCGTCAACCTTTGGACCCTCCACCTTGGCTTTGCCTCTACGACGTACCACAGGCTGGGCATCTGGCTTGGTCTCGTCAGCCTTTACGGCGGCGCTCTTGCGCCCTCTTCCGGTCGTGGCAGCTGCGACAGGAGCAGTAGTGGGCGCAACTTTAGGCGTACGGGGAGCACGTTTCTTCTTTTCAGGAGCAGATGCAATCGGAGCAACACCCGCCGTGTCGGCAGCAGGGTTCTGGGTAATTTCGTCGGCCATCGGTTTTCTCCCTTTAAAGGCGAAGATGTTGTCGGATGTCCAACGCGCAGAGTCAATCGAGCCGCTTGGACGGCAGAATGACTAGCAAGCGAATCTTGTCCGGAGGCGACCTCGTTCCTTCCGGTCTCTTTCACAGCGGACGCATCGATCGACCGGTTGCGCACGGTCAGGTGAAAATGTCGATGGCGAAAGATTATGTCTGGTAAGGAGGCGCACCTGAACCTAGCGTCTGAAAAGAGGAGCTGACAAACTACTCACGCCGGCATTGCGCTTTGAGACACGCATCAAATGCGGAGCCCGCCGCGCGTCAAGCGGGGGTCAGCGGGCTCCTGCCGCGAGGCGGCGACGCAACTTGGAACGCGCAGCTGAGTCGATCCAAGCGCGGCATTCTCCGCTCCACAAGCATTCCGCAATAGGTTTAAATTCGGGTGAAAGCCGTGCCGTTTTGAGACACCTCTCTTGTACGAGCGTAAGGATGCAATACGCCATGTCATCTTGGTGTGAATGCGGGCCGGTATGGTTTCGCGCGATAATCCGGCCTTTTACCCCAATATGAGGCAATAGATCGGGAGCAAACTATTGTATCGAAACGGGTCATGCGCGCCGGGCTCTACCAAGTCGTCCATTCGATCTTCGCCGTTACCGTCACGGCGGTATTTCTGGCATCGATATCGCGCCATTCGTCTCGGCAGGGTTCGTGGTGGTAGCTGTCGTATACGGGGGATGGTCGATCTGGCATCTGGTGCCACTTTGCCATCTTTCCCTAATTGCAGGAGCGATCTACTTGGTCGGACCCGCATTCCGCAAGCCGCGCTTCTCCCTGACGTGACATCAGACACCTCGCCATACTGGCTGCGTCCTAGCGTTTACCTTGAAGCTTAATATCAACAGCGGGTTATCGTCCGGGTTGGCTACTAGGACCGAGGACGTCTTGCGCAAACGCCGCATGACGATGCTGGATTGCGTTTCACGCGTGCGGCTCGAACGGATTTCAAGATCGATCCCCGCACCGACAAGGTCACTATTGTGCTCAGTTCCGACCACCTCAACGGAAACATCCGGATAGCGCTTGAGAAAATTTTAAACCGTCCGGGTGACGACGAGCTCAACGAATGGCGTCGGACATCCCAGCCGGGCAAGCCCCTGCGGCCGCTCCTGCGCGCTGATGACTGCATTTCTCGCGTCCTCGGCGGCCTGCAGGATCGCGACGCAGGGTTCATATAAAGCTCTTCCGATCTCCGTTACGTGAAAATTGCGCGTTGAGCGCTCTATCAGCCGCGCGCTCAACTCATCCTCAAGTTTCTGGATGCGAATACTGAGTTTCGACCTTGCAATGCCAAGGCTGCGGCTGGCTGCCGAATAACCGCCATGGGCGACGACAGCGGTGAAGTATCGACGGTCATTCAGTTCGTTGACCGACATTGCTGTCTGGATTTCGACGCACCGGTGCGGGTTCTCGTCCACGCCAGCGTTGCGCCTTCAAGATGTTCAGCTCATCAACGTCAAGCCCAAGTGCTTGGCATCGTTAAGCGAATACCTCTCAGCACGAACCGCGGACCAAAACAATGATCTTTGGTTGCTTCCGTTTTTGCGGCCGGTAGATTAACGCTAGCCGTAATTGCGGTACATCACCTTACGGAAGGCGTACAGTTTGAGCGACGAACACGAGAGATTGGCTGAAAAGAAAGCCGCCCTTCTTTCAGCTATGGCCAATCCCAACCGGCTAAAGATCTTGCTGGCGTTGTCGAGGGGCGAAACATCCGTGGGCAATCTTGAGCAGTATGTTGAGCTTTCGCAATCAGCGCTCTCCCAGCACCTCTCCAAGCTTCGGCACGACAAATTGGTCTCCACGAGACGGAGCGCCCAGACCATTTACTACGCAACACGCGATCCTCGCGTTCTCAAGATGCTTTCGGTTCTGGAAGAGATTTTCGTCCAGAACCAACGGGGCGGCAGACACGCGCAATCGTCCGGCAAATGACCAACACTTGCAATCTCGCAGATTGTATTTCGCGTTCGCAACACGTTCTCACATTTGTCACTCCCTATATTCTTTCTTGCTAATTTTCGTTGCGGCAGCCGATGACAGGGATGTCCGTGAGAGGCCTTGGCGAATTCGCTTGAGACTGATGCGGGGGGGCTGCCATCCGGGGCAAGATGCTGTGCCAAGACCGTCGCGCTTGATATGAAACCATCCTCGGGTCAAAATCTCGCATGGCCGATTGAAACGTTGCTGGGAGCGTTCAGCACTGTCAACCAGAGATTGGCGAAGGCGAATTCTCTGGTTGTTCGGCAGATCCGCGAATGTTGAAAGACTATTCGATATGCAGGAAGCGGCGGCTCCGGGGATCTTCACCCCGCCCAACGCGAAAGCGGCGGCGAGCATCGGGCGGGGTGAGCAACGGCAACGCAACATGCCGTAACGAGGACCGTTCAACGAGCCTATCGTCACCGCATCCTGTTAAGTCGGGTTAAGCCTTCATCGAGGATCAAGGTAGCGGGATCAGGTCTGCAGATTAAAAGCATAGCGGCGGGAAACGAACTGTCCATCGATCGCATGCCGATGACCGCTTTGAAATTGCTAAACCGGGTATTGCTGACGCTATCGATCGGCATCGACCGCGACCCTCTTGGCAGTAGATCGAGCTGAACACCATCCACAGGCGCCATTTAGGGATCGGCTTTGCCGGAGCCGCCGTTCGGTCCCGCAACCGCATGTTCGAGCAGCTTCAGCAACCCTGCAATAATCAGGACGACAGCAAATGCAATTGGTACTCCGACAGTCAGCATGAACATCGACGCTCCCCCACCGCTTATCTTGTCAGTTTTGCCGTGCCTGACGAGAATACAACCGGGCCATACGACTTAAGCCGAATGGGATGCCTGTAACCGCTTCTCGCTACGATCACGCCGTTATCCCCCTGATAGCCAAGATGTGCTTCACCGAATTTGCGCGATTGTGACGTCGTGGCATGCAGGAGGAAACATGACGATTTTGCGTTTGGCATTCTGTTTGATCGGTGCGTCTTTTGTGGTTGCCGCTGGCCTGATCCACTATGCGCTTTCTCACCCCGCTACCGTTGGCATAGCCGAGATCGATACGGTTTGTTGCACACATGTCCAGCAGCAACTGTTCATATGGTTCACCTTGCTTTGCACAGCAACGCCAGGAGCGGGCTGTCATTGTCTGGGCAAGCCACCTGTGGGAATGGCACGAGGTGTAGGGCCGGGTAATCCCACCGTAGAATTGCCGTGAGTTCGATAGCATGCTTACTTAATTTCTGGCAGCACCGCAGCCGCCGGTTTCGCCCCAGGGCAGGCCTAGGACCCGCCGCGAAACCCTCACGGTGGGTCTTTTGCATTGGAATGCACTCCCGCCGGGCCTACCTCGTAGCTAAGTGCACCGATCTATCCCCAACAACTGCCGTATTCATTGGGCGACAGCGGAGGCCGCAGGGCGCTCCTTGTACGCGCCGCAGCGACATTACCTGCACATTCGCCATGGGCACCAGCTGGAGGCGCTCCATTTCGTAGCGGACTAGAACTTCGCCGTACCGCGTTCGCGCAAAGGAAGCGGACGCTCGCGTCAGCCCGGCCTGCACCGCAACGTCGTAATCGTGGCGATGGCAAACAAGCTCGCCCGCATTGCCTGGGCCGTATTGCGAAAGGAACGTCCATTCGATCGCGCGTGGGGCGCCATCACAGCGTAAGAAGATCGGCTGCGTTTATCTGCAGCCCATGATGTTTGCGAGAAGGACCATAGATGGCCTGACAGTTGACCGGCGTACGGAAAGCCCAGCAGTGCAAATGGCTTGAAGCCGTGTTGATTATTGAGGCTCCGGACGTGCGGATATCCATCTTGGCCACTGCATGACCGTGAGACCGAATACGTTGAAGAAGACTGTTCAGGGTTCTAAAAAATCTACTTGCAAAAAGGGCGGGCCATGCGTTTGCGCTGAAAGCTGACCCGGGATTTGCACTGAGAAGTCTGCCGCAGTCCGGCGTCAGCTTTCAGCGCAAATCATCACCTCGTCTGATCATCGAGGTTTTAGCTATGCTGAAACAACTTCTCGCACGAGGGAGAGTGTGGACAAGCGAGAAAGAAGTTTGCCCTTCATTTCAGAGGGTAAGGGCGCTTCGTCGATTATCGGTGGCCAAGAGTGAACCGCTTTTCGAACGGTATCGATGACTTGATCAATTATCACCTTTGGTGCGACCTTGAGCGCACCCGCCGCCCGCTCGAACCTGCGTAATCCGACTAGATTTGGATCTTTCGTCCCTCCAAATTCCAGGGCCATCTTCGCATCACCATAAAGGAATGTCGGCACTATATCATAGGCGGGCGTCAGAGTTATTTCTCCGCTCCGGGGATACAAGAATGACCAGTTTTTCAAGTGAGCGTCGCCGTTTCCAAGCAGCAAATTGACCACGATACGCCGTACGCTCTCTAGAAGCTCACCCCTGCCGTCGTAGCAAAACCGCTGAACGATGTTCATGACGGTTGCCTCATTGGCCTTGGTGTATTTCTGATCCCCCATCGCGCCGACAATCTGGGCAAAGTCTTCGGACTGTATTCGTTGGCCCTCTGGTCCCCGGTCAAATCTCTCGAGGGAAAGGGAGTGCTGGCCTTTTAACAGATACTCGGCAGGGATTCCGTCTATCTTCTCCTGTGCAATCAAATCCGCGTTCGCGACGCGCACGCCGACGGCTGCAGCAAGTCTAAGCGCGGTCCACTCCGCTTCTGGAAGAAATGCGTGCTGGGGAGATGGGGTCTTGAGTATGAGATGGCCGTCTCCGGATTTCGCAGGGATTGTCAACGCAGCCCGATTTGTCGCTGAGAATTTCAGCTGCACACCTGCAAGAGAGAATCTGATCTCTTCAGAAGGAGCAGGTTTGGTCGCCGGTTGCTTGTCTACTCGCGCCGCAAGCGCTGGACTGCCTGCCTCCAGGCGAGCAATCAGCGCGCCGGGCAAGTCCTCGCCTAGTTTTGCCAACACATCGAAATTGTCAAACGCTCCAGCACCGAATTCCTTCTCGACGAGCTCCCGGAGCGCACCTTCTGGCAGAAGGTTTTGAAAGAAGGAAGGTAACGAGCCACCAAACATTACCTTATCTCCCGTCGCCCTCAAGCGAGCGACGGTTTCTTCCTCATTTGCACCTCGCCATGAGACACTGACAAGCGGACGCTCCTTGCCAAGAGCGATGTAACCATCGTCAACGAAGAATCTAACCGTCCCTGATGGCTCACGTATCAATGATCCAACTCGCAGCTCCTTCCCTGGCGCTACCGCGAACGTGATCCCTATCAACCCGGCCCGGTTAACGATCAGCATCGAGGCCTTCCTCGCCGGTTTCGCTGTCGTCGATGAATACTTCATCGAAAACAGTCGGCAGGTCGTAGGCCGGTGCTATCTGACGGTCACGAATACCAATTATTGCTTGCACATCGGCAAGTCTGTCATTTGGCACGAACATCAGCGTTAGCCCCAATGCTGCTCCGATCTCGTTGAGGAAGTCTACCGTGCTATTGGACTTACCATTTTCGAGCTCGCTGATACGAGCGGGGTTCTTTCCTGTTCTCTGTGCAAGATCGTGGATACGCAGCCCTCGCTTCCTGCGAAAACTCGATACCTGTCTTCCGATCTCAGTCTTGATACTCATTCGATAAGCCGAAAATATCATATAATATTTCTTTTTATCGAACACTCGTGTTTCTGTCAATTTCTATATAGAGAATCTTACGTGATATTTTTCTATAAAACGAAAAAATCTTCGCCGCATCGACCTGCTGCATCTTCGCGCGCCCCGCCCTACCCCTGCGGAGCACCTCTCTGTCAGATCGCCATCTTTAATCGAGGGAGGTCGTCGGGCAACACGTTCATCCCGGCCGCTTGAGCCGCTTCGACAAACGCCACCTGGATCACGAAGTTCGCATCGAGATCCGAGGCCGCCCATCAGTTCGCCTCCTCCGCGAGCGGCGCGGTCAGTTTCGGAGGCTCGCGGTGAACGACGTCTACTCGAAAGCGTCGCGAGTTCTCGACAGCGAAGAGCTGACGAAGGTCGAGCCAAACCACAAGAAGCGGACGGAGGTGAAGGCGATGATCGCGCTCGTCCAAGAGCAGCGATCACGCCTTGAGAAGTTGAGGCAGGAACAGGAGGACTACTCTGCCGCCCAAGACGAGTCGTGGGAGGCGGATCATTTTCCGGACGGCGTCTCGGCCTAGAGGCTAGGCCCCGAAGACGGCTCGATCCTAGACAGGTCAACCTGGCTTTGCATTGTTGATACCGCGCCGTGGCAGCTCATTTATTACAGCAAACTGCCTTGGCTCGGCTCGCTATCGACGTCAGCTACCGATGCTGCTCCTCGCCTAACCATCTCGGTTTCGGCGGTAAATCGGACATCTCGATCACGATCCATCAAGAACTGCTCGACGACCTTAGAGTCTATCAAATCCCAAGACTTACCGCGGTCAGGTCCGGATGGCACCCGGGGCAGAAGTCCCGGCTCAGCACTCCACGCGAGCAGCCGTTCAATTGACGACACGTTGAGCATGTCGCGAAGATGGTGCGCGGTGACGTAGGCGTCCGGCATAGCCCGATGAGCTGGAAGTCCTAGCTGGTGGATAAGGCCTTCAGGCATTCGCTGGTAGCGAAGCATCTGGTTCGAAAATCGTTGCAGATGCGGCCATAACCTCATCGCGCATTTCCACGTGCATATCCATTGCGCGCCGCCCGTCAGGCGTGGGGTGCAGTAACGCTGCTCGAAACTGGCGCGGTGGGCAGCCAACGCGACAACCGGTCGGGTGGGCTGAAGCACCGAAGCTGCGACTTCCTTCCATAGAGGCGCGCCCGCCACATCGCTATCACGGATATGGTGGACGGCCATCGTTTCGGCGGAAATCGGACGGCCTGGATTGACCAGGAGCGAACCGCGCTCGAGATCGAGCTGCCAGCGACCGTCGTCCGTTTGTATCACATCCTGCCAGCCGATTTCGCACACGTCATGCGGACCGTTGCCACTAGTCTCGAGGTCGATCACGCGGACAATGGTCTGTTTTGATATCTGGGCCATCCGCCATCCGAAGCACCTGCCGATCATAGCTGTTCTCATCGCACTCGAACCCAATCTTCGAGCGCGGTCGCCGCGTTCCTGAATTGAATTAGGGCCAGGCACGGTTTCCTACAAGTTCGGCTGCTAACCAATGTGGCCGCGCCAGGCATTGATGGCATCGCCGTCCTGTATGACTCGCCAGAAGTTGACGATGACTGACAAATGGTTCGGGATATTACTTCAGAGACTGGATGAAGAAAGCATGTGGGACGACACGGCTTTTATTGTCACCACCGACCAATGGGCACGACCTCGGCGAGCGTGGCGGTTATGGCAAGCAGTTTCCGCACTTCGATAGCCACGCCAACCTCCCGTTGATGGTCTGGCATCCCCATTTGAAATGCCATGAGGGCAGGATAGAAGCTTTAACGTCGACAGTCGATATCTTCGCTTCGGTCCTGGAGATGGGCGGCGTTACAGGACCAGCCAGGTCACACTTGCGATCATTTGTGCCGCTTCTTGGAGGCGACACTTCAAGCGCACGGGACGCTGTCATCTATGGCACATTCGGACAAGGGATTTGCTGCGGCGACGACCGCCGTCCCTGCCCTTGCCACGGCGACCGATCCGATGGCTGGCATGGAACGCGACATCCGCGACGCTGCTGTGGCATCGGTCCGCGCAGCGTTTACGGGCGACCAGACCAAGGCCACGGAAGCTAGCAATCCAGCCGCCGACGCGATCGCCAAGGCGCAGAACCACGAGCAGCATATAGAGGTGCTGTTTCCCAAGCAAAGCAGCAGGCTACCGAAGCTGCCCAAACGGTCACGACCGCAGTTTCGTCCGGTGCGGTCCTGGGGTTCATCGCCCTCGCAGTGCCGCGGCGGTTCGGTTGGCACCACCCACCTCACCCGCGACGACGACATATACGTCGCCCGTTGCTTGGTCGCAGCCCAATTCGCCGCTATTTCCAGGACAAATGTTTCGCTTTAACCAACTGCGCTTTCAATTTTGCTGTCTCAAGCCCGAGTTGGATGAAGGATCGTGCATGCTTCGAAAGTGCTACATTGTCGTCCCAAAGATTTCTCCAGATTGCAGTCTTCAACGAGAGATCTCTATCCACGATGCTGGTTGAAAAGGACTCGAACGTTACGTAGTCGTCCCAACCGATTGCCACGAGCGCATCGAAAATTGCCGGAAAATCGATGTTGCCTGTCCCAAGATACCCACGATGGCTTTCGCCAATGTGCATGTAGCCGATCTTGTCGGCTGCATTACGAATCGCGAGCCCAACGTCGGCTTCCTCAATGTTCATATGGAATGTGTCGAGATGCAGCAGAACATTCGACGCGCCGGTGTCAGCGATGTACGCCAATCCTTGCGCTGCGGTGTTTAGCATATTGCTTTCGAAGCGATTGACGATTTCCAGGTTCAACGTCACCCCCGACCGGCTGGCACGCTCGGCTACACGAGATAACGTCGTCACGCTTGTGTCCCAGCCCCGCTGTGTTAGCGCCTGTTCCTGTTTTCCATGAGCTGAGCTCAGAATCCCGGCGAGCTTGGATCCACCAAGTTCACTTACGAGTGCGACGGCGCGGTCAAGGATTGCTTCGCCGTTTGCGACGACAGACGGCTCTTCGCTGGATATGTCGCCATCAAGTGGAAGCCCCATGCTGACAGCTACGTCAAGGTCTAGTTCTTTGATGCGAGAAGCCAGCCATTTGACATCAACCTGCTCCGGGTCGAGATACGAGAACTCAACGAGCTTGAAACCCAATTCATGAGAGCGAACGAGCGTCTGCTCCAGCTCGTCTTTAGAGGACCCGGCACTCCAGACAAATGAGTGAACGCCTATTTTAGCCATCGAAACAATTCCTGTTCGTTCATGAATTCGTGACGATCCGCCGATGTCAAGCATCGGCGGATCGTCTGAAGGACGGGTTAGCGGGCTGCTGTCCAGCCCTTGTAGTCCTTGATGTTGTCAGCAGTGATGAGCTGCGGATCGAGAAGTACGGTGTCTTGGGCGGGCTTTTTGCCGTTCAGTACATCGACTGCCATCTTTAGCGAGTCACCGGCCATGGTGTACGGGTCCTGCGATGCAGATGCTTTGATCATCGAGTTACCGCTTGCGAGCGACTTTTCGATGTCAGGTGCGCCGTCCACGGCGGTGAAGAAGAATTCGTTGCGGTTCAGCTGCTTGGCTGCAAGTTCCGCACCGATAGCTGTCGGGTCGTTGATCGCAAAGACCGCGTCAATCTTGTCGAAGCGGGTGAGGAGACCCTGCATAACCGCAAGACCGCCATCGCGTGAGCCCTGAGCGTTCTGATCGTCCGACAGAATTTTAATATCAGGGCTTTTTGCAAGCACGTTCTTGCAGCCCTGGACGCGATCGATGATCGACGAGGAGGCCGGACCATTAATGATTACAACGTCACCCTTGCCCTTGAGCTGATCGACAATATAACCACAAGCCTCTTCACCGGCCTTGATATTGTTGGTCATGACCGTGACATCAGCGCCCGGCGCGGACACGTCGAAGGCGGCGACAATAACGCCGGCTGCCTGGGCCTTCTTGACAGCCGGGGCAATCGCCTTGGCGTCAACAGCGTTCAGCATGATGATGTCAACGCCGGCCGCAACGAAGCTGTCCATCTGCGAAACCTGTTTGTTGAGGTCATAGTCAGCGGAAACCGAGGTGACCTGAACATTTGGATTGATCTCCTTTGCGCGGTCTTCGATCCCCTTGATCGTTGCCACGAAGAACGGATTGCCAAGCAGACCGACGGAGATGCCGATCTTTTGGAGATCCTTTGCCGATGCCGGCATCGTAATCGCGGCCGCGATGGCAGTGCCCATGAGCAGTTTAGAGAACAAACGCATACTTTCCTCCATAATGGCGCTCCCTGCGCCCGTGATCCGGTAACCCCGGTCCCTCAAGCCGCACGTCATGTGCGGCTAAGTCCTTTCAGCCTGTAGCGGTCAAGTGCCACGGCAACGATGATGACAAGTCCCTTGATGATGTACTGCCAAATGTCCGAGACACCGACGAGGATGAGGCCGTTGGAGAGCACAGCGATGATCAGTGCTCCGATCAGCGTCCCCCAGATCGACCCGACACCCCCGACAAAGCTGGTTCCGCCGAGGATGACCGCAGCGATGGCATCGAGCTCATAGGCTTGCCCGAGCTGCAGGCCATTTGCGGCATAGAGGCGTGCAGCCGACATAACGCCGCCTACGCCCGACAGCAGGCCTGACATCGAATACACAAAAAGCAGAACTAGCGGAACTTTGATCCCGGTGAGCCGAGCAGCTTCGACATTGCCCCCCACGGCATAAATCCAGGTGCCAAGCACTGTCCGCTTCAGAATGAACCAGGAGATGACGATGGTTGCGAGGGCGATGATCGCCAGCCAGGGAATGCCGAGCAGCGAACCGTTCCCGATGAAGTCGAACGGAAGATCGGCGTTGAACACGGTTGTGTCATTGCCGAGAAGGCGCGCAATGCCGCGCATCGCGGTCAGCGACCCGAGCGTCACGATGAACGGTGGAAGCTTGAGAAACGAGATAATGACACCGTTGACGACGCCGCAGGCAAGTCCCACACCGATAGCGGCGGGAATGCCCAGCATACCGATATCGGGCCAAAGCGAAACGATGACGCCGACCATCGCCGACGCCGCCAGGATCGATCCGACGGACAAGTCGATGCCGCCAGTGAGGATGACGAACGTCATACCGGCTGCAAGCACCGTATTGATCGAAGCTTGCTGCGTGACGATGGACAAATTGTTGACGCTGAGAAACCGTCCGCTCAACAGATGAAAGCCGATCGCCAAGATCACTAGCACCGGCAGCATACCGAGCGCGGTCAATGTCGATCGAAACTTTGCCTTGTTGGCATTCGTCTGTTCAGTGGGTGTCGCGGTCATATTCTCATCCCGTCTTTTTGGTCTCAGGCAACTTTGGATACCGAACCGGTGGAGAAGGCCATGATAGCTTCCTGGCTGATTGGCTGGTCCCGCGTCGCCAAAACCTCTCCAGCGATGCGGCCCTCGCGCATAACGAGGACGCGGTCAGCAATGCCAAGGATTTCAGGCAAGTCGCTGGAGATCACGACGATGGCGATCCCGGTCTGTGCCAGTTCGTCGATGATCCGGTAGATTTCGGATTTGGCACCGACGTCGACACCACGTGTAGGCTCGTCGAAAATAATGACCTTTGGTTTGGTTTCCAACAACCGCGCGATCAGCGCCTTTTGCTGGTTGCCGCCGGAAAGCGCTCCGACGTTCACGCTTGCGCTCAGTGTGCGGATCGAAAGCGATTTTATTGCACGAGCAGCACGTTCCTTCGCAGCGGCAAAGTTCAAGATGCCTCCGCGGCCAGCATCCTTGCCAATGACACCGATATTGATGTTTTCGGTTATCGTCATGTCAAGGAAAAGGCCGAGACCTTTCCGGTCTTCCGTCAGATAGACAATACCCGCATCCATTGCGTCCCGCGGACCGCCGATTGCGAGTTCAACACCTTCGAGCGTGACCGTGCCTGTCGCCTTGCGATCGGCTCCAAAGATGAGGCGTGCAAGCTCAGTGCGTCCGGAACCGACAAGGCCGGCGATGCCAAGCACTTCGCCTGCCTTCGCGTCGAATGAGCAATCATGCACGCGGCGGCCGTCGCCCAAGCCCTTAACCGACAGAATGGTCTTGGCGGCTTGCTGTGGAGCGCCGTGCTCCTTCTTGTAAAACGAGGATAGGTCCCGGCCCACCATCATGGAAACGAGCTTTTCAGCCGAGAGATTCTCGCGCTCTAGCGTTCCGACATACGCGCTGTCCCGCAGGACGCTGACGCGATCGGCGAGTGCGTAGATTTCTTCCATTCGATGGCTAATATAAATGATGGCGATGCCGCGTGCCTTGAGCCCGCCGATGACTTCGAATAGCCGCTCCGTTTCCCTCGAGGTTAGGGAAGTCGTCGGCTCGTCCATGACAATGATTTTGGCATTCGTCGTCAAAGCACGGGCAATTTCCACCATCTGCCGCTCGCCAAGAGATAGCGTCGCGACGAGTTGAGACGGACCGAAGGAAATACCCAACTGCTTGAGGATCGGCGCAACCTTTGCGCGGGCGGCGGCCTTGTCGACAACGCCGTAACGAGAGGGCTCGGCCCCAAGAAACATATTTTGGGCAACCGTAAGATTGGGTGCGAGCGAAAGCTCCTGGTAAATGACAGAGATACCGTTGGCCTTGGCCTTGATCGGATCTCCAGCAACGATGGGCTTACCGTCCACCAGAACCGCGCCGCCGGGGTCGGCCGTATACGCGCCGGAAAGCACTTTCATCAACGTCGACTTGCCGGCGCCGTTTTCCCCCATGAGAGCGTGAACCTCACCTGGATATACTGTGAGCGAAACATTCGTCAGCGCCTTCGTGCTTGCGAAGGTCTTGCTGATGTTCCTCATCTCCAGCACAGGCCCAAGAGTTTTGGTGTCGGTTGCGCTCATGCGTGAAGCTCCTTCTTGGGCGTCGCCATATCGGGTCCTTCGATTTCCACCAAAGCGCGCCACGTGTCGGCATAAGCCTCAAGCCCGAAAAGTTGCAGCGGTTCAGCCATCTTCGTCTTGTTTGCGAACGGCTTTTTACTCATCGTTTCGAAGACCAGTGCAGCCGCACCGAACGCGCTGCCTTCGGCAGTCGCGCTGGTGAAAATGGCTTGGGAAGGCCGCAGTTGCGCGAGAAGCTCGGCATACAGACCTGTTTTTACAAGGCCGCCGTCGATAACGATCGGGTTAGTCGACCGGATCAGATCGAGTGAGAAATTGGTCATTAGTGCGACGTAGAGTAGCGCGGCGGCTGCACGTTCTTCACCGTCGATCTCAGGGCCGACAAATCGTCCCTCGCAACCTTGCATCGGGCCGCCAGGTGCAAACGATGGCAGTGCAAATACTCCCTTGGCGATAACCCGGGAGACCGCATCGATACTCACGGTCCTGTTCCAACCTCCGCTGGCAAGATCATACTCCCTGCCGCCCATGAACCTAATCGTTGGGGTAGGCTTGCCGTCTACAGTGACGTTGGCGAGCATGTCTCGATGTTCATCAAGCGCTTCTAGAGGACAAGCGGAATTGAATATGACCACCCAGGTGCCGGTCGATACCAGCGTGAAATCATCGAAGCCGATAGAGCGGTAGTAATAAAGAGCGGAGTTGCTGTCGTGGACGCCATTGTGGACCACTATTGAGCCGGCAGGTTCGCCTCTTTCAAGAGCGTCCCATTCGCCGAGCGCCGTCCCTGCCCGCTCGAAAGTCGGCATTTTTTCTCGCCAGCCTCGACTATCGACCAGACTGCTGAAGTCGTCCTTCAGCGGTGCCCACAGGTGGGAATGGCATCCGACGTAGGAAATTTCCGAGACCATCTTGCCGGAAAACTTCCAGGACCAGAATTGCGGATAAGGCAGGATAGCTTCTACGCGCCGGAAGTCGTCCGGGTTCCTAGCCTCCAACCAAAGCATATGTCGTCCGTAATTGAACCCAAGCGGCAACCGAGGAGAGTAGGTTTCGTTAAATGTTGGGACTAGCATGTCAATGCGACCTGCAAGCGGCTGTGGAGGTTCTTGCTCATAGTCGAGGATCGGGTGAACGAGACGACCCTGTTCCACGAGTGCAAATGTGCACCCGTGGCCCGAGAACATGACGTGCCCGACGCCATGGTCTTTAATCGCCTTCGATAGCGCTATCTTCATCCAGCTGAAAAGAGCATCGTCATCAAGCACGCGAAGGCCTGCATGCTCGATCCAAAGGGGTTTTGTGCGGTCTTCCGACAGCACTGACCCGTCCTCTCCGAAAATAAAGAGCTTGGAGTTCGTTTTGCCAAGATCGAATACCGCAACTGATCTGGAAGCCGTCATCACTGTCCTCCGAGAGTGGCGATCATGATCGTGACGCCGGCATCTTCAAGCATCTTCGCTCCGGCGTCGGAAAGTCCATCATCGATAACGATCGTACCAATCCTTGAAAGAGGGAGGACGATGTTGCGGGGCTGGATCGAAAGCTTCCTACTGTCGGCCAAAAGCACGATCTCGTCGGCGCAGCTGCTGAGCTCGCCGATGGCCTTGGTCAGGAGGGGATGCGATTCCAGAAGACCTTCGCTGCCAATGCCTTGCGTACCGAGAAAGAACCGCGAGGCAAAGAAGTCAGGCGCTCCGGCCGACGCGTCGTGGACGATGCCAGGTTCGCGGTACAGCACTCCGCCCGCCAGTGTCAGATTGCAGGTGCCGTGCTCGCCAAGGTAGGCCGCGAGCGGCATTGAATTGGTATAGAGCCGGACATTGCGGCGCGCCAACTGCAAGCCGAGTTGATAGCAAGTCGATCCCGCATGAACGATGATCGAGTCGCCGTCACGAACGAGGCTCGCGGCCTTCTCCGCAATCGCCCGCTTGGCATCGACTGCGATGTCCCGGTTCTCATCGTAGGGCCGCGCCGACAACCGTGCCGAAGCTGACGATTCATTCGCCGATATCCCACCATAAACTTTTCGAGCGACGCCGGTCTCATCCAGCTTGTCGATGTCACGGCGGATCGTCGCCGGAGAAACGCCAAGGCGCTCCTGCAAATCTCGGACAGACGCAAACGGCCTCTCGCGAAGTAGCTCCGTGATCAGACGATGTCGATCGGAATCGTTCAATTCAATCCTCCGTGACGCTTCTCCCTCAGCGTCAATGAGGAACATTAATCACAGCGTCGCTTACATCGCAATACCGAAGCTTACATTTCTTCACTGTTGACGACATTCAATCATATAAATAGGATCGCGAAAAAGTTTGCTCAAAAAAGCAGATGCCGGAGCGAGCATGTTTCAACTTGGGAGGAAAGAGACGTGTCAAAAACCGACTTGAGGGGTACAGCGCCTTTCAAAGCCTTCCTTCGCTTGTCGCGCGAGATTGGAAATGACATCCTCAAAACCCAAGGCGCGGGCGGGAACACGTCCATCAAGCAGGACGGCGTTATGTGGGTGAAGGCCTCCGGCACGTGGCTCTCCAAAGCCGAAGATCAAGACATAATGGTTCCCGTCGTCGTCGATCCGCTGGTGAGAGCCTTGCGCGATAGCGATCCGCGCGCGGAGAAATCCACCGATTTCATCGTTTCCGAGCTGAACTCGACCGGTTTACGACCATCGATCGAAACGAGTTTCCACGCTGCACTCGGCAGTCGGGTGGTCGCGCACTATCACTGCGTGAACGCGATAGCACTTTCTGTTCTAGAGGATCGCGAAGAAGAACTGAGTGCACGAATGAGCCTTCTCACGGACCTCAAATGGGGCATGATACCCTACCGGCGTCCGGGGACGCCGCTCGCACGCGAAATCGAGAAAGCCGCAGCGTCGAAGCCCGATGTTCTCATCCTTTTCAATCATGGCATAATCGTCTGCGGCGACTCGGTCGAAGACGTGGCGGCGAGAATCAAAAGGGTGACGGATGCTCTGACGTCTGAGCCACGTCAATCTGGTGGGTTGGATATCGAAGCGCTGACGACGATGGCGCAAGGATCGAACTTTCACCCTGCTCAAGACATTAGAAGTCACTCGATCGCTCTGTCGGAGACCAACCGATCGGCCGCGCTTGGCGGCTCCCTCTATCCTGATCACGTGATATTTCTCGGCACCGAAATTGGTGTGCTTGAAGACGGACAACGCGCGACGGACTATGAGGCCGCGTTGACACGAGAAGGACGCAATATTCCCAAAATGATCCTGGTTCCCGATAAGGGCGTCCTGCTCTCCAGCGCCCTTACCGCCGGTGGTGAAGTCATGGCCCGGTGCCTTGCCGAAGTCGTCAGCCGAATTCCGGAGGGCAAAGCCGTGGCCTATCTTTCCAAGAGTGACGAGCATGAGCTCACTCATTGGGAGGCCGAGCAGTATCGCCAAGCACTCGACCGCGACTCCGTGAGGCAGCCTGCGTGACCAAAAAATCGAGCCAGGCCGTTGCACTCGGCATCGACATCGGCACTTCGGGCGCCCGCGCCTGTGCCATCGACGGAGACGGCAATCAAGTCGCGTTCGCTTCATCACCCTTCAGATCGCCAGACGAACTTCGTCAACCAGAGGCATGGTGGATCCGGGTGCAGGAGGCGTTACAAGCCGTAGCCCAGAAGGTGGATTTCACCTCTCTAAAAGGTGTGGCCGTCGATGGCACCTCCGGGACCGTGCTGGCCCTCGACGCTTCGAACGAGCCCAACGGATCAGTGCTCATGTACAATGAGCCCTGCCCCGACATTGCGGTGGTTGAGCGGATCGCTGCAAACGCACCATCAGGGGCAACCGCGACCGGTGCGAATTCCGGTCTTGCACGCGCCGTCCACCTTTCGAAAGCTCCGGCTGTCGCAACCGTGGTGCACCAAGCCGACTGGATTTTGATGAAGCTCGGGTGCCCCGGGAGGATCAGCGACGAAAACAACGCTCTCAAGACGGGTTATGATCTGAACCGAGGCTTGTGGCCGGCTTGGCTTGAGGCCGCTGACATGGATATATCTAAACTTCCGACAGTTTATCGCGCAGGCGAGCCAATCGCATCGGTCGGAGGCTATCTTCACCAGCTTGGACTTCCGCAATCCGCCACATTCCACGCAGGAACGACGGACGGGTGCGCTTCATTTCTAGCCACGGGTGCGTCTAGTGTTGGCGATGCGGTGACCGCACTTGGATCTACGATCGTACTCAAACTCGCGTCTGACAAACCCATCAATGCCCCACAATACGGCATCTATTCCCATCGTGTTGGCGAGTTCTGGCTGGTTGGCGGCGCTTCGAATAGCGGCGGCAATGTCTTGCGCGCTCTGATCGGAGACGAACGCCTGGACGAGCTGACACGCACGATCGATCCTGAACGACGGTTGGGTCTGAATTTTTATCCGCTTCTGCGGCCCGGTGAGCGATTTCCGGTCAACGACCCGCACTACTTGCCGCGCCTCAGTCCTCGACCAGCCGACGAAGGTATGTTTTTTCAGGCTCTCCTGGAGGGGATGACGGAGATCGAGCGGCTCGGTTACGAACGGCTGCGCGAACTCGGTTCTCCTATTTTGGCAAGCCTCAGAACTGTTGGCGGCGGGGCGAAAAATCCGGCTTGGACAAGAATGAGGGAAAAAGCGCTGGGCATCGATATAGTGCCAGCCAAGTCAGTCGAAGCCGCGACAGGTACCGCCGCGATGGTTCTATCCCACCTGGACGACGAGAATGCGTGAACCGCTACCGATCACCCTGGAACAGCTATCGGACCGATACGATGTCTTTTTGGTCGACCAGTTCGGAGTACTAAGAGACGACACCGGTCCCTACGAAGGAGCTATCGAGGCGTTGTCTCGATTGGCTACCGCAGGCAAGATGATAGTCATCCTTTCTAATTCGGGAAGAAACGGCGAATACAACTCCGAACGCCTGGTCAAGCTAGGTTTTGCTGCGGACAGCTTCGACTTTTTTGTAACCTCGGGCGATGTCGCTTACGAGGTGCTTTCCTCCCCCGGATCGACGCTTGTTCGCGGTTCGACCTGCCTCACGATTTCAAGCGGTGGAGATCGAAATCTTGCCGATCGCCTTGGCCTAGTCTCCATGGACCACGCATCCGAAGCCCAGCTTATCATAATTTCGGGCAGCGAGTCTGAGCGCGTCGCGATGGATGACTACCGCGAAATGCTGCGTCCCGCTGCCGAGAAACACATTCCCTGCGTTTGTACCAATCCCGACATCCACAAGCTCCACAATGGAGCTACCCTCGCAGGAGCAGGGAGCATAGCCCGGCTTTACGAGGCATTGGGCGGAACGGTGACGTGGTTTGGCAAGCCACATCCCGAGATCTACGAGCATGCTGTACGCATCGCCGGGATTAACGATCGACGCCGCGTCGTCTGCGTTGGTGACAGCATCGAGCATGACATCCTCGGCGCGAAAAGGTCCGGCTTTGATTCCGCGCTTGTCCGTACCGGAATACTCGCGGAGAACACTGACGAGCAACTGGCGCATTTGTTCAATTCGGTTCGCGCGGACGCAACCTTTATAATGCCGGCTTTTAGGAACCTTGAGACATAGTCGGCAGCTAAGCGCTAATCAGGAGGTGCGAGCGCCTGTCCTGAGGAAAATTTCAGGCGGTTGATGGATCGGCAATTCCATACACCCTTACCGGCGACGCGAGGCCCCTAAGGGAATGCGACCCAAGCTCTACAAATGTTTCGGTCAGGCTAGCTGAATGCACGAAATCGGAAGATAGAAGGACGGGCCGCTCGAGCAATTTCGTAAGCTCCTCCAACCTGGATGCGACATTGACTGCAGGGCCAATCGCTGTGAAATCCAGCCGCTTTCGGGAACCGATGTTCCCATACATGACATCGCCGACGTGAACACCGATTCCATACCTTAGTGGCGTTTTCCCCCCACCTGTGAGCTTGAGATTTAAGTCGTCCATGCGCCTGCGACCGTCTTCGATGGATTGCAGGAGGTCTGCGCAGGCGTTCGGATTATCCAGTGGAAAGATAGCAAGGAGTCCGTCGCCCATGAATTTCAAGATTTCGCCGCCTCTGGCTTCTATGGGGTCGCATAAGGCATCGAAATAGCCATTGAGAATTTCGATAACGTCATCGCGCGGCCAAAGATCGGATAGCGCCGTGAAATCGCGGAGGTCGCAAATCATGATCGCGGCGCTCACAGTCTTGCCGCTGCCGCGCGTCGTGGCACCCGCAAGAATTTCGGCGCTCGCATGTGGGCCCACGTAAGTCTCCAACAAGGTGCGAGCCATAGCGTTTTTCATCCGGATTTCGCTGACCAAGGCGAGCGCGGGTAACAGATCCCGCAGGTAGTTCACCTCGTGTTCAGAGAACCCGCCAACTTGCCTGGTCGCGAAAGTTATGACATGGCGTTTGCCCAATGTGTGATCGATCGGCCAAGCGACATAGTCGGTGAACCCTTCTCGACGAAGCTCATCGAAGAGTTGAAACTGGCCCATGCCATCGTCATGCCGGTCGAGGCGTTGCCGAACTTCAGATGCTCCATTGTAAATTTCCGTGGCCGGTCTACGAAGGAACATCTCGGTAGTATCAACGTCGTAGTCGAACGTGTCGATATGGGCGTTTTGTACACCCGGCAGCCACAGGATCCTCGCACCTTGCCACTGCGGGTGCTGGATCCTGAGGTGAAGCGAAGACCTAGCGACCGGAACACCGCCAGCAACCAGACGCTCGCACAAATCGACGAGAAGATTGTCAAGAAATCGCTGGGAATAGGTCTCGTTTACGAGCCAGTCGAGAACCGCACGACGCTCTAAGGGCCATTTTCCGTCGGTCGTGCCTGGAGGGAAATGCGAAATATTGTACACCGAAATTCTCCTAAGACCACATTCTAGGCGCGTCACTTGATCGGGGAAAGAAAATTATGCCGGGCGTTTTGCTTCCGATCCTTTGCATACCAGCGTTGGCGCACGACTTTCGATCGGCAGCGCGCAGCTGCTAAGTTCGATACCGGATCGAGGATGGGGGCGCTGCATTGTTCGTTTGTCGGCGACACGAGCGAAGAAGCGCCGATTTCAACTGACGCGTGGAGCTCATGCTGCCGCGCGTCAATAAATCCAGGAAAATAGCGCCGGTGGAGGAGGCGCTAATGCTCGGAATTGAGCATAGGAGTGGACAGGAGGACGAAGACGGACCTGCGTCAAAAACCAATAGGTTGGTCTCGGCTCCTGGGCGCCGGCAGCGGTACCGGCTCCCTCGCTTGCCGGTGGAGCGGCCGTACCTTGCGTACGGGCCAGCAGCTGCTCTTGCCGTCGTTACACGAGACCGACGCCCCAGCATTTCGGCGTGAATCAATTTCCTAAGAAGATTCCATAAGCCATTGAAAAATGATTCGTTTTGAGGCGGAACGAATCACGCTCGCACGTCTTTGAGTCACGTATTAGTGATTCGGAGTATGGCGTATGGCATCGGGACATAGAGCGCAGTGGAAGGGATTTCTCAAGTTCGGCGAAGTAAGCTGTGGCGTCGCCCTCTATACCGCGGCCAGCACGTCAGAGCGCGTCACCTTCAATTCCATCAACAAGGTTACGGGCAACCGGGTCAACCGCGTCTTCATCGACAGCGAGACCGAAGAACGTGTCGAGCGCGAAGACCAGACTAAGGGGTTCGAGATTGAGAACGGCCAGTTCATCATCATAGACCCGGAGGAAGTTGCCGCAACAATCCCCGAGAGCAACAAGACGCTGGATGTTCAAGCCTTCATCCCGAGTTCGGAAGTCGATGATATCTATTTCGACAAGCCCTACTATCTGACGCCGGACAAGATGGGCGCTGACGCCTTCGCGGCCCTCAGAGACGGGATGAGGAAGTCGAAAGTCGCCGCTATCGCGAGGGCCGTGCTGTTTCGGCGGATGCGAACCGTCCTCATCCGGCCGCAAGGCAACGGTCTAGTGGCAACCACGCTAAACTACGACTACGAGGTCCGATCTTCCAGGAAGGCATTCGAGGATATGCCGAAGCTGAAGATCGAGGGCGAGATGCTCGCGCTCGCCAAGCACATTATCGGCACAAAGCGGGGCGAGTTCGATCCGGCGTCATTCGAAGACCGCTACGAGGCGGCGCTTGCCGAGTTGGTGAAGGCAAAGATCGAAGGAAAGGCGCTGCCGAAGCGCAAGAGCGTCGAGGTTTCCAAGCCGAGCGACCTGCTTGCCGCCCTTCGCGAGAGTGCGGGGTCAATGAAAACCGCCTCTCAAAAACCGAAACGCACTGCGGCCAATGCCAATGCTGGCACTGGCAGGCAGCGCGCCGCGCGCGGAGCAGCCGAGAAGGCCGCCTCCTCCAAGGCTGTTCCGCAGCGCAAAGCAAGTTAGGAGCTAAAAAATGGCACTCCGCCCCTACTGGAAAGGGTATTTGAAGCTCTCGCTGGTCACTTGCCCGGTGAACATGAGCCCGGCGACCTCGGAGTCGGAAAAGGTGCGATTCCACACGCTAAACAGGCTCACCGGAAACAGGGTAGTTTCGCAATATATCGACTCCGTCACTGGCAAGCCGGTCAAGGACGGGAACGATGCCAAAGGATACGCTCGAGGTGAAAATGACTACGTCATACTCACCGACGAAGACCTTGACGCGGTTGCACTCGAGACCGTCAAGACGATCGACATAGAAAAGTTCGTTCCCGCGGACAGTATTGCTTCCGTCTACCTCGAGAAGCCGCACTACCTTATGCCGGACAATTCGGTGGGCAACGAGGCTTTCGCCGTCATCCGCGACGCAATGAAAGCCGACAAGGTCGTCGGAATATCGAAGCTTGTTATCGGGCGGCGTGAGCGGGCCGTGATCCTCGAGCCCCGGGAAGACGGCATCGTCCTTTGGTCGTTGCGGTTCGGCGATGAAGTTCGCCCGGAAGAATCCTACTTCGAGGACATCGACAACGAGGCCGATCCCGATTTGATCCCACTCGTGCAGCAACTCATCAAGAAGAAATCCGCGCATTGGTCACCTGACATGGCCAGCGACCCCATACAGGATAGCCTTCTCAAGCTTATTGCCAAGAAGAAGAAAGCGATGAAGCCTTCCAACAAGACGGCAAGGGGCAAGCCGGATGCTTCGGCCAAGTCCAACGTCGTCAACATCATGGATGCACTTCGCAAATCAGTTGCGGCAGAATTGAAGTCAGGAAAGGCAAGGTGAGCGATGGACGACATCCTTGTGACGTCGATCAAGGAGATCGCCGTTGCCCTGCCCGGCAACCAGCATTTTGCGACCGCATCCACGATTTCAGGACTTTTGGGCATTCTGACTTCTGAGAAATGGCCGCGTCGAGTCAACGACATGTCATGGCGGCACGCATTCGCCGCCGGCTTGCGATCGCTACAAGGCGAGCTTGAGCCGGCGCAGGCCCGGAAGGCCTTCGTCGCTGCCGCTCGCGATGCACACCTCAAAGTCCTGCCTGACGACGAACAGCTAATCAGAAATCGGAGGGGTGCGAAGAGGAGACGTTCGCCGGTTAGCTGGAGACATCCTGAGGTAGGATAGGCAAGGCTGACAATTCTCGCCGTGATGAAAGGCGAACGAGAGGTATCTGACGGCCTTTCAGGCGGCAGACACCGAGGAGCGCGATCGCGAGCTGGCCAAGGAACCGCAACGCCGTTTCCGCCTCTTCCACCAAAATCATGTGTCCGACGCCCTTCACCACCTTCAAGGTCACATCAAACCCGGCCGCTTCCAGCTGGCGCGCGGCCGATGTCGAGGCGGTGGGTGGAATTGTTCGGTCCGCTGAGCCAGTAAGAGCACTGAGGTTCCGTGTTCGGAACGACCCAGATGGCGCGAGTGGCAAGTGTCCGGCGAAGTTCACCAAAGCGCCGATCTTCCACCGGCCAGACGCTACCGCATCGAGCGAAGGCGCCAGCGTTGAAGAGAACTCTTTGCCGCTGCGCTGGCCGAACTAGCACCCCACCCGGCTCAACGATCTTGACCCCGATGAGGAGAGCCGCGAGTTCGTAGAAATAGCGATTTTGAGAATCCCTCCAAGGCAAACTTTGAAGCGTTTTATAAGAAATCATAGGAAGGCCGACGACGCCAGCGCCCGAGCTTACGTTGATGTAGAGGCTTGAACGGTTTTCGCGAAAATGTGGAAGGGTTTCGCGAACAACGTCCATGACCCCGAACAAGTTGACGTCGGACTGCTCCTTCGCCCATCAATGCACGATCGTGATTACTCCCACGCCGACCTCTTCCGCGGCTTTGATGAGCGCCCGCCTCGCGAGTTCAGGGGCAACCTCACCGAGCTTAGCGTCTAGACACGCCTTGATCGCGATGACGTAGTCTTCACCGTCCTCGTCAGGCCATAGGTTAAGCAGCACTGTGGCCATGTCGTCGAGCGTCCTGATCTTGTACGCCTCGCGATCCTCCAGCACCAACATCAGCGTCGAAAACTCTTGCGAGCTGTACCGATTCATGACACTTGCGCTCCATCACCTTTACCGAATGGAAACCGTGCAAGAACCGTTCCCGTTGAGATCGACGCTGGACGAGATCGGTTTTGTGCCGGCGGCGAAACGGTGGTCATTCGCTCCCGCCGCAGTTCGAGCCATCGCAACCGGCCCCCGAAATCCTCTCCATTTGACAGCGAGTGTTGCCACTGCGCTATAGTCGATACGGTGACGGAAAGCTGGGGGAATGACATGGCGACGACCGATTGGCCGAGAGAGCCGTTGAATGCAGAAACGATGCTGATACTGGATCGCATCCTGTCCGATTGGTGCGCGGAGCGTTCTTGTGACAAGGGCAGCGACGAAGGTCAGGTCACAGCGAAGATGCTGGTCGACTGGTTCGAATTCGGCATCCACGATGAGCGGGAGTTGGCGCGGCTTGTTCGTGATGCCGCGATGCTGGACCTCAAGACGCCTGAGCGGCCTTGACGATGAGGGGCTTTTCCCTTTCATTCATTGCAGATCGCGATCACAACGCTGGCGGGACTTCCCGCACAAGCGCAATCGTCTCAACTCCATACCATGCTGGATAGGATCGCGGGCACTCTGGACGTGTCGAGCATGCTATACATGAAGGAAGGCAGTCTGTCGGGTTGCCAGCTCGTGTTCGATGCCATGATCCGCGACTACTCCTATCGACAGGGCCGCTTTATCAAAGTTTCCGGAGGTGTCGGCTTCATGCACAACGGCAGCCCCGAACCGCCGCTGAGATAGATCGTGAAGGTGGTCGTCACCGAGGTAGCGCAGGTGAATGGGGAAACTGGCAGCCGACCGCTTCGGCGGCGCGGCCGCCAAGGAGGCGTTTCGGAGCGGCAACCCGCTTCCTACGGCCCTTAGGAAATATCCTGAGGCCCATATCCGGATGAGAGACGAGTTCAGGCTGATGGCTTCAGGCATGTCAACATTCGACGTGCGAAAACGGGTAGATGCCACTTTGGGCGTCGAGTTTCGAAGGAAGGAACCAATTTGAGCAATCGCGCAAACGCCTCTGCGGACCTTTTTAAGCGGCGCGCTACCTTAGAGGCTCTAGCCCCTATTTTTTGCCATTCTAAAGGCTGCCTGTCCTGATCTACGTTGCCGACTGAGTAGATGGCAGCATCGAGGACACTGGCATGTCTCCGATGTAAGCGCTTGCGATGCGCGGCTTTTACGGTACCGATGCCCGTTTTCGGGCTGAGAAGGATTAAGCTTCGGGCTCTACGCCATTTCTGGGTCGATCCCTCATATCAGGATCGGGGGAACACAAATAGTTAGAGGTTTTCCCCGATTTTGCCACCCTCACCTTCACGCACCCTGGAGACTGAATGACCCTCGCACGCATTTTAACAGTTGACGACTCTGCTAGCATTCGCCCTACGATCAATGTCACACTTTCCAACGCAGGCTACTCCGTCGTCGAGGCCAGCGACGGCGCTGAAGGTCTAGCCGCAGCGCAACAGGACGTCTTCGACCTGATCATCACCGATCTAAACATGCCCGGCATGGACGGCTTGCAGATGATCGAAGCAATCCGGAAACAGCCAATCGGAGCGGGCGTCCCGATAATCTTCCTGTCGACGGAATCCGATGGCGATGTGAAGGCACAGGCCAAGGCGGCCGGAGCGACGGGGTGGTTGACAAAGCCTTTTGATCCCGAAACCCTGATCAAGATCGTGCGCAAGGTTATCGGTCGTTAGCGGCTAGCCGATTTCATCAAGTACGGAGTTAGCGTGCGACGCGTTCAGGTTTCAGGCCCGGCCACCGAATTGCGTATCCCGAAAATCGCCCTGACGGCCGTTGACGACTGAATCTTGCGTGCCTAAAAGGCCGGCGTTGCGCTTCGCTGAGAAGGCGACCACGGGGAGGTTCGGTTTTACGAGGAGACCGAACCTCTGCCGACCTTAGGCCGCTGGGCCACGGTTGCCGACCATCTCGGAACAGTGTCCAAGATAGCAGCGAAGGCCCTATCCAGAATGCTGGGCTAGCAGACACCCGCGCATGCTGGGCGAAGCGGTGGCGATGAAGGCACGCCGTTTACCAGCGCGCCTTCACCATTGTCAGAAATCGCCAAACTTCAGTGCGCGGTCGAGACTGAACGCTTGGCAGTCAAAAGGTTCAGAACGACGGCGATCAGGATATTGGCGGCAAGAGCGAGCAGGCCCGTGTACATCGTAAAGCTGACGTCCCCGATCGCGACCAAGTGGAGAGGCTTCCACCCCGCGTCCCAAACCAGATAAGTCCCCCCGAAGAACCCGACAAACCAACCTGCAAGCAAGGCCGGGGCACGGAACCAGTTCGTGTAAAGGCCGAAGACCAGCGCCGGGAGCGTCTGTAGTATCCAGATGCCACCGAGGAGCTGCAGGTCGAGAGCGAACTGCGTCGGCAGGAAGAGGATGACAAGCAGAGCGCCGATCTTGACGACCAACGAGGTAATCTTGGCGACCTTCGCCTCCCCCGCATCGCTGACATGGGGGTTGACGTAGGCCTTCCAGAAATTGCGGGTGAAGAGGTTGGCCGCCCCGATACTCATGACAGCCGCCGGTACAAGCGCGCCGATGGCGATTGCCGCAAAGGCGAAACCGGAGAACCATCCCGAAAAGAGGGTTTTGAACAGAGCCGGGACAACATCATTGGCGCTGTCAAGCTTGAGGCCGGCTGCGTGTCCCATATAACCGAGCAGGGCCAACAGTCCGAGCAGCAGGGTATAGGCGGGCAGCAGCACGGCGTTCTTTCGGATCGTATTGCCACTGTTGGAGGCGAAGATGCCGGTCAGCGTGTGGGGATACATGAAGGCGGCGAGCGCGGAACCTAGCGCCAGCGTCGCGTAGGCGACATATTGGTTGCCACCGAGCAGCAAATTGCCGGAACCCTTTGCCTGGAAGGCAGCGTCCGCCGAAGCGAAAACATTGGCATAGCCGCCGAGCTTCGAAGGAATGAGCGCAACGGCCGCGATCACCACGATATAGATCATGATGTCCTTGACGAAAGCAATCAACGCCGGAGCGCGCAGGCCTGCAGAATATGTATAGAGCGCCAGCACAATGAATGCGATCGCCAGCGGAAGCTCGCCGTGAAGGCCAAGCGCCTTAAGGACGGCGGTCATGCCGACGAGCTGAAGAGCGATGTAAGGCATCGTCGCGATAACGCCAGTGACGGCGACCGCAAGCTCAAGGCCTCGCGAGCCATACTGGCCGTGCACGACGTCACCTGCGGTCACATAGCCGAAGTCCTTGGCACGCTTCCAGAGAACCGGCATGACCATGAAGACGAAGGGGTAGACGATGATCGTGTAAGGCAGTGCGAAGAAGCCATAAGCACCGACCGTGTAAACGAGCGCCGGCACAGCGATCACGGTGTAGGCCGTGTAGAAGTCGCCGCCGACCAGGAACCAGGTGATCCAGGTGCCGAACGAGCGGCCGCCAAGGCCCCATTCGTCGATATGGGCAAGCGTTTCGGGCTTGCGCCAACGGGCTGCGACGAAGCCCATGACAGTGACCAGGATGAAGAAGAAGATGAAGACGGCCAGCGCCGTGGTGTCGATCTCAGTCGTCATGGCGCACGCTCCGATAGGCGATCCAGATCAGGAAAGCAGTGATCGGCACCCACGCGAGCTGGTACCAGTAGAAGAACGGAAAGCCGAAGAGCGACGGCTCACTGAAATTGTAGAAGGGCACCCATAGAAGCCCAATATACGGAATTACCAGCAGCCAGAGCGCTGCTTTACTGGTGGGTTTCGTGTCCACGTCATCGATCCTCTCGAAAACCGGCCCAAAATCAGCTTTGGCCGGAGAGGCACCGATCGTCAGCGTATCGGCCTATGGCCGCACGCAACGCGAGTTCCTCCCCAGGCACAGGTCCTCCCCCATGCGCATGTCATGGGCTAGCCCTTGGAGCGGTCAGATCGCAAGAGGCCGATCTGCCATTCTGCCCGGCGTCTACCCACTACTGGGTAGCGTAACCAGGCGCTCGGGATGTTCTAGGACGAAACGAACCAATTCTGCCGTGGACGAGACACCGAGTTTACGCTTGAGGTTTTTCCGATGTGTCTCGACGGTGGCCTCGGAAATTCCGAGCACCCCTGAAATGTCCCGGTTGCTTTTGCCGCTTGCGATAAGAATGGCAACCTCGTGTTCTCGTTGGGTGATCTTTTCCGGCTGCGCCTCTCTCCCCTGACTAAGCAAGGTTTCGCGAATAGCAGGCGAGAAGTAGGTCTCGCCACGGGCAACGGCTTCTATCGCCTCTACGATCTCTGCCGTTGGGACGTCCTTGAGGACGTAACCGGAGGCTCCGCGGAGGATCGACGACGAGATGTACTCGCGGGTGTCGTGCATCGACAGCATCACGACATGGGCAGCATGGTGGCGAGCCTTCACCATTGAGATGGCGTCAATCCCGCTGATCACGGGCATGTTGATGTCCAGCAGAACAACGGTCGGCCGTTTCTCGGCAACCAGGGGCAAGGCCGTCTCAACCTCGAACGCCACGCCAACCACCTCGATCCCGGAGTAAGTGTTCAGCACTCCGCGAAGGCCCTCGGCGACAACGGGGTGGTTGTCGATCAGGATAACCGATATTGGCCCAGTCACGCTGCTGCCCCGCTGTCAGCGACCGGCTGGCTGGCGGATCTAGGCAACATAAGAAGCAGGCGCATCCCATTTGCGTCTCCGTCGATCAACAGAACGCCGCCGAAGTGCCCTATCCGCTCACGCATGTTTTCCATTCCAAGCCCTCTCGCCTGTGGGGTTCGGCTGAAATCGACGCCCCGCCCATCGTCGGATATCTGCATGCGGGTTCTTCCACGCTCATTCCACAAGCGGAGAGCCACACGGCTCGCGCCGGCGTGTCGTTCGACGTTGCTCAATGCTTCCTGGGTCACCCTGAACAGTGCCGTGCGCGCATCGGGAACAAGATCATCGACGAAGCCGTCCGCATCCACCGAGATCGCGACTCCCGAACGAGCAGAAAACTTCTCGGAAAGGTTTTTGATCGCGGCAACGAGGCCGATGTCATCAAGGACTCGAGGCCGAAGGTCATGGGAGATGTTTCTGATCTCGCGGATGGTGGTATTGAGCGTCGAGATGGTTTCCTCGATCGCGCGGTTCAGCTCGGGCGAAACGTCGCCAGCACGCCTGCCTGCGAGTTCCATCGCGTACCGGACGCCCAGCAATTCCTGAGAAATGCCATCATGCAGCTCGCGGGCGAGCCTCGACCTTTCTCTTTCCTGGGTTTCGATCACCCGTTGCGTCAGCTGCTTTTGCACGGCGTTTGCGAGCTTTCGCTGGTCGAAAGTCACGAAAATGCAGGTGGCGAAGACGATGAACACAGCAGGCAACGCGAACAAGGCAACAAGAACGAAACTTTGCCGGGTTCGATCCTGGATCGCCAAGTTGGCAGCTCTGGCCTGTGCTGCCACGTCGTCTAGGTAAGCTCCCGTTCCGAGTATCCAATTCCATTTGGGCAACGCGACCACATACGAAATCTTGTCGGACAGCGCGCCCGTCGATGGTTGTTGCCACTTGTATCGATGATAACCGCCACCGGCCCGTGCTGTCTTTATCAATTCGCTGATGACCCGATCCCCATCGGGATCGACGAGGCTCATCCAGTTTTTGCCATTTCTGAAGAGCTGTCGGGGATGGACGACGCTGTTGCCATCGAAGTCATACACAAAGAAATAGCCGTCCTTGCCGTAGTCGAGAGACATGAGTATTTCCGATACGCGTACCTTGGCTTCCACGTCATCCTGCGCGGCATTGGAGTAGATCGAGTTGATCGAGGACAGGGCAACGTTTGTCAGGTTTGCGATCTCGGCTTGCTTTGAGCTCAGCATGCTTTGTTGAAACGCTTCGATGTTCGATCTTGCGAGGCGCGTGGACTGCCAAGTCAGGAACATCGTGACGGCTATCGTCACGACTATCAGTGGGGCAACGGCCAACGTCATCAGCTTCTGTCTAAAGGTCATCTAGCCTCCCGCGGGTCGACTGATGTTACCTCAGAGGCTGAAATCAGGCGAGTAGGATGCCAACCCCTTTTTGCGTCAAGCAGCCACTGAACGTCCGCCGACCTTGTCTGCTTTTTACGAATGATTGACACTTGGAAGATATCGTCCGCTGGCGCGATAGGTAGTGCGTTCGCGTTTCTCTATCCAAGGTTCAGCATGGCATCCCGTCTGGGTTCTTTGTCCGATGCGATCGTTGTCCTGACCCTTCAAGTGGCTGCAAACCCTTTTGGCCACGATCTTGCCGACCCACAGACGACAGCGAGCATTGGGTCACGCTGAAACTACCATCTTTGTTGTCCGATATGTCGCGCGGCGGCGAAAAACTGTTCGGCTGCCCGAACAAGCAATCATTCGACTTCTAAGGAATTTGCGCCCGATTTTTAGGGAGTATCGTCTCAAACTGAGTAACGTTGACGGCTCTGCACTTTGTGTTTCCTGCAGAATCAGGAGCTTGCCAGATGTTCGAAATTCTGGAACCTAGGAATACAAACCGACGGAGATCGCGCACGTATTTCACCTGGCACACGTGACCATATCCCTCCAGCCCACATCTGGGGATTGGACCGACTCAAAGAAAGGCGTAGCTTCCCCGGACGAACCTGGAGCGAGCGCGATTACATGAACTCGATAACTAGGACCGGCTGCACCCGTGCTCAGGCTGCGCGGAGCGCCATAACTAGCAAACTGGGATACCTGGCTATCGCCGCGCTGGCGATGTTGGTGTGGGCAAGCGAAGAAGCCCCGCTGTCTACAAGACACGTAGCCATGAGAGACCCCGCGGTCCATCAGACCATGCAGTGACTGCATCCCATGGATGTGGCCTCCGGGGCTTGCCTACATCCGTCCGCGCGCTACCATCAAGCTATGCCCCATCTTCGATACCAGGTCTCCAAGAACGCTGACGACTAGTACTGGTCAATCATCGACATATTCACAGGCTGGCCGGTCGATTTTCACGGTGTATTATTGGACACGCTGGAAGCCGAGGAGGCCGACAGGATGGTGGATGTTGTCAATCTGGGCGACTTCGCCCGGCGAGGCCAACTTCGACCTCTCCGGTAACAAATCAATCCATCCACCAGTCAGTCGTCGCTTTCTCCTTCGTCGCCTCCAGTGGCTTGAAGCAACTTGAAGACCGCGGTCTGAACCTTGTCCGGCGACGCCGCGAAAAATCTCAGTAGCCGTTGGCCCCGTTTGGTCATGGCCAAGTCTGTCGACTTTGGCCGCAGCGGCACCTCCGCGGACGCAACTTCCCCCGATTCTTCTTCCAAGAAATAAAGGATCGAAACCCCGAAGAGGGCAGCGACTTTGTTGAGCGTCGTGGCCGCAATGCGGTTTGCACCACGTTCATATTTCTGTACCTGTTGGAATGTAATCCCCAGATGGTCGGCGACGACCGTTTGACTCAATCCAGCGGAAACTCGGGCGACACGAAGACGCATTCCGATGAGGACATCCATGTCGGTCACGCGGCGTGGATTATGATCTGCATTGTTGACGCTGGTAATGTCGCTATCCTCCCTGATTGACAAGCGCCATCTGTATCAATGGGCGTTGACGAAGCGAATGGTTTTAGTCGGCGACAGTCGTTTTTTTGCTTTTCAGACTGCCATCGACTGGTCCCAGTCACCTCAGCCATCGCTCGGCCGCGTCGGCGCTGTTTTCAGGCGACGTATTGAATGCGATGGCGGTGCCCGGCGCAACCCGGATGACTGTGTTGACGACGAGTTCAAATAACTTAAGATTGCTCGGTGGAATGCGGATACCCCCGCCAATCACCACGCAATCCCAGTGCTCGGCGAGTGAGGCTTCGACATCTGCCTGAGCCGTCGCTGGCCGTAGAGCGCAGAAGCCGGCGTCCCAACCCCTACTCTGCATGTCGGAGAGGGTCAGCCTGATGCCCACGGCAATTTTCTCATTGGTAAGCCCAGCCGGCAGGGATGGATCGGAGGTATCGACCGCGTCAGGATGGATGCCGATCAAAAGAACCCGTTTCATTATTAAGCCCTCATGTTGGCCGGCTCTATTCGTGATGTTCGGCCTAATGCGGATAGGTTACATACGCCGTGAGAGCCCACTCGCCTTCCGTCGTAATCGTAACGGCCTCCCCCTTGGGCATGTAGACAATCTCACCTGGACCGGCCGTGACTGTGCCGGCCCCGGTAGAAACGGCGAGCCGCCCTTCGATGACGATCATGACATCGTCAACCGCCATCGTTTCGGTCAATGTTTGGTTGGGCGCGTAGCGGCCGTATCCAACGGTGATAGGTCCGCCGTGGCGCTCATCGACGAGGTTGCCCACAAAAATATCCGCATCTTGTCCGGGTGACTTGGTAAGGTCGCATCTGCGAGGCTGAATTTCTGGACCTTCATAATTCTCTCCATTTCTCTGCGAAGCAGGTAGAGCGGGCCAACCGATCGCCAAGACTCAACGCTCCCCCTTCCCACGATGGCTTTTTCCGAATAGAAGCGCTCCGCTAACCGGTCGCAGCCCACCCGGTTCATCAAAACAAGGGATCACAACATGAAAGTACTCGTCGTCTGCTCCGGCGGACTGGACTCCGTTTCGCTTGCACATAGGGTCGCAACGGAAAACCAACTTATCGGCCTCATCTCATTCAATTATGGCCAGCGCCACAACAAGGAGATCGGGTACGCGGCTCGCTGCGCGGAGCGGCTCGGCGTCCCACACCACGTCCTGGACATCCGTTCGATCGGCGCGCACCTGACGGGGTCGGCACTGACTGATGACGTCGAGGTGCCGGATGGCCACTACGCCGAAGAGACCATGAAGTCGACGGTCGTCCCGAACCGGAATGCCATCATGCTTTCGATCGCATTCGGTCTTGCGGCCGCGCAAAAGGCTGACGCTGTCGCAGTGGCCGTCCACGGCGGAGACCATTTCATCTACCCCGACTGCCGGCCCGGTTTCATCGACGCATTTCAAACTATGCAGGCGCGCGCGCTGGATGGATACGCAGACGTCAGTCTACTCGCCCCATACGTCAACCTCTCGAAGGCTGCTATCGTCGTTGATGGGGCAAATCACAGCACTCCCTTTGCCGAGACCTGGTCCTGCTACAAAGGGGGCGAACGCCACTGTGGCCGCTGCGGCACCTGTGTCGAGCGGCGCGAGGCGTTCCACCTCGCCGGGCACACCGATCCCACGGATTACGAGGACCCGAACTTCTGGTCCGAAGCCGTGTCGCGCTGTTCGGCGGAAGAGGTGCGTTGATGTACCGGATCACCAAGGAATTTCATTTCTCGGCGTCGCATCAGCTGAGCCACCTGCCCTCTGATCACCAGTGCTCCAGGCTCCATGGCCATAACTATATTGTGGTTGTCGAGCTTGCTGCTGCCGAGCTCGACGCCGACGGCTTTGTCCGGGACTACAGCGACCTCTCGGTCTTGAAGCGCCATATCGACGACACTTTAGATCACAGGCATCTCAACGATGTCTTCGGGCATGAAAAGGTGACGTCTGAATTCCTGGCCAGACACTTCTTCGAATGGTGCAGGGAGCGCTTTCCGGAGACTTCCTCGGTCAGGGTCAGCGAGACGCCAAAGACCTGGGCGGAGTATCGCCCGTGACCGCCGATATCCGAGTAAGCGAAATCTTCGGGCCAACCATCCAGGGCGAAGGGGCTCTGATCGGACTGCCCACCGTGTTCGTTCGGACTGGCGGCTGCGACTACCGATGTAGTTGGTGCGACAGCCTTCATGCCGTGGACAGCGAGTTCCGGCACGATTGGCGTCCGATGTCCGCAGCTGACGTTCTGGCAGAGGTCGACGATCTCGCGGGCGGAATACCTCTGACGATTTCGCTCTCGGGCGGCAATCCCGCCATCCAGCCTCTTGGACCGCTCATCGACCTCGGACATGAGCGAGGCTACCGGTTCGCCTTGGAAACGCAGGGCAGTATCCCAAAAGCCTGGTTCGGACGGCTTGATGCACTCGTTCTGAGCCCCAAGCCGCCCTCCAGCGGAATGGACCCCGACTGGGAGGCTTTCTCGTCTTGCCTCAGCTTGGCGGCGGACCGTCCGCAGACCGTGATCAAGATGGTGGTGTTCGACGATGCCGACTACGCGTTTGCTCGCGGCGTCGCCAATCGGTTTCCCGCCTACCCCATCTTTCTCCAACCAGGAAACCACACCCCACCGCCCCCGACAGAAGAAGAGGCTGTCGTCGACATCGATGGCGTGATGGACCGAATGCACTGGCTGGTCGGCAAGGTCACCGAGGATCGTTGGTTCGAAGCGAGGGTACTGCCGCAGCTGCATGTCCTCCTGTGGGGGAACAAGCGCGGCGTCTGACCACCTTCCCACCGAGCCGTTGAATATGACGACTAACGTTCAGGGTTGGGCTGCCAGCCCCGGGTCATTCCTCTACTCATTCATCTCGTCGCCGTGTCCAGCTGATCGCGCAGGTGCTGACGATCCGCAATCAACGTTTCGATCATGGCGCGGAGGTGTCCTCCGTGCCACGCGATGGCTCGCCAGGTTCTGGAGGGGTTTCGGAAATCTTTTCTGCGGCTGCCATGGCTTTACCCTTAGAGGATTTACGAAGACAGGTACGACGGCATGCTGACGGCCGAGATCGACAGGCTTGAACATCGAAAGGAAGTGCTCGCCCTTTCGGACGACGATGGAGGGGGTAATCCATGTGCAACGCCTACAACATCACGACCAACCAGCAAGCCATTCGATACTTTGTGGCAATAACACACGACATCATTGGCAACATGGAGCAGTCCATCGATGTGTTCCCGGACCGCTTTGCCCCAATCGTCAGGAACAACGAAGATCGGCGTTAGCTGGCGATGGTGCGCTGGGGCCTGCCTTCCTCCAGCAAGGCTCTCCTTGATGCAGCCGGCAAGCGGGCCGACAAGCTCCGGGCCAAGGGCAAGACCTTCGACTTCAACGAACTGCTCAAGATGGAGCCTGACGGCGGCGCGACCAACATTCGAAATACATCCAGCCAGCACTGGAAGCGATGGCTCGGCGTGCAGAACCGTTGTGTGGTCCCATCCACCCGGTTCGCCGAGCCTGACCCGGCAAGCAAGATCGAGGGAGGCCGGACACCGAATGCGTGGTTCGCCAGTACGGGTGACGATCCACTGATTTTCTTTGCCGGTCTATGGGTCAAGGACTGGACCAGCGTTCGCAAGGTCAAGGATGGTCTGGTGACCATCGATCTATTCGCCTTCTTGACCACCGAGCCGAATGGGGTCGTCGCTTCAATCCATCAGAAGGCAATGCCGGTCATCCTGACAGCCAAGGAGGATGTTGAAACCTGGCTGACAGCTCCCTGGGAGAAGGCAAAGGCGCTGCAACGGCCCCTGCCCGACGAGCTCCTGAAGATCGAGCCGGTTATGGATGCAGCATGATTGGACGTCGTAAGCCGGCAGCGAGTGTCCGGGCCTGGAACGATCTGGTACGACCGCCGTTGATATCTCATTGAAACAATTCAGTTTCTAAAAGGAGAAATTCGATGGGCAGCACAGCTGACAAGGTTTCCGGTAAGGCAAACGAATTCGCGGGCAAAGCCCGTCAGGGCGTAGGCAAAGCCACCGACGACCGTGAGATGCAGGCCAAGGGCATTGCGCAGGAAGCCAAGGGCGATGCGCAACAGGCTAAGGGCGAAGCCAAAGAAGCAGTCAAGAAGGTTGTCGACAAAGCGTAAGCTTCTGTTGATGTCGGAGGGCCCACCGCAATGCTACCCGGTGGGCCTTTTGCGTTGCCATCGTCGCAATTCGTAGTCTCTATGTTCCGATCGTCTTCAGCTGGCCCTTTTTTCTGGCACTGACTGCATGGACATCACCCTTTTCATGGCGCATCCGGTTCAGGTCGGCAATCGGCTTCGCGCCCGCGGTATCTCCGCAAGAAAACCGCCAACATTGATGACCGCAGTGAAGCTCCTCAAATATGGTCTAGGAGCCGGCGACGGTGAAGGCTTGGTCATCATGGCCTTTCACCTCGCGACCGCGAGCTAGATCCTTTCAGCCACATGTCAGCATTCACGCCCCGCCCTCGATCTCGCGGGTCAAACCATTCCCCGCCGAACTTCGAAATGAACGCTTCCGCTCCCGCTCGCGTCGCGAAGCAATTCACCTTGTAGGTTTGTCCCTCGAAGGTGATTGAGTTGATCATACTGCAACGGAGTAACCGATTGCAGTAAAGAGCCTGCTCATCCGCAAGGCTCCCTTCAGAATGGACGGCTAGGATGGCAACCTGATATGGCCATCCACGATCTATGGTCGTTTGCGTCAAGCGTTTGGCCATGAACGTTGGTCCCTGTGATCCTTATCAAAAGAGTTGACATTCTAAAGCAATCGGAACAAAAAGGGAACAAGTAATCTTGCCCTCTCCTCCAGACAGAGCTTGCCAAATGAGTGACATAGACCGCCCAACGCTCGAGCGTTCACCTGTTCTCCCCGCCCCCAAGTGCGAATGCGGGGATTGGGCAGGGTTCGGTTTTGGCAAAGGTGCGCAGCAAAACTACTGGTGCTGGAAACACTACCCTTATAAGACGTCTGCCAGGTTGGAAGCTACTGAAATTGCAGAGACGTTCGCCAGCAAGGTTGCTTGAGGGTCCCGATCGCTAGTCGGCCCTGATGTAGACCCGGTGGTCACGTCGGCAACTGCGGCGAGGACAGATCGCGCCCGAGGCCTGGATCGTCCAGGTCACAGATGTCCAGACGACAATGCCGAGCGGTTCAAACCCGCATCCGCCCGAAACGTGATTTAGCAGTTCGTCTCACGCTAGACAGGCTTGAGAGGCGGCCTTCCATTTCGATAAACGCAGAAAAACCCTCACAGCCACTGCGAGGGTTTTCCTTTGCTGATCTAAGGGAGGTCAGCGGTGAACGTTGCGTGCTTGGGTTAAAGCTGGATACGTTCCTCTATGGAACTAGCGGCGCTTCGCGGCGCGTCAAGAAATCCAGGCAAAAAAATAGCGCCGTGGAGGTGGCGCTAAAGGTGATGCTCAGGAATGAGCATAGGAGCGGACAGGATGACGAAGAGGATCAGTCATCAAGCCCATTCCCAATTTAACGCACCCGTCCCATAAGCCAATACGCCAGTCATGACTTTCCTTGGACGCCGAATTCCCGAAGAGGAACGAATCGGTTGCGAAACGATTGAGTCAAGAATTGAAGAGGCAATCCCGATCTTTCGATAAGGGCCCGATCTTATGCGTAGTCGATCCAAACCATTGTTGCGAGACGACCAAATTGCAAAGTCGGCTCCCCGGAAAACGCGAGACCCTGCTCAACCAAATTTGCCATTCGATGCGATCCCCGATCGAATCGAGCCAGCCCTCGCCTTGCTTCGGTCGAAGGCACCCAGCGGCTCTGACTGGACGTTCGAGGTCAAATTCGATGGCTACAGGGTAGCGGTCCATATCGAGCCTAACGGCATTCGCATTCTGACGCGCGGTGGCCATGACTGGACGTCTCGATTTCCCACGATCGCCGAGGCGGCAAGAGACTTGGGTGTCGGGTCGGCGATACTGGATGGCGAGGCCGTCGTGCTCGACAACCGGGGTCGCTCGGACTTCAGCGCATTGCAGCGATCGCTCGGCGGTCGGGGCGGTAAACGGGTCTCGACGGAAGCGGTCTTCTTCGCCTTCGACCTTCTATACTTTGACGGTCACCTGCTGACAAACACCGAGCTGTCGGTTCGTCGTCACTTGCTCACGGATTTCCTCGACGGCGCGACGGGTGCAATACAGCTCTCTGAAGAGGTCGATGGTGATGGCGACAAGCTCCTCGAAACGGCCCGCTCACACGGCCTGGAAGGCATCATTGCCAAGAACCGGGAGAGCAAATACCGATCTGGGCGAACTGGCGATTGGCTCAAGATCAAATGTGTCCAGAGCGAAAGCTTCATCGTCGTCGGGTATGAGCAAAGCAGCGTTGCGCGCGGTGGAATTGGCAGCCTCCTCTTAGCGGCGCGCCACGGGAATGAATGGAAGTACGTTGGCTCCGTCGGGACAGGGTTCAAAGAGCGTGATGCCATCGATCTGAAGCGGATGCTCGACAAGCTGGCAACAAAGAGCCCGGCGGTCCCAATGCAAGGAAAACGACTGGTTTTCTCTCAGCCGACACTGATTGCAGAAATTGACTTCAGGGGGTGGACCACAGACGGACATCTTCGACATGCGTCGTACAAAGGCCTGCGTGAGAAACAGGACAATGCTTCGGTCTATGAATTTCTGAACGAGGAATGAGAAAGCCGGCCAATCGGTCAATCCGCTACGCACTTGTTCTTCACTTCACGTCGTCCCCCAACTAGTCAGCTCGCTCGACTCATATGTGGACTGAACATGATGATGCAGAGATACCTCTGGACGTTGGACCGAAACGACCGGCAAACCCGTGGCGGTGTTTCCACGGAGGCCGAACTTATAGATGTCTTGGTCGCCGAAGACCTGCCATGCATCATGCCGCCCGACTGGCTCGTTGCGACGATGCAGATGGATGTTGATGGAAACGGTATCGCAATCCACGAGTCCACTGCGGCCGCAGGCAACATGTGGAAGCTTGAACTAAGGGTGGTCGCGTGATGGTCGGTGCGGCCCACTTGAGCCGCACCCCTTTGATGACAACTCGCCGTGCATATCGGCCTTCGCCAAACTCTTAAGAATTCGCTCGTCGGACAATGGCTTCCCGATGACCTCGACTGCGCGGTCCAGCCATGACAGACCTCTCAAGAGGGACGTTCACAAAGGTCACTCTATTCCATAGCGTCAACTAGCCGTCAGGCCAAAGCGGCTCCATTCGACCCATCTGCTATTTATCGCGTGCAGCCTGGAACAAATGTTCACGATGGGCATTCTTCCCGCGCGATTAGCGAGGGCCTTCATGTGAGCAACCATTTTCAAACAAAATCAATGATAAAGAGCGGAGCCCGACAGGTTTTTCGAGTCGACGATTTTGCTGACCGGTACAATCTGGACGAAAAGCAAAGACGCGATCTTGTGGCCCTTTTCGGGCAATTCGCCACGCTTCACGAGCTGCTGATAAACAGCCGCCTCCCCCGAGACAGCCGATAGTCGGCCTGGTGTCGCAACATCCATTTTCAGGAACCTGATGAGCAAACGTACCCTCTTCCAATTCTTTCATTGGTACTCTCCAGGAGATGGGCACCTCTGGAAAGAGGTAGCTGAAAAGGCTCCTTACCTCTCACAGATCGGAATCACCGACGTGTGGTTGCCGCCCGCCTATAAAGGCGCGTCTGGCGCTTCATCGGTCGGATATGACACCTACGATCTTTTCGACCTCGGGGAATTTGACCAGAAGGGCAGCGTGACCACCAAATATGGTGTCAAGGCAGCCTTTGAGAACGCTTGCAGGGCTCTTGTCGACCATGGCTTGCGGCCGATCCATGATGTCGTGCTGAACCACAAAATGGGAGCGGACGAAAAGGAAAGCGTGGTCGTGCGACGCGTGAACTCCGAAGATCGAACGCAGATCGAGGACGACGACCTGAAGGCCCTCGCCTACACCCGGTTCACTTTCCCCGGCAGAGCTGGCAAGTACTCCGAATTCATCTGGGACAAGCAGTGCTTCAGCGGCGTCGACGTGATTGAGCAGCCAGATGAGGCCGGCGTCTTCCGGCTTATGAACGAATATGGCGAAGGCCAGTGGAACGATGAGGTCGATGACGAGCTCGGCAATTTCGACTACCTGATGGGAGCCGATGTTGAGTTCCGTAATAACGCGGTCTACGAAGAACTGAAATATTGGGGGCGCTGGTTTTCCGAGCAGGTGCCTGTTGCAGGATTTCGCCTGGATGCGGCGAAACACATCCCGGCGTGGTTTTTTAAGGATTGGGTCGGCCATATGCGCGACGCGGTCGGGACCGATCTATTCGTCGTCGCCGAATACTGGCACCCCGATATGACGACGCTTACAAACTATCTGGAACTCGTCGACAAGCAACTGATGCTTTTCGACGTTGCGCTCCACCACCGATTCCATGATGCCTCAAAGGCCGGTGGAGAATTCGACATGCGGACTATCTTCGATGGATCGCTCGTGTCTTCAATTCCAGACCACGCCGTCACTCTCGTCGATAATCACGACACACAGCCCCTGCAATCGCTGGAAGCGACAGTCGAGCCCTGGTTCAAGCCCCTTGCCTACGCCTTGATCCTTTTGCGCGAACACGGCACGCCCTGCGTTTTCTATCCGGATCTGTATGGCGCGGAATACAGTGACAAGGCCGTAGACGGCAGCCAGCAGACGGTGAACATGCCGGCAATCACCTGCTTGTCCAAGCTGATAGAAGCGCGCAAGCGGTTCGGCAATGGCCCGCAGAGTGAACATTTCGACGACGCGCGTGTGATCGGTTTCGTCCGTCACGGAACCGAGCGCAAGCCGGGTTGCGTGGTTGTTATGTCCAATGGCGGGGAAGGACAAATATCCGTTGATCTTGGCCTAGGCCATTCGAGCACCTCCTTTGTTGACTTTCTGGGTCATCGTGAAGGCGAGATAACAACTGATGACAGCGGTCGCGCCGATTTCCCAACCAACGGAGGAAGTGTCAGCGTTTGGGTTCGACAAGATGCTTTATAGTAAGCGTCAGGAAGACTTTACCCAGCCGATGTCGTCCGTCGCCGAATTCGAAGTACGGCTGTGATCAGATCTTTGATCAGTAAAACGCCCTCACCAATCGGATACGAAAATTCATCAAGTCCTGATCTGGCTGTAATCTTCTCGTCTCGACCCTTGGATGTCCAGTGGGTCGCATTGCTTCGGCGAGATGGCTGCACAAAGCGTGCGGATATTCCGCGACGCTTCAAACCCGGGGTCCGGGATTTTACTGCCAATTTTCACGAAAAAACCGACAGGCTCACCACGCAGGCTCTACAGCGCATCAGGTCAAACCGAGCTGCACTTAGACCACCTCAGTCCGGTCATCGAGCTCGCCTGCCAGCGTGTCGTCGATACTGACCCCTTCGCCTGGTACACTCGGCGAAAGATTGTCCCCACCAAATGATGCGACCTGTACCATCATCTCTTTCGCGCGCAATATCGCCGCGCTCTCACCTCCAGCCGCGTCGGAAGCCATACGGACAGAGATCATCTCATTTCCCTCACCGTGAAATTCGACAGTCAGGGTTCCTTCGGTGGTTTTGGCAACATTCGTATTGAGCAACTGCATGTGAATTTCTCCTGTTATATTGCCGCATCGGTGGACCCGTGCAGCCAGCGTCTTGTGCAGGGCTGCGACAGCTGCACCTTTAATCAGAGATCGTCGGGAGCGGTCTCGCGTTCGACCAACGCCTCCCTCGCCTGCCTCAGTCTTTTGGTCTTGACGGCGCGGAGCCGCCGCTCCTCTTCCAGTGTCTGCATTGCAATGCGATCCGTTTGTTCTCGGGCGTCGATACGCGCCTGCTGTGAACTCGCCTGTCGCCGTTTCGATACGTGTTCGTCCATGGAAATCACACTTTCTTACGCGCCAGAGGCGCATGTCCAAGTTCTCTTCGGACGCGTTTGGTTAGGATGAAATCGCGCCGGACGGGTGGGGCGCTCGACTGCCGTTTCGTTGGCCATAGGAAGAAATCGGAAAAATTCCCATGTTCACCATCCCCGTCACGTCCGATTGACACGGTCGCGATCTCGCAAGGGTAATGCCGGTCAAACGACGATGTTCCGACGATTGTTTGCTACGTCCGTTGCCGTACAGTGCACTTGCGACCACCACGCTCTTTCGTTCAGTGGTATGCCGACGATGACGGAGCGGTTGCCTTCGTCGCCATCGGTCCATTGTAGTTCTGGATCAAATGATCGGTGATCTGCCGTTCGTCAAAACCAAGGGTGTACAGCGCGATAGCGGCTGTACAGAGAGCGTCGGCCACCTTGTGGTCGAACGCAACTTGGTGGACGCGAAACCAGGTCACGACCGCGTTCAACAGGATCGGACCGCTTCTGCCAGCTTCGACATGGTCTTCTTGATGCCGCGACATTTCTTCCCCTCGATCATGGCTAGGAACGAAAGCATGAACAGGGAGTTGAGCAAAAGGTTCCAGAGGGAGTTACGACATGGCCGCTCATCGCGCTCAGTGGAAGGGTCACATCAAGATCGGCGAGCTCAGCTGTGGTGTCGGTCTCTATACGGCGGCTTCCACGTCGGATCGCATCACCTTCCATACCGTGAACGCGGCCACGGGTAACCGGGTCCGCCGGGAGTTCATCGACAGCGAAACCGAAGAAACTGTCGAGCGTGACGAACAGGTCAAGGGTTTCGACGTCGGAGACGACCAGTACATCATGATCGACCCGGAAGAAGTGACGGCTGTAATTCCGGATTCTGACAAGATGCTGGAAATTGAAGCCTTTCTGCCCTGCTCCGACATTGACGATGTCTATTTTGACAAGCCCTATTATCTCGTGCCTACGGATGATGTCTCTGAGGATGTGTTCGCCGGACTTCGTGAAGCGCTCAAGGAAGCGAGCGTCACGGCAATCGCGAGGACTGTTCTGTTCCGTCGGATGCGGACTGTTTTGATACGAGCCCACGGACGGGGCCTCATCGCCACCACCCTCAATTTCGATTACGAGGTCCGTTCCTCTGAAGAGGCATTCAAAGAGATGCCGTCGATCAAGGTCGACGGTGAAATGCTTGATCTCGCCAAACACATCATCGGCACCAAGAAGGGCGATTTCGACCCTGCCCAGTTCGAGGACCGATATGAGAAAGCGCTCGCAGACCTGGTGAAGGCAAAGGCCGAGGGCAAGACGCTTCCCAAGCCGAAGCCCGTCAAGGTTTCAAAGCCAAACGATCTTCTCAAGGCATTTCGCGAAAGCGCCGGCATGGGAAAAGCCAAGCCTAAGAAGGCTGCCAACGCCAACGCCCGGAGGTCCAAAAAGGCGGTCGCGGACAAATCGAACGGCAAAACCCCACAGAAGAAAGCCAGCTAGGAGGAAGATCACCCATGGCCCCGCGTCGCCCCTACTGGAGAGGCTATCTCAAACTTTCGCTGGTCACCTGCCCTGTCGCCATGAGCCCCGCGACTTCCGATAGCGAGAAGGTCCGTTTCCATACGCTCAACAAACAGACCGGAAACCGTGTCGTGGCACAATACGTGGATTCGGTGACCGGAAAGTCCGTCAAGGAGGAGAACGAGGCGAAGGGGTACGAACGCGGCGAGAACGATTATGTTTTGCTCACCGATGAGGAGTTGGAATCAGTCGAGCTGGAGACGGTTCGCACAATCGATATCGAGAAGTTCGTTCCCCGTGAAAGCATCGAGTGGGTGTATCTTGAGACGCCGCACTATCTGATGCCAAACGACAAGATCGGGAATGAGGCGTTTGCGGTGATCCGGGATGCCATGGAAGCCGACGACGTCCTCGGTATCTCCAGGGTTGTCATCGGCAGGCGAGAACGCGCCGTCGTGCTGGAGCCTCGCGGCAAGGGCATTGTTGTCTGGACACTCCGTTTTGGCGACGAGGTCCGTCCTGAGAAAGAATACTTCCAGGAAATTGAGAAGAAAGCCGACCCTAAGACCGTCGAGGTCATCAAGAAGATGATTAAGCCGCGGATGGAGAAATGGTCGCCGTCGATAGTGACTGATCCAATACAGGAAAGTCTGCTGAAGCTTATCGCCTCGAAGAAGAAAGGGTTGAAACCCACTCGGAAGACCGACAGCAAAAAGGACAAGTCGGAGAAGCCGTCCAATGTCATCAACATCATGGATGCGTTGAAGAAGAGCGTTGAAGCCGACCTGAAAGGTCGCAGGAAAAGTGGATGACGGTCCCGCTGCAGGAGGTGCGCGATAGTCGCTTGAGTGTCGGCATGTGAATGCGACGTCACGCAACCCCACACCCGCTCCTTAGTAGACGATCCCTGCTCGCAGTGCCGCGGCTACGAGCGCCGTATCCTTGTAGACGGAAAAGGTCTCCTTCAACCTGTCGATATGCGTTCGCACGGTGTGAACCGAAATCCCGAGAATGTCGGCGATTTCTTGCGCGCTCTTCCCGTCACACATCAAGACGAGGACTTCACGTTCACGCGCGGACACAAGGTACTCCATCCAACTGATATGGGAATAGATCCCCGGATTTCACGGTCGTGCCACCAAAAACGACAGCTTGGATCGCCTTAGCGCTACATTTGAAACGTCTAATTAAATGAATGCGCGCATTCTCATGACACTCGCAACACACGGCCATGGTCATGGATGGACAGCCCGAGATACCTAGCGCGGCCAGCCTCGTGATTGGCGCGGTCGCCGGCACGATCGCAGTGAAAATCGCCATCCTCTACAGCCTGACGGGAATTCCGTACGTTTTGGGCGTCCTCGTTCTTATCATCGCCCTGACGCAGTTTGGGTTGCGGTTCGTTAGCCAATTCTGGCGCGATTCGATCTAGAAACTTTTGGGGAACCAACACAGGCGCAGCCGCGTTCACGGTGCGCTGGCATGTTCCTATCCCAGCTATGTCACTCTCGCGACTCGCCCCGCCCTCAAGCGGGGCTTTCTTTTGCTTGGTCATACAGGCAAATCATTGGAGGCTGACCTTAAGAGGACGAACGTTAAAGGCTCGTCTCGGCTTGAGAAACGAGCCTTCCACCTTACGGCGGCTGCGCAACTGGCTGAGCATTGCAGCGGACCCTAACTTCTATGATCATCGATGGTTCCCCTCGACAGAACGCCACAGCTTCGTCGACGGGGATCAACGTGCCCACAAGCGCACCGGAATTGAACCATTCACTGCGCCTGTCGTCACATCAACTCCTTCAACGCATTGAAGATGGAGTTGCAAAACGAAGTTCCGAGATAAGCATGGTGTAACGTGAGCTTTAGTTTCGGAGGCACTGGAACGAGTTGCGGGTCGCACCGTTGTCTTCGGAACCTACGGGTTCCGCGCGCCTCGCATGGACTTCCCCGGCGTCTGACCGGATAGCAACTGTGAGGCGCGGCCAGAATTCACGAAAGCTCCGGCAAGTCTGCCGTATCGATTTCTAAACCAGTTTCTCTGCCCCGATCCTCGACACGATCGATTCGTGAGAGAAGATCGGCGAAGGGATCGTGACCGGAATTTTCAGGTCCATACAACGATTGAAGCCGTCGGCGGAGATTTGCATCGCCGGCATGGAGGTCGAAACTCGGGCGTGCGCTGATATGATTGCGCTGAATCATGTGTCTCGCTTCAGTTGATGAGAATTTGAAACGCGTCAACCAGAGATCGGTTCCAGTCGCCGCTCATTTTCCCTCAGCGCCGTCAATCTCCGCAAAAATTACTGAGCCTTGCCAATAGAGTTGCTGCCAATTGAGTCTGATCTCCACGTTAGCCCGGAGTCCGCCGGTCCGCTCGACTGTCCTGATCCGATTCGACGCTTGGTAGCGAGCTATCGACGGCCGAGCCATCGGTCACGCTTTCGTTCAAGCTGTCAAGCCGAACCGTAACGAGCAAGGCCGTACAACCTATCCAGTCCGCCGAGAAGCAAATGGGCGGCCGGAAAGGATGGGTCGGAGGTATCGACCGCGTCAAGATGGATGCCGATCAAAGGATCTAGCTCCATTGCCGAGCCTTCATGTGGGTCCGCTCTAGCCTCTGGAGTCTAAGTCAATCTCCCCTAAAATCTCAGTTTCTTGTAATGTCTGATAGTCCGGTAGCTTGTACCTAGACAGGGAGCTACCAATCGGACTTAATTGTGCTGAAGGAAGAGCCCGACGCAATGAAAACCGTGCCCATCCTGGAAGGTCGCTCATGACCCCTGCTCCGACGTCGAGAAGATCCATGGCCATATTCGCCGCCGACGTCGTAGGCTACTCACGCATGATGTCCGACGATGAAGACGGCGCGCTTGCGAGCGTCAGGTTACTGCATACCGAAGTCCTTAGCCCGCGCATCGCATCAGGCGGCGGAAGTACGATCAAGCTCATGGGTGACGGACTGCTCGCAACGTTTGATGATGCAGGTTCCGCAGTCTCGATCGCTTTGCAGATCCAGCATCTGATCGCGAGTGGGGCAACGCCTCCCGGGATGAAGCCGTTGAAAGTCCGCATAGGCGTCAACTTTGCAGACGTGATGACAGTTGACGACGACGTCTTCGGAGATGGTGTTAACATCGCTGCTCGTCTGGAAGCCGGGGCCATATCTGGGGGAATCTGCATTTCGCATTCGGCCTATTTGGAATCTCCGGCAGACCTGCGCGAGCAGTTCGTCGACGGTGGAGCAATCCAGCTCAAGAATATCCCTAATCCTGTTCGGGTCTGGCACTGGCCGAAAGCGCCGGACCGAGAGCGCTCACTTCGCAGCGTCGTGGCGATCCTGCCCTTCCGGCGCGCGAGCGCCGACACTGAAGAACTCCTAGTCGATGGTTTCACCGAAGATGTCATATCCGGGCTTGCAAGATTCAGAAGTCTTTCTGTGATTGCCGCATCGTCCGCATTTGCCGTTCGCGACGAGCCTCAGGATCTGAAGAATCTTGGGCGCAAACTCGGTGCCAACTATCTGGTTTCCGGAGACATCCGTCGGATCGGCACCGAGCTAGCCGTATCCGTGCGCATCGTCCAATCCGATACCGAACGGCTGGTTTGGTCGGAAAAGTACCGCCAAACGGCTGACGACGTATTCGCCATCCAGGACGACATCGTGAGGATGATCATCGCCAGCCTCGTCGGCCAAATCGAAAGTGCCGACTATCGAGAATCCGCCCGGCGGCCTCCCGATAATCTCGCGGCCTATGAGTTCTATCTGCGTGGCCTTGTGCACCTGAGAGGGTATGAGCCCGACGACAATGAAAAGGCAGTGGAGATGTTCGAAGCGGCGGTTATTGGTGACAGTGGTTTTGCGCTGGCGCATGCTTATCTTGCGCTTGCTCGTATTGCCGTTGGCGGGTACGCGAATGCTCCGGCCGACGTACTTCACGACAGCGTCGCCCTGGCGAGACACGCTGTAAAACTGGATGAGGGAGAGTCCGGCGCCCACCGAGTCCTGGGGCTTGCCCATCTGTACCTGAAGGACTTCGAGAACTCAGAACGTGAATTCCGTCTGGCCTGCAAACTCAATCCTAGTGATGCGAGCGCGCTGGTGCAGCTCGGCGGATTGCTCGCGCGCCGCAATCGTATCGAGGAGGCCTTGCCTTGGGTCCAGGAAGGTATGCGTCTCAACCCTTACCCTCCGCATTGGTATCATGCGGTACTCGGCAATCTTTTGTATTTCAAAAATGATTATCTCGGCGCGATGTCCGCGCTACACCAACTGCCCAATCCTGGAAAGTATACGAAAGCCAGGATCTTGGCCTGCCTCTCAATGGCGGGTCGGGTAGACGAAGCGTCTTCGTATGCGGCAGGCTTGATCGAAGAGTATCCGGACCTGACAATAAGCGAGTTTCTGAGCCGAGGCCTGGTCGTGGAGACGCCCGAGCAAATTCAGCATTTTCGGCGCGGCTTGGAGGGGACAGGGTTGCCGGGCTGATTTTCGCAATCAGTAGCGAAGCAGTGTCTTTCCGGGAAACTCTGGCAGATTGATTAAACACTAGATCATAAAATCTCGTGATATCAACCCCTTGAGATCGAACTAACTGAACGTCAGCGGCAGTTGCAGTCGCTAGGGCTTGCCTGTCACTCACCCTGAACCGGTCTTCGCAGGGGATCCCGTCACTGCCGCCTGTCGAACAATAGGTTTCACTCAATTGATCTCGGGTTGCTCCGGCGATCGACAAACCGCCAATTGAAGGCATGACTACACTCCTGTGATGAACCGATATCGATGGACGCGGGAGCCGCAGGCCTTAGCTAAGTCAATAACCTCGCCAAGTTGGTGTGTCATGATCACCTGTGTCAGGTTTTGTGTCGCGAAGACCCTCTAACTAATTGATTCTCTGTGCACGCTGATGTCAAATCCCGTGACGCGCGACACTGTGGCACCTGTGTCGAGCGGCGCGTCATCTCGCCGGGCACATCGACCCTATTGAACAAGAAGGGCCCGAACTTCTGGTCCGAAGCGGTCAGGCGTTACTCCGTGGAAGAGGTGCGCTGGTGCACCGGATCACCAAGGAGTTCCATTTCTCGGCGTCGCATCAGCTGTGCCACCTGCCCGCTGATCACCATTGTGCCAGGCTCCATGGGCACAGTTACATCGTGGTTGTAGAGCTTGCGGCTGCCGACCTCGACGCCGACGGCTTTGTCCGGGACTTCAGCGACCTCTCGGTCTTGGAGCACCTGACACACCCTATTCAGGAAAAGTGGCTCTCACTCGGGCATTTAGCCGGCCGGCCGCAGCCTCGATTTGATCTGTGCATTCGAGGACTGTATCGAAAGCGCGCGCCAGTCCCCACGAGCGCCCTCGCGCTCGCGAATATGCGCAATGTACTGAGCCCGCGCCTCCCGCATCGTGATGTGACCGGCGGCCCACTCCTCAACGAGTTCGGCAAATTTCGGATCGCTGTCAACTGCTATGCCCATGCTGGCAGCCCTCGCCAATGCTTTGGCGGCTGCGGCGCGCCGATGTTCAATCATGTTCGGATCCAAGATTCGCTGAAGCCGGAAGATGCCAGAAGTGATCGCCTCTTGCAGTAGCAGGATGGCAACACCCGCGATGGTGCTCGACCGCATTGGAAACGGCCAGACAGTGGCGATACTAGATCAAACCACTGCCCTGGCGTTTATGAAAGCGCCCCGTCAGATCTGGCGGACAAGCCATCTGACCATGTTCGCCATCAGCACGTCATACCCGTCCCATTCCATAAACTCTGTCGATAGCCAATGAGGACCGATATCGCTCATCCACGCCAGTGATCGGCCTTTGCCAAAGTCCCGGACAGCCAAAAGAGGCAGCCCTTCTCCGCGCCGGTCACAATGAACAAGGGTCGTTGAACCATCTTGCGGGCGTTCTGCCACCCTGTTCATGCCCAAAAGGTAGGGTATCGGCGTTGTGATGCCACGCAGGATTGGGTGGTCTGGCTCCGTGATGCGGGGATCCAAACCCTCAGGCGCCTCGAGGCCATCCGGTCCGGCATAGATCTTGACGGGAAGCGCATCGTCCACTGCCGTATCATGAAACAGAGCTAGTCCGTCGATGCCCTGAAAACTGCAATAGCCTCCCGCCATCATCAACGACCCGCCCTCCAGAACCCACTGGCGCAGCAGCTCGAGGCGATTGACCGAGCGGCGGCCTTTCCTGGTCTCCGGCGTATAGAGCAACGAGAGCGCCCCGACGTCCGAAAGTACGACGGCTGCGTATTCCGAAAGCTGTTCTTTTGTCGTGGGGAACTCGCTTTCGCACCGCTCTCCACCGATCTGGGTCACGTCAAACCCATGTCGTGTCAGGGCTTCGATCCAGCGAAGTCCTCCATTGGAAAAGCGAGCTGACGCGCTGACCTCATAGCCTTTCGACGCAAATGAGGTCACCTGGAAAGTCTCGCCAGCGAGAAGGACCGGCTTCATTTCGTTCTCCGATTTTTGTTGGAGGTGGAGCGCTGGTAGCGCTCCACCGGTCAGAATTCAGAACTTGAATTCATCGACGTTCTTCGGGGTGACGATCTCGGCTGGCCCAAGAAGCACTTCGCCCTTCGCACCGACCTTGTAGGACCCCAGGCGTCCGGCCTCGAAGCTCTCGCCCTCCTTGCCCGTCACCTTGCAAGACGCCACCGCCTGCGCTGCGTAATAGGTCAGGTAGCCGAGATCCTTGACGTTCCACCAGATGTCCTGGACCGATCCGTTCTGGATGTATTTCTTGATGAGCGTCGCCGGTGCCAATCCCGTCAGCTTGACCTTGCCAAGTAGGCCCGCCTGATCCATGGCGCGTGCGGCTGCGGGCAGGCCTATGCCAGCGGGAATGATGATACCTTTCAGGTTGGGAAAGGCCTGTGCAAGCGCCAGCGCCTGTTGCTGGTTGACCTGCTCGCTTTCCTGGCCGTAGGCGACCTGGACCAGCTTCATCTTCTCGTATTTCTTGTCGCCCGCCATGCGCTTCTTCATGAAGTCGATCCAGGCGTTCTGGTTGGTTGCTGTCGGCGTCGATGACAGGATTGCAAACTCTCCGTCGTAGTTGATCATCTGACCCATCGATTCCAGCATCATCTCAGCCAGGCTGTCGCCGGCGGCCTGGTTCAGGAAGAGTGTTCTTGCTGCCTGCGAAACGTCTGAATCGTATGAGACGACCTTGACGCCCTGCTTTTCGGCGCGGCGCAATGCGGGTGCGACCGCATTCGCGTCATTGGCAGAGATTGCGATCACACCAACCTTCTGGGAAACCAGATTATTGATGAAATCGATCTGGGCTTCAGCGGTCGCTTGCGACGGCGCCTGCTTGACCGCCTTGCCACCGATCTCCTTGGCCGCCTCTTCGGCACCGGTCTGGGCGACCTGGAAATAGGGATCTGTATCGAGCTTCGGCAGGAACCCGACGGTCACTGGCTCCTTGGCGCATTCGGCGGCCTGCGCTGCGGCAAACGGCGCAACCAGGCACGACGCAACAAGAAGCGATCGAATAAGTTGGGATGTCATGCTGTTTCCTCCTCCAATGGATCCGGTACGATGTGGACAGGCCAGTCCCGGAAACTACTTGCCTGGTTTGATGTCGAACTTGCGAAGTCTGGCTCTTGCAAAGACGCGTTCGGCCGCGTTGCTGGCGACGAGCGACAGGATCAGAAGCAGGCCGATGACAGTTCCCTGTGCATCCCCGCCGATCTGCAGAAGGCCGAGCACGTTTCTGATGGTGGCAACCAATAAGAGCGCCCACAGCACGCCCGTCAGTTTGCCCCGCCCGCCAAAGACACTGATGCCTCCGAGCAGTGCGATGGTGATCACATCGAGCTCGATGCCGAGCGCGTTGTTTGCCCGCGCATTGGCCAGGCGTGCCGTGTAGACCATGCCGGCTGCGGCACAGACGACGCCTGATGTCACAAAAAGACCGAAGACCAACCGTGCGAGGCGAATGCCGGAGTAACGGGCCGCATCCGGGCTGCCGCCGACCGCATAGATGCGTCGTCCAAGCGGCATTTTTTGCAGGATCACGGCAAAGATCGGGGCAAGGATCAGGAATGGGACGATCGTTTCCGGGATCGGCGAGTTGCCAAGCGTGTCTATTCCGAAATCAAGGAAGCTATCCGGAAATTCGTTGATCGATCGTGACCCCAGGAGAATATAGCCGATGCCTCGAAAGAGAGCCATCGTGCCAAGGGTCACCACCAGCGATGGCAGCCCGAGCGCCGTCACCAGAATGCCGTTGAAAGCCCCGCAGAGCCCGCCGGCAATCAGTGTCAACGGAATTGCAAAAACGAGAGGCATGCCTGATTGGACCAGAAGGCCGAACAGAACGCTTGTCAGCGCCAGGATGCTTCCGACGGACAGATCGATTTCGCGCGCAATGATCAAAAGTACCATTGGCAAGACGATGAGGGCGCGTTCGGAAATGCCAGCAATCGCTTGCGAAATATTGAATTCGGACGCGAAATTGTCGACACCTGCTACGGCATAGACAACGACGATCACCGTCAGTACTGCGAGGAAATTATCCCAGTTTGCAAAGCGGCTGATAAAGTCAGGTCCCTGCGTGCGGTTCTCGCTCATTGCCCAACCCCCTGATGTTTCCCGGTTGCCCGGCGTGCCACATAGGCGTCGATGCCGATGGCAATCAGGATGACAAGACCGTAGACACCCTGAAGCCAAAGCGGATCGACACGCACCAGCGTCAATCCATTGTTGATGACCAGAAGCATCAAGGCTCCTGCAGCCACGCCCAGGACCGTGCCCGAGCCGCCGCGAACGGCAACCCCGCCAACGACAACGGCGGCAATGACCGTCAGCTCAAATCCATATGCGACGCGCGCATCGACAGTGGCATAGCGCGATGCCCAGAGCGCGCCATCGAAACCGGAAAGCAGACCTGACATGCAAAAGGCAAGCAGCACACGTGATCGCGCCGGAATGCCGATCAGTTTCGCACCATCCGGGTTGGATCCAATCGCGTAGAACTCACGCCCGATCGAGGTCGATCTCAGGAAATAGCCGACTGCACCAAGGGTCAGGACGGCGATGATGAGAACAGCCGGAATGCCGAGGATTTCGGTTGCCGTCATGTCGAGCCATGACTGCGGCACCTGGTCTGCACTGACCTGCGTGCCGGCTGCCCATAGACTGTTAATACCCCTGAAGATGGACATCGTCCCAAGGGTGACGACGATTGCAGGAACCCGTCCGTAGGTGACGATCAGCCCGTTCAACAGCCCTGCCGCCAGGCCGATCGCGCATGCCAGCAAGACGCCGCCAAAAACACCGATCTCTGGATGGGCATGAAGCGTCGAGGCCGCGCCATAGGCAGCCAGACCGATGATCGCCGCGACCGAAAGGTCAATGCTGCGGGTCACGATCACAAGCATCTGCGCCAGTGCCACGATCATCAGCAGGCCGGCATCCATGGCAAGTGCGGAAAGATTGGCTCCGCTCAGCATTCGCACGTTCAGGATCGAGACCGGTAGGACAACGGCTGCAATAGCCGCCAGAAGGCCAAGCTCGCGGTGCGCAAGCATGCTCTTTGCGGACGAAGGCTCGCGATGGTCCGGCTGTGAGGTGCTGCCTTGAGACGGACGCGCAACGACGCCACCATCGACCTTGCTGACGACAGCGTCAGTTGCGGCGGCGATAATCTTTTCTTGGCTCGCGTCCTGCCTGGAAAACTCGGCCGTGATGGCACCTTCCCTGAGGACCACGATCCTGTCCGACATTCCAAGGAGTTCGGGAAGTTCCGAAGATATCAGGATGATCGCCATGCCCTGGCTGGCAAGATCTGCTATCATGGCGTGGACGTCTGCCTTCGTCTGGACGTCGATACCCTGGGTCGGCTCGTCGAGAATGAGCAGGCGCGGCTTGGTCGCCAGCCATTTGGATAGCACCACCTTCTGCTGGTTACCGCCAGACAGGGCGCTGACCGGCTGATCGTAGGAGCTGAACCTGAGTCGCAGGCGCGAAAGAAATGGCTCGGCGATCCCGATCTCCTTTCGCCGGGATATCAGGCGTGTCGAGGTGGTTTCGTCCAGAACCGTCAGCGTCGCATTGGTCAGGATCGGGAAATCCATGACCAGGCTTTGACCGATCCGGTCCTCGGAGACATAGGCAATCCCGTGTTCCATCGCATCCTTCGGCGAGGAAAACTGCCTCGGATGTCCGTCGATCTGGATTGATCCTGCGCTCGGCTGGTCGATACCGAAGAGAACACGGGCGATTTCGGTCCGGCCGCTGCCGACAAGGCCGCCAAGACCCAGGATTTCGCCTGCCCGGACATCGAACGTCGCGCCACGAAATGCGCCATCCCTGGCAAGATCCTTGATGCTGATGACGACTGCGCCCGGCGCCTTTGCGTGGTGAGGGTAAAGACCATCGAGCGACCGGCCGACCATCATCTGTACGGCCCGCTCGCGCGACAAGTCCGATGCCGGTTCTGTACCGACATGCTTGCCGTCGCGCAAAACGGCGATCCTGTCGGCGATCCGGTAGATCTCGTCCATGCGATGGCCAACAAACATCATGGCGACGCCGCGCGCTCGCAAGCTGTCGACCACGGAAAACAGCCGCTCGACTTCCCTTTGCGACAGCGCTGCCGTCGGCTCGTCCATGATCAGCACCGACGCGTCGAGAGATAGCGCTCTGGCAATTTCGACCAGTTGCTGTTCCGATGTCCTGAGGCTGGACAGAGGGCCCGTCACATCGACGTTGAGACCAACGATTGCCAGCAGCCGGCGGGCGTCTGCCTCAATCTGCCGGCGATTGAGCCTCAAGCGAAGTCCGGTCTGCCCGATGAACAGGTTCTCGGCGATGCTGAGATCAGGAAACAATCCGGGATGCTGGTGCATCACCGCGATGCCGGCTTTCTGCGCCTCCAGCGGCGAAGAGAATGCCTGGGGCTCTCCCCGCATCAGAACGCGGCCATGGTCAGGATGATGGACGCCAGCCAGAAGTTTGACGCAAGTGCTTTTGCCTGCACCGTTCTCGCCCAGAAGCGCCAGCACTTCGCCGGCGCGCAGCTTGATCGAAACGTTGGAGACGGCTGCCGTTCCCCCGAAAACCTTGGTTACGTTTTCGAGTGATGCGACAACCGTCCCAGCGGCTTGGGAAGCAGTCATGTTTGCCACGTCAAGCATTGCCGCCGGCCAGTCCGTTCAGACCATGGAATGGATAGCGATCATGCATCTCGTGGCGTCTCCTCTCAGCCGTCAAAAGAAGTCCCAACTCCCACTGGGAATAATTAAAGCAATTTACTATAATTGTAATGCGAACACGTCAAGGGGCAATCTGTCGGAGGTCACCCGCGCGGGCTAACGGTCAAGGCCTTGTGCAAATCAAGGGTGGCGGATAGGGCTTCTTCGATAAAGCAGACTGCATTTTTTGAAACATCGATACTGGTGGGAACATGGCGGGCAAAGGCAGCAACTCTGTACAGTTACGGCACTACAACGAGCGTGTTGTTCTGGACGCGGTGCGCCGCTTCGGCCAGGCTTCCAAGGCAGAAATTGCCCGCTTTGCCCATCTGACACCTCCTGCTGTCGCCGGCATCGTCGATGCGCTGGTTCTTGGTGGCTATCTCGTGGAAAACGGGAGGCGCTACGGCGGCAAAGGGCAGCCATCTGCCATGTACGCTTTGGCAAGCGATGGTGCCTATTCAATCGGCTTTCACATCGGCAGGCGGTCGATGGATGCCATCCTGATCGATTTTGCCGGCAAAAGCGTAGCCTATGAGACACATGACTACGACCATCCGGATCCGGACACGGTCAAGCGGCTGGCAGCCAGTGCAGTCAACAGGTTCAAGAAGCAGCTGGGGCCGCAACCAAGCTTCCGCCTCACGGGTATCGGCGTCTCGGCGCCATATTTCATCGGTGGCTGGGATGAAGAACTTGGCTTTCCAGGCGACGTTCAGCTGGCCTGGCGCCAGTTTGACCTGAAGGCGCATTTCGTCGAAACCTATGCACTGCCCGTGATGATCGAGAACGATGCGTCGGCGGCGGCCGTCGCCGAACTCGTCTTCGGGCTCGGAAAGCAGTTCACCGACTTCCTGCATATCTCGCTTAGCACCTTCGTCGGAGCCGGGCTCGTTCTTGACGGTACGCTGCAGACCGGGCCGAACGGCAACACTGCTGCTTTTGGGCCATTTCCGGTAACCCATTCAAACCTGAGTTCCGTTCCAAAGCCCGCTGGTAGGTTTGAGGTGCTCCTCCACCGCGCTTCAATCTACACGCTGATCCATCACCTGAAGACCAATGGCATCGACATCAGCCGCGTCCGTGATCTGGAGCCGATGCCGGCACACGCTCGAAGGTTCGTCGAAGAATGGCAGGACGACTGTGCCGACGCGCTTGCCCAGGCCATCATCGGCAGTATCGCCGTTGTCGATGTCGAAGCCATTGTGATTGACGGGTTACTCCCCTCACCTCTCCTTCTTGACACGGTCAATCGCGTGCGAGGCTGTTTCACCCAGATGCTCCCCCCCGGGCTCATTGCGCCGAAGATTACAGCCGGCAATCTCGGTGCGCGTGGCTCGGCGCTCGGTGCCAGCATCATGCCAATCTATGCCCAATTCGGGCCGGATACCGGGGTGCTGATGAAAAAGGGCCTCGACAAGAAACCGCTGATGATCGGATCGCCGTCATGATGGTCGCAACGGCTTGGTACGAAGACTGCGCCGCGCAGGCGATCCGTCTTCGAGCCGAGAAGACCTGACGAGGTTTGGCGTCAGTGCCTGCGCCCAACGACCTCTTCCATGGCGCCGTCGCGATGACGCCTGCTCCCAGCTTTTTCCTTTACACCACATGTGAGACAGTCAGTTACTTCCTACCGCCTTTCGGATAGCTGATGGGCACGTTCTCAAACCCATGGGACTTGAATGCGCAAGGCACTGACAGTCACGGTACTCGCGTCCGCCATCTTATACGCAGGCATGGTGATTGCCGTCGTTGCGTTTTCCGATCAGTTCTGGCTCCTCGATCTGCTGACATTTGCGTGGCAATATGTCGTGGTGGCAGGACTGGTGCTTCTCGTTGCCGCGTCTTTAACGAGAGCAAAGCCCGCGGTTGCGATAACTCTTTCAGCTCTCCTGATATCGATCTACCCCTATGCTGCTGTCCCGGTCGCCCAAACGGCCGCTCGATGCAGTTTTCGTGTTCTGACGGCCAACCTTTTCATCGAAAATACAAACGGTCCGGATCAGTTTCTCGAGTTCATAAGAAACGAACAACCGGACCTTCTGGTGCTGCAGGAGACGCTGGACACTTGGCAGGACCCAATCCGAAATCTTGGCCTTTTTCCATATGAAACGACCCGGGACCTTATGACCTATGACCGGGTAAAGGTGTTTTCGAGGTTTCCGATCCTGCGTGAGAGCATGGTATCGGACCCCGCGATTGATGAGCAGTTCCATAAGCACCCGGTGCGCCTCGAGCTCGGTGGCTGGAACCGCCCTCTCGTCCTTTACGCGATCCATCCGGACACACCGCGATCTCTTCAGCAATGGCGTGAGCGGAATCTCCATCTGGAAACATTGACAAGCAGCGTTAGATCAGACCTTTCTGCTTCCGACGTCGTCGTCGCAGGCGACTGGAACACACCACGCGCCTCCGGTTTCTACAGGGATGTCCTGAAGAAGACGGGCCTTGGTGTTGCAGGTGACGGTGATCCTTGGATAACAAGCCGCTTCAGCGTGAAACTGTATCCTTATTTCTACCTCGGTTCGACGATCGACCATGTCGCGGTTTCCGCTGCGTTAGCCGTCAGTGATCGACGGACGGGTCCAATGTATGGATCAAACCATCTTCCGGTCATTGCCGATATTGGACGTTCGGCGCCGGATGACGCGCAAGATCCGCGTCCCGACGGGGCGACAGATCGATCATCAGCCTGCGCATCGGCGCGCTAAGGAAAAAGGCGCTAATGGAAGCCCGGGTGAGGATTTTCTGCAATTCAACTGCCCTGACATCATCGCCACACGCGCAAGCGGGCACATGGACCAGGGAACAACATCTGTGACGCATTTTCGGGCCGTGGCCGTTGCACACCTGGCCCGGCTCAAGTATCCGCGTTTGATTTGCAGGATCTGCGGAGCGACTGCCGGGATTGTGCTAAAAATAGCGCCAGTGGAGATGGCGCTAAGGTGATGCTCGGGAGTGAGCACAAGGGAACTGAGCATCGAAGAGGTTGTCCCTCCGCTCAACCATAGCGATATTTTGCCTTGATCAAAGGCTAAGCCCGAAAGCGCATATTTCTCCGAGCCTTGCGCCACGCTTTCCAGTCGCCGTCGGTCGACATCAGCGTATCCACCAGCGGAGGACTTGGCGCGGGGTGTTTCCACCAGCTGGTTTGTCTTGGAAGCGGCGCTCAGCGCAGCGTGGCCACAGTCGCATTCGTGCTGCAGGTCCGGAACCCATCTGGAGACCCGTCGTTATCATCGAAAGGAGATCTTTGATGACCAAGAGAACCATGACAATCGCCGGAATACCTGACAATGCGCCAGCCAGGGAGCAGCCAAGGATTGAGCCTCTTGTCGGAAGCACCGAAACGTCCGAAACCAAAACGGATATTCAGGCTCCACGCCCGCCCGGAGAAATCGACGCGCCTGTAGAGCACGCTAACGAAACCTTCCCTGACGATCACCCGAGCCTTGAAGCACTGCGGGAGGCGTCACGCCAACATACCGACGCCTTTGTCGTCGCAACCGATCTTGAGGATGCTGATCAGCGCGAAGCTGCGCCGGGGACACGCGAGCAACCCTAGTTGACGGCCATATATCTGCCGCATAAAAGTCCGGGGCTGCAGGGGCGGCCAGGCTGAGGCTATTCCCCGGCGCGAATCCACCATTGACAACGTAGCGGTGTTGGGCAGTCCAAATCGCGGATCGCGTCTACCTGATGCTGAAAGGAAAATACTTCGCATTGATTGTGTCGTAGACATCGCTCGCCTGGATTTTCTCAAGGGCGCCATTCAGCTTTCCAAGCAAATCCTTATCATCGGGACGCACCGCTATCCCCGCACCGTCGCCGAAATACTCAGCATTCTTGATGTCCTCGCCCTTGAACTCGCAGCAGCTTCCTGCCTTGGTGTTGGTCAGCCAGTCATAAACCGCAAGCTTGTCTTCAAAGATGATATCAACACTTCCTTCAGCCAGTTCCTTGTAAAGGTCGGGCGAGGCCTGAACCACGGCCGTCGATACATTGCCATAGTATTTCTTTGCGTATGCCTCCTGCGCCGTTGATGCAGTGACGCCAAGCCTCTTGTCTTTCAGGTCGTCCGGCGACGTACCTGCGATATCGGAGCCTTTGCGCACGATGAACACCGAGGGACTGTCATAATATTTTGCCGAGAACGCCACTTTCTCACGTCTCTCGGCGCTCATGGACATTGACGAAACGATGGCGTCATACTTGTTTGCGAGCAGGTTGGGGATCATGCCGGTCCACTCCTGGATGACGAATTCGCATTTGAGCGCGGCCGCCTCACAGAGGGCTTTGGCGACATCGACGTCAAAGCCCTGGAGCTGGTTCTCGGAATCTAGGTAGTTGAACGGTGGAAAGCCGCCTTCGACCGCCACGCGGACGGTATCGTGTTCGGCTGCCAGCAACGGAAACGGCGCCCCTGCAGCCATGGCCATCACCGAACCCAACACCAGCATCCGTCGCCTAATGAGCATCTTCATTTCTCGCATGTTGCGACCCCACCGTTCGTTGCCCCTATCAGGCTGTTTGATGATGCCAATCAAACCATCAAAGGTTTAAGATGCTTACCCTTTCCAAGCACTAAATTTGCGGATCCTTGACAAGCTTTTCGTAATGAATGCGCGCCAGAATTGAAGGCGCCCCGGGAGAGAAGCGCTTTGTCTGCATATGATCTGCCTCAACGTCTTGCCCAGAAAGCTGCCCGCTCTTCTGGAGCCACACTTGTGCTGCTCGCGATCAGCGGTGTTGCCATTCTCGGCCTCGTGTTCGTCGCGGCACTTTGGGCGGGGAAAGAAAGTGACGCTGCGGCGTTGGACCATCAGCGCAAACTCGTCAACGGCCGCCTTCAGGACCAGGTGGACCGGGTTTCGAAAGACATGCGCTTGATGGCTGCAGGCTTCTCGTCACTCCTGTCGGGAAATGCGGTGGCCGCGGATGGCGGATACGACAGTAGCACCGCCGAAGCTTTCGCCACGGTCGCAAAGACCGTGTTTGGTTACAACGGCACTTATCTGGTCACATCGACCGGCGATCTTGCGCTGGAGGCCGACGCCGAAACCGCCCGCCGGTACAAATGGATCCGCCCGCTCCTGTTGCCGATGATAAAGCAATCCGATCTCGAGGGCCCTGGGCAGAGCGAGACTAACCCAGAGCGGATCCATGTTGCGCTGATGAAACTGGAGGGGCGGCCGTCTATTTCGGGCGTCGCGAAAGTGACAGGGTCAATCGAATCCAATGGCGTCAAGATAACACCAGTGCAGCCCTTGTATCTCGCTGCTTTCCGCTTTCTCGATGGGGCCACTCTTGATGCGCTCAGCCGTGAGCAAGGCCTTGCCGGCGCCCGGTACGCGCGGACCGCAGACGCTGATGCAAACGAGGTCGCCTTCCAGATCGAGGCAACTGCTACGAACGAACCCATCGGTTTTATCATATGGACGCCGGATCTTCCCGGCTCACGCGTCGTTGCCCGTCTCGTGCCCCTCCTCTCGATCGCAGGACTGTTGATCGGCGGTCTGTTCTTCGCTCTGATGGGACGCCTGAGAAAAAGTCTGAAGGAACTCGGCCGCAGCGAGGACCATGCTCGTCATCTATCCTATCATGACGTGTTGACGGGATTGCCCAACAGAGCGCTCTTTGCGGAGCGCTTTCAGCATTGTCTCGGCACCCTGGATGCTTCTGCCGGCGACGCCATCGTGGCACTCATTGACCTGGATCGCTTTAAAGAGGTTAACGACACCTACGGACACCCGGCTGGAGACGAGCTTCTCCGCAGCGTTGTGATCCGGCTGAGCCGTCTGTTCGGAGAACGGGATATGCTTGCCAGGATGGGCGGCGACGAATTCGCCTTGCTCCTGCCCCCTGGGAGCGCAGCGGCGCGAGCGCTCCCGGAATTATGGGACGAGGTCGTCTCCGAGCTCGCCAAGCCATTCAACCTGCGCAACGGCGACATCGTTGTCAGGATTGGCGGCTCGATTGGTGCTGTTATTGTCAACGACCGGACCTTAGCCCGCAGCGAATACCTTCGCCGCGCTGACGTGGCGCTTTACGAGGCCAAAAGCCATGGAAGGGGTCGGTGTGTCGAGTATCACGAATTTCTCGATACTCGAAATGTCGAAAAGGACAACCTGACTCGGGATCTTCGTCTTCTTCTGGGCTCCGCCAGCGATTCCATCACCCAAGAACATAAGGGCGAACTGGAAGTATTCTTCCAATCGGTCCACCTGGCTTCCGAAGAAATGCCGCTGTCGGGTGCAGAGGCTTTGGTACGGTGGAGGCATCCGCATCTAGGGTTGCTCACGCCCGACATGTTTATTCCGATTGCCGAGGAGGCCGGTCTTATCGATCAACTCGGGGAATGGGTGTTGAGAACTGCCGCGCTCAGAGCGGCATCATGGCCTATGGGCATCACGCTGGCCGTCAACGTTTCGCCCTCCCAAGTCCGGCGCCGCGGATTTGGCGACCGCGTTCTTTCGATTATCAAGGAGGCTGGCCTCAGCCCCTCGCGTCTCGAACTCGAACTCACCGAGGCTGCGCTTTTCAATCTGGACCACGGCGCTCAGGAGACGCTTGCGATCCTTCGGGCGCATGGAATTCGCATTGCCTTGGATGATTTCGGAACCGGCTTCTCCTCCCTTAGCCATCTAATCCAATTCAATATCGACAGGATCAAGATCGATCGCTCATTTGTCAACTTGCTTGGAAGCCAGGCCGAGGGAGCTGCCATCATTTCGTCGATCATCGGATTGAGCAGAACGCTCGGAAAAACCACTACAGCTGAAGGTATCGAAACCCAAGGGCAACGCGACTTCCTGATCGCGGCCGGTTGTACCGATCTGCAAGGCTTCTATTTTTCCCGCCCGATGGCGGGCGTAGATTTTGACCGGATCATTGCCAGAAACGAAGATGGCAATACCAGGGCCGCAAATACCGGGTGATCCTTCCGAGCACTGTGTTTCCCGGCACCGTACCCGCTAAACGCGCAAGCCAAGCTGTCAGTAATCATATACTCCAGTCGACCGTTCGTAATTCTGAGCGCCAGGCCTTCGTTCCGTTTAGCAACCCTACTCTTGCGATTCAAATCACATATTCCATCTTCTCGATCAGCTGACCTCGTGACAGGCTGGCCGGCCACTTGCCTTGTGACCGTTTCGCATTTTAATGACTGCAACAGTAACCCATATGAAAACAATCGCAGATGATGATGAGCGACGCGGAGTTGACGATGGAGAAATCGCAGAGGAAAGACACAGGTCCCATTCTCGCGACCGAGCTTGAGGTCAGGCGGGCCGAAGCCATCATCGAGATGCTCGTACGCACCATCGATATTCTGCCGTCGGAACCCGGCGACCCTGTCCGGCCATTCGCAATTGGTCTTTTCGACGAGATCAGGGGCTTGCTCAAGCCCGACAGGACCGTATCGAAGCTTCGGCGCGTCACCTCTGGCTATGTTCACTCGAAACGATACTACCTTGCCTGCGCTCGGCCGAACGCTGAGCGTTTCGATCTGGCAGGTGTTGCCGTCGGCAACGTGAGTGAGGCAGACCGGGAAAGTGCGCTGCAGAGCCTTGTTGCTTTGCAGTCAGCCCATGCAAAGCCTACCACCGCGCCAACGCAAGAGGACAGGGCCTCCAGAATTCGTGGGGGTCTCCTGCCACGAAAGTGGGAGTAGCCCACATCGCGCGCCAACGCGTAATCCGCCCGCCGATTTCCAACGACAACGCCGTTTCCGGCGGCCATCACTTGGACAGAGGTTTGGGATGTCGGCAAGGCTCTGAGTCTACCGGACAACATCATCAAAGCCTTGGCTTCGGCTTCTTAACGCCTGATAGCGGAGGTGCGGACATCGTGATTCACATCTCGGCACTTCAGGTTTCAGGCATCCAGTCGCTTCGGGAAGGCCAGAAGGTATCTTTCGACACCGAACCGGATAAAAGGCAAGGGACCGAAGGCTATGAACTCGAGCTTGAGACCGCAGAAACCTGGAAACCGGCAGTCTTGTCTGGCGGTCATAGTGCCGCCACAGAGTTCGGTGCAATCATCTGGTAAACATCGGGTGGTGCGAATGAGACTGCTGGCCTTCCTATTCTCGTTTTTCGTGCTAACAGCGGCTCACGCTAAGGCCCAGGTCTATGCGTCATACGATGGCTATGATGAATACAGCGGCTATAGCTACGACGATCCATACAGTCCCTATCCACCGCCTCCCTATTACGAGGACGAACCGCAGTATCAAGAGCCCGAGTTTCGGGAGCCGCACTATCGTCTACCAGACAGGGAGCGTCGCCAGCCTTTCCTACGTGCCGCGAGGGGAACCATCACCATCTCAACACGCCAGCACGTGCTTTCCTACACGACCTCGCAGGGACAGAAGTTCGTCTATCCGATCGCTGTAGGCCGCGAGGGCAAACAATGGTTCGGAACGACGAGGGTCGTTTCCAAGCGCCAACACCCCGAATGGCGTCCGACCGCCAGCATGCGTGCGAAGAACCCCAGGCTCCCGGCAGTGGTGAAGGCCGGGCCACAAAACCCGCTGGGTACACGCGCCATCTACCTTGCCGACGGTCTACTCCGAATTCATGGCACCAACGACCCCTCGTCTATCGGTACCAATGCCTCAAGTGGATGTTTCCGCATGTACCGGCAGGATGTCGAGGAGCTTTACGAGATGGTGCAACCTGGGACGCAGGTCATCGTGGGGAGATGATCCGTGGGCCGTAGCCGACCGTGAGTGCGCCACAAACGAAAAAGCGCCCACCGAATACCGGCAGGCGCTCGGGAACTGGTTGTGCGTTTACCGGCTAGAGGAAGCGGCACGGGCGATGTTGCGGATGTCGCCGCGATCAATGCCGAGATCGTGAAGTTCGCGATTGGTCATACGGCCCAGCTCGGAGACCGTCTGACGATACTTGCGCCAATTGTTCAGAGTGCGTGCTACGTTCATGATTATCCCCTTTCGTGGGCTTTCGAAACACAGCTGCCGGTGCTTGGCGCTTCGTTTGTTTCGATGACCTTTATGTAATGGAGTGACGGCTGATTTTGCAGCGCTAAGGCGCGATCCCAGCTATGCAGAGAACACATGACCTGACTAAAAAGTCATCAAGCCGCCACGTGATTGGCTAAACCATCGCTGAAGCCTCGCTGCCACTGCCGGAGTTAGCTTCGATCTGCGTCCCGCATGACCGGTCCGGATACAGCACGCAGCCAGATAACCACAGCCACCGCACCTGCATCAGGGTTCCCGATCGCACGCTCACCGAGATAGCTTGCCCTTCCTAGTTTAGGATGCATGGAACTGGTTAACCTCATACCTTCGGCTCCGGCGTCAACAGCGGAACGCCATGCAATATCGGCAGGGATGCCGGCTGCGACTTGGGTTGTGAACGTGCGAGCCATCGGGTGCAAGGCATCGACCATCGTACGATCGCCCGGCTTTGCTCCACCGAGATCCATAATCGCTTGGACCGCGTCCGAGAATGCGTCAGCGATGTCGAAGGCCGTCGGATCGGCAATGCCCTGAAGCCGGCGTGCAGCGCGCATCAACGCGGTGGCATAAAACGGCCCCGAGCTACCAGCGATGGCCTTCCTGATACGATCGGCGGCATCACTGAGGGCCGTACTGGCGGTGGAGAAGGAGCCGTTCGGAATGGCGCGCAATGCATCGGCGCCGCGGCGCATACTTGCTCCCAGGTCGCCATCACCGGAAACCCCGTCCAGCCGCGCAAGCTCGGGTTCCGCGCCGGTCAAAGCGTCCGCTATCCGGGCAAAGATTTCGCGTAGATGACCGGCGGCCTTGTTACCGATCGAGCCAGTTTCGGAGACAGTCGCCGGGCTGAACCTATCCCCAGTCGCAGTCACTGCAGGGTTCCTGTTGACCTTTCCGCCACCCGGCCAAGCAAGTGTGTCAACCGGATGATCGAGTAAGGCGAGGTCATCGCCAGAGACCGGCAGGACCGAGATCGAAAAGCCGGGCATGTCGAGGGCTGAGAGGAAGGTGCCAGCCCAGGCGCGGACAACATTGACACCTTCAGCTCGAAGCTTCGCCATTCCTGCCCGTGCCAGGATGGCGAGCTCCAGTGGCGGTGTCGATCCAAGACCGTTGATCAAGATCACTGCATCGTCACCCGACTTAGTCCTGCCGTCTGCCAGTATGGCATCAACGACGATAGCCACGAGCTCATCGGCGGGAGCAATATCCATTCTGCGAACTCCGGGCTCGCCATGAATGCCGAGGCCAACTTCAATTTCGTTCTCGCCAAGCACAAAGCCCGGCTTGCCGACGGAGGGAAGCGTGCATGACCCGAGCGAAATTCCCATTGACGAAACGCGAGTTGCCGCAGAGTTCGCCACCGCCACAACCTCTGCAAGCGGCAAGCCAATGGCTGCCGCCGCGCCCGCGATCTTGTGAACCAGGACAGTGCCGGCGATTCCCCGTCGGCGGTCCTCGGTCACGGTGTCACGAAGAGCGACGTCATCTGCCACGACGATGATCTCGACCGGAATACCACTTGCTCGGGCCATTTCCGCGGCCATTCCGAAATTAAGCCTGTCACCTGTGTAGCTTCAATGCCTACATCTCACTCAACGAACGCGCTGCGCGCTCGGCGCTCCTCGATATCCAGAAGGCGCTGGCTCCGTTCCGCAACGAGCGCGTGGTCGCGGCCACCAGTATCACCGACATCGACATCGCCTCTCTGCAGCGGCGACCGGTCACAATCTATCTCGCACCCAACATCACCGATATGACCATCCTTCGACCACTGCTGACACTCTTCGTTCAGCAGATCATGGATCTCCTGACCCGCGAACATAATCCGGCTGCCGTGCCCGTCTACTTTCTTCTCGACGAATTCCGGCAGTTGAAACGAATGGACGAGATTCTCAACAAACTGCCCTATGTCGCGGGCTACAATATCAAGTTAGCCTTCATCATTCAGGACCTGAAGAATATCGACGAAATCTACGGTGAAACCGCGCGGCACTCGCTGCTCGGCAATTGCGGCCTTCAACTCATCCTCGGCGCCAACGACCAGGCAACTGCGGATTATACCTCTCGTGCACTTGGGAAGCGGACGATCCGCTATCAGTCAGAATCGAGGACGGTCGAGTTGATGGGGCTTCCGCGCCGCACCAAGGTCGAGCAGATTCGCGAGCGCGACCTGATGATGCCGCAGGAGATCAGACAAATGCCGGAGGAGAACGCGATCCTGCTGGTCGAAGGTCAACGGCCAATCCAGACCAAAAAGATCCGCTACTACAAGGTCGAACCGTTCAAAACCGCTGCTGCTGCTCCGTATCGCATGGTCGAAATTCCTGAGGTCGAACTCACAGCGATGCCGATGGTGCCGGCCGTGCTGCAGGACGACGGACAGTCCCCGACTGAAAACCTTGAAAAGCCTGAACTCCCACAAGCAACCGACAAAGAAGCGTCTCCTTCGATAACGCCGAGATGGAGCGGCACTGCTGATCAGATTTCGAACGGCAGCATCCCGATGCAACAGGCGCCTGAAAAACTCGTGACAGCAGAGCTGCGTCTCATGAAGACGGCACAAAAATTGAAGGCCGCGGTCGAAAGAGTAGTCGATGACAATCCCAATCTGTCGCCAAAGCAGCGCAAGAGCATAGACGACATCCTTGCAAACACAGTCCCTGATCTGGAGGAGATTGGCACCTAGCAACAGCACGCAGCCTAGTACGGAACCTGCGCTGGCTCGCCGCTGGCACCATCATGCGTGAGAGCGCCGATTGCGCTACACCTTGGGAACGCTGCCGTTAGCTGTCTTGCGCCATAGGTTTGTCCCGTTAACGGTAAAAAAGGCACGCGGAAAGTCTGGCATCAGCTCTTTTACTTGAGTTCGACAAGACATCCCGCATCACGTCGGGCCTCCTGCCTAGCCGGTCGTCAGCGTAGCTCTGCATCAATCTGTTGAGCCAGGAGTGATTGAGACGAGACGTGACCCCTTATCTGCCATCGAAGCGCGAGAGCATGTCTCTCAATTGGTCGTTCTGTGTTTCCAGTTTTTCGGCAAGTGTGGCCCTGAGCTGTTTGATATCATCATCCAAGCTGAACGCTGCGGTGACATATTCCCCACGCTCGTCACGTGGCGGCGGCTCAACCAGTTTGGCTGGGGCTTTGGCCCCTGCGGACTTCAAGGAGACCCGAGAGGCCTTGGCCGCTTTCTTCTTAAATCGAAGATCGTAGGTAGGTCGAGTATTGCTGATCGTTAGCGCATCCTCGAAAACTTGATGCGCATCTCCGGGCTCTTGCGCTATCTCGGTGTGCGTCAGCTGTTCAGTCACCGCAGAGTTTTCGGAGGATACGTGGTGGGCCGAGACCCTGACGACAACGCGCTCATGCTCGCGTACCATTGCATCTGCAACCGGGGCGGCCTGTGTGGTCCTCACCTCGTCAGAGGCAACGCTCGACGAGGCCTCTTCGCGAGGGGGAATTGCCGGCTCATGAGCTGGTTTTGCAGCTTGAGCCGGGGGCTTAGACCTAAATTTCGAGATAATGTTCCATGGCGACATAGACGTTCCCTCTCGCTTGACGCGCCAATATACGCGGCGCAGAGACCGGATCGGAAAGTCCGATCGGGCGAACGATTCTCTACATGGAGTTTAACCGATGGCGGATGCGAAGCAAACCATCCGCCATCGACAGGTGATCACTTCAGTCCAAGACGGCTGCGAAGATCAGCGTTCTCACCGCGAAGCTTTTCTGCCAGCGATTTGCGGAGGCGCTGATTTTCTTCCTCGAGCTGGAGAAGTTCCGCGAAGTCGTCTGCCAGAGGAGATGTGGCCGCTGTTGGCTTCGCAGAACGGTTTGGCCCGCGTTTGCCTGTCGTTGGGCTTGCTGCTGCGCGCTTACCGCGGGTCGCTGTGGCGCTGGCAGCTGCCGGCGATGCGGCAACTTCGCTTCGCTTGGGACGACCACCACGGTTTTTCTTAACGGGCTCCGCAACCGTTGCAGCGGCCTTGGCATCCACCTTTTTGGCACGCGGTGCACGTTTTTTCTTTGCCGGGGCTTCCGGCGCTACAGCGGCTGCGTCTGGAGCGATGCTTGGATTGTTTTCGTCGGCCATTGGCGTGTCTCCTTGTTTGGCAGTCTCGTTGTCGTTTGTAGATTCGAGGCTGTCAATATCGCATGCGATACTTCAGCATTCGAGCATCATGCCTAATGGAGTTTGCAATTGTCTTGATGGCACTTTGGCGATCTCACATCGGCACCGGATGTCGGGTGACAATGTTGAGTGCGATGACACAGGACACTACGCCGCCTCACGCAGACCATACGAACCTCAGTGGAACTGGCCCGCAAAGTAAAGCCCTGGCTTAGGCTATCCGCCTCCGCTCGGCCTCCGCTTTGATAGCGGCGTCCTTTGCCATTTTGATAAGGTAGACGACAAACGGTTGATCGCTGAGTTCAGCGAGTTTTTTGGCTGCTTCCAGATGATCAATCAGATGAACCTGCGACATATAAACCTCCGTTGCAAAGCGCATATTCAGCATTGCTAATGAAACTTAACCAAGGCTTACTATGCGAGGTTTGGTCCGGCACCGTACAACTACAGAGGCTGTGGGTAACGTCTGCACTGCTAGGACCGGCGGCCGCTCTGACGGCCCTACTTTGATGCAACGACCGCGGATGAAGATACATTCGAACTGCAAACATCTTTGTGCGCGCAAACCTGTTGGCGTAACGGCTCGTGCGCTACCTAGATACTGCGGTCTGTTTTCCAGCGCGCTTGCTGCGTCAGAACCAACATGGGCTGCTGTCGACGTCCGAACTCAGAGCGCCAAATAGTGCGGATGATGTTTTTCGCCGGCGACACACATTTCGGCGATCCGCGTGTCCTCCGTCTGGATCGAGGGCCTCTCTCCAACAAGGAGGAACACGACGCAGCGCACATCCGGAACTGGAATGAGAGGGTCGGGTCCGCCGAGGCCTGGCATCTTGGAGACGTCGTGTCGGCGAAGGCCCGCAGTTTGCAACTAACTCCTAAGGAAGTTCAACGGCAGCAAGCACCTGACCGTCGGCAACAACGATCCTGAGACGACGCCGCAGTCGCGAGAAGGGGATAGCGCGCAACACTATGCCGAGCTCCAGCAGGGCGGTCACCACCTGATCCTTTGCCACTATGCTTTCCGGACATGGAAGCAGATCGGAAAGCAGTCTATAGATCTGCTCGGCCACTCACATGGGCGGTTGAAGCCCCTTCCCCGCCAATCGACGTCGGAGTTGGCGCACAAGGGCTGCGTCCAGTCACCCTCGATGTGATCCTTCGGAGAAGTCGGTGGCCGACGAGGAGTGAGATATCGTTGAGGACGATTAGCACGCGAGACGTCGGAGGACGAAAGCTGCCGGCGACCATTTTTACAGGCTATGGCGCCATTACGGCGAGTTATCGTCTGGCTCCGGTTGAAGACGGAACATTCAACGCGCGTGCTCGTTCGCTCCTAACCAAAAGAGGAGGAGCATTCATGACCAACGTTTACAACGAAAGCGCGCCCGTATATGCGGGTGACCTGGCCAAAAGTACTTTGACTGCATTCTTTGACAGCCGGAGCAACGCCGAGACTGCCATCGAAAAGCTGAGGTCGGCAGGCGTTGCCGACGTCCGTCTAATGCCGGGCTACGAGGCTGACGGCGAAAACGTTGCAAGCGAAAGGGAAGGTTCCGGGTTCTGGGCCGGGCTGGCCGACTGGTTCTTTCCCGACAATGACCGCGACGTCTATGCCGAGGGCCTTCGTCGCGGCGGCTTTCTCGTCTCCGCTTCAGTCGACGACAGCAACTACGTCACGGCCCACGACATACTTGACGACGAGGGATCGATCGACATGGACGAGCGGGCCGACCTGTGGCGCGCCGAAGGCTGGTCGGCCGGCGGATATAACCAGCAGGCTGTAGCGTCCAAGGAGGACGTGTTCCAGGCCGATGCGACCGCAGGCAGCGCGACCGGCATCGGCCGATACAGCAGGAGTTCCAAAGCGACTTCGCCAAGGGTTCGCGGATATGATCTGGCTGAAGACATTTCGAGCGACGTTGTCGACGACGTTATCCCGACCGGCCACCAACGCGACGTGTCAGAGGGCGACCGCAATGCTAACGAACGGATGTCGCAGAGCCAGTCGATCGACGACTTACGGCAGAGCCAGAGCCTGCCAGGCAGTCGCTGACGCCGAAGACTTTCGAAGCCGCGCACGGTCAGCGCGGCCTCGTATCACTGTATCTGTAAGTGCGTTCGATTTCCGCTGCCTTTGATGCCAGCGAGCGGCGGCTATGCGGCGAGCCCGATCAAGGTTTGAGCCAACTCCTTCCGATTGTATGGCTTTGTGAAGAAAATTCCGCGCTCCGGCATCTGGTGGAGGAGCGGTTTCGTCATCGCTGATACAACAAGTATCTCAATCGGCGGATATCGTTCACGTACGGCCTTTGCGAACACGAGGCCATTCATTGAGCCGCGGATGTCGATATCCGTCCAAATTATTCGAATACCAGGCTCCGCTTCCAATAGCCGAAGAGCGTCGTCGGCGTTGTTTGCTTCGAAAACCTCGAAACCAATATCTTCGACAAGGTCCAGCGCCATCATCAAAAGAAGCGGCTCGTCTTCAACGACTAATACTTGGATCACCGGATCCTCCCCATTAAGTAGTGCGAACTGCCAGCCCGCAAGGGAGTTCCATAGCTTAATGACTATAATCGAAGGATGGCATTATCGAACCTGAGGTCGCTGTCTGCGGCGTTCCGCGAGCTTGAAGCTCTGGGCCGCTCAACATCCACGTACGATGCGACGGTTTTGCTTGCCACTGGATGAAAGTAGACCGTTGCTGCCGAACAAGCCTCAGGTCGTCTCAAATTCAGTGAAACCCGCGCAGAAACCCTGCACACGAGCGCTTTCAAAAGTGTTGGGGAACACCATATTCGCAGTATTATTAGTGTTGGGGCGGGCAGGTGAACGAAAACTTCCAAAAGGACATCGATAAAGTCCAGCGAATTTCCGCGGTTCCATCGATACTCGATGTCGTTTGCCGATCGACCGGAATGGGGTTTGCTGCCGTAGCCCGCGTGACGGAAGAGCGATGGATCGCATGTCAGGTCTTGGACAATGCCGATTTCGGGTTGCCGGCGGGTGGTGAGCTGAAGGTGGAGACCACTCTCTGTCATGAGATCCGGCAGCATCATGAAGTCGTCGCCATCGACGATGTGGCTGAAGACCCGATCTACAGTGACCACCACACACCGCGGATCTACGGCCTCCAAAGCTACATCTCGGTGCCGATCATCCTTCCCGACGGAACTTTCTTCGGCACTCTGTGCGCTATCCACTCCAAGACAGCGAAGGTCAACAACCCCGAGACAATAGGTACCTTTAAGCTGTTCGCAGAACTGATCGCCTACCATCTTGACGCCAGTGACAGGCTAGATGCCGCACAAATTGATCTTGACCACGAAAGAAAGCAGTCCGAGCTGCGGGAACAATTCATCGCCGTGCTCGGCCACGATCTTCGCAACCCGATCGCCGGCGTGGACGCCGGGATCAATCGGCTTCTACGTCATGGCTGGACCGATAAGTCGCCACAACTCTTACGCATGATGAAGGCAAGCCTGGTGCGCATGGCGGGACTGGTAGACAATGTCATGGACCTGGCGCGCGCGAGGCTCGGCGGCGGGATCAATCTTGACTTCGATCCCGACCGAACCATTGAGGACACGATCGAGCACGTCGTTCAAGAGTTCAAAATCGCGCATCCCGAAAGAGAGATCGAGGTGTCGGTGGAAATCGAAGCTCCGCTGCGGATCGACCATGCGCGAATAGGACAGATGTTCTCCAATCTCCTTGGAAACGCCCTAACGCACGGTGCGCCAGACCATCCCGTGCGGGTGAAGGCAATCACCACGGATGACAAATTCGAGTTAAGCGTCGAAAATCGTGGCGAGCCAATTCCGCAGCAATCTCTCAATAAGCTTTTCCAACCTTTTGAAAGAGCAGAGGGTTCGAAGGGCCAGGGGTTGGGGTTGGGCCTCTTTATTGCTTCAGAAATTGCCCGCGCCCACGGAGGGACGCTGGGGGTTCTGTCCGACGAGAAGATGACTCGCTTCAGCTTCTCCATGCCCAACGAGTTTGATCTCGTTGCAAGATCGGCTCCGAAATGAGCGCCGTTGGACACCAGGGCATTGCTGGCACCGTTCAGGCTGCTCGCCGCCGCCGGACAGATACCGCGCCCACTTCCCTTTCTGGACGTTAGACCCCGAAACAGATCGCATTGGCCATGCATCGGGACGATGCTAGCCCACCGTACCTTCCTCGCAAGTGCAAACCTCGGATTTAATCACCGCTGTATCGAGGCAAGGACCGAATATCTTGGGCCCAAGAAAGCTCCGATGAGCACCAAAACTGTGCGCGTGGTCTGAGATCTTGCCGCTGCGTTATGGTCCCAAGCCGGATTCCAACCTGATTGGCATCCTCGAGTTCGCCGGTCGTATAGATCGGCGAGCCGCAGTTGGAGCAAAAGTATTGCATTCTTCTGCGGCCGTTAGCGGCGGTCTTCACGTACAGCGTTGGATGGCCAGAAGTTAGGCGGAAGTTATCACGTAGGGCCGTTACGGTCACGCGGTACGCCGCACCCGTAAGCCGCTGGCAGTCGTTACAATGGCAAATCGTGACGTCCTGGGCTTGGACCTTAGCGACGTACATGACCTGTCCACACTGGCACGCGCCGTCGATGTCGATATGCATCTCATCTTCAACCACTCATATCTTTGACGAAATAGGGGTTGAATGCCAGATGTCGATGTGACTGTGTCAGATTTCCAGACCCCTCACTGATAAAAATCGGAGTTCTTTGGAGCACTTGCAATCCCAACGAAACTCAGCGGGTCCGAAAGGCGTGGCGGACACCTTGGCAGTATCAAAACACGCACTATATGCGTCGTGGGCATGATGACTTCTTCCCTCTTCGTTGTCTTGTCCGCTCCTATGCTCAATTCCCGAGCACAATTCAGCGCCACCTCCCAGCGGCGCTATTTTTTTCCTTGAATTCTGGGCTATTCGGATCCCCGTGTGGAATTGCCAGTGTCGAGCGGCCGATCCTGAGCGGACAGGTTTATGGGGCCCCCTGAGAAACAGGACAGCGCCAATGCACCGGTTTATGAGTTCACAACCGAGGAATTAGCAAGCCGCTTCGCGAGCAAACCGGTATCGACTTGGTCTTCACTTCACGTCGTCCCCCGATTAGTCAGCCCGCTCGACAAAAATATGGACTTAACATAATGATACGGGATACCTCTTGACGTTGGACCGACACAATCGGCAGACCCGCAGCGGTCTTCCCACGGAAGCTAAACTCATAGAGGCCTTGGCCGCGGGAGATCTGCCATCCATCATGCCGCCTGACTAGCTTGTTGCAACCATGCAAATGGATATCGAGGGAACGGCATCGCAATCCACGCGTCCACTTTGGACGCCATCAACATGTGGAAGCTTGAACTGAGGGTGGTCGCGTGATGATGGTCGGTGCGGCCCAATTTAGCCGCACCGCGTAGAAGGCAAATCGCCGTGCATATCTGGCTTCAGAAGCCCCAAGACGCGGTCTACCAGTCTGCAGCGACGTTCAAAGCCGTCTTTGATTTGGTGTCTGCCTTCGCCAAGCTCTGGAGAATTCGCTCGTCGGAAAACGGCTTCCCGATTACATCGACTGCGCCGTCAAGACCGTGACCGACCTCTCGGGGCGTTCCGGTCACGAAGATCACTTTCGTTCCATAGCGGTCGATCAACCTTCTGGCCAAGGCGGCTCCACTCAACCCATCCGCTAGACCAAGGTCGACCAATGCGGCCTCGACACGAGGGGCGTGAGCGAGCGCCTGTTCCACTGTGGAAACTGGACCAACCGTAGAATGCCCGGCGTCCGTAACAATCCGCTCAAGCTCCATAGCAATGAGCGCCTCATCTTCAACAATCAAAACCCGCATATTCTCCTCCTGAACATCCGACGAGTTAGGTCACATTTCATGCCCGTCGAGGTTTGTTCACGGGTTTTTGACGGCGAGCCAGCAGCCCGATGAGGAGATGTGTGACCGCTCGCAATGGTAGGACCCGACCCTCCATATGCTACGGCGCTCTAAGCCCTACCTTTCAGCAAGGCTGTCGCCGTAGCCTTCCCGGCCAACTGCCCGTCATCAGCCCCGCCTGGAGCAAGGTTGCTTGCATAAGAGGTAGCTCATAAACTTGGAGCCGCGCGATGCAAATTGTCATAGACACCATGTCGGGCGTTGATCGTAGAAGCGATCGATTGCGACGGCGTTGTGCTGACTGTTCGGCGCAACGCGAGGGATATCCGAATTCCACTCTCCGCTATCGCAGACTGGAGCCCGATAGGCGGTGAACAAGGATCGCTTCCGCTTGATCGCTGGATCAAACGACGATCCGATGTCGTTTGCTTCTGACGTTGTTTTTATGGTTGCAGGCTTCCAAAAGCCATTGCATGTTGCTGCCCGTAAAAATGCCAAGGGGAACAAAAATGGCAACAGGTACAGTCAAATTTTTTAACATGGACAAGGGGTTCGGCTTCCTCACCCCGGATGGCGGCGGTGCGGATATCTTCGTCCACATCTCCGCGCTTCAGGCGTCCGGCATCCAATCCCTGCGCGATGGCCAGAAGGTTTCGTTCGATACGGAGCCTGACAAGAGGGGTAAGGGCCCCAGAGCCGTCAATGTGCAGCTTGAGACCGCATGAGGCTGTATGCCTCTGCGGTGCTGCCACAGAATTCTGTCGCAAGTAAACGGTGCCTTAGAACGATAATCTTGGTCGGTTTCGGCACTCTACAACTACGCTTCGGAATTGAAAGCCGGGGGATTGGGCGTCTTCAAGCCAAGGCGAACGCTTTGGCCTGATGCCCACGAAAGTGCAAAATGAATGCCTGAAAAATCCTGCTCGGTGACCTTGCCAAGCTCGGTCACCCGAACGATGTATCTGTCTCCCCGAAGGATGAGATCAACAGCCGACTGTTTCATTTTTTCGTCCCATGATCAGTGGAAATACAGTGTCGTGCGTCGGGATCGTGCGAACCACTAAGGTTGACGCGCTTCGCCCAACGCAGCCAGCAACTCGCTTTTGGTTGTGTATCCGGCCTGCAAAAGGTCGAAGAGGCGCGATACCAACGAGCATCCCTCCTGGCTGTTCGGACTGACGCGGTGAGTTTCACACCACTCAGCCATGGCCTCAAATACCGGTGTCACGTCATCACTGAACGAAATCGCGCGGAATAGCTCCGACATAGATCGCCCTCCTTGTTAGAGGGGCGAGAGTTCGTATTAACTCCCAAGCGGCCGTTGCCATTGCATTCCAGCCGACGAACAAACATACGCTTATCGGTCGATGCCGCCAATTAATTTTGACATGGTACGGTCTCACAAATTGCCCAACCTCAGAAAAGACCCTGAACTCTGCCGTGACGTCATGGTCAATGCGCTCGTTTGGGGATCTTCATACATTGGAGGGCAAAAAGTGAAACGGATCGAGCCTCGGCGTACAATTTTGTCGCAATATCGCCCATCGATAGTGAAAAGCTAACTAACCGAAACCAAGTCCGGAGTTGCCGATGTCCGACAAATCCTGCCCAGTCCCAACGCCCGAAGAGCGAAAATACATTGAGATCAAGGACGCCGCAGAGCGCGCGATGCTCGACAAGGTTTTCGCGGCTATCAATGACGCTACCGCGGAGGTCGCGGACAGATTTAGAGAGGCCGGACTGGCGTTCGAGCCAACAAGCGCCGACTATTTTAAGTTCACGGTCCAGCAGGTCATGTTCGTGAGCTTGAGCGGGGGAGATCCCGACACTTTGGAGGGCGGCGATGTCGAGATCGGCCAGCGCATTGTCAACAACGGTCAGCATATTATCGACCACTACTGGCGGAGCGCTGGCGAGATAACTAACGACGGCTAGAGCCTTGGCGTCATCCGTTCCGGCATGAAAGCCATATCCTCTTCGTCTGAGCTACCGCGCCGCTTCTCCACGAGGGGCCTGATGTCCTCGGTAGCCACGTAACGGAGCCTGTCGATACCGTCAGTCGCAGCGTCGTATATGACATTCGCAACCTGTTGCTCGTCGCCAAGCCACGCTTCTGGGCCTCAGCAATTGCTGGCCTCTTGGTCGACCTGCAGATGATTGACTTTGGTCTCACCGAATACCGCCGCAGAACTGATCTCTACCCCACGGTCACCTTGGAGCCGGGATCGCTGATGGTCGTTCACACGGAAGGCGAGCAAGCATACGCTGACATGGTAAGAGGCAATCCTCCGACCTTCAACCGTTCAGGGCGGGCGGCAGTCGATCGACTGAGATCAAGATGTTCTGTCAGCGCGGACCACGGTGGTCGCTTGAATGACGCTCTGAACGGCGCTCACTGCCATCATCGATTGTAGGACTTGGCTGGAACCGTACATCCGCAGGCAGGTCGCTGCGTGAAACATCCACCCTTTATGACGTCACCGCGATGCCAACGCGGTGGATCGGGCTAACCAGCATCTTCGCGAGGTCAATGCCGCTCAGTCCGCCGGGCATATCGACATCGGTGAAAACCGCGTCGATATCGAGCACGTCTGCCAAGAAGAGGCGGATGAGCGGCTCATGTTCTACGACGCGTTACAGCTTATTCATCTCGGTTCCCCGTGGTTGTTCAGGGAGGTAACGCGATACGGGGCTCGGCTCCCAGGGGATAACAGTTTGGTGGTCCCGTTGTTTTCTAGCAACGTCGTCTGATGCCCCCGAGAGCGCGCGCGCTCCTCGCCCCAATAGCGTCTGTCGCAGTCTGCTACCTTTTCGCATGACCTGTTTCCGGACCCTACCCCCAACGCTCCCCGCCCCGCACCGCGCCTCTTAGACGATTGCCCGACGGTGCCAGTGGGCAGACGTAACGGCTGGAGTACGAGCAGGACGGGAAATAAGCAAAGTTGAAGTCGAGAATGGCGCTTCCGTCCGGGCGCAACGTACCGAGGTCTGCGCCCTTGATCGTATCGAGAAGGTAGCGCCCGCCTCCGTAAGTTTCGTTGCCTGAGGTGGCGTCAGTGAAAGGTAGGAATACGCCGCCGCCGTAGCCCTCGATCCAGTAAAGCGTCAGTTCTCCTCCGAGCACATCCTGTAACCCGCCGGTACGTGCGAAGGCGCGCATGGTCAACTCGCCATCAGCGCCCGTCGCAACGGTGATCCGCTCCTCGCGTGTCTCCTCGAGGCGAACAGTCAGGCGCAGCGAAGGATCATAGGGAAACACAGCAGGCCCCTGATAACCTTGTCGGTCCTGGGCCTCGATGGGTGATTGGGGATGCCCCCGGAACAGTTGGGAACGGGTGTCGCACCACGTTTGCCAGGCGATCGCGGGGTCTTCGCTCGTTCGGATATTACAGTAGAGATCCGCAATGGTTTGCCGCCACTCCCACAGTTGCTCGATCGAGTTCACCGGACGCTCCTTTTGTAAAACCTTGCCTTCGCCGCCCGACCCGGTGGTCGTCGCGATCACTTGGGACTCGGCTTCATCAAACATAGGAACGGCCATCCGAAAGCCAACCGGATTCCCGCTAACTTCCGGTCTGGTCGAGACCAAAAAAATAGGACTCATAAAGCGGGAGAGGTTTGCCGGCGGCTTTGGCGAAGGCGCGACCGCTATCGCCCCCTGAATCCCGTGATGCTACGCGAAACCTTAGAGCCAGCGCAAACACCTCGATGGCTATTCCTTTTGGCAGTAGTTCGGAATCTCTAGTTACAACGTGGCGGTGTTCTCAAAAGAAGGCGTGTCCACACGAAAATCCGAATAGCCGATCAGCGGCGATCAAGGTCATCGGGCGATTGCTTTCGTCTTCGGCTATGATCGTAATCGTGTCATGCGCGTCCGTCGACGCTCTTTACACTTCGCTACGCTTCAAAAGGTAGTCCAGGCCGCCGGATCGATACCAACGGAAGCCGTACGGCTCGAGCACCATTCGATGCTTTCCGCCTTGGTCGATATGGCTATCGTGGCCGTCGAGAATGTCGATCAGCACCGAAGCGTCCTCGTTGTCTTCGATCCGGAAACTGATCTCGACAGGCTTGTCGTGGAAGCTGTGGATGATCGCCAATACGTTCCTCCTCCATTCGTAACGCAGGATCAGGACACCGGGATCACCGCAGTCGATGACTGCGAATTCGCCCCAGCCGATCTCCGGTGCCTCTTTCCGCATGCGGATCATCCGCTCGGTCCAGTTCAGCATGGATTCGCTGTCTCGGCGCTGAAACGCGACATTGACGTGATCGTATCCATATGGCCCATCGGAAATCACCGGTAGGACCGGCTTCTCGCCTTTGGTGAAACCTCCTTGCGGTTCGTTGGACCACTGCATCGGGGTGCGCGCGCAATTCCGCTCGGGAAGCGTCAGGTCATCGCCCATTCCGATTTCGTCGCCATATCGGAGGACGGGTGTGCCAGGTAGCGAATACATCAGGCTGTACGCCAGCTTGAGCCGGCGGACGTCTCCCCCAAGCATGGGCGCAAGCCTGCGCCGAATGCCGCGGTCGTATAGCTGCATGTCCTTCTCTGGCCCGAACGCGGAAAACACTGTTTGCCGCTGACTTTCCGTGAGCCTGCCGAGGTCAAGTTCGTCATGGTTCCTCAAGAACACGCCCCACTGCCCGGTCTTCGGCAGGTCTCCAGTGTCACGCATCGCTTTGACGAGCGGTCGAGTATCAGCACTTGCCATTGCATAGAATAGCGCTTGGTTGACATGGAAGTTGAACATCATCTGCATTCGGTCGCCGTCATCGCCGAAATATTCAAGGTTTTCCTTTGGCACGACATTGGCCTCGGCGAGGATGATGCTGTCCCCCTTCCGCCACTGAAGAAATTCACGGAACGCTCGGAGCATTTCGAACTGCTCCCTGGGTTTCTTGACGTCTGCGCCCTTCTCGGCGATGACGAAAGGCACGGCGTCCATGCGAAAGCCCGAAACGCCGAGCTGAATCCAAAAACCCATGATTTTCAGAATTTCAGCCTGGACGAGCGGGTTCGCGGTATTCAGGTCGGGTTGGAAATCGTAGAAGCGGTGGAAATAGTACTCGCCGGATTGCTTGTCCCGCGTCCACGTTGACTTCTGGACTCCTGGAAACACCATCCCTTCGTCGGCGTTTTCCGGCTTCGTCTTCGACCAAACATACCAGTCTCGGTAACGGGAGTCCTTATCCGCCCTTGCCTCCTTGAACCAGGGGTGCTCGTCGGACGTATGGTTGACGACGAGATCGATAAGAACGCGAATGCCCCGTTGTTTTGCGCCATGCGTGAACTCGACAAAATCACCGAGCGTGCCGTAACGAGGATCGACGTTATAGTAGTCGGACACGTCGTAGCCGTCATCTCGTCCTGGTGACGTTTGGAACGGCATGAGCCATATCGCTGTGATGCCAAGGCCCGCCAAATAGTCGAGACGGCGCTGCAGCCCCTGGAAATCGCCGACGCCGTCACCGTTCGAGTCCATGAACGTTTCGACCGACAAGCAGTAGACAACGGCGTTCTTGTACCAAAGATCGTTAATCATGCGTGTTGCTCCCGCCACCGAAGATGGTGACGGAAGCGCTTTAGAGCCCGAAAGGTTCCGAGCGCGCGCGCGGAGCGGTTCCTATCGGTGAGTGTCTGGCGACTACATCTTTGAAGATGCGACCTTCTGCCTCGTTACTCGCCGAAGGTCACGAGGCCGTCGATGTCGCATGCGTGGCCGTCGGCGTCGTCGACGTACCTACGAAAGCCCCGTGGCCGGGCGCGTCAACTTTGCGGATGAGCGTTCCCCCAGCCTGCACCAACTTTCGAGGAGCGGCTCTACTTCGTCCTGTCTGGGGACGTTGTGCGAAAGCGATGTTGCTGCTGGACCGGGACCAGCCTTGCGAGAGATGTCGTCCTTCAACGACGATCTGCGGAAAGTCCGAGGACGAACCCGTTTTTTGGTAGAAGACTATTTCGTGGTTCTCAAATATCGGCTTCCAGCCGAAGCCCTCCGAGAAAATCGGTGGGAGCGTTTGAGGTTGGGAACACAAAGCGCGAAATAGCGGAAATTTTCTGTTGCATGACCAACACCTCTCATTCGTGGCGCACACCGTCGATTCACGGGCAGAATCCGTGGCTTACGACCTCTCATTCACGGAATATAGGAAGATCGGACCAGCTGTGGCGGGAGGTCTGTTTCCCAGTCAGCCAGGTGAAACCGGCGATCGCCAGCTAAGCGACGTGCCGATCGGCGCTCGGCTTCAGCTCGAAAAGGTCACACCCTTAACAGCTGGTCAGCGACAGCGGCGACATCTTCGCCGAGAGGGCGGTCTTCCTCAGCGAACGGCGACAAAATGCGAACGAACGAATGCGTCTTTGCCGTCTCTCGACCACACCGATGATGCGGACGCAGGTCGACGGCCTGAGCGGCGGCGAGTAATTCGCAGGCAATGACAAGCCGCCACAGGTCGAGCATCTTGCCGAATTTTCGAACGGCAAGCGCCGATTGCGTCGCATGGTCTTCCACGCCCTCGGACACGGTGAGGAAATCGAGCATCACCGGGTTGGCCTTGTGCCGGATATCAGCCATCAGCGCCGCGACCGTCTTCTGCAAAGGCACGAAACCGGCCGATGGTCCGCCGGCGAGAGAAAGGTAGCGCGGCAAGCCATTTCGGGCCGAACCGGTCAGCTGGATGAAACGGCCTGCGGAGGCCGAAGCCGCTTGAGCGACCGCGAGGCCAAGTGTCTCGAAAGCCAGTGCAAGCGATGGTGTATGAAAATTTCCGCTCGACAGAACCCGCTTTTCGTCGATCAGCACCACCGGGTTGTCGGCCGCCGCGTTAAGCTCGGTCTCGACAGTGGCCCTGGCTGCAGAGAGCGCCGTCGCCAGGGAACCATGAATGGGTGCGAGGCAGCGAAGGCTGAGAGGGTCCTGCAGGGCCGTTGTTGTCTCGAACAGTGTCGATCCTTCGAGCGCGCTCAGCAGGCGCGCCGCTTCCTCTGCCTGCCCGGCTGCCGGACGGGCGGACTGTATTCCCGGAGACAGGATAAGCGGATTTCCACCAAGCGCCTCGAATGTCAGGCTGGCTGCCTTCCGCTGGGCGTCGAAAATGCGTTCCGCATCGAAGAGAAACAGAGCGCCTGTTCCGACGGATAAGGCGGATGCGTTGATGAGGGAAATCCCATCCTTCGGCAGCAGCCGGGCAGGCGAAAGGCCGGCCAGCCGCAAAGCCTCCTTCGCAGGGTGGAGCGTCCCCAGGAACTCAGCCTCGCCCTCACCCACAAGCGAGCGGGCCATGGCAGAAAGGACGACGAGATCGCCCGCGCCGATCGAACCCAGCGACGGCATGACAGGATGCACCCTGGCATTCAGCATCGCAAGCAGCGCCTCGAAGGCCTCAAGCGAAATGCCCGAGCCGCCAACTGCCAGCGTGGCGATCCGCGTGGCCAACACCGCGCGCGTCGCGTCGCGTTTCAGCGGCTCGCCGACGGCCATCCCCCGTCCACGAATGAGGGTCAGCTGGAAAGCCTCGAAATCGCCAGTGACCGCCGTCTTGAGGTTTGCCCCTAGGCCGGTATTCATCCCGTAGATTTGTTGCCCGGCTGCTGCCGCCTCCTCGAGGATGCGGCGAGCGGTCAGCAGACGGCCGCGAACGGTTGAGGATGCGGCGACCTCCTGATCATCTCTGGCAATCGCGGCGATATCCTCGATCGTGACATCTGCGCCGGAGAACTCGATCGTCATGCGAATCTGAGCCTCTGGCCGATGCCTTCCCTATGGGCCTTCATCAACAATGCATGCCCAAGGGCTATATCGCTCAGCGACAGGCCACGATGCCAAAGTAGGATCGTTTCGTCGTCGTTCGCGCGCCCCGTCTTTAACCCGGCGACGACCTGGCCAAGCTCGGCATGCAATGTTTGTTCCGAGAGGCGGCCGGTCTCCACGTGAGCCCTCAGCGAGCCGAATTTGCCGGATTTGCATTGGCCCCAGTCATCAACGACCAGCTTGTCCATAATATCCGTCAGCGATAGTTCGACCGCGCTCATCGTCCCATACGGGACGACGAAAGCACCCTTCTTGATCCATTCCGTCTTCAGCATCGGCTCTGGTTCGGAAAGACGCGATGCCTCGACGACGATGTCGGCGTCCTCCACGCAGTCGCGCCAGTTGTCTACGACGGTTATCTTCTTCCCGAGATCGGCTTCCAGCTTAGCACCGAAGGCTTCGCGGCTTTCAGTTCGTCGCGAATGAACGCGAATTTCGTCGAAATCGAAGAGATGGTCGAGAAGACGGACATTCCAGTAGGCCGTACCCCGCGCACCGATATGACCAAGCACCTTGGAGTTCTTTTTCGCGAGGTGTCGTGCGCCGATCGCAGTAACCGCCCCCGTGCGCATATCGGTAATGACAGTCGCGTCGAGGATGGCTTTCGGCACGCCCGTGCGCGGGTCGAAGAGGTTGAGCACGCCGAATTCGGAGGGATAGCCAAGTTTATAGTTGTCGACGTAATCGCCGACGACCTTGACCCCTGCAAGGCCGATCGGTGCAACATAGCCGCGCAACACGTTGAAATGTCCGTGGAAACTCGCGTCGGGCTCGAGGTGGACCCGTGGCTCGATGACGGTCTGGCCATTGCCCTGGGCTTTGAGCGATGTCTCGATGGCGGCGAGGATTTCAGCGTCCGTCAATGCCAGTGCTTCGATGTCGAAGGCGTTCAGGTAGTCGATATAGATCGGGTCCATTGTCATCTCTTTTATCGTTTGGACGGGGCACCGACGCCGAGGTTTTGGCGCAGGGTGCTGCCTTCATAAGTTTCGCGGAAGACGCCACGGCGGCGTAGTTCCGGCACAACATGGGTAACGAAATCCTCAAGCCCCGAAGGAAACAGCGGTGCCATGACATTGAAACCGTCAGCAGCCCCTGCCCTGAAACGCTCTTCCATCGCGTCGGCGATCTGTTCGGGTGTCCCAACGACCTGCCAGTGGCCGCGCGCACCGGCGAAATGGCGAGCCAATTCGCGAATGGAGAGGTTCTCGCGCCGTCCGAGATCGATGATCAACTGCTGCCGGCTCTGGATCAGATTGGTCGGTGGCATGTCGGGTAGAGGCCCGTCGAGCGGATAGGCCAAGAGGTCCTGGATACTGAGATAGCTCGCCAGCAAAGCGACGCCGACCGCGTCCGGGATCAGTTCCTGGAGCTCGCGATATTTGGCCTTCGCCTCGCCTTCGGTGGACCCAATGATCGGCGAGATGCCCGGCATGATCTTGATGTCGTCGGGCTGGCGGCCGTATTTGGCCATCCGCGCTTTGACGTCGTCGTAGCAAGCCTTGGCCTCCCCCAGCGTCTGCGACGCGGCGAACACCACATCGGCAGTACGCGCCGCCAGTTCCTTGCCGACGTCGGAAGCTCCTGCCTGAACCATGATGGGGCGGCCCTGCGGCGACCTTTGGCTCTGGAGCACCCCCCCGACGGTGAAGTGCTTTCCGCGATGGGAGAGCGGATGGAGCCTGTCGTGGTCGAAGAACCTCCCTTCCCCCCGCGGAAGATACGCCCCCTGGTCGACGCCATCCCACAGAGCGAGCGCCGCGTTGGCGAACTCTTCGGCACGCTCATACCGCTCCGAATGCGGACGCAAGCCGCTGCTTGCGAAATTCTCGGCCTCCAGCTCGCTCGCCGACGTCACGAGGTTCCACCCCGCCCGACCGCCGCTCAATTGATCGAGCGAGGCGAAGGTCCGGGCGAGCCCGTAGGGATCGTTGTAGGTGGTCGACGCGGTCGCGACGAGGCCGACATGCGAGGTGTTGACGGCAAGGGCGGCCAGCAGGCTCAAGGGCTCGAACCCGGTGGAGCGGGCCGCCTGGCTCGCCATATCCGGATTGCGCTCGCGGATTGCGGCTGCGTCCTCCACGAAGATCATGTCGAACTTGCCACGTTCCGCTGTGCGCGCAAGCTCGATGAAATGGGCAATATCGACACCAGCGGGCGCGTGAGCGTCGGGATGACGCCAGGCAGAGATATGATGGCCGCCGGCCATCAGAAAGGCCCCAAGACGCATCTTGCGATCGCTGCTCATGATGCGCTCTCTTCAGTGGCAGGATGGGGAGGACGTGGAAGTCCAAGCTGCGACCGCAACGTCTTGCCTGTTTTTGCCTCGATCAGCCCTCGCCTGCGCAATTCCGGCACAACGTCGGCAGTGAAAGCGTCCGCGGCCGACAATGTCGGCGGCAGGATCGTGAAACCATCGACCTTCGCCGCTATTTGCCACGTCTGAAGCGCGTCGGCGATTTCGGTGAAGCTGCCGATCGGAACAAGCCCCGCGGGCACGTCGAGATTCGTGCTCTGCAGCCTATCGTATTGCGCTTGCGCGATCTCGCGGGTGGCAGCGGCGAAGGGAACGACGTTCGACAGCAGCCGCACATCGCCGCGCGAGCGACCAGCCGCCTCCAGCGCGGCCTCGAACAATTGAACAGCTTCGACTGTGCCTTCTCCCGATGTCTCCTGAAGCAGCACCACTTCGCCGAACTCGGCAGCAAGGGCATAGTCCGCAGTCGTCAAAAGGTGCGCGATAACCGGCCGGCCCTGAGGCGACCTGTTGACGTTGAGCGGTCCCCGGACCGAGAAATGTTCGCCCTGATGATTGAGAACATGCATCTTGGTGGGATCGAAGAAGCGGGCATTCTGCTTATCGTACACGAACGCGTCGTCCTCGAAACTGTCCCAGAGAGCCCGGACGAGATCGATATACTCACGGTCGCGCGCGGGCTCACCCGCTGACGGGATGTTAAACCAGCCGCTGCGGCCCTGGCTGATCTGATCGAGCGATGCAAAGCGGCGTGCAAGATTGTAGGGCTCGTGCTGAAATGTGGCCGCTGCTGCGAGCAACCCGAGGCGCTCAAGCTTGGTGGCAAACGCGGCAACGAGCGTCGTGGGCTCGAAGGGTGTCGCGATAGAAGACAGCGCATCCAGCGGCCTAGCACCATGGAGGTCCGCGATCAGCGCGAAGTCGAAGCCGGCGTTCTCGACCTTTACCAGCTGCGACAGAAGCGCCTCAAATGAAAGCTCTTTGACGTCCGCACCGTCGCGCCACGCCGACAAGTGATGTCCGAAAGGGGTAAGCGAAAATCCGAGAAGCATGGACATCTCCATTTTCAAATCGAAAAGATCGCATCGCGCGTCAGTCTCCCGATGACCTCGTCACCGTCGACGACCGCCAGCTGGTCGCAATCTGCTGCAACCATGAGCGACAGGGCTTCGCGCAGATTGGCGTTACTTGGAACACTGGGGGCCGTCATCGGTGACGGTCCCGCCGTCATCGCGTCTTCAACTGAAAACAGACTGAGACGTTTGATCGCCCTGTCGATGCCGACGAAACTCGATACGAAAGCGTTTGCCGGGCGCGAGAGGATAGCGTCCGGCGTATCGTATTGGACGATCTTGCCCGACTTCATGATGGCGATACGATCACCCAGTCGAATCGCCTCGTCGAGATCGTGGGTCACGAGCACCACGGTCTTGCGAACGCGTTTCAGGATTTGGCGAAACTCGTCCTGGAGGCGTGTGCGGGCGATCGGATCGATCGCTCCAAAGGGCTCGTCCATGAGCAGCACGGATGGATCGGCCGCAAGAGCGCGGGCAACACCGATACGCTGCCTCTGGCCGCCCGAAAGCTGACGCGGATAACGCTTGAGCATTTCCGCGGGATCGAGCCCTACCAGATCGAGTAATTCATCGACGCGCTTGGCGGTTCGGGCTTGTTCCCACCCTAGCAGGTTCGGAACCGCGGCGACGTTCTCGCCTATCGTCATGTGGGGAAAAAGCCCGACGTTCTGGATGACGTAACCGATATGCCGGCGCAGTTTCACGGGATCAGCCTCCGTGACGTTTTCGCCGTTTACGAAAATCCGTCCTTCCGTCGGCTCGATCAGGCGGTTGATCATCCGCATCGTCGTCGTCTTGCCGCAACCGGACGGGCCGATCAACGCGACTGTCGAGCCCTCGGGCACGTCGAGCGTCAGGTTATCGACCGACGGCGCAGTGCTTTCGCCGTAGCGCTTGGTGACGTTCTCCATGCGGATCATACGGCAGCTCTCTCTGAAAAAAGCAGTTTCTCGACGCGCCCCAGCACGAATTCGGTCGTCAGCGCGAGTATGGCGATCGGCACAGCGCCGACCAGAAGGCGGGACATGTCCATCACGCCGATGCCGGTAGCGATGAAATCGCCGAGCCCGCCACCGCCGATGAAAGGAGCAAGCGTCGCACCTGCCAGAACCTGGACGGCAGCAGTGCGGGCACCGGCAAACATCGCGGGCGCAGCAAGCGGAATGCGGATCTTTCGCAATAGCTGGCTGCGGCTCATTCCCATGCCGATTGCAGCTTCGACCGCGTCCGCGTCGACGTCGCGCAGGCCAACAAAGGAGTTCAGGAGGATAGGTGGCAGCGCGAGCACAGTGAGAGCCACGATTGACGGCATGAGGCCAATGCCCAGAAGCGGCAGCATGATCGCCAGGATCGCCAGGCTCGGGACCGTCCTCAAGCCGTTGATGACATTGATCACGGCGAACGCCAGTCGGCCATAGGTCACGATCAGTACCGCGAGCGGCAACGCAATCACCAGCGCGATGGCAAGTGAAATGCCCGACATCAGGAGGTGCTGCCCAAGGGCGCGGAAAAACTCCGTCTGATGGTCGACAATCCAGAAGAAGGCCGTGCTCAGCATCGCCAACCTCACTGCCAGCCAACGAGCCGCTTTTCAGCGCGCGTCAGAAGGAAATCGAAGATGATCGCGAGAAGCGCCGTCAGAATGCCACCAACAAATATTTTCTCGGGATACTCCTGGTCGATGCCGATCAGGATGATGGTTCCAAGCCCGCCACCGTCGATGAACGCCGCAACCGTGGCAATGCCTATCACCGTGACAAGCGCGATGCGCGTCCCTGATATGATCAGCGGCATCGCAAGCGGCAGCTCGACCCGAAAAAGCCTCTGCCAGCGGCCGTAGCCCATGCCGTCTGCAGCCTCGAGCACGTCGGCCGGAACGCCGCGAATGCCTGTAACGACGTTTCGCAGGAGGATCAGCAGACAGTAGGAGGACAACCCGATAAGCGCCGGCTCCATGCCAAGCCCGACGAATGGGATCAAGAGTGCAAACAGCGCAAGGCTTGGAATAACGAAGATGATATTCGTCACGGTCAGTGCAAAGGCGTAGAGCCTTGGACGCCTCGCGCAAGCAATTCCGAGCACAAGCGCAATCACCATGCCGATCAGCACCGACGTGATCGACAGGAGAAGGTGCTGCCAGACGGCAAGCGCTATCTCGGGAATGTGCTTAGGTGCCCAGTTCAAATGGAAACGATCCTGCCTGCTGTCACGCCGATACGGCCAAGCAGAGAACTTGGCCGCATTTTGCTTCCGGGGGAATGAAAACCTTCACCGCAATCAGATGCCCTGCGACTTCAAGAATTCCGCGGCGACGTCTGCCGGTTCTTCCTTGTCGCGGTCGACCTTGGCGTTGAGACCACGCATCGTGTCATTGTTGAGCAGCGGGCTGATCTTGTTCAGTACCTCGGCAATCTTGGGGTTCTTAGCGAGAGCGTCCTGGCGGACCACAGGCACGAGATAGTAAGGCGGGAAGAGGTTCTTGTCGTCGTCAAGGATGACGAGCTTGTTGTCTGAGATCTGCCAATCCGTCGCGAAACCGTAGGAGACATCGAGGTCCTTGCTGGTCAAGGCGCTGTAACGAATTCCGAGCTTTGCGAATATCTTGAACTCCTTGAATTCGATACCGTAGGTCTGCTTCAAGCCCGGCAGACCGTCCTTGCGTTCGCTGAACCCGCCCTCTGCGCCGAAGGTCAGGTCCTTGGAAACAGGGCCGAGGTCGCTCAAGGTCTTGAGCTTGTACTTCTCGGCCGTCTCCGGCAGCGTAATAATCGCGTAGCCGTTATTGATCTTTGTCGGCTCGAGAAGCGTCAGCTTCAGGTTCTTCTCGTAGTAGCCCTTGACGTCGGAATAGATCTTGTCGGCGGAGCCCGACAGGTCGCCCTTGACGACTGCCGCGAGAGCGGTGCCGGTATATTCCGGATAGAGATCGATTTCGCCGTTGGTCAAAGCGGTGTGCGCAACAAGCGTCGCGCCAAGATTCAGATGACGATCCACTTCAACGCCCGCCTTCTCCAAAGCCTGGGCATAGATTTCAGCGACGACGAACTGCTCGGTAAAATTCTTGCTGCCGATCTTAACCGCATCGGCATGGGCTGGTGCGATGGCTGCGACAGCAACGAAAGTGCCCGCAATCATCGCTGCCAAGGTCTTCGAAATCATTGCATTCCCCTCTTCGTTGAACTTCACCACGTGTTTTAAAAGCTCTGAATGACTTCGGCGCGCAAACGCGTGCCAATTTCTGCCTATCTAGGAGAAAATTGCCTTTGGGCCAGAGCTCGGCTTTCATCCGCGGTGACCGACCCGTGGGGGTTCAAATTTGGTTCTGCCGGCAGAATTGCTTCGCAAAAATCATGATATGGTAGAATCGACTACATCTTGCGTGTTGATGACGGGTGGACGGACTCGGCGGCGGCGATCTTCATGAAAGCCTACTCCCATAAGGGTTTCGCTGTAGCCCATTCGTCGCTAGGACAATTTTATGACTGCACACTAGACGCTTCGCTGGTCCAACTAGCGAATGCAACACTAATCCAGGTGATTTCGAGACAGTGACCGGTCGGATTTGTCGTCTCATTGTGCCCGAAGGACTGCCTATCCGGTTCTGCGTCTGATCCCATATTCCAACACATACAAATAACCAATCACTGAGGGACTGAACCTATGCTCTCCAACGATCAGAAGCTTTCTTTCGCAGAGCTCTTCACGAGCCGCCGTCCGACGACCGAAGGCGAGGCAGATGCCTATCTTGAGGTGGAAAGCTTTCAGATGTTCGCCCCCCTTCATGACGGTAGCCATTTGGCCCGGCTTGCCTTGTCCAGTACAGAGACCATGGACATCGCGGTCAATCCGATCTGTGCAGTTCGACTAGCGGCGACCCTTCTTGATCAGCTTGCCAAGTCAGGAGACTTTGTCGTCGATCTTTCGATTTACGATGCCGAGACGGGAGATCAGTTGGCACGTGTTCGCCCTTCAGGCTCCATCATTTCGTGAGCTTCGCCACATGTGAGACACGTCCACTTGAGAAGTTTCTATTTTGGGATGGAAGACAGACATGCTGCCTGTGCAAAAAGTGATAATCGGACGACTGGGCGTCTCCAGAGTATTCAGCCTGGATGCGGAAGCGGCAAAACGCATATCTTTCCTGGAGAACTACATGCGGGCATCGGCATGCCGCGTTTATGTCCTGGGTATCAGTGGAGGCGTCGACTCCCTCACCGCCGGGTTGTTGGCACAGCGCGCAGTCACGAATCTCCGAGCTTCTGGCTACGATGCGCGGTTCGCCGCTGTGAGGCTGCCTTACGGCGACCAGGCAGACGAGGTCGACGCGCAACTGTCGTTGGATACCATCAAACCCGACAGGATCGTCACCATTGATGTCAAGCCGGCCGCCGACGCTATGATGGCGGCCATATCAAAAGACGCAGGTGACCTTCTGGAGGTTGACCGCTTCCACTTCCATTTGGGGAACGTTAAAGCTCGCCAGCGCATGATCGCCCAGTACGCTCTAGCGGGTGCCACGCGCGGCCTCGTAATCGGCACCGACCATGCAGCGGAAGCATTGACGGGCTTCTACACGAAGTTCGGAGACGGAGCGGCCGACATCCTACCCTTGTCGGGCCTCAACAAGCGTCGTGTTCGTGCCCTCGCCCAACATCTCGGCGCACCCGAGCAACTCGTGTTCAAAACACCCACGGCCGACCTAGAGAGCGATGCTCCGTTGAGGCCCGACGAAGATGCCTACGGTGTAACCTACGACGAGATCGACGATTTTCTGGAAGGCAAGGAAATCAAACAAAGCTCGCTGGACCGCATCGTGACGATGTATCGTGCGTCGGAACACAAACGCGCCCTGCCCGCTGCACCATCGGAGTAAGCGCTAGACGATGGCAGTCCAAGGGGGCCAATCGCTATTTCGGATAAATTTTGGCGGCCATTGCGTGTCCCAAACGGTTTTGGCTGTGACAGGATCATTCGCGATCGCCGCCGTCTGAGCACTGACTGGCAATCGTGCCCACCCATGGAGCCCAGATAGATAGCGGCTCCACGCCCCTGGCGAAATCTAGGGATACCGGAGCCCGCTCGTTCCGTTACGTTAGGCGACGACAGTGTCCGCTGTCAGTCGGCCGATGGCGACCTCCATTGACCGATCTCCTGATATTTACGGCCCTCTTCACCCCCCGTGAGAGGGCCTTTTTTTCGGCTATTGGCCTTCTCCGAAACCAAAGGGTCCGAGGGCGCTCGACCTTCAGGAAAGGGAGCGACCCTCTCACCCCGCGCGCAAGCCTCACGCATGCGCCGGCGGACGCTGCTTCGGAGGCTCGTGTGACGTGGGGTGGCCGATCTAAAATGGGGTCTTGGCGCTCCCTTCTCAAGACCGTGACGTGACGCGTCCGTTACTGGACAAAGCGTGTTGATGCGTTTGAAGGAGCGGCCACACCTTCCCATATGGACGAAATCCCCAAAGGAAAAATTATCATGGTGAGCAGGATCAGAAAGACACTGACTGTGGAACAACGGGCGGCAGCTTTCGAACATACCAACAAGATTGCTACGGACTTCGCCGACGAAGAGCGCCGACTTCGCCACGAAAAGAGCGAGCGTCTAAGACGGATGAGGCTCGCCGCGAACCAAAATCCGACCTCGAAATAGTTCGGCGGAACCAGAATTCTGCTTCGCCGTTAAATGCGGCGAGAAGGAGCATTAAAATGGATCAAATTTCGCAGATACCGCAGTCGACAGCTGCCAGCCTGAAGGCGTCTCGTATAGCCAAAAACTACAGCTTGGAGGACCTCGCGATCGCCACTGGACTGACCGTATCCGAGATTTCAGTCGCCGAGGATGAGCTGGGCACAGCTCCATCATCTCATGTTGAGCGCATCAAACACGCGTTGGCATGAACTTATGGCGCCAACTCGATTGGCGCTATCCGCCCCACACCCTTATGGGACACCCAAGGGGAAGTCTTATGCCCGGCACTTTTTCTTCCATCAGCGTATTCGCATTCGACCTCGATGACCGCGGCCAGGCCGTACAGGCTTGGGAGACTGTTGTTGACGCCTCCGACACTGAAGGGATCGAGGAGGCGAAACAGATGGCGTCCAGCCACGCTGGCGTCCTTGTCGTTCGTCGTGATGGAAATCCGGTCGTCGGCGAAGAAGGCGACCCGGTTGTCGTGTATCGCTCCGGAAAGACGGACGGTTTCGACTGACGGTCTACGGCCGCTGCTCTTGAGGGCAACGACACCTTCGTACTCAATGTCATGAAAAGGCAGCCATATTGGACCAAACTGGGAACCGTCGATGGGGATTGCCGATAGGCAGTCTCGAACCATGGAGAATAAGATGGCACAGGAAACTACTCTCGGAAATCCAATCCCTGTCGGAGTTATCAGCTCTGGCGCTGATGACACCCAGCCTGCACTTCCCGCTCCTAGAGGACTGGAGGGCCTTGCTTGGCCGGAGTTTTTGGCCGCCGACACACTGTGGCTCACGCCGTTGAAAATCGGCCTCGCGACGACGCTGGCCGCGACGGCATTTGCCCTCAACCCGTTCTTCGCTTTCAATGTCGGTGATTCCGATAAAATCGCACCATGAGCTGTGGCGGGCAGGAATGGATGGTATCTGGGCAGGAGGCCGTATCCTCGCGACCTTCGAGCGGAATCGAATAATCGTTCACCAAGATAATTACGTTGTTGGAGTTCATTAGACTAGCTGCAATTTATTTCCGCAAAGACAGCGAGTACCGGGTATGCCGACGTTCGCCGGTACGCGTCAGCGCACCGATCTCCACGAGCTGCTGAAGATCGCGTGTTGCTGTAGCGCGGGATGTAGCTGTGATCGAGATGTAGTTTTCGGCACTTAGCCCCCCCTTGAAGCCTGCCGTGCCTTCCTTGAAGATGCGCGCGACTACCTTTTCCTGGCGCTCGTTGAGCCGGCCCCGGAAACGATCATAGAACTGTGCTTTCTGAATGAAGAAATCGATGCGCTCAAGCGTCGCCCGTTGAGCATCCAGGATCGTTTTCGAGAAGAAAATGATCCAGTCTGTGATATCAAGTTTGCGTTGGTGCCGCTCAAGCTCTGAGTAGTAGGCCTTCCGGCTCTTCTCGATTGTGAAGGCGAGTGAAATGAGGCTTGGCTGCCCTATGTTTTGCGCCAGGGATTTCTCGGCGAGCGCGCGCCCAATTCGGCCGTTGCCATCCTCGAATGGATGTATGCTTTCAAAGTAAAGATGGCCTACTGCTGCGCGCGTCAAAGCTTGAAGCGACATGTGGCCATCTGGCCCGGATTGATTGAACCATGCGATGAAGGTCTCCATCTCAGTGGTAACCTGGCGGGACGGGGGAGCCTCGAAGTGGATTGTGGGCTTCTCGAATGGACCTGACACGATCTGCATAGCGTCTTCATGCTTGCGATAAGCGCCAACCGTTTCAATATATCGATTTCCGGCCATCAGCATTGAATGCCACTGGAACAGTCCCTCACGACGCAGCGGCCTACGCCAACTTCGATAGACATCCGCCATCATCTCGGCGATCCCCCGCTCTTGTGGGCGGATCTGTCTGCCATCAGTGTCTAGCCCGAACTGCCAACGGAGCGATGACTGAACACTCGCGCGGTCCAGAAATTCCCCCTCAATCTCTGAGGTCTTGACCGCTTCGTCGCTCAGCAACTCAATGCGAAGTTGGTTGCTGTCGTCATCGTTGAAATGTCGAACAGCACCGATAACCTCGCCGGCGGATTGCAAGAATTTCTGCTCCAATGGTACCAGGCTTGCGGTATCGTACCTGAAGTTTGGCCAATCGGGGTTCTGCCAGTTCCATTTCATGAGTTATAGCCGCCTTCTCTATAACTCATAATTATTGCCATAGGTGAGTTATTGCAAGCCTATCTATGCCTCAGCACAAAAATCTGCAGCGCCCCATTCAAGAGCCAGCGATCGACAGGTAACCACTTGCCCTAAACATATTTTGTCAACGGGCGCCCCTATTTCCGCTTGGTGTCGACAGAAACGGAATGAGCATGACAAAACACGACCCGTCATCACGTCAGTGAAAAAGTTCGGAATTCTGCGAGCTTCGCATCGCCCCAATCACATCAAGGCGAGTGTTGGTGAATATACGGCCATCTCTGGCCAGATTGATCACCTACCGGAAATCGCCCCCGCTTCTGAATGGCCGTATCGACTGGACGATGTTCATTCAGGCCTGTGGGATCGAAGCAGGGTTGACGGCAGAACTGAAAAAGTAGCTCCGGCCAGGCCCAGATGCAATCATCCACGGACCATCCAATAAAAGGTGGGTCCCTGGATACTAAGCATGCCGGGCCTTGCGGGCGGCATAACGTCTGTCGCGCTCGGCTTTGCGAGCGGCCTCATCTTGAACAACCCGTGATATCCGGGCATTCTCTGCCGCCTGTCGCGCCTCGATCTCTGCCGCAGCTGCTGCCTCGATCGCCGCCTGTTCTTGAGCCGCAAGGGTCTCGACCCGGGTAAGCTCCTCATGCTTTAGCCGATCCCGTTCCGCACGGCGCGCCTCGCGCGCTTCAACAAGAGAGATGCGCTCGGCCTGTCTGGCGGCCTGTGACGGCTCAGCCGCCGTCTTTGCAGCTCGGTAGCTCGTGAGAAGAGCTGTCTTGGCGTCCGCAGCAGCGGAGCGTCGGTCGGTAAGTTCGTTGTTTCTGGCGTGTCTCAAATTTTTATCCTGATAGTTGTCGTTGGGATGATCAGCCGGCCTTGGCTCGTTTGGCAAGCAGCGCAGATGTTGCAGATATCCGGTCGGCTTGCTCCTTGGCGAGGCGCGCTTCGCGCAGCCTGAACGTCTTGGCATCGCGCGCCTGGGCCACGGATTCAAGCTCTTCCGCCGCATTGTTCTTGGCGAAGAACTCCGTCTGAAGATGGCCGAAGGCGGTCTCGGCCTGCTGGCGAGATTTACTATATGTCTCTGTCATTGAATGTCCTCGATGTCAGCTATGACGCCAAAACGAAAAAGGCCAGGCGAATTGCCTGGCCTCAAACTGATAGTTGCCTCCGGCGATGCCAGTACATCCGTGGTCAAAGGGAAGCAGATATCTATTAAGCGTTCTGCAGATTGCAGGCCGACATCTTGCCCGACTTGTTGTCGCGCTCGAGTTCAAAGCCGATCTTCTGGCCTTCGACCAGCTCACGCATTCCTGCGCGTTCGACGGCAGAGATGTGGACAAAAGCGTCAGCGCCGCCATTGTCAGGCTGGATGAAGCCGAAGCCCTTGGTTGAATTGAACCATTTTACTGTGCCAGTGGTCATGATGAACCCTTTCAAAGCATAGAGTGAGGAACCGCGAAGCTTATGCCACGCAGACGAAAACCGACTATTTTTGAAAGGGAAGTTCGCTTAAAACGCGGTGCCAATCGCGCGGTAGACAAAGCTCGGCAAGCAAAAGATCGATAAGCTATCTTATACGACAGGGGAGCGGGTTCGTCAACGGTTAGTTTTCGAGGACCGTGCTATTCGTCTTCTGGTTGAGCTTTCGCGCGCAAGACCCACGCCTAGTCGGGCGATAGACCGACGTTCCTCTTCTTAGCAGTTCCTTCAGATTTCGTTCAGCTTTTCCTTCTTCAAGGTCCAGAGTTATACGCCAGTGTGCATCATGCAAAATGGTCGACGCTGTTTGGCCAGAAAATGAAAGATCGACCTTTGCCAAGCACTGCAATGCTCTTAATCGTGCTGCAGTGTGAAAACTGGTCAGACAAATGGGATCGAGGCTTCCAGTGAGGCTGCAACGAAGGCCTGCCGGGAGAGCTCCAGATCCCCCTCCGTCTCAAGCGCGGCGTGACACCGGTTTATGGCGCGTTCGAAAAACCAGCCGCCCCCTGCCGGCCACTCCCGTAGCGACCGTAAGGCATCTGCCGGGCCGTATATCAATCGCGCTGCCCCGTCACCGAGGCCAAGTTGGACGGGCCGCGCCCAAGATAAGACTTGCTGCATTGCACAATTCCTTTCTGTCAAGAACATTCCGGCCGGGCGAATGTTCCGTGAACGGCTTCCAGTTAGATGAAGGGTGGTGCTTCCTGGACGGAAGCAAATCCGTTTTCGGTATGACGAAGGCTTGCTCTGATCACCGCGACGACGTTTGAGCCAAGTTCGAAATCTCAGTTGATGCCCTGGTTCGCACAGCCCGAGAACTCATCGGTAGCGCTTGCGACGGAAAATCCGGATACCCGGTTGAATGACCAATTTCTCTCCGGGAACTTAACGACAGGCGGAAGGTTTGGGTGCCTCTGAAGGTCTGCCGATTTGCAGGACAAGCGCATCGGAAGCGTTCAGAAGAATCTACGCGCACGCGCACAGCAGACTAAGGAAGATGGCGCGTAAACGCGTTATCCCGCACTGTATGCGGACGTCAGGTCGCTCTGTCAGAGGCCGCAATAAGCACGAAAGGTATATCCTATGACGAAGACAATAATACCGCCGGAGACTGATGACGCCCGAGCTTTTGACAGCGCGGATGCCGACCGGCGCCGCGAGAAGCTTGGGAAGGAGGCTGGAAAGGGTCTGCGCATAGCCATGCCAGACAAGCGCGACCGGGACACGGAAAAGATCAAGACACCTGTCAAAACCGCTGCTTCCTCCGCGATCGGCACGCCAGCCGAGGGAATGGTCGAAGATGGGGAGGGGTAATCTCCCAACAGTGCCGGGTCCCAGTCGTCAGGAGGGTGCCGGCGATGACAGAAAGCCATCATGGGCTTGCTGGTAAAGCGAAACAGGCGGGTGAGAATCCTATCGGAAAAGAGGATGGAGGGATACCGATAGTGACAAGTGAGCCGGATGGGAGATCAGAAGCGAGAGCTTCCCGACCGTTGAAAGTCGAAGCGCTGTTACAAATCCTGACTCACTGAGTCCATCGATGACCAACCTTTTGAACTCAGTCTACAAATGCGCCAGTGCTTAATACTGCACTCTGGATTTTCCCAAAACCCACGAAGGAGCGGAAAATGCCCAACCGATCTGCGTTCGAAGTAGCAGGACAAAACATAACCGAGGACAAGCGCAATATAGCCGCTTCTGAGGCCGAAATCGCCGAGGGTTTAATTCGCGGCGAAACTACCGCGATCGCTCGTGCCGACCTCTTAAAATGGCGGCAGTCTCTTCGATATCACTTGTTTGCGCGCGATCTAATGCAGGCAACCACCAAATCAAAGCTTCGCCGGCCGCCTGAAACCTGATTGTCGCTGTCACGCAGGTTGAACCACCTGCCAACTGACCTTTAGCACCACTCTAATTCTAGTGATGCAGGCCTGCTGTAGGTTTGTTTCAGCGTCACTGTCGCCGACTCTAACTCTCGAACCACCGCTGGCGATTTCGTCCATTTACCTGGCTTCTTCGCCGACGGCATGGCCCCAGCAGATCATAGACGTCGTCTTCGGCTTCATAATGAATTTTTGCCAATGCAGCGCGCCAGATACCATGACTGGCGCCTTCGTTTCGGGAATGACCTGGGCAACCTTTGCAATGACGAGATGGAGCGCTGTTGCTTTTCAGGCGGGAGCATCTTGACCGTTTTATCTGGTCCACCTCGCGTCAGGAAGATATTCGTCGAACCGCTCGTTTGCCGACCATATCGGGAGACACGAGACCGAAAATACTTGAACTCCGTGACGGTATTGGGGGCCCCAGCGCGCTTTCCCTACGCGGTACGACGAAGCATGCGCGCGAGTGCGATCAGGATACAGGCGCCGATGAAGCCAGCGATCAGGTAACCAAGCCAGCCGCCTAGCGCGACACCGAAGAGCGACAGGAGAAAGTTGGCGACGATCGCGCCGACAATGCCCAGGATGACGTTCATCAGGACGCCCATGTTCGACTTCATGAACATCTCGGCGAGCCAGCCTGCGAGGCCGCCGATAATGATGGCCGCGATCCAGCCGATTTGTGCGTTTTCCATGTTGATCTCCGATGATTTCGAATGCCGCCGGCCGCGAAATTGCTGATCGGTCAGCACCGAAACACACGCAACCACCGTTTGTTCCGCCCGAGGGCGTTTCAGTCGCAGTGGGCCAGTCGTTTGCAGTGTCGACTCCGTCGCGCTACCTCGTTGCCATACCCGGAGTTCAAGTTTGAGGTGACCGGTCTGCGCGCTACCCGGAAAAGCACCGGGTTTGGAGAACGGCATGACAATCGCGCTCAAGGGCCAAGTCGTTTCGCCCGGTGACGCCACCGTGGTCGAACTCCGCGCGGTCTCCGCCGTTGCTTCCGTTGGAAGTCGTCTGAGCCCCGAGGGTGACGTCTCGCTACCGGGTCTCGCCTTCGTTCATGTTGGCTGGATCATAGTTGATGTCCCAGTCCTTGACGGGCTTCTTACCTGGCGGCGTCTTATGCTCCGTCGCGTCTTCCGATCCGGTGACGACGGTTGGCTTGGCGCTGGCCACACCGGTTGCCTTTCGATTACCGACCGACTTCGCATATTGGCCGTTCGCATCCTTTTCAACGTCCGTCATCTCATTCGCCCTTCTGCTTGAGGCCGTGGGAAACTTTCTTGACCACTGGATTGGCATTGGTTTCCCCATTGGCATCTTCGGCGCGGTCCGGATCGTCCTTCGCGGGCATGTATCCTCGCGGCGTGTTTTCCTGTGGGCCCTCCCAACGAGGAGACTGGTCGGTGGTGCCTGGCGCACCGTCTTTCGGCTTATTCATTCCCATGATGCTTACTCCTTCTGCGAGGCTAACCTTCATCGCGAACGGATGTTCCGCTCTCGCACCTAGGTCGGACTTTCTAAAAGAATGGCCAGACCACGATTTCTTTCCGAAGCGACGGCGGCGATGGAACCTCAGCTCTTGGGCGGACTTCCTGAGCAGACAGAAGAATGACGATGCCCGACCGAAAAATTCCCCAGCAGTGCAGTCTATTGAAATCGAACAGGCCGAAGAGCGCGACGCGTCTTGAAGGAATGGTTGAAGAGCCCCTCCGATCATCCGGGAGCGCCGTCACTCGGATCGCTTCTACGAGAGTCGCGATGCTCTTGGTGCGCTTCAACGAGATGTAGATCGCATGGCGGGCGGCCCTGCAACAGAGATGGCGTCCGGCGCGACATCTCCCGCCATGTCGGAGGCTCGCACGTTTGTGAAGAGCGTCGAGGACAAGATCCGCAAGAGGCCGATCGCAGCAGTCGCCGTCGTATCAGCCCTCGCGTTCGTGTTCGGTGCGGCGCCTAGAAGCGACTCGCATCACAGCGAACGGATGTTATTCATGCGGCCGGGACCTGCCTCAGGGCTTTATAGAGGAGGCAGCGATGGCGGACGATCTACAGCTGGCGCGGCGCACGTGGTTTAAGACGCTCAAATTCGTGCGCTCCCGCAGGAGATCGTCTCGCTCCGGGTGGATCGTAGATCGCGGCCTTTCCCTGTAATACTGCTGGGAAGGACCAAGCTCGTGCCACTGTCAGCAAGTTCTGCGCGCTCGCGCGACGACGGCGTCGCATAATCGGCGCGTGGTCGACGGCGAGGAGCCACAGCGGCGGTCGGTGACGGCGGCGACCGCCGCTATTTCTTCCGGCTGAGGAATGTCGACACTTCGAGCGCTGGTGTCGGCGCTTGAAAAACGGGCGGCATCTTCTGTAGACCCCAGACCGCCACTACACCGTCGTTGGCGGGATACTTTGGCGAAGGGCAAAACTTCGTCTCCTAGAGAAAGAACGGAAACGCTTTATGTCAGAGCTGATCTCGGCGCGCAGCGCAGTGAAGGTAGCCGCAGGCGTGGACGAGCGGGTGCGAGCCGCGCGGAAGGCCGTGGACGCGGCGAAGATAGTCGTGGAGAGCGCGGGCCAGGGTGATGGACCGACGGAGCGCTGGATCTCAAGTGGCATCTGGCGCGCACGACTGAGTATGCGGACTAGTACTCGAAACAGCATATCAGTGGCTGTTAGACGAACAAAAAGTGGTCTTCGAAGGTCTCTGCGCGTTTATTCGAGGGGGGTCTCCGCCCTCATCGTCGTCGGTGGTCGCTCGCTTAGCCTTGGCAGGCTCAGCGGGTCCACTTTTGAAGACATCATTTGAAGGCCTTCTCTTGCATTTTTTGCTAAGTCGTCTGGGCGCTTGTTAGATTCCGGGGTATCCGACGATCTGGTATCGTCGGTTTTCCCGGTTCGCGGTCTTTTCGGTCACGATGCCTTTTTTGGTGAGGCTCGGCCCTTTATTTGGAGGTAAGGCCTTGGACGCGAACGAGATGCATCCGCAGATCGGGCAAAATCTTTCCCGCGGTGTTCTTAAGCTGTCCATCCGGACCAGATTTTGAGTATTGTTCGAAGAGTTTGACGGCGTCCTGATGGGCCGTAAGCTGAGTCGAGAGATAGGCCTGATCGAGATTTGCACTGTCGGCAGACGCCAGGGCATCCACCTTCTTTTTGCTGTCGGCATCGATCGAGGTGGGGACGGTTACGCCGTCGGCCTTCGCGGCGGCTTCCAACTCCGGGCCGGCCTTCCCGTAGGTCCTTGAGCATGTCCGCAGCAAACTGCTTTGCGGGGCCGTCCTTGCCTTTTGCGGCTTCGACTTTCGCAGCCTCGATTTCGAACATGTTGGCGGAGGCTGCTTTCGTGGCGAACTCCTGAGCTGCCTGCTTCGGTCGTTCAGCCGCGAGGCAGGCCGTGCCTGCGAGGGTTGCTGCAATCATGACGGGTGCGATCTTCGAGATATTCATGGTGCTTTACACTCCGTTGCGCTCCTAAACCTCCAGTAGAGAGCGATGTTCCCGCCGCCAGGCATTCTTTGGTCTGCGCCCCCGGCCATTAGAAAAAGGGCCGGTACCTTGAAGTTTTGAAGGTTTATCGTGGAACCAGAGGATGGAGGAGCTTGCTGCCCTAGCCTCCCGGCCCGGCAGGCGGGCCTCACCGCGCGCCGAGACCCAGCGAACGTTGGATGCCTCCGTTAATATCCGAAAATCGATTTTGTAGGGGCCGAAGAGCGCTCTGGTCGCAACGAACGCGGCGCGCACGGGGGTCGCGGTCTGCCGGATGAATCTTTTCAAACAAATGCACGAACGTCAGCTCCCCGTTTCCTATAGCCGGCACCCCTTTTCATCCATCACCAGCGTGTCGTCGTTGACGTCTCACGTCCACAGCGCGACTCCCGCGGCTTTGGCGCCGCGAAGCTGAGAGAGTTCGATTCGTTACTGTTTGTTACGGACACTCTTCTTGTGGGAGTACGCCTTCATTGGGAGTGGCACGAACGTAAAGAAAACACCTTTTGCGCGTACCGTTGAATATCGGTTGCTGACGTCTGGCGCGACCGGCTGGGAGACCGTTTTGCTCTTGCCTCATCAGGAAGAGCGATATGCAAAATCCCAACTCGTCCCCTTATCGAAACAACCTGCTGATCCGAATGAACCCAGAAGACTTGTCGCGCATAGCGCCGCACCTTCAGTTCCTGGATCTGCCCCGGAGCCTGGCCCTCGCCGAACCTGGTAAAGCGGGGGACTTCACGTATTTTCCCGAGAGTGGGATCGGATCTGTCGTCGTTCCATCAACGACCGAACCAGAAGCCGAAATCGGTCTGTTTGGCCGGGAGGGCCTGACACCTGCCGCCGGCGTCTCCGGTGTTCTTTCCAGTCCGTACCACGTCTTCATGCAAGTCCCGGGCGCCGGACACCGTATCGAGAACGTGCGCCTCCAAGCAGCAATGGCCGAAAGCGTCACCCTGCGGAATCTCCTCACCCGCTATCTGCATTCGGCGTCCGTACAGGTCGCCGATACGGCCTTCTCCAACGCCACCCAGCATATTGAGGCGCGTCTGGCCCGATGGCTGCTGATGTGCCACGACCGATCCGAGGGCGACGATATCGAACTGACCCACGAGTTCATCGGCATCATGCTGGCGGTGCGCAGACAGAGTGTGACGACGACTATCCATATTCTCGAAGGCAAACGCCTGATCACGGCCTCCAGAGCGTCCATAACCATTCGCGACAGAGCCGGTCTGAAAATGCTTGCGGGGGACGCCTATGGTATACCGGAGCGCGACTACGAGGCGAATGTGGGCGGCCTCGTGACGAAGGAGTGAGCGCGTCAGCCTCGATTAGACTTCGTTTCCGTTGACGTCCGGCTAGAAACAGCTCTATCGGCCTCCTGCTGTCGTCTGAAGATGCGTGCGACGATCATGACAACCTCCGTCGTGGACGTTCCCTTTTCCATTTCGGCCCCGATACGGGCCATAACGAGCCGGTGATTGTCGGTCATGCTCTGACACCCGTCATCGCCACGCCTATCGCCTTGACAATGTCGGCCGAAATCGACGGCTTCGAGAGCCAGTATCCCCTTGCGAAAGCCGGTTCCTCTTCCACTAGGGAATGGTCGTCGCCCGAGTGGACGACGAAGGGTATTTTGCTCTCGGCCAGCAGCCACACCTCGGCGTTGCAGAAGCAATCGCGGAGACCGAGATCGATGATCACGACGACCGGTGCCCTTGGCCAGCCAGGTGGTGGCGTCGCCAGACGACGATATGATCCGCACGACATTAACCGGCCTCGTTGAGGACGTCCTCGACGTCGAGCGCAATCGTTGGCTCGTCCCTCAAGCAGCAGGACGGTGCCTGCGCTGCACTGCAACTGCTGATGCATCGATTAAACTGACTGGCACACGGTGCCTGCTGGGAAACGTTCGCACGACGCTTGGGACGCCGTCGTCAAGTCAGCATTCAACCGCCTCGGTGCACCCCATCGGTGCGGGGAGGCAAGCTCGAAAGACCGCTTTCGATCTTCTCTCGGCCACCGGAGGATGCTCGATCAAACGCACGGTACCGGACATTGCTTTGAATGTCACTGACAATCGGTCGAGCAACCACCCTGCTAGCGTCCTGCGCCGCCGTGGAGGACGTTCACCTTACGACGACCGTCGTCGTATTGGCGAAGGCCCAGGAGCGCCACACCGCGAGCTTGGCATCTTGTTAAGAGCCGCGTTCGTGTCGCGTGTCCCACGACAGCAATCAGTACGGGAAACACCATCCACCGACCGATTAGATCTTAGAAAGCCGGGCTGGAATATGGGGCTGCATGCGCCCCCCGGTGCAATAGGGTGCGCCCCTCTTCTTTCGCATTCTGGGATTGACGCCGCGCCGCAATCAGCTGATGGCTGCCTCCGGAAGCTTCCTGCTCCCGGTTCCTATTCGGCTGGCTGCGAGGGGCGCTCGTGCTCCCCTTCCGGGCTGCTGTTTGGCTTCCCAAATTCGAGCGTGTGTTTTCTGATTTTGTCGATAGCTATCGCCTGTTCTCTGTAATGAGGGCTTAGTTCGCCTGTCCATCTCGGCAAACACTACGATTCACTGGCCAATCTGGCGGAAGTCACATTGAGACGGGCTCTTGTCCGGCCGCCACCGCAAGAACTTGGTGCCATGTCGGAAACGATGTCCCGTCACCTGGTCAAAGCGCACTTCGACAACAAGCTCCGGTTTCAGCGGCTGCCAGTCGGATGAACGCTCGGTGCTCCACCGACTCGGTCCGCCGGGTGCCTTACCCGTGAATCCCGGCGGCTCGCGCAATGCCTCCAGCCGCCTTGTCAGTTCTGGCTTCTCTGCATCCAAAATGGCTGACGTGAAGCCCACGTGGTCGAGCTCGCCATTATCATTGTAAAGTCCGAGCAGAAGCGAACCCACTAGGTGACTATCATTCCCGTAGCGAAATCCACCGACCACACAGTCGGCGGTACGCACTCGCTTGACTTTTACCATTGCCCGTTCGCCAGGGCGATAGGGCTCATCTAGCCGTTTGCAAACAACGCCATCGGTGTCGCCGCCGGACCCTGAAAGCCAGCTCGCAGCCTCCTCACGATTGCGCGTGAACGGGGATACCACGAACTGACGGGGATTAGCGGGGATTGTCTTGCAAAACTCTTCCAGCCGAGCTCGGCGATCGGCAAGATGCTGATCGAGAAGCAGTACGCCGTCTTTGCCCATGAGCATATCAAAGGCCACAAGCCGCGCTGGCGTCTCGTTAGAAAGCTTGCGAATTCTGCTTTCGGCTGGATGAAGGCGCGCCTGGAGAGCGTCAAAGGCCAACCTCCCGTCGATCTCAACGACCAACTCGCCGTCTATGACGAAGCGGTCAACCGGGAGACTGGCCAGGAAGGCGATCAGTTCCGGAAAATAGCGACCCAACGGTTTTCCAGACTTTGATCGAAGGTCGACACGGCCGCCACTCCTGAACGCGATGCACCTGAAACCATCCCATTTCGGCTCGAACTGCCATCCCATGCCAGTTGGCAGGGCCTCCGCAGACTTGGCCTCCATCGGTTCAATCTCGACCGACATGCCGAGGTTGGCCTGTTTTTCCGCCGACTGTCTTGCCATCACGCCACAACTTTCATTGCTTCACCGTTTGTTGCATCGAAATGTCAAACTTTCAGGGCGAGACTGAGCATCTCTGCTAGTCTCTTGGCATTTTTGATTGAATGACCATCACGATCGTTGTTGAAATACGCCCATATCGTTTTCGCTCCGCTCCTGCTTATGCGCTCGGCCCAAACCATGAGCTCATCGTCAGAATAGTCGTGGCGATACCATTGTTCGATCCCGTGGAACCGAATGTAGATATCATCGGCGGTACATACGAGTTCGTCGGGCAACCGGGGACCGCTGCAAGAGCAAAAGATTGCCCCCGCTGCCTTGAAGGCGTTGAAAACCTCTTGGTTCCACCAGCTTTTGTGACGAAACTCGACGACATTCCTATGGCGTGAATCAAGCTGCGCCAGAATGGACTGCAGCATGTTCGGATTGTAGTGGACGCTCGGCGGCAGCTGAAACAGAAAGCATCCCATCTGCGGGCCGAGAAGATCGGCGATATAGCCGAAATCCTCAATCAGGGTCTTAGTCTTCTCAAACCGCTCAATATGGGTGATCAGCTCGCAGACCTTGATGGTGTAGACGAAGCCCGGCCTGGCTTGGCGGATCCAGGTCTTGACCGAACTGATGGTCGGCCAGGAATAGAACGGCGCGTTGAGCTCGACTGTCGCGAAATGCTCTTGATAGATCGAGAAATATTGGTCCGACGAAACATCCGAGGGATAGAAATTCCCTTTCCAATGCCAGTAGTACCAACCGGAGCAGCCGATATGGACGCGACCTAGGAGGGGATCCTCGGGCATTGGTTTGCCAGTCGGAGGAGCGGCAATCCGCACCTGATGCATCTTGGCGGCGCGATTGATGTTGGCCTCGCGCTGCTTCAGCCGCCGTTCAGCGCGTCGCACGCGTCGTGCCGCGATTTCCTCCGCGGTTCGATCCTCGACCCCAGCCGTCATCACGGTTGGCTCGCAGAGGCGTCGGTAGTTTCGCGCAGAGCAAGGACATCATTCATCTTGTGAGATTTCCTCAAGCGCTTCAGTCGCCAAATTGCCCTGATGCTCTATCGCTATGTCGCCGAGTGAGATGATGCCGGAAAGCTCGCCCTCACTGTTGAACACGACGAGCCGGCGCATCTGTAATTCGGCCATTCTCCTCGCAGCCTCAGCAATGTCGTCATCCTCAAGGCAGCTTTCGACCCCCTGCGTCATAACTTCGGAGACAGGCGTGAAACCATCCTTGCGCTCAGCGATGACGCGTATGACGATATCGCGATCAGTGATCATCCCAATGACGAGGTCATCTTCAATCACCGGGATGGCGCCGCTATCTATCTCAGACATCATCCTTGCCACATCTTCGACGGTATCGTTCGGTTTGGCAGCGACCACCTGAGCAGTCATGAATTCTCGTACTTTCATCCAAAATCTCCTGTAGGTTGCGTTCTCGGTTCGCTGGCGATGCGTCGAGCCATTGGCGACAGTAATGCCCGCCGAAGCGGCTTGCGATCGCTCTGTTACTTTGAGTTATTGTGGCTTTGTTCGCCCGCTTTTACGTGCTGCTCGTGCGAGCCACCCTGCTTGCCTGACGACGAGCTTGAGCTTTCCTTCGAGGACGCACTCTTGGCGCCACCAGACTTGCTACCGGCTTTGCTGCCGTGCGATCCCCTTGTCGATGCCATGATTTTATTTCCTCCATGAGAGATCGGATTGATCTCGGAGCACTAACCCGGGCAAGAGCACAGTGTTCCTTCGGGCTGAAAGTCACCACACAGTGTGCGACGATCGGAATAGACAAGCGACCAGATCTTCAAGTGAATGTCGCCATTGCCGGTCAGCGTGCTGAAGACCAGGCGGCGGATGAACTCGGCCACATCAGCCGTGCCCGTCTCGATTCCCAGAACACGACTGATCATTCGGGCGCTGTAGGCCGACGTCGTCCTGGCAGCCGTAAAGCGTGCAACGACGAGGAACTGCAGAAACGCGTCATGGATGGCGCTTTGTTCGATACGCCGACGCCGGTCATCATCAACCGCGGAAGGCGGCCGCTCTCGCCCAATTACAAATCGATAGTGCTGGCATATCGGCGCCTGGCTCTTCTCCATTCACCCGCTTTCGCGAGAGCGGATCGACCATCGTGACGGTGACGCGAGACATGATCGAGCCGAGCAGCATGCCAATATTCATGGCGCACTGAGAGGACGCCGTGGATAGCGGCTGATGCAATCGTCGGTGATAGACTGCTGCAGGTTCTGCACGACTGGACGCGGCATTTCCTGGCTTGTGCCTCCACTACCCGCAGAACGCTATCTCGGTACGAGCATGCAATCCTTCCTCAACTTCCGAGCGTTTAAAAGGGCTCGATGACGGCAGCCCGAACGCGACGGCTGTCATGGTGCGTCCGGCCCGTTGTGTCAGCAAGGTCAAAACTAGCTGGATCGTCAAGAGCCTCAGGCTGCGATATCCCGGACGGCAGTTGTGACGATCGCGTTCATCTGGCTGCTCATTCCCTATTATAGCGCTGTCTTCTGGGCCGTCATCCTCGCAATCATTTTCTTTCCAGTGCATAAGCGGCTGGAGCATTTGTTAGGCGGCCGCCGCGGCATTGCCGCCCTGCTGACGGTGCTGATGTGCATATGCCTCGTGATCGTGCCTGCAATGATCATTCTAGGTTCACTTATCCAGGAAGGAACCAGCCTGTACCAACGTATCAGCAGCAACGAAATTGATCTCAACGGATCTCTGGTCCGGATCCAGAATGCCCTGCCGCCCTTTATAGACAACTGGCTGACCTCATTGAAGCTCGGCGGGTTTCCCGAATTGGGCACGAACATTTCGTCTGCCGCCGTACAGGCGAGCCGGTCGATCGGCGGCAGCGTGCTCAGCTTTGGTCAAAATACCCTGCAGTTGTTCATCAGCTTCGGCATCATGCTTTACCTGCTTTTCTTCCTGTTCAGAGATGGCGCTGACCTCAGCGGCAAAGTCCGGCATGCCATCCCGCTCAGCGACGATTACACGCGGCAGTTTCTCGACAAGTTTTCCGCAGTGGTGCGCGCTACCGTAAAGGGAAACGTCATCATAGCGATCATCCAGGGCACGATCGGCGGCGTGGCATTTTGGGCTCTTGGTGTAGAGGCTGCTCTGTTGTGGGGTGTGACGATGACGTTCCTATCGATGCTTCCTGCAATCGGAGCCGCACTTGTATGGGGTCCGGCTGCCATCTGGTTGGTCCTCACAGGTGCCTGGCTGAAAGCATCGATCCTGGTCCTCGTCGGCATCTTCGTTATCGGGCTGGTCGATAATCTGCTGCGCCCACCGTTGGTGGGAAAGGGAACGCGGCTGCCCGATTACGTGGTGCTGATCTCGACAGTCGGCGGCATCTCCCTCTTCGGTATCAACGGCTTCGTCATCGGCCCCTTGATCGCGGCTTTGTTCATCGCCGCATGGTCGATTTTCGCCGAACAGCGCAATGCTGACCGATCAATGGCAAAACTATTGAATGAGGGTTCACCGACCGCCCGGCACTTGGCACGACGAGAGTGATGAAGGCAGGTGATCGGACGAGCTTGCGAGCCTGTCCGATAGATCTGGCGGCGGTTCGCCTCCACGCTGACGCCCGGCAACTGGGACCAGTAATCACAAATCCGCGGCGCCATCGCAGATCGAAAACATCGTCGTCACGATCGGCGACGCGCTGAACCGGGTTGCGTAAGAGCTTGATGCGGGCCGATGACCAGCCCGCACCACAGCCACACGACCGGAGAAAAGGTGATAGCACCTCCGCGCCGGTGCGCCGACTAAACCGGCCCGGCAAATGTCCGGCCCCGAAAAATTAGGCGGGGTCTTAGCTCGTTTCCTGCCGAGCAAGTTTGATACGGCGGCCCTCGCCTCGTGCCCCAGATCGCCATCCGCCTACATGCTCGCCTTGGACGGTTAGAACCGGCGACCTTTGTTATCGATCAGGCGCATCAAATCCAAAATACTCGGCAATGGTCGTTATGATCAATTACCTCTCGAACGCAGGCATACCGTTATGATTGACAGTAGTAAGAGTCTGCTGGTGCACGAATTAGCCACGCGCCCTCGGGATAGAGACGAGGGAAAAAGTATCGAGCGCCTGGACCGGAAACCGCAGCCACACGGCCCCCTTGTCGGTAATTGACGCAAGCAGGCCCTCATCGGTCAGCGACTTCAGAACGCGCCGTGCCGATGGATCTGGCAGACGGGTGATACGCGAAGCCTCTCCGCGCTCGAATTCGCCGCGGGCAGGGCCTCCTGAAGCAAGGGCGCGCATTCGTCTGGCAAAACCTCCTGACGTTGGACATAGCGCTTGAGGCGTCCTCCAAGTGTCTATTAAGCGTTCTGCAGATTGCAGGCCGACATCTTGCCCGACTTGTTGTCGCGCTCGAGTTCAAAGCCGATCTTCTGGCCTTCGACCAGCTCGCGCATTCCGGCGCGCTCGACAGCGGATATATGAACGAAGGCGTCAGCGCAGCCATTGTCAGGCTGGATGAAGCTGAAGCCCTTGGTTGAATTGAACCATTTTACTGTGCCAGTGGTCATGATGAACCCTTTCAAAGCATAGAGTGAGGAACCGCGAAGCTCGTGCCACGCAGACGAAAACCGACTACTTTTGAAAGGGAAGTTCGCTTAGAGCGGTGTCAATCGCGCGGTAGACAAAGCTCAGCGCGGGCGTCCAACGCTTCGCGCAAAGGACTGGGCTCGCTAATTTGAGTGGATGACGCGCATGCATGTCGGATTCCGTATGTGATCGCAGCCCTGGTTTTCCTTGCCTTGGCACAGTTCGCGGTCGTCGGCGCTAGCGTTGCTGGATAGCTCGGCACTAGGCCTCATCGTATGTGCCTGCTACACCGGTGGCGGCGCAATAGTATGACCGACGGAAAGTGCGAGATAGAACAATCCAACGATGGCGACTGCTGCAACTGCAAAAAAAATCGTTTGAGAGAGACGCATTGGCGACCTCCTATCAGAAGAGACGGGATTCGAACAAATAAGACGCTTCACGTTCCGTTCAAGCCTTTTTCAGAAGGGCCAGTGCCTGCCGATTTTACTAGGCGAATCTCTCTCCATTCCTTAATTGTAAGACAGGCGTGTGCTGCGTGCGCTGGGGATTTCCCTGATTGACGGAGACTGAGATCAACCTTCATCGAGGGCGCGAACCCATGTCGAAAACAATCCGAGGCCGCATCAAATCCACCCTCCGGCAGTTTCTCGACAGCGAGGCGTCGGGCGGCCTGATCCTGATGGCAGTGGCCGCGCTTGCGATTGTCGTCGCAAACTCTCCGGTCGCCGACGTCTACTTCCACGCCCTGCATGTCTACCTGGGTCCGCTCAATCTGCAGCACTGGATCAACGACGCCCTAATGAGCGTCTTCTTCCTTCTGGTTGGCCTTGAGATCAAGCGGGAGATGCTGGACGGACAACTGTCGAGCTGGAGCCGACGAATCCTTCCGGGTGCTGCCGCGGCGGGCGGAATGGCACTACCCGCACTGATCTACATCGGCTTCAATCTCTCAGACCCTTCGACCCTGCGCGGATGGGCCATTCCGACCGCGACCGACATCGCGTTCGCCCTTGGCGTCCTCTCCCTTCTCGGCGACAGGGTGCCAGCCTCGCTTAAGATCTTCCTTGCGGCACTGGCGATCATCGACGACCTCGGCGCGGTGATCGTCATCGCTATTTTCTACACTGCAGACATCAACGTGCTTGCACTTGCCGTCGCAGCCGTCCTGATCGCGAACCTGGTAATCCTGAACCGATCCAGCGTTAAGAACATCTGGGCCTATCTCGGGCTTGGGGTTCTTCTGTGGATTGCCGTCTTCCTGTCCGGGATTCACGCCACGCTCGCGGGCGTCGTCCTGGCGCTTGCCATTCCGCTGAAAGTCACCCCAGGCACGCCCGAAGCCGCGCAGGAGGACTCTCCGCTCCACAAACTGGAGCACGCACTCCAGAAGCCGGTGGCTTTCTTCATCGTGCCAATATTCGGCTTCGCCAATGCCGGCGTCTCCTTTGCGGGCGCTTCGGCAAGCGTCCTTGCGGAGCCAGTGACCTTGGGAGTCGCCGCCGGCCTTCTCTTCGGGAAGCTTGGAGGCGTACTTGGAACGGTGGCGCTTCTGGTCAAATCCGGGTCGGCGCAACTTCCAGCGCGGGCGACCTGGTCGCAGATGACAGGTGTGTCGTTGCTTTGCGGCATCGGATTCACGATGAGCCTGTTCATCGGACTGCTGGCCTTTGCGGATGCGTCGTCTCAGGATCACGTGAAAATCGGGATCCTTGCGGGCTCGTTCGCCTCCGGCGTGGCCGGGGCCGCCGTCCTGATGGCGTCGGCCCGCAGGAGACTGCTGGCGTAGACCCGCAAGCGTTACAAGGTCCGATCGGCGTCAGGTATGTGACGCAAGCAGTTCTTGCAGTCTGCTCATATCGGTCACGCCGCCCTGAAACCACTTCAGCAGTTCACGCGCAGCGTCCCGCGCCTCCTCGCTATCCGGATCGATCGCATTCGTCAGGCAGTGGTTTTTCACCAGAGTCTGCATCATGGAAACGTCGTCTGGCTCAAGGGATGGCGATCCCCTCCCGAATGCACTGAACATAACGTCCTCCGTGGTTCGGCACGGAGCGATCCCACCCCGATCCCGCGCTTTTTCAATTGTGAGGGGTGATCTTCGGGCGCCTTTGGCATTAAAAAGGTTTTCAACCGTCACGTACCGAGTCTGCCATGCCAAGCCGTTACCGCTATTCCAAGCTCCTTCGCCGCTCCCGCGTGATCTGGGGTTCGTTTTCGGTTTGGAAACCGCGACTGGTGTTCTGGTGCGGGGCGCTCGCCATCGGCGTGATCAGCGTCGGCTTTGCCAAACTTGCGGATTTGGCGCAAAACGCATTCGGATCCCTCGCCTCTTCCAGTCAATGGACCTTCCTGATGCCACTGCTGCTGACGCCCGCTGGCTTCATCCTGTCGGCCTACCTGGCGGCGACGTTAATTCCGAATTCGGGTGGAAGCGGCATTCCGCAGGCGATCGCGGCGCGACATTTGCATGACGCAGAAGAAAGGACGCGGCTCTTGTCGCTGAAGATCGCCTTCGGCAAGATAGTGCTGACGGTGCTCGGATTGTTCTCCGGCGCCTCGATCGGCCGCGAGGGGCCGACGGTGCAGGTCGGCGCGTCGATCATGCTCGCCGTCGCCCGCTTTGGCGGCATGGCGCAGGCGCGCGGGCTGATCCTCGCCGGTTCGGCGGCAGGCATTGCGGCCGCTTTCAACACACCGCTTGCCGGTATCGTCTTTGCCATCGAGGAGATGAGCCGAACATACGAGTCGCGTGCCAACGGCCTTGTGCTGACCGCGGTGATCCTCTCTGGCCTGGCCGCACTCGGGCTTTCGGGCAGCTACAATTATTTCGGCATGGCGTCGGCTGCGCCGACCGAACTTCGCGACTGGGGATTGGTGCTCGTCTGTGGCATCGGCGGCGGGGCGCTGGGTGCTGCCTTCAGCGGCTTTGCCCTGCATTTCGGCCAGAAGATCCGCCGCTGGGCGCAACCGCAACCCTTGAAGCGCATGCTTGTGTTGGCCGGCACCTGCGGACTAGCGATCGCCGTCATCGGCATCCTCTCCGGTGGCACCACCTTCGGCACCGGCTACGAACAGGCGCGCGGCGCCGTAGAGGGCCATGCGCTGCCGACCCTGTTCTTCGTCGAGAAACTGGCCGCCAGCTTCCTGTCGATGCTTTCAGGGATACCAGGCGGCATCTTCGCGCCATCGCTTGCCGTCGGCGCCGGGTTCGGCAGCACGGTCGGCTCGGCTCTCGGCGCCAGCATCGCGCTGGCGGCGATCCTTGGCATGGCCGGATATTTCGCCGGCGTCGTGCAGGCGCCGATGACAGCCTTCGTCATCATTCTCGAAATGACAGGCGATCACCAGGCCGTCATCCCGATCATGGCGGTGTCGATGATCGGCTACGTGACCTCGCGCATCCTTTCTCGCGAGCCGCTTTACCATGGGCTGTCGCGGGTGTTCATCGCCGCTGCCATCCGGGCGCGACGCGCGGCGGAGAAAAAATTGGAAACAACTCGAACCTGACACACTCGGCCGACGACCATGCGCGACTATCTCACTGACCGGTATTCTACTCGCCGCGGACATGACGGCTCCTGGACGATCTTCGATCTGTTCACCGGGCTCGCTGCGGACTACCACGGACGCCCGACAACTCAGATGGACGGGGACGGATCAACGTCCCTGTGTATCGTCATGAATGCACTCGACAAGCAACGGCGGCGACAAATCTCGAAATAGCTCTCGCAGCGCCTTTGGGAGCGACAGAGGTCATATGGAGGAGCACACAATGGTGCCAGTGAGACGAAAAGCTCGTTGTTCCTGTGGCCAGCTTTCGATCACCACCGAGGGAGAGCCGGTCAAGATCTCCGCCTGCCACTGCCGGGAATGCCAGCGACGCACGGGCAGCGCATTCGGAGTGGCGGTCTTCTTCGACAGGGAAAAGGTGGCGGTTTCCGGAGCCTCGAATAGTTACACAAGAACTGGTGACAGCGGGAGATCGATCGAGTTCAGGTTCTGTCCAGCCTGCGGGTCGACGGTCTTCTGGATACCTGAGTTCCGAAAAGATTTTGTCGCGGTCGCATTGGGATGCTTTAACGAGCCGTCGTCCCTGGTTCCGACACAGAGCGTCTACGAGGAAAGTCGCTTGAGATGGGTGGGGTTCGACCTGCCCGGCGGAGACTGACATTCCAGCGAGTTCTTGACTGACGCATGGCTCCGTTTGCCCAACCAACGCGACCGCTCGCGGTATTGTCATTTCCCTCACGTCAAGAAATGAATTAATATCATATCATGATATTTTCAGCAGCAGCGATAGGCCTGAAGGTCATCGGTTTCATAAGCCCTGCCTTCCGTCGTCGACCGGACGTCCCAGGGACGGACGCCCGTGAGCTCGTGGCTGCGAGCCTTCTGCTTGACGAGTGGTGCAGGCGTTCGTCGGTCAACCGAAGCGATCCGATGGCCTATGCCACTATTGCAAAAATCGTCGCGCTCCAAGTGGCCGGCAAAACCATCAAGGACGTGCGGTTCGAGATTCTCTCGGAAGCTGCGTCGGACGCCGAAGACATCGAAAAGGGAAAACAGATGCAAAGATTCGACCTGGTCGACAGCCGAACCGCCTCGGCCTATCCGGGGCACGTCATCGTCGTCGCGGGCGACAACGTCAGGACAACCGGCGAACTCGCAATTAGAGGCCAACCTCATCAAAGCGAGGCGGAACCCCTCGAAGCCGCAATCCATCACGCCCTGTTGGTCAGGCAGAGGGACGCGTTGCCAGTTGCGGTGCAAGACGATCTGGGACTGTGGCCTTCAAGGCTCGGAGAGCTTGTTCCCTGGACGCCTTAGCGACGTTTGCAGACGGCAGAAATCAAGACGCACAGTTCTGCCGCTAAGCCGCGATAATGTTCTGCCTATCTAGATGAGAACATAAAGTTGACGTCGAATTTCGCGCGCACTATATCATGCCATGATACAGAGGTTCGCATGCGAAGAGAGACGACGATCTTATTGGGCGTGGTGGCGGGAATCATGATCACCGTTGTGGTCTGCCTTGCGTTGTGGATGTCCTCGGAACCATACCAGCCTCAGTGGGAACCTCCGATTTCGGCTAAAACGAATGAATGAGGCGCCGTGTGCGACAAAGCACCCCTTTAGTGGTGCATGCTGATATCCCAGCGCTTTCGCTCGCGGCCATGTACTCCTCTACCCGGTGCTCCCTTATGGAAGGCAATTGCTCTGGGTCTGAAATCGGGCTCGAAAGAACCGCTTCAGGGGAGCGTTCCGCGGCGGCGCTTGTCCAGCGCATTTACGACGGCACAAAGGCGATCGGCAACGCCCTCTTCCAATCCGTCGAGGGACCGTCCGAGATAATCCGCTGGCCAGCCGGTGAAGACGTCGAACACCGTCCAGGTGCCATCCCCTTCGACCCGCACACCGAAACGATCGGTCTCAGATAGCTGCGTTCTCGGCCTTCGGTTACCAAGCATGATGTAATTTTCTCGCGACGTCACGAAATTGGCACAGTCTTTTTGCCACCATCGGGAGAATATGGTCTGCGAGCGACCCGCCGACGCCGGTGCTATGCACCGTCTCCCGCGTCGGCAGCACTCGCGAACCGTTCTCCTGGCGTGGTTCGTCATTTATATCATATCATGACATTTTGGAAGGACTAATGAATGCCTCGATCGGGACGCCGGACATCCGGCCTGGCTGACGAAGTCTATGATGGCCTCGCAGGCTTCCGGCTCGCCATGCGGCGGTTTTTGTCGTTCAGCGAGGCGGCGCTTGCCGAGGCTGGCGTGACGTCCCATCAATATCAGGCTCTGCTCGTCGTCCGAACGGCGCCCGGCCGGCAGATTAAGCTTCGTGATCTCGCGGGTCAGATGCTGATGCACCACAACGGCGCGGTGCAGCTCGCGGACCGGATGTGTTCCGCGGGTCTTGCGGAGCGGATCCCCGCCGAAGACGACAAGCGGAGCGTACTGATCGGCATGACGACGAAAGGCGAGAAGGTTCTTGAAGCTCTGGCGAGGATCCATGTCGACGGCATGCTCGAGAACGAACCACTCCTGGCAGAATCACTCGCGCGACTGCGTCAGGTGACCGAACTCGCCTGATCGGCGTCACCATTTTTTGATCACACCGTGATTGACCTCTGTTCTCAAATTTGTATCATGCTATGATATAAACCAGAGGAGAACAGCTATGCAAAATGGCGAAAGGGGCTGGTCGGGGTACCGGCCTTCCAAGACTCTTTGGGGTTGGTCGATCGTCGGCGCCTCGGCATTGACGATGGTGCTCGGCTTTACCTGGGGCGGTTGGACGACATCAGGCAGGGCGAACGTCATGACCGAGATTGCCGTCCGCAACGCGAAGGCAGATCTGGTCGCCAGCATCTGCGTCCATAACTTTGTCACCGCGACCGACGCGGAGCATAATCTCAAGGCCCTGCAGGCAAAGTCCTCGTGGCAGCGCGACGACTTCATCGCCGAGGGCGGCTGGGCCAAGATCGCGGGGATCGACGGCACAGTCACGAATGCCGCCGATACCTGCGCCGACCAGCTCGTCAAGATGAAGGAATTGCCGCAATCGGGAGGAGATGCGGGAGTGACCGACAGCTAGGCTTCGACCAGGCGTGATGAGATACCTGGTTGGCGCGAGGCCCGTCCGAAATGATTTCGGGCGGGCCATTTTCTTTTGAAAATCCCCTCACCGTCCAGCGCCCATGGCCTCTTGCAATGCCACCAATATCTCTTTGGTCATGAGATGGGCTGCCATCAAAACTGCGGGAGACAACGGTCGCCCCTCGCGGGCGTCGCGGCAAATCTTGAGGAGACCGACGAGTTCGACCGGATCCTCGATGAAACCATCCAGCGCCTCTTCGACGTCTCTTGGGAACCGAGATCCTGCATCGCAGACGACCTCGCCGTCCTCGTTCAGCACTCCCCGTTCGATCAGAATGGTTTCCAGCCTGCCCAACCAGAGACCGAGTTCTGCACGTCTGTCGATCATGGTATCGACCCCTCCTTCACGCGAAGACACGCATCCCTTCCGGCGGTGAGCCGGGCGAGCCCTCGCGAATCGCCCTTAGGTAATCGAGAACGTTGCCAATTAGCTTTGGCTGGGCGGGTTTCGATATCATGCCGATGACTTTCGACAGATCGGTGGCGATCATTTCCGGATCGGCCGTGACCATGATCACCGCGACGCCGAAGTCGTTTGCGAGATACTGCGCAATCCTCGGCCCGGTGGCCCCGTCGCGAAGGTTGACGTCGACCAGGGCAATGGTTGCGAACGGAGCGAGCCACTGCGCGCTCGCGAAACTGTCGGCAATTCCCACGACCTCGTAGCCGGAACTCGCGACGATATCTTGAACATCCATCGCGATCAGTGCGTTATCCTCCACAATCAGAATCTTTTCCAAAAAACACCACCTCCCAAACTCGTTCATCCTGCATTCAGGATTGACATTATGAGCGAACAGTTAAAGAATGTCATCCCATGATATAATGGAGTGAACCATTGACCAGGAGCGCCATATTCTCCGCCGTGTTCGCAAGCTACGTGGCGGTCTTGTTCGCGGTCGCGTCGATCCCCGGCGGCCCCTCGTCCGAAGCGTCTCAGGCCGCACCGATCCAGACGTTAAACTAAACGCCAGGATGTGCGGGGCACTTGACGGGACCGCGCTGACGATTGCTCATGTTCCTTGACGTCAAACTCTTCCTGGCGGGCGTCGCCCTGCTCGTCGCAGCAATCTGGGGCGGCGCGATTTACGCCCTCCTCCAGATTTAACTGCCATTTTCATCATGATGTGATATATTCCACGTTACTTGGAACCGTACGGGCATCGGGTCCATTACTCCTTTAAAGGAGTTTTGATCATGCAGCGTTCCCAACAAGAACTGAGCCCTCTCCCATCGGTGAACGAGACCGAGGTCGAACCCAGCTACGATGTGAGCAGCCTGCGGCGACGTTACGGTATCGGCCGACATGAAGCGGAGCGCCTTCTGCAAAGGTTTGGAAATTCGAAGCACGAACTAGACCTGCTACTTTCGGGCAAGGGGAGAACCCCGTCGCACCGTCTTCGAGAATTCGCGACGCCCGATAGCAAAGCGGCGTTCGGGATCGGTTGAGCCCCGCTTCACTTACAGCGAGCGACCCGCTCCAGAGCAGCCGTGACCCCTGATAGCGAATAGTCGTAGCTGGTACGCGTTCCTCTCGCCGAGGTCGCCTGCAAGGTCATCCGGCTCCCTGATCGAAGCGCGGTGATGAGTTCGGGTTCCTGCGCGGCGTCCGCGACCCAGGCCGTATTGTCCTTTACGAACATCTTGAACGTCTTCTCGCCAACTGAAATCTGCACCGGCGATCCGGGCCTGACCGCATAGCCAAGGATCGCCTCCGGCTCGTTGCCGCCGCCTTTTTCCGCTGGCGCGATCAGGAAGTAATTCTTTCCATGATCGACGTCAGAGGGTCTGGCTTCCTTGGGCACCGAGAGCGCGTAGCAGACGGGCTTTCCATCTCTTTTGAAGGAGTAGACGCCCCAGTCGCCGGTCTGGGAGACCATTCTGGCCGCAGCATGGGCGGTAAGAGGTATCGACATGGCGACGAGGAGGCCGGCAAGCTTCTTCATTGTTTTCCTTTCTGAAAGTCAGGTCAGGGTCGGCGGCGGACTATTTAATTTGGGCTGCCCGCCCGTTTGCCGCGGATGAACCTGACCTCTTCGGTGGTGACGCTCCCGTTCACGACGACACCTTCCCAGATCCTGTTGCCAAGCTGGCAGGTGACCAGGATCCCGTCATTTCCGGTCGCAGCAGTGGTCGAAACCGAAACGAGGTTTTGCATGCGGTATCGCTGGAATTCCTTGGTGGAGAGGCCCAAGCGGTCCGCAAGGACCTCGTCGGACGGCAGATGCCTGGTTTTGATTGCGTCTGACACGACGTCAAGCTCCAGATAACAACAATATCATGCCATGATATAAAACATTACGCATTGACGGTTCAACGGTCTCGAACAAGAAAATTGCTTACGTACTATTCTCACGTCGGCCGTACGAACCAGGGAAGCTCCTAGCCAGCCCGCATCGTCCAGCATATCGGCCGTTGTCGTGCGCATGAGATGATCATCCTCGACAAGCAAGACTGTCAAACGGCCGGCCGATATCGGGAGGCCGTTCCTTCGCCTTCCTTGCAAGCTCGGGGATTTCAGCGTGCCGGGCATGACGACGTCGGTGAAGAGCAGATCGATCGGAATGCCACTATCGATGACCGTCAGCGCGCTCGCAGCGTCCACAGCCTTGAGGGTGCGATAGCCAAGATCTGTCAGCAAGCAATGACGGTATCGCGCACCTCTGCGTCGTCCTTAACGACCAGCTCGGTTTCCGTCCCACCCACCACCGGCCATTCTTGATGACAAGCGCTACGTCCTCAGCCTCAAGGCGGCATACCCCTCTACGCGCCGCGAGCGCTTGACACCGGTTTCGAGCGTAGGCGTATGAATTTCGCCGGGGCAGACAATCTCATCGCTGAAAAGGCGCCTAGATCGGAAGTGAAGCGTACGCAGACTGCCACTCGCCTCATGGCCGGCGCTCAATTGCGGGCGGCATCGGCACAGAGGGCTATGGCGTCTACGATGCGACGAAGGCAGCAGTCCGTGCGTTTACACGCACCTGGACAAACGAACTCGCTCCAAAAGGTATTCGCGTCAACGTCGTCAGCCCGGCCCAACTGACACGGCGATGATGCCAAGTGCCTCACAGAAGGTACGATATGCATTGTACAGCATGATCCCTCTTGGACGCATGCGTAGACAAGATGAGGTTGTGGCAGCAGTGCTCTTCCTTGCTAGCGAGGAGAGCAGTTTTACCGCCGGAGCGGAACTGGCTATCGATGGAGGTATGGCCCAGGTCTTACGCCTGACCAGACCACATTGGCCGGTTGCGAGCTGGCCAATGTCTTCGTGATCAGGCAGTTGCTCGATGAACGGGCATGGTCGACCCGCGATCAAAAGACCCTGACGATCAGGACGGCGCCAACAATCAGTCGGACGATCTGACATCGACGGGGGGAACTCCGAATTGAGCTTTGAACGCTCGGCTGAACGCAGCCTCGGATTCGTACCCCACCTGTCTTCCAACATCACTCACACGCGCATTGGCCTGACGTAGCATTCCATGAGCGAGGGTGAGCCGCCAGCGGCTTTGGTACGACAATGGCGCTTCCTTGACCAGAAACGAGAACCTTTCAGCAAAGGCCGACCGGGACATTCCCACCGAGGTTGCGAGATCAGCCACGCTCCAACGGCGGAACGGCTCGTCGTGAATGGCTTTGAGGGCGCGGCTGATGCGGGGATCTGCCAAAGCGCCCACCCATCCGGTGTCACCGGGATTTTTGGTCTGCGCCCAGGTTCGGATGACGCGTATGATCAGAACGTCGATGAGGCGGGAGATCATGACTGAGGAGCCAGGATGTACCGCCTGGGCTTCCATCATCATGAAATGCGCCAGCCCCTCAAGCCATCCGGCTGTCTGGCCGCCCGATTTTTCAATATGGATGACGGCCGGCAGCACCGAGACAACCCAGGGCACGGACGTGCTTTCGAAACGAAACACTCCGCCGATTGTCTTGGTGCGTTCGCCGTTTCCGCCATGGTGCAATTCCAGCCGCTCGGCTGTGAACTGGTCCTGCATCAGGTTATCGGCATTCGCTGCTATCGCCTCCCAGCCATCATCGAGAATATGCCCAACACCGCGCGGCAGCATGATCAAGTCACCGGCGACCGCCTCAACTGAGGGTTCCCCCGCAAGCCGAACCGTCAGGCTCCCTTCCAGGACCACGAAGAAATAAGGCGATCCGGGTTCAAAGCTCATTGCCCACGGCCGGTTCAGCTCGGCGGAAAATACCAACTCTCCCCTTAGCCTTACCAACTCGAGCATCTGCGACAAAAGATCGACGCGCGAAGCGAGCATGGCGGGCAGGTTGGACGATGGAGCATGCTTTTCGGGGTTCCGGTCATGGCCCTTCATAGGATCTTTCCATACGTTCATAAGGTCTTCAGAACAGAAATATGAAGACAATACAGGATACTGTCCATAGAGATTGGTTTTTCCATAGCTCCTTGGTGCAGGCGTCTAGTGAATTGCAGATAATCCGAAATAAAATCAATCGCTATCAAGCGCTACCTAGAGGAGCCCACCAATGAAAACTCTTATCATGTCCGCCCTCATGCTCTCATCCACACTGGGCATCGCCCCGGCCTTTGCCCAGACCAATTCCACGAAGGCTATCAAGAACATCGTGCTGGTCCATGGCGCATTCGTCGATGAGACGAGCTGGGACGGCGTCGCAGCCATCCTGACCGCCAAGGGCTACAAGGTTACAGCCGTCAAGAACCCGCTGACATCGCTAGCCGATGATGTCGCTGCCACAAATGCAGCCCTTGATGCACAGGATGGCCCGACTGTCCTCGTCGGACATTCTTGGGGCGGCGTCGTGATCTGTGAAGCGGGCAACAACCCCAAAGTAACATCGCTGGTCTATGTGTCCGCGTTTGCGCCGGACAAGGGTGAGACGATTTCCGCGCTCGCAGCGAGTGGCCCTGCCACGCCGGGCGTCAAGGCAATCCGGCCCGACGCGAAGGGCTATCTGACCATCGACCCTGCCGTGTTTCCAGGCGCGGTGGCCGGCGATCTGCCGAAGCAAATCGGCGAACACCTGGCGGCCCACCAGATGCCCATCAATCACACAGCGTTCGATGCCGCCGCCGAAGTGGCCGCCTGGCACGACAAACCGAGCTGGTACGTTCTGAGCGCTCAGGATCTTACTCTCGATCCCCATGCACAAGCGTTCTTCGCCGAGCGTATCAAAGCCAAGCTGACGACGGTCGACGGTAGCCACGCTTCCTTAGCATCGCACGCGGCAGAGGTCGCAGCCGTTATCGAGGCCGCAGCCGGCGCCAAGTAATTCCACCATTCCGACAACGCCGCCGATCTATTCGTGAGAGAACCCGCCAGATTGGCCGACACCCAGGCGTTGAGGTCCGAGAACCTGTCGTCGGCCGCCTGAAGCTTGAGCGGCGCACTGTATGGTGACTGACCTCCCGGCTGCTTGCCAACCACGACGAGTTCGCGTGCCACAGCAAGCGCGAGAGCGCGGCCGTGATCTCCTTCAACCACCAACAGGGCGAGATCGATGCCTGCCGTAACACCTGTGGAAGTCCATATCACCCCGTCGCGCAGAAAGATCGGGTCGCGTTCAAGGCCGACCTGCGGATACCGCCCGGCAAATTCATCGCAGCGGTGCCAGTGCGTGACGGCACGGCGACCATCCAGCACTCCGGGCTCGGCCAGCAGAAACGCGCCGCTGCAAACCGACGCCTTCCTCCGGACCCGGGACGCGCGGTTGCGGACCCATTCAATCAGTGCCGGCCTGGTACAGGCGATATTCATCCCGCGGCGGCCTGCGACATTGGCCGTGTCCAGAACGATGCCGGACGCCGGCGAGCCTTCGGCCAAGAGCCGGCACCGTGATTGGAATGTTCGGTCAAAAATTTTCTACGCCATCTAGACAATTGGGTCTTTTAGGACTAGATGTGGACAAAAGGGAACGTCAATGCTGAATGTAATCAAAATTGGTGAGCCTGAACCGGAAGTCGGGTTTGAAGCCAACTACGCGCTCGACGAGATACGTGCGATGCAGCGAACGGTCATGAACATTTTCGACAGATGGGGTGTTTCCGACGTGGATGCAGCTACGATTTTAGGAGGAATTTCGCCGAAGACCTATAGGCGCTGGAAAGATGACGACTATGGCCGGGTAAATCGCGATCTGGCCGACAGGATGTCGAATATTCTGGGCATCCATAAGGCGCTTAGGATCATCTTTGCAGAGCCTCAAACAGGATATGCATGGGTGGACGCCAAAAATTCCGGCTTCGCGGGCCTGTCTGCGCTCGACGTGATGAAGCGTGGCAGTATGGAAGATATCATGCGCATTCGACGCTACCTTGATTCAGTGCGCGGTGGCTGGTGAACGTCTTCAAAAGCCGGGTAAATTGGCCGCAGACCCATCGCCTGGTTATGTCCCATTATCCGGCGATAGATCTCTATGACGATGTGGCCGATCCACGCGACTGGGAAGCGCTGGCGCAGGCCCAAGCGAGAACTAATCCGAGAATCTACGAGCAGATCGGCGACCTGTCACTGGTTCCATCTGATCGGCGCATTTCGGGTGACGGAGCGTCTTGGGTCATGGCGGCGTTCACACACATATCTCCACATCGGAGCTCTCGCTTCAGCGATGGCTCCTATGGTGTCTACTACGCAGGAAATAGTCTCGAGACGGCACTACGCGAACACACCTTTCACATGGCACGGTTTTATGCAGCCAGCGCGATACAGCCCGGATGGGTCTCGCAGGTTCGACAACTGATCGGATCGATCGATGCTGACTTGGTCGATCTGCGCGGCGGTGAACACATCGACATACTTGGCCCTGACCTCGATACCTATTCCGCTGCGCAGTCGTTTGCAAAAACCGTAAGGCATGATGGCACAAACGGCATTGTATACCCCAGCCAACGACACACTGCGGGGCAATGCATTTGTGCCTTCTATCCGGATGTCGTTACCGCGCCACGCCAGGGAGATCACTTTCGGTATCATTGGAACGGGCAGGACGTCGATTTCGTGCAAAAGATCACAGGTCAGCGAACGGTGTTTGATCTGACCTTGCAATGAACGAGGTCAAAACTTGTGTTTGCCGACTGTGCGATCGACGCTAACCTATCGCTACATGGTGGGGAGCGCTGACTGGAGACGGTCTAGTACTCAGCATTTGCCATCATGGCGACCAGTACGCAAAGACGACTAATGCCAGCCTCCCACCCAGGTACGGGGCCGAATGAGCGGCCCATTATTTGAGCTTCCGCCGCCCGGTCGCGACAATGCCGACGAAGTTCCAAAGGCACCCGCCAAAATCTCACCCGTTCGACATGAAGAACTCATATCAGTGACCGATCCGGCCCCCATTACATCGATCTTCATGTCGGCAAACGGATCGGACTGCTGCGAATCCACCCCGGGCTGTCACAAGTCGAGTTGGCGAAACAGGTCGGCGTGAGTTACTAGCAATTCCAGAAATACGAGAGCGGCAGAAATCGCGTCAGTGCCCGCATGATGCACGAGGTCGGCGTTGCTCTCAGTGTGCCGGTGGGTAAGTTCTTCGAAGGGCTGCCCTCCCAAGATACATTAGAGTACCCCTCCCTGACCCTCGAACGAAGGATCGCCTACATCGGCACGTCAGAAGGACAGCGCCTGATCGATGACGTGCTCGGCATTGCCCCGCCGTTAGGAAGGAAGCTCCTGGCCCTGATCAGCAAAATGACCGAAGGCGAAACCGAGTTACCCATGAAGCTGGGTGACCGTAGCTTCGAAGAGAGCCCACGCGGTTCGATCGAGATCAGTCCTGCTTTGCAACAGTATTAATCACAATTCTACTTCCGGCGCTTCAGAGCCGGTCGGAACAAGGCCTTGTTCAGCTATTGCAGGCTTAGTGCTCCCAACGTTTTGGGGGCAAGAATATGAAGTCAACGATACACCAATTTCTGAACGATCGTCGCGGCAACTTCGGGATCCTGAGTTCGCTTTTGCTACCTGTCCTCCTCGGCGCGGCTGGATTGGCGGTGGACGTCTCAAGCATGATGCTGGCCAAGCAGGACGCGCAAAATTATGCCGACGGCGCTGCGCTGGCGGCATCGTCCGCTCTCGCCGACGACGACATCGGCGAATCGGCGGCCAAGCTGCTTGCGGGGGATTTCCTGAAAGCCCAGGGTACGGCGTTGGCGGGGACGACGCCGACGATTATGGTGCAGACGACGCCCGGCGCGAACAATAGCAAAACCTTTACGGTCGATGTCAGCTTCAACCAGACGATCAGCCTATCGCCGCTTATGAGCATCTTCGGGAAAAAGACCGCCACGATCGCCATCAACAGCAGGTCCGTCTCAAACCGCGGTGCCAGCAATTCCCTGTCGATGTTCCTGGTCCTCGACCGCTCTGGCTCGATGCAAACGAGCACCACTACCGTGAAGTCGACCACGGTCGCCTGCCACTACTACTACATGCCAAATACTTCGACAGTGAAGGATGGCGGCAGCAAGACGCCCTGCTACTACCAACGCATCGAGGGGTTGAAACTGGCCGCCGACACCCTGTTCGCGACGTTTGCATCCGTCGATCCCAATCTCAACCTTATCCGGACCGGAGCAGTCTCTTACAACTCGGGCAAGCAGACAGAGTCTCAGCTGGCATGGGGATGGAGTGCAGCCGACAACTATATCGACGCATTGACGCCGACCGGCGGCACCAGCTCGACCGGTGCGTTCAAGGTCGCGCTCGACGCGCTAACCGCGACGACCGAGGATGCGGCCCACAAGAACAAGAACGGCCTGGCGCCGAAAAAGGTGATCGTGTTCATGACCGACGGGGAAAACTCGGCATCCTCGGATGACACGAGTACCCTCACCCACTGCGCCACCGCGAAGTCGAAGGGCATCACAGTTTATACCGTGGCCTTCAGCGCCTCGGACCAGGGTAAGAACCTGCTTTCCAAATGTGCTACGTCGTCAGCGACCTTTTTCTATGCCGACAGTGCGAGCGAACTGACTGCGGCGTTCAAATCGATTGGCCAAGTCGCCGCAACCGGTCTGCCACGGCTTACACAGTGAATTTTGATCGATGACCATTTACGGCTATGTTCGCCAAACTCTCGGTAACGATGACACTCATAGTCAGGAACGCGCGCTTAGGGCAGCCGGCTGCGCCGAAATCATCCGTGATGATGCTGTCCAGGCCGTTCTCGCCGGGTGTCTTGAAAACTTCGTGCCGGGCGACCAGCTCACAGTGACAGCGTTGGACCGCCTCGCCTTTACAATAGCGGACCTCAGCATCTTCATCGACGCTCGGTTCAACTGTCAATTCATATGCAAGAATTGCGTCTCACGGGGACTTACTAAGCGGGGCTCATGGGAGCCGACGCTGCCGTTGATCTCTTAAGTTATAACCTAGGAGACATCTATAAACGAATTTCCCGATCGGGAAATTCTTCTAGACAAGACGCCTGATATCTTGCTGTTTTCCCGATCGGGAAAATGAAGATGGCAAAACAAGTCAGAAATACTATACGCAGCGCACGCAAGGAGCAAAACTTGCGGCAGGATGAGCTTGCCGGAGTTGCTGGCGTCGGTCTTCGCTTCATTGTCGATCTCGAAGCCGGCAAGCCAACGGCCCAGATTGGGAAGGTCTTGCAGGTTCTGCAAACGCTCGGCTGCTCCGTCGATATTCTGTCCCCTGGCGAGCGGCAATGACGGCAAAAACTCTCAACGTTTGGTGGGATGGCAGCTTTGTCAGTCAGTTCACGCAAGACAGGCACGGCGACATTAGTTTCACCTTCTCAAGCTTGGCTTGATGACGAGAAAGCGCTTCCGCTTTCAGCATCACTCCCGAAGCGGCCAGAGCAATTCTCCCGCCGAGAATGCCGCCCGTTCTTCGGCGGCCTTTTGCCCGAGGAGAGCCAACGCCAAGTCGCCGCCCAGGCATTGGGTGTTTCACCTGCGAACGACTTTGCGCTTCTCGACCGCTTAGGTGGTGACGTTGCAGGCGCTCTTCAGCTCCTGCCTGAAAATCAAAAGCCAATTGAGATAGCGCCGCTTGCAAAGCGACTGCCGACTCCCCTTGATGATGCAGGAATCGTTCGAGTTTTGGACGCACTTCCGATGCGACCTCTCCTGGCCGGCGAAGAAGGCTTGAGCCTGTCTTTGGCCGGTGCGCAATCCAAGGTGCCGATTGTTCTGATCGGCGAGCAGATAGCACTTCCGCTTCCCGGCCAGGCGACCACGCATATCCTGAAATCGCCTATCGCTCGCTTCGAGGGACCGAAAACGAAGCATTTGTGATGAGGCTCGCCGCCACCATCGGCCTCGATGTAGCCCCAGTGGAGCCAAGGTCTGTTGAGGGGCGTTCGTTTCTCTTGGTTGAAAGATATGACCGCGCGGGCGATGGACGCGGCGTGGTGCATCGCATCCACCAGGAAGACTTCTGCCAAGCGCTCGGCGTGCCACCTGAAACGAAATATGCGAGTGAAGGCGGCCCCACTTTCAAGGACTGCTTTGAGCTATTGCGGCGAGTGTCGGCGCGCCCTGCAACTGATGTGCTTAAGCTACTGGACGCCGCGATCTTCAACCTGGTTGTAGGAAACGCCGACGCCCACGGCAAGAATTTTAAGATCCTCTACGACGATCAGGGACCAAGAATGGCCCCGTTGTACGATCTGCTTTCTACGATCGCCTATTCAGACTTTTCACCGAAAATGGCCATGAGGATCGGGAAACGTGCCACGCTTGCCGAGATGGACGCTGATGGATGGCAGACTTTTGCGAAGGAAGCTGGAGTTGGCTTACCTTTGGTGCGCCGCAGAATTACAGACTTGGTCGACTCCACCGCTGAAGCCGTAGCGAGAGTAGTGGAAGACATTTCAGACCTCTGCATCGATTCCGCTAGGATAAATCACTTTGCGGATTTGATCGCAGGCCGCGCCAAACTCGTCAGGGTGTCGATTTAGCCGCCGTCCTCCACGTCGGAATCTGGGCACAAGAATAGGCGAAGGCTTTCCGGACGACAGATCGGGATGCCGCGGCTCGTCTTCGGGTGCGCTTTCATCGCGGACGCGGTCGATTTCTCCGACCACACGCGCGGCGGAGTCGCGAGAGCCGCCGTCCGCCGTCATAGCTAAGAGCTTCCGCCGACGTTCCGTCGCTGCAACGGGAAGCACGTCGAACGCACCGCGCCAGCAAGCGGCGGCTGCTGGTGTGACCGGACGAACTCAAAAACGAGTTCACGAACCTCTGGCAGAAAGCTGCTGTGGAAAGGCCTCAGCTTTCGCCGCGTCTTTTGACCAGCGCGGCCTTAGCCTTGGCTATCGCCGATGCAATCCCAAGTGAACGCCAGTCGGCCTGTGCTTGGTCCCTCTCCCGGATATGATCTAGGTACGCAGCACGAGCTTCCTTCATCGTGATGTGCCCATCTGCCCAATTCTCCAGAAGCTCAGCGAACCGAAGATCAGCATCGACTTGGATCCCCAGCGACTGCGCCCTTGCAAGTGCTTTATTGATCGTGACCCGTCGTCGATTTGAGACATCTCCTTCGTCGGTCATGATGTCCGATCTTCGTTCGTCTTAGCGATGAGGCCAGCTTCTCTTATCAACTCTTGCCGCTCAACACCTTGTATAATAACGCGAGCATGGTGCTCGCCGTCGGATTGGACGTCGAGGGCGATGCTGGGTTCCATTAAGATCTTCGCTAGCGCTTTACGGGAAGCGCGGACTTCGTCGTCAGCTTCAACGAGTATTGTCGCAGTCACGAGAAACGCGGGCAAGTTCACCTCTCAAAAATTGATTTCTACGATTATCAGATTCTCGACAACACATAGAGGGCGCCTGACGGCTTAACACTGCCTCGGTTCGGTTTAAAACGCGATTGTCAGATCTGCGCGCTCTTTCCATGCTGATCAGGCGCATTTGCAAGTCTGGCCATTGGCGATCAAACGGCAAGGGTGACGCTGCTGTGGTCAACGGTCAGCTCAATGTGACCCTAAGCCTTTGGCCTCCCCCGGCCGCCGTTAAACCTACTTTCGCGGCGCCTGCAGCCAGCGCAAACAATCATCACCGTGAAAGTTCAACGTCTCCTGCGCACCTGCTCAACGCTCAATGCAACGCATTGAGACATTTGATTGGGTTGGCTGAGATCACGATATGAAGCGTCCACTTGGACGCTGCCTGCACGACGGATCAATCAATTCACCGTTGTTGTCGCACTTGCCGGCCGCTGTGGGTCACCTGGATGAACCTTGTAAGAGTACCAACCTGCCAGCGCAAAAGCGACGACAACAATTGCAGCAACGTAGGCGATCATAGTGCGGTAAGGTCTAGGTCGATCGTTCGCCAAATTAATCCTCCGGCAGCTACGCGGGCTCAAGTCGGCTGACCCGGCCCTGATGATGAGAACCCAGCGCTCGGCACAATGTTCCGTGAAGCCTCGGTATCCTGCAGCACCGACTTGAAAGTCGGCCTGATCAGTATACTTCGCCACTAAGGCCTAAGGTCATCGGGGCGTCAGGAAAAAATTGTGTTCACGAGCGGTATCATTAACCCCGAAGGACCCATCGCTTCAGCCGAGGCAAAGATACTGTTCAATGCCACAGCCATCATGTTGGCGGTCATTATTCCAGTCATAATTGGGACGATCGCTTTTGCTTGGTGGTTCCGCGAGAGCAACAAGAATGCCCGGTACCGGCCAGACTGGACATACTCTGGGCATATCGAACTTGTCGTCTGGTCCGTCCCCACATTGGTTGTTCTCTTCCTCGCGGGAATAACCTGGCTCGGCACCCACCAGTTGGACCCTTTCAAGCCGATCGCTTCCGACCAGAAAGTCTTGAACGTCCAAGCAATCTCGCTCGATTGGAAATGGCTGTTCGTGTATCCCGACGAGGGCGTAGCAACCGTCAACCACCTCGTCATCCCAGTCGGTCGCCCCGTGCACTTTTCAATCACCTCGGCTTCGGTAATGAACAGCCTGCTGATCCCCCAGCTAGGGAGCCAGATTTACGGGATGGCCGGGATGGTGACGCAGCTAAACCTCCAGACCGACCACGCCGGAACGTTTCGCGGGCTGTCGGCCCAATTTAGCGGCGAAGGCTTCTCGGACATGGTGTTTGATCTTCAGTCACTTGCACCAGACCAATACAAGACCTGGTTAGATCAGTCCCGAGCAAGAAACGATATGCTGGACGAAGCTGCTTACTCTGACTTGATGAAGGACCGCACACCCAGGCTGGTACAAACCTTCGGGAAAATCGAGCAGGGTCTGTTCGACAAGGTTGTCAAGCAATCAGGCGGCACCGCCCACTTTCCCAATCAGGCAACCGCCACCCCAACCGCCATGGAGATGCGCTGATGCTCGGCAGGCTTGATTGGAATGCGATCCCGCTTGATCAGCCTATTCCGCTAATAGCCGCGGGCTTTGTCTTGCTGGCGGCCTTGTCCCTCTTCGCCACTATCACTGGGAAAGGGTGGTGGCCCTATATCTGGAACGAGTGGATCACCAGCGTCGATCACAAGAGGATCGGCGTCATGTACGTGACGCTAGCGTTCGTCATGCTTATGCGCGGATTTGTCGACGCCATTATGATGCGGACCCAGCTGGCAATGGCGGCCAATGGGGAGCCAGGGTACCTTCCACCCGAGCATTACAATCAGATCTTTTCCGCCCATGGGACGATCATGATCTTCTTCGTGGGAATGACGTTCATGGTCGGCTTGATGAACTTTGCGGTTCCGCTGCAACTGGGTGTCAGGGATGTCGCCTTCCCAGTCCTCAACTCGGTCAGCTTTTGGCTAACGGCGGCAGGCGTGCTGCTGATCAATCTGTCGCTGGTCATCGGGGAGTTCGCCAAGACCGGATGGCTAGCCTATCCACCGCTATCTGAACTGACCTACTCGCCAGGCGTAGGCGTCGACTATTACCTTTGGGCCCTGCAGATTTCTGGAGTAGGGACGCTGCTGTCTGGGATTAACCTGACGGCGACGATCCTGAAACTGCGGGCTCCAGGAATGGGCTACATGCGCATGCCGATCTTTTGCTGGACGGCGCTGGCCTCTAATCTGCTCATCATCGCGGCGTTCCCAATCTTGACCGCAACTTTCGGGATGCTCCTGCTGGATCGATATCTCGGCTTCCACTTCTTCACGAATGACCTTGGCGGGAACGCCATGATGTACATCAACCTCATTTGGGCGTGGGGACATCCCGAAGTCTACATCCTCATTCTACCGGCCTTCGGGGTTTTCTCGGAGGTAATCGCGACGTTTTCGCGCAAGTCCCTTTTCGGGTACCGTTCGATGGTGGCCGCAACGATGGCAATCTGCGTTTTGTCGTTTCTGGTTTGGCTGCACCATTTCTTCACCATGGGAGCCGGTGCCGACGTCAATGCCTTCTTTGGCATCATGACGATGATCATCGCGATACCGACCGGCGTAAAGATCTTCAACTGGCTGTTCACGATGTACGGCGGGCGCATCCATTTCGCCCTCCCGCTTTATTGGGCGCTAGGGTTCATGGTGACCTTCGTGATTGGCGGCATGAGCGGCGTACTATTGGCGATCCCGCCCGTGGATTTTAACCTGCATAACAGCCTGTTCTTGGTTGCGCACTTTCATAACGTCATCATCGGCGGCGTCCTGTTTGGAGCCTTCGCCGGATATAACTATTGGTTTCCCAAAGCATTCGGTTTCAACCTCAACGAACGCCTTGGCAAGGCGGCGTTCTGGTGCTGGTTCGTCGGCTTCTATCTTGCCTTCATGCCGCTCTATCTGCTTGGCCTGATGGGCGCGACCCGGCGCATGCAACACTACGACGATCCGACATGGCAGCCATTGATGATCATTGCTCTTTGGGGGGCAGGGCTTATCCTGCTCGGGATCGTCTTTATTGTGCTCCAGCTCGTCGTCAGCATCAGGAACCGTGATCAAAATCTCGACGAAACGGGCGATCCGTGGAATGGCCGCACGCTCGAATGGTCGACAGTCTCCCCGCCCCCGGCCTGGAACTATGCTGTCCTTCCCAAGGTGACGAGCCTGGATGCCTTCTGGAAGACAAAGCAAGACGGCGATAACCGCGACCGCAGCGAACCGGTGGAGGCCATCGACGTCCCGCAGAACACCATGATCGGTATCACGCTCTCCTTCTTTGCGGTCATCCTGGGGTTTGCAATGATCTGGCATATCTGGTGGATGGCAATCGTCGGCGGGCTCGGCTTTGTGGTGGCCTGCCTAGTCTATGCCTGGCGGACGTCCACGGAGACCAAGATTCCCGCTCATGACTTGATTGCCACCGGAGTGCTTCGAGGATGAGTGACGCCAGCGTAACCGGTGACGAAGCCACAATCCCGCTCTCTGAGCGTGGACCAGCTTCCAAGGAGATGGTCGTCCGGTTCGGGTTCTGGCTATTTCTTCTCAGCGATATCGTTGTCTTCGCTGGATTGTTCGCCGCCTATGCGGTCTTGTCGAAGTCGACGGCGGGCGGACCGACCGGGCCCGAACTGTTTAGCCGGACCCATACGTTTATCGAGACCACCTGTCTTTTGCTGTCGAGTTTTGCCTGCGGTTTGATGACCGTTGGGGTCGAGATCCGCCAGCGGATGCTAATCTACCTATCGGCACTCGCCACCTTTGTCCTTGGCACTTGTTTCCTTGGACTTGAGCTGAGCGAGTTTATCGATCTCGTTGCACGAGGAGCCGGGCCGACACACAGTGCGTTTCTATCCGCGTTTTTTGCCCTGGTAGCCACTCATGGACTGCATGTTACCGCAGGGCTGCTGTGGCTCATCATCATGATGGCGCAGGTAGCAACCCTTGGGTTGCGAGACATGGTCTTAAGGCGCTTGTTCTGCTTCACGCTATTCTGGCACGCGCTGGACATCGTCTGGGTCGCTGTCTTCACCATTGTTTATCTGGGAGCGAGCTGATGGTTGACACAACTGGCCACCGAGACAATGAGCAAGCGAAAGCTCCCGGAGAGCACGGCAAAGGGAAGGCCGCGATCAAAAATTACGTTGCGGGTCTGATCCTTGCCTTCCTTTTGACAGTAGCTTCCTTCTGGGCAGCGCAAACAGACCTTATATACGCCCCAGCCGTTCCGGTCTTGTTAGCCGCTTTGGCCATCGGACAGATGGGGGTCCACCTGGTGTTTTTTCTGCATATATCGAGCGGGCCAGAGGACACGAACAATGTTTTGGCGCTCGCGTTCGGGGTATTCGTGGTCGGATTGGTGGTTCTTGGCTCGATGATTATCATTCACAATCTCAACGTCAACATGATGCCGCCCGGGCATCTCATGGATATGGGATAGCGAAAGGCACCCCACTTGCTTAGCCCATTTTGAATACGATGAGGTCGACAAGTCGCAGTCAGTTGTGGCGTCCAGCGCCACTTCATCTCACTCGTACTAAAATCTGCATGGCTTGGACTCTTCTCCGGCAGCCAGCGGACGACCCGCATGCCATTCCGACACCAATGTCCCATCATTCGGCGCCATGGTGATGGCGTGTTCAGCCACTGAACGGAATTTTCCTTAAGTCTAAGCTTGGCGAGCATTGCCGGTATGGAGTTCGCTTATCAGTTCCGGGAGCAGGGGCTTGGATAGGATATAGCCTTGGAGATCGTCGCAACCTAGCTCACTGAGCCATGCTTTCTGCTCGATAGTTTCTATGCCTTCTGCCGTAATCTTCAGTCCTTTGGCGCGGGCAAGACTAATCATCGCCTGGACGATCGCGTCATTGTTCTCTGCGGTCCCATAGCTTGCAACGAAGCAACGGTCGATCTTGATGCGGTCAACATCGAGCTGCTGCAAACGTCCAAATGACGAGAACCCTGTTCCGAAATCGTCGAGTGCGAACCGAACGCCGATTTGACGCAGAGCGTTGATATTGCGGCGACAGGTGTCCTCGTTTTCGAGCAGCGCGCTTTCGGTGATTTCGATCTCTAACATCGCAGGATCAAAACCCGTCTTTTCGAGAGCCGAAATTACACGTAGCGCATAGGTTTCCCCCCGCAACTCGACCGCCGAGGCATTGACTGCCACAGAAAGGTTTGGCCAAGCTCTGGCGTCGCTTAAAGCCGTTGCTAGTACGCATTCGCCCAAGCTATCGATAAGGCCCGCCTCCTCGGCGATCGCGATGAACGTGTCCGGGGAAATCAGCCCTTTTGACGGGTGCCGCCATCTGGCAAGCGCCTCAACGCCCACCAAATGATTGCTTTTTGCGCCGTAGACGGGTTGATAGTGCACTTCAATCTGGCTTCCGCTTTTAATAGCCGTGCGTAATTCCTGTTCCAGGTCGCGCCGCGTTTTGACCATCTCGTCCATATGCGGCCCGAAAATCACGTAACGATTGCGGCCGGTGCTCTTGGCGCTATAGAGCGCGATGTCAGCCCTCCGCAAGATGTCGGTGGTATCCGACTTGCCGCCAGATGAGAAAGCAATACCGATGCTCATACCGATCAAGATTGGCTGACCATCGATCTCGAAAGGTTGACGAACCACAGAGATAAGCTTTTCCGCCAGCTGTTGGACCCCACTTGAAGTTGGTGCCTCAATGAGGATGGTAAACTCATCGCCGCCAATCCGAGCGACCATTATGTCGCTTCCAACCGTCGCCTTTAGCCGCGCCGCCACATCGACGAGTAAGCTATCGCCGGCCGGATGGCCCAATGTGTCATTGACCTGCTTAAAACGGTCAAGGTCGAGGAAAAATACAGCTGCCGCGGATTTCGCCAGGACCTGGTCGACCTTGGCGTTGAATGAAATACGGTTCGGAAGTCCGCTTAGAGCGTCATGATGGGCGAGATGGAAAAGCTCGCCCTGGCTTTTGCGCAAACGGTCCGCGCGGCGCTGTAGAAGCATGACGAAAGCTGCAACTGCCCCCAGCATCAAGAGTGCTGCCAGCGCGAAAACGGGCCTGGTCGCTTCAAGCACGGCCTTTCCAGGCAGGAATGGCTCCCAACTGAAAAATCCCATACTGCTCCCGTCACGTGCCGTCAGTGGAAAATAACGGCGGTTGGGATTGCCTCTGCTCCAGTCGAACTGCATTCCGGTAAACAAGTAGCGCGAACCGAGCATCTGAGTGAAGTCGCCGTCCAGATAACGTACCGCGATGTGGAGTGGCTGTTCGCCTGCGAGCTGTTTAATCTCGCCGCTATCGGAGATGATCGGTTTGACGCTTACAACTGCCGGGCTACCGTTGATGCTTACTATATCGCTCTCGCCGATGCTGAGTGTCCGGTCGGAAGTGCCGGATGTATCACCAGCAGCCAGGCGTCGACGAAGTTCATCGATCAGCGTTCGGACCTTCACATAGACAGTCGGATAAGCTTTCTCCGGATCGTTGTCGGCGTCCGAAAATCCATATACCAGGTTATTGGCGGGGCCGATCACAAATGCAGCGTCGTGGCCAAAGTAGGTATGCATCCACTTGCCGAGATTTGCTTGTATCCATTCGCGATCCCCCTCACCTACCTTGCGAACAGCATCGTCCCAAACGGTTGCACTTTCCTGGTCATGAGCAATTCTATCCTGCATCTCGCTGACGATCCGGCTGACGAGACTTTCCTGGCGCTGGACCGCCGTTTCGTCACTTTGGCGAGTGGCCCATACCATTGTTCCGTAAATCGCCCCGACCACGACGGCCCAGCAAGCAACCGATACAAGGAATTTTAGGGAGACAGAGACAGACGTGTTTGATGGAGACATTTTGACGACTTCCGGCACACAATCGCCTATCACTAGCCCTTATCTGGTTAAGAACATGCAAAGATGCCAATGTATGGTTGCTTACCGAGCCGTCGCAATCGGGGCCATTTTGGCTGTGACAGGCTAAGACAGATCGAAGCGCCGAAGCATTTGTTTGAGCTGATCGTCCTGCAGCCTCAGTTCGTTCGCAAGTTGACGCCGAAGCCGATTAATTTCTCCGTCAACGCGGAGGTGTTTTTGACTGCCGATGTCTGTGAGTTCACACGTGTAAAGTTGGTCACCACCACCGTGCCGAAAGAGCTGATGCTCCGATCAGCTCTTGCAGCGGCAGTCATAAGTGAAATGATCCAGGACATCATCACGCCACACAGCGAAGTTGTAGCTTGCCCGTGACGGAGCGTCCACCATATATCAGCCTGATGACCGTTTCAAAGATCTTCGTTGGCATTCGGCCAATACGCGCTAGCCGCCAAAAGCACACTGAACAAAGCGGCCCCAAGTGTCAGTGGGAAGGCTGCGAGAATTTTGGCACCCAGAGGGCTCCAGTGGGTGGCGCTGCGGAAGGGCTGTATCTTCTGTTTTGTGCTGAGCATTCACGCCAATACAACAAAGGCTACGACTATTCGCCAAGCAAGTCTGACCCAATTGTTGCAAAGTACCAGCTCGATGCCGCGAGCGGCAAAATTCCGGCGCGTGGTGTGAGGACAAATGCGCATAACTTGGAGACACCGCTCCCTTCATCAGTTCCCTCAGGCTCAGCGAAATCACTCAGGGCACGCGGGAAAGCCAGCTATTCAGCAGGCACCATTTCCTCGGCTCAGCAACGCAGGCTACGGCCGCTTGAAGCTCAAGCTTTTGACACACTTGGGCTGTCACATAATGCAAGTCCGGACGATATAAGACTCCGCTACAAGGAGAAGCTGAAACTCCATCATCCAGATGCCAATGACGGCAGTCGACACTCCGAGGATCGGTTGCAAGCTACAATAAAAGCTTATAGAGTGCTGAAAATAAACGGCTTTTGCTAAACGAATATCACTTCGCCGCCCTGCCCGCTGTATACTTCGGTACTCGCATCTGGTCGTGAAGTGGAAATCTGCACCAGCGTTCTCCGCGGCAACAATCTCGGCGGCAATGGCCAGTGTCACCGTCCCAAGCCTATGATGCCGACGCCAAGGTGAGAGGCATCGCGTTTCAGCGATTACATCCTGAAAACGATCTCGTCGCCCTCCTCACGACCAAGGAGATATCAGCGGCTTTTGCTGGTACCCATATCCAGCTCATAGCGAGCGCACCATCATCTTCACCGCGTGAAACTACCACGTCAGCATCGACCTCAAGCTCGTCATCTGTGTCTACCGCAGCGATAAAGGCTGCTGCCTTGGGATCTGGCTCCCTCCGAAGCTTTTCCGCTCGCGGACCAGTCGGGATCAATGAGAGTATGAGGTCGATTTCGTCGGTCGGCGCACCCATATGGCAATATCTCAGTTTGACCTTCGAAATCCTGACCGCGCGTTTGCTCGGCGGCAACTACGTCACGCAAGATACCGCTGACAATCCTCTATTAGCCAAACCTGACCAGCATGCACTTAAGCAGCCGATTTTCAGCGATGAGCCTATCCTTTCGGGCCTGCGCCTCATGACCACAGACGGCGGCCTTCTCACTTTTGCGCGATCTGGCAAAATCCTTTTCCATCTTGAGCTTTGCATGCTGTGGCGCCAGGGCACTTGCCGGTTGCCGAACGGCTTTGCTGTTCGTCGAACCAATGGGCCTGCCTAGACCAACCAGACTTTGGGATATCGCGCCAGGTAAACTTCTAATGTTGCTCGCGGATAGATCAGAGACATCATCGAGTTGGCCTGTGGTCGTCACTAACGCATTCGAGTTCTCATCTTGCGTTGGCAAAACGGCGCTAGCGATGATTTCATCCAACCGTCGAATCCAATCTCTATATCTTTCGCGGAGGGGATTACCTTCGGGAAGAGCGTCAAACTTTGCAACCGCCAAACGGCGTTGATCGCGATGGAGTGCTATATCGAATTTCATGTCGCCACCTGCCTTTTCAATACGAGTAGCAAGAAAAGAACATAAAGGGAACAGAATTTATACCCTTTGGATTCAACAATGACGCCAGCTGGCCGATTCCAGCTTGGCACCTCGTAGTCTTGCAGTGCTCGGAACGGATAGCAGCGTCGCGAATTATCACCGCAAGAACGGAAACGGAGTCGATTATGTATAGGTTTGCACATGCAATCGCCATTTCGGCATTTCTCGGCCTCACCCCGATGGCAAATGCAAGCATCAACCCTACCCCCGATATGCATGACGATGTCAATTTCAACGACAACATCAGTCTCACCTTTACCGCGCCAGTGGATCCTGAACGTTCGGAAGTTGAGATTTTCGGACCAAGCGGCCCCATTCCCACAGGTACGCTCGGATATGGAGCGGATCGGACGAATTTGTTGATCCCCGTTTCGGACAAGCTTCAGCCTGGCCTCTACATCGTGCAGTTCACGGCATACTCGACGCTTGGGCAGCCGGTGACAGGAACATCCGCAATTACAGTGCCAGAGCGACCTTCGCTGATAAGGTACATCGAATTGCCATCGGCAGCGGATGCTACCAGCCGATAACACGCCCGCGCTCATTTTTCGCTTACAGGAATTCGTCGGCGACGTGGCAAATTCGGGACCACGATGGGGCCCGTCCGGCCAGGAACCGTTTTACAGCCTGCTCGTTTACGAGCGGCGGGGAGATCGAAAAATGAACGAACCAAAGTTTGAATGGCTTGCCCGAGCGGGCTACAGCGCCCGAGGGATTGTCTTTTTGCTTGTGGCAGGGCTCGCTCTGTTTTCGAGTTTTGGCGGTGGTAAGCCGGACACCAAATCTGCGCTCGACTCACTGCTTGACCAGCCCTTTGGCAAATTATGGCTCGGACTGATAGGGATCGGTTTGCTGGGGTTTGTGGCCTGGCGACTTGCTCAATCAATTGCCAATGCCGACAATCACGACGCAAGTGCGAAAAGTTATCTGATCCGGGTTGCCCTTCTCGGGAGTGCCGTTACGTATATCGGCCTGGCAATTTACGCTTTCAAAGGCGCGCTGGGCGTGGGATCAGCAGGCGATGGTGGCGAAAAAGATCTTGCCGAGTGGGCGATGTCGCAACCGTTTGGTAGATATCTGGCCGGTGCCATTGGCGTCGGGTTTTTGGTGGGCGGTATAGCGACCGCACTCAAAGGGATTTCTCGTAAGTTCGAAAGGTACCTGAAGCTCGGTCAGAGCCGACCGCTGATACTAGTTTGTATCTACGGGTTGGTTTCACGCGGGATCGTCTTCGCGATCGTCGGGGTTTTCTTCTGCTACGCAGCATTTAGCGTTGACGCCGATCAAGCTGGGAGCACGAGTGATGCACTGACTTTCGTGAGGCAGCTTCCGCTTGGCGGGGTGTTGTATCTTGCGGTTGCCATAGGCCTTGCCGCCTTTGGGATCTACAATCTGGTCGAAGCGCGATATCGAACCGTATCCACACCGAGCGTTTCCAAGGTGAAACGTGAACTGCCGCTGCGTCATAGGTAATAAGCTCTAAGGATTTCGACGCAAGTCCGGGCGAAGATGGTCTTTGGCCTTTGCCTGCTGCATGACCTGGAAATTGATGTCCGCGACCTGGCGCCTTTAAGTCCCGAACTTGAAAGGCCGCATAAGTCTGCATCTCCTCTAAACCTGAGCTACTGGTTCCTACCTGTAGCCCGTCATCTCAAGGTAGCCTACGCCGGTGGTGGAGCCTTCGAACGAAATAGGGCCCTCCCAGTACGGGGTGGACGTTGCCATCCACGACTGATCGTTTAACGGTCGCGTTTGGATGTCCAGTGATTTTGAGGGGATCTCTATTCGCCATGACACCGGAAGCTGCCTCCCATCGACCGTCGCGGTACGCAATGGCGTGAGATGAACCTGGTCTTTTGTTAGCCGCAGTGTTTGTCCATCGGGAGAGATCCAGTTCGCTGAAATAAACCCATCCTTGTCGTCACGGAGACGAAACGCCATCAGCTTCTCTCCGCTGGCCAAGTGCAGCGAAAACCAATCCCACCCCGTTTGGTTCGAAGCCAAGGGTTGAGAAGACCATTCCCTGTCGAGCCAAGCGTTACCGCTGACCGTGATGCGCCTCCCCGATGCCTCAATAGTTCCGGAGACCTGATAGAACGGCTGGGAGTAGTAGTAGCTCGCCTGCCCGCTTGCCGACTTAATAGAAAAGCCTTTATCACCCTGGAGAACGAGTGGGCTTTTGGCCGTAAGGTCCAGAGCGTAACTAAAGTCCTGCCCAGCGGCTTTTAGAGAGAGATTTGCCAAAGCATCGGAGTTTAAATTGTCAGCGGCTGACATTGTCCAGTCGTCTATCCAGGCGCGGAAAGGCGCGGCCGTCACGCCCGCCTGACCAACGCCGCCACGGCCCAACCGCTCTGCGACGTATTGGTGGTCGGACGTCGTTATGGCCGCATGTCCGATCCAGATCTGAGGATCAGCGAAGCCAGCCTTACTTTCCGGGGCAAGCGCTGATCGGAAAAGCGTCCACTGTGCTCCATATTGCGTGCCGTCTTGCCCCTTGAGATTGGCGGTCACGTACCACCATTCGATGCGATAGTCCGGGTGCGCTCCGTGGTCTCTTGGAAACGATAATTCGGAGCCGCGCTGAGGAATCGCAAAGCCTTTGGCGTCCGATCCCAGTCCGGCAAACCCTTGCCCCAGCGTATTTCCCGCTGAACCCATCATGGCAGCGCCCAGCAATATTAAAGCAACGGCTTTACCGTTCATTGGCAAAAATCCTAAGCAGATCGCCCGGATTGATCGTTGCAAGGCGATGGACTGGAAAGAATACCGACGCAAGTGCCGCGAGAAAGGCGACAAAACCGAGCAATAGCCAGTCCATGGGGAACACTTGCATGGGTAGTCGCCATCCGAATGCCTCAACGTTGACACGGGCCAGCAGCACCAATGCCAACACAAGACCCAAGGGTATCGCTATGACGAACGTGGCGAGCCAAAGCGCCAGCGTTCGGGCGACCTCATACAGTGCCAGATCACGCCGACGCACCCCCATCGCCCAAACGGGCGCCAGTTGGGGAAGCCGAATTCCCGAGAGTGTCAAGAGACTGGAAAACATGGCGAAACCGGCTACAGCCAAGGTGAGCACGTTAAGGGCTCCTGTAACCTTGAACGTCTGATCGAAAATCGCTCGCGATTGCCTCTTGAGCGAGGCTTGATCCACGACGGCGGTTTCCGGGAGACCAAAATCCTCGATTAGCTGTCGCTTCAGCTCCGTCGACCGTTCAAGCGGAACACGTACGCCGTATCGAAGCTTGGCTACCTGAGGGTAATGGGCGACCAAGGTGTCAATCCCGATGATAACCTGCCCATTTGGGTTTCCGTAATCAGAGTAGACTCCTACCACCTTAGCATTCCAGCCTCCAGGCATGGCTACGAGCTCTCCCATCCGCGCTACCCCGCGCCGCCACATCTGCTCGTTGATCAGAGCACCCTCACCTTTGGCGATCTTATCCCAAACCTCATTCTGGGACGCGATCAGGGGCCAATGGTCGCGGTAGGTCGGGTCGTCCGCAACGCCAAAGACCTGGACCTCCTCGCCGGTAACGTCGCCATCCACGCTCCAGATTGGAAGGACCGACGTGGAGTGTGATGGAAGCCAGGCCCGTAACCTCGCCGCCTCGGCTTCGTCTTTGGCCGTAACGTATAGTTCGGCGGCCAAACGTTGATCGAGCCATCCGATGAATGTCAGCCTGAAACTGGAAACCATCGTGCCGACGCCGATATTCGCCGATAGCGCCAGTAGCAATGCCATCAAGGCAAGTGAAAGCCCCGGAAGCTGAAGGCGGGTGTCCGCCCAAAACCATTCGACAAGTGCGTTATGCGACGTACGTTGCATGGCGGCGAGAAAGGTTGCCAATATGGCCGGAAGCATGAGGGCCGCGCCCAAAAGCAAGCATGCGAGCACCGCGAAACCTGCCACTAATCCGGACGCGGCTATCGCCAAAACACCTGCAAGGAGTAGAAGCACCCCTCCCAGCGCCGCCTGGATTAGCAATCCTTGCATAGACTCTCGCGCCCATGCTCGTGGTTGCGCGGCCGCAAGGATGGAAAGTTTCCAGACCCGATAGAGGCTTTGAGCGGACGAAATTGCTGTCCCGGCAAGCGCCATCGCTAGCCCTGCGAGCCACCAGTCTGGGCGTATGGAAAGTGACCCGGAGACGTTCGCGCCGTACAGTCCGCGAAGGGTTGCGGCGACCCCTGGCATGAGGACCCACGCAATCAGGTATCCAAGCACGACCCCGATGACGCCGGATGCGACAGCAAGTATCGAAAGCTCAACAACGAGCATCGCAGTCAACTGCCGGAGGGAAATGCCAAGGGATCGTAGCGTTCGAAACGTGCTGCGACGTTGTTCGAAGGTGAGCCCGGTAGCGGAGTAAACGATGAAGAGGCCAACGATGAAGGAAAGAAAGCCAAAAGCAGTCAGATTAAGGTGAAAGCTGTCAGTTAATTGCGCGACGTCGGGCTGCTCAACCGGTTGCCGGATCAGGAGCCTAGATGAAATCTGTTTGACGGCGATGGCGCTGATTTCCTGGTCGGAAGCGACTGTCAAACGATCAATCCTGCCATGCTTGTCAAGCAACCGATCAGCGACCGAGATGTCCACGAATGCCGCGCCTTCAGGAACGTTTTCGTCGATCCGAAAGCTCATGTCCGTGTTGCCGCGCAGCCGTTCCGCCGTTTCGCTGGACAACACCAGCTCTCCAACAGGAGAGATGAAGCCGGTGAGGTCGCGTCCGCTCGTCACCCTCAGCGCATAACCCTCTTTTGGCATCGTTAAAGGATCTATGCCGATTAACCGGATGCGGATCGTGCCAAGGCGCAGATTCCCTTCGATAACCGGCGAGACATCGAAGCCGAGGCGTCGAAGGCTCCCATAGATCTCGTAGGGAATCCCGGTGCCGTCATCAGCCACAATTTGAGCAAGGGACCCTTGCTCCAGAACAGATGCGGCGCGAGCATAGCTGGCCCTCGCCTCAGAATTGATTGCTTGCACACCAGACCAAAGCGCTGTCGCAAGCGCGATCCCCAGCACTAAAGTGAGCAGCTGCAGAGGTTTGCGGCGCCAGTGCGATAAAAGCGCGGAAAACGCGACCCAGCTCATTAAGCGATCTTTCCACCACGAAGATGCACAGTGCGGTCCAGCCGAGCCGCGAGCCGCGTCGAGTGGGTAACAAGAAGCAATGCCGACCCCGCGCTGCTCGCCAGGTCAAGCATCAGGTCCAGGACGGCGTCACCTGTCTGCTCGTCAAGATTTCCTGTCGGTTCATCAGCAAGAATGAGCTTCGGTCTTGCCGCCAGAGTGCGGCCTATGGCGACACGCTGTTGCTGGCCTCCTGATAGCTGCTCGGGATAACGGGTTGCGTACCGCTGCAAACCCAACGCCTCGATCAAAGTCTTTTCCCAAGCACCGTCGTGGCGCTGAGCCAACTTGGCGTGAAAAGAGATGTTTGCCGAGACGGTCAAGGAGGGGATCAGGTTGAACTGTTGAAAAATAAGCCCGACCTTGGTCCGTCGATACTGGGCTCGCTTGCTCTCGGAGTATTTGCTGAGATCATCGCCATCCATGACGATGGCCCCACAGTCTGCACGATCGAGGCCTCCTGCTAAGTGGAGAAGTGTGCTTTTCCCACTACCGGATTCCCCAGTGAGAGCGACGGTCTCACCTGACGCCACACCAAAGTCGATCCCTTTCAAAATTTCGATTGTACCTTCTGCTGTCGGGTACGATTTTCGAACATTGTTGAGGGTAAGGATCATTATTTGCTCAGGTCACTTCCGAGAATTAGCCGATCTAAATGACTATGCGGGAAGGCGCCGGTCTACAAGATCAGAGTTGCTTATTGCAGAGGCCACGGGACTGTGGCAATTCGCGAGGACCTTCGGTACCGACTACCTGCCGCAGCCGTGCGCAGGAGCCGGCTCCGCGTCTTACGGTACTGGACAACAACCCTAGCTTCATCGGGTTCCATCACCCAATCGAAAAGCCGTGACGACTGCGAATGTCTGTGGAATTTAGTCAAGGCGTCAGATCACAAAGTAAAGCCCATGAGGTGGAAGGCATAACAAAAGGTCTCCGTTGAAAGGAGTCATCAGAGCGAGCGAGATCCTCGGGTTCACCAGTACGTTCACGCTCATGGCTAGCCATCAAAAGAGGTCCCTCACGTCCCCCGGAAAAGTTCGCGTGCTCTTTCATTGCCTCCTGATTCTATCGAGAGAAACCCATCCAAAGGCTTGTATGAATTGAGGTCATAGAGCCGGTGAGCTAGACTGCGGAGTGTAAAGGTCGGTATAGCGGACATTTTGCCAAGTAGCCGTCACTGACATAACAATACTTTGGATAACCGATATTGCTGATTGCCTAAATTAGGATGCGCTATCACTTTGTGGTGCCACAGAACTCGGAGGAATGGGACTTGCTCAATCGCGTGCTATCAATCGTCACGGTAATCACCCCGTTGCTCGCCGCCACGCTCGCCCTGGCCCAAAATCTCCCGCCAGCCGTTGAGCTTCAGCCTGGCGTTTCGGCCAAGATCCTCGATTTGAAACGCGTCCCTGGTCAGCAGATCGTGCAGCTGGATTATGAGATCAGCAACACCGGAGACGCCCCTGTGAACCTGGCGGAGATCGGCATCGGGCGTGCAAGCTACGGTCTTAATGACATCACCTTGTATGACTTTCCCAACAAAATCAGTTTCAAGATAGGCGTCGCGAGCGAGTGCCTTTGCACACAGCCGCCAGAAGCGCCACTAAAGCCAGGTGAAACATTCAAGGCATGGGCATGGTTCGCACCGCCTGAAAGCAACCCGGGTCCGTTTGCCGTTCGCTTCGGATCAACGCTTCCCGTGATGGACGTTCCTGTTCAATGATAACCAGGCTAGCAATTCGAACACTCTCTTTGTTAGTGGTCACAATAGGCACAACGCAAGCACAAGAAGCCCCTACCGTGGCGCCGCCGAATTTTACGGCCCGCTCGCCGAGCGTGGGCTTCGTGTCACCCTCGATCGGCTATTCGTCACCCCGCATCGAATATCGGTCACCACCAATGACGCAAGAAGAGCTAGCATTGGGACCAAGGCCCAAGGCGCCTCCCTCGCCGATCGTCAAGGGCTTAGAGGTGACCGAGGTAGGAGGCGGCGTTCGATACACGCTCTCGGCGGACATCCTCTTCGACTTCGACAAGGCGACACTGCGTCCGAAGGCTACCGAAGCCCTTCAAGCGATGTCCAATGATGTCCGTCAGCGTTTCAAGGAAGCAAGCTTCGTTGTTGACGGATACACGGACAGCAAGGGAAGCGACGCCTATAACCTCAAGCTGTCACTCCGAAGAGCGGCGGCCGTCAAGGACTACCTCGCGACGGCGGCGAATTTCAATCCATCGACTGTCGCAATCGAAGGACGCGGTGAGGCCAACCCAGTTGCCCCCAACGAGACCCCTGACGGGCAAGATGATCCCGACGGCCGTCAGAAGAACCGACGCGTCGAAATCTTGGTCAGGCCCACCGACTAGAACGATAAGTGCGAAGGCCGCCTGGTGCCGTGCAAACAACATTCAGAGCTCTTCCCAAAGCTTCAGTTATTCCCCATTCCAGGCGCTGCCACCTTCGCGTGCTGCGCGGCGAGAACAGATACGGGAGTGACATCTAAAATTTTCCTTGCCCTTGCGCGGGTGTTCTTCAATCGCCTAGACGAAGAACACGCCGCCAGGGCCCCGCCATTTGACTGGAAGCCAAACTGATTTGCGGGATCTGTGGATCCTTCCTCAGATTATGGGAGGGAGCTTTGGGCCACGCGATATCTACCGCTCTTAGCCTGCCCCTTGGCGATCGATCGTCCAACAGTGTTGCAGGGTTGCACTATGCCAATCCATTAGCGACCGCTAACTTGAACGACTGGTGGGGGCCAACTGCGAGCGCTTCGGTGGGGTTGCGCTCGTCCAACGTGACGGTCGCTTGTTTTGCGTATCTGCGGCCGTCACGTTCTTGACTGCTGTGGTCGGCACTGCCTGCTACAGCAACGGTTTGAGGACATCCTGCCGCATCGCCGATAGGCCGAATCGTAGCAATAATTCCCTCCGACGACACGGCAGCGCCGATGCCGGCTTCGAGCGTATGGCTGTCCTGCCAATCTCCAGCAATGTGGAACAAGCGAGAGTGCACGTCCGAGCCCTGGGAAGCGGAATATCGTTTCCGGAACTTCCATCGTGAATGACCTCGGGGAGGTTTAGAGCGGTCCTGCAGGTCGTTTGTCGACAGGGCCAAGGAACATCATACTGACAGCGAAGTTCATTGGACGAATTCTCGAGGAGTCCATGGATCCTATTTCTCTCGTCGGCTACGCCGCCTCTTTCTGCTCTGTCGTGAGCTTCATTCCACAAGCCTTAAAGGTCGCGCGCACCAAGGACACAGCGGCAATCTCGATCCGCATGTACTTTCTGACGGTAACCGGCTTTGCCCTTTGGACCGCGTTCGGCTCAATGAAAGGCGAGATTCCGATCATTCTCGCGAACAGCATCTGCTTCTGTCTTTCAGCTTTTATCCTCGCCGCGAAGCTACGAGGGCGTCGAAAATGAGTGACCACTTGCAGATCAGCCATCACGAGGTCTTTCGTCGGCCTGGTCATTTTTCGGCGTGGCCGGCCAACTATGGTCTTTGGGCTTGGGATGAGGAAATCGTGGTCGTCTTCGCTGACGGAAAACTGGGCGAGCAAGGTGCGCTCCACGCCCGTGACAAGAGTCAAGAGTTCAAGCCAATGCAGGCGAGAAGCGTGGACGGCGGCGCCACATGGTCGCCCGAGACTTTTGCGGGCTTCGTGCCGGGAGGCAAGAGCCTTTCCGCCGACGAGCATCTCGCCGTACCGTTGCGCTCAGGTTCCAAGCTTCGTGGGCAAGACATTCCAGCTCTTTCTACCCCTGTCAATTTTCTGGATCCTGAAATCGCAGTGTTGGTCGCACGTACCGGCCTTGACGGTCGCGCCCATAGCTGGTTCTACCTCACGAGAAACCGCGGCCGGCGCTGGGAAGGACCATTTTTATTCAAGGGGCTCGACCTCAAAGGCCTGGCCTCGCGGACCGATATCGTCCCCCTATCAGACAACCACGCCCTCTTCATGATGACCGCAGCAAAGTCCGACGGCAACGAAGGTCGCTGCCTCTGCGTCGAGACAACCGATGGGGGATTGACGTTTCATTGGAAGAGTTCCCTCCCGTTCGATGGAGACGGGTACGCCATCATGCCGTCGAGCCTGCGGCTTTCTGACGGCGCGATAGTCAGCGTTGTCCGACGCGGCCGGGGAATTGATCAAGCGGGCTGGCTGGAAACATTCCGCTCTAAAGACAACGGTGCCACGTGGCATCCGTTAGGCATTCCAGTCGAGGATACCGGACCTGGCGGCAATCCCGGAAGCCTTGTTCGGTTGGGCCCACAGCGCCTTGCTCTTGTCTACGGGTTTCGGGGCGACCGCCCTGGCATGCGGATGGTCACCAGTTCAGACGGCGGACGGAAATGGTCGGAGGCGATCGACATCCGCAGGGACGCAGTGCTGCCGGACATAGGCTATCCCCGTTCCGTCGCCCTCAACGACGGGCGTATCCTCGCTATCTATTATTACAATTTCGGGAAGGAACGCTTCATCGCGGCGTCCACCATTTCGGGCGACGGTCATTAGTTCGGCCCTCGTGCCCACCCGATGTCGGCGTGGAGATCGCCCATGCCAATATCGCAGTCGCCTCGCCTCACCGGGTCGACCACAGTCGCAGGCCTCTCCTCCGCTAGTAGTCAACTGGATGACGGCATAACGAACTACAGACTGTCGAGGAAGAGCTTGTCCGTTGCAGCGAGAGGCAAGGATTATGATCTAGTGGGGACGGCAGCGGCCGGGCGAAGCCCGACCGCTGCTTTGTTCACGCAAATGGGAAGACTCACCGGTTGGGCTCTCCGCCGCGCGAACCATCGATCGCCGTTTCATCGTCCACCGAATGTTCGAACTCGTCATTGGAAGGGTCACGGTCGTCGCTGAAAGTTGTGATTTGAATGAGGACGGCCTTAGCGTGACGTACGGCTGCATCGCCATCGAGTGATCCGTCGGAAGCGAGCTTCACAGCCACCAGCTCGTCGCCTTCTCCACGGAACTCGACCGTGATCATCCCGTCATTCAAATTTCCGATATGGGTTTCGATAAGCTGCATCTGACTACCTCTGTTGTGGTCGGAGAAAACTAATTTACCGCTGAAGAGGTTCCCGTGCGGAAGTAGACAGACATGCGGTCATTGCCGATAGTGCAACTAAAGCGTTGCGCCGGTACGGGCGGATGTCGATCACACTAAGGCTGTGCCGAGTCGGTCGACAGGTTGCGCTGAGAGACTTCCCCGTTCTAACGACGGCACCGTCACGGTGGGTGGGCTCTGTTTATCAGGCGACCCTACTCGGTCATCCAAATGTGGCGTTGATGGACCTTTACGTGCCTTATTGGGGGGCCTCTGTCCGAAGGTGATACTCGGGCCGCTTTGCGTAATGAACGGTACCAGCGCAGCCCAGTGCGAACAGGGGTAAACCTTCGAACATTCTGCGGAACAAGGATCAAGGTGCCGAAGTTTCTAAACGGGACCATGAAGGTCTCAAACAGAGGAGAAAACACCATGGCAAATCAAGGCGGATCGCACGAGCAGCACGCGAAGGCTGGTCAGAGTAAGTCGGGCTCCAAGCAGGCCTCCCCTGGCAAGTCTTCGACTTCGAAGTCGGCGTCGCCCGAGACGGGCAGCACGTCCTCCGGTAAGCAGGGCGGCTCGCATGAGCAGCACGTGAAAGCGGGCCAGCAGAGCCATAAGAACAGCCATTGACGTTTTGAGGCCCGCGCTTATGGCGCGGGCCTTATGCATTAAGGCGAAGAACATGCGGTATTTTCTGAACATCCGGGACGGCCGAAAACTGCTTGTCGACCCAAACGGCACCCAATTCGAACCTGTCGACCTTGCAATCTAAAGCTAGGGCGAGCGCCAGAGATTTGTTGGCCGAAAAATTCGCAACGGCGAGCATGTGGACGGGCAGCGTTCCGAAATCAGCGACCCCGGTGGAGCAGTCGTCGCTACGGTCATCTTCAAGGACGCCCTTCTCTTTTGTCGTTCCCGGCAATCGTTGAAACTCTTGCCCCAGAGCCGATAAGATTCCGATGGGAACTCAAGCGCCGGGCGGTCGCGCATGGTGATGAACTTCGGGTTGACGTGATAAATCGATTACCTATCAGCAAACTTGTGCGTAGGGCTCATGCGGTCTCCGTCGGTCCTGCTTAAGAGGAGGTCCGGGGAACAGCTTCCGTGTCTGCGAGTTCCTTCTGAACAAGGAGAACGACCATGACTGCCAAGTCCATTCCAGGCTCAGTTAAGCTTCCTCCGAAGTCTCTGAACAATGATACTCAGGACGACGAGCTGCCCGAGACCAACGTCGACGACCGCCGCGCGCCGCCGGTGAACATAGGCAACAGCCGCGAGGCGGGCGACGGTCTAACTGAGGCCGATCCGACCACGGGCCGCGCCGACCCGAACGACCGAATTCCCGCTCCGCAGACGGCCAACCGGGATTGATGCGATGGAAGAGCGCAAGGGATATGCCAATGCCGACGAGGTGCAAGCCGACGACCTCTGCTGGCGGAGAAGATGTTCGCCGACAAAAGTCTGGCAACGAAGGCACCTTAGACAGGTCGGACGACGACCAGCGGCTTCCGCAGCCCGCGCCATCCGAAGAGGAGCTGGAGATGACTAAGATCACAACCGGCCCCAACGACGCCCCGAAGGACGCGACGATCGCACAAAGCGCCCCCGGCCTTCCCGAAGATACCAGCCTTCCTGTCGAAGCGACGGAAGAAGAAGCTCTCTGGATAAAGGCAAAGGTCAAGGGCACAAACGACGAAGGACGCAAGGATGACGCCCGCGATCTCGCAGCGCAGCTCGCCCGTCCCAAACACGGTACCGCCTGATGCCGGGAACGTTCTCCTCGCTCAGCATCTTCGCCTACGACCTTGATGACCGAGGCGAGCCCGTCCAGGCATGGGAGACCGTAGTCGGCGAGACGGAGGCAGAGGCCATCGGCGAAGCAAAAGAAGCAGCCGGCCACCACGCCGGCGTTCTTGTGGTGCGGCGAGATGGCCGTCCCGCAGTCGGAGAAGAAGGCGACCCCGTCGTCGTCTTCCGGCTAGGTAGAACCGGCGACTTCGACTAGAGATCTATCATGAACGTGTTCCTCGATTTCGAAGCTTCCTCGCTTGGCAAGCACAGCTACCCGATCGAAATCGCATGGGTGTTCGAGGACGGCCGGTCACGGTCCCTCCTGATCGCCCCGGCGCCGAACTGGACGGATTGGTCGGCAGCGGCCGAAGGCATCCACGGCATATCCCGAACGGCGCTAGCCAATGAAGGCGTTCCGGTTACCCTTGTCGTCCAAGAGATGATGGCGACGCTCGCAAATCATGATCTCTACGCGAGCTCACCGTCGTGGGATGGGAAGTGGCTCAGCGTCCTCCTTCGCGCTGGTGGCGTTGCGAGACACGCGCTTCGCGTTCGCAAGTCGGACAATCTCTTCGTTGAATTTGCTTCGAAGCGGCTTCACGACAGCCAAATGCGGGGCGTCGACCCTGCTGCGCTCGTCTCCGAAGTTATAGCCGGCTCAGAGCCCGCTAGGCCTGCCCATCGCGCGCTCCCGGACGCCGCCCTAGAACTCAAGAGATTGCACATGGTGCAAGAGGCTGTCGAGAGCTTAGTCGCCGCGCCGTCGCGTACCCAAAACGCCGAAGGGTGAACCAACCGACTCCGGCTTTGAGACTGGTCGGCGAATTCTAAGAACCGACGGCGCAACCGATATCTTTGAGATGAAAGGAGGCAACATCCTCGATCCGCCTTTCCGCGATGACAAGCTGGGCGTCGCTCATCCCCGCTTCGTACGCGGGCATATCCCCGACCCGCTACATGTGGTGCGCAACATGGCATGCGCGTCGTGACCGGGAGGACGCGTCATCCGTGCGACGACGACTAAGACGGACTACTGCTCTGGCCCGAGCCACCGGGGATTTCGCCGGTCTGGCATGCGCACCAGCGAACCTATGATAGGCATGGAAACGATCCCGTCGTCGGTCGTCGCCTCGTGCAATTGCCTCATCAAGCTGGCTTAGTTCCTCGCCGCAACACATTCGTCTTCTTCGGCGGCTGCGCAGGCGATCGCGATTTCGAAGACCTAGTCCGGAACATAGCGAGTATCGTCGACGAAGCGATCGACGACATCATCGCAACCGGGCTTTCGCGAGACGCCGTCACAACAGCGCTCGACGCTTTTATCGAATGGAGCAAGTCCCCGGATTCCGCGGTCTGGCGGGCCGCTGAACGTCACTGGCCTGCCGGTGTTGCGATGCGGTTCGACACCAGTAGCGAGGGTCTTCAAATCAGCGGCCAGATCGTCGGCCTATGGCAAGCCGAGTCAATCATCCTCCGTTGCTCGCTGCTGAAGAGTATCAGCTCGACGCGCGGCCTTTGTTCTCAACTCTGAATGTTTACATTGATGCGGCACGGCCTTTCCGAAATGGGCGCCGTGCCGGTCTGCCATAAAGTCTATCAGACGCCGCATCTTCGCTAGCCGCTCGCCTCGATCACGCTGGTGATTACCGCCGAACGGAGGGACGCGGCCCAATTTACCGGCACCCTGGATGGGCCGTGTTCTTGTCGACGTTTGGCCTTGGAAGTCGGCTTCGGGCATTGAAAAGGAATTGCGAAGCAAACCCGCGTCTTGCAACGGCATCAGAGAACGAGAAATCCCCTCTAGGACTACTGCTCTAGGGACAAGCTTGTCATCCTGCCAAGTGAGATGCCGCCAGCCTGTAAGCGCTTCACTGTGCAATCCAGGCAAAGCGCCATTCGTCGGGTTGACCTAGCGCGTAATTATATCTGGCCGTACCGGTCAAATCTTGTCTGGCCTTCATCTCGTCCATCAGCCAGGCTGCAGATGGAATTCCCGGCAGCTGACAACGATGCACCGCTCCTGCCACTTCATCAAGGGTTCCCACCCCGATGTTGGGAATGGCTCCAGGCCTCATCAGGGTCCAACTGTACTGTTTCATGCAAGCTCCACCATGACGTGTCACATAGCGCGCCCTCCACACTTTGGGGGGCTCGGCCGCGCGGCCACGTGCACACGACAGAATACAAAAATGCACTTGGCCGTGTTCTGGTTCCTGCCCGGCTACACTGAAGTCCAGCACATTAAGCGTGTTGCCATGTCTTCGGCTTGATGGTTCAATCGGCACGGCTGAAACAGGCATCAGCCTTCTGGACCCATCCAGCTCTTGGCCCGCCCGGCGTTCTCCGGCGGGCCTTTTGCTAGATTGGCGAATCTCAATAGAGCATTGACGTCATCGTTTGACGGGACGCCCAAGACTTTGCATTGGCCCACGCTTGTACGATCTCCACACGTGCGGCTGGACGGAATAGGCATGATCGTCGGTAACTACGGCCGCGCGAGGTTCACCCGCGAGGCCGTGGTCGATCAAAGCAAGCCAACAGCGCCCGGGGTAAACGACAACGCTTCTGATTAAGCACGGGCCGCGGGGCCTCGAGCCTTGCCCGCAATATGCGCTGCGCGGTCACGATGAGGGCAGTTCCTTGAGACTTAGCGGGGTTTGATCACCTGCCATGTCGCTCGGTTGCCGCCACCATCTAGGCGGCAGCCGAAACCCTAAACGAAATCGCTACCACAGGAAGTGTGTGTCTGCATTCCAGCCTTCGTGTCGGCTCTCACGGGCAACGTGTCGCCACATCGATACCGTCGTTTCGATGCACGGCTTTCGAACACCGTGCATCTCCTCGACCACAGGGCCAAATCCTCATCTTTTTAAACCGCAGTCCGGCATCCCATTGGGGAAAGGTCCGTACTTCCGGTGTGGTGCACGGAACTAAGAATTCCGCAAATCGAGTTCTATTAGTGCTGACTGAACCTCATCGATTAAGACCGGTTCTGGCGTTCCCGGCAAGTGCCGAAGCGCTGGCTTCGAGTCGACCGCGTAAAGGTCGGACGCCCACGCAGCAAGGATCGTCCGTTTGTCATCGGTCGAGAGAGACGACGCCTCTACAACATCTGTCGGCCGTCTAAGATGCATCCCCCGCATCAACACAATCGGACCCATTGTTGCTGCATTGTCGATCAACTGCTGCAACACGATGTGCCTCATAATACTTGACCTTACTGCACGTGGGGATCGCGGTCGCTTCGCGCGCGAGACGCCACGACAGCAGATGTTTGAGGCGCAAGAAGTTCATGCTTCTGCGCGAATGCTACAAACAAACCACGCGCCGTCTCCGCTTCGATCTCGCCACGAAGCGCGGCCTGGCATGCTTTAAGGGCGACTGAATGCGCCGTGTCCCTGAACGAAGTGGGCCACTCAACAAGATGTCGGTAAGCATCCATGACGGTGCGAACTTCTGCAGGAAAGCCAAGGCCGACGAGAATGGTGACAGGTTTTCTGAACATATCGGGTTTCATCGTTCTCTCCTTTCCAACCCGGAATGTCGATGGGCGCCATCGCGATGGCGCCGCTGACCATTGAATGAACTAAAAGGTCACGCCGCCTTCTGCGCTTCGATCTGCGCCGAAGCAGTCGACGTCAACGCAGGCGTACTCTGGATTGAGATCTTCCTGGGCTTCAATGCTTCAGGGATCTCACGGACCAACTCAATCGAGAGAAGACCGCTGTTCAAATCTGCTCCGTTCACCCGGACATGGTCGGCAAGCTCGAACCGGTGTTCAAACGGGCGTCCGGCGATGCCGCGATGCAGGTAGCCATCGGCCGGTGTCTCCTGCTTCTTACCGGTGACGGTCAGCAGATTGGACTGGAAAGTGATATCGAGATCGTCCTGTGCAAATCCAGCCACCGCAATCGAGATCGTATAGGTGTCGTCATTGTTCTTGACGATGTCATAAGGCGGCCAGTCGTTGGTCGACCGGGCACGCTGGGCGTTCTCCAGAAGAGTGAAGATCCGGTCGAAACCTACGCTCGAGCGGTAGAGAGGTGCGTAGTCGTAAGATGTTGCCATAGCCATATCCTCCTTGAAGCAACATGGGTACGAGAGTGCCAAAAGCGGCGCTCCCGGCGAAGTCAGCCCTGTCTCAGCGGCTGGCAATAATCGATTTGGTTTTAGCGATTTTCCATTTCAAGATCGGCTGCGCATTTTTTTCGCCGATCGCAAGTTGCCCCATCGTCAGTGCACTGAGCGACTGAGAACGCGATGCGGGTACGCTGCTTTGAACTTTGAAATCATCGCGCAGGCTTGCTGCAGTACCCGTTCGGTCGCTTCGGGATTGTCGCGCGCAAGTTCGTCGGCGTTTATGCGGATCGCTTGCGCCATATTCGCCGACATCACAGCAAAACGGCCCTCACCGTAGACAAGTGCATCTTGCGAAGCAGTCTCGAGCCAGCGCGCGAAATCAACAATGATCTTTTCCCTCTCCGGGATGCTGGCACCTTTGATGACTTTAATGTTTTCTTCCATGTGGTCTCACTCCATACAGACGTGGAAAGCGACCGGACTGATCAAGCCCCGATCGCCGGGTGAGCTAGGAAGCGGAAATATCAAAATCAAGAGTTCAGTGAAGCTTGAACTCGCCTTCGACACGGCGCCATTCGTTCGGTCCAATCAGACGTCGGTGTGTATAGCGGACGGAGTGTAGCGGTCCGTCGAGGCTGTTGCGCCAGAAGTCCAGGAATTTGCGCATTTCTGGAAAGTCCGGTGCAAGATCGTAGTCCTGCCAAACGTAGGTTTGCAGGACGGATTCAAAATCGGGAATGCGGTAGAGGATGTGCGCGGTGGTGAGGCCGTAGCCGTTAAGCTGACGCTCGAAATCCGACGAGAATTGCATGCTTTATCTCCGTTTCATGACACTGCGAAGGTGACGTAAAATCATCCATCTATCAACGGTATTCTTAAACCATCAAAGGCGTTTATTGTTCCTTTCCAGCATGTTAGCAGCCGGCGACATCGAGTGCTAATTTTTTCTCCCGCCCCTCTTGAAATCACAAAATCTCGAAAATAAATTTTGAACGCGAACGCTCAGATGAGGTTCGCCCCGTCCGGATTGGTCACCCGGTCCGGCAGGGGATTTTGCGTCATCTTTTTTGTCCAATGGAGGAAAACATGTCGTTCCGACCGCTTCATGATCGCATTCTTGTCCGTCGGGTTGAATCCGAAGAAAAGACCAAGGGTGGGATCATCATCCCTGACACTGCCAAGGAAAAGCCGCAGGAAGGCGAAGTTGTCGCCGCTGGCCCTGGTGCACGCAACGAGACTGGCCAGATTCAGGCGCTCGACGTCAAGGCTGGCGACCGCATTCTGTTCGGCAAATGGTCCGGCACCGAAATCAAGATCAACGGCGAAGATCTGCTGATCATGAAGGAAAGCGACGTCCTGGGCATTATAGAAGCTCAGGCCGAGCAGAAGCGGGCCGCGTAATCACGCATTACCGCCCATGAGTCAAAAAGCTGCCTATTGAAGGAGTGAACAAATGGCTGCGAAAGAAGTCAAATTCAACACCGATGCACGCGAACGCATGCTGCGTGGGGTCGATGTCCTTGCCAACGCCGTGAAGGTCACGCTTGGCCCAAAAGGCCGCAACGTTGTCATCGACAAGTCCTACGGCGCGCCGCGCATTACCAAGGACGGTGTTTCGGTCGCCAAGGAAATTGAACTAGAAGACAAGTTCGAGAACATGGGCGCCCAGATGCTGCGCGAGGTGGCATCGAAGACCAACGATCTCGCCGGCGACGGTACCACCACCGCAACTGTCCTCGCCCAGGCGATCGTCAAGGAAGGCGCCAAGGCCGTCGCCTCCGGTCTGAACCCGATGGACCTTAAGCGCGGCATCGATATTGCCGTCGACGCCGTCGTTAAGGAACTGAAGACCAACGCCCGCAAGATCACCAGCAATTCCGAAATCGCCCAGGTCGGCACCATCTCGGCCAACGGCGACGAAGAGATCGGCAAATATCTAGCAGAGGCGATGGAAAAGGTCGGCAACGAAGGCGTCATTACCGTCGAGGAAGCCAAGACCGCCGAGACCGAGCTCGAAGTTGTCGAAGGCATGCAATTCGACCGCGGTTACCTCTCGCCGTACTTCGTAACCAATCAGGACAAGATGCGCGTCGAGTTCGAGGACCCCTATATCCTCATCCACGAGAAAAAGCTGTCGAACCTTCAGTCCTTGCTGCCGGTCCTCGAAGCCGTCGTGCAGTCCTCCAAACCGCTGCTGATTATCGCGGAAGACGTCGAGGGCGAAGCTCTTGCTACGCTCGTCGTCAACAAGCTGCGCGGTGGTCTGAAGATTGCGGCTGTCAAGGCGCCGGGGTTCGGCGATCGCCGCAAGGCGATGCTCGAAGACATTGCCATCCTGACCGGCGGCACTGTCATCTCCGAAGATCTCGGCATCAAGCTTGAGAACGTAACGCTCAACATGCTCGGTCGAGCCAAGAAGGTGGCGATCGAGAAAGAAAACACCACCATAATCGACGGCGTTGGCTCCAAGTCCGAGATCGACGGCCGCGTCGCCCAGATCCGGGCGCAGATCGAAGAGACCACGTCCGACTACGATCGCGAGAAGCTGCAGGAACGTTTGGCCAAGCTGGCAGGCGGCGTTGCGGTGATCCGTGTCGGTGGCTCCACGGAAGTCGAGGTCAAGGAGAAGAAGGATCGCGTCGACGACGCGCTTCATGCAACGCGTGCCGCCGTCGAGGAAGGCATCCTGCCGGGCGGTGGTGTTGCGTTGTTGCGGGCTGTAAAGGCACTCGACGATCTTGCAACCGCCAACCAAGACCAGAAGGTTGGTATCGAGATCGTCCGCAGGGCGATCGAGGCCCCCGTTCGCCAGATCGCCGAAAACGCTGGTGCCGAAGGCTCCGTCATCGTCGGCAAGCTGCGTGAAAAGACCGACTTCTCCTTCGGCTGGAACGCTCAGACCGGCGAATACGGCGATCTTTATACACAGGGCGTCATCGATCCGGCCAAGGTCGTGCGGACCGCACTCCAGGATGCGGCCTCGGTCGCCGGCCTTCTGGTGACGACCGAGGCGATGATCGCCGAGAAGCCCAAGAAGGATGCCGCGCCGGCGATCCCGGCTGGGGCAGGCATGGATTTCTAAACAATCTGGCCAGGCTCGCCCCACTCGCTGGGGCGAGCCAATCGCGGAGTGGTTATGAGCTTGCCATCGAAAGAAGACGCGCGTCTGTGCGCGAGTGTTGTCAGGGAGATCGCACGGGCCAAAGGAATAACGGGCGACCCGACCTCCGTCGGAGCGCTGACGGTAGCAGTCGCCAGACTCTTCAATAAGGGTCTGCGGGACCGCGAAACACTTCTGTCAGAGGCAATGACAATCGTCGATGAGCTGATGTCTGATAAGGAACGTGACTCGCTTTCCGGCGTGCTCCGACACATGAACCGAGGTGCCATCGATCGTCTATCGAGCCAGACGATGAGTGAGGACAACCAGCAATAACAGCCAAGCCGGCCACTTAGCACTGCTTCATCCGGTGAACATCATCCCCGTCAGACGTCTCGACGACGTATGCGTCTGCCGCCTTACTCTCGGATGAACATAACCGTGGATAAGGGCGGCAAGTCCGCCTCTATAGAAAACGATCGACCATTCGCGGCATTGGTTTGGGACTGAGCGTCTGAAGTTGCCATGCCGGAGCCACCATATACTGTATCATCGGTGCTGAGGATTCGGCGCCAAAGGCCGTCCAACGGCACGCCTATCCGGTAACGGTGCCGTGGTACCGGGGTAAAGTTTGATACGATGAGGCAGACGGCCTTTTGCTTTTCGTCGTACCGGATCATCGCCAGCACAGAATGTTCAGTATCGTCAGCGACAGCCCACTCGAATCCATCCGAATTCAGGTCTCCGTATTGTAGGGGTGGAAAATAAGAGTACACTCGGTTCAAATCCCTGACCAATCGCTGGAGCCCGCCATGGCGAGGCTCGTCGAGCAGATCCCACTCGACTGAAGTGTCGTGGTTCCACTCGCTCCGCTGTCCGATGTCGCACCCCATGAACAAAAGCTTTTTGCCTGGATGGCCCCACATGAAACCGTAAAGCGCTCTTAGGTTTGCAAGCTTCTGCCAGTCGTCGCCCGGCATCTTCGTCAGCAAGGAACCCTTACCGTGCACCACCTCGTCATGGGAAAACGGTAAGACAAACCTTTCCGTGTAGGCGTAGATCATCCCGAATGTCATAGAGCTGTGATGGTATTTGCGATAGACGGGATCATCCGACATGTAGTTGAGGGTGTCATGCATCCAGCCCATGTTCCACTTCATATCAAAGCCTAGGCCGCCATCTTCGGGCGACGCCGTCACCTTTGGGAACGCCGTTGATTCTTCGGCGATCATCAAGACGTTCGGGTGGCGTTCATGCACGACGCTATTAAGATGCTTGAAAAATTCGATGGCTTCCAGGTTCTCGCGGCCCCCATACCGGTTGGGTATCCATTCCCCTTCTGGCCGGCTATAGTCTCGGTAAAGCATCGAGGCCACGGCGTCGACACGAAGTCCGTCAACATGATACCTGTCCAACCACTCCAAAGCGCTGGCGATCAGGAAGCCTTTCACCTCGGCCCGGCCCAAGTTGTAGATCAGTGTATTCCAGTCGCGGTGATACCCTTCTCGCGGGTCCTCGTGCTCGTACAAAGCCGTTCCGTCGAACCGAGCGAGGCCCCAGACGTCACTGGGGAAGTGAGCTGGAACCCAGTCCAGAATGACGCCGATATCACTATCGTGGCAGCGGTCTACGAAATATCCGAAGTCCTCTGGCGTGCCATACCGTCCTGTCGGCGCAAACAGCCCTAAAGGCTGATATCCCCATGAACCGCCGAACGGATATTCCATGATCGGCAAGAGCTCGACATGGGTGAACCCCATTTCTTTGACGTACGGTATCAGCCGCTGCGAGAGCTCGAACCAGTCGAGTGACCTGCCCCCGTCGGTCATTTCCCGTAGCCACGATCCAGCATGGACCTCGTAAATCGATATCGCACGATCCAAAACGTTTGTGCTTGCGCGTTTCTCCATCCACCGAGCGTCGCGCCACCTGACGGGTTCAGGGGACGCAACGACGGAAGCCGTAGACGGCGCGGCTTCAGCAGCTCGTGCGACTGGATCGGCCTTCTGCGCGAGCACGCTCCCCTGACCATCCAAAATCTCGAACTTGTAGCGCTCTCCAACCGTCAGATCCGGAATAAAGATCTCCCACACGCCAGCCTCGCGCCTCAGGCGCATAGGATGTCGTCGACCGTCCCAGGTGTTGAAGTCACCAACAACCGACACCCGACGGGCATTCGGCGCCCAGACGGCAAAACGGACACCCTCAACGTCTTCGACCCAAATCGGATTCGCGCCGAGCGCCGATGCAAGTTGATAGTGCGTTCCCTGGGAAATCAGATGAAGGTCGAGTTCGCCGAGCAGCGGAGCAAACCGATAGGGATCGTCGGTTTCCTGCGCGCCACCTGGCCAGAGGATTTTCAGCCGGTACTTTGCGCCGCTTTCGACCGAAGCTTCGAAGACTCCAGCCGGGTGCACTCGCGCCGATACCGCGAGAACCGTGCCGCTGAGGCTGTCAAGCAACTCGACGCCGAGCGACCCTGGAAAAAACGTGCGGACCTTCGTCTCGCCGTCGGCTGTTTTATGCGGACCGAGAACGCCGAAAGGGTCCCCGTGCCGGCCCTCGACGATCGCAACCAGTTCATCGGGATCAAGATCCGATGTCATCGCTACTGCTTGCTGTGTCATGCAGGCTCTCCTTGGAGCCGCGACACGATTTCGCCGAAACCAAACAGAGGTATCGGAAGCCACTTCGGCCGGTTGCGGGCCTCGTAGGCGATTTCGTAAGCGGCCTTCTCCAAGAGAAAGATGTCGAGGAGTTCTTGTACCGTCTGGGGATCACTTGGCAGGTTCGACGATCCAGCCAAGGCATGAGTGTAATTTTCAAGAAAAAGTCGTTTGGCGGAAGTGCCGAACCGGACGATAAGTTGGCGCCGGCGTTCATCGTGATGGTCGGAAACAGCGTCGTTCTCGAGCGTCGCGGTTGCCACCAGGTAGTCTAGCGAGCGTAGTAGTCCCGCCGCGTCCCGCAGGGGGCTCGTCTTGGCACGACGCTCCGCGAGATTGCGCGCAGGTTCGCCTTCGAAGTCGATGATGACGGCGTCGCCTTCGGTCACCAAAATCTGACCCAGATGGAAATCGCCGTGGGCGCGCGTAAGAAGCGTCGTCGCAGATTTTTCAGATCGCCGAGCCGCGAGATCTAGGATCTGGTCCCTCTCAGCTAGCAGCGACCGAACGGCATCTTCGAGCGGGCCCTCAATAGTATCAGCGATCTCCTGCAGTTTCGAGAATGCATACGCGATTTCCCCGGTGACCGATCTTTTGATCGTGTCGACGTCCGCCAATCCAGCCCGGCGGGGTGCGAAAGACGGATCTTCGGTCGGCTTGGCTAGCAGCACATGCAGCTCCCCGAGGCGCTGGCCGATCATGGCCACGAAACTGAGAAGTGGCCTTAATTGATCGTCGGCAGCGTCCAGCTCGGCTTCGGTGGTCGCAACCTCGTCGGCAACGCGACGCAGATTGGCGAGCATCCAGTTCCACGCGTCTCCCTGGTTGCGGATAGCGCCTTGCACGACGATAAGTGTTGAGCGGCGCCCTTCTCCGTCGGTGCGAGCGACCTCGCCAAGAAGGGGTGCAGTGTGTTCATATCCCTGCAGGGTTAGATGGCGCGTCATCTCTACTTCGGGATGGATGCCTTCAAAGACGTGCCTAATGAGTTTTATCATTGCGACGTCGCCAACGATGAGAGAACTATTAGACTGCTCGGCTGATAACCACCTGATTTCCATCTCGTCGTTGATATCCAGGCGGTCAAGGAAATCGGTTCCAATATACTCTATGGTCCCGGACCGACCGGTGATCTTAGATCGATTTTTCAGACCCTCGATGATCCCCCGCGCCATGGGCTCGACGGTAAATCCATCCGTCAAGAAACCGACACGCCGCCCTTGCCGAATTCTCGCGAGGGCCAGTTGTTGCCCGAGGATGTTGGGCGTGGTGTCATCCCATTCGATCGCGAGCGGAAGCTGATAGCTTTCGACGTGATCGGGCAAGACTGCCTCGACTTCACCGAGCACGACGCCGTGGGCGAAGGGTATGGAGCTCGCCGAAATCAGTCTCGCCGACTGAAGCGGCTGGTCCTTTGCGCCGAACCATCGCCGTCTCGCCAGGTACGCCGGAAGAATGTCGCCGGCCAGCACGGCTTGATGTGGAGTTTCATCGAAAAGTTCGGTGAGGCTGCGCCGGATCACAACCGTATGAAAATCTGGAAGTTGCTCCGGCGGAGCGGTGCGCCATGCGGGACCGTCCGATTGAGCGTTGAGTTGAAACCAGAAGAATCCGTAGGGTGGCAGCGTCAGAAGATAGGTGAGCTGCCCGATCGGCGGAAAAGGCGACATACCCGTAAGCTCGACAGGCACTCGACCCTCGTAAGCCGAGAGGTCAAGTTCGACGGCTTGAGGGACTCGCGACAGGTTGGCCACGCACAGTATTACCTCGTCGTCATGCTCGCGGATATAGGCCAGAATGCGCCGGTTCTCCGGTGTCAGAAATCGGAGCGATCCTCTGCCGAAAGCGGGATGGCGACTGCGCAAGGCCAGCATTCGGCGCGTCCAGTTCAACAACGAGTGCGCGTCTGAAGTCTGGGATTCGACGTTGAGGGCCTCATAGCCATATTGCGCGTCCGAAACGGGCGGAAGCACCAAGCGCGCAGGATTGGCTTTAGAAAACCCGCCGTTACGATCGGGGGACCACTGCATCGGTGTGCGAACGCCGTCGCGATCTCCGAGATAGATGTTGTCGCCCATTCCGATCTCGTCGCCATAGTACAGCACAGGTGTGCCACGCATCGATAGAAGAAGTGCGTTCATCAGCTCGATCCGCCTACGGTCGCGCTCCATGAGCGGTGCGAGACGGCGCCGGATGCCGAGATTGATACGCGCCCGCTTGTCGGACGCATACGTGTCCCAGAGGTAGTCGCGTTCCGCATCGGTCACCATCTCCAGCGTCAGCTCGTCGTGATTTCGCAGAAAGATCGCCCACTGGCATGTATCAGGAATGTCCGGGGTCTGCCGCATAATGTCTGTGATCGGAAAGCGATCCTCCTTTGCAATTGCCATATACATCCGCGGCATGAGGGGGAAATGAAACGCCATGTGGCACTCGTCTCCATCCCCGAAATATTCGCGGGTATCCTCCGGCCACTGGTTGGCCTCGGCAAGCAGCATGACGCCAGGATGGGTTTCGTCGAGCGCCGCTCGGATCCGCTTCAGGATTGCATGCGTTTCCGGCAGGTTCTCGTTATTCGTCCCTTCACGTTCAACCAGGTAAGGGATTGCGTCCAGACGAAAACCATCGATTCCCGTCTCCAGCCAAAAGCGCATCACAGACAGCAGTTCTTTCATTACGAGTGGATTGTCGAAATTAAGATCGGGCTGGTGCGAGTAGAAGCGATGCCAGTAGTATGCCCCAGCGGTCTGATCCCAAGTCCAATTGGATTTCTCGGTGTCTATGAATATGATGCGGGTCTCGGGGAATTTACGGTCGTTGTCAGACCAGACATAGAAGTCGCGTTCGGGGCTCCCCGGAGCAGACTGCCTCGCCCGTTGAAACCAGGGGTGCTGGTCGGAGGTATGGTTGATGACCAGCTCCATAATCACCCGGATGTTCCGATCGTGGGCTGCTGCAACGAATTTGCGGAAGTCGTCAATCGTGCCGTAATCGGGACTGACGCTGCCATAGTCTGCGATGTCGTAACCGTCGTCGCGCCGCGGTGAAGGAAAGAAGGGCAGCAGCCAGATGGCATTGGCGCCAAGCGCCGCAATGTGATCGAGCTTTTCGAAGAGTCCTTCGAAATCCCCTATCCCATCGCCGTTGGCGTCGTAGAACGACTTAATGTGCAACTGATAAATGATGGCATCCTTGTACCACAGCGTGGAGTCCGCAGTCTCGGTCCGGTTCTCGCTTGTCGACACGGCGTCCATTTCAAATCTCTCCTGTTCTGACGCGCCAGATTGCGAACGGCAAATGCCACGGATCCAGCCGGAGCGTCTGCCACTTGCCCGTAAGCAAGAACCTTCGGCCGCTGACCAGGTCCTCTAAGTCCAGTGTGCCGCCATCGTCTTTTCCAAACTGCCATAACGGGATCTCGACAGTACTTTCCTCGATTCCGTGAGGGTTGAGGCAAATCCCAACGAGCAAAACATTGTGACGGCCGGGCGCCGCCTTCTCAAAAAACATCACATTGGGATTTGAAGAACTGAGGAGTGTAAGACCAAGGTGGGAATGGAGAGCGGAATTGTCGCGCCGAATGCGGTTCAACATCGTGATTTCAGGTTTTATGTTGCCGGGACGGTCATAGTCCCAAGCGCGAATTTCATATTTCTCGCTGTCAGCATATTCCTTGCGCTTGACGTCCGGACGGCCCTCGCAAAGTTCGAAACCGTTATAGACGCCCCAGAGCCCTGACAGCGTCGCAGCCAAGGCAGCGCGGATGGCGAATGCTGGCCGTGGAGCATCCTGGAGAAAGTCCGGATTGATGTCGTGCGTGTTGACAAAGAAGTGCGGCCGAAAGAATTCCTTGGCCTCGGTCTGGGTAATCTCCATCATGTACTGCTCGAGCTCCCACTTGGTGTTGCGCCAAGTGAAATAGGTGTAAGACTGCGAAAAGCCGACCTTGGCCAAGCGGTACATCACCTTCGGTCGCGTAAACGCTTCCGACAGAAACACGACGTCTGGGTGACGAGCGCGGATGTCGCCAATCAACCACTCCCAGAAGGGGAACGGTTTGGTGTGCGGATTGTCCACGCGGAACAGTTTGACGCCCTCGTCCACCCATAGCTGGACAATATCGCGCAGTTCCTCCCAAAGGGCGGGCACCGCGTCTTTGGAATAGAAGTCGACATTGACGATGTCTTCGTACTTCTTAGGCGGGTTTTCGGCGTAGCGGATGGTGCCATCCGGGCGCCATTCGAACCAGCCTGGGTGATCCGTTAGCCAAGGGTGGTCCGGGGATGCTTGGATCGCGAGGTCCAACGCAAGTTCCAATCCATGTTCTCGGGTTGCCTTGGCAAGACGCCTAAACCCTTCGAAGCCACCGAGCTCCGGATGTATTGCATCGTGGCCCCCCTCCGGCGACCCGATTGCGTAAGGGCTGCCGGGATCGCCCGGCTCCGCCCTAAGACTGTTGTTACGACCTTTCCGGTTCGTACTTCCGATCGGATGAATGGGGGGAAAATATAGGACGTCAAATCCCATGTCGCGAATTGCCGGTAGTCGGCTGATGACGTCGTCGAACGTGCCGTGACGCTCGGTGTCACCGCTTTGCGACCGCGGAAAGACCTGGTACCAGCTTGCGAATGCAGCCTGCACTCGTTCAGCGTCAACAAGCGAGGGTGGTGAACGGGTGCGGAATGGACGCTCGTCGGCTTCCGACATCAGTGCCGACAGATGAGAAGACAGAAGCACCTTCGTCTTTTCACTAGGGTCGCTATTTGCCAAGATTTTTAAAATTTCAGTGATTTTTTCTCCGGGGGCCGCCATTCTTTCGCTGGCCTTGCGCAAAAGCGCCTCCCCCTCGATCAATTCGAGCGTGAGATCCAAACCAGCTTCAGCTTTCTTTGAGAGTTCATGGCGATATATGGCAAACGGATTTTTCCAAGCTTCAACGCAAAATTCATAGCGACCGATCCTGTCGAGCCGGAATTGCCCCACCCACCGGTCGTTGTTGTCGAGGATGAGAGGAGATTCCGTCCAGTTGGCATCATCAACGGCACGATACAGAAGAGACGCTGCCAGCCGATCATGGCCATCGGCGAAAATGTCCGCTTTGACGGAAACCGTCTCCCCGACAACGCGCTTTGCGGCAAAACGCCCTTTATCGACTTGCGGCTCGATATTCTCGATTGCGATCCGTTCCGACTCATTAGACGCCGCTCCCGGCGAAGACACGCTCTCGCTGACAATCTCGTCGCCTACGGCCGCATTGAGCAGTTGAAGTTCTCCAGCCGCTAGGAATCTAGGTTCGCTTCCGGGAGCTTGGACAAAAAAAGGCGCTGCGGCCTGTGAGACAATTTCCCAGGGCAAGGGACTGGGCCGGCGAAGGTCTCGGTTGATGACCACGATCCCCACCCGCTCCGCCACGCGAAGGTCATCGTGATCGGCTAAGGTTATGGCGGTTGCTTCCGGAGAAGTCACGTATGCCGTCGGCACCATCGGCCTTGAGGAGGCAATGGCGTCGTTGGCCTCCCGGACTGCTGAGGAAATATCGAATGCTCCGCCAGACCGAAGCATGTCGAAGTCTAGTTCTCCGCCACGCGTCACGTCGAGCGGAAGTACGGCACCAAATTCGAAACCCATCGGAATCATCAACCCGTCTCCGAGAGCGGCGGAGAGCCGGAGGGCACGCAAGGATCTTCGTTCTCGTACCTCGCGACCTTCTGTTCCATGGGCTAATCGTCTAGCGAAAGGCGCTTCTGGAAACGCCACCTGCAGGCCTAGCGCTCGTTGTAAACGGTGTTCTTGGAGAAACCATCCCTCGCGCATGTCCCACCAGGCAAGGGAGGAAAATACGCCATCAAAGCCGCGGCCTTCCAATCTGGCGCGAAAGGCGAAATCGGTACCGGGCGTATAGACGAGCCGCAACGGCCGCTTATGCCCGAAATCGAACCCACCCAGGCGTTGCAAATCTAAATCCCCAAGCCGTTCCAGTCCTAGGAACCGAAAGCCGGCGACGCCGAGTTCGGAAAGCTCCGAAACACGTGCAATGAGAGCTTGGGCGTCTAACGTCGCGCTGTCGGCGTGTCGCCATGGAGCAGATGGTGAGTGACGGGGATCAAGAGCCCCTAACCCAACGCCCCCTTCTGTTCGAAAGGTTGCAATCGGTGCGTCCATCATGAGGCCCAGGCCTCTAGATGCCGCGCTTTCACATAGAAACGATAGGGGGTCATTCAACGAGTTGGGAAGTCTCGACCCGTTATCGATAAAGTTGCGATTTGAACCGTTTACGATCCCACCGCAAAAAAGCGGCGCGGTCATCACTGTGTCAAAATGCAATGAGGCGGCGTGATCTAGGGTTTGCAGCCAGCTATTGGCGTCCGAAAGATCGATGAGGTTCACATAGTAAATCCGAGGTCTCGAAATTGGTAGTTGGCGCGCGGGCATCATAAACGCTGTCTCCAAGGTCGGGCATGGCGGGGCGCAGTACGCCAACCAGAGCCAAAGAAACTTCGAAATATGGCTGTTGTTCCACTCTAAACCGATGTTCCGGCGGTATCGCCCCGAAAGCTAGGTGGCTGTCGCCCGCAGCCTGCAACTCGAATGGATCATTTCTGACCGGGGGCGACACCATATCGATGACCCACAGTTGGATTACGGCAACCTCTGGAGAGACTGCAGCACCACTGCCGACAACGTAAACGTCGGCGTTGAGGCAAGGCAGCCGGGACGGCCTGCACATTCGCCTAGGCGGCCATCCGGACCAGTGTTTCGGCAACCATGCGACTGTCATACGGTTTCGGAATGAAAACGCCGCGCTCCGGAATTTCGTTGCTGCCTGGACGCTGTTTGCCTGAAACGATGAGAATTTCGACGGGCGGCCAGCGGTCGCGAACGGCAGCGGCTAACTTTAAGCCATCCATGGAACCCGGCATGTCGATGTCAGTCCAGAGGATGACGATTGCTGGATCGCTCTCAAGAAGCGCGATCGCTTCATCGGCGTTGCTCGCTTCGATGGCCTCGAAACCAGCGTCTTCGACGACCCCGACCGCCATCATCATCAAGAGAGGCTCGTCTTCCACTACGAGGATTTTGGTGCGACTCGCAGTCATTTTCCCTCCTCGCTTTGAACCCGAGCGTCCGCGGTAGCGAACGGTTCCACCGTGAAACCAACTTCAAACGCCAGGCCTTCGGGCCGGTAATCTGGGTTATAGCGGGCTTTTGCGGCAGCAGGAAACGCTCTTTCGATGAGAATGGATCCAAACCCCTTGCGCGTCGGTGCTGAGACTGGCGGGCCGCCTGTTTCCGTCCAGAGCAGGTAAAGCCGCCCGTCGGCGTAAGTCCATTTGATGGAAACCAGTCCGCCATCGCTGCCAAGGCTTCCGTACTTGGTAGCGTTGGTAGCCAGCTCGTGAATGACGAGCGAAAGCGGAAGCGCCAGGTTTGCAGGCAGGGCAACCTCCGGCCCATCAATTCGGAAGCGCTGGTGATCGTCGCCCCCGTGAGACCGCAGCGCGGTCTCGACCACCTCTCGCACGGTAGAGGCGCTCGCGTCTTTCGACAGAAGGAGATCGTATGTCGATGCCAGAGACGACAGTCGGCTCGCGAACGAATGGTAGGCGTCGGGATCGGCCTTGCTGAAGCTCTGACGGGCAATAGCCTGCACAAGGGTAAAGCCGTTTTTGACACGATGCGCAAGCTCGCGGACCAGAAGCATTCGCTCCTCCTCGGCCCGCTCGTTCTGGACGCGACGACAGTCGAGCTCGTCCAGAAGGGAATCGAGCGCAGCGCCCACGGCGTGCATTTCGTCGGTGGGTTTCATCGAGGTGCGGGCCGTAAGCTCGCCCGAACGCCAGCGATCCATGACCGAGGCGACCGAAACCACTGGCGATATCAAGAACCTGGTCCCCACGAAGAAAGCCGCCAGGAAGGCAACAACAACGCCTCCAACGATCGCAAGGACGTTGATGGTCGTCGCCCGGTTGATGGGGGCGAACGCTTCGCCCTTCGAGAAGCCAGCGCTCACATAGAGGGGACTGCCGCCCGGCGTAATTGGCTGATAGCCAAGGACACGCTCGGTTCCATCCTGGCTCACCACCTCGATCACGCCCGGCTGCACGGCGTGGACCAGCTTTTGAAAATCGTGAGGGATGACAGTTCCAACGAAACGTTCCGGCTGTGGCACGCGCGCGAGGATGGTGCCGCCGCTATCTGCGATCGTGACGGCATTGCCTGGAGCGACCCCGCGCTCGGCGATGCGTTTCTGAAGCCAGTCGAGCTTGACCCCGCTAACAACCACCGCCTTCGTGGTGCCGTCGACGACCACCGGCATCGCCACGGGCAGAACGGCCGTGTCCGACATCCTGCTCTTCGGGTACGTCCCGACGACGAAGTCCTCGCCGGTGACGGCAGCCGTGAAGTAATCACGATCGGAAAACGTCACGCTCGCAGGGGCTTCAACGCTTCCGCATACGGGCCTGCCTTCGAGATCGACGACGAAGATCATCCGGATGTTCGGGACGCTGGATGCAACTGACCTAAGGAACGCGTTGCAGACGGCGGGGTCGAGGTTCCGCACTGCCGGCATGGAGCGCACGGAGATGAGAAGCGAGTGCAGTCCTTCGACGATCCGCTCGACTTCTGAGGACGCCTGCCGGGCCGCCTGCGCAGCTTGTGCGCGCACTTCGTCGTTGCGCTGGCTCCGCATCGCATACTCGTTATATCCGAGCATTGCGACGACCGGAGCAAGCGCGGCGACGGCGACGGCGACAAGCTTCCTTCTCATGAGACTCCCTCTCGATAAGGGTGGTTAGCATGCCGAAAGATTGTTGGCTATCGGGGCGCGGCGAGACGGGCTTGGCCCATGGCCGCGTTGCACTAGATACGGTGTCAAATGGAGGAAAACAGAATGACGAAACTTACATACCATGTCGGTGCGCACGACGGCGGCTACGGTTACAGGCTGGGCGACGTCTGGTCGGAGACTTTCGCCGACCATGACGTGGCGCTGTCCGCTGCGAAGTCGGCCGCGGAACGGCAGCATCTCGAAGGTCGCGACGCTGAGATTTCCTATCAACTTTCGGATGGTCGTTGGCACAGCGAGCACGTCGACGGGGGAGATCGTCCGGATACGGAGGTGGTGGACGACGGAACAGGAGCCCCGAAATGACGACACTGACCGGTTCCTGCAAATGTGGAAACGTCCGAGTTGCCCTGCGTGGCAACCCAGTCAGGATCGGCATCTGTCACTGCACCGACTGCCGACAGGAGAGCGGTTCGGCCTTCACGTTTTTCGCAGTGTGGCCGGCTGCTGAATTCGAATCCCAGGGCGAAACGCGCGAGTTCGCTGGACGGCGCTTTTGTCCGAACTGCGGTTCCAGGTTGTTCTCGGCGAACGAGGACGAGGCCGAGATCAAGCTCGGCATCCTCACCGAGGCGCCCACACCACTCGCACCGACGTACGAATTATGGATAAAACGGCGGGAGAAATGGCTACGGCCCATCGAAGGAGCGGAGCAGTATCTCGAAGATCGGACATGAGATCCGATAAGCGGGACTGAAACTCATCCCGGTCTTGGAGCCTGGTTTTCTTGCAGGGAATGAATGCGCGCATCTCTATCCGCTCTCTGTTTCGAAGCTATTTCGGTGTCGTCGGGCCGCTGATTTCGAATGAACTCGGACTCGCGCCTGTTGAATTCGGTTGGCTTGCGTCTGCGTTTTTTGGATCGTTCGCGGTGCTACAAATTCCTGTCGGCATCGCCTTCGATCGCTGGGGCATGCGGTTACCGATGACCTTGATGATGATCACGGGCGCTGCAGGTTCAGCACTTTTGCGGCTTCATCCGATTTCTGGTCCGCCTCCGCTGGTCAGGTTGCGATCGGAATTGGATGTGCGCCGATCGGCGTTTTCTACTATCTCGGACGACTTCATTCACCAGACAAAGCCGCCCGCCTTGCGGCCACGGTGAGTTCTGTAGGTTCCGGGGGAGCGCTGCTCTCAGCGTCTCCGTTATCATGGTTCACGGCAGAGTGCGGGCGGCGCGCTGCATGCTGGCGGCCTCGATGATGATGCTGGGCTGCGCCTTCTCAGTCGCGGCAACCCTACGACAGACAGGCTCGTCGTTAAACGCTGTTCAGGTAAGCGCCGCTAGCTCGTGGAGGTTGTCCCACCTCCTCTATCTTGTACCTATCTGCTTCACGCCCTCGCTCGGAGGCAATTTTCGAAAACGCTTGGGCTGGACCGTACCTTACCGACGTATTCGGGCGCGACACCGATGTCGGCGCAGTACTGACCGGGGTGAGCATATTGGAGTTGCGACTTCGCTCGCATTGCCATTCGTGCTACTCAAATGGCATGCATGGTCGGACACTCGTGACCGCCACCTATGTCATCGGCCTTCTAAGAGCGGTTCTTCTCGCCCTCTCACCGGGATCAAGCGTGTTTGCGGCATCCGCAGGGTTGGCTCTGCTCTACGCCGTGGGCAACATTCATTCGGTGGCGATGACCGAGGCTCAGGCATTGCTCCCGGATCGAATGAGAGGCATCGGACTTGGCGCGCTCAACACGCTCGTCTTTCTTGGCGTGTCGGCTTCATCCGCCATCTTTGGCGCGCTCGCCGAACTTCGTCTCAGCGTCGCCTGGACGTATGGCCTGATCTTCGGAACAACGGCGATGGCCCTGGAAATCGCGCTTGGAATCTACGTGACCTGTCATCCGAAGGCTGTGGGGCAAAAGGCGACGCCCTCGTTGGATTGAAAGCGACTTTCCGATTGCCGCCAACGCTCGTTGATGCCGGTGCCACTGGCAGCGATACGCGCTGAGCGCAGTGGCCGGTGCCACGATCCAACCAAAAATCACTGATCTCGAGCTGGGAACTTCGACTTCCAAAATGGGTTTTCTAGCGGTGACCTCACGGTCGAAATCTCAACAACTAGGAAGACAACGATGACTCTCGAAGGTAAGAAGATCGCGATCCTCATCGCACCCCGCGGCACCGAAGAGCCCGAGTTCAAGAAGCCCAAGGACGCGGTCGAAGCCGCTGGCGCGACGGTTACCGTCGTCGGCATCGAGGCTGGAGAAGCCAAGACAAACAACAGCGACCTTGACCCCGGTAGCTCCTATACGGTCGACAAGAAGGTGACGGATGTCGCCGCAAGCGACTTCGACGGCCTCATCATTCCAGGCGGATGCGTCGGCGCGGATAAGCTGCGAGCCGATGCCGACACCGTGTCGTTCGTCCGTTCGTTCTTTAAGCAAGCGAAGCCCGTCGGTGTCATCTGCCACGGTCCGTGGCTGTTGGTGGAAGCAGACGTCCTGAAAGGTCGTACCGTGACGTCCTACTCGTCGATCCGGAAAGATATCGAAAACGCGGGTGGAACGTGGGTGGACAAGGAGGTTGTCACCGACAAAGGACTCGTTACGAGCCGCAAGCCAGACGACCTGCCCGCGTTCTGCGCGAAAATCGTTGAGGAGTTCGCGGAGGGAAAGCATCCCGAGCAGGCTCGTAGCGCCGTAGCGTAACCTGAGCCCAATTGGCGAGGACATTCAATGTCAGGGATCATCGAAGGCTTCGAACAACGCCATTTTCGAGGTGATGGCATCGGCATCGACACGCTCGTTGGGGGCAGCGGACCGCCGCTGCTCCTTTCTCCACGGCTGACCGCAAACAAGAATGTGCTGGACGGCCGTGGCACCGAAACGACCGATATGTTCACTGTCGTCGTGCCCGACCTTCGAGGCGGTTAAGAATGCGCCGCGTCCTTGAACGCGGAACGAAGGGATCGTGCGTCGCCGCGTTTCGGCGAGATGTCCGTTGAGATCTCTCTCCTCACCACAGGTATTACGCGCGAAACTTTCCGCGATAACCGGCGTTCGTCGTCGTACGTGTGTGCAGCATTTCAGGAGGATCAAATGACAAAAGACAGCGACATCGACACCAATCAGGTCCTGGCTGATTTCGCCGAAGCGGTGAACATGTCGTCATCGGAGCTGGAGAAGTGGCTGCGCACGGAGGAGAGCCTCGTCAACGGGTGGAAGGCGGACGGCCGCAAGGAGTCGATCGATCATCACTCCGGACGACGTATCGTCGATATCAAGCACAAGAAGAGGGCAGATCTGACGGACGAGGACTATGAGCATATGCGAAAAGTCGTAGGCTACGTGCACAGACATCTCGCCCAAGGCGGACCGAAGGTGGACAAGGAGCGTTCGGCGTGGCGCTACTCGCTAATGAACTGGGGGCACGATCCCTTGAAGGAGCGGTAGGAAAAAGCCTAAACCCCGCCGGAACTCCCGGGCACGCTCGCCGTTAATCGTAAAATCAAAGGAGCCACCATGACCTACGTCGCATCCCCAAGCCATTCCGCCGACGATCCCGCCCGGATCGAAGATCTGAAGCAATGCCTGGAAACGGCACGGAGGCACTTGAACGAAACTTCGAGCGCGTCCGATGAGGACAAGGCGGCCGAATTGTTGACATCGGCGGTCGATGCCGGCTGGGAAGAGGCTGAAGTTCGCTCAGCGGTCTCCAGTGCTGCGAGCGAGCGAAAAGATAACGACGTGTTTCTGACGCCGACTCTCGGGATCGTTCCGTCGTCGTCCATGTGAAGCGTGCGGTCAGCTTGGTTTAGGGTTTCGAACTATCGCCAGTCTTGGTCAGGCTACCTGGCTTGTGAGCTGCCCGCTTGGCAGTCTTTTCGCTTTCGACGATGTATTCGGGATTGGATCGCGACGCCTTGACATCGTGACCCTTGATCTTGGTTGGCGTCGTCTGTTTCTTCACGACCTTGCCTTTGGTTTTCCCTTGACTGGTGTCCCAGGTGACTTTGTCGCCCTTCTTGAGGTCGCTCATCGATTTCTCCGTTCGGTTGTTCGTTCGGGCAAATTCGAATGCTTGGGGCGAGACCACTCGCCCCAGAGTTTGCGGTGTTTTGGCGATCCCGATCTATTTAATTTTCTCGGTTCCGGCTGGCGTCGTCACCTGTGTCGGGCCGCTGCCACTGCCACTCGGAGTCGGAGAACGATCGGTCGCTTCGGGCGGACGGCTGCTGCCGTCGGCTGCGTTGTTGTCGAACGTTCCGGCGCCGGACGGCTGTGCGTTGATCTGATCGGCCTTCGTCGAAGCCGTGGGCTCGGCGTCTCGATCGATACTCTCGCCCCAAATCTCGACCCCGCCCCAGGCGAGCAGTGCGAGCAAGATGCCACAAACGAGAACGATGAAGACCGGCTTCCCGAAGCTGCCCTGGCGTGCTTCGATGGCGGTTTCGGTGACCTTGGGCGATTCGGTGTCGTTACTTCTAGTGACCATGTTCGGTCTCCTCGGTTATTGGATCTGCAGTTGCGGTCTTGTCGATTTCCTCGAGAACAAGCCTGATCTCCCGGACCGGTTTTCGTTCTTCGTTGAAGACCTCGACGGACAGCATTTTGTATTCACTGGTCGGAAGCCCATCGGCTGCCATTTCGGACAGCGCCGTGCGCGCTTCCTCGATCGCAGCTTCCGCAGTGTCGAAGTCGTACAGCATCTCCGCAGGACGGACGCCTTCGTGGTCAAGCAGTTGAAAGTAGAACTTCGCCATCTCCAACCTCAGTAGCCGCCGACGATGGGGAGGATTTCGCCGGTGATGTAGCTGGACATCTGTGGCGATGCGAGGAAGACGTAGGCGGGCGCAATCTCCTCAGGCTGAGCGGCGCGTTTCATCGGCGTCTGACTGCCAAACTTCGTCACGTCGTCGGCCTGCTTGTCAGAAGGATTCAACGGCGTCCAGACCGGTCCGGGCGCGACGGCGTTGACGCGGATGCCCTTCGGGACGAGCTGGCTGGACAGGGCCTTGGTAAAAGCGTGAATGCCGCCCTTCGTCATCGAATAGTCGAGCAGCTCCTTAGAGCCTTCCAATCCGGTGACCGATCCGGTGTTGATGATCGCCGACCCGTTGGAGAGGTGAGGAATTGCGGCCTTGGCCATATAGAAATAGCCGTACAGGTTGGTCTTCAGTGTTTCGTCGAAATGCTCGTCGGTAAGATCCTCGATTTCGGCGGTATGGACCTGGAAAGCGGCGTTGTTGACGAGGATGTCGAGACGAGAGAACTGCTTGGCAGTCTGGGCTACAGCGTCACGGCAGAACTTGGGGTCTTTCACATCGCCCTTGATAACCAAGCAGTGGCGGCCTTCCTTCTCAACCACGGCTTTGGTGTTTGCCGCATCCTCGTTCTCGTCGAGATGGACTATGGCGACGTCGGCGCCCTCGCGTGCGAACAGAATCGCGACCGAGCGGCCAATGCCCGAATCTCCACCGGTGATGAGTGCGACCTTGTCCTTCAGCTTTCCCGACCCCTTGTAGAACGGCGCATCGTAAAGCGGCATGAGCGGTAGGTCAGCCTCGGAGCCAGGCTTCTTCTGATGCACTTTCGGGAAAGGCGGTTCCGGGTATTTCCGCGCACCCGCCTGCATCGCGCCGCTAGGCGTCGATTTTGACTTTTCGTCGGCCTTCGCGACCTGGTCTTGGATATCGCGCTGCTTTGCTGCGGTGGCTTTCGATGACATCTCGGTCTCCTTTCGATCGTGAGAGGACAACGTCGGCGACGCGAAAAAGTCCCGCCGACCCAAATCAAAAAAGGCCCCGCAGCGACTGCGAGGCCTCCGATGGTTTCCTATAGAACAAATTACAGACGGTTGACGCGATAACGGTCGCGCTCGGCGGCGATCTGCTCGATTGTGTAGGGATCGGCGGTCTCGTCGAAACGTGTCCAACCCTGCTCGGCATAACGTGCCCGACGCTCTGCGACGTTTACCCGCGGCGATCTGTTGAGGATCGCGTCTACGGACGTGCGACGGTCGTCTTCCACACGCGCCGTCACGACAGAGCCGCCGCGACGAATGCTTTCAGCATAGAAGTTGGCATCTTCTTCCGGCACACCGGATTCGACCATCGCGCCGACGATCCCGCCGACGGCGCCGCCAGCAACGGCACCAGCGACTGCGCCAGCCGCCGTGGCCGCGAGCCAGCCCGCAGCAACGACGGGACCAACGCCTGGAATGGCAAGGAGGCCAAGGCCGGTCAGCAGACCGCCCGCGCCGCCAGCCAGAGCGCCGAGGCCTGCACCGGCGCCGGCACCTTCGCCTGCCCGGTTGCCTTGCCCTTCGACATTGACGTCGCCATTAGCCTTGTTGGTGACTATGCTGATGTCGTCCGACGGGACGCCCGCATCTTCGAGCGCTTTCACGGCCGCCTTTGCATCGTCGTAACTGTCATACAGTCCTGTGATTGTGGTCTTCATGGGGATTTCTCCGTTATATTTTTACTTGGCAAGCGTGACGTTGCCCTGGAAGTCCAGGGAGACGTTGGCGGACTTGCCGTCCTTGGAAGCGGTGGCGCGCCAAACGCCCTGATCGTCGAGCTTCAGACCGGATACGTCGGTGTAGCCGGCCTCTTCGATGCGGGACTCAGCCTGAGTTTCGGTGAAGCTGTTCTTACCCGCGACAGGTGCACCGGGATTTTGCTCGGTATTGACCGCTGGCGTCGTCTGCGAGGTGGTCGGCGTTTGGCTCTGGGCAAAAGCCGCTGAGGCGACAAGCGCGAGGCTCGCGGTCAGAAGGATAATTTTCTTCATGGGTGTTTCCTCTTGGTTTGTGGATCGAAAACACGCGGAAAACCTAGAGGTTCCAATCATTTATTTGTGACGGAGAGCGTTGCAACCGGTCGCGTCTACTCTATGAAGGGATGGCGCCGTACTCGGGCAGTTTGAAGTCGTCCGCGCCGGATAAGAACAGCTTGGTCACGAGCTGCTTAATGCCCGGCGTGTCAGAGACGCGCAGAACGCCTCGCTGCGAGGCGACGCCCAGCAAGGTCTGTGGCTGCAGTCGGAGCGAATTTCGGGACGTTCTGTCCCTTTTCCACATAGGGCCGCATAATTTCCTCGTACCGTTCCAGTGCTTCCTGAAGGTAGGATGAGCGAGACAATTCGCCGGCCAGAGCATAGACGCCGACAAGGTGTGCCATCGCTCAGTGGCTCGATACTCGCAACGCCAGATCAATTCGATTGACCGTGGGTGCTGGCTGGCTTCGATATCAATAGAGATCTCGACGACGCCCGCGAGTGGCGCCTCATCGCGCGTGCTGCCGTCGTACGACGCGTCGCCGCGTAAGGCCTTCGACCCGGACGTGTTCGCCGCTGAAGCCGCTGCACCGGATGTTCTATTGCGAGGTCTACAGCTTCGCGCGTGTCGAAATTGGCGCGGATGGTTACGGTGCTGTCATCGGCCATGATTGCCTCCCAACGGACGATGGAGGACCCGCGAGGGGACGGCGGCGGCGGGCGAGGCGCAGCACCCCCCGACGAGCGGGGGTGCTGTAGTTTGATTATGGCGAAGCTCGCAGAGCGCGAAGTTGTTGCGTACCGCGGCCATCTAGTGAAACGCCCAGACCGGCGTGCATTGGTCAACACCCCCCAAACAAATAGCGAAAGCGTCGTCGGACCTGGAGGATCTACCGATCGCGACGGGACTGACCAAGGCGGAGATTGGTCGCTGTCGATCCGAATCTGTTGCTGGCGTTCATCCGGCCGTTAAGACGCCGCTCTTCTTGATCAGCATCTTCGATAATCCAATATCAGTAACCAATCGTATAACTCTTCATCAGCAGTTGCTGGTCGCCGGACGCTATGGCAGACAGGCATTCCCACCCGAGAAAGCAGGATGTCCGCCATTGAGTTATGATAGGTCCAAAGTCGATTTGAGCAATTGCGATCGGGAACCCATCCATATTCCGGGCAGCATCCAGCCTCACGGAGCAATGATCGTCCTGAACGAGCAAGGGATGGTTTCGTTCGTCTCGAAGAATATCGACGAATTTCTGGGCGATACCAATCGCGACTATGTCGGCGCGGAGCTTGCCGATCTGGTCGGTACGACCGTCTCCCATGACATCGCAAACGCCGTCGCTCGGGCCGGGGCTGGCCAGATCGCAGGCGTCGTGCTCAAGGCGAAGCTCTCGGAAGGCGCGAGCGTCGCCGACATCACAGCCCACCGATACGAGGGCCGGACGTTCCTCGAGCTTGAGCGGCCCGCCTCTCCGGAGGACACGGAAGTGGCGCTCCATCTGACGCAATCGTTGATCCGACGGGTGGACGGCTACCGGGAGTTCGACCCGCTATTCAAATCAGTCGCGCGGCTGGGTCCGCGCGATGCTCGGCTACGACCGCGTGATGGTCTACCGGTTCCTGCACAACGGGGCCGGTCGGGTGGTCGCGGAGGCGAAAGACGCTTCTCTGGGTAGCTTTCTGGGCCAGCACTTCCCGGTATCCGACATCCCGGTGCAGGCGCGCAAGCTTTACGTCAAGAACTGGATCCGTGTGATCGGCGACGCATCGTTCGTCCCCGTGCCGCTCCTTCCGAAGATCGCCGAAGGCGATCCGGCAGTCGACCTCTCGTTCGCCCATCTTCGAAGCGTCTCCCCCATCCACTGCGAATATCTACGAAATATGGGCGTCGCCGCCTCGATGTCGATCTCGATCGTGGTAGACGGCCAGCTCTGGGGCCTCATCGCTTGCCACCATAACACGCCAAAATGGCTCTCCATCCCGCTGCGCGTGGCGACCGAACTGTTCGCACAGTACTTCTCGCTGCATGTGGCCGCCATCGAGCACCGCGAACAGCAGGCGTCCGCCGCGGCGACGCGCAGTCGTCTCGATGCGATCATCGCAGGCGTCGATCACGCCGACCCGGTCGAGGTTACGCTTCGCAGAAGGCTTCGAGAATTCTCTTCTCTGATCGCCAGCGACGGGGCGGGCCTATGGTCGCGTGGTGAGTGGGCGTCGTATGGCGTTTCCCCATCGGAGACGGCGATACCGCATCTGATGGAAATCATCGGCAAGAAGGCGGGCCGGAACATCTGGGACACGCAGGACCTCCAGTCCGAGACCGGTGACGTCGAAGAGTACGGTACGCGCATCGCAGGGGTGCTAGCGATTCCGATTTCAGTCTCTTCGCCGGATTTCCTGGTGTTCTTCCGAAGCGAGGAGGCCCATCAAGTCGAGTGGGCAGGGGAACCGCGAAAGAAAGAGGAGCTCACCGAGAACGGCGTCAGGCTATCGCCGCGCGGCAGCTTCGATACCTGGAGGGAAGACGTCAGGCACAAATCGCTCCCGTGGTCGAAGGCAGACGTCGTCGTGGCCGAATCCATCAGGGGATATGTCCGCGACGTGATGCTGTCGCACAACGACGCCACCGAGGAGCAGCGCGAACGGACCGAGAGCCAGCGAAAGCTGTTGAATTCGGAGCTGAACCACCGCGTGAAGAACATCCTCGCGCTGGTGAAGTCGATAGCGACGCAGACCGGGGCGAACTCCCAGTCGGTCGACGAATATGCCAAGTCGTTCGAAGGGCGGCTCCGGGCGCTCTCGTTCGCTCACGACCAGTCCTTCGGTAGCCGGGACGGCGGCGAACTCAGGGGCCTGATCGAGGCCGAGGCGGATATGCATCGGTTTGCAAAACTGCCGGATCGCATCCAGATTTCGGGAGATCACATCGGCTTGACCGAACGGGCGTTCGGCGTCTTCGCTCTGCTTCTGCACGAGATGATGACCAACGCCGCGAAGTACGGCAGTCTTTCCGTTCCGTCAGGAAAGCTGGAGATATCCTGGACGATCGCCGAAAATGGCGACTGCCATCTTTCCTGGAAGGAAAGCGGCGGCCCAGAGGTCGTCGTGCCGACACGCCGCGGTTTCGGTTCGAACTTGATCGAGAAGACCGTTTCGCACGACCTTGGGGGAAGCATCGACCTCGACTTCGCTCCTGCCGGCCTCGAGGCCAGAATCATGATCCCCGGCGAGCACCTACGCGAGGTCGTGGAAAACTTGCAGCCCGGCAGCCCAGCCATCGCGGAAGCCGCGTTCAAGCCGTTGGACCGAATGAGCGTCCTGCTCGTCGAGGATCAGTCGCTGATCGCGATGGACACCGAGGAACTGCTGAGGTCGATCGGTGCCGAAGAGGTTTCGATCGCGGCCAATGTCGCCACCGCCTTGAAAATCCTTACCGAGGGATCGCCCGACTGTGCGGTTCTCGATCTCAATCTTGGATCTTCCACATCCGAGGAGGTCGCGAAGGAGCTCGAGAAGCGTGGCATTCCATACGTCTTCGCGACAGGCTACCGCGACGGCGTCCATATCCCGGCAGACTTCGCAACTATTCCCGTGGTTCGAAAGCCCGTATCGCAGGCAGCGTTGTCGAGTGCGGTCGGGACAGCGCTAGGCATAGGGCCGACGAGACCGGGCCGCTAAAGCATCCCCAATCTTGCCAAGTGTCGCGGCCGCCTTATCGACGCGGCGAACTCCATCGTGGAGATCGTGTGCGGTCAGGCACGAACTGGGTACGCGGCGTTTTGACCACAGATGTACTGGCACTGGTGTGAAGGCGATGTCGACAAGGTCGGTGCGATTTTGTCGCGGCCTTTTCTCATTGCGCTCTACCTCATATCAATTTTAAGAATAAGACAGGGACCGTCCGGCGTTCCGCGTCACCTTCCTCCGCTCCCCGTTTGCCGAAGGACTCAGCAAGCGCCTTTTCCAACAGTTCATCGCGAAGCCCCGCACATGCGAACATCGCTACCGGCGAAATCCGTTGGGCGTGGAAGTCGCCGCCTCGTCTGGTTACCAGGAACACCGCACCACGACGATGCATGTTGTTCCAATCACTCTTCGTGAAACGCAGATCGGTCGCCAGCGCAAGATCGGCCTTCCGCCGTTCTTGAGCCGATCCAGTCATATGTCCGCGGGGCGCGTCGCGCCGGCGTTCACACAGATGACGTCGGCGGCACCAAATTCCACCGACCCGTCGTCGCACTGAACAATGGAGGCATTCGGGTCGGATGAGAGATTCGCGGCCGCACACGCAGCCAGATCGAGCGCGACCTCGACCGCCGTCGCTTTCCCAAAGACATTGACAAAACTCGCCTGATCGCCGGGTAGAAGCCTGCCCCCGACACCGATATGTACGACGTGCTCGACCTCACACTGCGCCGCGTTCGACAAGAACAAGGCATGGATGGTGGGCTGCGCGTCGTGGGCGAAGGCTTCGATTGCGGCATCCGGGTCGGCTACCTTCCCGCATCGTTTCCAGTAAGATTGGATCGCTCCGCGCGCGCCTCTACGCAAGCGCCTGCGTACGTGCCGAAGAACGGCGAACCCAAGGGCCCGGCAGACATCCTGAAACACTCAGCGATCACGCCTGGTACGGACAGGTGGACCTTCACAAGGGACGACCAGTCCGCTTGCCCGATTCGAGCATCGAGCGATTGGGCCGAACACTGGACGGATCTTGATCTTGCCTGAGGTGGTCGACTTCAAAAAAGCTTCAGAAGCACCGCCTGCTCTGACAGGCTTCTGCCAGCGCGTTCGACAACTGAGCCTGGCTGAACGGCTTCGATAGCCGCACGACCACGGTCAGATCGCCGACGCCGTCCGGTAGCTCCGCATATCCTGTCGCAAGAATGATCGGAAGCGTCGGGTACCGCGCGTGGATTTCCTGACACAGGCGCGCCCCTGTCATGTTCGGCATGGCGTGATCGGTTATAACGACATCCGGCGGAACGCCCGTCTGCAGCGCTGCCAAAGCCTCCTCGCCCGAAGATGCCTGAATGGTGTCCATGCCCAGATCCTCGAGCAGCAGAACCGTGTTCATGAGAACGAGGGCGTCGTCGTCGACTACAAGAACGGTTAGCGCTGTCGGAGCGGGCTCGAACGGCACATCTGGTGTTGCCGGAGCCTTTGTTTCCACTTCGGTGCTATCGGCGACGGGAAGCCACAGCTCCGCGGTCGTTCCCTGTCCCACCTCGGACTTCAGGATTAGCTCGCCGCCGGACTGTGCCATCAGGCCGTGCACCATGGGAAGACCGAGGCCCGTTCCCTTGCCAACGCCCTTTGTCGTGTAGAAGGGCGTCGTCGCGTTGGCCAGCGTCTCGTCATCCATGCCCTCCCCCTGATCGCGGACAGAGAGGCAGACGTAGTTTCCGGGCGGCAAGGTCGAGCGGCTAGGCCGGTCGGATCTGCGCTCGGCGGCGATGGTGATCTCTCCACCGCCCGGCATGGCGTCGCGGGCGTTGACAACGAGGTTGAGAAGAGCGCTCTCGAACTGATTGGAATCGCTGCGAACCTTCGGCAGATCCGGTGCGAACTTGCTGGTGATCACGATCTCGGGGCCGATGGTGCGCCGCATGAGCTCGGTCATCCCACCGACGAGGTCGCCGACGTCGACGGGGGCGAGCTGAAGCTCCTGGCGACGAGAGAACGCAAGCAGCCGCTGCGTCAACGTGGCGCCGCGTTGAGCCCCCTGAATCGCGTTGTCAATGAGATCTATGACGTCCTGCCGGACTGCTCTTTTCCTTGCGATCTCCAGGCTTCCGAGGATCGCCATGAGGAGGTTGTTGAAGTCGTGTGCGAGTCCGCCGGTCAACTGCCCGACCGCCTCCATTTTTTGCGCTTGGAAGATCGCTTCCTGCGCCGCCCGCTTCTCACTGATGTCGCGCGTGATCTTCGCGAAGCCGATCAGTTCGCCCTGGGAGTCCCTGATCGGATCGATGATGACGTTCGCCCAGAAGCGCGAACCGTCCTTTCTCAAACGCCATCCCTCGCGCTCGAAGCGCCCTTCTTCCTGCGCAAGCCGAAGGGCAAGTGCCGGCAGGCCGCTCTCTCGATCTTCGTCGGTGTAGAACGTGGAGAAGTGTCGACCGACGATCTCCTCCTCCTTGTAACCTTTGAGACGCTCGGCGCCTGGGTTCCAGCTCGTGACGAAGCCGCCCGGGTCGAGCATGTAGATGGCGTAGTCGGTAATGGCCTCGATGAGCAGGCGGTAGCGCTGCTCGTTCCTGATTTCGGAATCGTTCATGATGCCTCCCCGTCTGTCGCCACCGACAGCCTTGAAAATATATATCGGAAGAGATTAAACCCACCCCGGACTAACGTCTGATACCGCTGTCAATTCGTAGACTTGTGGTCTGATATCATGCAGTTGTCAAAAATCGCAATAGAGAGCACCGACTGGAATGTTGCGTACAAAGATATCGGAAATCGACGTCGCTGTAGGCACGGGTAAGAAGCCGCCGCAAGCTTTCTGCGCATGTCGCAAATGACCTTGGCCGAAGGGATTGGCGTGACATTCCAGCATGTCCAAAGTATGAGAAGGGCACGAACCGCATCGGTTCAAGCCGGCCAGCTCAGATTGCCCTCGTCCTCGGCACCAGACCCGGATCCTTGTTCGACAAAGACGAAGCCGGCACGTCCGCGGCGCCTCGCTCCCTCGAGCTGAGGGCGATATCGATATGTACAGGGGGAGGCGTATGGTGCCGGTCTCCTTGAGCCCCAGGTGACGGATCGCTTGGAAAAATCGGGGAGCGACCGGCGGATCCCGAAAGATTCGCCTCCGCTCAAGCATCTTTGTGCAGCCGCGGCATTAAGTCTTCCGACTGCCAAGCCCCCCGTCAACCTCTACGGGCCACGTCGTTCAGCATCCCATGCCACTTGCAAGCTTTCGAGAGGGTGCCCGCGTCTGCGATCGGGTCACGCGGTACCGGTGGGCGGCAAACGGCATCAATGCTGGAAAAGACAGCCCATTCGGGCGCTATAGTCATCAGGTGCACAACGCGAGTGGAAATAGATAGACATTATCCGCAGATTACTTGCCTCCTTTTCCACTGTTACCCTTGCTGCCCCCGTTGCCGCTGTTGCTCTTTCCACCGCCATTTCCGCTGCCACCACCGTTACCATGTCCACCGCCATTCCCGTTGCCGCCGCCATTACCCTTCCCGCCATCGCTACTACCCTTGCCGCCGTTGCCACCGCCGTTGCCGTTTCCACCGCCGTTGCCCTTGCTGCCACCATTCCCAATTCCGCCGCCGCTACCCTTGCCACCATCGCCCTTCCCGCTGTCGCTACCTTTGCCGCCCTCTCCATTGCCGTCGGAGTCGCCGCCTTTGCCGGAACTGCCCTTCCCCTCGCCGTTATCGGCAATGTTGGCACTGGTGTCGTCAGCTCCTTTTTTTGACTTGCCCCTGTCTTCAGGCGCGGCGTCGGGTTCGCCGGACAGCTTCTTGGCGCCCAGGGCCGGAACGACTGCAACTGATGGCGCGACGGACGTTATGGAAGGCTTTGACACCGCTCCTGCGACGTCCATGCCGCTCTTCCGGTCCACAGTCGCGCTCTGTCGGGGCCCAACGTTGGCCTGTTGACCGCTTCCGAAAGACGTGACCTGCACAAGACCGCGATCTACGGCAACCGATGCCTTAGTCTTGCCGACCGTCACGTGGAAGATCGTACCCTTCACAACGGCAGCCAGATAGGGAGTCTGAACTGTTGTATGCGGCTGGCTCCGCTTTTCGATCTCAAGATCGAGTTCCCCGACCTGCTGGAAGACCTCCGTCTTTCGCGGCGAAAGGAAGCCGCCCGGCTTTGTCGTAATCGCAGCCAATGTGTTCGGCTGGAACCCAATGCTTTCAACACCACGCACGAGCTGAACGCGGCCACGAGGGCCTGTGGAGATCCAGGCTTTGTTTGGCACCACATCGCCCACACGTAGGTTGGTCCACTGTTTCCGGTCAATAGTGTACCTAACCTGGCTGGTGGTCTTGGCAACCTGCCAGTCATCACCGGACGCGTGTGCGACAAAGGGTGCCAGGAAAAGGAAGAAAAGCAGGATACGAACGAATGCAGACATGGATGCGATGCCCCCAGATATTGAGGGCGACTTAATCACGGCCAAACTTAAGAATAATTTTAAATCATCGAGTGATTTCGGGGAAGGTGGCCTTTGGTACGTTACCGGACAGGCCGTAAACGAGGTCCGCGGTCGGCTGCTGGCATCATCGGGATCTGGATGCTGGCCTCCACACTCTTCCGTCGCGGCAATACCCGCGGGGAAGGCGAAGGCTGAAGACGAGACGCATGCGGAATGGTGGCATCGGCCCCATCCAGGAGCAGGAGCAGGCGGCGGTCAAACGGCGCGCGGCGCCGGCATTGCCACGATGGCGATGAGGGTCAGGCCATCGAGAAAGCGGCGGCCGCGCTTATCATTGCCGCAAAAATCTAAAGAAGAAACCTCGGAACTACCATTTGCCCTTGGGTCCCGAGGTTTTCCATGCGCACCAGCATTACTGCGATGGGTATCTCAGGTCCATCACAACCAAAATGCTAAAGTAAAGGCGCCCGATTCGTCAACGCAGGTTTGGTTTTCTCAAAAATCCTGCCACAATCGGACGCGCCAGGCCGGCCCCTAGCAAGGCCCCTTACCGGAGAACTCATCACAAAGAGTACCAAGCGTCTTGTGAAGCAGGCGTGACCGAACCATTTCCAGACTAGGGGGTGGATCAAGCAACTATGCACACGGAGTTCCCTGGTACGCCGGGAGTGGCGAGCGATCCGAACCTAATGTGGCAAGGCTTGTCGGAGACGCCTGTCGAGTTTCAAACCAAGGGCGTATCAAGACAGTCACGTCAACAGTTTGGTCAAGTCTTCCTCAGCCTTAACCCCGTGGCGAAACGCCCAAATGATCTTGTTTGCCAATTCCTTCTGTCGCATTTCGAGCACGATTTGTTTGGAAGCGCAGAGACGATCAAATACGCGCTCACAGAGGGCTACTTCCTCCTGAGCGAGTGAAAATTTTGCTTGGGCCAGTTGTTCTTTGATCATGACCTATGCCTAGTGAATGTCGCGCTGCTGTGAGGGTAGAAGTGCTGCATCTTTGTCCCCAATGATCTTGAGCGACTCCCAGTCTGGTAGATCCTTCTCGCTGAGTCGTTCCTGAACAGCGCAGAGCATCCATCCCGCCGCCTCGACTTCTCCGCCTCCATATGGACCTGAATCTGCTCTGTGCAAGCCACGACGCAAGGGCGCGCTGATCCCCCTTCCCAGGGAAGGGTTGCGGCCACGATCCTCGCCTTGGAATAGGCATTGGCGATCCGCTGTTTCGCGGCACCGTCACTTTCCAAGATAACGCCCAAGGTGAAGACGATCGTGTCCATCAAATGTTGGCGTCATCATCGGGTCCCAGCAAGAAGGTACCTCCAATCGGAAAATTCAGACCCTGCGACGTAACGGCGACAGATGCAATTTTTGATTGTAACAAAAAAGGGCATGTCGAGCAGCGCGATGCCGACGCCTCGATCATGGGATTGATGGGTTCGTCCGGTTCGAGATGGCGCCGCGGCTCTTCTTGCGGGACGCGCTCGGGATCTTGAGGCGGCGTATCAATGGGCGGTGGTGATGGCGGCGGGACGATGGGTTCATATGGATAGCAAAACGTCAATTCGCTTCTCTCGTTCCGGCTACCTTAGCGATCAGCACATATCTCGCGGAAGGGCTGGTAGATGCCGGCCCTTCCTTAGTGTCAACGCTGTCGTTAATCCGACGCGGCCATCGACGGTGGCCGAGCATGCGCGCCGGATGATTTTTCGCGGCGTTTGTCGACTCCTCGGAAGCGTGCTTATTTGCCTCGGTCCTCATCGGCTTGGCGTCCTGCCTCGGCATGTTGGTCTTCCGCACGCTGCCAGTGATCATCGTGCTTGCCGTGAGGCCTGCCTTCATCTTCCCAAATCCTGTAGGCGCGCTCGCGTCTTTCCTGGTCCTTATCCATTATCTCTCCTACTGTGACTGACCTTAAACTTGCATTGAAGCCCTCCGATTCCGCTCGTTCGATGACACGTCGGCCAACTCCGACCGACGGCTGCCGCGGTCGTGCACGTTATGCCATGCCTCGAAGGGAACTATCAAACCCGCTAGGCATTCCGCTGCAAACCTTCAGGAGGCCCAAGTGACGAAGTTTAAGCAGACCGAGCGCCAGCGTCCGCTCCGCGGCAGGCCCTACACCGTGCAAGAATTCAGGTCGAAATACAGCCTCGACGCCAAGACTGCTGAGGATCTCTTCGCTCGGTTTGGACCATCCTCCGTCGAGTTGGATTTGTTGATGGCGGCGAAGCGGCGCACGCCGTCCCTCCAGACGATCACTCAGGACATCGCTGTCTGACATACGGCGATACCGGTGGCGGGGGTGTCGAGTGCGGAGGCGCCTGATCCTTTAAGCGAGAGGTGCTTTTCGCTCGCGTCGCCGAGGCAAAGTGGGCGGTCGAGCCGACAACCATGAATGGTACTTGACCTGAAACTTCGATTGGGGCCGGTCGTTATGGCAGGAAAGCAACCTTTTGCCGATTAGCGCATGTCGCAGTTGCCGAGAGGAGGCGGGCTAGTCAAGAGCCTGCGGGCGAGCCACAACGTGTCTGCGCGACGTGGCCCTTCGACCAAGCCCGGCCAATAGCGGCTCGCGGATCACAACTTACGCGAGCCGCGAGCCTCGCGCTCTTGCGATTGATATTGTGCGATCGTCTTGGCCGCGCGTTCATTCACTCCAGACTGCGATCGTCATCAGCGTTCCTCCTGCATAGCAACGGCGATATGCCGAACGAGCACGAGTCCTTCTAGCCGCTCTATCGATACCGAAAGCTTCGGCTTCCAGTTCGGATAGCTGTCCCTGGTGCCAGGAATGTTCGTCGGACGCTTTTCGCCCGTCATATCTGCCAGCCTCACGGCGGCCAGCACAGAACTCGTTTTTGCAATGAAGCGATGCGCGCTCACGATGAGCTTGCTCAGCTTTTCCTCGCTGACTGTCGCGGCGGGTGTCCTTAGTGGGGGATCCGTATGCGCGTTTTTCAAAGCGACCATCATCTCTTTTCGCTCACGCCGCCGTTCCTTGCGGTGTTCTTCCGTCATGTGGGGTGGAACGATGCCGTGCTCCGCCCTTGTCCTGATATCCGCATCTCGCCACCAGCCAGCCAAGGTCTGGTGATCGTGCGTCGAGATGCAAGCAAGCGATAGTCTCGGGTATGAGCCAGGGGACCTAAATCCATCTTTCTCGCGCTCGTAAGACAGAATGCGGTAGGACAGGATATGCGCTCGGGAAAGATCATACTGAAGTCCTTCCGGAAGCATCCCCAGATCTTCTCCGATAACCAGGCAACGATATTTTGTCGACGCGTCGGCTAGGATCTGGAGAAGCCTTTCCTGCGGATAGTCGACATAGGCACCCTTCTCCGGACCTTTGTCGGCGGGAACGAGGAAAAGCCGCTTCAAAGCCGCGGCATGATCGATTCTGATGGCGCCAGCATAACGCATAGCAGATGCGACCATTCGCAGGTATGGCGGACTTTTCCCAGCTGCAATTTTAGCCGGATGAAACGCCGCAAGATGCCAGTCCTGACCCTTGGGCGCGAACGGGTCGGGCGGGCTCCCGACCGTTGCTGCGGAAATGTAGGCGTCACGTTCGCTCCAAGTTGCCGAGCCATCGACCGCTTCTCCGACGGCAAGGTCGAAATAGAGCCCGACCCGCAGACCGGCCTCACGCGCGGCCTCGGCGGCATGCGATAGCTGCTGATCGGCGATCCATTGCAGCCACATGTGGAAACCGATCGTGTCGGCATGTTCCTCGACGAGCGCCGCGACCTCGACGCCATCAGGAAGGTGCAACTCTTCAGGCCAGGACGTCCAGCCCGCGCCAAGGCCTCGCGCCACCATTAGTGCCGACAGGGTTTCGAAAATAGCGTGCCGTCGTAGGTTTTCACCGCCCTCCTTGACAAAGCCCTGGAAGTCGCGGGAAGCCTTTGACTGCCGATCGGAGGAAATCCGCCATTTCTCCCAAAGCGCGCGCAGGGCGGACAGCTTGGTTTCGGCCACTCCGACATAATCGACGAGATCGGTCGACCGCAGCTCTTGGAGCCGATCTTCAAGATATGAGTTCGCCTCGAACCCTTCGACCTTGTCGACCGCGATGTATAGGGGATTGATCATCTGACGGCTTGAAGGCTCGTACGGACTGCACCGGTTTGGATCGGACAGAAACGGTGCATGCAGCGGGTTGAGACCGATGAAATCGGCGCGAAGCGACCCCGCGAGGCCAATCATTTCGATCAGGTCCTCGAAGTCGCCGATACCCCAGTTGCGCCTCGATCGGAGTTCGTAGAGCTGCAGGGTGATCCCCCACACGCGGTGCTTTTCAAGAAACTCCGGTATAAAGGACTGAGGAATGACCTTCTTACCGTGCCGTCTTGCCGACTTCCGTTCAGCAGGTTTGTCCAGAGCGTCGTCGACCATCACGCCGAGTGCCTCAAGGAGCTGGTGCTTCGTGGCGTCCGTGACCGGCACGTCCACGTTATCCGGGCTCGGTCTCGTCAACGCGATACCGTGACTTTCCGCTAGTAGGTCGAGACGCGAGCGGACTGGACTGCTATTTGAGGACGATCGAGTCACAGCATTTATCTCCGGGCAGACGAAACGCTGAAGGCGACGGCCCACGTTCCCAGAATGTTGCCGCTGATATCTCCCAGTGAATAGATCGTTTCGCCAATAGGCGGTGCTAAGACCCTCGCCGGCTTGTTGGATAAGTTCGCAAGCAGGTGGAGCTCCGCACCATCGCGGGATCGCCACTTGACTGCCGTCACCCCATCCTCCTGACAAAATTTTCCCGCTCCGCTTCCAACGTGCTCGATCAGCGGCACGATGCGCTCATGGCGCAGAGCGAGAAGAGATCGGTAAAAATGGAGTATTTCAGACGCATCGGTGTCAGACAGTTTGGACCAATCGAGCTTAGCCGCCTCAAACGTGGTGCGAGCGGTGGGATCAAGAAGGTCGTCCGCGTCGAAACCCGGAAGTCGTGAAAGTTCCTTGCGCCGTCCCGTCCTCACCTTTTCGTTCAGGTCGTCGTTGAAATCGCAAAAATAGGGGAAATTTTCGCGTGCTCCCCATTCTTCGCCCATGAAAAGCATAGGGATTTGAGGAGACAGCAGATAGATCGACGTCACCGCTTTCAGGGGGGCGAGCGGTCGGTATGTAATCATCCGATCGCCATGCGCGCGGTTACCGATCTGATCGTGGTTTTGAATGAACGATATGAACGCGGTAGGTGGCAGGTCACCCGTGGGCTTACCGCGAGTTTCCCCACGATAGCGCATGTGGTCGCCTTGGAACACGAAGCCCTCGGCAAGCGCCCGGCCCATCTTTTTGGCGTCGTCCGCGTAGTCCTGATAATATCCGAAGGTCTCGTCGGTTGCGGCGACGTGCAGGACATGATGCACGTCGTCGTTCCATTGCGCTGTAAAGCGGACAGCTCTGCCCTCCTCATCTCGCTTCAGCAGGTCGCTGTCATTGTCTTCATTCTCGACGATGAGATGGACATGCCGGTTTCCCGCGGCGTCGCGGACATGCCTGGCCAGTTCGAGGAGAACATGCTCGTCGCTGTCGTCGTTGATTGCATGCACGGCGTCAAGGCGGAGTCCGTCAAGCCTGAACTCCTTGATCCAGTAGACTGCATTCTGGATGACAAATTCGCGAATGGGCCGAGACTGGCTGCCATCGTAGTTGATCCCGTCGCCCCAAGGCGTCTTGTGGCGGTCGGTAAACAGCGGCGCATAGTTCGGCAGATAGTTACCATCCGGCCCGAAGTGATTGTACACGACGTCCAGAAATATCGATAACCCGCGCTCATGGGCGGCGTCGACCAGCGCCATGAAGTCCTCGGGACGTCCGTAGCTGCTGTCAGGCGCATAAGGAAGTACGCCATCGTAGCCCCAATTGTAGGCACCGGGAAAATCACTGATCGGCATGATCTGGATAGCCGTGATGCCGAGCCGGGCCAGATGGTCAAGCTTGTCCATTGCCGCGCGAAAAGTCCCTTGTGGCGTGAACGAGCCGACATGCAGCTCATAGATGACTGACTCTTCCCAAGGGCGCCCGATCCAGTTGTCGGCTTTCCATTGGAAATGCGTAAGATCGACGACTTCGCTTGGGCCACGCACGTCTTCAGGCTGATGGCGTGAACCTGGATCGGGCACTTCAGAGCCCTCCGGAAGCACGAAACTGTAAAGACTGCCGGGACCGGCTGCGCTCGTCCGGCATCGATGCCAGCCTTCCTCGTCGCGCTTCATTGGTATAGGGTCAACGTCTTTCAGCTTGAGAAAGGCGCTGTCCTTCAGCGGCGCCCACAAGCGGAACTCGACGCCGTCTTCGAAGATAATAGGACCGAAGCTGTATTCGCGCACTGTGAAACCTTGCTTTCTCATGAGACTAACGGAGCAGCCCCTGGCCGCCGTCCACCCAGATTGGAGACCCGGTTACGTGGCGAGACTGGTCGGACGCAAGAAATGCAATAACGTCAGCGACGTCTTCGCTGCGGCCTGGACGACCCCCCGTGATCGGAACCTGGCCTGCGGGCCAGACGACTGGGATAGCGGTCTCGTCTTCCTTTCGAAGACGGGTATTCGCGTCGATGCTGGTTTCGATTTCGCCGGGACAGACAGCGTTGATACGAATATGGTGGCGAGCAAGCTCCAGGGCGAGCTGCTGGACCATCGCAACTTGCCCGGCTTTCGTCGCCGTATAGGCGGTAGCGCCCGGAGTCGTAAACGTGCGGGTGCCGTTGATCGATGATACAACCACGATGGAGCCGCCTCCCGATCGCTTCAGCTCGGGAACGCTGGCGCGGATCGTAAGAAAAGTTCCGGTTAGGTTTACGGAGATCGTGGCGTTCCACTCGGCGACCGTCAGATCGTCGATCGGCGCCCAGACGCCGTTGATACCGGCGTTGGCCACGACGACGTCAAGTCGGCCGAACCGCTTGACAAGCTGTCCGACAGCGTCTGCCATCTGTCGTTCGTCGGCGATGTCGGCCAAGAGCGAAACACCTTTGCCGCCAGCGGCGTCTATCTCCGCTACGGTGGAAGCAATTTCGTCCGCGGTACGCCCGAGCGCGCCGATCGCGAAACCGTCGCTGGCCAATTTCAGTGCCGCAGCTTTACCAATTCCAGATCCAGCTCCCGTGACCAGGGCGACGGCTAAGCTCATTGCGATCTCCTCATTTCCGAATTGGATAAACAACGAAACTTCGTCGCGGTTCCATGGCACCTTTCCCCGTACGGTTGAAGACGAGAATGTGCTTCGGAAGTCTCTGAGAAGCGCTGTTCAGAACGCGCTGCCTACGCCTTAGCGTCGAACAAGCCAGTTCCTCGTCACCGACTTCGTCGAGTTCTTCACCAAACAGCCGGGTGCGCGGCCGGCCGTGCCGACACGGTACGCTACTTCGGCGGGGTTGATGCATCAGATGCCAGCATGCGCCGCATCATCCAGCGGATAGCCGCAAAGTTTGACCGTGTTCATTTCTGCTACGAGGCGGGCTGCCGCCGCCGCCGCTTTCGAACCGAAGGACCTAGTCGATCTGACGATTACGATCGCCGCCATGAACGCCTTTAATCGCCTCGGTGCACCGTTCCGACTTCCGGTAGCGGCAAAGGCCTAAGCAGCGTAATTCAGCACTATAGGGGTTCGCTTCATCACCTTATGACGCACACCGAAAGCCCATCGCCTTTCGTTCGGAGCTAGCCAGTGCGCGGCGCTTTCTTTTAGGTTGCTCCTGACGGCAAATCACTGCACCGTGTGGGCAGGAGGAATGCCAATGATCACGCTATCCGCAATCTTCGCAATTCTGATGCTTGTCTCAGCCGGGTGCTATCTCGCGATCTTGCCGATCGATAGCGAGGAACGGTAAGCTCAGCATTTAGTGGATAGTTTGCCCGCGAATGGCAAACCAGATCGACCAACCCTCACCTTTGTAGCTGCCAGACCCCGTAACGCTGATCATCTCGATAGCCTCGCCAGCTTCCCTGTCGTCGGACACGTGATCGACTATTAAATTGAAGATCTTTGCCCGCGGCATCTCTTCCCGTTCAATGACGAATGTCGGGGTGATAACGCCAAACCTCATCATCGTTTTTCATGACGACAATTACCCATGCCTCTGGGTCCAACACCACTCGCAATACTCAGGCATCAGGACGGTGGGCAAAACTGTACGTTCCTGTACACGCAACCTTCGACGAAGTTCCACGTTTGTGAGTGGGAGGATTTCATCATGGATTTTAGATCTTCGTACGGGTCGGCATACGACGAGTGCTGCGCAGCCGGGACTAACTCGTCGTCCATGCGTGCCGCGATCGATGCGGCATAGGCCGCCGACCCGACGCTCGACCGCAGCGGTATCGTGGTCAGGATACTCGGCCCGATCGTAATTCTTGAGGGATACCTCTCCGCGCGGGAGCATCGGGACATCGCCGTTCGCATTGCCACGGCTGTAGCCGGAACTGGCAGGGTTCAGGACCGGATGCTCTATCGGTACAGCGCCCAATCATTGGAGGCAGGTTATGAAAACGATCAGCGATTGGCTTGAACACAAGCTCGACAATATGGGGTCGGAAATCGGCTTCGAGGAAGATGCGTCAGCATTCGAACAGCACGCCGAGCTCCTGCGTGCCGAAGCTGAAGAGGCCGGCTATACGGCCGAGGAGCTGACCGAAGCCTGCGGTGGCGATATCGCTGCGTTTCTTCGAGATCGTCAGAATTTGGCTACCGACAACGAGATGCAGGACAAGCTCGCGGGCGACCCGTTTCCCATTCCGCCTTCCGGCCTGAAACAGGACTAACGGCGTTTCACCGAGTTGCCTTGTCTGGATTTGCCCTGCGTTTCAGCGGGCCGTCTTTTATCACCTGAACGAAAAAGCTTCGCCCTCTGGAATGGAAGGCGCAGACAGGCCCTCGCCGTTTTTTTGACGGGGACGCTAAACTGATTTGCGGGATCTGAGATCCCCACCCTAATGTGGAGCTGTCAGGGTTTGTCCAGCAAAGGTGGCGATTAGTCTGACGCCTCCTCAGACTTAAGTCCGAGTTTAGATTTTTCGTGGAACGGAAAACCCTGGCAATCATTTAATCCCGGTCTAATCACTTGAGGTAAGGCCCCATGAAGAAAATTATTCTTGCTGTCGCCGTCGCTTTTTCGTCCATGATTGCCGTCCCAGCAGCTTCGTACGCGGACACCGTCGTCATACGTACTGATGACGGTCCTCGCCCGCATCGCGGCTGGGAAAGGGGCCACCACCGTGGCTGGGATAATGATCGGAGAGCACGACTGGTACGTGAAGGTTATCGTCGCCACCCGGGTTGCTTCACGAAACGAGTTGTAACCTACCGGGATGGTGAGCGAGTTTCGCGGACGACGAAGGTCTGCCGCTAACTGAATCTCAAGTTCGCCTCAAGGAGCCGGGAGTAAGTCACTCTCCGGCTCCTGCCGTTTGAAGAACCGCACGATCAGAGGAGCGTTTAATGGAGCGTCATAATCGGTAATGGACGCCGCCATTGATGAGGGGAGATGGCGTTGAAAATCTGAGTGTTGCAATTATCTGAACATTCCGTTTGGCAACGAGGGTATCAGAATGTGCTGAAAGAAGTTAAACAGGCCAAGTACTTCGCTGCGAAGTTGATCCGCAGTCATAGACCGATCTCCCGAGCCCGAGCCTTTCTGCCTATGCTGAGTGTACGCTCGGATAAAGGCGTAATTTACATGCTGGCCTCTCAGCGCATTTTCGGCATCATCATTGCAACGGGCCATTCTCTTCGAGCAACCCATCGTCGCCTTTGTCTTTGTCGATGGGCGTTTGTGATCCACTCTATCGATTGCATGTCAAAAAACCATCCGTCATTGACTATCTTCGCGTGAATGAAGCCGCAGAGATGGTTATCGTTTTGAACCGACGTGTGGCGACACTGATTGCTCTGTGTCAGCGGGCCATTTCGTCGTCACTTTTCGCTATCGATCTGCGCCAGGTCACCACGAAACTGAATTTTCGAAAGTGACATTTTAGCTGTTAGCACGACTCCTCCGGGGTTGTATGCGACATCCGCGTTGCCGTACGCGCTGAGGCTGGAGACGATGAGCCGCGATCCGAAGCCTACGCGCGTGGGGTCTGCAACTGTCGGACCATCCCGCTCGCGCCAGTCGATAGATAGACAATCTTCGCCGTCGATGTCCTCGATCCGCCAGGAGACATGTATGTGGCCAGCGTTATTGGACAGCGCGCCATACTTCATGGCGTTCGTTAAAAGCTCATGCAGGACCAGCGAAAACGAAAGGGCCGCCTGAGGCCCCAGTTCGAGGTCAGGACCTTCGACTTTAATCCGTTCACTTCCTTGCAGGCCAATGCTTATTTTAGCTGCTTCGACGATATTGCCGAGGGTCGCGCTTACCCAGTTCTTCTGTAGCAACAGGTCGTGAGCTTTCGAGTAAGCGGATATTCGTGACTGAAGCTTCACGGAGGCATCTTCGACTGACGTTGCATTGCGAAGGGATTGCGTCGCGATCGATTGGACAACCGAAAGAGTGTTCTTCATCCGGTGGCCGAGTTCGTGCATCAGAAGGCGCTGCCGGTCAGCTTGGTCGCGCTCATGCGTCCTGTCGCGAAGAATCTTAATAAAACCAATCACTGTGTCATCGTCCGCACGAAGGACCATCATCTCAAGGCCCAAAACGTCGTGCCATCTTTTCTGAGATGCCAGCGTTCGTCGCTCCCTCTTCCGACGCTCAGAGCCGCGGTCATCTCCCGCTGAGGCACGCCTTTTTCCCTATCTTCTTGGACAAAAAAGGCAGTGGCGGGCCTGCCAACCATTTCTTCGGCTGTCCAGCCCAGGATAAGGTGCGCGCCCTCGTTCCAGCTTGTGACAAGGCCGTCCAAATCCAGCGATATTATAGCGTAGTCAATTGCGCTTTGGACGATCGCTTCGAGGAACCGCTCCCTAGACGAGATCTTTTCAGTCCCGATTTCGATCTTCATGGCTCGATCCTTGAGGCCGCATTCCGCGCTATCCATCACCGATAAGAGCCAGAAGTCAAATCTATTGACGATCCGTCTCCGGGACGCGCGACACTCTAAAGCTTAGATTTTCGAAAGACGGTTCAAACTGGCGACGATCCTCGTGAAATCGTAGGGCTTAGAGAAAAACTCTGCTCCGTGCGGCAGATCGATATCTTTAGCAGTTAGTCTCCCTGATACGAAGACGATGCCTGCGTCAGGAAAACGTACCGCAACCGCGTTGGCTAGATCGACGCCCGAAAGCTTTCCGGGCATTTGCACATCGGTGAAAAGCAGATTTATGCTGTGATCTCCAAGGAGCTCCATCGCTTCATCAGCCGAGCCAGCCTCGACTACCTCAAAACCGGCCTCTTCCAGCACGTCGATGACCGTCAGCCGGATAAGGACTTCGTCTCCTACTACCAGTACCTTGAGCATGCCAATCCCCCGTAGAAGCGCTGGTCAACACGCGGACGGGTGGAATGTTCCACATTATGTTTCGAGCGCCTACCGGACGGTCGATCTGCTTATTTTAAAAAAGAACATCCAAACCGAAACGCTCGCGTACAACGGATAAACGAGGAAAACGCGATGCAAGACGTGAATTCTGCGATGCCCGATATTGATGGATTTTTTGGTCAATTCGGCGGGAGCTTTGTCGCAGAAACCCTGATGCCGCTTTTGCTCGATCTTGGAACTCAATGGCGGGAGGCTAAAGCTGATCCATCATTCTGGGAACGCTTTGCATACCTGTCGCGGCACTATGTCGGACGCCCAAGTCCGCTGTATTTTGCCGAGCGTCTGACAGCCGCTCTGGGAGGGGCACGTATTTACCTCAAGCGGGATGAACTAAACCACACTGGATCACACAAAATCAATAACTGTGTCGGCCAGATACTAATCGCCCAGAGGATGGGCAAGCGCCGTATCATTGCCGAAACAGGCGCAGGCCAGCATGGGGTCGCAACTGCGACAGTCGCAGCGCGCTTTGGCCTCCAGTGCATCATCTACATGGGCGCCAAGGATATCGAGCGACAGGCGCCGAACGTTTTCAGAATGAAGCTTCTGGGCGCAGAGGTAAGACCTGTCACGTCTGGTAACGGAACTCTCAAGGACGCCATGAACGAAGCACTTCGTGATTGGGTGTCCAACATCGACGACACCTATTATCTGATTGGCACCGTCGCCGGGCCACATCCGTATCCGGAAATGGTCAGAACACTACAATCGATTATTGGCACCGAAGCACGCAAGCAGATCCTCGAATATGAAGGGCGCCTTCCAAACCTCCTGATTGCGGCAGTCGGCGGCGGCTCGAATGCAATTGGCCTGTTTCATGCATTTCTCGGTGATCGTGACGTTGAGATGATCGGCGTCGAGGCCGGGGGCCGAGGCGTCGATACGGATGAGCACTGCGCTTCGCTTTCAAAGGGGACGCCAGGCATCCTGCATGGCAATCGCACCTACCTTCTCCAGGATCTAGATGGTCAGATTCAAGAAGGCCACTCGATTTCGGCGGGTCTCGACTATCCCGGAGTTGGGCCGGAGCACGCGTGGTTGAAGGAGCAAGGCAGGGTTTCGTACAGGTCGGCCACCGACCAGGAAGCGCTCGATGCCTTCCAGTATCTCGCTACCGAAGAGGGGATCATCCCTGCTCTGGAGCCGTCTCATGCATTGGCGGAGTTGATCAAGATTGCCCCCGAGATGCCGGCGGAAGCAATCGTCATCCTCAACCTCTGCGGCCGCGGCGACAAGGACATCTTAACGGTCTCCAGTTTGATTGATGGCGATAACGACGCTCAGGCAAAGGCCAGTGGGGCGACCAGTCACCGATAATTGTCCAGGGACAGCAGCCCACAAGCTCAGCAAGGAGCACGTTATGATAGGGTTCGGTTCGACGGCGACTGGCGCAGCAGCAGATTCAGATGCCAGGTGCCCGGCTCTCCTTGTTGATGACGACCGCGTGTTCGCGCGGCGACTTGGCAAAGCGCTTCAGGACCGTGGATTCGACACGGAGATCTATAATACGGTCAGCGATGCTATCGACGCGCTTGGACTTCGTCGTTTCGATATCGTTATAACGGATCTCCGGATCGGCGATCGGAGTGGTCTCGAAATCGTAGCGGAAGTGCGCGATATTTCTCCTGAGACCAAAACTCTGGTCTTGACTGGTTATGGAAACGTTCAGTCGGCCGTGACCGCAGTCAAACTTGGCGCAACTGAATTTTTGAGCAAACCCGCCGACGCGGACGAAATCCTTGAGGTTCTCGGTGTGGCAAACGCATTAAAGTTGTCTTCAGGGGATGCCATCAAATCTGCCGAGCTCGTTCGCTGGGAGCACGTGACCAGCGTGTTTGCGGAAACCGGAAACAACGTCTCGGCGACTGCCCGTCTCCTCAACATGCACCGTCGAACGCTGCAACGAATGTTATCTCGCGGGCGGCCGGAAAAAATAAGTGTATGAGCTTCAACACGAGGTTTCGGTCGATGGGAGGTTCGCGGCCACCTTGCCAGCAGTCGCTCCCTCGCGATCTGACAAGCACCATTATACGTAAGGTCAATACAAAGGAAATGTGATGTCCGATCGAACGAAAATTGCAGTTATAGGGGCCGGGATTGCAGGACTGACCTTCGCACGATCGCTGCATGGCATTGCTGACATTACGATCTTTGAAAAGAGCCATGGTGTCGGAGGCAGAATGGCAACCCGGCGTGCCGGCGAAATCACGTTCGATCACGGCGCCCAGTATTTTACCGTCCGCGACCCCTTGTTCCACGCTATGTTAGAGCCGGCACTCGAACTCGGCTTCGTCGAAACGTGGTCAGGAACCATCGGCTCGTCATCGATGGGCTCCGCATCAATCATCGACGAGAGCGATCGTGCCCCAAGATTTGTCGGCGTACCATCCATGACGGCGCTTCCTAAGTGGATGGCACATGGATTGGACATCCGGCTAGGCGTGACGATTGATGCTATCGAAGGGAGCCCGTGTAACTGGAGACTCGCCACTGGTTACGAGCGAGCTGGTCCCTTCGACTGGGTTGTCGCCGCCTGTCCTGCTCCCCAGGCGATGGCCTTGATGCCTGCGAACTACAGCGGCTTTCGAGCCGCAGCGAGCACAAAGATGAATGCTTGCTTTACACTGATGCTCATCCTTCAATCGCGTGCCTTGGGACGCCACTGTGCGGTGCGCTATGACGACGAGGTGATCGCATGGGTCGCCGACTGCACGTCACGCCCGCAACGCTCGCCTTTGCCGACGATTGTCGTTCACTCGCAAAACCAATGGGCCGATCGACACGTCGATGACGACTTGGAAGTCGTTCGTACGGCCATGCTCGATAGCCTGGCTAGACTGCTGCCCGGCGTTCCCGAAGGTGTTCTCTCGGCTAACGTCCATCGCTGGAAGTTCGCCAATGTACAGACAGTCAGTGAAAGTGACGTTCTTATGGACCTTGAAAACGGTCTTGCTGCATGCGGAGATTGGACGATTGGCAACAGAGTCGAAGCAGCATTTCTAAGTGCAACTAGGCTTTCCAAAGCGATCGTAGAACGGCTCTGACAGACATGGCCGATCCGGATGGCATGACTGCCCGCGTGTCGGACTTCACTTTCAGTTTGCCGCAACCAAGATAGGAAGCCATTGTCTCTGGTCAGGGCGGCAGAATCGGCTCGACTGTAGTCAGAGTGAAGATCCCCGGTCGGGCAAGTTGCGTGAAACTGCCAGGAAACGCGTTGGGTTTGATTTACCCGATGTTTCCGAGTTGAGATCGAGCGGCTGGAACCGCTGTTTTCCGGTTCTTCAACGTCAGATCGAGCTGGTGGGATGCTAAGCCGACGATCGCAAATGAAAGCCAGTTGTTAACCTCAGCCTAAGGTCGACGCCTATGGTTGAGACTGACTGGCGACCCAATCCCGTAGTCCAGAGAGGGCTTTAAAGTCTTCCGCACAGCACTTGTGGATCGACTTCGGCCGCCATAGCGCTCAAAGCGTGTCCGGGGCCGAGTTCCAGAAATGCACTTGCGCCAGCCTCCCTGCAACTCTCCAGACACCTGGCCCATTCAACTGTATGCGAGATTTGATCAGCGAGCTTAATCTGAGCTGACGTGAGATCAAACACCGAGGCGCCGTCGATACCACTGAAGAGAAGAATCCCGCTCGGAACCTCAGGGCAGATGGCTGCTTTTGCTAGAGAAGATGCAAACGCGGCAGATGCGTTTGCGAGTCTTGGCGTATGTGAGGCAACATGGACTTTAAGACGGACAATACGCTCGGCGCCGCTGCAAACTGCCTCTTCTTCTAAAGTTTGGAGGACGGCGACTGTGCCCCCTACGACGAATCCATTGCCGGGATTGGCGATCGCAATTGCAGTTTCTTGCGCGCGGCATAATCTGGCGACTGCCTCCCGCTTCAATCCCCGGACAAACGTCAATCCTTCGCGACCGCGACTTGCTAGTTTCATCGCCTCCGCGCGGATCGCGACGAGCCGGAGCGCCTGTGTCCCCGCTGATGAGCCCCGCCAGCGCCCAGGCAGCAACTTCACGGACGCTGTATCCAACGACTAAACGGCGCTTGGGCTCGTTCGCCGCGACGGAGATGACAGACAATGTTTCCGGGGAATGATGCTAATTGGCGTCTTCTAGGTCCGGCCACTCCGCACTGGCGTTGCCGCCGGTTAGCGTTCGAACGCGCCCGATACCTAAAAAAGAGAAGATCTATTCAGACCGAGAAAATGCCGGGCCGATAATTCGGCCCGGCGCTCGAACTCACATCTTCGGAAGAAGTACCTTATCAACGACGTGGATCACGCCGTTCGACTGCTTGACGTCAGCGATCGTCACGGTAGCAGTTCCTCCCGCCTCGTCGGTGAGCGTGATCTTGCCCATGTTTTCCTTGGCCTTCAAAACGCAGCCGCCGACGGTCTTGATGTCATGTTCGCCGCCATCATCCTTGATCATCTTGGCGACGGTGCTGGCCATGGCATCAGCGGCGACCACGTGGCAAGTCAGAATTTTGACGAGCTTGTCCTTGTTCTCTGGCTTGAGTAGGGTCTCGACGGTCCCTTTGGGAAGGGCATCAAAGGCTTCGTTGGTCGGAGCAAACACGGTAAATGGCCCCTTCCCTTCAAGCGTCGACACCAGGCCCGCAGCCTTGACGGCAGCGACGAGCGTCGTGTGATCCTTCGAATTCACAGCGTTTTCAACGATGTTCTTGTCCTCGAACATCGCCGCTCCGCCAACCTTAGGGTTGGCGGCATATGCAGCCAGGCTGCCTGTCATCATGCTGGCCAACGCGACTGCCGAAACTACCAGAAATTTCTTCATGATCATCTCCTCTCAATGCCGGCCTCTTGGCTCGGTAGAGGTTCTACGAATGACCGCCGCTCCGGTTCAAAAATCAGACAAATATAGTGCAGCATGATCTGAACGGCAGGTAGTGGGAAGGTCTGCGGTTACTCGGCCGATGAATACTGAAGTCAAATCCCGAGGATTGGCTGTATCAACCGCAAAAACCTGCTCTTGAAGCGTAGGGGCGCCTCGGTCACTGCAAGACATATACAGTCTCTGCCAGCATCAGCTTTCGGCTGATGCGTCAAGCTGTCGTCGGCCATCTCTACATCGCCTCGCGCAAATCGCGAAACCTCGTCGCTAAAACTGCCGTCAAGCACAAGCGTTAATTCAACGCCTCGGTGAGAATGCTCCGGGACCGGCTGACCGGCCGGAATCTTGAGCAGTCTCACTGTCGTTGTTTCGTCGCTGGTCGGTATCATCATTTGGGCAGCGCCTCGACCGAGCTGGCGCCATTTCAGGCCTCCGGCTGCGTCGATATAGGTCCTCAGCGGCTGCGGGTACGTGTGATCAGACCACGAGCCTTTCTTAATGGGCACAACCTTGTCGATCTGACCCGCATCGATCTTAGCTTTGAGACTCTCCCAGCTTTGTGACACCGCGGCTTCATCAGCAGGTTCGCTGTCAATAAAATAACCGCCAACGCTTTCCAGCATTGAAAGCTTTGAGCGGCATGCCGGGCATAAGGCAAGATGAGTCGCCACAGCAACGCTCCAGCCTTCAGCCAGGGTTCCGGCCGCATATTGCTGGAGCATGTCATCATCCAGATGATGTTCGATCATTTGGCCTCGTCCTGAAGCGCTACGCGCAGTTTCTCGCATGCAAGCCTAATCCTTGATTTCACCGTTCCAATTGGGAGGTTTAGTTTTTCCGCGATCGTCGAATGGGTGAGCCCCTCGAAAAACGACATGCGCAGCACTTCCGCATATCTGCCCTTCAATGTCGTCATCGCGCCGCGCAGCGCTGCAGCACTTTGCTGACGCTCGATTAGCGAGTCGGCGGCCTCAAACTCATCCGGGACGAATGCCGGATCGTTTGGATCGAATTCAGGCTTTATCGCTCTTCGAACAGAGTCGATCATCTGATTTCTGGCGATCGTGAATATCCACGTTGACGCCTGGGCCTTGGACGGATCGAAAAGCGCCGCCTTGTGCCAGACGCGCATCATCGTTTCCTGCGCCAGCTCCTCTGCGAGTATCCGGTTTCCTCTCGTCATCTTGACCATGTAAGAGCGTACGCGCGGATAGAAGTGCCTGTATAGGAGTTCGAACGCCACGATATCGCGTGACTCTGCCACAGCGGACATCAGCGCTTTAATCCGCTCGGCATCTAAGCTAACGGTCTCTTCCTCCAATTTCCCGACCTTTCGCGCTCCGCCTGAAGACGACCACACTTTCGCGTCAGCGCATGTGGTTCGAAATACTCCGATTCGAAGCGGCATCTGCATATTCATGGCGTAACCTACGCATCAGCTTGCTGCTGGATCAAAAAAATGAACTCTAAAAATTGGCCTCCAAGTCTTTGCTTGGCCTTCGATAGCGCCTGCCGGCCTACGTCGCGTGCGGACATCAGAGGCGCGCCACAGCCCCAAAGATCCGATATGTGACCCAAAAACCGACGCCTGATGCTGCCGCTGACAAGACTGTTCCCCAAATGAGGTCGGCGACCGTCAAGACAGTCGACCAGTTTCTTAAGGTAGACTGGTTGGTCAGATCATAGGTGGCATAAGCCATGAAGCCAACGGCTGCGCCGTAGATGACTGCTGTCGTCATTGATCCTGACGTCAAACCCGTCCGGACAGCGAGGAAGGTCAACCCCGCGGCGTAAATCAGGTAAAATGCCGCAGCAGGCGCCAATCGGAACTGCGGCGCAAGCATGTCGCCCAACGTTGGTCGATAGAGACGGTCGGCCATGGCGCTCAGCCAGACAAAATCGATGGCAACGAAGGCGATCAGCGTTGCGGTATATGCGGTCAGGTACGTTTTCATACGGGGCCCCCAGATGGATTTCCAAGCTCAGTTTATGCGTGTCCAGTCCACGCCCTTGCAGATCAGACCGGCGATGACACACCCTTTCGTGGTCATCCTGGCGCCGTCGACTTTGACGGTAAGCTTGTAGCTCAGATCGCGTTGCGGATCGAAAGCGGTGCCGGAATAGCTGCCCTCACTGTCCTCCTTGATCGACATGACCAGTTTGTCGCCTTCCTTCTCTTTCGGCGTACCGGGCTTAATCCATGTGTTGACCGCGCAAAGATCAGCGCCGCAAGGTGCAATACGCACACGCGCATTCCCGTCTCCGCGGGCCCAGTTGCCGTTTATATCGGCGGCTTCAGCAGGGAATACAGCTCCAACAAGAACAACCGGAATTGCCCAGGCAAACGATTTGGTTGTGTTCCTGTCAAAGAGCGCCTTCTTAGGCATGCTCGATCGTATAAAGTCCAACATTGATGCTTTCCTCCTCAAACCCTGCCTCGCAGTAACAAAGATAGTAGTGCCACATCCGCTTGAACGTCTCGTCGAAGCCGAGAGCGGCGATAGCCGGCCAATTCGCGTGGAACCGTGTGCGCCATTCCCGCAGGGTACGAGCGTAGGATTTGCCGAAATGTTCGACTTCCGTCAGCTTGAGCCCTGCGTCTGAGACAGCGTCCCGGAGAGCTGCGTCGGACGGCAGAAATCCGCCAGGAAAGATGTATCTTTGGATGAAATCGGTGCTGCCGCGATAGGCGTCGAACCGGCTCTCTTCGATCGAGATGACCTGTAGCAAGGTTCGTCCGCCTGATGTCATGCACCGCTTGATCATCGCGAAGTAATCCGGCCAATAGGCTTCACCGACCGCTTCGAACATCTCGATGGATACGATACGATCAAACTGACCGTGAAGATCACGATAGTCTTGCAGCCGCAATTCAACCTGACTTGTTTTACCCGCCAACTCTACGGCGCGGTTCGCCCACTTGAGTTGCGAGGGCGACAGCGTTAAGCCCATCACATGTGAATTTGAATGTGTGGCTATGTCGAGCGCCAGAGCGCCCCATCCGCAACCGACCTCGAGGACGCAATGCCCATCCGACATGTCCAGCTTGTCGCGAATGAGCTGGAGCCGATTTTGCTGCGCCGATTCAAGAGTCTGAGTTGCACTCTCGAAGACGGCCGATGAGTACAGCATCGCGCTATCAAGCCAGTGCTTGTAGAACTCGTTGCCCAGATCGTAATGGGCTTCAACGTTACGGCGGCTACCACGCCTGGTATTGGAATTCAGGATATGACGCAGGCGGCTGACAAGCCTTGCTATCCAAGTCCCGGACAGAGCAGGCGACAAAAGCGTCGCGTTTGCGGCCACCAAACGTATTAGCGCCGTCAGATCTGGCGTGGTCCAATCTCCGTGAATATAGCCTTCCGCCGCTCCGAGATCGCCCGACACAGCGAGCCTGCGAAGTGCACCCCATCGGCGGATCACAATTGTCGCGTCCGGTCCGTCCTCAGTTCCTCGCTCTGTGACGTGTTCCCCTTCCGGCAGGATGATCGTCAACCTGCCCCGCCGAAGGTCTTTGATCAGCCTACCAAATAAAACACCACCAATGCCAACCTTCGGCCGCTCGGCCGGAGCTGCGATCGGTGGGGTGGTAGTTTCGTCAAATTGCGCCATGGGATCCTGCCTCGAGAACTTGGGAATTTGCACGACAGGAAATTGACTGGTCTCGTCCAAGAGGCCATGACGTTCTTCTTGTAATCGTCATGCCATCACCTTCTGGTCGGCAGCCATCAAGTCAAACGGTCGTGCCGACGGGATGCGGACGATGCGGCCGCTTTCATCACTGACTTCCCATGGGCGCCGCACGCCGCCGAGATCTTCGGCGACGGCGAGACCCGCCTGAATGCCGTCCTCATGGAAACCAGAGCCGAAGTGTGCGCCGCAAAACCAAGTCTTTCGTGTGCCCTGAAGTGACCAGATTTCGCGCTGGGCCCGGTCTGTGGCGAGATCGAAAACCGGATGCTCGTAAGTCTCTGTTGCGATGATCGAATCGGCGCGCGGTGGACGGGTCGGATTGAGCGTGACGAAGGTGGGGGGCGCAACACCGAGAGGCTGCAGCTTGTTCATCCAGTAGGTGATCGATGGCTTCGCCTGATCCCGCCGGTCCGAAACTCCTCTGTCGGCGACGTAGTTCCAGCTTGACCAGGCTGCACGGCGCCTTGGCATGAAGCCGGTATCGCCATGCAGAACCGCCTCGTTCCGAGAATAGCGAAAGCTTCCAAGGATCCTGCGCTCCTCTTCGGTAGGGTCGGCTAACATCCGGAGCGCCTGGTCCGCATGCGTCGCAACGACAACGTCATCGAACATATAGATTTTTCCAGATGCGTCGCGCACTTCGACGTGATCGCTGAGGCGGCGGATATTTCTAACTGGCGTCGAGAGCTTTACACGGTCAGCGAAACCAGCAGTCATCCGCGCCACATACTCCCGACTGCCGCCCCGGACCGTGCGCCACGCTGGTCTATTCCAGAGAGCAAGAAGTCCGTGATTGCAACAGAATTTGACAAAGCTGGCTGCAGGATAGGCGCCAACCTCCATCGCAGGCGTCGACCAGATCGCCGCCGCCATCGGATAGAGGTGGTCCTCGCGAAATGCGCGTCCGTAACCGCTCCGATGAAGATAGTCGTTTAGAGAAATGCCGCCCATTAATGGGAGATCGCGCGGTGCGTTGCGATAAAAGCGCAGAAGATCGCGCATCATCGACCAGAAGCGGGGATTGGCGACGTTTGACCACTGGGCGAACAGGCCAAGTCCAGTGCCGCCGGAATACTCGAATTGCCCTTCGTTGAGGGATACTGCGAATGACATATCGGAGGCTGCTGTCGAGACGTCCAGTGTGTCGAACAGCGCCGTGAGATTGAGATAGGTCACTTCGTTGTAGACGATGAAGCCGGTATCCACCGCAACCTTGCCGCTGTCAGCCTCGAATTCTACGGTGTTGCTGTGACCGCCAATGCGATCTGCGGCCTCGAACAGGGTCACGTCATGATTTTTTGCCAAAAGCCAAGCGGCGGAAAGACCTGAGATTCCGCTGCCGATAATCCCAACCTTGATGCGGCGTGATCCGGCAGCGCGAGCTCCAAATGCCATAGGTATCCTCTCTCTATAAATTTAAGAATTGACGATCTTTACGGACTGAATTCGCAGCGGTTCTCTCAAGCGAAGATTTTTTCGCATTTTTTGATTGCGGTCCGCAAACCGAGTTGCCGCAACCGGCGTAGAGGCGCTCGGAAGCAAATCGTTCTCGGGAATATGATGGACATCAATCCTCTAGTGATCATCGCGATTGGGCTCTCTGTGGCGATGGCTGGCGCGTGGGTGATACAGCGCACGACCGGCCTCAGCGGCTGGATTGACACGATTTGGTCTCTGGCTGTGGGGGCCGGCGGCATCGCGGCGGCAATCTTCGCCGATGGTAATACCAGTCGTCGCATAATGGTGCTGATGTTCGTGGCACTCTGGTCGCTCAGGCTCGCCAGCCATATTGGCGCGCGCACCAGAGGTGCGAAAGAGGATCCCCGCTACGCGAAATTTATCGAGGAGTGGGGCGATAGCGCGCCATGGCGGCTCTTCGTGTTCTTGCAAGTGCAGGCGATTGCCGCTTTCGTTCTTGTCTTGGCCGTCTATCTGGCAGCAGCCAATGGCGAAAATCTCCTTCGCACTCTGGATTTCATTGCCATCGGGGTTGGCTTTATTGCCTTGGGGGGCGAGGCGGCTTCGGATGCCCAATTGGCTCGCTTTAGGAAGTCCCCCGGCGCCAGAACAGGCGTTTGCGAGCTGGGTCTATGGCGCTACTCCCGCCATCCAAATTATTTCTTCGAATGGCTGTTCTGGTGCTGCCTTCCCCTCTTTGCGCTATCTGGGTCGATATGGAGCTGGTTATCGCTGTTGGCTCCGGCCATGATGTATTGGCTGCTTGTTCACGTCTCCGGTATTCCGCCCCTTGAAGATTATATGCTGCGAACGCGCGGCGCTAGGTTTCGTGCCCAACAGCAGCGCGTCAACGCCTTCTTCCCCGGCCCGCGCCGCAAACCCTCGTCCATTCCCCGCGGAGACGCTCCATGAACATGCTGGCTTTTGCCATCAACACCGCTGAACGCACCCCCATACCAGACGGGATATCCCTCGCAGCGATAGATTTGCTTTGCAGCAGGATGAAACGACGGCTTTTGTCGACAACCAATGAGGCTGAACAGGCTTTCGTGGATGAGATGGATCGCTTTCCCGTCGCCACTCATACGGTAGAAGCCAACCGTCAGCATTACGAGGTACCGGCAGAGTTCTTCGCGCAAGTCCTCGGTCCGCAGCGGAAGTATTCCTGTTGTCTTTATCCCGACGCCACGACCTCACTTGCCGAAGCGGAGGCGCTCGCGCTCGCGGAGACCGTTAAACATGCTGAAATCGAAGATGGCATGGAAATCCTTGAGCTTGGTTGCGGCTGGGGTTCGCTTTCGCTCCACCTTGCACTGAAATTTCCGAAGGCTCGTATTCTCTCAGTATCCAATTCGGCGTCGCAGCGCTCGCATATTCTCAGCGTCGCAAACATGCATGGCATCAGCAATCTCGACGTCATCACTGCCGATATGAACGAGTTTGAGACCGACGAGCGGTTCGATCGCGTGGTTTCAGTGGAGATGTTCGAGCATATGTCGAACTGGAACGCCCTACTCCATCGTATTCGCGGCTGGACCAAGCCGGACGGCAAGCTCTTCCTCCACGTCTTCACTCACAAGAACAGATCCTACCGCTTCGACCGCGGCGATCCTGCAGACTGGATTGCACAGCATTTCTTCACAGGTGGAATCATGCCGGCTCACGATCTGCCACATAGGTTCGACAATCTTTTCCGGGTAGAAGCGGAATGGCGTTGGTCTGGACTGCACTATCGCCGCACTGCGCTCGACTGGCTTGCCAATTTCGATCGAGGCATTGAACAGATCCGGCCAATTCTTATCGAGGTATACGGAGCTGGCGCTGCCCTGTGGCAGCGCCGTTGGCGGCTGTTTTTTCTTTCCACCGCGGGGCTGTTCGGTCACGAAGGCGGCGACATCTGGGGTGTCGGCCACTATTTGATGGGACCCGTCAGATGAACGCTATCGATCGACTGCAAGACCCCTTGACGCAGGCGACGGTCACGATCGCTTGGGTGATCATCGCAAACAAGCCATTCTATCCGTTCTATGTCTGGTATCTGGTAGGCAATGGAATGCCTGCGTCACTTTGGACGCTGGCAGCCGCTCCGCTCATGCTGATGATCCCTGTTCTGGCGAAGCGCTCGCCGCTAGCTGCTAGAATCGCGCTACCCCTTATTGGAACACTCGATACATGGTTCGAGACGAAGCTGTTCGGCCAGAACTCCGGAACAGAATTGTTTTTTGCGGCCTGCATCATGTTGGCGGCAATTTCGTTCCATCCAGATGAGAAATGGTGGCAGCGAGGAATAGCTGCCTTCGTGTTCGTCGTCTTTGTCGCCTCGCGATCATTCATTGGTGCGCCGTTGCACGTTTGGAGCGAAAGCGATCTTTCCACGCTATTCAGTCTCAATGCGTTCGCTGTCGCGAGCCTGATGACCTTTATCGGGCTGCGATACGCGGGGATTTGGCGCCGATCAGAGACATCAGGAACTCAGGTGCAAATTAACGATCAAGGGAGGTCTCAATGAAAAATCATCTTCGTAGCGTACGGCCGCTGCTTCTCGCTCTCGCCGTTGTTGTGTCGGCAACGTGCCTCGCTCGGGCCGAACCCGATGTCGTGAAGGTCGAACCAGATCACTACCGCGGCACCTGGCTGGAAATCGCCAGAAGACCGATGTACCTGACCGACGGTTGTGTTGCCGGCTACTCGTCATATCGTCAGGGACCGTCGCCTAGCGAGATCCTGGTCGAGGATGGTTGCAGGGTGGATACACCGAAAGGACGCTTGAAGACCGTCAAGGGTATCGGTACCATCACCGATTATGAAACGACCAACGCCAAAATGCGCGTCCGTTATCCTTGGTTCATCACATTCAATTACTGGGTTTTGTACAAGTCACCGGATAAATCCTGGTTTATAAGCGCCGACCGCTCAATGACCAACCTGTGGATCTACGCGCGAGCAGTACCTTCGAAGAGCAAACTTCAACGCATGGTCCGGAAGGCGAGCGAGTTGGGTTACGACGTGCGTCAGCTAGAGTTCCCCGCGCAGTGATAATTTTTGACTATGAAGCCTGTGAGTTCGGGCAGGTTCAGAGAGCAAAGCTGGTGCTATGATCCTTCCATAGCTTGTATCTGTCGCAATGCAGTCCTGCTTTGGCTCATCTGATGAGCTTTATGACAGGTCCTTAAAGCTCGGGCCAAACCTTACCGGGTCTCGACGTGATGCGGCGTATCTTCGCATATTAGACAATGCGGAGCGGACCACCGCGAGCAATCCATTTTGGCTGATTCTCGCCTCGCTCCGCTTAAAGGACTGAATAAAGCGTCATCGTGCAGTAAGCGAAAAGAACGACTAGCGTCACACTGCCACGAAGCTTCAGGTACCAACGCAGGTCGTCGTCTTCGACGATAGTACTGGCGTCAACGACGAGGAGAAGACCAAACAAAATCATCTGAGCCAAAAGGACGATCGTTATGGATCCGATGAGAAGCGTTGCAAATGCGAACAGTGCCAGAACGTTGCTAAACAGGGTAACGAAGACGCCGGCGCGACCGTTGAGTGCGCTCCGCCAAAGCGTTCCCGCCATGAACGAGGCGATAATTGCTCCATACGCTAGGAACGCGCGCTGCGCTTCAAATTGTGGCGCGATAAACGAAACAACTATGAGCAGCCAAAACGGTAACGTTCCCAAATACGTCAAGACGATTGCCAAAACGCGGTGCCCTTTGCCCATCCTACTGACCCACCATGCTACTAAGCGCCTTCGCTAGCCCGCTAACGTGCGCCGCCCCTTTACAGCTAGCATCGGGTTGAATTTGCGCGAGCTTTGAAGCGTCGCGAACGCACCAGATCTCCGCTGCACTTTTCACGGCCGGATTGTTGCGCCACTCGGCCTGCCGGATCATTGCTGCTGCAGGACGGCCAGTGTTGCACACCGCGACCATATCGCTTCGAACGCCACCGTCGCCAACCGAGCGGCAGCCATGAATGCGAACTACAAGATCCCTGCTATCGATTGCACTCACTGTACCGCGCGAAAATAAGACGTTTCCAACTGTCACGATTGTTCGCGCCTTTTCATCGCTCCAAGAATACAAGCGCGTTTACGAGGTCATCGCGAAACAGATCAAAGAGTGGGGATCTGATCTGCCGGAAATTTGATCCGACCGATGATCGACGCCGTAACAGCGCGGTTATCATAGCGAAGGACGTTTCTGATGGACGCAATCGTAAACGACACCGGATTTTTTGCGGCCGCGGACCTGCCCACCCAGGAGGAAGCCGAGGCCGCCGTGCGCACCTTGATCCGCTGGGCTGGCGACGACCCAACGCGGGAGGGCCTTCTTGACACCCCGAAGCGCGTCGCCAAAGCGTATCGTGAGCTCTTTGCCGGCTACGACGCAGCGCCGGAAGAGATTTTGGCGAAGACGTTTTCGGATGTCGCCGGTTACAAAGACATGGTCGTCGTCAAGGATATCGCATTCCATTCGCATTGTGAGCATCACATGGTGCCGTTCCACGGTGTTGCCCATATCGCCTATTTCCCGGATGGCGCCGTTCTTGGACTTTCAAAAATGGCGCGACTCGTGGACCTTTATGCCCGTCGGCTGCAGACACAGGAAACAATGACGTCGCAGATTGCAAAAGCTTTCGATGAGAGCCTGCGACCGAAAGGCTTGGCCGTCATGATTGAAGCAGAACATATGTGCATGGCGATGCGCGGCATCCAAAAGCAGGGTGCAAAAACCATAACGACGACATTCCTTGGCCGTTTCGACAGCTGTGCGCAGGATCAGTCGCGCTTTATGATGCTGGTGCGCTGCTGATTGTTCGAGCTAACCATCCTATGTGAAGGGAGTTCGTTCAATGGCGGGTAAGCTGCTGACATCGTTGGCCCCCGGATACTCGGCCTTGGTGATCGGTGCCAGTGGCGGCGTCGGCAATGACGAGGAATCCGTCCATCTCGCAGCCGATCGATTTCAATCAACGTCGTTCGATTTGATTGTGTGCGCGACAGGTGCTCTCACGATAGATGGTGTTGGGCCGGAGAAATCGATCCACCAGATCTCAATGATGAACCAATTTGCCGTCAATGCCATCGGACCGGCATTACTATTGAAGTACTTTGCTCCGTTGCTTGCCAAGAAGAAGCGGGGTGATCTTAGCTTTCCTGTCGGCTCGCGTGGGGTCGATTGGCGACAATGAGCTCGGCGGGTGGATTTCTTATCGTTCTTCCAAGGCTGCGCTGAACCAGAAGGTCCACACGGCCGCGATCGACGTGTCCAGGGCAAATCCTGCATCGGTGCTGGTCGCAATGCATCCGGGCAGTGTTGCGACCTCCCTGTCGGATCCATTTTCCTCAGGCTACGAAAGGTCGAAGCCAGACGAGGCCGCGCGATCGGCCCTTCAGGCGCTTGACGCGCTCCGGCCTGCGAATACCGGCGGCTTCTTTGCCTATGACGGAAGCTCAATCGTTTGGTAGCACGCGTTGAAAATGCTTCGCTGACGACTAGGATCTGAACAGAGCCCAGCGGGCAGGCTCACTATCCGCAGATTCTGAAAAATCCTCTGATCGTTATTCCTTTACCACCGCAAAAATCTACCGGACGTTTCATATCTGGATCGGCCGCGGCAGACTCGAAGATGTCCTGTGAAAGCGTGTAGATGGCGGGGATTACTTTCCCAGCATCTTCACCAATACTGTCGATCCAATCGATCCATTTCGGTTCTTTTGAACCTTCTATTTTAAATCGCCCCTCGATCAAAGTGTCGCCATCAAGAACAGCCACATGGAACATCTTACCGGAGATCGTGGTGACTGCGGCCGTCGGAGCATTTGTAGCTGCGGTAGAATGGGTCGAGGAACCCTTGAAGCTCCTCGTAATCTCATGTTGAGCGGGATCCCGGCCGCTTGTCGACGCTCGATCTCCTTCTCTCGGGGCGACTTGAAATTGAAGAAAGACAGCCCTGCGCGGCCACCAGTTCCAGGGTCGCAGTGATGTCAAATTCAAACCAACAAACCGGACAGGCGGAAGAGGCCTAGAAGGCTTGGACTAGGCTGAAGTCAGTTGCGGGCGCCAAGTCATCCTGACGCCATTCTCACGTCTTCAGCTAAAACACAGGGCAATTTGGTCCATTCGGATCACAGAGATCCCGTGATGCCTACATCCGCTTATCCGCAAGGATGGACAGCTTGTGGATCTGTGGCGGCCTGGCGAACAGCTCGCCTTCTGCGGCCTTTGCCATCAAAGCCGCGGCGACCTGGCCGTTTAAGTGGGCTTCCCTTCCACCCTCATCGTCGAACGTATCGAAAATTGCAAACGAACTGGGGCCCTCCTGGATTGCATACCAGGACATCGTGCCGGGCTCGGCATCGACCAGCGGTAGGGCTGATCGGAGAAATTCGGCGACCGCCTCTTCCCTGCCGGGCTTCGCCTCGAGCGGAACGTAAAGCGCGAGTTTGGTCATGACTACCTCCAGGGGCACCTAATGTGCCGAAATTCAAAGAACTCGCTAAGCACGTCAAATGTTAGGCGATGAGGATTGCCACGTCAGCCCACGAGCGGTGCTAGCAGTGCGTGGCGAACTCCTGGTTGAATGTTTCGGTATCAGTCGCCTTGAAAGGAATCGACCGTCGACCCCATAAGCTGGCGTCCTCGATGAGAGCAGCCAAGTAACTGAGCCAAGAGTTTCCCTGGTGCACCCGATCACCGAACTCCCGCTGAGCGCCCTCGCACTGCATTGTCATGTCCCTACAAGCAAAGCAACGCGCAAACAGACATGTGTGCGGGCGTTTAAGAGCCGGAGGCACTTTTCGTCAGCTCCGGATAAGGATATTTTAAAGGCCAGTCATACGTTGGGAGATCTCCCAAAGCTGCTGACTGGCGGCTTTATCGAGAGCCTGTTGCGGGATGCTTGCCGGTTGCGGATGTCCGCGTGTTTCGCCAAGGCGATCGGGCCCATAGTAGCCGCCTGATTTGGCCTCCTTCGAGGTGGCGGCGAATAGCTGCGGTAAAGCGCCTTGCGCGACGGGCTGGAAGAGAAACCAGAGATAGGTTCGCGCCAGACCCTGCAAGCTATTTCGTCCGGGTGCATTGTGCAGCAGATCGGTCCGAGAGATCCCGGGATGTGCCGCTATGCTTGAGACGCGCCACCCTGCAGCTCGGCTTCGAGCCTGGAGCTCGAGCGCAAACATCAAACATGCAAGTTTCGACTGGCTGTAGGCCTCCATCGGACGATAGTGCCTCTCAGAATTGATGTCGTCAAAATTGATCTTTCCTGCACGAGCTGCCACGCTGGACACGGTGACGACACGGGCGTCCGTCCCCCTTGATAGCAGTGGCATCAGCTGAGCCGTCAATGCGAAATGGCCGAGGTAGTTCGTTCCGAATTGCAACTCGAAGCCGTCACGCGTTTCCTGCCGCTTCGGCGGCACCATGATGCCGGCATTGTTCACCAGCAAATCCACGCTCTCCCTCTCGTTTTCCATCCGCTGGGCGAACGACACGATTGAGGAGAGATCTGCAAGATCGAGTGTATCAAACCGCACAATGGCTTTGGGAGCGGCGTGTTTAACGCGCGATACAGCGTCGGCCCCTTTTTCAGGATTGCGGCCGGCTATGGTCACATCGCACCCTGCGCGGGCGAGCGATAGAGCGGTTTCAAGCCCTAGTCCACCCGTTCCTGTCACCACGGCGGATCGCCCGCGCTGATCTGGTATGTCGGTCTCGTGCCACTTGGTCATTTCACGCCTCTTCCATCATTCTCGCACTTGGTGTAAAATTTAATATCGCACTGAGTGTAATTATACAAGAGGCTGTGGTGAAGAAAACCGAGCGTGACGTTCAAGCAGGCGATGGCCTACGGGAACGAAAGAAGCGCGAGACAAAAAAGCGCATAACCGAGAAAGGCATCGCTCTTTTCGTTCAGAAAGGAATCGACCACACAACGCTTGACGAAATTGCCGCGGCCGCAGGGATTTCGCGCAGAACCTTCTTCTACTACTTCACGTCGAAGGACGAGATTCTGCTGTCTCTCCAAAGTGGGATCGGCGAGATGTTGGCGGATGCGGTGCGAAAGGCTCCCGCGACCTCGACGCCGATTGACGCGGTACGAGATGCTGTGGTGAGCGTGTGCAATGCGATCCCGACGGACGACATGATCGAGATGGATAGGTTGATGAGGACCAGTCCAAGCGTTCAAGCGCGCAAGCAGATATCATACGTGCAGCAAGAACTTGAGATATACGACGCGCTCAGAGAGCGGTGGCCCGAGCCTGAGCGATCAACGGCGTTGCGTGTCGTCGCTATGGTTTCCGTCGGAGCGATGCGCATTGCTGGAGATATCTTCAACCAGGAGAAAGGCGCGCGGCCAATGGCCGAACTCCTTCAGGAAGCATTCGGCAGCGTCGTCCGGGAGGTCCAGTCTGGGTCCACGTATGAGTGATCTCGACGAGATCCGGAGGCCGGTTAATATGAGACAAGAGCCTAACAATATAAGGTCTGGATATGTCCCACCAATGCAGTCAATGCAGGTCCGATATGGAAGAGGGTTTTTTGCTCGAGAAAGGGGATAGCGCCCTCTTGTCATCAGAGACCTGGGTTGAAGGAAAACCTGTAAAAAGTTTATTTTCCGGTTTAAGCCTCAAAGGCAAAGCGGTTTACGAGGTGGTGACGTTCCGTTGCATTGCTTGTGGTTACCTCGACTCATATGCTTTGAAGAAGCTTTAAGATTAGGCGAGCGGGCAATCGGTAGAAGCGGACTGATCATTGGCATCTTCGCGCCGTGAAGGACTAAAATCGCCAGCCTGGTTATTAGAAGATGTTGGCCCATCCGTCGCCTAAACGGCTGCTCAAATCGCATCGATTTCATGTGGTGTCGGGAACCAGACATCATCGGCATGACGGCTGATGGCCTGCTGCGGCTTCAGGAGCGACGCGAGGTTCGTTTCATACAAGATGCGAGCGGCAATGCTAGATCGGGACATCGCCATCTGTTGTGGCGTTCGAAAGGCGCCGGACACGGTGCGGCAGGGATCAAGCTTCGCTGTGAAGGCTGCTATGCAGCGAAGCTTGATCCGACCGATTTTCCAGCAAGACTGCAAATTGTAGGTTTTTGACCTGCCAGCAAGAGGTCGTTTGGGTGTGGCGCTATCTCGCCCGTCCGATCGCCAATGCAAACAGTCTGGCCTGCCTTTCGGCGAAAGCGCGCGGATTGGTAGGCTTGTCCCCGTCGAGAATGCGGGCTTCGTCGAGCAGGAGCCAGGCGGCATCTTCGCGAAACGCCTGATCGTCCATCGCAGCGATGCTTTTCACGAGTTCGTTCTGCGCATTGATTTCCAGGATCGGCTTCGAAGCGGTCTGTAGCCGCCCTGCCCCCTGTAAAAGTTTCTCGAGCTGTCGATCTGGCCCATGTTCGGAGGCGACCAGGCAGACGGCACTTTCGGTCAGCCGACCGGAGACCCGCACGTCGGTAACCTCCTCCTTCAGGCTAGCTCGCGCAAAATCGATGAATGCTGCGACGTCGGGAGAGGCTTCCAGGGCCTGCTTATCTGTGCTTCCCTCGCCGGTAATGTCGTCCAGATCGGCAAGACCCTGGGTGACCGACTTGAAGGACTTTCCCTCGAAATCTGGGACATTCGTCGGCCAGAAATTATCTACGCCATCTGTAAGAAGAAGGACTTCGATACCTCTGGCTCGAAAACCTTCGAGTTGCGGCGACGATTTTAGTTGGTCCAGACTGGAGCCGCTGATGTAATAGATCGCCGACTGCCCCTCTTTCATCGACGCCAGGTAGTCGGCCAGATTACGGGTCGTCTCACCGGCCACGGTACTGCGGAAGCGGGCCAGCTTCAGCAACTGCGAGCGCCGCTCGAAGTCTTCGTAGATCCCTTCCTTGAGGATCGCCCCGAACAGGTCCCAGAATTTGGAAAACGTCTCGGCTTCGCCTTCGGCCATTTTCTCCAGCGCGGTAAGGATCCGGCTGGTCACGCCTTTCTTTATGGCGCTAAGCACCGGGCTTTCCTGAATCATCTCGCGGGAAATGTTAAGCGGCAGATCCGAGGTGTCAACGATGCCGCGGACGAACCGCAGGTAACGCGGCAGCAACTCGGCTTCGTCGGTAATGAAGACGCGCTTCACGTAAAGCTTCATCCGACCCTGGCGGTCTGGATCGAACAGGTCGAAGGGCTGAGAACCGGGGATGAAGGCGAGCGTTGTGTATTCGTGGCGACCCTCGGCGCGGAAATGCACATTGGCCAGTGGCTCGTCATACTGACCGGAGACAACGCGATAAAAATCGTCATAGTCCTGTTTGGATATCTCGTTTTTCGGCTTTGTCCAAAGTGCTGCGCCATCGGAAACCTGCGACGGCTCAGCACCCTCTTTTTCAAGAAGGCGAATGGGGACAGGCACGTGGCCGGACTGGTCGCGAATGATCTTTTCGACCGTCCATTTGCCCGTATACTTCTTTGCGTCCTGCATGAGATGCAGCACGATACGCGTGCCCCTCGCCGGCGCCGCTTCGAGATCGACTGCGACGATGTCGTAACTTCCCTTGCCGTCGGACGACCATTTCCAGGCTTCGTCCTGACCAGCACGGCGAGAAATCACGTCGACCCGTTCGGCGACCATGAACGAGGAATAGAAGCCGACGCCGAACTGGCCGATCAATTCAGCCTTTTCACCAGCCTTGGCAGCCTCAAGCCGCTCCATGAACGCCTTCGTGCCAGAGCGCGCGATCGTGCCGAGCGCGTCGATCATTTCATCGCGGCTCATGCCGATGCCATTGTCCTCGATGACGAGGGTCAACGCCTCTTCATTGAGGCTCACGAGAATTCCCGGCGGGGTCGAATCCGCCGAGAGCTGCGGCCGGGAAATCGACTCGTAACGCAGCTTTTCGCAGGCATCCGCAGCATTCGAAATCAATTCGCGGAGGAACACATCCTTGTCCGAATAAACCGAATGCACCATCATGTGCAGCAGCCGGCTGACATCGGCTTCGAATGCGTGGTGCTCAGGTTGCCGATCTTCTACTGTCGTCATCGATAATCCCCATTGCTCAGAAATGCCGGTCAGATGGCTCTTACACCACCGGATTTCAAGCGCCAATGACAACCCACGCTCAAGGATTTCCAGTCAACGCATTCATCGTCTCTGCACCCGTAGCCACTGACTTGACCGTGGTGGCGTCACACACATTTTTCTGCTCGGTATGGAAAATCAACTCGCTGCACACTTGGAGCCAAGGAAATGCGCGTTCATCACCGGTTCGGCGGACGGTCTTGGCCTTGCCGCGGTGCGCCGGACGCCAAGCCCCCGGCGCTGGAGTTCGCCGACGAGCTGCTTCACCAAGCGACCAAGAGATTTATTGATGGTCTAGGCGGCACCGATTGGCTCCGCGACCGCGCGGGAGACCTCTATCCATTCTGGGGTTGGAACCGGGTCGATCGGTTCGGACATGCGACCGAAAATCTGACCGAGCCGCCGGCCGATCTCCGGACCAAACCGGAGAGCCCGCGGTGCGCGGGCCGTGTTCGCACTCAGTCGGAAGCTTCGCCCAACGTGTCGGCGACATACGCGCCTCGAGTCCTCATGGACCGAGGCGAACCGGTCGTCGTGTCCCTCGATGTTTGGTGCTCAAGCTCGGTAGGTGGCGTCGAAATTTGCGAAATGCTTGAGATAGAACGAGAAGCCGAGTGACGTGACAAACCAGCCCACCGTCACCAGACCTGCGCCCCACGTCAGCCACCAAAGCTTGACGTCTTTGCAAGAAAGACGGCTGATTGAAGGAGTTTGAGCACGAACTCTACGCCGCCTCAATCCGCGCCGACCACCTCAAATGGTCCCCAGAACAGCGGATGGGCATACCTGCCCTCGTCGCTCGACCGCAATTCGCGCATCGCATCTCCCAGTGCCGACGAGTAGGTCTTATACTTCCCGCTACCCCTGTTTTCAAACATTCTCGTCGTCAAGGCCGCGGTCGCCGCCGAGTCCACAGCCCAGTGTGACACCACCAGGTTTCGGGCACCCGCGAAGAAAAACGCCTTGGCTAGTCCCGAAAGCCCTTCCGCTCCGGCCTGTTCGGGCGCGGCGGTGTTACATGCCGAGAGGAGGACGACCTCGGCATTGAGGTTCAACGCAGCTATATCGCTGGCAGAAAGATATCCGTCATCGGTCGGCGTCGCCACCGCCGGTGGCGTCATGATCAGCCCAGGTTCCTGAACCCCAGTTATCTCTCCGGCGAGCAGGCCATGGGTCGCGAAGGCGAGTGTCTGGAACCTGGTCAGGTCCTCGCCCTTCAATGACGTCTCCGTCGCCATCTGTCCAAGCAACAACGAGCCGTCAGGTGCATTTAGGCTCTTTTGTAGGGCCCTTAGCTCGTCGGCCGTTTCCGGCAACCTTGGAAGCGCCCGGATATCCTGCACATTCGCGCCACCCCGGAGGGCGACCAGCTTCGAGGCAGCCAGACCGCCGCGCTCGGTATCAGGACTGCCATCCAGAACAGGGTCACCGATCCCAAGCAGAGGCTCCCCGCCCGGTTTCGCGCCGGCTCCGGCTCGCAGTGTCATCAGTGATGCGACCGATGGCACGCGCGTCATGGTGTACTTGTCCGATAGCCACTTCGCGCCACCGAAATCATCCCGCGCCATCTCTTCAGTCAGCAGCACCGCGAAAGGAATGCTCTCAAGAGAGCCGTCCGGCACCAAAATCAGGTGTCTCGGCGACATGGTCCACTTGGCTTCGATCGGTTCGAAGAGTTGGCGGTATAACTGATATGCCGCCTCCCCGCGAAAGGCAGGAACCCGTCCTCCGCGAAGTTCAAGTCCTCGCCTGAGCTCGTGCACCAAGTCGTTTACATCGTCCGAAGACATCTCCGTCTTGATGACAGCGGTCCTTGCCTTGCTCGCAGCCACCACCAGAAAGTTGTCGCCCGTGTCGAGAAATGCGATCAGAGCCTCGTCATCCAACAATGCGGCGGTCGCCTGCTCAACCGACACGGCGACCGTGCCTGATATCTCGACGTATTTGGGAAACTGCTTGGCCAGCTCCAAATCAATGTCGTCAACCTGGACGGCCAACGCTTTGCGATCCGCGACTTGATCAACCGGCGTCGCAAGCCACTTCTGACGCAACTCTTCGCGCTGCTTGGCAAGAGTTGCCAGCTGCGGAGACACCGCAGAAAGCCTCGCGCCAAGACGGGCAATGGTCGCACCCGTCCCACTCGGCTTCATCATCTGGACGATCTCGAAGACCGCTTCCACGTCGTCAGGAGAGAGCTCGCGCCCGTCGACGAGAACGGAAAGCGCTTCGTTCAGAGCCGGGCGAGCAACCCGAACGATGACCTCTCTGGTTTCGTTGCGTGAGAAGCTCTGCAGACCGAGGACGAATTTGACGTACGAAACCAGCGATCGGGCGTCCGCTCGAGCTGACAGATCATCGTGGAGCTGGGTGCCCGCGATCATCCGCCCGTGATAGCACCCGATCACGCGTTCCCAATCGAGGCTCGATTGCGCGCCCTCGCCTACGCCTCCTCGGGTGTATGCGAGATGTTCCGGGATGTGCTTTCCAAAGGCGGCACTGGCAAGAAGCGGGCGATCCATGAGAAGCCATCTCCAGCCGTCGAGATATGTCTGCTCCTCATAGGTATCCGCCAGCCAAAGACTGAATATCGTTTGCGGAGGGCTTGCGGACTGATAACGCTCGATAGCCGGAAGAGCCCATGATTTCGCCATGTCGACCTTTCCAGCCTCGAAGAGCGCGGTAGAGATGAAAGCTGCGTCGAAGTCGTCAGACACCTGGTCGGCAAAGCGAGTGTCGTTCGGCGTTTGCTGGATATAGGTGTCGTGGTCCTTTGGCGTCTTGAGAAACGCCTGCTCGCGCTTCGAAAGCTTACGCTCCTGAAACTGAGCCACCTCACCAGGCGAGAACGCGGCTTTCGCCAAAGGCCGGAGGGCTGCGTATTCGGGGGCCGCGAGAAGTTTCAGAATTCGCCAATTCGGAATAGCGAAAAACGGCTTGACCTGTCCTAGCTCCAACCTTTTCGAGGCACTCTGCAACTCGGCACGTAACTGATCAGGCGAGATCGCCGCATCATCGGCGCAAAACGACGCGCGCACGATCGCCGGTAGCTCCGTTGGTTGTTGGGCGCAAATCGCCTCAGCGACCTTCGGTCCGATGATTGCCAACTTCGAAACAGGACCGGGACCCTCCTCCTCGTCGCCTTGGAGCAACGCTGCCGCACCCAGCCGTCTCAACGCGTCCATGAACGCATCCGGTTGGTCACGGATGATGGCCGCGTAGAAGGCATATTCAGCCGATGATGGAGCATCCACGTCGGTAAGGCGCTCATACGCTGAGAGGAAGCTATCCGGAGAGCCGTAATAGGCCTCGAAGGCAGACATCAGCCCGAGGCTGTCGGCAAGGAACTTCTTCCCGATAGGTGTCTCGCGGACGTCGACGGGCAGCAGGTCGATACCCATCTCGACCAACTGCCGCCCCTGCCCGATGATACCTTGCATTCGCATCCATCCGGCCCACTGAACGGACGCAGCACAAAATGGAGGGATGACTGGCTGGCTACGATCGAAGCCAGGCAGGTCAAAACCACTGTATCCGGTGTAGTTCCCTGGAATCAGCCGGCAGAAGTAAGCGGCATTCTCACGGTCTCCAGAATCGTAGATTTCCTGCCATTGCGATAGCAAGGTGAACAGGTTGTTCCTCCCTTCCGCGATGAACGGCATAAGAGTGTGATCGACGAAGAATTTCGTTGCAACGTAGTCGTAGGGCCCCATCTCATAGGCGGCCTTGTCGTCGCTCCAGCTGACGGATTGGCCGGCGTCGGGATCATCGTAGATGAAAAACGGCCGCGGCTTCATCCGGCCGATGAATAGACTGCGATCGCTCTCGCTTGTCGCTATCGAAAACAAGGAAGCGATCTCCTCATAGGCCGCATCGCGTTTGCCTGCCTCAGCAAGGCCGGCAGCCTTGCTGCGAGATGCTTCGAGCTTCGCGATGAGCGGATTGCCTTCCGTCTCGGCAATTCGTAGCCGCTTGAGTGGACCATCCAGGCTCGCGTGCCCACTTCCGGTCGGAACGTTGTAGACGTTTCGCGCGATCTTAATCTCTGCTTCGGCTACCTTTCGTTTCGCCTCAGGACCTTCTACGGCGTCAAACAATGTCGGGAAAAACTGAAGTTGGTAGGCATTGTCGTTGTATCTCTTCCAGTGAATGGCAAGTCCATTTCGCAAGTTGGACTCGGCGCTCCTCTTGTCGCCCAAGGCAAGATACGCCATACCTGCAAACCGATAGGCGCGTGCCCGTTGGATGATATAGCCGTCATGCTCTGCCTGATAGGGCTTCAGCATGTCTGCGCCTGACACCAGTGCGGCGGTCGCTCTCCTGAGTTTGTCGGTTTTGGCTTTACCCTGCAGGAAATTGGCCTGCTTGTAAGCCACCTCGCCGATGTCGCAGAGCAATACGCCAACCTGTCGGCTGGTTTTGCCGAACTGAACCTCGCTTGCCTCGATCAGCCGGCGAAGCACCACGACAGCGTTATCCAGCTGGTCGGATGTCACGTAGTCGGTCTGGATGATTTGCTTGATCGCGGAATGCTCCGGCCCTGTGATCATGCCTTCCATCGCCGAGGTCGCCGTGGCAGCGACGAAATAGAGCAAAGTGCTGAATGCCGTCGCGACAAACAAACGGAAGACTTTCATGGCCAGTCTCCGTATTCGATCGCGCTGGTCAGTGCAGTCTTGATGCGGGGCTCGAGTGCAAGACCCTTGATCTGCTGGACGCCTTCGAATGCCCAGTCACCGCCGCTCTTCGAGATTGCCGCGACGATTTGGGATGCCCGGTCGTAGTCATCCAAGGGCTTTGCACCTTTCGCGTCCTCGAAAGCTGCGATCCCGTAGATTTTGTAGGAAACCACCTTGGACGCATCGGCCACTTCCAGGCGAAATGTCTTGCCAGTCTCGATGAGGATACGAACACTGCCAGTGCGAGCGCCATCGGCTACGATGCCGTCGACCTGCTTGCCGTCAGAAGCAATTGCCTTCAGCCGGAAGGGTGGCTTGCCGTCCACCCAGCGCACCTCAAGCGTCCTGCCTCCCGCGACAAGCAAGGGCTTCGCCACATTGTCCAGGGCGGGAACGCGAAGGCCGTAGGACTCCCTGCTGCGCATCGGCTTCGACTTGCGTTCGGGGTCCCACCAGCCCAAGACTTCCGCCAGTTGCTGATATCTGCTCGAAACGTCACCTGTCAGTCCGGAGGACGGGACAGAATACGTCGAAACGCGACTGATCGAACATCCCGGCTCCTCGGACCTCGATGTGTCGGGTGAGAGCAATAGTCCGCAGGCCCCGCCTCGATTCAGTTTGACAAAGCCGGGGTCTGGAACATCGAGGCGATCCCCCTCCTCCAACACACTCCCCAGCTGGAACTCCATCGCTGTGCCCGATCGCGTGCCGATGATGGCGGCCGCGCCGTCGTAGTCGACGATCACGGCCGCCGGCTGTCCAGCCAGAGATGCCGCGGGTGCAAAGAGAATACAGCTCGCTAACATGACGCATGTCGGTTTTCCCCACATCCAGACACGTCTACCCATTGAGAAACGACCTCCAGCTGCGCCCCTCGAGAAACCCGCGGCATATCGATTCAACAGACTCCAGTGCGATCACCAGCACCCAGATTACGATGGCGTACTGGACGACGGACTGGGCTGCGGCAGCGCCGAGATTGATGTTGCAGGCGGTGTACACGACGATCCCCACCAGCAACGCCAGCGGGGCCGAGATGAGGGATTTGAATGTGAAGGTCAGAAATGCGACGAGACCCGCGAGGAACATGCTCGATAGGATGACGGCGACCTTCGTCGGATACTCTGCAGCTGCAATAGCCTTTGTGGAATTGGCGACCGCATTTGCGATAACGCGCATTCCTTCCATTTCCCCGATCGGGGTGTCGTGGAAGTCCCCGTTGGAGGCGTAGCTGTTTCCAATGATGACGAAGCGATCCGCCAACGCACTGGCGGCGATGGGACGCTGCGCAAACTGGTATCCCGACAACTGAATGAGAGCGGGCACATGACCGTCTTCGACCATCATTGCGGACATCGCAGTGTCACTCTTTGGGAATGAAAACTGGATCGCCGAGCTCTTCTCTGCGTCGCTCAACCACCTTGGCACAGCACTCGGCATGTCTTGCCCTTCGCGAGCGCAGCCTACGCCGTCGCGGCTGCCAAGATATCTCTGAGCAGTCTCGACCATCGCCGTGCCACCCAACTTGAATGCATAAGACAGTATCGCCGGAGATAGGAGAGCTTGGCAGGCACCCTTAGGCACTTCCCAAAGGTTCCAGTTTCTAACCTTGGCACCGTCACCCACCTCAAAAAGAACGTTCACCCAAAAGAGCGGTTTTCCGGCTTTGAAATGCATATCAAAGTCGGACGGCGAGGCAGGGAGGCTGTTCCCGTCGGGGTCGAACGAAAGCTCTCTTGGGAAGAGCAAGGGCGGGTCTGATGGTCGCCATCTGTCGAGTAAGTCGTGCAGTACGTCGGCGTCCTTGCCACCTCCCGCGGATATATCGAGGTCAACAAGGATTGCCCGCGGACTGGATGTCCTCGCCTTCTCTATCAAGCCGGCGATGATCGCCTTGGTGATTGGAAAAGGACGTTGCCACGCCGCGAAGCTTTGGTCATCGATGCGCACCAGCGTCACCGGCACGCTGGGCAACGAAAGGAAGCCGAGGCCCTGGGAAACAGCGTGAATCTTGTCGAGAGTTGGGTTGTCCGTGATGGATTCCACCCATTCCTTCAACCAGAATGGTGCAACAGCCGCAATCAGCCCAAAAGCTAGCAATGTCACAATAACAAGCCTGTAACGGCTACGTAACTTCATCGCCCCACACGCCAGACACGAGATTTCCCCGGGCGGATCAGATCACGGAGGCCGATATTGCGCAATCATGTCCATGTAACCAATTCGGATAATGAAAATATGTTCGCTACGTATCCTGCGACTTACTGGTCGATTTGACAGAACTGAATTGGACGAAAGCGGGACATTGACTTGAGTGCGAGGCCAAAACTAGAAATTTATTCGGGCGTTATTCAAAGGGGGAAACTATGGAAAGCCTTTCGGTCTGGCATATGCTTGTTGTTCTTATTGTATTCGGGTTGCCGCTATTCTTCGTGTTCAAGAGCCCACCGTCAGGCGTAAACCGCTTTGGGCAGGCTCCTTCTTCAATGGGGTTCGGACAGGCGATTTCGACGTTCTTTAAAAAGTACGCGACGTTCGAAGGCCGCGCCAGCCGATCGGAATTCTGGTTTTCATTCTTCTTCCTCGTCATCGTTTCGGCAGTTCTCAGTGCTATCGATCCGACGGATGCTCTGTCTGGCCTCTTTAGTCTCGGCGTCCTTCTTCCAACCATCGCTCTCGCAACCCGTCGTCTGCATGACCTGAATAGAAGCGGCTGGCATCAGCTCCTGTCGTACCTGTTTCCGGTCGGAACCATCGCGCTGATTATCTGGTACTGCACGGCCGGCACCGACGAGGTCGCGCCCGCCACTACGAAGGCCGCGGGCGGCACCATGTCTTCGAACGCCGTCGAGGTGCTCGAGCGACTCGCGAAGCTGAAGGATAGCGGCGCAATCAGTGGCGACGAATACGATGCCGAGAAGAGGAAAATCCTGGGATGACGGCCGTGCTGCAAAGCGGTCAGAACTTCGCCGTGAGCGTAGCCCGAAATGTGCGCCCAGGCGAAGGGTTCCAAGGCATCGACATAGAATTTGTCTATGAGGATTTCCGCCTGGAAGTCGAGGCTGACATTGTCGTTTATCTTATAGGTCGCGCCACCACCGTCTAGGCACTTCCGATTGCGCGCTGACCACTGCTTGGGTTCATCCAGACACCCGGGCTGTTGGCGTAGGTCCGGCTGTAGTAGGGCTTGGAGTGACGTCCTCCAACAAATAGGAAACACCGTAGCTGAGGTTCACGTCGCCATAGTCAGCGTCGAACGTCATCGCATTCGAGACGTCTCCGCCGAACGTGTGCCCGCGACTTCCCCGCTCCGCTGGACTTTCGCTGGTCCGATTTCGAGGACGGCATCCATATCCCACCTGAGATCGCCGGTTGACGCTCGGTAGCGAGCTATCGACGGCCTAGCCATCGTAGCCAAATATTGCAGGCTCTCGACTGCATTGTCTGTTACAACGTTGATACCGGCAACCCAAGCTGCTCGGAATAAATCGGCGTCGATTTGTTCGCGGTTCATTGCTTTTTCTACGGCCGGATCGTGCGATCGAATCGCAGCCAAGGTCGGGATGCCGCTGATGCTCCCAGGGTGCGTGGGAAGAACCGCGCCGCTCACCGGCGCGGCAACCCTTTGTGGCGTCATTCAGGTGGGTGAAATGCTCAGCCCGTCGCCAAGCTCTTGGAAGGCCCAGATCTCGTCGGCGCAAATGCGTTTACGCGCGAGCCCGGCGACATGCTCGGGACGTCCGGAATTATGGTCAAGTCAATCAGCATGATCTCCTCAAACGCTGGCAATCAAGCCGCCATCGATGCGAATGACCGACCCTGTGAGGTAGGAAGCGCGAACGCTCGAGACGAAAGCGACGACATCGGCATATTCCTGCGGATCGCCATAGCGGCCGACTGGGATCGACGCGGTGCTCGCCGCCGATACCTCTTCGACTGCCTTGCCTTCTCGCTTCGCCTTCTGCTCGTCGAGGAAGCTGATACGCTGTGTGGCAACGCGTCCCGGCAGGACCACATTGACAGTCACGCCATCGCGGCCGACCTCGCCGGCCAGGGTCTTCGACCAGCCGAGAAGCGACATGCGTAGCGCGTTCGATAGGCCAAGATTGGGAATCGGCGCGACCACGCCCGATGATGTCGAGGTGATGATGCGGCCCCACTTCTTTTGCCGCATACCCGGAAGTACCGCGTCGCTGATGGCGATGACCGACAGGACCATGCTGTCGAAATACTTGCGCCAGCTATCGGCGCTCTGGCCTGAAACGACTGTCGGCGGCGGGCCGCCGGTGATGTTCACAAGCACGTCCACCGAGCCGAACTGCTTGTCGATAGCCGCGAGATTGGGCGGCAGCACGCCGAGATCGCCAACGTCCCATTGAAGCGCCATGGCCGAACCGCCAGCCGCGACGATGTCCGCGACCGTCTTGTCGGCGGCCTCCTTGTTGATATCGGCGACAGCGATCTGCGCACCCTCCGCTGCCAGCGTCCGGGCAATCGCTCCGCCAAGTCCTCCGCCAGCGCCCAATACCAGGGCAGTCTTGCCTTTCAATCCGAGATCCATGGTCTCTTTCCTTTCCGTTATTTCGAATTTTGCGCGGCGCTGTGATCAGCCCGCCATCCAGCCGCCGTCGACCATCAGGTTGACGCCGGTCATGTAGCTCGCCATGTCGCTTGCGAGGAAAAGTGCGGCACTCGCGACGTCGCTCGGCTCGCCGAGCCGCGGCCAGGGCGTGCGGCGGCGCGAGTATTCGAGTGCGTCAGGAGCGTTGGCGACACCCGGTTTGCCGGTGACGATCTTGCCAGGAGCGATCGCATTGCAGACGATTCCCGCTTCAGCGTGGTCGACGGCAATTTGCCGCGTCATCTGCACGATCGCACCCTTGCTGACGCTATAGGGAAAATCACCCGGGCAGGCGACCATGCCATGCTGCGACGAAATGTTGATGATCCGGCCGCGCGTGTCACCGACCAGCTCCTGCGCAAGAAACTGCTGAGCGGCCCGCTTGCAACAGTAGAAGTACCCGGTGACGTTGACGGCAATCACCCGATCCCATTGTTGCGGCGACGTCTCGAGGAGATTGGTCGACGTATAGATTGCGGCATTGTTGACCATGATGTCGAGCCGGCCGAACTCGGCTACAGCGTGGGAGATCAGCGCATCGACATCGGCCCAGCTGGAGATGTCAGTCTTGACAAAAACGCTCTTTCCGCCTGCGGCCACGATGCGCGAGAGGGTGGTTTCGCCCCCCTCGATCGGAGCGTCGGAAACATCGGCGATCACGACAGTCGCGCCCTCCTCGGCATAGCGAAGCGCGATCGCACGGCCGAGACCGGAGCTTGCGCCTGTCACGATGGCAATTTTCTTGTCGAGCAACGGCATGGACGTTCCTTTATGGAGCTCTGCGGACGACGAGGCCGCGTCCGGGACAAATGAGGGTTCCGTTGCTGACGATGCGCTCGCCGCGCAAAAAGACGTCGGTTAACAGGCCAACAGTCTGCTTGCCATGGAAAGGCGTGTAGGCGGCTCGGGAGACCTGTTCGGCATCGGTAATGGCAGTCGAGCGTCTCATGTCGACAATCAGGATATCGGCATCCCAGCCGACCGCGATCGCCCCCTTGGAGCGTCCGAGGCCGAAGCGCTGCGCAGGATTGCAGGCACAAATCCGCACCAGGTCGGCAAGTCCCAGGACCTTGTCCGCAACAAGGCTGAGTATCACCGAAAGCAACGTCTGAAGGCCCGGCATGCCGCCGGGAATGTCGGCAAACGAACCATAGGGGGCAGACTTTTCGGCCGGGCTGTGCGGTGCGTGGTCGGTCGCCATGATGGTGATCAGGCCCTCCGACACCGCATGCCGCAAGGCGGCGACGTCACCACGGCCCCGGAATGGAGGGGACCCCTTCAGCCGGGCACCGCCGGTCTTGTAGTCTTCCGAGGTGAAGAACAGGTTTTGCGGCGTTGTTTCGACGCTGACGTCAGCCATCCCCTGAAGGCGGCGCCAGGTTTCGACGCCGAGTTTCGAGTTGATCTGGCGGACATGCACGCGCGCACCCGTTTCGGCCGCAGCCAGGACAGCGCGGGCGATACCGCTTGCTTCGGCGAGTGGCGTCCGGCTTGCCAGAAACGTTGAAATGTTGCCGCTGGTGTCATGAAGCCCGCTTTCATCGAGGATCGACTGGTCACCCGGCGAAACGCCGATCACCGTAGCGGCTTCCGCCAGCCGGCGAAGCATCCGCGTCACCTGATCCAGACTGTCGAACCGGTATTCGACGGGTACGTCTGCGGTGAACAATTCAAGAGATACGGGCGAGAGCGCAAGCAGGTCATCCAGGTTCTTGCAATTCTTCGAAACCACGGCCTGAAACCCGACATCGACATTCAGCCTACCCGCGGCACTCTCCATCTTGTCTGACAGTTGTTTGGCTGTTGCCGTCCAGGGATCGTCAGTCGGCATGTCGAGGATGGTCGTCACACCGCCGAGAGCGGCCGCATGCGTGCCGCTTACAAAGTCTTCCTTTTGCGTCAGTCCAGGTTCTCGCAAATGCGCATGTGCATCCACGAGCCCAGGCAGTAGCAGCTTGCTGCCGGCGTCAATGAAATCGCGCGCCATCGCGGTCTCGCCCGGTGCGAGGATAGCCGCCACGCGCCCATCGCGAATGCCGACATCCGCGGGGCGCTGACCGTCTGCGTTGACGACCGTGCCGCCTAGAATCATGGTATCGAACACGTCCGCCTCCGCTTCTCTACCGCACGCCCGCGAGCCGTGGTTCCTCGTGCGTGACGACCTCGATGAGCGCCGCCTGACCGGCCGTGACCCTCTCAAGAGCACGCAGCAATGCCGGCCGCAGGTTCTGCGGTTCCGTCACGCATTCGCCATAGCCGCCGAGGGCTTCGGCGATCGGCGCATAATTGCCCGTCACCCGGTTCGCGCCATATTTCTGCGTGGCGACAGGCATGCTCTTCGCATAGCCGCCGAGCACGTTATTGCGAAGCACGATGGTCAGAACCGGAAGATTGCAGCGAATAGCCGTTTCGAAGTCTATGCCGACCATGCCAAAGGCGGCCTCTCCCATCAGGTTGACGACCGTCGCCTCCGGACGGGCAAGCTTGGCGCCCATCGCAAAGCCAAGGCCGCTGCCGAGCTGTGTGGTCTTGCCCCAGCCGATATAGCTGCCTGGCGTGCTCGCCACGTAAAACGGGCAGAACTGGTCGCGCGGGTTGCCGGCATCGTGCGTGACGATGGAGGTCTTCGGATTGATCGCCTGCATGATCTCCCAGACGACGCGGTAGGGCGAGATCGGCGTGCTGTCGGATGTCAGCAGCGGCATCCATTTTTCCATGAACGCCGCGCGCACTTCGGCTATCTCCGCGGCCGGCTGCGGCCGTTTTCCACGGATCAAGCGATTGTCGCGGATATAGGCGGTCAACTGCCTGAGAACGGAGGCGGCATCGCCGATCACCCCTTGGGCGATCGCGTAGTCCTTCCCGAGATCAGCTTCACCGAGCGTCACATGGAGGATGGTTTTATCTTCCGGAATGGGCAGGATGTAATAGGAGCGGGTCAGGCTGCTGCCGATGGCGAGCACGACATCCGCCTTTTCCAGGAAATGATCGATCGTCGCTGGCCGTGCCCGTCCGGCAGTCCCAAGCGCAAGAGGATGATCTTCGGGAAAACCACTCTTGCCGTTTGGCGTCGTCATGACGGGAATGTTCAACAGTTCGGCCAACGCGACCAGTTCCTGCGTCGCCGATCCGGCCAGAATTCCCTGACCGGCCAGGATTACCGGGTTGCGCGCGGCTATCAGGGCTTCGGCCAGATCGGCCACCTCAGCGTCACCGGCCTGCGGCACGCTGCTGCGCGGGCGGCGATGGTCGCCAGGCTTGGCATCAAACCTTTCGGCAAGCAGGTCGATCGGCAGTTCCAGCAGCACAGGCGCCGGTGGACCGTTTCTGACGCGCGAGATCGCCGCATGCATCAGTTTCGGCAGATCGGCGACTTGGCTTGCCGCCTCGCACCATTTGGTAATGTGTCGAAAGTTGCGGCGGGATTCGAAGTTCGGGGACACCGCTTCCGAGCCGCGCGGATAACCGGTTGGCAGGAACAGCATCGGTACGCCGTCATTGAAGGCCTGGGCGATGCCGGCAAAGGCACTCTCGGCGCCCGGGCCGTACTGCACGGTGACAACGGCAAGCTCCCTGCCAGCCGTGACCCGGGCGTAGCCCTCGGCAATGTTGACGGCGACGCGTTGGGTACGGGCGATCAGCGGCGGAATATCGAAAGCCGCCGATGCATCGAAAAGCTCGCTTGCCGGAAAACCGATGATTTGCTTGACGCCCTCTTCCTTGAGGACGCCCGCAATATATTCGGCCCCGCTTATCGTTCCCGGTTCCACCTGAATACGCTTGTCCGGCATTGCATGCGCACTATCAGCCATGATGGTCGATCCAGTATTGAGCGATGTCTTCGCGTCGCATGAAGGCAGCGCCTGGCGTCTTCTTGACGTGCTCGATGACATCCCGCAGGCCCGATGCCCTGTTAGGCTGGCCCATCCAGCGGGCGTGCACACCGATCGTCAGCATGCGCCCGCCTGTCTCGTCTGCTTCGCCGATCATGTAATCGATCGCCGAACGGCAATCCTCGGCAAAATCGCGCGGGTTGCTGTAGCCGGGGGCAATCAGGTAGCGACTGTCGTTCAGCGTCTTCGAATAGGGCACGATCAGAAGTCGCGTGCCCTCATGATCGAGGAAGTAGGGAAGATCGTCATTGCAAGGGTCGGAATAATAGAGGAAGCTGCCTTCCTTGACGATCAGATCCCGGGTGTTGACGCTTGGAAAGGAACGGCAGTTCCAGCCCATCGGCCTGCCGCCGGTCAGTTTCTCGTAGAGAGCAATCGCTTCGTGAAGCTGCTCCTCTTCCTCATGGCGCGGCATGCTGGAATACTCGCTCCAACGCAGACCATGGCCGAGCAGATCGTGGCCGCGTGCATTCATCCAAGCGACGACGGCCGGGTTCTTCTCGAGCGCAACGGCGCAGGCCGAAACCGTGACGGGAATATCGTAACGGTCGAACAGGCGTGCCAGCCGCCAGACGCCGGCGCGGCTGCCATATTCAAAATGGGTCTCGGTGCCGAGATCGCGCAACGGCGGACTGTTGGGAATATTGTATTCGCCCCAGTTGTCGTTGCGCCCGTCCTCGAGCCAGGAATATTCGGCGCCTTCCTCGTAGTTCAGCACGAGGTTGATCGCCAGCTTGACGCCACCCGGCCAGGTCACGAACGGCGGCTTCGGACCGTAACCAATAAAATCGCGCGATTGATCTTGTGCAGCGGTGCTCATCATTGTCCTTCGCTCTGATTTTCGTTTTCGACGATCCAGTCCATATAGTCATGGAAGGATTGCTTCCCGCCGCGTGGCTGCCAGCCGGTATCGCGGGTGATGCGGGCGATGTCGTAGGCACCCCACATGCCGTCTTTCAGCGAGATGTCCTGGATGATGTTGCCGGTCTCATCGGAACTCACATCCACCTGCAATCCGGGCACACGCTCCTTCGCCCAACCGACGATGTCGCCGATCGTCGAGGTCTCGCCGCTGCCGATGTTGTAGTGGCGGTAACGCAGGCGCTCCGCAAAGAGCAGCGCGATGATCGCCTCGGCCACATCCGTGGAGGTGACATAGTCGCCGACGGGTTCCAGGCTGTTCGGCCGGATCGTCTCGTCGGCGAGCGCCATATGGGCGACGCGGTTCGGCACATGGCGAAAATTGCGGCTGCCGGTGACCCTGTCCATCGGCCCATAGACCGACGCGAGCCGGACAGAGGCGGCCGACAGGCCGAAGAGATCGGCGTAACGGTTGACCACCATCTCGGCCGCAAACTTGGAGATGCCGTAGAGCGTCAGCGGCGCGACATAGCCGTCCTCGGGTAGCGGTTCGCCCGTCCAGTCCGGCCCGTGATGGCGGTAAACGGAGCCCGAGCTGACAAAGACCAGGCGCTGAATACCGGGCCGTTTTCTCAGCCATTCGAGAATATTGACAGTGCCCATCAAATTGACATCGACGATCCTGGCAGGATCTTCGGCTTCGGGCTGACGCTTTGCCTCCGCGGCACTGCCGCGAGAAATCGGGGTGACGGTCGCGCCATGCACCACATAGCGGATATCGTGGCTGTCGAGGACGGCCTCCCACTGCTGGGGATCACAAATATCGGCCGTGACGACCGTGAGCCGATCGCGGACCGGCGCAAAATAGCGTTCCGCCATGGCATCCAGGCCCGCACGGTCGAGAGTAACGACGCGCGCCTTGGCATCGCGTTCGAGCCATGTCCTTGCGAGGACGCTCATGACGAAGCCGGTTCCGCCGGTAACGAGAAGGGTCATTTCAAATCCATCCAAAAACTTCAGCAAAAATCTCAGCGCGTCGCATAACCACCATCGGCCATGAGATCGGTTCCGGTGATGAACGAAGCATCCGTTGACAGGAGGAAGGCGGCAGCGGCGGCGATTTCGTCGGGCTGGGCGATACGGCCGAGCAGATGCGCCGGTCCGAGCCCGGTATTGGCTGCCGCAAGGTCCGGCCAGCGTTGCAGCAATCTCGGGGTAGCCACAGCACCCGGCGAAAGGCTGTTGACGCGAATGCCATCGGCCGCGTGATCGACCGCCATGGCCTTGGCGAGATGCACCAGACCGGCTTTGGCGGCGCAATAGGCAACGGCTTTGCCGGTCGCCACATGGGCGAATTGCGACGCGATAAAGACCACCGATCCGCCGCCACCGCTGGCAATCATCGCTGGGAGCGCGTGCTGGCTTGCCAGAAAGGCGCCGGTCAGAATGACGTCGATCTCCAGCCGCCATTGCTGTTCGGCGAGATCGATGACCGTGCCGTCCATCGATGGTGCAGCAGCGTTGTGCACGAGGCCATCGAGGCGACCGAAACGCTTTACGCCGCCGTCCACCGCATGCCCGACCGACGCCTTGTCGGTGACGTCGCATGGGACACCAAACGCCTGGGGACCGAGGGATTGCGCCAGTGCAGCCACGTCATCGGACGACCGATCCGCACAGATCACTGAGGCGCCTTCGTCTATGCAGCGGCGCGCGATCGCCGCGCCGATACCGCTCGCGGCACCCGTCAGAAAGATCACCTTGCTTTCAAGGCGTGTCATCGGCGCCGTCATGATGCGAGAACCTTCGAAAGCCCCTGCTGTGGCGGAAAGGAGCGTTCTCTGGCAACGAACCGGCCGCGGCCGGGTTCAGTCAGAATCTTTCCGTCATCCCAGACGATGTCGCCGCGCGAGATCGTCATAATCGGCCAGCCTTTGACGACCTGCCCTTCATAGGGCGTGTAGTCGGTGGCGTGATGCAGCAGCGAATTGGTGATCGTTACGCTGCGATCCGGATCCCAGATCGCGATGTCGGCGTCCGCGCCGGTGACAATGCTGCCCTTGCGCGGAGCAAGCCCGAACAGCCGCGCCGGAGCGCCCGACGTCAGATCGGCGAATTTCTGCAGCGAGATCAGGCCGCCATTCACACCCGCCGAAAACAGAAGGGCAAGCCGCGTTTCGATGCCCGGAATACCGTTCGGAATACGATGGAACGGTGTCCCCGGCCCGCCTGCGATCTTGTCCGCATAGTGCCAGGGCGAATGATCCGAGGTGAAAACCTCGAGCGTCCCGTCCAGGATGCCTGCCCAGATCGCCGGCTGGTTCGACTTGTCGCGCGGCGGCGGCGTGCAGACGCATTTGGAGCCAGACAGATCGTGCGTGTCGATATCTTCGGCCGAAAGGAAGAGATATTGGGGGCAGGTTTCAGCGTAGATCGGCAGGCCGCGGGCTTTGGCGCGGCGGATTTCCTCGACAGCGCCCCCGGCTGCGACATGGCTGACGAGGATCGGCGTCTCGATCAGTTCCGAAAGGCTGATCGCCCGGAAGGTCGCTTCACGGTCGCCGATCGCCGAATGCGCCTTTTCGTGGTAACGCAGTTCGGTCTTGCGGGCGGCAATGAATTTTTCGGTCAGCCAGCGGATGCAGGCGTCATTTTCCGCATGCACCATGACCATCGCGCCTTGTGCACGAGCGAGATCGAGAACGTTTAAAACCTCGTAATCATCGAGCTTCAGCCCGTCGTAGGTCAGATAGATCTTGATCGAGGTGCAGCCCTCGGCAATCAGCTGAGGGATCTCGTTGCGCAGGACCTCCGCCGAGGGATCACCGACGATCAGATGAAAACCGTAGTCGATATGTGCTTTCGGGCCGGCACGCTGATGATAATCGTCGACAATGTCGCGCAGCGACTGGCCGCGCATCTGCATGGCAAAAGGTACGACGGTTGTCGTGCCGCCGCACATCGCCGACAGCGTGCCGGTGTTGAAGTCGTCTGCGGTCGCCTTGCCCTCCCAAGGTTGCTGATCCATGTGGCAATGGCTGTCGACGCCGCCGGGCAGCACGATACGCCCCTCTGCCGCGACTTCATTCTTGCCCTCGGGCAGATCCGGCTCGAGCGCGGCAATCACACCGTCACGAATGCCGATATCGATCTGCTTTGTCGCGTCCGGCAGCACCACACGGCCACCACGGATGACGAGGTCAAAAGGCTTCGTGAACGTCATTCGCTTCCTCCCGGGACGAGGCAAGTTTTGGTGGCGCCGATCGGACGGCGGATGAGATTGAAGCAGGCGGCCGCGGCAACCAGGAAGGCTCCGCCCCCAAGCAGCAAAAAGAGCGCCTGTGGTGCAAACAGCTCCATCAGCTGTGCGGCAAGCCCGGGGGTCATGATGTTGCCGATCGAATAGAGCAGCAATAGGCTGCCCGATGCCGAGACCATATACCGGCTGTCGAGCTGCGAGTTGGCATAGGCGATGCCGACAGGATAGATCGTCAGTGCAATTGCGCCATAAGCGAAGAACAGGCCGTAGAGCAGTGTCTGCGAATAGGTGCCCGGCCATGAGATGGCCGCGCACAGTCCCGCTCCAGTCAACCCCTGGATCAGCAGCAGAACGCGCCGATCCATGCGGTCCGACAGCCATCCGACCGGCGCCTGCGCCAGCATGCCGCCGAGACTGAAGGCGGTTACCAGCGTCACCGCGACGGACGCGTCGAGTTTGATGCGCTCCGCGTAAATCGGCGTCATCGTGTAGACATTCATGTTGGTCATGCCTGCCTGGAACACGCAGACGACGGTGACCGGCGCGAGAGCGGCGAGCCGCCAGATGCCGTAGCGATGTCCGGAATGGGCATTGCCGGCTTCGACAGTGACAGCCAAAGGCAGTCGCAACGCAGGCCACGGCCTGCCGACGAAGCGGGCATAGAACAGTCCGAGCAGAATGACGCCGAGACCAAGCTGAAAGAGATAGGGAGAGGCTGCACCGGCCGCCTCGACAAGCAGTTGCGCAAACAACGTCGCCAGCGACGTCATCAGCATATAGAGCGAGAAATAGGCTCCACGGTTCTTCTGATCAGCATAAAGGTTGATCCAGCTTTCGGAGACGACGAAGAGCGTTGCGATCGAAAAGCCGTTTATCAGCCGCAGGCAGAACCACACTGGAGCCGCTTCCGTCAGCATGTAGCCGGCAGAGCCCAGCGCGGCGAGAAATGCGACGATATGGAAGGCGATCTCATGCCCAAATCGGACAACCAGGAAGCGGGCTGACAGGCAGCCTCCCAGAAAGCCGATCGGAAACGCCGTCAGCAGCAACTGGACGACGTGCGGATCGAGCGCGGGATCGCTGAGATGCAGCGACACCGTCGTTGTTAGAAGCGAATTACCGGTGGCAACGATGCAGATGCTTGCCATCACATGGACGATCGCACGCAGGCCCGCGGCGCTTCGCCATAACTTGCCGATCGTTCCGTCGGGCTCGTGCATTGCTTATGCCTTTCCGGCCTGGGGAAAAACGGAGGCCTGGGCGGCGAGAGCTGCCTCGTCGATATGACACAGGATCTCATGCGTGCCGGACATCTTGCGGAGCGGCGGCGCAACCGTGTCGCAGATGCTGCCAAGCTTGCGGTGGCACCGCGTCGAGAAGCGGCAGCCGGCTGGCACGTTGACGGGGCTTGGTGTCTCGCCGGACAGGTGAATGCGCTCGCGCGGCAGTTCGTCCAGATGCGGGCTGCGGATAGCGGAAAGAAGTGCCTCGGTATAGGGATGCGACGCACCGCCGAACACTTCCTCAACGGTCCCCTGCTCCATGATCTTGCCGAGATACATGACGACGACCTTGTCGGCGACATGACGAACCAGTGCCAGATCGTGGCTGATGAACAGCATCGTCGCATGCTTCTCCCGCTGAATGTCGAGCAGAAGGGTGACGACTGCCGCCTGAACCGAGACGTCGAGCGCGGAAACCGGTTCGTCGGCTACGATCAGCGAGGGCTCGGCCGCAAAAGCGCGGGCAATGGCAATGCGCTGCTTCTGGCCACCGGAAAGCTGGCTCGGCTTCCGCTCCGCGACTGCCGGAGACAGCCGCACCATTTCCAGAAGCTCGCGCACACGCTGCTCGATCTCGGCCTTGCCCTTGCGGATACCGAACTTCTTGATCGAACGGCGAATGGAGAAGGCGGCGGAATGCGACGGATTGAGCGTGCTGTCGGGATTCTGGAAGATCATCTGAACCTGTTGCAGCAACTCGCGCGGGCGCTCACCGGCCTGCAGTTCGGCAATATTTTCGCCGGCCATTCGGATTTCGCCCGACGTCGCCTTGTCGAGACCCGTGACAATGCGTGCCAGCGTCGATTTCCCGCAGCCGGACTCGCCGACCAGTGCGACGATCTCCGCCTTTGCCGCTTCGAAGGTGACCGCTTCGTTAGCCTTGACGAACTTATGATGGCCGACAGGATAGAGACGGCTGACGTCGGACAAAGCTATCGCGGTCGATTTCTCAATGACCGTTCTCTCGACAGGGGCTAGCGCCGCCTCCGTCGTGGAGATCTCAGGCCAGCGGACGCATCGCACCAGATGGTCGTCGGCCGCGCGCTCCATGGCGAGTCCGGGGCGATCGCAAAGACCGGAAACGAAACTGGAACAGCGCGGCCCGAACAGACAGCCTTGCGGCCGTTCCTGCGGCAGCGGGATCGAGCCCGGGATAGCCGCCAGCGTGCGGGTGCGCTTGTCGCCTGTGATGTCGGGGATGCAGTCGATAAGACCGCGTGTATAAGGGTGTTTCGGCCGGCGGAACACCTCTGAAGTGGTTCCCTCTTCAACCATTTGGCCGGAATACATGATACCCAGACGATCGCAGCTTTCCGCGATCAGGCCAAGATTGTGCGAGATGAACAGCAGGCTGGTGGAATAGCGCTGGCGCAGTTCGGCAATCAGGTCGATGACCGCAGCCTCGACGGTGACATCGAGACCGGTCGTCGGCTCATCGAGCAGCAAGAGGGACGGCTTGGCGAGCAGTGCCATGGCGATGACCACGCGCTGCTGCTGGCCGCCGGACAGTTGATGCGGATAACGCCGCGTCATCTCGCCGGGATCGGGCAAACGCACATCTGAAAGCATCGCCTCGGCCATGGCCAAAGCGTCTTTCTTGCTCGCGCCCATATGCAGCAGGGGGACCTCCGCAAGCTGCGCACCGATTGTCTTCACCGGGTTCAGCGCGCTCATCGGGTCCTGATAGACCATGGCGATCTGGCGCCCGCGGATGGAGCGCAATTCCTTCGCAGATGCGTTGACCAGTTGCTTGCCGTTGAAACGGATGCTGCCGCCGGCAATCACACCGGTATTGCCGAGATAGCTCATGATCGCCATCGCCGTCGTGCTCTTGCCGCAGCCGGATTCTCCAACCAGGCCATAGCTCTCCCGGGGCATGACTTTGAACGACAGATCGGGGATCGCGACCACCGTCTCGCTCTTGCCGCGGAACTCGATACGCAGGTTCTGAATGTCGAGAACCGGTTCAGGATCGATCGATGGGGTGATGGACATGGCCGCTCCTTGGAGATTGGACGCGATGACGTTCATGGTTTCCATGCCTCCCGCACGCCATCGGCAAGCAGATTGAAGCCGAGGACGAGGCTGACGAGCGCAGCCGACGGGATAAGCGACATGTGCGGCCAGACATTCAAGACAGTCACGCTCTCCTTGACCATTCCGCCCCAATCCGGGTTCGGTGGCGGCAGGCCGAGGCCGAGGAAGCCGAGAATACCGATGGTGATGATCGTGTAACCGATGCGAAGACAGGCATCGACAATCAGGAGGCTGCGGCAGTTCGGCAGCAATTCGACGATCATGATGTAGAGCGTACTTTCCGCCCGCAGCTTTGCCGCCGAGATATATTCCTGCTGTTTCAGACCGAGCACCAGGCCGCGGGTGATGCGGCCGATACCCGGCGCCGAGGCAATCATCGTCGCGATGACGATATTGAGGACCGATGGGCCAATATTGGCAATCAGGATGACGTAGATGACCAGGACCGGGAAGGCGAGGATGATGTCGGAGAAGCGGCTGATGAGAACGTCGACCCAGCCACCGTAATAGCCTGCAACCATCCCCATCGTGATGCCGACGACCATCGCGACCGCGACAGACAGAGGCGCGACGGAGAGAACGGTGCGGGCACCGAAGATCAGCCGCGACAGCATATCTCGGCCAAGAATATCGGTTCCCAGCCAGTGGGCCGCCGAGGGATAGGGATTGCCCATCGCCATCACGTCGGAATCCGTCGGCGACGGCAGCGGCAGGATGGGCGCCAGAAGGGCCGCGAGCACCCAGAAGAGAACCAGACAGAGCCCGACAACAGCCGTGGGCGAGTGCAGGATGCGCATCCAGTTCGCCCGTGCGGCTCGCCTCGGCGGCGCGATGACTGCCCCGGTGATATTGTCTTGAACAGCCATGATTTACCTCACCCGGATGCGTGGATCGAGCAGCATGTAGCCAAGGTCGCCGAGCAGCTGCGTGATGACGGCGATCGCGACGGTGATCAGCGTGGCGGCCTCAAGCGTCGCGATATCGCCGAACAGGCTTGCGTCGAGGATGAGACGGCCGAAACCCGGATAGGCAAAGACGAGTTCGGTGACGACAACGCCGCTGATCAGGAAGTTGATTTGCAGCAGAAGCACGGTGAAGGGCGCGATCATCGCATTGCGAAGCGCGTGGCCGAGGACCATCCGTCGTGTGCTCATGCCCTTGAGGATTGCCGTGCGAATATACGGCCGCTCCATGACGCCGATCATCGAGACGCGGATCATGCGGGCCACATAGCCGAAGTCATAGATGACGAGGACCGCGACGGGCAGCACGAACTGGTAAGGCACTGCCCAGCCGCCATCGCTGTTGAGCGGGCTGGTGCCCGGCAGTATCGGCCAGAGGATGACGAAAAGCGTCACCAGGAAGACGCCTGAGGCAAATTCCGGAATAGAGGTGAAGGTGATGCAGATGACCGAGAGTGTCCTGTCGAGCACGCCGCCCTCTTTCAATCCCGAAAGGATACCGAAGACGATCGATAGCGGCACGATCAGCAGGAATGCCAGCCCGGCGAGGATAGCGGTATTGCCGAGGCGATCCCAGATGACGTCATTGACGGGCAGCTTGTTCAGCGTCGAATAACCGAAGTTACCGAAATACTGGGCACCGCGCGGGTCCGTGAAGTTCAGGCCGGTGGCCGGATCCTGAAGCGGATCGGGGACTGCGCCGACGAGTACGCCGAGCCAGCGGCCGTAGCGTACGAGCAACGGATCATTGGCCTTCAGTTTCTGCGACAGCAGGTCGACCTGCTGCTGGGTGGCGAAAGGACCAAGCGACTTGCGTGCCACGCTGCCGGGAGTGAACTCGCAGACGGCGAACACGAGAAACGAAGCACAAAGCATCGTCACCACCATCATCGCCAAACGCTTGAGAAGAAAATTCGCCATAGCCGGAGCAATCCGAATGTCCGGGCCCAGTGCCCGACCGCGCGAACGCGGCCGGGTCGCCAGCCGGGAGGTTAAGCCGAGATCGCGTACTGGTGCGCGAAGATGTACTGCGAAGGATGGAGCTCGAAGCCCTTGACCTTCTTGTCCATGACGGTCGAAAAGACACGCCAGAAAGGCTGAACGATCGGCCCGTCGTCCTGCATGATCGCCTCGATCTTCGCCATCACCTTGCTGCGTTCCTTCGGGTCGAGAATGCCTTCGGCCTCGGTCAGCAGCTTGTCGAAATCCGCGTTGGAATAATTGGATTCATTCCATGCGGCGTTCGAGCGGTAGGCGAGCGACAGCGTCATGATTGCCAGCGGCCGGTGCCCCCAGGCCGTCAGGCTGAACGGCGACGTCGTCCAGACTTCCCAATACTGGGCGCTCGGTAGCGCCTTGATATTGACCTTGACCCCGATGTCCTTGAACTGTTCGGCAAGGACCTGGGCCGTATTGAGTTCCCAGATCGGGTCCGGGCGCGTCGTCATGTCGAATTCGAAACCGTCCGGATAGCCCGCATCGGCAAGAAGCTTTTTGGCCTTCTCGACGTCGCGCGGATATTTCGGAAGTGCCGCGTATTCGGGATGCGAGGGCGCGACATGGTGATCTTCGGCTGGAACGCCAGCGCCGAGAAGTGCTGTCTGAATGACCTTGTCGCGGTCGATCGCATAACGCATGGCCTGGCGAATGCGCTTGTCCTTGAACTGCTCGATATCCGGGTGCATGCGGGCGACGACCGTCTGCGTCGTCTCGACCTGATAGACGCCGACATGCGGGAAGTTCTTCATCGCGTTGATCTGGACCGCATCGGCCTCCGACAGGCCATCGACCTGCTTGGAGGCCATGGCGGCTATACCGGCACCGGGATTGTCGCCGAGGTCGACATATTCGAAGGTGTCGAGATAGGGACCTGTGCCCCAGTAATCGCTGCGAGCCTTGTACTTGGCACCCTTGCCAACGACATATTCGGTAATGGCGAAGGGACCCGTGCCATTCGCATCAGCGCCGAAGGCACCTTTTTCTTCCGGATCGATGATGAACATCGGGTAGTGATAGAGGTGCTCGGGCACGGCGATCTGCGGCGAGGAACAGTTGAGGCGAACGGTGTGATCGTCGACCTTCTCGATGGCGTTGTCGGCCCAGAGCTTGCTCGACTTCTTCGGGTTGCCCTTCTCGTCCTTTTCGCCAGTTTCGTATTCCTGGACGAGGTAGCCGGTGAAGAGGCCGAGCATCGATGAACCGATTGCCGGGTCGCAGACACGCTTCAAATTCCAGACGACGTCGTCGGCCGTCAGAGGACGGCCCTTGCGCCACTTCACATCCTTGCGAAGGTGCAGCGTCCATGTCTTCAGGTCGTCGCTCACTTCCCATTTTTCTAGAAGATAGGGATGCGTGATGTTGTTGCGGTCGGTCAGGGTGAGATACTCGCAGACCTGACGGATGACGTTCGACTTCTCGGCGAAGTCGGCCAGATGCGGATCCTTGATTTCCATGCAGCGCATGCCGATGCGTAGGTTGCCGCCCTTCGGCATGTCGTCTGCCAGAGCGGCGTCGCCGGGCATCGCCAGACCGGCCAGAGAATAGGCAGTTGCGGCAGACACGCCGAGCAGCGTCGCTTTGCGAAGAAATTCGCGTCGCCCGATCACGTCGTTCGACATCTGTTCGACCAGGGTCGGGATATAGGAATGCTGATTGTTGTCCACTGCAGTGGTCTCCTGTTGGCGCCTAGCTGTTCCAAATCTTATCGGTTGGCCCGCAGGCAGTCGTCGCCTGACTGGGCCTGCAGGCTTTTGCCCGTCGACCGTTCCGTCGTCAAAAAAAGTAAGACTAGGTTACCCTACATTATATGCACCGATGCGACGTCTTCTATGCGTCAATCGACATAGTGCGCAAGGTGAGCCGCTCACGCTGCTTCTCAGCGCGCCGCGTGGCCACCGGGCTCTCTTTGAAAAGCCGGCGATAGAAGCGGCTGAAGTGCGAAGCGGATTCGTAGCCGCAGATCTCTGCGATCTCCGCCACGGAGAGCTCCGTATCGACAAGCAACTCTCTGGCACGTCCCATGCGCAGATCGATATAGAATTGCGACGGGCTTTTCCCGAGTGATGCGCGAAATAGACGTTCGAGCTGTCGAAGGGAAAGTGCGACACTCTCTGCAAGTCCAGATATTTCGACCGGGTCGCCAAGCGTCGCCTCCATGCGGCGAACGACGAAGCCGAGCTTGGCATTCTTGATGCCGAAGCGATCCTCCGGCGCCATGCGCTGCACATCGTCCTGCCTTCGAATCCGCGGATGGTTAAACTGATCCGAAATCAGCGATGCAAGTCCGTGGCCTTCGACGGCGGCGATCAGATATAGCATCATGTCGAGAGTGACCGTGCCGCCCGAGGACGTCAGAAAGCGTCCGTCGATGGCAAAAATATCGTCCGTCGCAAAACAGTTGGGAAATTCGCTGCGGAAGCTTGCCAGCGATTCCCAATGAACCGCGCATCGGCGGCCCTCGAGCAACCCGGCCTTGGCGAGAAAAAAGACAGCCGTGCTGACAGCGCCAAGTATGCAGCCTTCCGAATAGATTCGGCGCAGCCACGCGAAGATATTGCTGTCATATGCGTCTGAGTAGTTGATACCAGCGCAGAGGATGACGACATCGCATCGCGGAGCTTTGCTGATAGCCGCATCGGCATCGAAGCCAAGTCCGCTGCTGGAGCGGACATGTAATCCGTCGAAAGAGATGAGCACCCACTCGAAGCGCTGGGCCTTTGCCAATCGGTTCGCCTGCCTTAGCGAGTCGAGAGCCGCAGCGAAGGTCATCAGTGGGAAGTTCGGAACGAGATAAAACCCGATCCGCACTGGCCGGTCGCCCGGCGCTAAATGCTTAAGCGAGGAGGTTTGATCGTTCATCGAGGCTATATTAACCGAATAGTGGCAAACCACTTAACCGATCACCCATTGTAATCGCTTCTCCCAGTTTGGCGCCGCAAACCTATTACAACTTGTGCGGACCATAGGGTCCGAGTGGAACTATTGCACATAAAGCGGACTGTCGGAAGCACTGTCGGAGGACTGGGTAATGAGATGTGCTGCCGACATCCGGCAATCTACCATGGGTGGCCTTTCCTTGTAGAGCGATGGGGGATTGTTGGAAGTGCCGTAATTCCGCGAGCTCTAGCGCATGCCCGCGATATCACCATTAGCTTTGCGGCAGTTGACAGCAAGCCCCAGGGCAACGGATGAAACGGCTCGCATGGGAGATCAATCTTGAGGGACGGCAACATGCCTAGAGGAGATCATGCGGCGCAGGCCCTGTAGCGAGATTACGCCGCGTTCCTGCAGGTCCGTGAAGGCCCTGCAGACTGTCTCGGCGGAGATCCCCAAAATGTCGGCGATATCCTATCGCGAGATGGGCAGCGCGAGACCGTTGCACGTCCCCGCTGAGAGACGTCGGTGAAAGTAGAACAGGAATTCCCGGACCTTTTTCTGTGCCGTCATCGTGGTGGTCACCAGAAGTTGCTCCTGCAACCGTTCCAGCGCTTCCACGATTTGGATTCTGATTTCGATTGCCGTCTCCGCGTCCTCATCGGCGAGAGCCTCTACACGGTGGCGCGGGTAGCAGGCGATCAGTGTCCCTTCGGCGACGGCCTGGACAGCGAATCTGTGAAGGAGACGGGCCGTAACCAGAAGAGATCTCCCGGCAGGTAGATATCGACAAGCTGCCGGCGCCCGTCGGTACGCATCAGATATTTGCAGGCTGCCCCCCGAAACGACACGGTACCAGGTGTCGGTGCGCTCTTCTTGGACGTAAATGTCCTGCTCGCGGCGGAAGGGGCGAAGGTGGGACAGGGCCCGGAGCCTTGGCGGCTCTGCCGTCAGCACTTCTGGTAGGCGATGCAGGGCCATAGGAGTTTCCAGAGCGTCAACCATTATAAGTCCCCTTTTCTCGACGATGCGGAAGGCTTGATATCCGCCCTGCTTGTTCGAAAGGAAATTAGGGACCTCTCCGTACCGTAAAATCCCTTAATCTACCGACATGATTATCTCCCTGATGCTGACGGACGTCAGTGCAGCCCTGAAATTCAGTGGTATGCAACAAGGCTCATGTTCTTCACGTTGTGGCGATAGTGTGCGAAGATCTCTTTCCGGGTCCTGCCCGAAACGGCAACCCGACAGCACGTGTCGCGACATGCGTTGATCAGTCGAGCCTTGAAAACACCCTGCAGGGATCGAGTACGCTCTGCGTGATCCGTAGCGGCTCTTGGCCGCCCCGGAAGGATCGTCCGATGTCGTCGGGCCGACCCCAGGGTATCGGCTGTCCTAGATCGAGTGTCAGCGTGCGGAGGAGCAGCGTCCCTTGCTGACGGCGGACGTCGAAGTCACCAAGCACGACTGAGCGTCAGCACAGCTTTAACCGGTTCTCACGGAGATACTCCGTGAAGAATCCTAAATGATCGGGTTTGACGATGTGCAGCGAATACGAACAACGCATTTGCTACGCCGAATACAGCAATGTGATGCAAGATCTGGCGCTTGGGATCCCGCCACGACAATCGGAACTGGATTTGGCGCCGCGTGCCCAAATCAAAATCGGCGATATGGGTGCCGTAATACGCTGTGTGGGCGACAATACTGTCGAGCTAGTACAGATGAAGTTCGGTTTTCCGCCGGCCAGGAAGCACGGTCCAGTATTCAACATTCGATCGCAAGGAAAAAGTTTCAGCGATGGTCATCGGTGTCTCATTCCGGCTAGCGCATTCTTGGAGTCTACCGGAAGAAGGCGTTCGAAGGGCAAATATCGCTTTGAGCTCGTTGGCGCGCCATTTATGGCCATCGCCGCGATCTGGCGGCCCGGCGGGAAAAGCCAGCCTTCGGCCTTCGCGATGTTAACGACACACCCCGGGTTTGATGTGAAGCAGTTCCATAATCGACAAGTCGTCGTCCTCCGACCGAGTGATTGGAAGGCATGGCTTGACCTTGAAAGGTCCCCAGCTGAGTTATTGCAGCCGCTATCACGGGGCTCGCTGAAGGTGGAGGAAGCCAAGCCGCCCGAGTTTGGATCGAGCTAGCTTCTTGTGCGTCAAGCGATAGCCGACGCCTCGGATCGTCGTGATGGCGCAACTCGCGACATCGAGTTCTGCAAGCTTGCCGGTAACCGGCTCAGTGTCCAGTCGAAAGTGGGTGCCGTTCAACCTGAAAATTCTGCGTTCCTAAATAACGTTTTATCATCGAGGGCATATTGCCACCCAGTGGACTGTGCATGCCCACTGATTGTAAGTAACTACCCCTTGGACGATGGCACTCATAGCCACCAATGCGGCGGCTGTTATCCCGACAAAAACGTACACCTTTTGCCCGAAAGTTAAGACAATAGGCTTCGCGTTGACTTGCTTTCCCTGCCAATAAAACCCGCCGTGCTTGTTCATGCCCAGACAATCCAGTTCATCCATCCCGATTTTCCGCACGCCCTTAGGCCAATAGTTGACGGCGGGCCATCGCAGGGGCACTTCTTCCATTCCATGTGGTTCGTCATCGTCCGCCACGAAGCTTCCTCCACCTCTTTAAATCGCGACAGAGACTAGACGGAACACATTACGGTCGCCTCGTAGCACTGAGGGACAAGATGGGCAGAGTCTGCCCCAAAGTTGATGCCCGTGGGTGACGTGTCCCTCGGGATGCGAGGGATGGCATCACCGACTTCGGAGCGGATCAAACCTTCAGCCTAGGGTGCCATTTTTGTGACCGTCATCTCAAGGTCCATGCCAAAAAGTTGTTCCTGTACGCATTCGTGAGCAACAATAGGGTGTTTGACGGTCGTCGTAGTTGACGACCGTCAATTTGTGTCCAAAGTCTCGGGACTATCCTTGCGGCGCGACGCTCTCCGCTAAGTGCAGGATCTCATGAACAATCTCCGTCCGACGTGCAATGCGGGAAATCCAATGCCGAATCGACCAATCGACAATGCTGTGGAGGCGACCGAAAAGCTTCAAGGCATCGTTCGCGTGCGAGGTGCACGAGAACATAACCTTAAAAACGTCGACGTCGACATCCCGCGGGACGCGCTCGTCGTCTTCACGGGCGTCTCCGGTTCCGGAAAATCCTCGCTCGCATTCAGTACCCTCTACGCCGAGGCCCAGCGCCGGTACCTCGAATCCGTGTCTCCCTATGCTCGCCGTCTCTTCACCCAGATGAGCGTACCAGACGTCGACCAGATCGAAGGCCTCCCACCCGCTGTCGCCCTGCAGCAGCAACGCGGATCGCCAACGGCACGCTCCTCGGTTGGAAGCGTGACGACAATCTCGAACCTCCTTCGGATGCTGTATTCGCGGGCGGGCACATATCCGCCGGGCCAACCGCACCTCGATGCAGAGTCGTTCTCGGCGAACACGCCGGAGGGTGCCTGCCCGCAATGCCACGGTCTCGGTCGCGTACACGAGGTGACCGAGGCGTCCATGGTGCCAGATCCCTCGCTGACTATCCGCGAGCGCGCAGTTGCGGCATGGCCATTGGCATGGGGCGGGCAAAACCTCAGAGACATCTTGATCACGCTTGGCATCGACGTCGACCGGCCGTGGCGGAAGCTTCCAGAGAAGATCCGCCAATGGATCCTATTCACGGACGAACAGCCGGTCGTCCCGGTCTATCCGGGTCTCACGCGTGATCAGGTGAAGCGTGCCATGGCACGGAAGGACGAGCCCTCCTACATGGGCACCTTTTCCAGCGCCCGACGACATGTCACCCATAGCTTCGCGACGACGCAGAGTGCAATGATGAAGAAGCGGGCTGCCCGCTACATGACCAGCAGCACCTGTCCGCTCTGCGAGGGCAAGCGGCTGCGGAAAGAGTCACTCTCGGTGAGGTTCGAGGGCCTCGACTATGCAGAAATGAGCAGACTGCCGATGGCGAGGTTTTCCAACATCTTCGCACCTTATGCGGATGCCGATGCCAGGAAGCTTAAGACCATGCGGAAAGAACATCCGGAAAAAGCCATGATCGTCCAGCGGATCGCAGCAGACCTCTGCCGACGGATGGATGTCCTTCTCGATCTCGGCCTTGGCTATCTCACGCTTGAGCGGAGCACGCCGACCCTGTCTCCGGGCGAGCTCCAGCGGCTTCGCCTGGCGACACAGGTCGCTTCAAACCTCTTCGGCGTCGTCTATGTCATGGATGAGCCCTCTGCAGGCTTGCACCCGGCCGATACCGAAGCGCTGTTGCGGGCGCTCGACGGGCTGAAGGCGGTCGGAAATTCGCTGTTCGTTGTGGAGCACGAGCTCGACGTCGTCCGCCACGCGGACTGGATCGTCGACGTGGGTCCGGCAGCCGGCGAGCTGGGCGGGGAGATCCTCTACAGCGGCCCACCGGAAGGTCTGCGGAAGGTCGAGCGATCGGAGACCGCCAGGCATCTTTTTGCGGAAGCCGGCAAACCGGCTGGACGTCGGACAGAACCGGATGGATGGCTTCGCCTATCCGGCGTCACAAGAAACAATCTCCGTGATGTGGATTGCAAATTTCCGCTGGGAGTCATGACGACGGTGACCGGTATCTCTGGGTCTGGCAAGTCGAGTCTGGTCAGCCAGGCGCTCGTCGAGCTTGTCGGCGAGGCACTTGGCGTTCCTGTTCGTGTGGTAAACGATGCTGAGGACGAGGCCGCCTTGGAGATAGAGCCGGGGACGCCGACGCAGGGCAGGATCGAAGGTGGGCTCGACAAAATCCGGCGCCTCATAGAGGTCGACCAGAAGCCGATCGGCCGAACGCCCCGGTCCAACCTCGCGACCTATACCGGGCTCTTCGATCATGTTCGCTCGCTGTTCGCCGCCACACGGGAAGCGAAGAAGCGTAATTACGACGCCGGTCGGTTCTCCTTCAATGTCGCCAAGGGCCGCTGCCCGCGATGCGAGGGAGAAGGCTTTGTCATGGTCGAGCTACTCTTCCTGCCAAGCGTCTATGCCCCGTGTCCAACTTGCCACGGCACCCGCTACAACCCGCAAACTTTGGAGATCCGGTACCGGGGCAAGAACATCTCGCAGGTCCTGGGACTGACCGTCGCGGACGCCTCGGACTTCTTCGACGACGCTCCGAGCGTACGGGCATCCCTGAAAGTTTTGCGCGAAGTAGGCTTGAGCTACCTCAGGCTTGGTCAGCCTGCAACCGAGTTCTCTGGGGGCGAAGCACAGCGCATCAAGCTGGCGACGGAATTGCAACGTGCCCAAAAAGGTGGCGCGCTCTACGTGCTGGACGAGCCGACGACCGGTTTGCATCCTTCGGATGTCGAGCGGCTGCTCGCACAGCTCAATGCGTTGGTCGAGACCGGCAACACGGTGATTGTCGTCGATCACGACATGACCCTCGCTGCGGCCAGCGACTGGGTCATCGACATCGGGCCAGGTGCCGGAGATGAAGGCGGCCGGATCGTCGCAAGCGGAACACCGGAGCAGGTTGCCCTTGCAGGAAATAGCCGGACAGCACCTTATCTCAAGCGCCTTCTCTCGCCCAACTGACAATCAAGTCAATCGAGACCATCAGCTTAAAGGTCGTTGCGCTTCAAGCAAATGCCGTTCGGGTCGCGCTGTCAAGCTCATGCAAACAGGTATCATTCCGGGTAGCGAGCGTCGGCAGCATCGAAGCCGCGCACTTGGCAGACTGAGAGCTATGCCTCATTTTCGTCAGTACTTTGAGGTTCTGGCGCTCATGGCCGCTTGTCGGCGAGGATAGCCAACTTATGGATCTGTGGCGGCTTGGCAAACAGGTCTCCTGCCTCTGCCTTGGCCATCAAGGCCGCAGCGACTTGGCCATTTAAGTGAGCATCTCTTCCATCCTCGTCGTCAAACGTATCGAAGATCGCAAACGAACTCGGACCTTCCTGGATCGCATACCAGGAAATCGTGCCTGGCTCGGCGTTGACGAGAGGTATGGCTGATCTTAGGAAATCGGCGACCTCCTGTTCCTTGCCGGGTTTTGCTTCAAGCGGAACGTAGAGCGCGAATTTGGTCATGACCATCTCCATGGGCACCTGATCGTGCCGCAAGCTGCTATACCACGTTTAGCCGCCGAATGTTTCGAGATAGGGCAAATAAAAGAAGTCCATAGGAAAGCACGGGTTGATCTAAGATGGCGACCCCCTCGGAATGGTTGGGTCGGCACTGTCTCGGCCAAAGGCGATGAGGAGATCGGCAAGTATCTCGCTGAAGCGATGGAAAAGGTCGGCAATTAAGGCCTGGACCTCAATACTACCGTATAAGCACCGGTGCGATTGCAGGGCTGCAAGCCGACCACGGGTGAGATTACCCTTTTTTATCGCGATCCACGTGATGTTTTGCATTTGCTGCCTGAGCCTCATCCTCTGTTTGTTGATGTTGCTCATCCGCATGTTTCCACTCTTCAACCCCTGGCGCAGCCCCGTCTTCGTTGCCAGGTGTTGGCCCGGGTCCATCTCGTTTCTTACTGTCATCCATCTCATCACTACCTTTAAACCAACCACGCTGCCGTCCGAACTCCCACAGCCCCGCATAGTTCCCCGGCGTGAACCAAGAGTCCCCGTTGTGCGGTGCCGGCGCGTTAACCGGCGAATTGGTCACCAGAACAATTCGTACCAATAGCGGTTCGCTGCTGGGTTTTCTTTTTAGTCGCAACTTCATTAGATGGACGGCGGCACTCTTTGCCCGTCTGAATGCTACCCAGCGACTGCAGACATAAACGCCCGTCAAGTTCTCCCTAGGCGAGCCTTTTTGTGTGTCGGAGGCAAGTGTATATTGGTGACGGGAGGCGTCGAGATGGCATCGGGAATAGATCATGTGGCCCACGGGTGGGCTTTGCTCGCGATACGACTTCCGGAGCTTCGTCCGCTTGCAACAGAGCGCCGCCGCGTTGCCGAGCTGTGCGAATGTTACAGCATCGCGGTGCTGCACTTGCGCAAGCTTGCACCCGATTCCAAGTACATCGGTGAATATGAGGATATGATCTCCGGCATCGAGCTCGAAGTATCCGTCTACCTTGAGCAATTTGCCGGCATAAGCGCTGGGCGCGGGCTTCCAAGCGATCCGTAGCCACTGTCTCATGACGGCGGCAAACCAAATCCATGCAATAGGCGCGATGCAAGCGTCCGACACCTCGGCGATTACGAGCAGGCTACTAACGCCCCTCCGAGCGTCTTAATCCGTTTCACTCCTCGATCGTCGGCGCGGCGACCTCCGCATGGTTCTTTTTTATGTGTTCATCCAAGGGCTGCAATCTGATCCCGCCGTTGCGCCTCGACCTGTCCGCTAATCGTCAGCAGCGGCGGTAGCGCTCTCTACCGCTTCAAAGTTCCGTCAAACAGACCGGGGTCCGAGATCGCTTACAAGTGTCCAGATTGACCAGCGCTACGTCGCAACAGAGGAGCAGTCCGGAACGCGGCGGATCGTGGATACGGCGACTGGGCTTCCTGCGGCAACAAACGGCAGAGAGTTCGTCCAGCTTACTGCAAAAGACGTGGAACCGCTGGCGGCCTCCTCCAAAACCGACGCGCCGGATGACGGGGGCGGCCCGTGCTCTGTGCTCCTGTGAACGAGCGCCTTAACGAGATATGAAGCCATCGACACGTGAATAGGCTGATGAGCGGTCCCAATGGTTGCCGAGATTGCATCAATTTCTGAACCGAACCCGCAACTGGGCTGCGACGGGCGGAAATGGAGATACCGCAAGAACGTACGGGTGAAACTGATATCGTGGTTTCTCGCTGACTTTCGGGTTTGGTGGAGCGATACATCCCCTGTCCATGGTTATGCGGTTCTTCCTCAATTCCTGTGATCCAGCGGCATCATTCTCGCCCTCATTAGTTCCGGGCCGGCGCGACCGTACATTGCTCCTTCAATACCTTGAGGCGGTTGATTTGGCCCGGATTTAATCAACACAGTCAAATCTAAATGCAGCACGCTGCCCCGCAGCAAGTGGATTGAGCAGGCTCCGCAGCAAGCCAGCGATCACGCGGCTTGCAACTAGCCGCGCGCGGCGACAGTTCGACATGCTGTGCGCCATCGCGAAGCCTTGGTATGCCGGCGCAATAGAGCGACATTGCCCGCACACCGTCGCTGACCTCGAATGTCAGCTTGGCGGATCCGTCCAGCTTCAGATGCCCCGAGGCGCCTTGCAGATGATGGCCGAAAACTTTCCGCCCGGCATGTGAGGTCGATCGTCCTCATCAATGTCCCACAGTTGGACGAAGATCTCCGACCATGCTTCCGGGTTTGCACCGCAGTCCAGTGCCGAGAAATGTCCGGCCTTGACCTCCGTCACATGGTAGCCCGCCTTCACCGGGTGCCCATCGTAGTGGAACACCAGATGCACGTCCTTGGCGCCGGCCAGTGTGTCGAGAAGGAAACCCAAGCTGATGTCTTCGGAAGAAATTCTGCTGTTGTCGATCGCGTTTATTTGCGGTAATCCTCGTTTCAACTATTCAAGGATGATTGAAATATGGACCAGCGTCAAGCCCTCGGTGCGTTCGCCGCCCTCTCTCAGGAGACCCGTTTGCAGATCGTCCGCATCCTGGTGGTCGCTGGGCCCGATGGGATGGCGGCCGGGGCATTGGCCGAGAAGGTCGAGGTCTCGCCGTCGAATATCTCGTTCCACCTAAAGGAACTCGAGCATTCCGGGCTGATCGCTGCGCAACGACAATCCCGCTCGATCATCTACACCGCGAACTATGAAGCTCTGAGCGGGCTGGTGCGCTTCCTGATGGAAGACTGCTGCTCAGGTCATCCCGAAATCTGCGCGCCGGCCGCCGAGGTTGCCGCCTGCTGCGCTCCAACGGCCAATGAGAACCTGCAATGACTGCCGACCGCGTTTATAATGTGCTCTTTCTCTGCACGGGCAATTCCGCACGCTCGATCCTGGCGGAATCCATCCTCAATACCGAGGGAAAAGGCCGCTTCCGCGCCTTCTCGGCTGGCAGCCATCCGAAGGGACAGGTCCATCCCTGGGCGCTGAAAACTCTGGACGCGCTTGGCTATCCCACGACCGGATTCAGCTCGAAAAGCTGGGATGTCTTTGCCGAGGCGCATGCCCCGCAGATGGACTTCATCTTCACCGTCTGTGACAACGCGGCGGGGGAAGCCTGCCCGGTCTGGCTTGGCCATCCGATGGCCGCCCATTGGGGTGTCGAGGACCCTGCTGCGGTAGAGGGTTCCGATATTGAGGTTGGCCGCGCCTTTGCCTTGGCGGCACGCTACCTCAAGAACCGTATTACCCTCTTCATCAACTTGCCGATCACCTCGATCGACAAGTTGGCGCTCGAAACTCAACTCCGTCAGATCGGTGCGACCGAAGGCGCCACCTCGCCGACGCTCCTTCCGTTAACCGGACATGAAGACGCACTCCGCAGCGCGCTCGAAAATGCCGACCTTCCAACGGATGATCTTGACGACGCAGGGCGAACATTCTTCCGGATTGCCCGTGGCGTCGATACGGTGGGCTATGGTGGATATGAGTTGCATGGCGACAATGCGCTGCTGCGGTCGGTGGTGATCACGCCTGACAACCGTCACAGGGGCCTGGGCCGTCGTGCGACTGACCTTTTGCTGCGACGCGCCTATGCGGACGGCGCACGCACGGGCTACCTTCTGACCACGAACGCCGCTCCCTTCTTCGAAACCCTCGGCTTCAGGCCGATAGACCGTGCGACGGCGCCGGCCGCAATTTTGCAGACCCGTCAGGCGGCCAGCCTTTGTCCCGCGTCAGCAGTGCTGCTCGCCAAGCCATTGCAGGGATAGCAACGATGTCCTCATTTGAACGCTATCTAACGGTGTGGGTATTTTTATGCATCCTTGCAGGCATCGCCCTTGGTCACTTGATGCCGGATGTCTTTCAGGTGATCGGCGCCGCCGAAGTCGCCAAGGTCAACATTCCCGTCGCCGTGCTGATCTGGCTGATGATTATCCCGATGCTGGTCAAGATCGATTTTGCGGCTCTGAGCCAGGTCGGCCGGCATTGGCGCGGTATCGGTGTGACGCTGTTCATCAACTGGGCAGTCAAACCCTTCTCGATGGCGCTGCTGGGCTGGCTGTTCATCGGTTATCTGTTCCGGCCAATGTTGCCGGAGGTGCAAATCGATTCCTATATCGCCGGTCTGATCATCCTTGCCGCGGCACCCTGTACGGCGATGGTGTTCGTCTGGTCGAACCTGACCAAGGGCGAGCCCCTCTTCACGCTTTCGCAGGTCGCGCTGAATGACGCGATCATGGTGGTGGCGTTCGCGCCGATCGTCGGCCTGCTGCTTGGTCTTTCCGCCATCACCGTGCCATGGGCGACGCTGGTATTCTCGGTGGTGCTCTACATCATCCTGCCGGTGATAGTCGCCCAGATCCTGCGCCGCAGCCTGCTTGCTTCCGGATCATCGGCATCCCTCGACCGTCTGCTGAAAACACTACAGCCACTATCGTTGGTGGCGCTCCTTGCCACGCTGGTGCTTCTGTTCGGTTTCCAAGGGGAGCAGATCATCGCCCAGCCGACCATCATCGCCTTGCTGGCGGTGCCCATCCTGATCCAGGTCTACTTCAACTCCGGTCTTGCCTATCTGCTGAACCGGGTGTCAGGCGAGCAACATTGCGTCGCCGGTCCGTCGGCCTTGATCGGCGCCTCGAACTTCTTCGAACTGGCGGTCGCCGCAGCAATCAGCCTGTTTGGCTTCAACTCGGGCGCGGCACTTGCAACCGTCGTCGGCGTTCTCATCGAGGTGCATGGCACGGGATCTGAACTGGTCGGCGGAATGGATATTCGGTGCGCTTTCGGCGGCACTTCTCCTGGGCGGACTGAGCGCGCCGTGGCTGGGCAGGGCGATAGACCACTTCGGCGCGGGCCGCGTGATGACGGCTGGTTCCGCAATTGCCGCTTCGGCCCTTATCGCCTGCGCTTTCGCGCCCGGCAAGATTGCCTTCGTCGCGGCGTTGATCGTGATCGAGATCGCCGCAAACCTGGTGCAGTACGGCGCAGCCTTCGCGCTGCTTGTCCAGATCCGGCCGCAGACCGCCCAACGCAGCATCACTTATCTGACCTTGATCGCTGGATTTGCTTCAACAATCTTCTGGCCCATCACCACGACGCTGCATGCCCATCTCTCCTGGCAAAACATCTATATCGTGTTCGCCGGACTCAATCTCCTGATCTGCCTGCCTCTCCATGCCTGGCTTTCCCATGGGCTTGCCAAGGGCCGCCGAAAGGAACAGAGCGGATCGGTAACCGTCGTTGACGGGGCTTTGCGTCCGGACGTCAGACGCCTTGGGTTTATTGTGATGGTCGCCGGTTTCTCGTTGCAGTCGCTCGTTAGCGCGGCAGTGTTGGTCCATATGGTGCCGCTATTGTCGGGCCTCGGTCTGGGCGCCACGGCTGCAACAGTCGGCACACTGTTCGGCCCGTCGCAGGTTTTGAGCCGGTTCACGAACATGGTGCTCGTCGGCAATCTGCCGCCACTGGCTTTGGCAACGATCGCCGCGGCGCTCATTCCGGGTGGCGTGCTGATCTTGATCCTCACGGCGCCATCTGTGACCGGAGCGATGGCTTTTGCGATCGTCTTCGGTCTGGGCAACGGCCTGTTCAGCATCGTCACCGGCACCCTGCCGCTGACGCTGTTTGGCAGCGAGGGCTATGGCAGATTTCAGGGTAAGGTTATGGCGGCGAGGCTCATAGTCTCTGCGACCGCACCGTTCGCCCTGGCGTTTGCCATGGCCAATATAGGCGCAACCTCGTCGCTCGCGATCACAACGGGGCTCGGCGCACTTGCAATTCTGGCGTTTCTGACGATCGCGAGACTGGCAAATAAAGGCCCGGCGGCTGTCAGGATCCAACTGAGAGAACTCAAGGGCGAGGCAGGAGCAGAATGACAGACAGCACGAGCACGGCCCAGACTCAAACGCCTGCCGGCACGCCCGCAGAAGTCTTTCTCACGTTCCTGAAGCTCGGCCTCACATCATTCGGCGGACCGATTGCTCATCTCGGGTACTTCCGGGAAGAACTCGTGCACCGACGCGCTTGGCTTTCCGATCACGCCTATGCCGATCTGGTCGCCCTTTGCCAATTCTTGCCGGGTCCAGCATCCAGTCAGGCGGGTTTTGCTTTAGGCATGATGCGCGCGGGCTGGCTAGGGGCCCTGGCGGCCTTCACGGCCTTCACCTTGCCATCTGCGCTGATCCTGTTGGTGTTTGCCATGTCTGCTGCAAGCATTTCGGGGCCGGTCGGCACGGGCGCGCTGCATGGCCTGAAGATCGTCGCAGTCGCCATCGTGGCGCAGGCCGTCTGGGGCATGGCGAAGAACCTCTGTCCGGATAAAGAACGAGCGGCAATTGCGGTCGCGGCCGTGGCGGTGCTCGCATTCATGCCGGGAGCCTTCGGCATGGTGAGTGCGATCCTGATTGGCGCAGGCGCGGGGCTGGCACTTAGCCGCGGCACTGGCACACCAGTGAGTGGCCATGTCACAATGCCGGTGTCCCGACGGGGTGCGGCTGCGGCACTCGTCGCTTTTTTCGGACTGCTTGTGATTCTGCCTCTGCTCGCGAAATACGGCCAGGCATTCGCTGTCGCTGATAGCTTCTACCGCGCCGGTTCACTCGTGTTCGGCGGTGGCCATGTAGTCTTGCCTCTTCTCGAGGCCGAAGTCGTGCAACCTGGGTGGGTATCCCCCGATGCATTCCTGGCAGGCTATGGTGCCGCACAGGCGGTCCCTGGGCCGCTGTTCACCTTTGCGGCCTACCTCGGCACTGTACTTGGACCGCAGCCGAATGGCATGGTTGGCGCAGTAATCGCACTGCTCTCCGTCTTCCTGCCAGGATTTCTGATTCTCATCGGCGTACTGCCCTTTTGGGACCGGTTTCGCTCGTTGGCGACAGCGCAGTCGCTTATGCAAGGAGCAAACGCTGCGGTTGTCGGCATCCTCGGCGCTGCCCTCTATTCGCCAGTATTCACAAGCGCCATCGGCAACATGCGTGATTTCACGCTGGCCCTCTTCTGCTTTGTACTTCTGATGTCGTGGAAGCTTCCGCCGTGGCTTGTTGTCGTTGTGGCTGCGGTTTGCGGCGTAGGACTGGCTCTGATTTCTTGAGAATGCCCAACGGACGTCTCGTCCGTGAGGACAAAACAGATGGTCCGAATTCTAGGCTTCAATCTCCTTCAGATGGTCGCAGCACCGAGAAATCGACGCTCGCATCTTCTTCACCATCAAAGAATTCCTCGGCCGCGACGGAAATGTCGTCGCCATAGGGGATGGTTCTGCTCAGCAATCCATCGTCTTCGAGTGCCTCGATATCAGGAAGATCGTGCAGGGTATCGAAGCCAAAGGCTGATAGAAAATGCTTCGTCGTTGCAAAAGTGTATGGCGCTCCTGGAGCCGGACTGCGTGGTACAGAAGAAATAAACCCGGCGCCGCGTAGGGAGCCAATCGTGTCGCGGCTGACTTCCTTGCCAAAGATCTCCGATAGTTTGCTGCGGGTGATCGGTTGGAAATATCCCACCGCCATCAGCACTATCGCACGAACTCCGACAGTGCCGCCGTCCCTTCACTTGTCGGAGCCGGCAGGCGTGGATCGTCTCGGCGAACCGCGGGCGGGTTCGATGCTGCCAACCACCCGCGACCGACACCAGCTCATCGGGCCGGGAACTGAGCTCCTCGCGCAGATCATCGATGAGAAGAGATGCTGCAGTCTTTTCCGACCACCTGCGCCAGCGTCTCGCGGCTAACGGGTTCGGCAGAAACAAAGATCACCGCCTCCACGCCCATTATCCAAATTTGAGGGCAAGCCGATCGCGCCAGTATCCAAGCCATGGAGGGTCGGCGCGATGCCGTAAGAAATGCAATCGAACTCCCTGGAGCAACGGTCAAGCCGAAGGTCAGATCAACCGCCTCAAGGTACTGAAGCGAGCAATGGACGGTCGCGCCCGCCCGGAACTGATGAGGGCGAGAATGATGCCGCTGAATCACAGAAATTGAGGAAGGACCCAGTTAAGTGCGAAACGACAGCACGTTCATCGCCCGCACTCTCACTTCCCCACCTTGCCCCCGGCCGCACGCTGGGGCGTTTCTTTTCCCGTCGCGCTCGTGTCAGGTGACTAACATCATCAGTTTTGATTAATTCCCGCCGGTGATACGTCTTGGCGGCCACCTTGTTGCATGAAGGGCTCGCCTGCGTATGGCGAGCCCTTCTCAAACGAGACGTGCCCTGGCATCCCTGCTGCGCAAGACTACTCGTTCGCGCCGGGCTCTTGAACACCGCTTTTGGCGTTGAGGGCTTGGGAGGGAATCCTGGAAGATTAATTCCATTGATCCTATTGGCTTTTTGACGCCGCATTTCTCATTGACGAAACCGCGGCTGCAACACCAGAGATTTCATCGGGCCCAATTCCCTCGGCAGCCTACGACCTGTCCGCGCGAAAACATTAGCGCTGAACCGGTATGCGGCCTTCCGAGTTATGCTACCGATGTCAATTTCCCGCACATCATACTCCCCCAGCACCCCCTTGCCGCGCTCTGAGCCGGGTTTTTCTTTCGCAACGGCATCAGACCAAAGTCCTAGGCATGGAACCGCGTTCAGTGGCCGGCGTTTTGAGCGCGTTATCACCTGTTTGGAGTAACACGAATGAAAGCTATTATCATCGCAGGCATGATCGGCCTGGCTTCTATATTCTCATCGGCCACACCCAGTCTCGCGGATAGCGTAACAGTGACGGTCGGAGACAGTCTTCATGGCCGGTCATGGGATCGCCATCATGACCGCCGGGATTGGCGCCACGGCCGACACTACTATCGTCATGGCCCGCGATGCCGCGTCAAGACCGTTCGGTACCGGCACCATCACCGCTGGGTCTACTCCAAGAAGCGTATCTGCCGCTGGTAATGCTCACGAGCGGCGCCATCCGCACTCGGAGGTGCCGCTAGCCTCTTCATGTCGATACTGGAAAAATACATTCAAAAATTGCAATCTAATCGCGGTATGAGCTAGGTTCCCCGTCGATACGTTGGAGGCCACCTTGCCTGATCAATCTTATGAAAGCCGCCACTTGATGAAAACACTGATTTTCACATTGGGTGTCATCACTGAAAGCAATGAACGAGAAAAGCAGCAAATAGCCGACGCCTACTCGGAGGCTCGTTCTCTGGCCGCCTCGATCCCCTGGGCTGACGGATCTGCGAGACCAAGAATCACTGCCTGTCTTGAGCGCTTCAACGAGTGCAAGGAAGCGGAAAGCGTCGAAGCCGCCGCATGGCTCTTAACTGCCACGCAGGAGCGTGTTGCCGAGAAGGATCTGCCGGATTGGGAGACGCTTAAAATCGTTGCCGACAAGGCTGCAGGAATGTTGCCTCGACCTCGTAGATCGCATTGATCGCCCACAAGCTATGGCTTGTCCGCCCGCCCTTGTCTTCGTGTCGGACAGCTCTCGTTCAAGCCGCTGCTGGTTCGTCTTCAGATCCATGATGACGTCCCTGGCGCCGCACACGCTGCCCTGCGATTCCTTCATGTCGCTGAGCTGTCGCTGTTGGTCGAGGAACCGCTGATCATATGCCGCGAAGACGCGATCGAGTTCAGCGCGCGGCACCTGGGCGTCTCGAAGGTCTTTGACCGCATTCCACACCGCGCTGCGTCCGCCACTGCATCTCGTCCTTGCTGACCATCTTATCGACCAGTGTTGCATTAGCCGTCGAGGTGCTGGCGGTTTGAACCTTCGCGTCTTCCCCGATCCGCGTAATGTTGTCCTCAATTGGCTGCAGCGCAAGAAACCCGAAGCCGGCAAGGATGGTGATCGTCACCGAGCTGAAGCCGATGATGATAGACCACTGGGTCTTCGAGCCGCAGCCGACCTCGTTGGAGAGGGTGTTGATCGCGGCGTTGAGCTGCTGGAAGCCCGTGTTCATGTTTGAGCGAAGATCGGAGAGTTTTTTGCCCTGGTTCCCGACGCGCTCCAATAGGCGAGCCCAGGAGGCCACAGGATCGAACCGTTTCCGTTGTTCCTGCTCTCTGCCATCCCTGCCCTTGCCCTTTCGATGCCATGCTATGCTTGATTGTCATGCCTTAAGAAAAGCCGCCCCCGATGAGCGGCTTGGAGTGTTCGGTTGCCCACAATTTATGAACGGCCGTGGGGTAAGGCATTGAAATTCGGCCACCCGGAATTACTTGGAAATACCGTTGGTAATGAGGGTGCCAAAATGTGCTTACTGAGAGAAGTTGAAGAGGCCGAGCAACAGGGGCGTGACCTTGCAAGGTCTGGGGGTCTTGCGTCTTCAAACCCATACGCCGACCGCCTAGATCTGCACTCCGCTTGGCTGAGAGGATACCGTTCGGCGTGGGCAACCGTGATAGTCCCAGCCGTTGCGGGGGGCGCAGAAGGAGACCATCCGGGGCAAAAATTGGCTCCCGCTCGTTAAGCTTCGATCAAGATATATTAGACGACACTCATTCGCGTTGGAGGACGCGCCGGAGGAGCAAATGACCAAGCCACTTCTTGTTGATCATCTTACCGTTTGCGCCAAGCTTGCCCGTTCTGACGGGAACCCACTGATCGAATATTTGATACGCATGGCCCTTCTGGAAGCCAAACCAAAAGGGACGAGAGAGCAGAGCGGGAATTGATACACCCGCAACGCCGCCACTTTCGGCGCGAAGGCCCGGTAGCAGCGTTACCGGGCCTTTTCCGTTAGTGGACGCGGTTCCGGCGTGCCCACTTGTGATGCCACGCTGTGCCTCAATCGCAGCAAGACAACCCTTACGGTTGACAGCCGTGAGGGTTATTCGTTGATGGAAGGGAAAAAGCCGCCTCACGCGAATGAGGCTCAGGAAAGCCTTAGGAACGTGAGGCGGCTCGATACGATGGCAGTGACACTCATCGTATTTGTAAACTTGGCGAGGTCATCAACGCGGCTTTGGAGAGCGGACAATGACCTCTAAACAGATGTCACCAACTGTCTAGATGAAGGGTAGCGGATAAAACTCCAGATGCAAATGGTCTTGGCCGAGCTTTTATCCAAAGCTTGACGGAACGCGCTCCTGCCAAGCGCGTTCCGCATGGCGTTAAAGCCGAAGGAGGGAAGGCTTACGCCAATCAACAACATCGAGATGAGTCGAGAGTTCCGTCAACCTTTAGTGATCCAGTCGGCCGGAACATCAAGGTTCAGCACTTGTTCTCTCCCCGTGTTGCCATCCGGTGACAATTCCTGAAGGAGGAAACATTAAATGAAAATGAAACTCGTAGCCGCATCGCTTCTCGCTCTCGGCATGGCAACTTCGATGTCGTATGCTCAGTCCAACCCGGTTCCGAACAATATGGCGACCGACAAGAACGCCAATGAAGATGCCGGCGGCGGCGCCAATGGCGACATGGACAGCACTGGCACCAAGACGATGAAGCCGATGTCCACCGATGGTACGATGACCAATAGCACGACCAAGACCAACTCAACCGACTGCAAGGACGGCTCCAACACCAAGGGCGCTCTCCAGACCCAGGCGGGCAAGAGCGACGCTACTCCGCAGGGCGTGGCTTGCGGCGAGAACAACCAGTAAAATCTCGCTTTATCGAGAACGAGGCCGGCACGTCCGGCCTTTTTCTTTGCGCGGAATTTATAACCGTGCGCCGTCCCTACCCATAGGTAAGACCTGTATAATGCGACGGTGGAAAATCACATTCAAGGGCGTCGGTCAAACGGGGGCAGTTTGAGCCGTGAACGTTGACCATCAGCCCAAGCAGTTGCATAGGCCTCGAATTTGAAGCTTTGGCTGGTCACGACCCCACCGTCAAGCACGTAGACTGCCCAACCGTCGCCCAACTTCACCACTTTTACAGAATCTTCCACGTCGCTCCCCGCGCAAGGCAGATGGCGATGATAGACCGGTTCAACAGGAGGAAAAAGCCCATTTGTTTGCTTCATTGTTTTCAGATGAGGGTGGGAGGCTTTAACGCCTGCTTCGCCGACTATCGGGAACTCCCATGCGCTCTACATTCGGAAAGGGTCCACACACCCACCGCACAGATTCCGGCCGCGGTATCGTCGATCGCTTTCTGATCTTTCAGCGTGGCGCTCTTTGCTCCGGTGAGCGAGGTCCCGACGATAGCCCTAGTCGTGGATGACAGGCTTTTCCTTCGATGCAGTCACACTTTGCTTGAGACCGGTAACTTCTCCGGGGTCAGGCGGCGCGCAAGAGGGGTGGCTTGGGTTTGAAGATCGAAGGCACGTTCGGTTCTGGCTGTCGGAACCGGTGCCCTCAAGCGATCGCGAAGTTCGCCGTTCAGCGCGGCCGTCCGAACTTGCATGAGCACGTGCGCGCCGTGGAGCGACCATCGCATTGCAGTAGAGATGCGAACGGGGACTTTAAGGGCACCGAGGCAACGGGGAAGCGCGCCATCCCTCGACCCAGCGATGCCCCTGCTAGTCCGCCGCCGATGATTATCAGATCGCATGCCGTGCTGCCCATTGATCGCTCAGCCAATATGTCGCATCGTAATAGTATCATCTACTCGGCAGGGGTCTAGGTAGTGCTTCCAATCACTTTGCTCTCAGCGCGTTGAGCAAGAACATGTCGACGCTTTTGAGCCACGGCCGCCACTACCGACAACGATCCCCGACTTTGGCCGGTCGTTCAAACGATGCTAGCGTCGGAGCAACTGGAGGCGCACATGGCGGGATATTTCGGAACCGACATTCAACAGCGGCTGCAAGCTCAGGCCGAGGAAAGTGCGGAGTTCATCGCCCACACTCCTGGAGCGTGCCAGGCAGGACGTACCATGGGGTGTGACGATCCCAAGCAATTTGGATGGGATAGAATTGGCGAAATCGTCGAGCGAGACGGAGTTTGTGGCTTCAGACTAGTGGACACCGCCGATGTGCCTGAGATCAGTTCCGAACTCTTTGCACGCGGCTGCAGGTTCGACACCTGGGAGGTATTTCTTGCCGAACGCGATGCGGCGTTGCTCGCGTCCTGCAAGATCGCGAGCGAGCCGCTACCGAGCGGTCTTTCCCTGTGGACGATCACGGACGATCCGGAGAACCAGCAAATCAAGGACACGCAGGCCATGATGGCGAGCGCCGGACTTGTCCCCTTTTCCGGATCGATGTTAACGGGAAAGATCGGCCGTTCGGTGACGATCATCATCGGCGACGAGGCCGGAGTTGTGGCTACCGCACACGGTTACATGCCCCACAACGCTTTCAGTCCCTACAGAGGATATGCATGGGGCGGTTTGGTTGCAGTAGCCGAAACTCATCGTGGGAGAGGCCTCGGCAAGTTAGTCAACGCCCTAATGATTGAGCGAGTGCTTAAGGAGCTAGGGGCAAGCCATATTTACGAATTGGTCTCGGCGAGCAACGTGCCTTCGAGACGAATGGTCGAGGCTTGCGGGTTAACGTTGGAGCTGACACTCACCTGTGGAATCGCCACGCCACAAGAAAGCGCGCGTTTCACGAAGTAGTGGGCGCCAAGTTACCAAGACTGTCATGACGGCTATTTGCGCACAGGCGACATGGCACTGCGATGGAGGTATGTCCGCTTTCTGGCATTTAGGGGACGGCCGTTACGTCCGAAAAAGAGGCGCAAAACGGTCGTTACGCGCGAGCCACATATGGCTCAAGAAAATACCTTTTCGGCGTCTTCGCCTTGTAGGGATATGAACCCGCGGCATGCTAATATTTGAATGTATTCTCACGATGCTATTGTAGAAACTGAGGATGCGGGCGCTCGTGAATCCCTGCCGGCTAGATCGCCTTTCCAGTCTTGTTGATGAGACCCTGGATACTGTCGCGATCGTTTGTATGGCGTGAGACCAGAATCTCAAGATCGTCTGACAAGCCGATAAGGCCTCGATCAAACATCCAATGTGCAGTTCCGGAGAGCGCAATGCCGTTCGACAAGATGTCTGGTCCATTTGCTTCAAGAGTTCATCCGCCCCTACCCCACAAGCCTGATCATCCATCGCAAACGGCCGCCGATCCTAAACCGCCATTTCGACCGGACCGCGATCGGACAAGCCTGTGGGATCGAAGACGAAATGGCTGAACTGAAGAAGCAGTTACGGCCGGCACTGGATGCGAATCAGATGGCCGAAGGCACCGCCCGTCGCAGAAGACGATCCTCCGGCGAAGCTGTCTACGCGCGCAAGCAAGGTCGCACCGGCCAGAAAGACCGCGGCCGCCGCCTCGACCAGAAAAGCCCAACGCGCTGCCGCAGACGGAGTTTTCGCACGTCACACAGCGACGTCCCGCGGCCCGGCGCCAAAACCGATCAGCCCTTTTCCCGATCCGCTGTTTGACGCGACCGACGACCCTGCGAATTTCCCGGGTGCGCTGATATACCTTATGGGCCGATTTGGCGACAGCTATTGGCAGCTCTGTCGGGCAGTCGGTTGCGAGCTTCGACATCCTGCGGCGGATCGAGCAGCGCTATCGATTACATCGCGGCGCCCCGGCGATCTCGCCGAGGCGCTTAAACTGATATGAACCGACGACCTGCAAAAGCGCAGACCGCAACTTATGGACAATATTGTACAATTCTCTCGCTTGTCTCTAGGACCGACCAATGGAGCTGGTCGTCTTTACTCCCCTCGGTTACTCCGATGCAAACGCAATTGCCTTGCTGAAACCGGCTTAGTGTTGTCGGCATGTCGGGGATGGTCTAACAAAGCCGCGCGGACGCAGTGTGACGGCCGACAGAGAGACACCAAATCGATGGCACGCAAGCACAGAGACGATTTCGCTTCGCAAGATGACGAGTCAGAGCCGGTCATCTGCCCGCTCTGCGAGCGGGTAATACCTGACGACCAGATCGAGGACCACCATCTTGTTCCCAGGAGTAAGGGTGGCAAGATCAAGGTGCCATTGCACGGGATATGCCACAGCCACATACATGCAGCCTTCACGGACGCCCAGTTGGCGAAGAAGTTCTCTACTGTCTCAGCTATTCTCGAGGATCCAGAGATTCAGAAGTTCGTCAATTGGGTAAAAACAAAACCACCTGGCTTCGATGATGAGGCAGAGAAGCGTAGCCGACGTCGTTGAGAATTGGCAAACAGACTGCCCGCGTAAGGCTTGATTTAAGATTTCCAGCACATTGTCCGCCGGATAAACGCTTTTACTCTATCCTGGTAAAGCAATAATTCGGCATACTTCGCGTTGAACGGATTTGAACCAGTACTTTACGGAAACGGAGTTTTTGCCCAGCCAAGGCCCGTAGAGATCAGTGAGTATGGCGGCCTGAACATCAGCCGCCATACTCGTATTAGAGCTGAAGGCTACTACGCCTTGATGAACGCCAACAGGTCCGGATTGATTACGTCGGCATGGGTTGTCAGCATCCCGTGCGGGAAACCTTTATAGATTTTCCGGGTGCTGTTCTTCAGCAGTTTTGCTTGGAGTTCCACGGCGTCCTTGTAGGGAACGATCTGGTCGTCATCGCCTTGTATGACCAGCATCGGCACGGTGATCGCCTTGAGGTCTTCTGTCTGGTCGGTTTCAGAGAAGGCCTTGATGCCGTCGTAATGCGCCTTGGCGCTGCCCATCATGCCTTGGCGCCACCAATTGTCGATCACGCCTTGCGACACTTTCGAGCCTTCCCGATTAAAGCCGTAAAATGGGCCGGAAGCAACATCGAGGAAGAACTGCGCGCGATTGGCCGCGAGAGCGTTGCGGAAACCGTCGAACACTTCGATCGGTGTGCCATCCGGATTACCTGCGGTCTTGACCATCAGCGGCGGAACGGCGCTGACAAGAATAGCCTTGGCGACACGGCCCTGCGGCTGCCCATATTTAGCGACATAACGAGCGACTTCGCCACCACCTGTCGAATGGCCGATATGGACGGCGTTGCGCAGGTTGAGGTGCTCGGCGACAGCTGAAGCGTCGGCGGCGTAATGATCCATGTCGTGACCGTCGCTCACCTGTGACGAACGGCCGTGGCCGCGGCGATCATGTGCGACGACGCGGTAGCCCTTGCTGACAAAGAACAGCATCTGGGCATCCCAATCGTCGGACGACAAAGGCCAGCCATGGTGAAACACGATCGGTTGAGCCTCCTGCGGACCCCAGTCCTTGTAGAAGATTTCAATGCCGTCCTTTGTGGTCACGAAACTGTGGGTCATTGATTCAATTCCTTGCTGATGAGGAGAAATTTTCTTTTCAGATGCCGAGGCCGGATAGCCAGAGCCAAAGAAATGGTGGTGCCAGTTAGCAGAAACTGCCGACGGGAAAGGGAAAATTCGTTGGTCACGAGATGTCTCCAAGATTTCGAGCCGACCAAGTCCGTATCGGCCGGCATCGCCTTGACGGGCCGATATGTTTACTGGGCGCCGCGGGTGCTTTCGAACAGGAACCAGGCGCGGCGCTCGGCCTCATCGACCCAGTTTTCGATCAGGCTTGCAGTCGCGATATCGCCGTGCTCGTCGCAGAGATTGTGGGTCTCCTTCATCAACGACACCAGCGTGAGGTTGTCCTCGCGGAGTTCGGCCAGCATGTCGGCGGGGGTCACGAAATCAGCATCGTTGTCGAGCAGGCGCTGAACCTTGGAAATATGGCCGATCGAACGAATGGTCGTGCCGCCAATCTTGCGAGCCCGCTCGGCGACATCGTCCGTCATCGCAAAAATCTGTTCGCCCTGCTCATCGAGCATCAGGTGATAATCGCGAAAATGCGGCCCGCTCATGTGCCAGTGGAAATTCTTGGTCTTGAGATAGAGCGCGAAGACATCGGCCAGAAGCGTTGTCAGCGCGCCAGCGATATCGTTGGTCGCGTTCGTGCCAAGCATTGTCGGGGTTGTGAGCGGCGACTTGCGGTGTTTTTCAGCGAGCGTGCGGTCCATGATGATCTCCATTTGGGTTGTGCGAGTTGATGGAATTTTTTTAGACGAGGCAGCCACTCCACGGTATCCAATGCTTGGCTAGTCGAACCCACACCTTGGTATAGTTTCGCATCTCTCTTACTGAAGTTAGGTTTCCGGGGTCTTCGATCCTCCCGAGAAGACGTGCTGGGCTTCATGCCCTGGAAGGTTGGGGCCCCTCTCCCGAACCTTCGGATTCGCAATCCAACAAGGCCATTCCAGCCGCTCTGGGATGGCCTTTTCTTTAAGGCACCTTTGAGATTGAGTGTGCAGCGGAATAGCCGATTTTGGGTTTGCGTTTTTCTGGCCGGGATGGCTTGATGGCGTAATTGGCATCCATCTGGAAAATTGGCATTGCGCTTATTTGGTCTTGTGAACCCGAAACAACGGTTATCACCCTATGAGATAGGGGCTGTCTCTTTCGCTTTTCTGCTTGCCGCCACGCTTTTCTATCTCGACACGTTCACGGACATCCAAAGCGCGCTTGCCACACTCTACGTTATCACGTTGCTTCTGTCGGCGGAAACGTTGACGGAAAGAGGGACGCTGCTGCTGGCGGGCGTCTGCATCAGCCTTTCGGCACTCTCCTATGTCGCCGGTCATGGGCTGCAAGGCGACCTTGCCGCAGCACTTCGCCTGACTGTTGCTATTGCAGCCATGGTTATCACCTGCCTCCTGATCATTCGAAACCAGCGTGCGCGTCTGGCTTTGATAAAATTCAACACCGACTTACAGAGCAGTGAGGAGCGCTACCGAACGATCTTCGAACAGAGCCGCGTCGCCCTGTGGGAGCGCGACTATTCTCAGGTCCGCGCACTGTTAGTGAAACTCCGTGAAAATGGCGTTTCCGACCTGCAGGCTTACGCCCGGAACAATCCCGACTTCATCGCAGATTGCATCGCTTGCATCCCAACGGTCGCCGCTAATGCCGCTGCACTCGAGCTCCTTGGCCACGTCGATGCGCGGAATGTCAGCTCGATGCGCCGCTACATTGCGCAGGACGACGCAACGTTTCTCGAACTGATGGTGGCAATATTCAATCGAGAAAACTCCTTCGAAGGAAAAGGCTCTATCATCACCAGCGACGGCACGACCAGGCTGGTCTTGCTGACGGTTGGGTTTCCGGAAGATGTCGCCAACTTCGACCGGGTCATCGTTGGCATGTTCGATATTACCGAGCGCGAGATGGCGCAAAAGGCACTGTTCGAAGCCCAGGCGGAACTCGCGCTCGCATCGCGAGCCGCAACGGTCGGTGCGCTTTCGGCATCGCTTGCACATGAACTCAACCAGCCGCTCGGCGCGCTTGTTGTCAATGCGCAGACCTTGCAGCGCTGGCTTGATCGCGATCCGCCGGATCTGGCTGCTGTGTCCCGCTCGGCTGAGCGGATCGTCAGAGACAGCCAGCGTGCCAGCGACATCATCCAAAGCACCCGATCGATGCTTAGCGAGCGCACGCCGGTCCTTGAGTCGGTGTCACTTGCCGATCTCGTCAGCGAGACGCAAATGTTGATGGAGAGCGAGCTCGCCAAAAACCGGATCGCATTTGACACCAGTGAAACGCCTGGGATAACGGCGGTCAGCGCCGTCCGCATCGAATTGCAGCAGGTGATGATCAACCTGTTCACCAATGCTGTCCAGGCCATGGCAGCAACGCCAGAGCAACATCGACGGATATCGGTGACGATCGAACCGGCGGAGTGCCAGAGCGTCAGTATCAAGGTTCATGACAGCGGCCCCGGCCTCAGCCCCGAGGTGCTCAAAAATCTGTTCAAGCCGTTTTGCACCACGAAAGCAACCGGTCTCGGCATGGGTCTTGCAATCTGCCGCAGCATGCTGGAAGCGCGGGGCGGTACACTGACCGCCGACAACCACGCCGAAGGCGGCGCACTGTTCCAAATGACTGTACCGATCGAGGCTGTCCATGAATGATGCCAGAAAGTCCGCAAAAGCTCAGGGCAATGACACTCCGGTGGTCTATGTCGTTGACGATGATCCCTCGATCCGCGACGCACTGGTCGATCTGTTCCTGTCGATCCGAACCGAGGCGCACGCCTTCGAGGGCGCCCAGGACCTGCTGGACAAGGCCGATCTCAAGCGACCGGGCTGCATTCTGCTCGACGTGAGGCTGCCCGGCGCCAATGGTCTCGACTTCCAGCTTCATCTGGAAAAACTTGGCAACCAGATGCCGATCATCTTTATGACCGGCCACGGCGATATACCTATGACCGTGCGCGCGATGAAGGCAGGGGCTGTCGATTTTCTGGCCAAACCGTTTCGGGACCAGGATATCCTCGATGCAGTCTCCGTTGCTTTCCAAAAGGACCGTGAAGTCCGTCAGCAATCGGCGGCCAATGGCGCCGTTGCTGACTTGGCAAAGACGCTGACACGCCGCGAACATGAGGTCATGGCAGCCGTCGTGCAGGGCCTGATGAACAAGCAGATTGCCTTCAACCTCGGCATCAGTGAGATCACGGTCAAACTGCATCGCGGCAATGTCATGCGCAAGATGGACGCGCGCTCGGTAGCCGATCTGGTCCGCAAAGCCGAGCTGCTTGGGCTATAGATGGGAGAACCTAGACTCTTGTATGGTACAAGGACCGGTCTCGAAGGGGCATATACCGGGTTGTTGATCCAACACGGCAAGGCCAGAGAAATTGCACAAAACACCAGTCATAGCCATCGTCGACGATGATCGTTCGATCCGCGAAGCGCTTGACGATCTCATTTTGTCCTGCGGCTATCAAAGCCGGCTGTTCACATCCGCGGAAGAGTATCTCGCTGCGCAGGATCGCGCGTCGATCGATTGCATGCTCGTGGATGTCAAAATGCCCGGTCTCAATGGCATCGAGCTGCAGGCTGCGTTGAATGAACAGGATGCGTGCAAGCCGCCAATGATCTTCATGACGTCCTATAGCGACAATAAAACAAGGGCGGCGGCGATGAGTGGCGGCGCTTTTGCCTTTCTCGGCAAGCCCGTAAATTTTAGCCAATTGGTCCAGTGTCTCGAACAAGCGCTGAAGCACTGATCCACATGCCAACGAGGAGTAAATCCATGTCGCACGGCTGCTATCACACATCGACGATCCGGACGGTTCGGCCCAAAACCCTCGGCTGCGAGGAATGCCTGGAAACAGGACAGGCGTGGTTTCACCTGAGACTGTGCCGCGAATGCGGCCATGTCGGCTGCTGCGACCAGTCGCCTGGCCGTCACTCGACCGCGCATTTTCATGCGACAGGGCATCCGGTCATCGAGGGCTACGACCCGCCCGAGGGCTGGGGTTGGTGCTATGTGGACGAGATCACGGTCGATCTGCCGGATCAGACGCCGCAACGTGGTCCGATACCGCGATATTACTGAATGGAAGCGCCCATCGGCATTCGCCAGATGACATTGTAACCACGGGAGAATTCATGGCGGATCTCAGCACCCGACAGCACCAGATGTTTCCGGTGCTTGAACCCCATCAGATCGCCACGGCAAAACGTTTTGCCAGTGGCGACCCACAACATTTCAAAGCCGGGGATTTTGTCTATAGGGTGGGAGATCACGCAGCCCCTGCCTGGCTGGTGCTTGAAGGATCAATGGATGTCTTTCACCATGATGGCCTGTCGCATGAGGCGCCTATCACCACACATGGCGTTGGCCAGCTGTCCGGCGAGGTCAATCAACTTTCGGGCCGCCCGACATTGGCCGGTGCACGGGCCGGTTTGGACGGCTGCACCGCGGTTGCGTTCGATGCACCACATCTTCGCGCCCTGGTGATTGGCTCGGCGGATGTCGGCGAGATTATCATGCGCGCCTTTATCCTGCGTCGTGTCGGTTTGATCGATGCCGGGGCAGGCTCGGTTCTGATTGGTGCTCCCGGCAATGTCGCGTTATCCCGCCTGCAAGGGTTTCTTGCCCGTAGCGCCTTTCCCTATCTCGTGCTCGATTCTTTGTCCGAGGGTGAAGGCCGCTCGTTGATCGAACGCTTGGGCATCCTCGCCTCAGAGCTGCCTCTTATGGTCTGCCCCAATGGCACCGTGCTGAAAAACCCGACCGATGCGGAAGCCGCAGCGTGCCTGGGCATGACGCCTGAACTCACGCCCGGCAAGCTTTATGACGTTGCCGTTGTCGGCGCCGGGCCCGCTGGCCTGGCCACCGCCGTTTATGCCGCCTCCGAAGGGCTCGAAGTCATCGTCATCGACGAGCGTTCGGTGGGAGGACAAGCAGGCGCTTCCTCACGCATCGAAAACTATCTCGGCTTCCCGACCGGCATATCCGGCCAGGCACTGGCCGGGCGCGCCTATAACCAGGCACTTAAATTCGGCGCGGAAATGGTCTTGCCAGTCGCGGTGAACAGCCTGATTGCGCCCGAGGGCGATACCGGAGTGCTGACGCTGGAGCTCGCAGGTGGAAAAGCCGTGACGTCGCGATCAATCGTCATTGCGTCCGGTGCGCATTACCGGCGTCCGAATATTGCCAACATAGAGAGCTTCGAGGGCAATGGTATCTCTTATTGGGCATCGTCAATCGAGGCGAAACTCTGCGCCGGCGAAGAAATCGCCCTGGTCGGCGGCGGCAATTCGGCTGGCCAGGCCATCGCTTTTCTCGCACCTCAGGTCAGGAAACTGCATCTCGTCATCCGGCGCGCGCTCGAAGAGACGATGTCGCAATATCTGATCGATCGCATCAAGGCTTTCCACAATGTCGAACTGCACATGCACTGCGAAGTGGATGCGATCGAAGGCGCTCCCGCAGGCGGCCTGAAATCCGCTACCCTGCGCAATCGGCTGGATAACAGCGAACGACAGCTGTGCCTCCATCACCTTTTTCTGTTCATCGGAGCCGATCCCAATGCAGGTTGGATCAGTAACCGCGTCCATACCGATGAGAAAGGCTTTATCGTTACAGGCCAATCGTTCGATGCGCTTTGCAGCTTTTCCCGCCAGCCCCTACCGCTGGAGACCAGCCTGCCGAATGTTTTCGCCATCGGCGATGTGAGGGCCGGATCGACAAAACGGGTGGCGGCCGCAGTCGGGGAAGGTGCAGCCGTCGTCTCCCAGATCCACGCTGCGCTCAGCCTGATGAAGACCCCGCACTGAAGTATTCGGATTTCTTGAAATCAAACGACCCGCTGGCGGATGCCAACGGGTTTAAATGTCATTCTCTAACGTGATAGACAATCGGTCGGCGCTCAAATTGCCGATGCACCAAGCTGCCGACCGTAAGCAACGATTTCCCGCCCGACGACGCTGCGATCAGCCTCGAACCGCTGCAGGGCGGCAGCAAGGTCAACCGCGGACGCCAGGCAGTTACTCAACGCCATGACATCGCCGGCTGCTTTCGACACGCCCATTGCGGTGTGCGGCCGCGCGACGAAGGCGGCGTCACCGATCAAGACGATTGAACGACCGATCATACGGGGTGCCTCGTAGTCGAAAATACCTTGGATCGACGGGCTCGGCTCCGCTTCAACCGCCAGCGCAAATTGGGGCGGGAGTATTTGTCTCGCATCGGCACGCAAGGCTTCCAGACGGTCGCCCGACAGACCGCCACGCGGCAGCGAAAACGTATGCATCCGCTTAAAGAGATCGGTGAACGTGCCGGCAAGTTCGCTTGGCTGCACCTTGCGATACCAGACCCAGTTGTAGCGCCTGCTCTCGATATTCATCTCGCCCTTCGAGCCCGGCACCAGATAGCCGAGAATATGAACCCCCGGCCGAACATAAAATGAAAACCGATCGAGAAGCAGAGCAGCGCTAGAGGGCAGACTGGCTTCCGGGATCAGCCCGCGCCATGCGACATAGCCGGAATATCCGTTCTGGAAGTCCTCCGGGTTGGCGCCCTTCCGCACCACCGAGCCGAGACCATCGGCGCCGATGACAAGATCGGCTGTCTCCCGCGACCCGTCGCCGAAGACCAATTCGGCGCCACTGTCACCATCCAACACGTCGATGACATCCCTCCCCAACAGGTAACTCCCCGATGCGATACGCGAGGCCACCGTTTCGAAAAGGACGTCCCATGAGATTTGCATCTGGGGCATGTTGACGGTCTGGGCGACGCTGCCATCCTTATTGAGATAGATGCGTTCCTTAGCGAGCACACCGACACGCGCGACATGCTCGCAGCCGATCAGCCGGAGGATATGTAGAAGGTCGGATTGGCCGACCAGGCCCGCTCCCCGGCCGGCAAGACCGTTCTTCGATCGCTCGTAGATGCGAACATCGTGGCCGGCCTGCTGTAACATGATGCCGGCAAAGAGACCGGCGAGCGAGCCGCCGACGATTCTGATGCGAAGCTGTTTCATGGTCCCCACCTCAGTGTCCCATAACCGTTGGCGAATGCCGGCGATGATGAAAGATTTTAACGGAGAAGGCTGCGATGCCGAGTGCCGCGCCAAGCAAGCTGACGGAGAGCCAGCCGCCCTCGCCCCAAGCCAATGTCGCCAGGGCGGAGCCTGCCGCCCCACCGAGAAACATACCGGTCATGAACACCGTATTGAGCCGGCTGCGCGCATCGGCATCGAGCGCATAGATGATGTGCTGGTTGGAAATCAACGCACTTTGTATGCCGAAGTCGAGCACGATAACGCCTGCAACCAAGGAAGCGATCGATGCCCAGACGCCGAAGATCAGCCAGGCGACGATCGTCAGTGCGGCGCCCAGCCAGACAACGAAGTGAGGTCCCCGCTTATCGGCAACCCGGCCTGCGAGCGGCGCTGCGAATATGCCGACCGCACCGACGATACCGAACAGACCCGCAACGTCCGCACCGAGCTGGTACTTCGGTCCCGCGAGATAGAGCGCCAGGACGGTCCAGAAGGCGGTGAACGACGCAAACAGGAATGCCTGAATGATCGTTGCAGCTCGCAATGCCGGATGGCGCTGCCACAGCTGGCCGAGCGACCGGATCGCCTGATGATAGCGTAGGGTCGATGTCGGCCGGTGGTGCGGCACCGCCAACATCAGGCCTGCGGCGACGAGCGCGAACGGCACCGCGATCCAGAACATCTCCCGCCAACCGGCATGTTCGCCGACGAAGCCCGACAGGGTGCGGCTGAATAATATACCCGACAGCACGCCTGCCATGACCGTTCCGATCGTGGCGCCGCGCTTTTCCGGCGCGGCCAGAGACGCGGCGAAGGGTACAATCTGCTGGGCGACAGTGGAACACACGCCGACGATAACCGAGGCTACGACCAGCATCCAGGCAGTCGGCGCAAGTGCCGCGAGCGCCAGCGCCGCCGCCAGAACCACGAACTGACCGATGATCATGCGACGGCGATTGACGAGGTCACCAAGCGGCAGCAGCAGGAACAATCCCAAGGCATAGCCGAGTTGCGTCGCCGTCGGAACCATGCCAGTGATCGGTTGCTGACTGAATTCCGCCTCCATAAGGCCGAGCATCGGCTGATTGTAATAGATGTTCGCGACTGCAATGCCGCCCGCGACGGCCATGGCCAGCAGCGCTACTTGTCCGATCGTATCATTGTGGGTGGCGCTTGCCACACTGCCCTGCATCTGTTCTGTCTTTTCCATTATCCTGCTCCATCGTCAATTGATGTGAGCAAGCTATGTCCAACGGCGTTGCACGCACACCCAATGGACGTCTACTCGGACCTATACATCGGTCTAGGTTCGCATCGATGCGTTCGATGCTAGACCTATCGAATACCATGAAGGGAAATTGCGATGAGCGAGAAGCGGCCGGATGGGATTGAGAGTTACACAGCGCCAGCTGGTGGCTGGGGCGCGCTGAAGGCCGTTGCCAAAACGCTGGTCCGTCAACAGATCATCGCCGAGGGCGCGGCGACACTGTTGAAGGCCAACCAGCCCGAGGGTTTCGACTGTCCCGGCTGCGCCTGGCCCGATCCAAAGCACACAAGTTCTTTCGAATTCTGCGAGAACGGCGCGAAGGCGATCACCTGGGAATCGACAGCCAAGCGCGTCGGCCCCGATTTCTTTGCTTCGCATTCGGTGTCTGATCTCTGGGACTGGAGCGACCACAAGCTTGAAGACCAGGGCCGCCTGACACATCCGCTGATCTACGACCATGGCAGTGACCGCTATGTCGCGATCGAATGGGAGGACGCATTCAATCGCATCGCTGCCGGGCTGAACAGTTTGCCCGACCCTGACATGGCAGAGTTCTATACCTCCGGCCGCGCGTCGAATGAGGCGGCATTCCTGTTCCAGCTGTTTGTTCGCGCCTACGGCACCAACAATTTCCCCGACTGTTCCAACATGTGTCATGAGGCCACCAGCGTCGGCCTGCCGCTGTCGATCGGCGTTGGCAAAGGCACGGTGACGCTTGAGGATTTCGATCATGCTGACGCGATCTTCTCGTTCGGTCACAATCCCGGCACTAACCATCCGCGCATGATGACCACGCTGCACGAGGCTTCGCGCCGAGGCGTGCCGATTGTCGTCTTCAATCCACTCAAGGAGCGGGCACTGGAGCGGTTCGCAGCGCCGCAGAACCCAATCGAGATGACCACCCTCTCCTCCACGCCGATCGCGTCCGCCTATCACCAGGTTCGTACCGGCGGCGATCTCGCCGCCCTCAAAGGCCTGATGAAGCGTATCTTTGAGCGCGACGCGGTTGAGATCGCGGACGGCAGAGCCGGCGTGCTCGATCGCGAGTTCATCGCCACCCATACGACCGGCCTCGATGCGCTGAAAGCCGATGTCGAGCAGACCGAATGGCCTGAGATCATCGAAAAGTCCGGTCTGTCGTTTGAAGCGCTGGACAGCGCCGTCGATGTTTATCTCAAGGCGAAGAACGTTATCCTCTGCTATGGCATGGGCATTACCCAGCATGCCCATGGCACTGCGAACGTACAGCAACTCGCCAATTTCCTGATGCTGCGCGGCAATATAGGCCGGGCGGGCGCAGGTATATGCCCGTTGCGCGGCCACTCCAATGTCCAGGGCGACCGGACGGTTGGCATTACGGAAATTCCAAATGCCGCCCTCCTCGACGGCATGAAAAAAGCCTTTGGCTTTCGACCACCTTCGGAAAAGGGCCACAATGCCGTGGAGGCGATCGAAGCCATTATCGACGGCAGGTCAAAGGCCCTCGTCTGCCTTGGCGGTAATCTCGCCGTCGCCATGTCGGATCCGGAAGCGACGTTCGCCGGGATGCGCAAGCTCGACCTGGCCGTGCATCTTACGACGAAGCTCAATCGCTCACATCTCCTCCTGGCAAAGACGTCGATCATTCTGCCGGTGCTGGGCCGCACGGATCTGGACATTCAGGCGTCGGGGCGTCAGTCCGTCACTGTCGAGGATTCCATGTCGATGGTGCATGCGTCGCGGGGATTCCTAAAGCCGCCAAGCGACCATCTGCGCTCGGAACCCTGGATCGTTGCCGGCATGGCCAAAGCAACGCTTGGTGACCGGTATGGCATCCATTGGGACGACATGGCCGGCGACTACGGCCTGATCCGCGACAAGATCGAGATCGTCTTTCCAGATTTCCATGATTTCAACACCCGCGTGAAAACGCCCGGTGGCTTTCGCCTAACTGTGGCCGCATCGGAACGGGTGTGGAATACACCATCCGGCAAGGCCGAATTTCTCGTCGCGCCGGGGCTCGATGAGGATGCGCGCTTGCGCGATCCCGATGCTCTCGTGCTGACCACATTGCGCAGCCACGACCAGTACAACACCACCATCTACGGCCTCGACGACCGGTACCGCGGCGTCTTCGGTCGTCGCGATGTGATCTTCATGAACCGCAAGGACCTTGAAATGCGTGGTCTTGCCGACGGCGACCTTATCGACATCGAAGCGATTTCGGAAACTGGTGGCAGAACCGTAGCCGGGTTTACTGCGGTTGCTTATGACATCCCGCCGGGTTCAGTTGCCGGATATTACCCGGAAATGAATAAGGTCATTGCGTTGGCCGACTACGACAGGAAATCAGGGACACCGGCTTACAAGGGGATTCCAGTCAGGATCCGCGTGACAGACCTCGCCCCCTGATCAGGGCGCAGCCTGCCGCGGAAAAACACGGCGGTCTATTCGGCTGCATCACCTGCTGTTGAAGTTCAGTCGCCTTGAACCAATTCGAACCAAAGGCATACAAAACCCCACAGCTCCATCCGTGGCGCTACATTGAAATACTTGCCCAATCTTCATGCCCATGGCGAATTCGTACTACGAAAATTTTCTCATCTTCTTCAACCCGATAGACGATGAGATGTGCTTTGAAGGGATGAATTCTGACGGGCGGTTCGATCTCATTCCGTTCGCGTGCGATGCGTGGGTTAGCAGCTATCAGATCAAATAATACGAAAAGTTCATCGTGGTAGCGTTTTGCTTGATCTACTCCGAACCTACGGGCACCCTGCTCGGCGATCGCAATAATGTCTTCTTCCGCCTCGACAGAAAGCTTAAAACTCATGACTCGCCGGCACGAGCCATCGCCTCAGCGAAGAGTTCATCCTTTGATCGAATGCCAACGCCACTTTGGAGCCCGGCCTCGACGAAACTTTGCATGGCGGCAATCTTGTCGTTTCGTGTCTGGTCGCGTCTGATCAGGTCGCGTACGTAGTCGCTAGCGTTCGAATATCGCCCAGTTCTGGCCTGCGCCTCCACCCAATCCTTCATCGGGTCTGGAAGAGATACGTTCATTGTCGCCATCGGAAACCTCCATTTGAAGGGATCATATTCAATTTTGGCAAAGTTTGTCAAATATCCCATATCTGTGTGTGTCAGAACCGTCCCCCATTCTTTCTTGAGCTCCCTGCTTCGATACCTCCGAGATCGACGCCCGCGAGCCGCACCAACTTTTCTATGGAATCGCCACTCGCGAGCAACTATGAGACGACAGCAGTCGGATAGACGTTTTCACCACATGCAACATATCGAGTGGCTAGAACCTGCCCTCGACGTGACGCCAGTTTCGGCGTCGGTAGTTCACCAAACTTGCGTCGACACAGCGAAGTAAAAGAAGGGCGGTGAGGCTACACCGATTAGCAGGATTTCCATTCTGCGAGTTTCCTGATGTTTTCAGAAGCGCCAGAGCCGAGCGCGGACCCAGGCGTCCCTACGACCGTTTATCAGGCGTTGTTCTTCTTCCACTCTTCGTAGCGCGCCTTGTTTTCGGCGTTGGCAGGGTACAGGCCGGACAGCGCTGCGCCATTGTTGACTTCTTGCATGATCCAGCCCTCCAGGCACTCCTGCTCCGTGGCGGCTTCGAGAATATCATCAATCATGGCTTCCGGGATGACAACAGCACCATCGTTGTCGATGATGATGACGTCGTTAGAGAATACGGCAACACCACCGCAGCCCACGGGCTGGTCCCAATCGACGAATGTCAAGCCGGCGACGGACGGAGCGGCCGCGCCAGAGCACCACACCGGCAGGTTTGTCCCCAGCACTCCGTCAAGATCGCGCACCACGCCATCCGTGACTAGCGCGGCGACGTTCCGTTTCGCCATACGCGCTCAGAGAATGTCGCCGAAATGCCGGCATCCTTGATGCCCATCGCGTCGACGACCGCAATGCAACCGTCGGGCATGGCTTCGATGGCCGCGCGCGTGGACTTGGGAGAGGACCAGGATTCCGGTGTCGCCAGGTCTTTGCGTGCAGGAACAAACCGAAGCGTGAAGGCACGACCGACGATGCGGCCCCGGCCAGGCTTGATGGGGGAAGCGCAATGGCAGATTTCCGCCCCTTGTTGGCAGGATCTGGCCCCTGAAGCGAATTGATCGAATACTGCAAACAGGAGGAAGATGAAACCTGCGGCGAGTGATCGACCGCATCGGCGCCGGTGTGCCGCTTACCTTTAAATCATGAGGTTTTCCAATGACTAACGAAACGAAGGTCGTCGCTGGCATCAAGGTCCCTGATAGCGCGATGGCGAAAGCGGCAGCAGAGCTGGTCCGTGACACCGAGACGGATCTTCTCTCCTACGCAACCACTCGCAAGGTGGCCTTTGAGCCACTGCCAGCCAGCGACCGAACGAAGGACAGGATGCGCGGCGTCACCTGTTCGGCCATTTCCGTGTGGGGATAATGTCCGGCACCTTCGACGATCATGGTCTCAGCATTGAGTTTTCTGGCCAGCGTATGGGCTTCGGCGGCGGCATCTTTGAAATCGGGGTCCTTGGTACCCATGACGATCAGGGCCGGCACCTTGGTCTTCTCTAGGATCGCCGCGGTATCTGCCTTGGAAAGATTGATCATCGCGCGGAGGGCGTCCATCCGTGCCGGCTCCCGCAGGTTTCTCGTGATCGCCGCCTTGACCTCAATATGGTCCGCAGTCTTTTTAGTCGGAAACAAGCTGTCCCAATACATGGTCCAAAACCCGACGCGCCAAGGTCCGGCAAAACCAATGCCCAAGGCCAGCTTCTGGACGAAAGACACTTCGAGATCGCGAACGATCGGCCCAAGGAGTACGACGCCGTTTACCTGTTCGGGAGCATCCTGTGCCGCCCATAAGGCAGAGCCTGCGGCAAAGGAATTGCCTAAGATGGTGGCTGAGCCGGCGCCAAGCTTCTTCAGCACTGCGACGGCGTCACGACCGACGGCACGCGCTGAGTAATCGCTCCACTTCGCCGTAGTCTCCCCGTAGCCGCGGGCATCCATGGTGATGACGCGGTAGCCGGCTTGCTGCATCATTGGGTTCAGGTAGCGGGCTTCCGTGGAGCGGGGGGCGGGAATCGCAAAACCTGGCGTTCATTGTTTTTACTGTGCTTTCTAGCTTCAATGAGTTCTTTGGTACGGTGCGTGTGTCACATAATGTGGCACAATCCCCCTCGCCCGGACGCCGTTCAAGGCATGCACTTATTATGCACCGATGTGTCGGCGATGGCAATCATTTCGCCAGCCCTTGCATGACGCGTTTGCCCGGTCTTGACCCACCGCGCGCTTATGGGCCGCCCAGTGTGATAGGCTGATCGGATATGGTTCTGGATCAATGGCGTCGAACGATCTCGATACAGCAGCCCTGAGCTTTTGGGCTGTATTCCCTGTACTACGGAGCCTTATGCCGGTTCAGCGATTGAAGTGCCTTATCGAAGTCGATCCCGTTCGATCGACAATTGCTATCAATGTGCGGGCTGACGCTACCCGCCATTCTCACAAGGTCGATACCGTTCAGGCCCGCCCGGGGTGTCGACATCGGTGACAATCGCGTTGACGTCGGTCGCCTGCCGGACCACGTTTCGTCTAAAGATGCCTACTTTTCGATGATCTCCCTCCAGTCATCTTTCATGCTGACAACATGAAATCCGAACTGTCTCGCGGCGTCGAGCGAGTAGCTGTCGGACTCCGAGTATGCGAACTCGCGCTCAGCATCGTCGTGATTGATCAAGATTTGGAAGCTCGGGCCATCCCTGTCCCTAGACCAACGCATCATAGCAATGTCGCCTCGTCCGCCTTCGTTGCCGCCGACAAAGACCGGACGCTTGCCAATGGCAAGGTTGAGCGTCACAGGCTTGCCCTCCTTGTCATTCAGATGGCCGATCTTACCGGTATAAACGAGGACGGTTCTTCCATCGCGCTCGCCCAGCTTCGTTTCAAGCCAGGTTCCCATTACGTTTTCCGGCGGAATACCGAACATTTCCTCGGAAATCTCTCGAGTAAATAGTATCGGGCTGCCGCTGCAGATGTAGACAGTGAATCCATTTGCCTCCAGCAGATCAATGAGTTCGCGCATCGGTTTGTAGGCCGTCTTAGTGTATGGAACGACGAACTTCTCGGAGATAGCTTTATCGAGCATTGGCCGGACGTTAGCCGCGACCTCCTCCGTGGTTTTCCCATCCGTCGCAGCAGCGATAATGTCCACCTGTCCGTCTTCCCCCTGCGCAACGACGGTCTTCAGATCGCCTTTCAACAACGCGGCAACGGCTGGCGGAGCGCCCAGCAACGGGTTCTTCTCGACATTCAGCTTTATGTCAGCGAGGACAGGAATGAGCGCGATCGGCATCGGATGTTCGGGAGTGAGCGTGCCATCCATGTCGAACGCAGCAGTCCGATCGGCATTCGGAACGAAGTCAGCGCCACCCTCGGTCGAGACCCTAGTAACAAACTCGACGATGGCCTTCTTCGTGGCGGTATCGTTCCAGGAAGGGAGAGCATCTGTTTCAGCGAATGCCTGCGTTGAGGTGATAACTGCGATCTCCACCAAGATTTGGGAGAGCGATACGATCTTCCAGATGTCGCTCCGGGAAAACAGCGTTGATCGGACAAACATTGATGTCTCCTGTCGAAATCGCTCCGAATGCGCGGTGAAGAGAGCCCACTGCAAAATTCGCTTACTGGCGCTTCAAGCAGGACTCTGCGGAAATGCCCCTAAAACGGGTTAACATAGTTCATGATTGCGACCTGTCTCAGCAGAACCCGCCTGATGACGTGCGCGGCCTTCACTCTGTCAGTGAATATCGCGACGGTCCCGCTGCTGCCCGCCGGAAGCCTCGCGGCAAAGGAGCTGTCGTCAAGCCTAATTCGGACACCAAACGGTAGCGTTTGGATTGTCCCCGGTTCAATGGCCAGACCAGAAACGCGCGCCTGTCCCGTCGCTACAGCCGCGATGATCGTTTCGACCTTTCCTGTGAAAACCCTGCCCGGGGCGAACTTGAATGTCGCCTCAACTGGTTGTCCAGGCTCGATATAGCGTGCGTCTATCTGGGGAATCTCGACTCCTATGATTGTGTCGGAAGTATCGATGAACGCCATGACCGGAGACAGGGGTAGGTTTGCGACGCGGGCTCCCTTGCGAAGTGCCAGATTGGTGACATATCCATCGGCAGGCGCTTTGACGACGGTCTTGTCCAGCTCCCATTGAGCGCCTGCGATCTCGGCCGTAAGTTGCTCCACCTCGGCCTGCCGTTGCTCGACATCATATGCCCTTCCGGCACCGCTGGTCTGAAGCCGTGTGGTTTCTGCGAGGCGTTGCTGGTTGAGAGCGAGCTGCGCTTCCAAGGCGTCCAGCTTCGCCTGATATGGCAATGCGTCAATTTTGAAGAGGATGTCGCCGGCCTTAATCGGCGTGTTGGCGACGACCGGCACCTCGGTAACTTCCCCTGCCACGTCCGGCACTATCGCAACAGAATTCCGGACAACAAGGGCATTCCCCTGCGGCGCACCCCAACCCATTGGAATGAATAACCCGACCAACAAGAGCAGGAGAACCAGAACGGGAGATGCCTTCCAGAAAAGATTGAAGGAGATGACCTTGGTTTTCACGAGAATGAAGAGAAGAAGCAGATAGGCATTCAACAACAAGACGATCATCCGGCTGTCTCCCGCTCTGCAGAATGCGGAAAATCCACATATGCCCATATCAACACGATGGGCCACAGGACGAAGCCAAAGAACAAAGTCACCCAGCCGCCGACGGCGACCGCGTCCTTCCATGGGTGGTTCCGCCGCCTGGCAATCATGCCGGGAAGCATTGCCATGAAGGCTACGACGAATGCTGAACTCGCGACGAGGACGATCAACACGAGCCACGCGAAAATATCCAATCCACTCATCGGCATCCTCCAAGCTTCAATCGATCTGCCGGGGCCGAGACACGAAAATCGTTCCCGTAAGAAGCTCCTTTTTGCAACGCATTCTGGAGCAGAGCTGCCACACCAGCGTGACCATTGCGCTCGGCCTATTTGGACAACTCGAAATCACCTGGCTTCCACGTTCCATCAAAAGCGGAGGGTTGCGGACCGTAAATCCGGAAATAGACGAACCAGCCCTTTCCCGGCGTCGTCTTGATCCAGCGGCCCTCGTGTCCGGCGGGTGCATCGGGACCAAAATAAAGATCGACACTTTCGCCCTTGAGGTCCTTGAGTTCGAACAGGGACCGCAGGGCGGCCTTCGCCTGATCCGTCTGTATCTGACTGCGCGTCTCGGCATCGTAGACCGTCACCGACCAGAAGAGGCGGTTAGGAACGGGAAGCGGAACGCTGAGTTTGTAACTCTTGCCGCCGTCGAGGTAGTCGCCACCTTTATCGCGAAGCCCGAGCCAGTAGAGCGAGCCGGCTGCAGGATCGCGTCGAAACATGGCGGGAGACGTGGCAATCGCCTGATAGAACCATTTGTCGGCAGCGTGAATATCCCGGTAGCCCGCCGTATCCCAGGTCCCGTTCTCAAAACGTAGGGAGGCCCACTGCCATTGGCGGTCGGGCCACACCATCCGGTCTGGACGCTGGTCTGCAAAAGATTCGACGCGCATCTGCGCCGACCCTTCCTTCGCTGCCCGTTCGAGAATGCCTTTCATTCGTTGGTCTGGATTGAAAGGCTGTCCTTTGATGATGCCAAGCGCGGCAAGATCGCCGTAGTGCGTCCGCTCATCCTGTAGCGGCGGTTCGGCGTCTACGATGTCATGGAGCATCTGCCAGTATTCCAGCTTATCCTCGATCTTTGTCGGGGTTTGGTCTTGCGGCATCGGCGTTTGGTCTATCCATGTCGGCTCGGTCCAGGCGATCGAGGTGTCCAAGGGATGAACCTTAATGGTCTGGAGACGTTTGATCGCTCCTTGCACGTCGCCTGCCTCAGGCAGAGCGCGCATCCCCGCTATCACCTGGAACGACGTTGCCCGAGCGACATAGTAGCCATCAGGGACCTTCCCTTCGTATCCGGGCGGTAGAAGCAGGTGCTTTCCACCTTTGCCACCGTCCGGGCCAGGAACGCCCATATCTGCTACCCAGCGCTGGTTGATATCGAGGACAGCACCGAGGAGCGGACCGGGCGGCAGTTCGATGACCAGCGGACCGACATTGAGATCGAGGAGCATGCCGCCGTATGGTGTGTCGGAGTTCAGCGTGAAGCCGACGTGGCGGGGCTGGGTGTCCATGAACCCAAACACCTTGTTGGGCTGCACACCGAGCCGTTTCATCTCCCGGAAGATCGCCGCACTGGACACCGTCGGATAGAAGAACCGATAGGCGTGGATTGCGCGGTTGAGATCGGTCTCGTCCGATGCTTTCTGCACTGTTGCCGCCGTGGGATAGCCTCCCTTGAACTCGTAGTCCTGGGCAAGGGATGATCCAGCCCATGGGTACGCTGTCACAGCGAAGAAGGCCAAAACTCCGATTGCGCGATGGGTCGATCTCATATCGTCTGCTCCATTTTCAATGACCACCGTGACGTGGGTCGGTCGAAGCTGCTTGTCAGTGCGTTTGTGCAGGCATGTCCTGTCCCGCGCCCCGAGTTACCGAGCCGAAACCTTCTCCGCGTCCGGCAAGCTCCATGCCTTTTCGAAGAATTCCTTCTTCGGACCGTACACGCGGACCATCAGCTCGAACTCGCGTAGCGGATCGGTGGGAACCCAGTTCGACTCCTTGCCCGCTGGGGCCTTCGCTCCGAAGTAGAGGTCGACTGAACCGTCGGCGTTTTTCTGAACATCGGCCGCATTTGAGGCGCGGCTTGCTTGCTCCATGTTCCGGACCAACCCGTGCGTCTGCCGATCGTAAGCCGTGACGGACCAGTATTGATCCACCGGAGCATTGGGCGGCACCGTCAGCTTGTACGTCTGCGCGCCATCCAAAGCATCGCCAGCCTTGTCCTTTGCAGTGAGGAGATAGAACTGCCCAGTCCCAAGCCGTTTGATACCGATGTAGCCAAGGGTGTAGATCACGGCTCTTGCGTCCGTCGGGTAGGCGTCCGGCAGGGCATATCCAGCCTGCGCGGCCTTGGCCAGTTCAGGTATCGCCGCAGGTCGCCAGTGCGTGCCTTCGTAGAAGGAGGTCCATCCCGCTTCGTATTTTGCGTCAAGCCAGGCCTTCGCTTCTACGGCGGCGGCGTCGAGCTGGAAGCGGGTTTTGGCATCAGGTTTGAAAGGCTTGCCCTTCTCTATTCCGAGCGTACGCAACGGATCGATCATCGCATCATCGCGGGTGATCCACGGCTCGTTCTGAACAATGCGATTGAGATGCTCGAAAAAGGTCGAGTCAAAGCGGATCGTGGAGTCGAACAGGACGTCCTTGACATCGGTGAAGACGGTCGGCGGCGGGTTGTCGGCCTGCGCCAAGGGGTAGACCTTGATCTTCTTACCGTATTCGATGGATTTGGCGACGTCTTCATCGCCGTGGCTTGCCAAATTCGAGCGCAGCAGCGCGTAGCCGCCGAACGTATCGGATTGCAATGCGCTGAAACCCTCAGGCACGTTTCCGGAGTAGCCGGGTGGCAGGATCACAAACTTGCCGCCCGCGCCCTTGTCGACGCCCAACAGCCCGACATCTTCAAGCGGCATCTGCCATACGGTGACGATGTTGCCATTCAGCGACCCGCCGTTTGCTGGCGGAACCTCGATCACCATGGGCCCATTCCGCGTATCGAAGAACGTCATCAGATAGAGCGTGTCGGGATTGGGTGTCAGCGTCTGGTTCGTCCAGTCGAGCGCCTTGCCCCAATAGATCACCTCGCCGGGCTTGCCCTTGGTCTTGGTCAACATCTCCTGCAGCATGAGGTCGTAGTTGACCGCAGGCATGCCCCAGATGACTGCTTCGACCGCCCTGCGGTAGAGGGCACGATCGTGGAGTTCATCGGCGGTGAAGCCGTGGGCTCGGGCGGTGCTTGGCCACGAGAACAGGCCTCCATTCCCTAACGTTGTCGTCAGCGCGAATGCGAAAGCAAGAGCAACAAGTCGTCTACGCATCAAACGTCTCCATTTTTGCCCGTATTCAGGGAAAAAACTCCACATCGAGAAGAAAGCTGGCGGCGGCGGGGCTACGTGTCAGAACCGAAAGACGACCCCGAGGATGGGCCCATGTTCAACGATGTCGTTTGTCAGGCTGCCGTTGGAGTAGTCGACGCCGAGCGCTCGGTAGCCGATGACAGCGGAGATCGACTCCTTCCACTTGTAACCAACGCCAGCCATGACATCCCAGTCGAGGTCTGCCCCGCCCGCTCCGATATAGCCCCATCCGGTCAGATAGATTTCCGGGGTGATGGAGTAGACGCCGCGGAAGCCTGCCAGGCCGTCGACCCATGTGGCTTCATCCGTTCCAGAGACACCGCCCAGCGGTCCTCCGGTGAAAGATATCGTGGTCTCCGTCCACCAAAGCTTGGCACCTACGACGGCGTCGAGCCTGCTCTCCTCGTCGCCGATCAGGGTGTAGCCGACGCCAAGCATCGCGCTGAAGGTCTCCTGTTTGAGGTCGACAGAGTCCGCCAACACGCCGCGCGGCGTAGCGGAGTCGGAAGTGACACGCGCGTATGAAACGTCCGTCAGGACGCTGAAGTCGCCATAGCGCAGCTCTCCGGCTCCCATGAAACCGAAATCGACGTCCTTTAGTATGTCGCCGAAGCTTTCGCTGCTGTGCACCTCGAGAAGACCGAACACAGCGGTATCACCCGTGATCCCCGCGATCCAGAGATAGGGCGAGAACGCGAATGTAACACGGTCCGGATCGCGCTCAGTCGGGCTTGGGGCGGTGACGGGAAGCGCGTCTGCAGCAAGGCACCCGAAGGCAGGCAGCAGTGCAGAGGTCATCAGAAGTGCCGCGCCAAACGGTATCCAAAACGATTTTGACATTGAACCCCCATTCATGCGGTCAAAGTCTACCAGTCTGGAATCAAAGCACTATGGGATCGCGTCCCAAATCCTGTGCTGTCGTCTCAATCAACCTGAAGGTTAACCAGCCATTCGCAAAACGCCCCGCCCGGACCACCAGGGCTTGACCTTCCAACGGGAAGGCGTTTTCCCCTTGCCTCGCTCGGAGCGTAGCCAAACTCGCGCCTGAACGCCTTCGAAAACTCCTCTGGGGAAGAGAAGTGAAACTCGCTTGCGATGGCGTAGATCGGCTTTCGCGATCCGGCGTCTGACAGCGACCTGTGGCTGGCGACGAGCCTCTGCGTTCGGATTTCAGAAGCTACGCCGTTGCGCTCGAAAAGACGGTAGAGCTGAGAGCGCGACATCCTGAGAACCGTGCAAAGCTCCTCAGCGCAAAGCGTGGGAGAGTTCAGGTTCGACCTGATATGCCTTCGCGCACGATCAAGCAGTGTTGCGGAAAAAGGCCCCCCGGCTTCATGAACGGCATCGGGATCGGGGGCGATACAGCACCTCAGCATCGCCTTGGTTGCCTCGGAAATATCCTGAAGGTCTCCAAGCGGCACGAATGCCACCTGTCTTTCCAGAGAAATCAGATAATCCCTCAGCATTGCAGCGAACGCCGGACGAAGCCCGTTTCTTATGGAGGCGTCGAACGCGGCGGCCCTTTCGGGAAAAAGTCTACGCGGCACATAAAGGAACAACATATTCTGCACGGTAGCCTCACCGCGCAGCGGCATCGCTAGGGATCGAACAGAAATGGCACCAGCCGGGGTGGTCAAAACATCACCCCCAGCTTCCATGACGGACATCCCACCCCTGTTCACGCTGATCACCCAATGATCGAGATCGGCGCGCCTGACAGCCGCTGGTCCGATTTCGTATGCCATCGGGTCGAAGGTTTCGTTGGATAGAATGAATTCGCCTAACTGGTACGCCGTCATTTCTGCGGCGTAGCCCTCTCCAACATTCGGCTTCAGATTCTTGAGGTCAAGTATGGGATTCGCGAGTTCCTGCCATGCGTCGAACTGTTCATGAAGCCTGAAATTGCGCGTGTTGAAATGTATCGACCGACAGGTAGGCGGGGCCGAACTCTCATCGCTGGGGCACATGGGCTCTCCGCCTGTTCAGTAGGGAGAATTCAATGAGGAGACGGCCGCAACCGCGGCCCTGTCCACCAGAGATCGTCGACGCCTCGGCATGGTCTATCTCCATCCTCTACAGTAATCATACCTTGCCAATCTGTGGGCAGCTTGGGAAGTACGCAACGGTTAATCGACGAAGATTTACGTCGGGCATCTAAGGGTTGAGCGTCGAGGCCGACCTCAATGTGCTAAAGAAGGCGGGCGTGTTGGTACCCGGTCGACTGCTTCTGTGCTACTACGTCGATATGTTGAAAAGCGATCCCGACAACTCCGGCCCATTATCTCCGACGAAACTGGTCGGCTCTCAGTCGCTCGGATCGGCGCTGGACGAGATCGGTTTTGTGCCGGCGGCGAAACGCATGGTCATTCGGCCCTCCGCCCGTTCCGTTCGACCTCATCTCAACCGGCCCCCGAAATCCAGACCATTTGGCAGCGAGTGTTGCCACCGCGCTATAGCGCTTCGGTTCCCAGTCGATACGGTGACGGCAAGCTGGGGGAATGACATGGCTCAGACCGACTGGCCGAGAGAGCCGTTGAGCGCGGAAACGATGCAGGTACTGGATCGCATCCTGTCCGATTGGTGCGCGGAGCACTCTTGTGACAAGGCCACCGACGAAGGTCAGGTCACAGCGAAGATGCTGGTCGACTGGTTCGAATTCGGCATCCACGACGAGCAAGAGCTGGCGCGGCTTCTCCCAGATCCCTCGATGCTCGAACTCAAGACGCCTGGGCGGCCTTGACAATGAGAGGCCTTTCCCTTGCCTGCATTTTGCAAATCGCGATCACAACGCTGGCTGGACTTCCCGCACAAGCGCAATCGCCTCAGCTTGATATCATGCTGGATAGGATCGCTGGCACGCTGGACGTGTCGAGCATGCCGTACATGAAGGAAGGCAAGCTATCGGGTTGCCAACTCGTGTTCGATGCTATGGTCCGCGACTACTCCTATCGACAGGGCCGCTTTATCAAGGTGTCAGGCGCTGTCGGCTTCATGCACAGCGGTGGCCCCGAAACGCCGCTGGGATCGATCGTGAAGGTGGTCGTCAACGAGGTGGCCCAGGTGAATGGGGAACTGACGTCGAAGCCTTCGTCCCCTACCCGCGCCTATCTGATCGGCTCCGACTACACCACCAATCTCGATAGTCTCGTCAGCGCCGCCCAGTCGGATGTGCCAGGAGGGTTGTTCTCCATCTTCCAGGTGAACCCGACGTTGGCAATCGTCATCGAAGCGATGAAGACTCACAAAATCACAGTGGCCTTCAACCAGATGGGTGGCAGCTCGGACATCAGACTTCCGCTTGATCTCGCTGTCCTCGCCACCGACGAGAACGGCCAGCGCCAAAGGAGCGGGCAGATCGTCGAGGACTTCGCTGGCTGTCTAGGAGCGATCGGTAAGCAGCTCTCGAAGTAAGAGCACCGAAAACGTGTGACCCCAATCTATCAGAGTGAGCAAGCATGCCATCCAAAGCTGACTTCTTCCCAAAGGCATGGCCAGAAATCCGGTTGAGCTGGGGCGCGAACGCCTCCCCTGGGGACTGGGATGCCGCTATTCGGTTGTGCTTAGATAACAGGCTGAAGGTGCGATACCTCGATCCGATTGAAGCCATCGTTGCAAGCCGCGTTCTGAAAGGCGAAGGGTTTTTGATCCTGACGATCCAGTGTTCGATCTTGGAATTTCTGGCATCTCTTCGCTTGGGCTGGAACTACCGACAAGGCGCAACATGGGGCACCAACTTCGAATACGGGGCCAGCAAGCGCCTCTTTGTGGATTTTCTGCGTCACACTCCTGCTTTTTCCGAATCGTTTCCGACCCAAGCCAATGCCGAGGATTTCTATAAAGACATTCGATGCGGCCTGATTCACGAGGCCCAAACGAAGAATGGCTGGGTTGTACGGGCTGGCCCGTCTTACCCGTTAATTGACTTCCAAACGAAGATCGTCAACCGCGACGCCGTAGGTGCCGCTATCAACGACTATCTTCACACTTACCGCCAGGCCTTGAAAACCGAAATCCCTCTTCAGGAGGCATTCAGTGCTGCGCAGCCGGGACTAACTCGTCGTCCATGCGTGCCGCGATCGATGCGGCATGGGCCGCCGACCCGACGCTCGACCGCAGCGGTATCGTGGTCAGAATACTCGGCCCGATCGTAATTCTTGAGGGATACCTTTCCGCGCGGGAGCATCGAGACATCGCCGTTCGCATTGCCGCGGCTGTAGCCGGAACTGGCAGGGTTCAGGACCGGATGCTCTATCGGTACAGCGCCCAATAATTGGAGGCAGGTTCTGAAAACGATCAGCGATTGGCTTGAGGACAAGCTCGACAATATGGGGTCGGAAATCGGCTTCGAGGAAGATGCGTCAGCATTCGAACAGCACGCCGAGCTCCTGCGTGCCGAAGCTGAAGAGGCCGGCTATACGGCCGAGGAGCTGACTGAAGCCTGCGGTGGCGATATCGCTGCGTTTCTTCGGGATCGTCAGAATTTGGCTACCGACAACGAGATGCAGGACAAGCTCGCGGGCGACCCGTTTCCCATTCCGCCTTCCGGCCTGAAACAGGACTAACGGCGTTTCACCAAGTTGCCTTGTCGCCGAAACATCTGGATTTGCCCTGCGTTTCAGCGGGCCGTCTTTCATCACCTGAAACGAAAAAGCTTCGCCCTCTGGAATGGAAGGCGCAGACAGGCCCTCGCCGTTTTTTTGACGGGGACGCTAAACTGATTTGCGGGATCTGCCCCCTCCTGACTTCATTTCGTCCGAGAATTCAATGCGTGTCGTTTTGTTCGCGCCTAAAACATTCGCCCAGATGTCAAAGGCCGAAAAGCTGCGAGCCTGCTTTTTTCATTGCATCCTTCGTTGGCTCACCCATGACTACATGAGTAACGCCACTCTTAGAGAGCGATTTTCAATCCCGCCGGAGGAGTACGTCATCGGCGAATCCATCAAACTCAATCGCATTGCGCCCGCGGATCCCGACCAAGGTAGGCGCAATGCGCGATACGTCCCGTATTGGGCGTCCTAAGCTTTTCGAGCATCCCGCCTTTAAAGGATACGAACCGTCGACCCGCTGCTGAGAACACAACCCTCTGAAAGTCCACAACGGTGAACGTCAGTTACTTTCACGCTGAACGACTGATAAGGGGCCGACGGCAGTCCGTCCGCGTTTGGCATTCGCGGTTCGAATAAGCTGCCTGTAAACGACGGTTTGATTGGGTGCGGATGTCAACACCATTCGCTCGTCCGTAGATCGCTTTAAAGAACAGAAAGCCGCCGCTCATCAGGCTGCGGGAAAGTTCAGCCTTGCCCGCTCCAGAGAAGTCGCAGAAACGATATCTAGACCCGAGATCTTTGCAGATGAATGAATTATTGCATCGTTATTCCGGCAATTTCATGCGCAGTGACTTCGCTTTTGCAAGATCGTTCAGCATATCATTTAAGCTAAGCTGGCCGTCCCCATCGAAGTCTAAGGCGTTCATTGCTTGAGGAATGGACGTATTTAGACTTTGGATGCGGCCAGCTACACCCGCAGGAGTTCCTGACGTCGACAGCGTAAATGCTGCCGTGAAAGCAGCGGTTTCGTCGTCCGCAGAGTTCGTACCGCTCGCGGTTGCCAGTACGTTGGTAAATCCGTTAGCGCTGTTCTGGCGCTCCGTCGGTTTTGACGCATAATTGCTGGGATCTATTCCGTTATAAGGATGATGTTTAATAAGCATGTTGGCCTCCGCTTTATCTTGCTCACGGGAATATTCCCTAAAGGTTGTGTCAGGCTTGGCAGTCTTGGCGGTTGCCGCAGCGAGAGCATCCGGCGCAACAATTATCCGGACGCCGGCATAGCTTCCCTTACGCCCCATCTTCGCACAACGCACCATTCGTTGCTGGCTTCTCACGCAAAGGGAGAATTTCAGCCTTTAATGGCTACGGCAGCTTTCAAATGAGCTTACTCCTCGGGAGCGCTTTCCTCAGAGGAAAGCGGCAGGAAATGCGTGTCTGTTTTTGCGCCGATGGCAATCACACGCTCAAGAGCTGCGGCTGGCGACTGCGACGAGAAGGGCTTCTGCTCGTCGGCATCCTTAACCGCGTCGAAGAACCTTTCATGCGCAGCCACAGAAATGCTGAGCATACGCACTGTCTCACTGCCCTTGTTAAAAAACCCGTGCGGTGTATTGGCCCGGGCAATGACGACGTCGCCCACACTGCAGTCCCAGCTCTCGCCCGAGGCGACGCTTGATGCGAAGTGGATGGTACCGCTGACGACGTAGAAGGCTTCGGGATAACTGTGTGTGTGGAGGGGAACGCCTTCCCCAGGTTCGACGACCTGTTCGAAAAGGCACAAGTCTCCATTCGCCTCGCCGCTCCTAACCTTCCAGGTGAGATTCGCGCCTGCAACAGAAAACGCTCTGCCTTCGCCAGCCGGTATTCGAACAAGCGCGAGATTTTCGGTATTCTTCATGACGATCTGGTCCATCTTTTGTCTGAACTTGATTGATGTGAAATGCAACAGTCACTGTCCTCTCGCGGCCTCAGCCACCGTTGCGTGAAAAAGCTCTTTTATCGGCCCGCTGTTGAGGTGCTTCCACTGCTCGGGGTCATGACCAAACACGACAAGAACACCGTCGTTCTGAAACTTCTGCAATCGGCGAAAGCGCTCCAACGTTGCCTTCCCATCACGGACGAACGCAGGATCTGGCAGCACCATTTTTTCAAGGGCCTTGCGCAAGTAACAGGCGTCGGCCGAAAGAATAACCTCGCCGTCCGCGAGCTTCACCTTGAGCGACTGGTGACCTGGAGTATGGCCGTGCGTTGGAATGAGGACGACGCTCCCATCGCCGAAGAGATCATGCTCCCCATCGACCGGGAGCCTGTCATGACCGAGATCATACTGGCGGATCAAGTAACTATTCTGTTCGATGGTTTCAGGCGTTGTTGCCGCTATCCACTCTCGTTTTTGAAGAACCAGTCGAGCGTTATTGATCAATTCATTACCGCCGCAATGATCAAAATGCAGGTGTGAGTTGATCAGGTAGTCGATCTTGTCGGGATCGACCCCAAACGCCCTAAGACGCTCGGCGACATCTTCGCCGGCCTTGAACTCGGGTTTGACCAGAGGCTCGAACTTTCCCAGGGTCCGCTTGACTTCCTCGGGATCGAGGCTCTGAAGGCGGTTTCAAGCCCGGTGTCGAACAGTGCAGTGCCCTTTGGATGGACGATCAGGTAGCTCGGTACCGGGATAGCCAACCAACCCTCGCCGCCGCTCAGGAAAAGCTTGGATGGCATTGTCAGCCAACCGCATGTCATCGCATATAGGCGTGGGCCCATTGTTTTGCTCCTTGCAATTTCGAAGAACATCACGGGCACGTTCGCCAGTTTGTCGCGCCCGTTTGAATTCCCTGTTCAGGCATGCATCCAATTTCACTTCCGGGCCTTGCATTTAAGATCTTGCGATGGCGACGCTGCCTTTTCCGATGTTCTTACGAGGTAGACATCTCGATCCGCAGATTATTCCACATTGTATGCGATTATTTTCGGCTACGATGTGAGCCCTGCTCACGGCCGCATCGCTTTAGGGGATGCGTCCTCAGCGCCAATCTCTCCAAGCACCGCCAGTGCATCCGCCGCAACCGTTTGCAGTAGATGTGTAACGTTAAGTCACATTTGGTTTGAAGAGCTGAAGGTGGTGCATTCCGGCCGGCGGCATCGGTCAAGCGATGGAGAAATGTGCCGGCCGGAGGAATTCGTTCACGGCAAGCCGGTTTCAGATGGAGGGCCGCGGTGCACGACTGGAGTATGTTGGCGTTGCGCTAGCGCCCAGCGTGCTATCTCGTCCTTTCGCGCAAACCAAACATCGTCATGACTTTTCGCGTAAGCGAGGAAGCGATCCAGCGCGCGAATTCGATTGGCATGCCCGCTCAGTCGATCGTGCATGCCGATGACCATCAGTCGGCGCCTGGTCGCACCTTCTTCGTAGAGCTGGTCGAACTCGTCTTGCAAGGCTTGCTCGTGCGCAAGGGGGTCGTAGCCTTGGAACGGGAAGTTCATATCGTTCATATGTAGGGTGTACGGCACCATGGCAAAGTCTTTTCCACGAACAGGGATGATAAACGGCTCGTCCCTGCTTGGCTCGTCAATACTGTACAGAAAACCGAGATCCTGCAGGGTTTCCGATATATGGATGGAGTTGCGCATGAAGTAGGCGTTCCAGCCGACAGGCTGCTCTCCGGTGATACGCTTGATGGTATCGACGGATTGCTTGATGAACGCCTTCTCCTCCTCAGGTGACAGATCATACGAGGCCGTCCAAGTCGGACCGTGTGCACCCGCCTCGTGACCGCGTCTAACGATCTCGCGCGCCAAGTCCGGGTTCTGCTCGATCGCCTTGCCGATCATGAACGACGTCACCTTGATGTCGTGCTTATCGAACAGGTCGAGCGCGCGCGGGATGCCCTCGTTCACACCGTAGGCGAAGAAGGCATTCGTCGCGTGATCGGGAACCCCGGGCTTTATCGGCTCCGGTAAAGCGCCGCCAGCCCCAGAGATTGGTTGTCCCGTTCCCTCAAACATCAGGGAAATGCTAACCGCCAATCTAGCGCCGTTCGGCCAAAAGGGGCCGGTCTTTCCATCTGGCTCGCTGGTCGATGTTACTCCCGTGCCGCCTCTTTTGGCTGCAGCGGGAAGCGCCTGCGAAACGAGTGCCCCTGTTGCGGCCACCCCAACGAAGTTACGCCGAGTTAATTCCATTATGGATGACATCACTGTTTTCCTTGTCTGTCTGTCTTGCGACCGCGCGCTTGGAAATGGCGGCTGGCACGACCAGCCGCCGAAGCGCTCACGCGATTGACCGGACGACGCCGCCATCGACGCGCAATGCCGAGCCATTTGTTGCCGATGCCTGTTGCGAGCAGACGTAGACGACCATGTTTGCGATTTCTTCGGTCGTGGAGAAGCGACCCAGAAGCGATGTAGGTCGGTTTTGCTCTAGAAAGCCTTTTTCGACCGCTTCAATTGACTGGCCGGTCTGCTGGGCGATGCCCTCCAGGACGTTACCGAAGCCTTCAGACCGTGTTGGTCCTGGCAGAACAGAGTTGACCGTGACGCCGGACTTGGCTGACAGTTCCGCAACACCACGCGAGACCGCGAGTTGGGCGGCTTTCGTCATGCCGTAATCAATCATTTCCTTCGGCGGGTTCAAAGCGGATTCGCTGCTGATAAAAACGACGCGCCCCCATCCCCGTTTGGTCATGCCTGGCAGATAATGCTTGGTAAGCCGCACACCGCTCATGACGTTGAGCTGGAACATGAAAAGCCAGTCTTCGTCGGTCAGATCATCAAAGGACTTAAACAGAGCAGCACCGACGCTGTTGACGAGAATGTCGGCTTCAGGCGCCGCTGCTACGAGCTTGGTAGCACCTTCAGCCGTCGACATGTCAGAAGAAACGCCGGAAACGATCGCCGTTGGGACTGCCTTTCGGATGGTTTCGATAGCCTTTTGCACGCGCTCTTCTGTGCGGCCATTGACCACCACTTCCGCGCCTGCCGCAGCAAGGCCCGTGGCGATGGCAAGGCCAATACCCGCGGTCGAGCCGCTGACGATAGCGCGTTTTCCATAAAGGTCGATATTCATTTGCATCTCCTTTTATCGTTCATTCGATACGACGAAGATATGCCTGCTCGAAACCAGACAGTAGACGTGGAACAGTCCTTGCACTCGTTCCGACAAGTCACTAATGGATGGGCGAGGAGATCACTTTGGCATCGGATCGTCTTGGAAGTATTGTCGCATTCGTCCGTGTCGCTGAGCTCGGCGGCTTCGCCGCTGCCGGCCGGGATCTGAACGTTTCGCCCTCGGCAATCAGCAAGAGCGTCGCAAGGCTGGAGGAACGGCTGCAACTCCGGCTTTTTCATCGGACGACCCGATCTCTGACCATGACTGAAGATGGGAAGCTGTTTTTCGAGCGGTGCAGCGGGATCCTGACGGACCTCGACCGGGCGGAAGAGGACATGCGTGCACGGGCCGCTCGTCCGAGTGGTATCCTGCGCATCGAAATGCCGACGGCGCTTGGCAGGCTCAAGATTTTGCCTGTCTTGGGGCAACTCACATCGATCTACCCCGAACTGCGCATTGCTGCGACTTTCGCTGACACTGTCACCGACCCGATTGCGGCTGGAATTGACGCTGTGGTGCGTATTGGAGAACCGCGCGACGAACGATTGATGGCAAAGCGTGTTGGAACCGTTCGATACATCGTGTGCGCCTCCCCTTCATATCTTGCAACTCATGGCAAGCCAGAGACTATAGAAGATCTTTCTCGCCATGATTGCGTGCGACGGGTTTCGCACTATGGTCCTGAGTTCGCGCCCTGGCGTTTTTCTCGACCTGAGACCGGGGAGCCGTTTGAACGTTCTGTCCAGGGAACTTTGAGCTTCGACAGTCCAGACGCGATGGTCGACACCGGACTATCAGGTGGCGGCTTGGTACAATTGCATACTTACATGGCTGAACCGCACATCAAGTCAGGCGCACTGATCGAGGTCCTCGCAGCTTTTGCGGCGGACGGTCCGCCGATTTCAGTGTTGTTTCCATCGAATAGAAACCTCGCACCAAAGGTTCGAGCATTCATCGATTTCGTCACGAAGATCCTGTGAGCCTGGCAGCTTCCGGTGGCCTGTCGCCGCCAACGGTGGCTGACCGGCAGAAGTTCTATAATGGAATCAGCCTCGAACGTTTAATCCTCTCCGATCAAGGCATAATGGCGTCGATCCACATCACGAGCGATGAGTGCCTCAACGGAGGTGATCGTTCGCGCCTGCGAGCACGCTATGACGGCGTGAGACCGTATCACGGCCAAGCCAGACACTCTGGTTTACCTCACCAGACACACCAAGACATGCCTCTTTGACGCCAAAGGCCGCCGAATACGTAAGATTGATGGGAATTGATCCGTGGAAACGGGCAGACCATGCACCGTTATAGGCGGGGCAAGCTCCGGTATCGTAGCCGCCACCGTGCTTGCTTTTGCTAGGTTGGGCCATGATCTCGACCTCAAGTACAGCCGGACCGCTATGGAGCCGAGCTGTGGCCACACAGAGCCGAGACGAAGCTGTCGATGCAATTGCGGTCGGGGGTTGGTACCTCGTCATAACCACTGCGACTGCGCAAATAGATCCTGCCGCTGCTTGGACACGACACGTGAGACGTTGCAAGCTCAGTCAAATCGGACGCACCGCGGTTAGCACTGCTAAAGAGTTGTCGTCACCTGCGCGCGAACCTGATCGGCGAGCGGATGCAGGCTCTCCGACGACCGGGGCGCGACGACACTGTATCCCGTTCCCGAATTGGCCCACGACCAGCCATTCACGTCGCCATCGGCGTGCGGCACCATGGGCTTGTTCTGGTCAACGATCATGTGTCGCGCCATGACAACCAGCCGGCCACCCTTGTCGTCGTCGTAGACCAGCATGAAACCAGGGCCATGCGTTGTCGAGATTACCCGTCCGCCCATCAGACGGTACCCCGCCTGGGAGAGATCCGGGAGAATAGCCTTCTTCCCAAGAGTGGCCGATGCAAGGCTGGTCAGCTCGCCCATGTCATCGGCGCGGACCTCGACTGGTCGCACCGCGTCGGTGGCAAACGTACCATAGGTGGCGGAAGCCTCCTGCGCGAGAGCGGCAACGCCCTCGGAAGGCGGCATGGAGAAACCGCGCACGGACCAGCCGCCGGCCGCACCGGCGACGAGCAACACCATGGCCGCCGCCGCGTACCGCCACTTAGGCAGTCTCTCGGGCTGCCTGTTCGCCGCGATGTGGGCCAGGTTCAGCCGGACGGGGATCGGCTCCCGCGCGACTGGGTCGAGGGCCGCCCTCAAGCCTTCGGCCTGGCGCTGGAACTCGGCGGCGCGGGCGGCTTCGGCTCCATTGGCGTCCAGATAGGCTTCGACATCGTCTCGGCGTTCCGAAGGAAGCTGGTTGTCGACGTAGCCCTGAATATCGTCTTCCGTGACTGGCTTTCTCATCACTTAACACTCCTCAGATGCGGTCTTTCCGTGCCAGTCGATACCGGCTGTGGCTCAAGCAGTGCCCGGAGCTGCTCTCTTCCCCTTGAAAGTCTCGACATCACCGTTCCGATCGGAATACCCAATACCTTGGCTGCATCCGCATAGGAAAGGTCCTCGACCGAAACAAGCAAGATGACGCTGCGGTAGTCCGGTGGCAACCGTTCAATAGCTTGCATCACTTGCCCGCCGTAAACGGTCTCGTCCTGAGAGGCGGCTATGGAGTGGCTCTCCTCCGACATGCCCTCGATCGGCGTCGGGTAGCCCCGCCTCGCCTTCTGCCGTATGCGGTTCACAGCCAGATTGTGCAGGATGGAAAACACCCACGTCCTGGGGTTCTCGTTTCGCCTGCGATGCCAGTTGGCGACCACTTTCTCGAGGCAATCCTGAACCGTGTCGTCCGCAGCGTCTGCGTCGCCCAGCAGCCCGCGAGCGTAGCGCCGAAGCGTCGGGATAAGCGGTTCTACGAGCGTGAGCATGTCGTCCATCGGGCACCTCCGGAGTAAAGGAAGCCCGCCTCGTGGAGGCGGGCCAGCCACATCAATCGGCCTGTGTCTGGACGACACTGCCAGGCTTGCCGTCTATGGACGTCGCGATGACCAGGTACTGGCGCTCATCCTTGTGCTTGGCTTCGACGATCTGGCGGATTGGGCCGACCGCGTTGACGATCGCCGAGCCCGCGGGATTGGTCATGAAGTTCGCAAGCCCCTGCAGCGTGCCACTGCCGTCGGCCTTGTCGGAAAGCGCCAGCACGTATGGCTTCTTCGCATCCAGTCCCGTGACCGAGGCTTGCAGAACCTGTGTCAGGCCCTGGTTGAAGAGCGTGACGCTTGTCGGCGTGCCTTCCTTGCTCTTGCCCTTTGCCCCGAGTTTCAGATGGGCTGCGTCGCCTGCCGTTCCAAGGGGCACGAGGTTCTGCAATCCATCGCCTTCTGGTACGGCGTTGGGAACATATGCCACGGCTTGTGGTGCCTGGCCAATCGGAATGTTTGATACGACCTTGTTGGTGACGGTGTCGATGACGGCGAACTGGTCGGCATTTTCGAGGCCAACGTAGACGCGCGTTCCATCGCCCGAAGGCCAGATGCCATGCGGCAGGTTGCCGACAGGGATGGTCGCGACCTGCTCGAAAGTGTCGGTACGGAAGACCTTGACCTGGTTGAGACCACCGACTGTCACGTAGGCAAAACTGCCGTTCTTGTTGGTAACCAGGTTGACGTGATTGGTGATCGGACCGGTGTCGATCGTCTTGATCAGGTCGAACGGAGCCTGAGCGTTGAAGACCTGTGTCTTGCCGACGTCCTTAAGGGTGAACCATACCTGCTTGCCGTCCGGAGAGGCAGCGATGTTCGGGCAGAACGGGCTATCCTGCTTCACGTGGCCGACGATCTGATGGTCGGCGACGGAGACGACGACCGTCTCGGGATTGAAGGACGAGCAGATGTAGCCGTACTTTCCGTCAGGCGAGAAGATCTGCATGCCGGGGCCAGCCGGAACTTTGATCCTCATCTTCTCTTCGAAGGTCGCAGCGTCGATGACGGAAATGTAGTCCTCGCCGCGCACGGTCACCCAGACTTCCTTACCGTCAGGTGTGAAGAAGGCTTCGTGCGGAGACCTGCCGACATAGGTTGTGTGCTTTACTGCATTGGTGGCGGTATCGATAAAGGTCACAGAATTCGAACCGATCGACACGACGGCAAGCGTCTTGTGATCCGGGGAGAAGCCCATGCCGTGCACAAGGACCTGGCCCTTGTAGAGCGGGCTGAGGTTGCCCGGCTGCGGGTCGCCAAGCTTGATGACGCCAAGCAGTTTGTTGTCGACGGGATCGGTCACGGAAACCGTGTTCGAGAACTGCTCGGCCGCATAGACGCGGTCCTTGTGACTGATCGGAATGTCGCCGTCCGAAGCTGATCCCGGTGCCTGACCTGCAAAAGCGGCCAACGGGGAGAGGATGGAGCCCGCGAGCAGAAGTGCTGCGATCGATAAGCGTGTCATTGGTGGTCCTTTCACTTACATCTTCATATCAGGAGACATGGCTTTCATGGCTCCGGCTGGGGCAGTCTGCGGCGCGACTTGGGTCGGAGCCGCGTTGGATGGTGGCAGCGGGTCACCGACGGCGATCTTCATCGCGGCGATTTCCTGCTGTTGGTCGACGATGATTTCCTGGGCGATGCGCTTCAGCTGTTCGTTCGTGCCGTAGCGCAGGTATGCCTGCGCCATGTCGATGGCCCCCTTGTGATGAGGTGTCATCATGACGACGAAGTCACGGTCGATATCGCCTGATGGCTTCGCCTCCATGTCGTCCATCATCTTGGTCATCGCCATGTCGTTCTCGGCGAGGTAGGCCGCTTCCGGCGTGTCCGGCTGGCTTGCCACCGACGGCGTGTTTTCCACCTGTTGGCCGAACGCCTGGTATGCCGAGAATGCCGCCACGGATACGAGCAGCGTCGTGATCAGGTATCTGGAAGATCGGGTCATCGTCGTCTCCTTCATGTTGTTTCCACAAGCGTAGACATCGGCCGGAACGATTTATTCCGGCGACCACCAACTATTTTCAGACGGGATCCTGCAGGCCGAACGAGGCGAGCAGACCGAGCGCGACAAGGCCGAGGAAGATCTCCGTCAGGCTCCCGTACAGCAGGCAGGTTCGCGCACGGGCAGCATTCGTGCCAAACATCGGCACGAAAACGTATCGGTTGACGATGGCGAGGATCACCATCAGACCGACGGCCAGCACCTTGAGAAGAAGCTCCTGATCATATCTCGAAGAGAGGTCTGGCCAGATCCGCCCATGGACGAGCCAGGTGTTGAACAGGCCGCTTACGAGAACAAGTGAGACCGCGACGTGCCCTGCCAGGGAAAACCGCTTCAAGGATTCAAGGGCTGCCGTCCGTAGGTCGAGAACGGAAGATAGGCGAAGGAGGTGGATGAACGGAACGAGCGCTCCGAGCCATGCGGTTCCAGACAGGACGTGCACGATGTCGGTTCCTTGATGGGATAAGCTCGCGAGGCCTGAACCTTCGGTGGCATGTCCGCGCAGCGCGAGTTCGCCGAGCATGAGGCCGGTTACAACGACTGACGTCCGGTAGGCCTTCAACAGCGTCGACACAACAAGAGCGACTGCCGTCGCCGCCTGAATGGCAAAGGCCTGCCCGACCTCCGTTTCTGCCATTAGGTGGAGCGTCTCAGGATCGAAGACGGAACTCCACATGCCCGTCGCATTCGCCGCTGAAAGCCTGAAGCAGTTGTAACGACGACTACCACGACGCAAAAGGACACCATAGGGTCGAGCCTCTGCACGAGCGTGCCGGCGAGCGGACGCTTGGCGACGAACGACGCGTAGCCCAGGCCGCCCCATAACAGCCCGAGCGAACTGTCATGCAGGAAGCGGTTGGCAGCCATGGCGCTTTCGGGCGTCATGGCGCAACCGTGAAGTCAAACTTGCCGGCATTCCTGTGTCCATCCTTGGAAAGAACATGCCATTCCACATGATAGAGGCCCGCCTTGAGGGTTTTGGGCACGGTCGCAGAGAGCTGCCGCCCGCCCTCGCCGCCGACCTGCGAATCGCCGATCGCGACTGGCGCGCCTGTGCTGTCGGTGACGGTAATCGTGGAAAATGAGGGTTCGAGAGCTTCAGACATGTCGACAGACAAGACCGGGGGCGACGACACGGTCGCGCCGGAGGCAGGCAGTGATGTTTCAAGATGGGCGTGAGCCCAGGCAGGTGCAGAGATAGCAGCCACGCAGGCGGTAAGCAGAAGCAGTTTTGCTAGACGAAATGTCATGTCCGCGTTCCTTGTCAGCGAATGCCGAGTGTTCTTTTTGCGTAGACATCACGCAGCCCCGTTTATTCCAGGGAAACTGAAAAGTTCTCTCGCGGGGATCGCTTAGGGAGCGGATGCGACAAAAATTCTGGCAACCGCGTAGATCGACGATATAGCCGATCTGCTTTCGTCGGGTGCCGAAGCTCTCTTCGATTACAGACGTTCAGGCTTTGAGCGGATCTGAACCTAGCTTCTGGTGCAAAAGGTCCAATAACCAGTCCGATTAGCTTTGAGGCGTCAGCAGGAACTACAAGCGAGAGTAGCTGTCTTGGAGAGCTTCGTGGCCGATATTTGGGTCTGGCATCGCTAAGTACGATGCCACCCATACAAAAATGAGCGGTCATGCCAGATGTGCTGACGATCTTATTAGCGTGAGCGCTATCAAAAAACGACTACCGCCCGAAAATCGTTGACGTTTGTCCCGGTTGGTCCGGTCAGAAAAAGGTCTCCGATCGCGGCAAATCCAGTATAGCTATCGTTCCTAGAGAGCAGTGCCCGCGGATCTATTCTAAGTGACCGCAAGCGCCGGATCGTTGTGCCGTCCGCAAATGCACCTGCGTTTGTCTCCGAGCCGTCGATGCCGTCCGTATCCGCGGCGAGAACAACAGCCTGCATGCCATCGATTAACAGAGCCGCTGAAAGCGCAAATTCGGAGTTTCTTCCGCCTTTTCCGCCTGCCCCTCGGAGGGTAACCGTTGTTTCCCCTCCGGAGAGAAGAACCACCGGCTTTCCAAAAGGGCGATTGCGAAGTGCTATTTCACGCACGATCGCCGCGTGGACGTACGCAACGTCACGGGTCTCGCCTTCGATCGAGTCAGACAGGACCGCAGTTTGAAATCCGGACTTTTGAGCCAGCTCGGCTGCCGCATCCAACGAAATCGACGCGGAGGCAATGATATGGGCGGAATTCCGAGCGAACATGGGATCGCGTGGAGACGGCGCATCGGCATGTGGCGAGGATATATGTTCCAACATCCGCAATGGGAGACGGAGGGCGTAGTGGCGAATGGCGTCCAGCGCGTCCGTCCGTGTCCCATCATCCGGCAATGTGGGGCCGGATGCCACAAAGGCCGGATTGTCGCCTGGGATGTCGGAGACGACCAGACTGACGACTTTCGCCCTGGTGGCTGCGGCAAGCCGGCCGCCTTTGATCATCGAGAAATGCTTTCTGATGGCATTCATCGCCGAGATCGGCGCGCCAGACGAAAGGAGGATTTCGTTGAGTGCAATCTCGTCCTGAAGTGAGAAACCCGGCGGCGGAGCCGGGAGAAGCGCAGAGCCTCCTCCACAGACAAGAGCGATGACTAGGTCGTCCGGGCCCAGTTCGCTGATTGCGGCCGTCAATCTTCGCGCCGCCACTATCCCGGCAGCATCCGGAACGGGATGCGACGCCTCAATGACCTCAATGATTGTCGTTGGGCACCCATACCCATATCTGGTCACCACCACCCCGGAGAGTGGACCGTCCCAGAGTGCTTCAAGTGCGCGCGCCATTTGCGCCGCACCTTTCCCTGCGCCGACGACAACCGTGCGGCCCTTTGGCTTGGCTGGGAGGTGTTTACGAATTCCTACAACGGGGTCCGCAGCCGCGACGGCGGCATCAAACAGGCTCTTGAGAAAGAGCCTCGGGTCGAAGTCGGGATGCGAAGCGTTAAAACGATAAGGCGATGTCATCTGGCTTCACTCAACCCCGTACATGCCGACGAGATGGCGCATCCTTGCAACCGCAAGATCGGGGTGATCGAGCACGTTGGCCTGGTCTGCAAGCCGGAACACTTCCGCATAATGTAGGATTCCTCGCGCCGACTGCATGCCTGCCGGCATGCTGAAATGATCCTGATGGCCATTGAGCCATGCGAGAAAGACCACGCCCGCCTTGTAAAACTGTGTAGGTGCTTCGAAGATCTTGCGGGAGAGCGCCACTGTCGGGTCAAGCACCTCGTGGAACGTCGAGAGGTCATTGCGCGCGAGTGCTGCCAGTCCCTTCGATGCTGATGGCGCGACCACATCAAAGATCCCGAGCAGCGCATGGCTGTAATGCTCGCCATCCCCCTCGATCATGTCAGCGTAGTTGAAATCGTCCCCGGTAAAGCACAGGACACCATCCGGAAGGCAGCGCCGGAGGATGACTTCCTTCTCTTTATCGAGAAGCGAGATCTTGATGCCTTCCACCTTGTCTTTGCTGGCTTCGATAATGCGGATGACGATTTTGAGCGCCGAGCCGAAATCCGACGCCCCCCAATACCCTGTGAGGTTCGGATCGAACATATCGCCCAGGCCGTGAAGGACCACCTTGTCTTTGGCCTGCGAAAGTAGGTGCCCATAGACCTCTTCGTAGTCATCCGCAGCGAGAAATGGGTGCCGATGGTGGTACAGCATCGGCACCCGTGCACGATACGCTCACCCTTTGATGTAGTGGCTCGTGGAGTATCCTCGAGCTCACTCAATTCATTTTGCGGTCTTAATCTTGGTGACCTCTTCGGCGCTCAACTCACCGACCGTCGTCACCTCGCCGCCGCTGATCTTCCACAAGCGGAACGGACCTGTGATGTCGCCATACTTGTCGAAGCTGACAGGGCCGATAACACCTTCGTACTTGACCGGCTTGCCATTCTTGATGAGCTGCAGCGCCTTGGCGAACTCTTCCTTGCCAGCATGGATGGGCGTGCCACCCTCGGCGACGACCTCGTGCATGGCTACCTTAATGGCGGCCGCATCTGCCTTGCCGGCCTTGGCGATCGCCAGCGCCACGATTGCACCCGCGTCATAAGAGCGGTCGGCGGCCGGAGCCGAAGGCGAGATGCCGCCGGAGAAGGCCTCGTAGTTGCCATTGAAATATTCGGTCGACGCCGTAGGGCTGGTGCCGGAGGAGGTGCCATAGGCATTCTCGAGATACTGCGCGCCGACGCTCTCGATAAAGTCCTTGGAGTTCATGCCGTCGTTCAACAGGAAGGTCTGCTTGCCACCACCGGAAACCCAAGCGCGAGCAATGGTCGCGCCATCGACAGGCGTGCTGACGAGATAAAGCGCATCGGGGTCACCGGCCATCGCGGCGCTGGCTTCCGAGGCGTAGCTTGATTGCTTCTCGTTATAGGGCGTGGTCGAGGTGATCGTGCCGCCGAGCTTCTGATAGGCGGTCGAAAATTCCTTGACCATGTTCACGCCGAAGTCGTTGTTGACGTTGATGATCGCAATCTTCCTCAGGCCCTGGTCCATCGCGAACTTCGCGGCCGCGGTGCCCTGCAGCGCATCCGAGGTAATGGTGCGGAAGAAGACGCCGTTGGTCTTGCCGCTGCGGCCAAGCTCGGTCAGCGTTGGAGACGAGGATGCTGGCGAGACCTGCACCACGCCGGCCGGTGCCGTTACAGATGTCAGGATCGGGATCGATACCGACGAGATGATGCCACCGATGATGACGGGCACCTTCTTGATGTTGACGAGCTGGGTCGCCTGATCGACGGCGACGTTGCCCTGGCTCTGGCTGTCGCGAGTGTCGGCGACGACCTTGCAGCCATTGACGCCCCCGGCGTCGTTAATGTCCCGGAAGGCCATCTCGACGGACTTAGCGCCGGCCTGGCCATATTCACCGGCCGGACCGGTGAGCTCCATAACGAGGCCCACGGTGATGTCGCAATCGGCGGCCAGCGTCGGTGCCGTGGATGCCGCAAGGGCAGCTACCATGGCAGAAAGCAGGAATGTCGTTCTCATTTTTGTTCCCCTTTGTTGAGATTGTACTTCATGATGCTGCCGTGGCGGCCTTCCCTGTCCCGCTCCAGCGTATAGACGTCGCCGTCGAGCGGCTTTGATTGCGCAAGGATCGCATCGATCTCAACCCTGTCCTTCTCGCTTAGCGCGATATCGGCGATTGCAAGATTGGACTTCAGGTGATCCCGATTGCGGGCGCCGACGATGACGGCGGCGACGCCTGGCTTGGTCAGCATCGCTGCACTTGCGATCGTGGCAATATCGGTATCGTGCCGGTCGGCGATCTCGCGCAGCGTCGACAGCAGCGCCTGGAATAGATCCCAACCGCCAAAATCGTCGATGATCAGCTTGTACTTCGTCAGTGAACGGTTCTCGAGCGGATGTTCCGGTTCCGGCTGGCCGAGCCAGCGATCGCCGAGGAAGCCGCCGGCGACGGTACCGTAGCAGAACAGCGCGAAGTTCTTTTCGCCGGCAAGCGCCGCCATGCGCTTTTCCGGGCGCCGGTCGAGCAGCGAGTATTGCAGCTGCAGCGAGGTGAAGGGCACGTCGGAACCGATGATCGCTTTGATATGATCCGTGTCGAAATTGGTGCCGCTGATCTTGCCGATCTTGCCGGCCTCATGCAGCTCCTTCAGCCAGCCCGCCGTTTCCAGCCAGCCCTCGATATCATAGGCCCACCAGTGGAATTGCACGAGATCGAGGCAGTCGAGGTTGAGCCGCTTGCGCGAGGTATCGATGACGCCTTCAACATAAGCCTTGCTGATGTTTGGTAGGACGGTCAGATCGGGCACGAATTTGGTGTGGACGCGGATGCGCGACAGCGCCTGAGTGCCACGCAGGTTCTTGTAGGCGACGCGAAAACGGCCGATCAGCTCCTCGACGCCTGTATAGATGTCAGCGCAGTCGAAAGTGGTGATCCCGGCGTCGGCAAAGGCGATCATGTCCTCGACAGCGCTGCCGCCATCGATCGCGCCGTGGCCGCCCGCCAGCTGCCAGCCGCCGCGAATGACGCGGGAGATTTCGTAACCGGGGGCGATGGTGATGCGCTGCATGTCTTTCAGCCTATTGGTCATTCAAGGGAACCGCCGTGGTGGCGGCATGGCTGAAACGGCGGATACCCGTGCGGGTGATCCTGAGCCGTGTCGAGCAATTGGGGTCCGGGCAAGCGATGTCGGCGTCCGTCGTCATCCAGTCGTTGCGATCCGTCGGGCGTTGCTTTGCCGCGAGCAGCGGCAGCACGGAGGAGAGCGAGTAGATCGAGATCCCCTGTCCCTCCGGCAGATGCAGCATCTCGCCCTTGAGCTCGAAATGATCGCCAGGCTTGGCGCCGCAGTAAACCGCGCCGCCTTCGGGAATGATCACGTCGACCCTCAGATCGAACAGGTCGAAGCCGTCGTCGATGGGTTCAGGCATGGTGACCTCCCGATGCATTGCCGTTGGGTTCGGCATCCAGCCGCCCGCGGATGAGATCGAAGGAGCGGCTGATGTCGTTGGAAAGCGATTGCATCGCGGCCTCGACATCGCGATTTTCCAGCGCACCGATCAGCGCCCAATGATGATTGGTGGCGGCAAGTCCGCCCTCTTCGTCATGAATATGCGCGGCCTTGCGAATGATCGCGCCCGACTGAAGCCACAGGCTCTCGACGATCGGGATGAGCACCTGCGAGCGCGCCGCATGATAGATGTGGAAATGGAACTGCTGGTTCAGCGCCGAGGTGGCATGGCCGATATCCTTGCCATGCTGCTCGAAAGCGAGATCGCAATCGACATTGATCTGCTTCAGCACGGCAAAATCGTCATCCGTCAGATTGGGCAGCGCCAGCGCAACCATCTGGCCCTCGATCAAGATGCGGGCGCGGGCCAGATCGTCCAGCCGCTCGCGGCTGATCAGCGGCACGCGCACCGAGCGATTGGGTAGCGATTCCAGCGCCTGCTCGGACACGAGGCGGCCAAGCGCCTCGCGGACCGGCATGGTGCTCGTCTGCAGCCGCTCGGCCAGATCGACGATGCGCAACACGTCGCCGGCGTCGAACATGCCGTTGATCAGAGAGTTGCGCAGCTGCGCGTAGACGCGGTCTTGCAGCGTTTCGCGCCCGACCGGCGACAGCGCGTCGTCACGGTCGTGACCACCATCGGCCGGTTTCCTCGCATGGGCTCCTCTCGATGGGACTACCATCGAGCCTGCTCCGTGAGACACCGCTTTTTTCGGTTGCTTTTCACCATGGGGTAAAGTTTGATCAAACATCACCAATCAAATCAAGAGACTTCTTTTCTCCATGCCTTTGCCAGTGCCAGACGCCCCATCGAAAGCGGCAGAACCCGCCAGAGCCGTGATCGACGCGCGCGACTTGGTGAAGTCGTTTCAGGGCAACGTGGCCGTCGGCGGCATGTCGCTCAGGCTTGGCGAAGGTGAGATGGTTGGCCTCATCGGCCCGAATGGCGCCGGCAAAACCACGTTGTTCAACCTGATTGCCGGAAGCCTGAAGCCGACATCGGGCGAAATCTGGATCGGCGGCCGCGAAGTGTCGCAGGAGAGCCCAGAGCAGAGAATCGGTCGTGGCGTCGGCCGGACTTTCCAGATTCCGAAGCCCTTTCTCGAAATGACGGTGCTCGAAAATGTACTCGTGGGCGCGCAGGCCCAAGACGGCGAGCGGCTGTTCGCGAACTTCCTGCGCTTTGGTCATGTCAGGCAACAGGAGCGGTTGGCGATCGAAAAGGCGCGTGCGCTGTTGGAGTTCGTCACCTTGTCGGGCCTAGAGGGACAGCCGGCGAAGGTTCTCTCGGGCGGACAGCGCAAGCTGCTGGAACTCGCACGCATCCTGATGGCCGATCCGCAGGCGATTCTGCTCGACGAACCGGCGGCCGGCGTCAACCCCGCGCTCCTGGAGACGATCATGGAACGCGTGCTGGATCTCAACGCGCGGGGCAAGTCCATCCTGCTGATCGAACACAATATGGATATGGTGGCGCGGCTTTGCAGCCGCGTCGTCGCCATGGCACTCGGCAAGCCGCTGGCCGAGGGCACGCCCGCCGACGTCGCCGCCAATCCCGAGGTCATCGAAGCCTATCTCGGAGCGGCGGCATGACCACGCCGGCGCTTCAAACCCGCGCGCTGGTCGCCGGCTACGAACCCGACCTGCCGATCGTGCGCGGCATCGATCTCTCGGTTGCGCAGGGAGAATTGCTGGTGCTGCTCGGACCGAACGGAGCCGGAAAGTCGACATTCGTCAAGGCGATCGCCGGCGTGGTGCCGATCCACTCGGGAAGCGTGATGCTGGGCCAGCGGGAGATCACCCACGTCGCATCCCACCGCAAGATCGGCGAAGGCCTCGCCTTCGTTCCGCAGACGGAAAACATCTTCGCGACGCTCACCATCCACGAAAACCTGCAGCTTGCCGCCGCCGTCCTGCCGAAGGCTCTGCGAGGCGAACGGATCGCCGCGCTCTATCGTCGCTTCCCCGATCTCGCCAGCAAACCCACACGTTTGGCCGGCGCATTGTCGGGAGGACAGCGGCAGATGCTGGCCGTTGCCCGCGCGCTCATCGTCGATCCCTCCGTGCTCATCCTCGACGAACCCTCGGCCGGCCTGTCGCCCAAAATCGTCGGCGAGGTGTTTTCGATGCTGAAAGAGATCAACGCCGGCGGTGTCACCGTCATTCTGGTCGAGCAGAACGTCAAGGCGGCCGTTGCGATCGCCAACCGCGCCGTCATCCTAGTCGAGGGCAGGATCAGGCATGAGGGCGAGGCGTCCTCGCTGCTCGCCGACCCGTTGATCGCCAAGCTCTATCTCGGCACCACCACGCAGGCGGCGGAGGCACCATGAACCCGCAATTTCTCATGGATGGCCTGATTGCCGGCGCGATGATCGGCCTTGGCGCCATCGGCGTGACGCTTACCTATTCGATCCTGCGCTTTGCCAATTTCGCGCATGGCGAGATGCTCTCCTGGGGCGCCTATCTGGCACTCGCCGTCAGCGGCGGCCTCGGGCTCCTGTCGACCACGTTGACGAAGCCGATCGGCCCCTTCTCCTTCGGCTGGTCGCTACCGCTTGCGGCCGTGATCGCGATCCTGCTCACGGGCTTGCTTGCACTTGCCGTGGATGCGGTGCTGTTCGGGCGTCTGCGGGCGCGCGGCGGCGCGATCATCATTCTCGTCATGGCGAGCTTCGGCGCCTCGCTTGCGCTGCGCAGCCTGCTCGAATTCATCTTCACCTCGAAGCCCGCCTATTACACCAAGGCGCTGCAAATCGCCGTGAAGATCGGTGGCGGCCTGCGAGCCACGCCCGACCAGCTCCTGTCGCTCGGCCTGTCGCTGGTTGCGGTCGTCGCGATCCACCTGCTGATGACCCGCACCGACATCGGCCGCTCCATGCGCGCCGTGAGCGAGAATCCGGCTTTGGCGGGCATTGCCGGCGTCGACGTGCGCCGTGTGATCCGCGTCGTCTGGTTCGTCGGCGCTGCCCTCGCCTGCATCGCCGGCATCATGACCGGGCTGCTCGTACAGATCCGCCCCTATCTTGGCCATGACCTGCTGCTGCCGCTGTTTGCAGCCGCAATCCTCGGCGGGATTGGCAGCGTTCCCGGCGCGATGATCGCTGGATTGATCGTCGGCCTGTCGGAAGCAGCAGCCGTGCAGGTCGTCGGCGCTGAGTGGCGGGCGGCTGTCTCTTTCGTCATCCTGGTGGCGGTGCTGCTTCTTCGCCCGCGCGGCCTGTTCGGGAGGGCGGCATGAGCCTTGATCTGATCGCCTACGCAGCCTTCTTCCTGACGATGGCACTGACCTATGCCATCATGTGCCTCGGCCTCAATGTGCAGTGGGGCCAGACCGGCCTCTTCAACGTCGGCATCGCCGCCTTCGTCGCGATCGGCGCCTATGTGTCGGCGCTTTTGACGACGCCGGATGCGCCCGGCCGCTTTGGCGGTTTCGACCTGCCGATCGCCATTGGTTGGCTCGGCGGCGCGCTGGTCGCCGGGCTTGCCGCCTGGCTGGTCGGTGCGCTCACCATAAGGCTGCGATCCGATTATCTCGCCATCGCCACCTTCGGCGTCGCGGTCACGGTGCAGCTCTGTGTGCTGAACCTGCAACCGCTAACCGGCGGCGCCTTCGGCATCGGCTTCATTCCGCGCCCGTTCGGCAGCCTTGCCGCTGATCCGCTGGCATTTTCCCTTTCCAATCTCGCGCTGATGGCGGGCGTTGTGCTGGCGCTCTATCTGGCGCTCCAGCATCTCGCCAAGAGCCCCTGGGGCCGCGTGCTGCGCGCGATCCGCGAGGATGAAAGCGCTGCAAAGGCGCTCGGCAAGCGGCCTATCCGCTTTCGTCTGCCGGCCTTCACCATCGGCGGCGCCATCATGGGGCTGGCAGGGGCCGCGCAAGGACATTTCATCGGCTTCATCGCTCCCGACAATTATCTGCCGATCCTGACCTTCCAGGTCTGGGCGATGCTGATCGTCGGCGGCTCCGGCAACAATCGCGGCGCCATACTCGGCGCGGTGCTGGTCTGGGGACTGTGGGCGCTGTCGGCGGCCGCCGTCTCCGCGTTCGTGCCGCCCGAGCAGCAGGCCCGCGCGGCGTCGCTGCAGATCGTCATGATCGGCGTCGGGCTCTGCCTCATCTTGCTCCTGCGCCCTCGCGGCATTCTCGGCGCCTCAAATGCGCTGGCATCGCTGACGAGCAAGCGCAAACAGACATCCAGGGAATAACGACATGTCCACCACGCCCCCACGCATAGCCCTCACCAAGGATCTCTCCATCAGCCGCATCGTCTGCGGTCTCTGGCAGGTGGCCGACATCGAGAAGAACGGCACCGTGATCAATCCCGACAAGGGCGCCGATGTGCTGCAGGCCTATGCGCTGGATGGTTTCGATACGTTCGACATGGCCGATCACTATGGTTCGGCGGAGCTGATCACCGGTCGCCTGCTGTCGCGCTATCAGAACGGCCAGCGGCCAGTCGCCTTCACCAAATGGTGCCCGGAGCCGGGACCGATGACGGCTGATGTCGTGCGTCGTGGCGTCGAGGAGCGATTGACGAGACTTGGTGTCGACAAGGTGGATCTACTGCAATTCCACTGGTGGAGCTTCGAGCATCCAGCGTGGCTCGACGCACTGCACGAGATGCAGCGCCTGCGCGGGGAAGGCCTGATCGGCGCGCTCGGCCTCACCAATTTCGATGCTGGACATCTGGCGCTGGCACTCGCCGACGGCATCGAGATCGCCAGCAATCAGGTCTCGTTCTCCCTCGTCGACCGCCGCGCGGCCGGTGCGCTCTCGAAGCTCTGCGCCAATAGCGGCGTCAAGCTTCTCGCCTATGGGACGCTCTGCGGCGGATTTCTGTCCGAGAAGTGGCTGGGCCAACTGGAACCGACTGGTATCGCCGATTGGAGCCGCTCAAAGTACAAGCGCTTCATCGACATCGCCGGCGGCTGGCAGGCCTTCCAGGGCATTCTCAGCGCAGCCCAAACCATCGCGACCAAGCACGGCGTGTCGATCTCCAACGTCGCGAGCCGCTGGGTTCTGGAGCACGACGCGGTGGCCGCCACCATCGTCGGCGCGCGCATCGGCGAAAACGAGCATCGCGGCGACAATCTGAACGTCTTCTCTTTTGCGCTCGACGAAGAGGATCACGCCGCGTTGAACGCTACCTTTGATGAGACGCAGCCCATTCCCGGCGACTGCGGCGACGAATACCGCAAGCCGCCATTCCTCACGGCATCCGGCGACCTCAGCCACCATCTCGATGCCATTCCATCCGTCTACACGGCTGAGCCGGTACCCGGTCGTCCCGGCCGTTCGCGTGTCTCATCCGGCAGCATCTGGGAACCGATCGCGGGCTATAGCCGGGCCGTCAGGGTGGGGGATCGCATTATGGTCTCCGGCACGACCGCGACGCATGGCACCAACCGCTGCGTAGCGCCGGGCGATGCCGGCGCGCAGGCGACCTACATTCTCGACAAGATCGCCGCCTCCATTTCGGCGCTTGGCGGCAAGATGGAAGACGTGGCCAGGACCCGCATCTATCTGCGTGATGCCAATCAGTGGGAGCCGGTCTCGCGCGCGCACGGACGCGCCTTCGCCTCGGTTCTTCCTGCCAACACGCTGATCGAGGCCGGCAATCTGATCGGCGATTACGAGGTCGAGATCGAGGCGGAAGCGATCTGCGACTGAGTACATGCAACATAAAGTAGGGTTAGACGCTTTCCCTATCAACATCATTCGTGCTGACGGAGATGGCTGCACCGGTGCTTGGCTGCACTTCTGCATCTGTCCGCTTAAGAGATCGCCCCCAGCGACACCGATCGAATGTGCGTCACTGTCAATCAAATGCTCGATCAAAATGCTGGTCTGATTGTGCTTCCCGAGTTAGTGTCAGGGCAGATCCTGGCTTCAAGTGCTTCAGAGCTGCTTTCGTCAGCAGGAATGTGGCATGGATGTTTGTCTTCATCGTCGCGTCGAAAGCTTCATAGGTAATGTCGCTAATTGACTGGGCCTGCTGCTGGCGACCGGCATTGTTCACCAGGATGTCGAGACCACCGAGTGCCTTGACTGCATCGTCGACAAGTTTCTCACAGAAGGCGGCATCCCGAAGATCGCCCGGTAGCGCCACACCCTTGCGGCCTTCCGCTTTAATGAGTGCGATGACTTCCTTCGCATCGGGTTCTTCATCACGAAGATAATTCCAGAGAAGGAATTGTCTCATGCCCTAGGGCGACAAATCCGCATACACCGAGAAGCAGAAGCGCAAGGCCGAGCATATCGAGGAAGGCTACGAAGACCGGGGCGTTTTGGAAAAGGAAGCTGAACGCCGCGCTTGGGCAACCGTTAACAAGGAAAGTGGCGGCGGTAACAAATCAGGCTCTGGGCGCGGCCATGCCGAAAGCCACGCCTCCTCCAAGAAAGGAGGGCGAAAGGGTGGCACGGCCGCCGCGTCGCGGACCAAGGAAGAGCGCTCTGCCTCAGCCAAGAAGGCAGCTGCCACCCGCAAGCGCAACGAGCACCACGCTCATCATTGACAGAGGACGACGCCACAACAGCGGCGCCGTTCTTTTTGGAGAACGCTTATGCCGAAAAATAAACCCAAACAGAAATGGTCACAGGATGTGACCAACAACAGCGATGCGATGGATCTGAAGGACGGCGTCTTCAAGCAACGTAGCGCCAAGAAGATCGCGGATTCGCTGAAGGCGTCCGCCGAGCACAGCGACCGCCGCAAAGCCACCCCGTTTCAGTCTGCGATGTCGATGCTGAATTTCTATATCAATAGGGCGGGCAAGCAACTGTCGAAGTCGAGGTTGGCAACGCTCGACAAGGCAAAGGACGAGTTGCGCAAGGATTTTGGCAAGCAACCAAAACATTGATGACCCGCGCCCGTCGCCGCAGTCCGCGGTGCTGCAGCCATCAAAAGGCGCGCAGCGTGAGAAGCAATCGACGTTGCATCTCAGAAATTAATCTTCAGCTCAAAGGAAGACGATCATGCAAGCTGTCCGTATCCACCGCTTCGGCGGTCCGGAGGTTATGGCAATCGATGAAATCGACCAACCGACGCCGGCCGCCAACGAAGTTGTCATCAAGGTCTTCGCCGCGAGCGTCAATCCTGTCGACGCAAAGATGCGCGAGGGTAAATATCCTGTCGTCACCGAAAAGGATCTTCCCTACGTGCTCGGTAGAGACGTCAGCGGCGAGATCGCGGCCGTTGGATCTGGCGTTGCGAGCTTCCTGATCGGCGACAAGGTCTTTGCATTCCTGTCGCCTGAACATGGCGGTTACGAGGAGTTCGTCGTGGCGAGCGCGGAAGAAGTGGCTTTACAGCCCCAGGCACTTGATGCCATTGGCTCGGCGGCCGTACCGCTCGCCGGGATCACAGCATGGCAGGGGCTGTTCGATCACGGTGGCCTTCTGGCGGGCCAGCGTGTCCTTATTCATGGCGGTGCGGGCGGCGTCGGCCATTTCGCCATTCAGTTCGCCAAGGCAAAGGGCGCATGGGTAGCGACAACCGTGTCCTCGTCCGACAAGGATTTCGTAACCGACCTCGGCGCCGACCAGGTGATCGATTACAAGGCGGAGAAGTTCGAAGATGTTGTCGAGCCCGTCGACCTTGTATTCGATCTGATCGGCGGCGAGACCCAGGAAAGAAGCTTCAGCGTCGTCAAACCGAAAGGCGCCCTCATTTCTACACTCCAGGAGCCGGATAAGGCAAAAGCCAAGAAACAGGGTATTCGTGCAGCGCGCTACACCGCTCAGCCGAACGGCGCCCAATTGCAGGAAATCGCGCAGCTGATCTACCAAGGCGAGGTCCAGGTCGTTGTTGCCAGCACCTTTGGGCTAGGCCAGGCAGCCGAAGCCCAGTCCGTCCTCCAAGAAAAACATATCCGCGGCAAGGTCGTCCTTCAAGTCGTCTCGGAACAACCGAAACCTCTGATCGATGAGGAGGCGAGACGGCTGCGCGCATATCTGATCTGGGAAGCAGAAGGTCGTCCTGAAGGCCAGGACCTTACCCACTGGTATCGGGCCGGTGACACCGATGCGGCAGCGGAACGCGGCGACTATCGACAATATTTCCCAGGCATTGCGCCGGCCGGATCATTGGTGATCAAGTTCTATCACTCAGGCGATCAGATCCGTGGTTATGTGCGCAAGATAGCCGACACAGACGCGGACGATACGATTTTTCCCGGCGAGGAGATGGAGCCCGCCGCGGCCTTCAAACTGGCGGCCTCTCATAGAGCCGACAGCAACGAGCCCATATTTGTCGAGCTTGTGGAAGGGGTTGAATGGAATCCCAAATGGGGTCGATTGGCTTAGTGATGGGAGTCGAGATGACAAAACGGGAAAAGCTGCCGGAGACCGCTCCGGCTGAAACAGATGATGCCCGCTCTGTAGAGAGCCCAGAGGCCGATCGAAACCGCCACGCTCTGGCGCAAGGAGCGGCCAAAGGACTGCACCGGGCGATGAAAGAGCAACCCCGCACAGGAGAAACGGCGGAGGCTCAGGAGGAACCTGAACATGGAAAAAAATAAAAAGTCATCAAAGGCAGAGATCGAGCGAGACGCAAGGGGTCAGTCGGAAAGCAACCATGCCGGAGGATCCAACAATGGTGTGAGTAGCGCCAAGCCCCGCGTCATCACGCATTCAGATGACGCGACCGTCAACAAGAAGACGCCGGGCAAGGATGAAGACGCCAAGGACTGGGATATCAACTACGACGAACGTGACATGAACGAGGGCGAGTTTCGGGGGTAATGGCCGAGCATGGTCAGCGCGTTTTCGATGGCGGCCCCTGAGGCCGTATTGTCGAACACGCACCAGCTCTCCGGCGCCAGCAATTTTGAGAAAGACGCGATCTCGTCGTCGGTATAGCTCGAGTAGTAGATTTTTGGCTTGCCGTGCAGACGCACGTACTTCGGCTGTCTTTCAAAGTCTTCCGCTGGCCATACCGGGGCCGGATTGGCAAAAACCCGATCGATCGCGAAGTTCTTCAGCAGGTTCAACGCCTCGGCCGATGCCCAGCTCTTGTGGCGCGCTTCTATGACGATCCGTTCGTCATCGGCATCCCGTAAGGTTTTGAGTGCGGTTTCGAGAACATGTGCATCGAACACCAGCGACGGCGGTACCTGGCAGAGCAGCGGCCCGCGTTTCTCTCCGAGCGGTGCGATATCAGCAAGGAACGTGTCGAACGGCTCGGCAATGTCTTTCATAGCGCGGGTGTGGGAAATCTCCTTGGGGATCTTGACCGCGAACCGAAAGCTGTCCGGGACGGAGTCCGCCCAGCGCGCGAATGTCGATGTCTTGTGCCGCCGGTAGAAGGTCGAATTGATCTCGACGCCGTCGAAGACCGAGGCGTATCTGGTAAGGCCACTTCCCTCCGTTCCAAACCGGTCGCCCGCCTTTTTCGGGATGGACCAGGCGGCGGTGGCAACAATCGGCAATCGTCTTCTCCTAGGTGTGCAAATTTACGAGCGAAACGATGGGTAGAATAGGTGGTTTCTTGCGCCGATCCAGCCCACACCGGAACCATCAACAGCCAAGAACGTTTGAAGAACGAATTCAGGAGATTGTGATGAGTGACAACCCGAAAACCGATACCTTTTCCAACACCCAGAAAGATCCGGACGACTGGGTCAGCGGTGATGAGCCGATGACGGGCGCACAGCGCTCCTACTTGAAGACCCTGTCGGAACAGGCGCATCAACCCGATGCGTATGCTGAAGATCTGACGAAGGCAGAAGCCTCGAAGCGCATCGACGAGCTTAAGCAGTCGCTTGACCTGGAATGACGTATCAACCGGTGGCACATCAAACTCCCGGCGATGGAAGCTCATGCGGAACTTTTGTGCGCTGCAGCACTTATTAATCGTCAACCGCGAAAGGACGCGACTATGTCAGACCTGAAGCTTGGTGAACCGATCCCGACAGGCATTCCCGGTAGTGAACCGGTCAGCACGGAAGTACAAGATGCCGCCGAGGCGGTCGTCCGGCCGTTCGAGCGGTCAATCGGCGGCATGACGGCTGGCTACTCCGACAGCCCTTTGTTCGATCAATTGCTTCTGTTTCCAATGAAGCTCGGCCTGTCCATGGCACTTGCCTGGACGGCGATGCTCGTTAGCCCGATTGCGATGACAAAACGGCTGCAGACGACCGGGGTCACTCAATAAAGGACGTTTCTTCGTCCGTCTCGCTGTCGCCGCCTTTCGAGGTGGCGATTTCGTTTTGAACCGCATGTCGGCTGAGCAGGCCTGCGTCCTCAAGCGCTTCGATGTTTGGCAGGTCGGGGAGCGTTTCCATGCCGAAGGCGGAAAGGAAATTCGGCGTCGTCACGTAGGTGTATGGCGCACCGGGTGTTGGGCTGCGTGGGCGTTGCGAAGGCGGCTGGGATCTTGAAGACTGAACTTCATCGGAATATGGCGTTGCTTGGCGTCACATCAATCGGTGGGATCGGTGACGAACATATCGTGGCTTAGGGCCGATCGTTTTTATGTCAAAGGCAATGGACCGGTCCTTCGACCTGATCGCCGCGCTCATGAGGCACCGGAAACACGCTGTCCCTTTCACCCGGGCTGGCAAGATCGGCCAAAAAGTCGAACAGTCGCTGGGCCACGAGATGGTACCACCTCCCCTTTGCGCTGGATCGCCGTGGATGCTCATCATCGACGCCGTCATCAACACTCGGCGCTGGCGCTCGAACAGTGACGGCCGGACGACGGCATTGACGATCTCGGTCTCGTCTTCGAGCGTCAGGAACATCAGGCGGCCCTTAGAAGACGGAAGTCACCACATTGCAAAGTGTCAGAAAACTGCATATATTTCTGACAGGAGAGTTGCCGTGCAAAGACTGACAACACAGATCATGGCCTATGCCGAACAGCTACCCGAGGGAACGGCGCTGTCCGCGAAGGCCTTCCTGCATTTGGGAAACCGTGCCGCGGTAGACCAGGCATTGTCGCGGCTGTATGAGCGCGGCGAGCTCGTCCGGGCCGGTCGGGGGGTCTATCTCAAGGCGATCAAGAGTCGCTTCGGAAGCCGGCCACCGACGGTCGAGCAAGCTGTCGATGCAATCGCGAACCAGCGTGGCGAGGTCATCGTCTCGAATGGCGCTGCGGCTGCAAACTCGCTGGGGCTGTCCACTCAGGTACCGATCCGATCCGTCTACTTCACATCCGGCCGCAGCCGAACCATGATTGTCGGTAGCCAGACGGTCGAGTTGAAGCACGTGCCGCGCTGGCAGCTCGCCTTGGCGAACAAACCTGCCGGCTTGGCTGTCCGCGCGCTGGCATGGCTTGGTCCGGAAAAGGCAGAAGAGGCACTTCCGAGTATCAAGCGGAAGCTTTCCGTCGAGGCATTCGGCGAACTCGTTGCCGCCGCCCCCCAGTTTCCCAGCTGGCTTGCCCGCAGTGTAGGAAAAGCCGCCTATGACTGAGCAGTTTTTGAAGCTGTCCCTGGACGATCGAAGAGACGTTCTTGCGATCGCCGCAGAGAAAGCCGGGCGGCCGATCCATCTCCTGGAAAAGGACACGTGGGTCGTCTGGGCTTTGCAGACCCTTTATGGAACGGCGCTCGGTGACCACCTCGTCTTCAAAGGCGGCACGTCACTCTATAAAGCCTACAACGCCATCCGCAGGTTTTCGGAAGATGTCGACCTGACCTACGATATCCGCGAACTCGCCCATGATCTCGTTGGCGAGAACGAGCAGGCATTGCCGGAAACCAGAAGCGAGGAAAAGCGCTGGTCGAGCGAAGTCCGCAAGCGTTTACCGATCTGGGTATCCGAGAACGTCAGCCCGCTCGTTGTCGATGCGATCAGCGGCCAGTCGCTTCCAGCCACCGTCCGTGTCGAAGCCGACAAGCTCTTCATCGACTACGAAGCGGTTGCCGGAGGATCCGGCTATGTCGCTCCAAGCGTCATGCTGGAGTTCGGGGCACGATCGACGGGAGAACCCCAAGCGCTCGCAACATCTCGTGTGACGCTGCAGGCTTTGTGGATGGCATTGAGTTTCCAACCGCCAGTCCGCGGGTCATGCATGCCGAACGCACGTTTTGGGAAAAAGCGACGGCAATCCACGTCTTCTGCCTGAAGGAGCGGCTCCGCGGAGAGCGCTTTTCACGCCACTGGCACGATATCGTTCGTCTTGACGATATCGGCATCGCCGACAGCGCAATCGCGGATCGCGACCTGGCCAAGTCGGTGGCGCAGCACAAATCGATGTTTTTCGCCGAGAAAGCGGCCGACAGAACGTCGATTGACTATGAAGCTGGCGTGGGCGGAGGGCTGCAGTTGACACCCGCCGGCGAAGGGAGGGCGGCTCTCGAACAAGACTATGCCCGGATGCTGGAAGACGGCCTTCTTCTCGATGAGGCTGAGACGTTCGACGAACTGCTCGCGCGATGCGCGAAAATCCAAGACAAGGCCAATGCCAACGGCTGAGAAAAGCGTCCACGATCGCGGGAAGCTAACGGAAATGACCATTCCCGCGATGGCCGGCCCATGATTTTCAACCGCTACGCCACCTATAGGCCCGGTTTCTTCCCGTCTGCTTCCTTTCGGAAGATGGAAGCTCCGGCTAAGCGAAATTCGTCATTCATTTTCACTGCAATCACAGACTTCCCCAAACGCTGAAACTGATGCTTTCCCTGAAAGCCGACCCGTCGCTGGAATGACCCCTCGGACTGCTCATACAAATCAAATGCCCCCGGGATAATCTAGGGTTGTCTTTATGAATCATGTGCGTAAAAGATAATGATGCGAAATGCCAGCGGAGCGCCTACCATGGATGACGCGATTCCCAGTGAAGGCTTCGATGCAGCTTTGACCTTGACCGATCCCCTCGATCATCTGCCGGCGAACAAGCGCCGCGAACTCGCCCGCGTGCTTGAAATCATCTTCTTCGAGGTCGAGCAGTTTCGCGCGACCAAGCTGTCGATGAAGAAGTTGGACGCCAAGATCCTGAAAGTCATCCTTTATGGATCCTATGCCCGCGGCGACTGGATGGAGGACAGGCTAAGCGGATACCGCTCCGATTACGATCTTCTGATTGTCGTCAACAAGCAGAGCTTCGTCGACGAGGAGGAATTGTGGCTTGCTCTCGATGAGCGTCTGATCCAGGAGCAGATCGCCCATAGGATCAAGACGCCCGTTCTGCCCGTTGTTCATTCGCTGCATGACGTCAACGACCAACTTGCTCGCGGACGGCCGTTCTTCGTCGACATCGCTCGCGATGGACGCGTGCTCTATGAGCAGCCCGGCCATCCGCTGGCGCAGACGAGGCCCCTGTCGAAGGAAGAAAAACACGAAGAGGCCCAGCGGCTTTTCGATCAATGGTTCAAGCTGTCGAAGGAGGCGCTGCAAGTCGCATCTTACAGCATTGAGAATGGTATCTGGCGTGACGGCGCATTCATGCTGCACCAGGCAACTGAGCGCGCTTATCACTGCCTGCTTCTGACCCTCACGCTCTACAGTCCAAAATCGCATCGGATCAAAAATCTTCGGTCGAAAGCCGAAGATCTCGATAAGCGGCTTGTCGAGGCATGGCCGCGCGACAACCGCTTTGCCCGGCGCCACTTCGAGCTGCTGTCGCGTGCCTATGTCGAAGCCCGGTATTCTGCCAGCTACGAGATCACCGTCGAAGAACTCGAATGGCTCGTGGAGCGAGTGAGGGTTCTGCAGGATCTGGTGGCTATGATCTGCCGGGAGAAATTGGATGCGGTGAAGCATAGCTAAAGTTAGGTGCGCGGCAGGCTATTCGTCCTAGTGGTGTTGATGTTCTAGAGACGGAACGATCGGTCCTCAGCTGGATTTTCCTATTCGCGATTGTTCACGCTGGGTAGCAGGCCTGTAGCCCATTCGGGATCGAAAGCCGCGTCGCATGGTATCAACCACCACGCTATTATGGAACTCATCGATTGTGGCATAACGTTATTTTATGGAACTTCAACGGAAACGAGGCCGGCCGGATGAGTGACACTAGGGCCGACTTCGCTTCGTGTGCATGCCTTCTTTACAGCGATCTCATGGAGCTTATTCCGCTCTGTCGAGGAACGTGTTCACCTGCGAGACGAACAGAGCATGGTGCTGGAATAGCGATCCATGGCCGGAGTCCGGGTAGAGGCTGAGCTGAGCGTTCGGAATATGTTGAAAAAGCACAACGGATTCCGGTGGGGGAGCGATGATGTCGTTGCTCCCATTGACAATCAGCACGGGCTGAGTAATCCGCCCAAGCTCTGCGTAATTGTCCGGCATGCTGCCCCAGGTCACGAGAGCTTTTGCTTGGGCTCCGGTCGTTTCCTCCGAGGCCGGGGGCTCCGCATCAACCGAATGATTGTTGATGTTCTTGAGGTATTCCGCGCTTTCCGCCTTGCCACGTTCGGTGTCGGTATAAAACAGAATGGCGCGCAGCGACCGTCCGGTTTCGCCGCTCTTTTTTACGGCTGCGGCGATCACATCGGGTATGACCCGCAAGCCCGGTGAACCCTGAGGTCCCGAGCCGACGATGATCGTCTTCCTGATCAGTTCCGGTCGATCCACTAGGATTTGCTGCACGATGCAGCCGCCGAGAGAATAGCCAAGCACATCGACCTGCTGCAGCTTCAGGGCATCGATCAGTTGTTCGCTGATCTTGGCCATGCCAGAAACGCTATCGGGTGACTTTCCGCCAGAAGCGCCGATCCCGGCGTTGTCGAACACGATGACCTGGCGGTCCTTCGACAGTCCTTCGATTGTTCGTTGGTCCCAATCGTCCATGGTTCCAGTGAAGTGTTGAAAAAGTACCAGCGATGGCTTGCCGCCGCGCTCGCCGATCGTTCGGTACGCATAGCGAGTGCCACCGATCTCGACGTACTTGTTGAGCGTCTTGCTGTAGTCAGCAGCTAACACCGGATTCGCGAAGGCAACACTTCCGGCGATCACTGTGGATGCCAGCATTGCGGCTAGGAGAAATCTCTTAATCATTCTACACCTGCGTTTTCGTGATGATTGACGTCTTGATATGCGCGGCCGCAAAGCGATCACTTCGCGGCCGCCGCGGGGTCAGCTGAGGAAATCCATGGCCTGTTTCACGAATACTTGGTGGTACTGGAAAATGCCGCCGTGCCCGGCGTCAGGAAGGATGCTCAACTGAGCATTGGGAAGACGCTTCGCCAGCTCGAAAGAGTTGATAGTCGGCACCATGATGTCGTCATCGCCATTTGCAATAAGGACAGGATGTTGGACCGAATTAAGTTCCGATGCGTCGCCTTTGCCCCACGCGTCGATGGCGGCGATCTGCGCACCGATCGTCTCCTGACGAACGGCTACGTCGCGGTTCTCCGCGCGCTCGTTCAATCGCGCCAGGAATTCGTCGGCCGCTGACTGCCCCTGTGCGGTTTGCGTGAAGAAAAGAAAGTGCTTCGGATGCTTCCCGGCAGCGCCGGCCTTCCCGAAGGCATTCTGAAGTACCGCACCGACCCCTGAAATTCCCTCGCCGCCAGCCGGACCGGTTCCCGTCAGGATGATCTTGCGCACGAGATCGGGGTAGCGCTGAGCAATGACCTGCGAAACGAACCCGCCAAGCGAAAAGCCAAATAGGTCGACCTTCTCCAGGCGCAGTGCGCGAACGAACGCCACGGCATCCTCCGCCATTTCCTCCACCGTCGAGGGGGTGGTGCCTCCCGTTCCGCCAACGCCGCGATTGTCGAAGAGGATAACCGGATGGTTCGCAGCCACGCCGTCGACGACCAGGGGGTCCCAGTCGTCAAGGACGGCCGTTAGATGGTGGAGGAAGAGAACGGGCACTCCCCGCGGTTGGCCAAGCTCGCGGTACACGAACTTGGTGCCGTTGACATCGATTTCCTTTGTTTTTGCAGTCTTGAAGGTTGCCATTACCTTGCGCCTCACACTTCACGCCGGTCACCAACAGGATGTTGGCATTAAATAACGATCGTGATATAACGAGCGTTATGCTACCGGGAGCTGGTGCTGTCAAGATGTGGATTGGAGTGACAAGTGAGGTATCCGCCGGATCAAAAGGCGAAAGCGCGAGCGGCATTGCTGGAGGCTGGGGCGAGAGCGCTCCGAAAGAACGGTTTCGACGGCGTCGGCGTCGATGGGCTGGCTGCCGCCGCAGGTGTGACGTCCGGCGCGTTTTATTCAAACTTCTCGAACAAAGAGGCGCTACTGAAGGACGTTGTTGGTACCTGCCTCGGCGAGCCATTCATCAGCGCCACCGGCACGGTTCAAGAACGCCGGCAAAAATTGAGAGAATGGCTTGAGGTATACATTAGCGTCTCGCACCGGGATCATCCGGAATCCGGCTGCGTAATGCCGACCCTAAGCGCGGACGTTGCACGCGCCCGCCCGGTTATTCGCGAGACCTATTCAGAGCGAATGAACATTCTTGTCGACAAAATTGCAGAAGTCCTCAGCGGGGACGAGATGGGGCGCAAGCGCCGCGCATGGAACATTGTCGCCTTGATGGTAGGCGCTGTCTCGATCGCGCAGGCGCAATCTAATCCGGTCAGTGCAAAGGCGGCCCTGAGCGCAGCATTGGACTCGGCCAGCCAATTGATCGACTAACGAACCCAAGAGTGGGAAGCGGTATCAAGAGCTATACCTGAACGCATCAAGATAAGGCGGGGGAGTTTAGCGCCGGCGCGATGAGAAGCATCGGAGACTGGATAAGATAGCGCTGCCGCTATTCCGTCAATGCTGAGCACACGGTATCGGCGCGAGATGGTTTTCATAAGCTGGGGAGGGCTTCAACCCCTTCCCCGTATTCCCTGCGAGATGAAATTAATAAGTGCTTGCAACGCGGCGCTCTGGTTTTTTCTGCTGGGATAGTAGAGCGATAATCCAGAAACCGGTGGGATAAACTCTCCCAACATCGCAACCAGCCGGCCTTCGCGACATTTCGGTTCCGTCCACCAATTGGCAAGATATGCGAGACCCGCGCCTGAAAGTGCTGCTTCAAGCATCAATCCCGCATCGTCCAGCGTAATCGACCCTGGTACTTCCAGACGCAGCATTTGCCCGTGAACCAAGAACTCCCATTTTTCGATCCCGCCGCTTGGCAATCTCGAGCGGAGGCATTGATGCTGCATAAGGTCCTGCGGAAGGACCGGTGTAGGTCTGCCCTTCAAATATTCCGGAGAACCCACAATCGAAAACTTCTGATTCGGCTCCAGCGAGAGGGCAATCATGTCTTTCGGCACGGCGTCACTCGGTCGAATACCGGCATCGAACCCGTCCGCTACGATGTCGATCAGCCGATCTTCAGTGACAAGATCGATTTCAATACTCTCGTAGCGGCGGCTGAATTCCAGGATCACACTGTTTAAAACGCGTCGAGCCGCACCGACAGAACTGTTTATCTTAAGCCTTCCCACTGGCCTCACTCGGTGCTCGTTGACGGTATCGACTGCATGTTCAATCGCGCTAAGTGCAGGTTCTATTTCCGAAAAGAACTGCGAGCCCGCTTCGGTTGGGGAAACGCTTCGGGTTGTACGATTGAACAGCCGGACGCCTAGCTTTTCCTCGCTAGCTGCGATGCGCTGGCTCAACACCGTCGGCGAGACGCCAACATCGTGCGCAGCCGCTCGGAAGCTGCGACGTCGTGCCAGCGCAGCAATGCTTTGCAGTTCGTCAAGGCTTAGGTTTCGCATTCATAAGAATCCTGCATCACTCCAATCAACATTACAGCAATTATTGCGGATAAACATCTCGCTTATCTTCACCGCTCCCGCGGAAGGAGAAAGAAATGAGCGATACTTCCCACATCTATGTCGACGGCCGTTTTATTACCCCACACGGTACCGAGCTCTTTGCCCTGCACAATCCAGCCTCCGGTGAGGTCATTGGGCACGTGAGGCTTGGCGACGAGGTGGATGCCCGCAATGCGATAGCTGCGGCCAAAAAGGCTTTTCCCACTTGGGCGCGAACCGCGAAGGACACGCGTATCGCCTTGTTGAAGAGAATGCATGACGCGATGGCGGCTAGGCGGGACGAGCTCCTTGCCGCCATAATTCTGGAATACGGAGCCCCCGCCGCACGAGCAGAATGGATGGCGACTTACGCCGCGACCAGCTTCCTCGACGCAGCACGGGCGTTGGAGCAATACCCGTTGGAGCAGCAGATCGGTAATGCTCGGGTCATAATGCAGCCTCTCGGGGTGGTCGGCCTCATCACGCCTTGGAACAGCAACGCTGGCTTCATCTGCAGCAAACTCGCCTATGCTCTTGCCGCCGGCTGCACTGCGGTCTTGAAACCGAGCGAGATGAGCGCCTCGCAGACGGTTGTTGTTTTAAAGGCGCTGCACGAAGCCGAGGCGCCGGCTGGCGTGTTCAACATCGTCAACGGTCGAGGCGACGTCGTGGGCGCCGAAATCACCAGCAATCCGGACGTAGCGAAGATCTCCTTCACCGGCTCGACAGCAGTCGGGAAGTCGATTCTGAAGGAAGCCGCAGCCACCCTCAAGCGCGTCACACTCGAACTTGGCGGCAAATCACCCAGCATCATTCTCGACGATGTCGATTTCGCGGAAGCAATCCCCCTCGCCTTGCAGGTTGGCCTCAATAACAGCGGACAAGCCTGCATCAATGGCACACGCATTCTTGTTCCTGAATCTCGACTGGATGAAGCTCTTAGTCTTATCAAGCCCGCGGTGGAAAAGATGAAGGCGGGGGATCCAAAGGATCCTGCAACGGTGATTGGGCCCATGGTTAGCCAGACACAGTATGAGCGGGTTCAGCGGTATATAAAGAAGGGGATCGAAGAAGGTGCCACGCTTGTGGTCGGCGGTGAGGGTCATCCCGAAGGAGCGAGCGGATTCACGGTCAAACCAACGGTCTTTGCAAACGTAACGAACGACATGGTGATTGCTCGCGAAGAAATTTTTGGTCCTGTTCTCTGCGTCTTGACCTACAAGGATGAGGCCGAAGCAATTCGCATTGCCAACGACACACCCTATGGCCTGCACGCCTACGTGTTCTCCGGAAGCCAGCAGCATGGAATCAACGTAGGGGAGCAGCTGGAGGCCGGCCGCATTTCTGTCAATGGAGCTCCGCACCATCCGGATGTGCCGTTCGGTGGCTTTAAACAGTCGGGGATCGGTCGCGAGTATGGCATTTTTGGTCTCCAGGCATTTCTTGAACCCAAAGCGCTTATGGGAGCGGCAGCGTCATGAACTCGGAGAGCACACTTGGAATTGATATTTATACGGCGATGCGCGGTGAAGAGAATGCGCGACGCCTCGTTGAACTGTCCCGGGGAACCGCATCGGACGCCGTGATTGCAGACTTCACGATTGATTTTGTCTATGGTCAGGTCTGGGGTCGCGACGGGCTCGACCAAAAACAACGCAGCCTTGTAACAATCGGTATCCTCATTGCGCTACGGCAGGTGGGGGAGCTCGAAAACCACCTCAAAATCGGGCTGAACAATGGCCTCACCCTGACTGAAATCGAGGAGGCTATTATTCAAGCGGCCCCCTATGCAGGGTTCCCGGCGGCGTGGAGCGCTGCGAAGATCCTTGCCGATCACCGTAAGAGCTTAGAGGTAAATTAGCAGCCGGGGCAAGCACCGCCACCGACATTCACCTGCCTCATACCCACGCCAAGTTACCCAGCGGGAGCTTCAAAGGCATTTGAAGCTCCCGGTAATGATACGTCGGATCCGTGGAAGCCGGCTTGAAACGAACTTGCCTCGCCTAGGCAGCCTCGCGGTCCGCCCTCAGCTGACTGGGGACGGGCAAGAGTCTGTCGGCCACCGCTCTAGTATGGCGGCAGCCGGAAGGAATTTTCTCTTTCACCCGCCCGACTGGATCAGCCTGATAGAGATCGAAGCTTGCCACGGTGCGAGCTATGGCCGGCTAAGATTTTCGGCGACCGGTGTCGGCGGCACCGGCAGTATGATTTCCGAGGCTACTTTCCAGTCCTTCGCGATCTTCCTCCAAGTGATGATCATCAGGAACGGCCTGGGGGTTCCATCCTGTCCTGCATAGGACACGCTGATTTCCATAGGTGCGTAGGATTCCGCTATATCGCGGGTCAGCCCGACGACCTTAAGCTTGGTGAGATCGGGCGTTAGCACGACGGGGCCGGAGGCCGCTATGTCATGCAGCTTCTGGTCGATCGCGTCGTTGCCCCAGACGCCCGCCCAATTGCCTTCGGATGGAACGGCGCTCTTCGCCACCAGAAGAGCGGACGGCGATTGCCAGAACATCGCGTGCAAACCTTTGATGTCGTGTTTGTTCGCCAGCTCCATGAGTTTGCCGAAGCGCGATTCGATCGTGCCAATGGTGCGGGCGTCCGGCGAGTCCTTGTCGGCTGCCGAGGCTACGGTCGCGAAGCCCGCGAAAGCAGTCGCCAAGGCGACAGTAGCGGCAAAGAGCATTTTTTGCATTGTCCATTCTCTTTTCGAAATGAGGTAGCGGGACCTGTTTTGGATCGCAGGTAGGGGCCGGCCATGACGACCAGCCCGTCTTCGACTTTAAGCGTGCTTCTTCGCGACGTTCGCGGCTCCCCAGAGCGAGCCGACATTGACCCGATTGGGATAGAGTTGCAGCATGGCGTCGTAGAGTTCGCGCGCCGTCGTGGTCGTTTCGTTCAGGTGATTGAAGTCGCGGATGTATTGCCGGGTTTCCCCGATGATGCGCGGGTCGTCAGCATTTTCCGGGACCTTGTGCCCTGCAATCACCGCCCGAGGGGCAAGGGCTTCGAGCTTGTCCAGCGTGGAAATCCATTCGAGCCGGCTCTCGCTCGTGGTTTCGCCGAGATAGAGGTGAATGCCGTTATAGACGACGTCGCCGCCGACGATCAGCCCCGCCGACGGCACATGCAGGCTTGTCGACACCGCCGTATCGGTGCGCCCCGCGTTCACTGCCACAAGTTTGTGACCTTCCAGCTCCAGTTCATTGTTTTCCAACGGTTCTGCCGCAAGCAGCCGCTCGGGGATCTGGCCTGGAAAAAGCCTTCGCCAAAAGTTTTCAACCGAGGCCGGCGACAGATGCTCGTGCATGGCCTCGACCACGGCTGGCGTTGCAACGGCCCTGGCGTTCGGAAAGCGTTCGAGAAGTGGTGCCAGTCCGAAGAAGTGATCGCCATGCCCGTGGGTGATGTAGATAGCCGTCAGGTTCCTGCCACTGCCGGCAACCCAATCCGACAACGTCTGTGTCTGTTCGGTGGTGAGAAAGGTGTCGACCAGAACCGCGTCGCGCTCGCCGTAGATCAATGTCGATGAATTCGCCACCCACATCAGATCCTCGTGGCCGGATGGTACGTCGCGGCTGAGTCCTGGCCGCTTGATGTTGAGTGTTTTCCAGGAAAGGCCATTATTGGAGGCTGTGTTTGCAGTCATGATTGTCTCCATGATGTGAGAAGGCGTGCTGCCGACAGGTGGAAAGGGAGTTGATACAGCTATGCCTTGGCCACTGTGAGATGCTCGCGGAACCACCCGGTGGCGGCAGCCTCGGCCATCGGAAACTGGTTGAGATAGGGGGTGAAATGACCGCCCGGAATCAAAACAAGTCGCTTGGGTTCAAGCGCGCGTTCGTAAGCCGCAAGTGCAACGTCGGTGACAGTGATCTTGTCTTCGCGGGCGACTACAAGCAACAGCGGCGTCGGCGAGACTCGGGAAATCCAGTTGCCTGGTTCGTACATCCTGGCAGCTCTTGTCGAGCGAAGCGTAACCTCATTATCCCAATGGCCCGCCGGGACCGGCTGCAGATAGAAATCGACTGCTTCCTGCGAACGATAGGCGGCAGGAACGGAGGGGTCAGCGCTGACGACAGCCTGGCGGCGCGGCGGCTCACCGCGCAATTGCGCCCGTTCATCGATGTCGAACGTGCCTTCCAGCGCCGGCAAGGCATCGGGCGAGACGCGCCGCAGTCCCTGTTCGTATCCGCTGATGGTTGGCACCTGGGCGACGATGCACCGTAACCGACGATCCGTTGCGCCGAGCACGATCGCATGACCGCCGGCATAGCTGGTTCCCCAGAGACCGATCCGTTTCGCATCCACCTCGGGACGGGTTTCAAGATAGGAGATCGCCCGGCGCCAATCCGCAACCTGCTGCCACGGGTCGATGTCGCCGCGCTGCGCGCCGCCGCTTGTCCCGAAATTGCGATGGTCGTGAACGAGTACAACAAAACCCGCTTCAGCGAACGCCCTGGCAAAACGTTCGAGGCCATGCTCCCTGATCCCGGCATAGCCGTGCGCCATGGTGATGGCGGGACCAGGGCCTGACGGTTCGGGCAGGAAGAGCCAGGCACCGAGCTCTATGCCGCCCTCTGCGGGAATGATGATATCCAGTCTCGAAACCACAACTATTCTCCCTGTGGGCAAAGTCGTTTGCTTGACACCGTCTCGGCAAACTAAGATAATTACAAGGTGACCGGTCGGAATTAATTAGTCAAGGATGGATCAGATGAAATCTTCGTCAAGTGGCCGACGGGGGCCGAAGCCGAAACCTGGCACACGCGACAATCTCGTGAAGGCGGGCTTGCGGATGATTCACACCGAGGGATATGCCGCGACTGGAGTTCAGGGCATCGCCGAGAGTGTCGGCGTCCCAAAGGGATCGTTCTACAATCACTTCCCGAGCAAGGAGGTTTTTGGCGCCGAAGTTCTCGATGCGTATTTTGATCGTAATGAAGAAAAGCTCCGCAGCGTACTTTGCGATTCTGGGATCCCCCCCCTTGCCCGCTTGCAGGCTTACTTTGACGAAAGGATCAAGGCTTTCGAGACAGCAGGCTTTGTGAGGGGGTGCCTTCTTGGAAATATCAGCGCCGAAGTAGCCGATCACAGCGTCCTTATGCGCCAGCACCTTTCAAAGCATTTCGGATCGTGGACCAGATTTTTTGAGGCTTGCATCGCGCAGGCACAGGATGAAGGAACGGTCGGTCGAGATTTGCCCGCAGCGCTTTTGGCCCGCTTCGTATTGAATAGTTGGGAGGGCGCTTTGCTGCGCATGCGGGCAGAAAAGAGCAATGAACCCTTGCTAGACTTCAGGGCGATCATCTTCGATGCCCTCCTGAAGTAGCGCAGGCTTCTACGCCGCAAGATTTCCAGTGCAGCCTGCCTCGTATGCGTCGGGATACCAAGTGCTCCGACTGCAGCAGACGATGTGCAATGGTTCGGTCGTACACCGCGCACCGATGCCACTAAGTCCATTCGTGCGACACACATCCAACGCCGTCTTGGCTACGCAAGGCTAGGCTCTTGCGAGGGGTCGCAACCTCACACGATGCAAATTGTCATCTGTTCACCGTACCTCAGCCGCCACGGGAAGTAGCGTGAAACGTCCAAAACACTGCGCTCGCTGACACTAGGCGACAGATCGACGGGATCGCTAGATCGAAGCCCCAAAAGTTCTCGACGCTCACCGGAGGAAGGCCTCGAGAAAAATTCCACGCCCTATTGCATTACGTTCGTACTTCTATATTATGATCGTAATATCACTTATTGAGACGCACACCCGGTGATCCACGAGAATAGATACCGAACAGAGGATTTCTCATGCAAAAAGAAATAAAGTCAGACCGATCCAGCGAAGGGCGCGGTTTCGCGGAAATCGGCGTCGCACAGGCTGCTCGCGCATTGAGTGATGGCGCCTTCTCGGCGGAGACCTATGCCGAGGCGCTCTTGCAGCAGGCTCGGGACCAATCGGAACTCAAAGCGTTCATCACGGTGGACGAGAAGGCGGTCATCGCCTCGGCGCGCGCAGCGGATAAAGCGCGATCCGCCGGCGCTTCCGACCCTTTGCTTGGTGTTCCTCTTGGGGTGAAGGACAGTTATCTGACGAGCGGATTGCGTACGACGCTCGGCGTCAGCAATCTGACTGGCTTTGTACCCGCACACGATGCGGGCGTGGTCAGTGCCGTCAAAGACGCCGGCGCGATTGTTTTCGGCAAGAATAACCTCGTCGAAATGTCATTTGGTTTGACCGGAGACAATGGCCCCTACGGGCAGGTAAAAAATCCTCACGCGCATAACCGGGTCAGTGGTGGTTCGTCTAGCGGCTCCGCCGCAGCTGTAGCCGCGAGGATTGTCCCTGCGGCTTTCGGAGGAGACACCATCGGTTCGATCCGCGTTCCGGCGTCACTTTGTGGCGTGGTGGGATTCAAGCCGACGACGGGACGTTGGCCACGAGACGGTGTCGCTCCAATTTCGCATGTTCTCGACACGACCGGTGTCTTCGCTCGCTCAGTCGAAGATTGCGAATTGATTGATCAGGTCGTGACCAAAACTTCTCCATCGACAACATCCGAGCCCGCCGATCTCAAGGGCGTGAGATTTGCATATGCTCCAAAGCAATATCTTGATGTTGTCGACATCGAAGTCGAGGCGCGATTCAACGAGGTTATCCGCAGACTGCGTGACGGCGGTGCTGAGGTTGTTGAAATCGATCTTGGTGATGAGTTTTCAGCCCTCGCCAACACGACGACCTGGGATTTATTCTTCCGTGAAACAAGAGAAGCAATCGTCGGCTTTTTGCGGGACAACGGAATATCGACCTCGTTCGACGAGATCTACACAGATCTGAAGCCAGGGCTAAAAGAAGTTTGGCAGCATCTGGTGCTGCCGACGGGATCCAAGTGGCTGACACCGGAGGCATATGAGAAGGCGCTGAAGGTTGATCGGCCCCAGATCCAGCGCCTGTTCGCTGACGGGTTTGCGAAAAGTGGCGCTGAGGCACTTATCTTGCCAACAACTCCCTGCACGGCGCCGGAGATTGGCAAGGAAAACGAGTTCCTCATCGCGGGCAAGCAAGTGACCTTCGCGGCGCTGGCGAACAACACCATACCGGCGAGCGCAGCAGGCCTCCCCGGCATCAGCATACCGATGGGCAAATTGAGCGACAAGCTTCCGATCGGCCTTGAGATTGATGCTCCCAGTGGTAGCGATCGTCGCCTGCTGACACTCGCGCGTCGGGTGGAAGCGCTCAGTATCTCGTCTCTTTGAAACGTAACCTCGGTTGAGGCAGCTCGCCTCAACCGACCACAAGAAGGTATGTAAAATGACCAAGGTCACAGACATCAAAAAGATCAATGTCGAACATGTCACGATCCACTCCAGCAAAGATTTCAGTGCTGTCAAATCAAAGCTGGAGGGCGCTATCCCTCGGATAGATGACGGGATTTTCACGCTCTTGCGTTACCGGGAGTCGGCTCGCGCACTTCAAGAATTGGAGGCTCTACCTGCACTCTCTATTTTTGGATTCAGGGATCACGGAGCGGTCCTTCAGGTGGCCGGTCTACAACGTCAGTCAATTCAGTACGACATCGGAAATCCATTGACCGCATCGAAGATGACCCGACATGCCTTGTCGGCGGGTCTCTACGCACCTATTCGGGTACTGCTGCGCGAAGACTCGGATGGTGTCGCATTTGAATATGATCGGCCGCTTACCACTTTCGGCCAGTTCGCCAATCCGCGGGTTGACGAAGTTGCCCGAAAGCTCGATCAGGACTTGCTCGCCGCTCTTGAGAATGCCGCATCCTAAGGTACGAGAATAGTATGCTTATTGACGTAAATCGCATCAGTCAGGCACCGCAGGAGAAAACAGATGCGGTTTGAAAAAGGTCATAAAGAAAATACGCGGCGTCGGATTGTCGACGTCGCGTCCAAACGTTTCCGCGCCGATGGAGCTGCCGCATCAGGGCTCGCGGGGATCATGACGGAGGCTGGTCTAACAAACGGTGCATTCTACGCTCACTTCGATTCGAAAGAAGCACTCGTGAAAGAGGCCATGGTGACCGCCCTAGCGCATCAGAGGGAAAATCTGGAGCAGGATCGGAACGAGGACCACGATTTTGAGAGCGTCATCCGCAACTATCTCAACGTTGACCATATGCTGGGACGCGAAACCGGCTGTCCATCTGCTGCACTTTTGCCCGAAATCGGAAGACAGCCAGAGGCGACCCGTGATGCCTATGAGGTTGAATTAGGAAAGTTTACGAATGCTTTGGCGTCGATGCTCCCACCTTCGCCTTCATCCTCGTCCAAGGACAGGGCGATAGCGATATTTGGATTAATGGTGGGCACCCTCCAAATTGCCCGGGCGGTCTCAAGCCCTGCAACGGCGTCAAGTATTCTTGAGGGTGGTGTCCAGGCGGCACTGATGCTTGCAACCTCTTAACAAGCACAGGAATCGCATGATTGGCTCGACGGATCTTAACTCCGAGACCAAGCCAGCCGCGCAGCCACACAACAACTAGTCACATCACCCCATAAAGTCGATCGATGCTGTCGTCCAGACAGCTTCGGGAAAAGTATGACGTTTGCGCCCCTTACTTTCAGGCCATCTCTCAAGCGCATCGTGTCGCCGCCAGAAGGTTACGAGAGGTGGAATTAGTTTTCGCAACGTCATGCAGTCCACCGCACGAAGCGACCCGAACCCCAAACTCGCCGACATGACACCTAACGCTACTCGGAAACCCATGCAAAATCTGCCAATTACCTCAAAGTTCTTTCTCCTTCTCGGCGCCGTCGTCGTGTTCATCAGTGTGATAGCAGTGTTCTCCGGGATGCAAATGCTTCGGATCGATGCCAGGTACCGGGGGGTGTTTAGGAGCGAGATAGCAGCAGCAACTTCAATAGCACAAGCAAACCGATTCCTGCAGGCAGCGAAACCCATCGTCGGCGAGAAGCTCAACCCTATCCCTGCGGAGGGTGCTCCAGCAACAGAAGATCTGGGGTCTTCGCTGCAGAGTTTTCTAAATCTTATGGACAGCGCGATCGAGGCGATGCCATCTGATCCAGATCTGGTCACCCTGAAGAGGAGCGGGCGAGACGTCTTCGGCGTGGCTTGCAGTTTTGGTAAGCAAGAGACAGCAAATTCAGACGTCGTGTCCGCGTCGAGCGACGCCCCTCCAATTCGTCACTGCCAGGATGAGTTCGCCAACACTTCAAAACTACTTCAGGACAAAACGCGGGAACTGATGGATCGTGCTGAAACTGCCACCGAACGCGTCCACACGGCCGTCCAGCTCGACATCTTGGCCACGGTCGCAATGATTGCTGCGGGCCTGCTACTCTTCCTTTTGCTCGGGCTTTCGGGCGTTCGCAAGTGGATTGTCAACCCATTGCGCCACCTTTCAAGAACAATGGCGGTTTTAGCAAAAGCAGATTTCGATGTCACCGTAAACGGCGTAGATCGGAAAGACGAACTCGGAAGCATGGCAAGAGCCGTTCAAGTCTTCAAAGAGAACGGCCTTCGAGCGCTCGCATTGGAGCAAGAAACTGCTGAGCTCCACGAGGCCTCTGACGCCGAAAGACGGCATGGTGAACGCGAAAACCAAGTGCGCATCGCTCAACTCACTCGTGCAACGGCCGGTCTCGGAGAAGGCTTACAGAAGCTCTCCCTGGGAGATCTGCGGTTCAAGGTTACCGAGGCCTTTGCGCATGAATTTGAGCAACTCCGAGAGAACTTCAATCAAGCGGTGGAGCAGCTGGCAAGGACTCTGGCTGCTGTAATCACCACGACAAATCAACTAGACGGCAAGTCCCAGGAGCTCAGCCAAAGTGCTCATCATCTTTCGCGTAGGACTGAGCAACAAGCTGCTTCACTGGAAGAGTCCGCTGCAGCCCTCGACCAACTCACGACGAGTGTCTCTAAGACCACCACACGAACTATCGATGCACGACAGGTAGCGGCTGAGGCACTCGCTAGTGCCCATCGATCCGCTACCCTCGTGTTTCGGGCGGTCGAGGCATTTGGAAAAATTGAAGCGTCGTCCCGTCAAATCTCATCGATCATTGAGATCATCGATGAGATCGCGTTTCAGACAAATCTACTCGCTTTGAACGCCGGTGTAGAGGCTTCTCGCGCTGGTGAGGCGGGACGAGGTTTCGCGGTTGTTGCCCAAGAGGTGCGGGTTCTGGCGCAAAGGACTGCCCGATCAGCCGGAGAGATCAAAGAATTGATCGAATTGTCACAAGTGGAAATCGCGGGCGGCGGCACGCTGATTCGAGACACTGGCAAATCGCTAGACGATATCAATCACCTTGTCGGGCATATTCATCATGAGATTGAGGAGATTGCGCATTCCGCGCGCGAGCAATCGCTCGGCTTAGCGGCTATAAGTACCGCGATCAACGAGATGGGTAGCGTGACGCAAAAAAACGCATCACTGGTAGAGGAAGCGAATTCAACCAGCACGGCGCTTGCGAAAGAAAGCGGACAGCTCCGGCAGCTGGTAGCGAAGTTCGGACTTCCGTTAGCGATCAACGAAATAGACAAGGCTGATTATTCAGGCGAACGGCTGGCTGGCTAAGTCCGCCCAGCTGTAATGTCCCGGTTGGTTCGGCCAAACACCGCTGCTCAACTGCGAATCTCTATCGGCCAATCAACGCCAGTCGCGCCGGTGAACAACGACGGGCTCGGTCAAACCACCATCCGGCTCGCCAGCAGTGTGGTCGGAACGATATAAAGGGGGATCCATTTTCGAAGCCCGCTCCCAGCCACAGGCGCCAGGATTGGGCGAAGAGCTGCAATGTTGACCGCTGCTCGTGAAGCAACCGAGATGGTGTTCAGAAAAATTGCTGGCAGCCGCAGGGGCCGGCTTGCACGGCCTCTATTGAAAATCTGCATCGTTTTGTCGTCGTCGGTCCGAACACCGATCGTCATAGCCGCCTCCAGGATCCCAGCCCGGACCAGTCTCGTATACCATCGACTTTCTGAATCGGTTTCCCACTCACCGCGCGAGGTGGATCAAAGCTTGCCCGTTGCGTCGTATCGATCTGTCTATGCAGGATCGTCTCGGTCACGAGCGGCGTTCCGGGGACCCCGGCCGTATCGGAATCCAGATGAATCTCGATATCGTTGCTTGCCTTCAGCTTCGCGATTGCCTGTTCGAGCGCAACCTTGATGAAGTTCGCGCAAACCTTTCGGTCACGGTCGCTCTGGCACGAATAAAAAAGATGGATCGGTTGCATCCGAAAAGGCATAGCATCGCCACCGTTCAATCAGACGCCATGAGATACCATCATTCCAGGATTACGATCGTTCGAGAAGTGAGAAAATTTCCTATGGCAATCGATCTGACGGCCGCAAATGCTCTGCCCCCACTCTCAAACAAGCTTTTTCGCATATTTGCTCGTTTCGAATTCGCGCTGAAGATGGCCGGCTTCGCAGAAATGAGAAGGGGAAAGGTCGAGATCGCTTGGGATAGGTTTTCCAATAGCGTGGCAATTGGTCCGGCGTTCCTTCAACATTTGCGCGACCACAATATCTGTCCGACGATACTGGATGCGCCGCCGAAGGCAGATCTTATAGAAAACGGTAGCTATGGCTTCGAGCAACAAGTAGGAAAACCGAATTGTATCCAGGACCTGTTTGGCGCCGTCCGACGGGTTCGCAACAACTTATTCCACGGCGGAAAGTATTTCGACGATGACAAAAGAAGAAACCGGCTCTTCGTCCGCGAAGCTATTGCCATTCTGCTTTTAGCTGCGGAGAAGCATCCGGATATTAATTTTTACTTCGAGGGGCGAGCGTAATGAAAATGATCGCGCCTCAGCAGTGACATTACTGCGGTCAAAACGAAACTAACCGCCCCCACAAAGCCGGTATATCTGGCAAGCTTGTGCGACTGTATAGAGCGCCCTGTCATATGGGCGGAGGGCGTCGTTAAGCAGACAGCGATTTTTGGCGAAAACCTCGTCATGCGTCGCCGTATCGAAGTCGATGTCTTCGGGACCAATATTCGCGTCGATGATATTGTCGAGAATCGCGGATTCAGGCCGACCCCCCATGCAATCCTGTACCACGTGAATTTCGGTTATCCATTTCTGGACGAGGTCACGCAGATCTCGGGTGACCTCGACGGGGATCTTATGTCAGCATTCAACGGAGAGGATAAGCGCCCTCGAGACGATTTCGTCGACTACTTTCAGGAGTTTCCTGTCGTATCCACCACGCCGAAAGCGTGCGTCGAAGTTAGGAACGAGGCGTTGATAGGCGGCGTCCGAGCGCGCATCTCCTATCCTTGCAAGCTTCTACCGAATTTCGGTGGCTGGCGGGCGTTTCAATCGGGTGTTTATGCCCACGCGCTCGAACCCATGCGGCGGGCCGAGCCTGGCAACCGGACAAATGAATGGGCGGGAACCTTGGGCGCAGGCGAGACCGCCGCATACTGGCTCGAATTGCAGCTCTCTTCGATCCATAGGTAAACCAAGCGGCGATCGAATCTTGGCTCTTGTTAGATATCGGGCGGGTATCTCACACCTATAATCGCACGTCTTTACTCGCGGGCTCCTAACGCGTGTTTTACCCGGAATATCGCAGCCGCAACCGCCACGACGACGACGGGAATTGAGCCAAGCATGACCAAAGGGCTAAGGTGGTAGCCTGCATGATCTGCGGTCTCGACGACAAATTTCATCAAGCTCAGAAGATAGTAGCTGATCGCAATGACTGAGAATCCCTCCACTGCTCGCTGTATCTTAACCTGCGTCGCTGCTCTCTCAGCCATCGCTTGGATCTGAACTGCGTTCTGGTACTCAATCTCTACTTGGATCCGGGTTTGCAGCAAGTCGAGCAAATGCATCGCCGCGTGCGATAGCTGCTCCAATCGCAGTGCTGTCGCCTCGCACGTTCTGACGGCTGGTTTGAAGCGGCGTGCCACAAAAACGCCGAAACGCTGAAAGCCTGAAACATGGGACTCCCGGAGCTCTGAAATGCGCTCTTCCACGATCTTTGCGTAAGCTGAGGTTGCGCCGAACCGATTGCGGGTCCTTGCTGTCTCCGAAATAATCCGCGCCGATAATGTCGAGATTTCGTCGAGCAGTTGCTTATGCTCCGTTGCCGGCAGATTTTGATTGCGATTCGTTAGCTCAACCAGCTTGCTGTCGAAATCCTTCAGATGGGGAGCCAGCCGGCGCGCCTCTGGAAGGCCAAGGAGCGCCATCGACCGGTAAGTTTCGATTTCACAAATCCGCCGGACCATCCTTCCCAGACGATATGCGTTCAGGTCATTGTTAAATAAGAGGACTCGGCTCGAAAAGTCAGACCTGACCCGGAAATCAGAACAGACCTGCGCTGCTCCTCCACCGATTGATGAAGCGGCTGTATCCGCAAAATCAAACATCGAAAGAGTGGGGCCGAGTTCGGATGGAGGACTACCCAGAACAAGGATGCCAAGCCGGCAAATCAGTTGCGGCGACTCTATCGCAGCGAGCGCAGAAACTTCAGAAAGACCCAAACTCAAGGCTGGCCAGGCCGAAGGGTTTTGTTCGATTTTGGTCACGCGCGTGATCGTAACGAACTCGGTATGGTGTTCAATCTGGGTCCGGATACCGTCGTCCCCACTTTCCAATGCCACCGCGCCATGTTGCCGACTTTGGTCCGCATGCATAACCGCAATGTGCTCCACAAACGCCGGCCCGGCAAAGTAGATTGACGGACGAGCATGAAGCTCAGCATTGAAATCCGATGTCATGTCTCGCCTTCGGGTCTGCGCATGAGGACAAACGTTATCACAGCGCGAAAGCTTACTCGCGCTTCATCCGGGAAAGCATTTCCACGGCCTCACCGATCGACTTTGCATTGAGGCCCGTGGCCGCTCGTTCCAAGTGCGCCTCAACCTGGCTCTTTTCGATGCCTTCGAGCAACGCAATGTCATCGATGGATTTCCCTTGGGCAATCCATCGTAAACACCCGATTTCGAGAGGTGCGAGCATCGACAAGTTCATTTCCTTATCGCCAACACCACAGTGGATCGCATCTCGCAAACAATGACGTTATGGCTTTCTGCCGATCATTAGGCCTGAGCCGCGGGCGAAATCGCAGGCATGTCGAGGGCGATGTCATGCGACTGCAACCTTCAACTGTTGAGGAACCGCCAACTGGCTCTGCCCCAACTCAAACTTTGAAATCAACTGGAGAAGTCGAGCCGCTTCCGCTTCCATAGACTGACAAGCAGCCTTGGATTCTTCCGCGATGGCGGCCGTCTGTTGCGTCGATATGTCGATTTTTTTGATGGTGGCTTTGAAATCATCCAGATGCCTCGCCTGGCTTTTGGCGGTCGAGGCGATGTTCGAGACGAGTGTTCGGATGAGATCAACATGCTCTGCTATGTCTTTCAGCTGGGCGCCGGTCGAACCGACGAGTTGAATTCCCCGCTCAACGCGCAGGGAGGAAACGTCGATGAGATCCTTGATCTCCTTGGCCGCGTCGCCAGAGCGCTGAGCGAGAGCTCGAACTTCCGAAGCGACGACGGCGAAACCTTTTCCGGATTCGCCGGCACGCGACGCTTCCACGCCGGCATTCAGCGCCAACAAGTTCGTCTGGAATGCGATTTCTTCGATGACGTTGACGATATTCGCGATCTGCAATGAGGATCTCTCAATGTCACCCATTCCATCGATGGCCTGCAAGACGATCACTTCGGATGAGGCAGCCACCGCGTGAGCTTTGGACACCAACGTGTCGGCCCTACTGGCACTTTCTGCGGTCAGATTCACATCGGCAGAAATAGCGGTCAGGGTCGTTACGACGCCGTCCAGAACAATGGCCTGATGCTCTGTGCGGTGGGCCAAGGTATCGGACGCGTGGGCCATTTCCATGACGATCGCCGAGATCGAACTGGCCTGCCCTGCAACTGACTGGATCGTGTGATTCAACTGCGTGACCGCATTATTGAAGTCGTCTTTGATCTGCTGGTACCCTTCGGGAAACTCCACTTCGATCCAACGTGATAAAACTCCATTGGCCAAGGCCGCGAGGCTATCGCCGATTTGTGAAACAATCGCTGCCTGGGTGCTGAGCCTATCCTGGCGATCGGCTTCCATCGCAATCCGGTCTAGCTCAGCCTTTTGCTCCGCCCGTTGCGTGTCGGCCTCGGCCACGGCTCTCGCGATCGCATTGTCTCGGAACACAAGAACAGCTCGCGACATGTCGCCGATCTCGTCCAGTCGGCTCGCTCCATCGACGACGGTTGCGGTATCGCCGGCCGCAAGATTTTTCATCGCAGCGACCAAACTTTCGATCGGTCGCGAGATGGATCTCGACGCTATGACCGCGACGGCAAACGTGATGACGGCTGTCATCGCCGTGATGAGCATGATGCTCCAGATTAGAGAAATCGCAGGAGCAAACACTTCTTGCGTCGGCTCCAAGGCTATAATTGACCAGGTCTGACTTCCGCCGTTCAGCGTTTCCGTCGCTGCCAGGACGTCGTGATCGCGGTACCGCCCAAACGACGTCCCAGGGGAGAGGAGAGAGTTTTCTACCGACGGAAGTGCTTCGTTCGAAAAGCGCGACGTTGAACGAAGGATACCGTCCTTGCCAGCAACAAGCGCCTCGCCCGATGGGCCGAATCCGGAGCCGTCATGCATTATGTCGTCGATCATCTTGGTGCTGACCCTGATCAGTAAAGTCCCTGCCCGCTGACCAGCATTCATCGGGTCATCGACGCCGATCACGAAAAATGCCTGGCCGGGCCCAGCTCCAGAGGAAGAAGAGAAATCCGTCATGACGACATTCGCCGTCCCTTTGGACTGATCGATCGCGCCGGCAATCGCGCTCGTCGGCTGCAGCAAGCCGAGAGCATCGCGCCCGGAGCTATAGATTAGCTCATCTCGCGAATTGACGAGCATGATTGCCGAGTAACCGTGGTCAGCGCTAAGAGGCCGTAGCCATGTATCAACATCCTGATACGACTTCAGATAGTATTTGAGCCCTTCTGTAGCTTCGCCCTCGACGTTACCCCCGGCAGCGATTGCAGCTGAAAGCACAGCAATCTCCTCTTTTGGCGCCACTTTGAAGCCTACGCTCAGTCGGTCAAATAGTTGAACGAAAGCGCGGGTCGACGCGAGACCTTTCGTTTCCGACTCAACGGAGCTCAATTTGGCGGCAAGCTTCTCACGCTTTGTCGTGGCGATGTAGGAAAGGTGCTGTCCGATCAGCTCCTTTGTGGTCGCAAAAGAGGTCATCCCAGTGAACGTTGCGACGGCACCACATGAAAAGGCCGCGACACAGACCATCAGAACCGGAATCTTCCAGCCAATACTCCATCGGATTTTGTGAACACCAAAAGCCCGCACCTAGTCCCCTCCCCTTGAAATCTTGATGCTCGCCGCGATCATCGTCGCGGCAACTGGCTCGCTCAGCGAGTGCTGGTTGCCGCTTCACGTCGAAGCAGCATGCCGAACAGGTCTCGCGGCTCATCAGGGTCCGCAAGCAAATCCAGCTGATTGACGTGGCCAGAGCCATGGACCCGGTCACGCACATAACGAAGTGCCGAAAAATCCTCGATTGCGAAACCGACGCTGTCGAACAGCGTAATCTGCTTGTCGGAGCTGCGCCCGACCTCCTGACCAACAATGACGCGCCAGAATTCGATGACCGGGTGATCCGCTGCCAATTGCTGAATTTCGCCCTCGATGCGTGTCTGCGGCGGAAACTCCACGAAAATGTCGGAGCGTAGCAGGATGTCGCGATGCATTTCCGTCTTGCCGGGGCAGTCGCCGCCGACGCCGTTGATGTGCACACCGGGGCCGATCATGTTGTCAGTGAGGATGGTGGCATTGTGCTTGTCGGCCGTCACCGTAGTGATGATGTCGGCGCCTTCGACCGCTTGTTCGGCGGAGGTGCAGCTCTCGATTTCGAGGCCAAATTTTTCGAGATTGCGACGGCAGCGTAGCGTTGCCTTGGGATCGATATCGTAGAGCCGCAGCCGGTCGATGCCGAGCAAGGCCTTGAAGGCGATCGCCTGAAATTCGCTCTGCGCGCCATTGCCGATCAGCGCCATGGTGCGGGCGTCCTTGCGGGCTAGGTACTTCGCGGCGATTGCAGAGGTGGCGGCGGTGCGCAGTGCGGTCAAGATGGTCATTTCGGACAAAAGCAGCGGATAACCGCTATCGACATCCGAGAGCACGCCGAACGCTGTGACCGTCTGAAGGCCGGATTTAGTGTTTTTCGGATGGCCGTTGACGTATTTGAAGCCGTAGAGCACGCCGTCACTGGTCGGCATCAGCTCGATCACGCCGTCGCGCGAATGGGAGGCGACGCGGGGGATCTTGTCGAAACTTTCCCAGCGACGGAAATCGTCTTCGATGTAGCCTGCCAGCTCGAGGAGGAAGGTCTCGACGCCGGTGGCGACGACAAGGTCCATCATGTTCTCGACGCTGATGAAGGGCACGATGTTGAGACTGGAAGGCGCACTCATTGTAGTTCCTTTCAAATCGAAATATCTCCTCGGGCAAAGACAGCTGAGGATTGTTATCGGGTGGAGGAGCGGCCCCGATTCCTTCCGGGATTCGATTCTTAGTCGTTTCCACCTGGGGATTGGCGCGAGCCCGTGTCCGAACGCCGGTAGCCTCGCTTCATAAGAACCATCATCTCAGCTCGATCAAACGGACCAAGCTCCGGGAGGAGATCATTCTCCGCCTCGAAATCACGGCCATAGCACGCGCTGATGAGTTCAAGACCGCTCTGGTGAAGGGGAGCGGTGATCCCGGCGAGTTTCGCCAGCTGAAGCGTTGGCACAATCCCGAATGGGACGTCCTCAAGAATGTAGCGGGTGTTCAGATCCGTTGGACCAAGTGGATCACTTCCGCCTTCGACGAGGGCGGCAGAGATCTCGGAAACGGTATTTCCGGTGACGTTGTAGGAGAGCTTGAAGTGGTCGAAGGTCGTTATGACGGACTTGCCCAAAGCCTTGGCAATCGCAACACGCTCCCGGTCCATCGCCTCGAGAAGGCGTCCTATCGCCGGCGTAACCATGGTGTTCTGGCCCCAGCTCTCTGCTTTCTCGATCCGCGACAAGTTGCAGAGCGCCATCCCCAGATGGTCTTGCGGATTGATATTGCTAAGAGCAATCGAAAGTAGATCGTCCTGACGGTTGAAACGATCGCCGAACAGAGAGACGCAGACGTCGAGCGCTCGATCAAAACAATCGACCGGAACGGTGGCCATGCCAACCTTCGCGCGGATGGCGCCGATGTTGAAGCGATTTGGCCCCCGTGGCTTACATGTGAGGACCGTCGTATTCCAGGCGACGATCGGAATGTCGATCTGCCGCTCGGCGAGCTTTTTGGAAAGATAGAGCGCCGCGAAAGACAAGTGACCACTGATAATCACGACGTGGCGTGGTTCGAGATACGGAACCAGGCTATCCAGAACCGACCGATGACCATAGGCGGGAAGCGCCAGGACAATCGTATCTGCTCGGGCAAGATCTTCCGGTGACGTCGATACAGCCGGTCGGAATATTCCCTCTATCGCGCCGGTTATCGTGAGAGGGTCCCCGGCGCGAAGGGCTTCAGTCCTTGATCCCGACGGCGACCAGATTGTTGGACGATGCCCGCTCTTCTCGAGGAAGGCAGCGTAGCCCATTCCAATGTTACCAGCTCCGGCGATGCCAACCTTCATAGTATTCCTCATTAAAGTTTACGCTTTTGTCCTGAGATCTGCCGAACCTTACTGCGCAAGGAGAGTTGCCTGCTCATGTCAACCCGCTCGCGTACGAGCCGAAGGATCTCGAACCGCTGAAGTGTCGGGATCCAAAATGGGCGCCGACAGGTGAAACAATCGCTTGTCCACCTTTGCCGCCTAAGTTGAGTCCGCCAGAACCTCCGAGCGCCAGCGGTTCGAATTCTTGAAGCCGGTCCGCTTTCCTGGACGATCTCGCCGAAGCGAGTTTGATGTTCATCAGGTATCCTCAGCACATTTTCTCGAATGCGGTCCGCGATCGGGATTCCCACGTTCGATCACTCGTGATGGGATGCCGTTTCGACTTTCTCTGTTTCCTGCGCTGCAAGCATTGCCACTGTGAGTGGCACGAACGGGGGGCGGGGTTTGTAGAGTCCCACGGAGTCCGGGGACAAGCCGGTCGCCGCCTTGAGCAATTCGTGGACCGGGTAACCACACTGCCGTCCCTGGCACGGCCCCATACCCGCTCTCGTGAAACTCTTAAGCTGGTTCGGACCCTTGCAGCCGCCGTCTTGGGCCGCCTGCCGAAGGGTGCCGGCGCTCAGTTCTTCGCAACGACAAATGATTGTACCGTCTCGCGGAGAAGATCTGGCAATCTTCGGCGGGTAAACCCCATCAAGGAACCTTCGGAACGCCCTCAATCGACCCAAGCGGGCGCGAAGAGGCGCGGCCTCGTCATCGGCTCGTTGCGGCGTGAGCCGCGAGGCGTTCTGAAGTATACCGATTGCAGCGATCTCACCTTCGATTTCCGCGTTTGCCGCTCCTCCGATGCGAGCTCCGTCACCGGCCAAATACAGGCCATCCCGACCAGCATTCATCCAGTCGTCGCGTTCAAGGATGAAGGCATACTGACGCTGATCCCAGACGAGCTTGGCTCCTGCTGAAACAGCGAGATGGTGTCCAGGAACCAAGCCTTCGTGGACAAGGAGGGTACCGGCCTCAACACGCCCTCGTTGACCGCCACCACGCCTGAAGTGGACGGCTTCAAGTCTGCCATTGCCGACGGCAGTGATGTCAACGACGTTTGCGACCTGCTTGATACCGGTGAAAATGGGCATCCAGGCCATTCCCTTCAGGACCTGCCCAGGCTCTCGGATCGCTCCGGCAAGATTGCGCACCGCTCGTGCGATCAATCCGCGGGGGGTAGTGTCAAGGAACGCCACCGGCTTCGCGCCCGCCAATCGCATCTGCTGCAAGTAGAGCAAAGGCAATGGTCCGTTCCCAGCTACCACAACCGGACCTTTGGGGAGTTGTCCAGCGGTCTTAAGGAGAATTTGCGCCGCTCCTACGGTCATGACACCGGGTAAAGTCCAGCCTGCAAAGGGAACCGGTCGTTCTTGCGCGCCGGTCGCAAGCAGAAGATTCTTCCCCTGGACGCTACGGATCTCACCGTCCAGAACGAATTCGACAGTCCAACCGTCGGCAATCCGGCTAACCTGCGCTTCCGGCAAATAGCTGGCACCGCAATCGAGAAACGCTTGCACCTGCCCCACGCCACGCTGATATTCCTCGCCCAAAACTTCCAAAAGCGGGCTCTGCGCATTCCGCCCTGCATTGCGCCAGATTTGACCTCCTGGCTGGGCTTGAGAATCCAGCACGATAACAGTGAGGCCACCCGCAACCGCTCGCCTTGCTGCGGCCATTCCGGCAGGTCCGGCGCCCACGATGATGAGGTCAGCAGATCGTTTCTCTGTCATTTCAATCTCTTCGGCTGATCTTGGCGAACCACCCTCATTCCATCGCGCACGGACTGCTGACAGCTCCTTACCGTACCGACACCATCAACATGGACGACGCATTCAAAGCAGACGCCCATCATGCAGAAGGGAGCTCGAGGCTCGGAAGATGGATTAGAAGTGCGGGTGTGGATGTCATCCTGTCGTAAAAAGACGGCAGCCAGCGGCTCGCCCTCGCGCGCTGAGACAACTTTGTCGTCAATCACGATTTCGACGTTTATTCCGGAGGTCAGGAGGGCCTTGTCCATCAAGCGGCAACCCCCAGATCAAAGCGGTGACCGCTGAAGTCGGCGAACGTTTCATCCGTTGCGCCGGACGCCAGCCACTTTGCGAAAGGACCAGCATGAAGTGCTGCAAGGGTGACGCCTGAGTGGCAGGCAACGACGAAGACGCCCGCATACGTGCGTGACCTGTCGTAGACAGGGACCCCATCAGGGGTCAAAACCCGCAGCCCGGCCCACTGACGGACAACTCGAAGCTCCCCAACATCGGGCATAACGTTGATAGCTCTATTTGCTATATGATGAGCTCCGGCTGCCGTCACATCGGTCGATCGCCCAACTCGTTCATTGGTAGCACCAAACTGAAACGTGCCAGTCGCTGTCTGACGGATGCCGCTTGCGGCGAAATGGAAAATCGGGGCAACGCGCTCCGTGATCAGCATCTGGCCTCGCTCAGGCACGAGGCGTAAAGGCAGGGACAACGATTGGACGAAGTCCATGGAATCGTTGCCTGCGGCGACAACCACACGCTCGGCCTCTATCGTTTGACCCTGTCCGGATAGTTGATACCCTCCGGCGGCAGCCATCACATTGGTGACCTTTTCCCCCGTGATCAGGGTCCCTCCGAGGCGAACAAAGCCGTGCAAAATTGATCGCAAAGCAAGGAGAGGGTTCACGTCACCGTCCATTGGGCTGAAAGATGCAGAGCAAACCTTCGGGCCGAGCCGGATGTCAGGCAACATTCTTTCAAGTCGCGATCGTTCCAGCATCTCGAAGCTATAGGCGGGATGGATCTTTCCCATCTTCTCGCCGATTGCCTTTTCTTCCTGCGCCTTTGAGTCCGAGAGACAGAAAAGCAGGCCTCCATTTCGACGGTATTCGACATCCAGCCCGGTATGCTGGCGAAGTTCTTTTGCGAATTCAGGCCATAGGTCGGCGCTCTGTCGCGTTATCCGCTGGTAGGCGGGATAGTCATCCCCTTTCCCCTGAACCCAGATCAGTCCAAAGTTCGTGTGGGAGGCTCGCAGGGAATCGTCGGCTCCATCGATGAGAATGGTTCGAAGCCCCTGCTTGGCCAAACCGTATCCAATCGAGGCACCGACGATCCCACCGCCAATAACTGCAAATTCGTAGTTGCGACCCATTTCACCTTCTCACCAGAGGAAAACAGCGCCAGGCGACCACAAGGCGCACGACCGCAGTTCCAAGAGCATCTTCGACGCTGGACTAAAGGCTCCTCCAGGAGCCGCCTCAGACGATTTCACTTCTGGTCCGGCTGCACGACACGCCGACAGCTGCTCAGTCATCAGCAACAGCCCGTCCTCGTCAGTCACGTGGACCACGGGGAATCGGATGTCTCCACCAAGAGATTCCCCTCACCAGAAGTACGTTCATGCTTTCCATGTCGCAAGGGTAGTAATCGGCATGCGGCCATGTGCAAATGTTATGCAAGCTCTGGTGTCGCCGTAGCTGGAGGAAGCTCGTGGTAGTCTGAAGGATATTGATCACAATCGTCCGACGCTTCGCGTTCCATTGATCCATTTTGCCAATCAATGCCGCGGATTCTCGAATTCTCTCAATTCGGGCTTCTAGCTATCAATGGAGCAAGGGCAGATCGCCCACAGTTCAGATGGGAGAGTTCAATGAATTCAGGCTTAGTCATCGAGTCTCATAGCGGAGACCATCTAGCGGGAGTTTTTCATGCTTAGGATCGGCGTCGATATCGGTGGAACATTCACCGACTTTTGCGGCTGGCGCGAGGGCGACGAGAACATCGTCACATTGAAGGTTCCTTCGACGCCGCCGAACTTTGAAGACGGTTTTCGCAACGGGTTCGAGAAACTTCTCGAACAGCTGCCGCCCAATCCAGGCGAGGCCGCTTTCGTCATGCACGGTACCACCGTCAGCACGAATGCCGTGATCGAGCGTAAGGGTCCAAAGATCGCTTTTTTCGTAACTGAAGGCTATCGCGATCTGCTGGAACTGCAGCGCGTGGGCGTCCGAAACCCGCTCAATATCTTTGAAGCACGGACCAAACCGCTGATCGATCGCGAGATGGTCTTCGAAGTAAAAGAGCGCATCCTGAGAGGCGGCGAGATCAGAACCGCGATCGACAATGCGGAAGTCGAAGCTCTGGCACGCAAGGCGGCTGGGGCCGGCGCTACTGGCTATGCAGTTGCGTTGCTCCACAGCTATGCAAACCCCGATCACGAGGCTGCCGTTGCGCGGGCAATTCGGAAGGCAACTGGCGAAGATGCCGAGATCAGCCTTTCCAGCGAAATCTGGCCCAGGATAGGCGAATATGAACGGGCCATCGTAAGTGTGCTGAATGCTTTCGTGCGGCGTCGCATGAACGAGTACATCGGTGCTGTCGAGACCTATGTGGCCGAACGGCTTCCGGGCTCCCAGCTCTTTGTTACCCGCTCGAATGGCGGCGCGATGGCGGCAAGCGAAGCCAGGAACTTTCCCGTCCATACTCTCCTGTCCGGCCCTGCCTCGGGCGTCACCGCCGTTCAATACCTCGGGCGGGCGATGGGTGAGGCCAACATTCTCACGATGGACATGGGTGGGACAAGCACTGACATCTCTCTGGTTCGCGATGGCGAGGCTCCTACGTCTACCGCGGCGGAAGTCGGGGAATTCCCGGTCGTGATGCCTGTCACAGGCATCGAAGCAATCGGGGCCGGCGGAGGCTCGATCATCTCGATGGACGGTGGCGTCCTGCGGATTGGCCCGCGCAGTGCCGGCTCATATCCCGGCCCGGTCTGCTTCAGCCGCGGTGGTAACGAACCCACGCTCGCCGACGCGTTCCTCATTGCGGGATATCTGCCTGAGGCCCTCCTCGGGGGCGAAATGAAGCTCGACAAGAGCGCCGCCGAGCGAGCACTGGCTCCTGTAGCTCAGGCCTTGAATACCGATGTGCTCAGCGCGGCGGAAATGTGCGTGACCGTCGCAAGTTCGAACATGGTCGCAGGCGTATTGCCCTACTTGGCGCGACAGGGGGTTGATCCGGAAGATCTTACCCTTCTCGTTTACGGTGGCGCTGGCGCGATCCAAGGCCCGCTGCTGGCAGCGGAAATCGGCGTGAACCGTGTGCTTGTTCCGATGAACCCCTCTGTCTTTTGCGCGCTTGGCGGCCTGGTTTCCGACCTGAGCAATGATGCTCTCGAAACGGTCCACGGCCAGGCGGTCGACGGCGCTTTGATTGCCGGCAAATTCGCTAGGTTGCGCAACCGTGGCGCCGAATGGCTGTCGCGACAGGCCCCAGCCGAGCGTCTTGCAAGCACGAATTTCGAATGCTGGGCTGAGATGCGTTACGTAGGCCAATCATTCCAGGTCGATGTGCGGCTTCCTGACAGCGCGATCGAAAATCATGACCTCGCGGCGATGTACGCTGCATTTCATGAAGAGCATGAGCGGATCTACAGTCATGCTGACACGACGGCGCCAGTCGAATTCGTTGACCTGCGATTGCGTGTTCGGGGTGCGATGTCGATCCCCGAGCCTACCAGTAATGGATCACCGGACGCGGGGCCTAGCGTCAAGGCCACTCGATCGATGCGTTTCCACAATCAGCTGATCCCGGCCGTGCCCGTGTATGACCGAGAAAAACTCACCTCAAACGAAGCTGTCCAAGGCCCGGCCGTCATTGAGCAACGCGCCGCGACAATCGTCGTTCCGCCTGAATTCGTGGCACGTGTCGGAGCCTACGGCGCAATACTTATGACAAGGAGCTGAACCGATGGATGCCGTTCGCACTGCCATCATGAACAATCGATTCAACGCAATTGTCGAAGAAGCCTCGGCCGCAATCTATCGCACAGCACATACGACCTTCGTCAAGATCGTCCAAGACTATCAGTGCGCGATTGCCACGGCTGAAGGCGAAACGTTCGCGTACCCGATGCTCTCGGGTGTCAACGTCTTCGTAGGGTCTCCCCTGCGACCCACACTCGACGTTATCGGCCTGGAAAATCTGAAACCCGGCGACATTATCATCACCAATGATCCCTTTGGGACTGATGGCCTTGTTACACATCTAATGGACGTAACGCTTCTCTATCCGATCTTTCGCGATGGCAAGTTGATCGCGGTGGGCTGGGCTTTTGTTCATGCCTCCGACATCGGCGGGGCCGTTCCGGGTAGCATCTCACCGGCATTTACAGAGATCTTCCAGGAAGGTCTGCGTGTCCGCCCCGTCAAGCTATATGAGGGAGGCGTTCTCAACGAGGCGATCAAGTCGATCTTCCAGGACAATAGCCGCATCCCGACCGAGCTCTGGGGAGACATACAGGCGATGATATCCGGCCTGAAGAGCATGGATCGTCGCCTCAACGAGCTATGCGATCGATACGGACGGGACTCGGTCGAGGAAGGGATGCGCGACGTTATCAATTATGCCGAAGCCAAAACGCGAGCCGTGATCAAGAAGATTCCTAACGGCGTATACTCCTTCTCCGACTATCTCGAAGGCATTCACGAGGGTCAGCTCGCATTCTTCAGCGTCACGATGACGGTCAAGGATACAGAGATCGAGGTCGATTTCACGGGGACCGATCCGCAGCTCGCCGCGGCCTATAATCTGGTGACTGGGGCAACGACGCACCCCTACATCATTCAATGCCTGTATGCCTATATCCTGACTGTCGATCCGCTTACGCCTCGGAATTCCGGCATTCTTCGGGCGATCCGCAGTCACGCCCCACGCGGTACGGTTCTCAATGCAGTCTATCCCGCGTCGGGTGGCTCGCGTGCCGCATCCGCGACCCGCGCCTACGACGTCATCCTTGGATGCCTCAATCAGGCTCTTCCCGAAGGACTTGCTGCCGCAGGCGGCGGCATGAGCGGCGTGATCGTCGTATCTGCGCCGGACCCTCGCACGGGACGCGACAGGGTCAACGTGGTCGGCACGATTGATGGCGGCGGTGGTGCACGCCGTGGCGTCGACGGTTTGGACGGATCTGAGGTTCGCTACTCGCAGCGGAGCGTACCGGTCGAGGTGATCGAGATCGAGACCGTACTTGTCATGCGGGCAATCAGACTCGTGCCGGACAGCCGGCGGGCTGGGCGTTATGTGAGCGGCGCTGCGCTCGAGGTCGAGATGGAGAACACGGCTTATCGGGCCGTCATCACAGTTCGAAACCTCAATCGCTTCGTCTTCGCGCCCTGGGGCTTTAGGGGCGGCGAAATCGGGCTGTTGGGGAAGGCGGTCGTCAACCCCGGAGCTGAGGATGAGCGCTCGATCGGAAAGATCTCGGTGCTGGAACTAGGTCAAAATGACGTTCTCAGGATCACAAGTTCCACCGGCGGGGCCTTCGGCAATCCGTTGGAACGCGATCTCGGATCGATTGCGCGCGAGATTGACAACGGGATGTTGTCAGCGGAGCGTGCGGCCGAGGTCTACGCAGTCGTGGTTGACCACGATGGTCGCGTTGACGAGACCGCAACAATCCAACAGCGGAACCTGCGACCTTCGCGGCCGACAGCGGACTTCCAGTTCTGCGAAGAAAGACAGCTTCACGACCTGGCCTGGAACGAAACCATTCGCCGCGAACTTGCAACCTTGGCTCTCACCCACGAGCTAAGGATCCGCAGCCAGCTTGTCGAGCGGGTCCATCATCGGTTGGTCAAGACAGGCGTTCCGGTCGATCCCAGCTTGCTTCGCGAAACAATCAACGACGAGGCCGCCAGACTGTCGGGCGTGAAGCTTTCGGCCGCTTAGTATTTGCCGCGCGCTTTACGCAAAGTTCCAGGGGGCGTCGTCATGACGCCCCCTTTTCCATACTGGCTCCCCACCACGGCAGAAGTCTCACGCACTCGCCGTTCAAGGGAAGCCGGCACTTAAACTGGGTGATTTGCTTCTCGATTTGGCCGTCGAAGGTGAGGACCGTGGGACGTTCTATGCCCGATCAGTCGCTAATCGCTGGGCGGCAAGTGTCGCGTATTCGACGAACGGCAATATGCCCGGAACAGGGCAATCCGGGTTCCAGCCCACTGCCATGGCAATTTCCACCGTGAGGTCGTCGACGACCCTAGTCACAAAACTATCGCCTCCGGAGTTGGAGACCCATTCAGGCAGGAAGGTGATTCCGACACCAGCGGTGACCAGCGCAAGAGCGGTGGTCGTGTCGGAGACCGTAACTGTGCTTTCCGTGAGCAGTCCAGCCTTTGAAAGCTGTTCCCATACGGTTTCGAAGCTGGAGAGCTCAAAACGCTTCAAGGCAAACACGCTCTCGCCGGCGAAGTCGGTTAGCTTGAGAGTGGTTTTGGTGGCCAGCTTCGATTGCCGGGGGATGACTGCAACAAATCGCTCAGCAATAAGATGACGAAACCGGACGAGGTTACTGTTAGATGGCGGCCGCAACAATCCAACGTGAAAGTCGCCTCGCTCGATTCCGCGAAGAAGGTCTCTGGAATCTGCTTCCTTGATAATCAATCTCGTGCTCGGGAAGCGACCTTGAAAGCGATTGAGCACGAGCGGAAGAAGCCGGCTTGTCGCCGGACCGATCGCACCTATGATCAGTTCCTCGCCTCCAGGACTGAGTCCCCCTGCTTCGAGTTTCGTGTTGAGGATTGCTTCGTCGACCTTCAGCAAGATCTCGCGCGCATGATTGAAGAAAACTATGCCGGCGGGTGAAAGCTCCACCCGACGCGTCGATCGAATGAACAGACGCAGGCCTATAATGTCCTCCAGGCGGCGTATCTGCTGGCTGAGCGTCGGTTGCGCCATATTCAATTTGGTGGCCGCGCGATGAAAGTGCAGTTCTTCCGCAGCGACGACAAAGCAGCGCAGACTGGCCAATTCAACTTGGTTGGACATCGCACCTCCATTCTTCTGGCCCGAGCTGCCTGACCCGGCTACAAACGCAGTAGCGTGCCGCGATATTTATCCCGGCACGCTTGCTCGAATTTCATGTAGGCCAGACGCTAGTGCGTCTCGATCGCTTTCACGGGCTTAAGTGCGCGGGATCGCATATGCGGATTCAGCCACCATTCTATCATCATGACGATCCGACTGACGACGAAAGTGATCGAGAGATATATTGCACCGGCGACGATGAATATCTCGACCGGCCGATATGTGGCGGAAATGATCTGTTTCGCCAACCCCGTGACCTCGACGATCGTGATGGTCGATGCGAGCGAAGTCGACTTGATGATCAGCATGATCTCGTTCCCGTAGGCGGGAAGCGCCTGTCGGATGGCGATTGGGAAAATGATCCTTCTGAATTGAAGGAACGGGGACATACCAATGGCACGAGCAGCTTCGATCTGGCCGGCGGATACCGATTGTATCCCGCCACGAATGATTTCGCTGGTATAGGCGCCGGTGTTCAATGCCAGTGCGAGGATCGCACAGAACCACGGCTCTCTGAACGACGACCATAGCCCAACACTCCCGAGAAATCCTCGAAACTGAGCGGAGCCGTAGTAGATCAGGAACATCTGCACGAGCAGCGGCGTGGATCTGATGATGTAGACGTAGCCGTAAGCAACAAAAGAGAGGGCGCGGTTCTTCGATAGCCGCATCAGTGCGACAGGAACGGAAATGAAGAAACCGATGAAAATTGACACGAATGCCAGTGTCAGGGTCGTCGGGATAGCAGCGATGAGTTTGGGAAACGAATCCTGGATGAGTTGGAAATCCATTTTACAGCCCCCTAACGCCGCGGTTTGCCCATCTTTCAGCCTTCAGGAATCCCCGGTTTGATGCTGATGACAGAAGAAGGAAGATCAGGAATGCGCTGATGTAGAATGTGAAGGGTTCTTTCGTCGAACCGGCACCCATGGCAGCCGTTCGCATGATTTCGACGAGGCCCACCACAGAAATGAGGGACGTATCTTTCAGCGTAAATTGCCAGACATTTCCAAGTCCCGGCAATGCAAACCGCGCCGCCTGCGGAATCAGCACCCGGCGCAAAAGTAAAATTGGCCCCATGCCGACTGCTTTTGCGGCTTCGATTTGACCAGGCGGGACGGCAGCAACGGCGGCACGGATGACTTCGGTTGCATAGGCTCCGGCACTAACGCCAATGCAAATGACGCCAATAACGAAAATGGGGGGCTCGATGTAGCCATCGTATCCAAAAAGCCCGTTGGCGATTGTGCGCAACAAGCTGCCGCCGCCAAAGAATACGAGGAAAATGATCAGAAGTTCCGGAACGCCGCGAACGACCGTGGTGTAGATGTCACCAAGAAGACGAAGCGACCAGAATCGAGAGAGCTTGGCCGCGGCAAAAATCGAGCCGAAGACAATCCCGACAAAATAGGAACACAGAGCGACGACAACCGTCATAATCGCACCTCTGACCAGCTCGTCGCCCCAGCCAGCATCGCCCCATGCAAGAAGTGTAAGATCCATCGTGATTGGCTCTAACTTTGGAGATGAGAGGAAGTGCCGGGCACCGAGTTCCGGCACTTCCAACGATCGGGCTGCTTACTTCTGCGGTGCGGCGTCGTAGCCGAACCACTTCTGCGAAAGATTCTTTACCGTGCCGTCGGCCACTGCGGCGTCGATAGCCTTATCGAACATCGCCTTCAGCTCCGGATCTTCCTTCCGCATGCCGACGCCGACGCCCTTGCCGAACAGTCCGCCAGACATTTTGGGGCCGAACATTTTCAGATCCTTGTTTTCCGGCTTGTCCGTGAGCGGCTTTAGGAAGCTCACCGAAGCGAGACTTGCGTCGATGCGTCCGGCCTTCAGATCGAGAACGACGTTGTCGATGGTGTCATAGGTCGAAATCTTCACAGTCGGCATCATTTCCCGCATGAAGGTTTCATGCGATGCGCCGGCCTGCACGCCGAACTTCATCCCCTCGAACTGCTTCCTATAGGTGTTCAGGACAGCCTGCTTCTCCGGCGTCATGTCGTCGAGAGGAAGGGTATCCATGGCGTTTGCAATCTTGAGCAACGGGCTGTCCGCGGTCGTCACGAAAGTCATCGGAGTCAAAAGATACGGGCGAGAAAAGGCAATGACCTTTTCGCGGGCCGGCTGGATGCCCATCGCGGCCATGATCGCGTCGTAGCGACCAGCGTTCAGCGACGGAATGATGCCGTCCCATGCCTGCTCGACGAACTTGCACTCGATGTTCATTCGCTTGCAGAGATCGTTACCGAGGTCGATATCGAAACCGATGAGCTTGCCGCCTGCATCCTTGAAATTGTAGGGCGCGTACGAACCCTCGGTGGCGATGGTGATACTTTTGTAGTCCTTTGCAACCACCGGCGCGGCGGCCAGAAGAGCTCCGGCAAGCATGGCTCCGATTGCGCTGAGTTTCAGAATTGTCATGATGTTCACCTCTGTTGATATTGTCATTGATTCTGAGAAAAACTGACGCTTTGCGGTTCAGAGAACGCTCGAAAGAAACTCTCGACACCGCGCTGACGTTGGATTGCGGAACACTTGGTCAGGTGTGCCCTGCTCTTCGATTTCTCCTTTTTCCAGGAAGAGAACTTTGGTGGAGACATCTCTTGCGAAACCCATTTCGTGCGTGACGACGACCATCGTCCTGCCTTCTTCGGCTAGCCTTCTGATGACCTTGAGAACTTCACCGACCAGTTCGGGATCGAGGGCCGATGTCGGTTCGTCGAAGAGAAGCGCCGCTGGCTGCATCGCCAGGGCTCGCGCTATACTGACGCGCTGTTGCTGCCCGCCGGAAAGTTCGGACGGGTAAGCCGCGTGCTTGTTGGCGATACCGACCTTGTCCAGGAAATCCATGGCTCGGTCGCGAACTTCGCCCTTCGTTTCCTTAAGGACATGGAGCGGACCCTCCATGACGTTCTGCAAGACCGTCATATGCGACCAAAGATTGAAGTTCTGGAACACCATTCCGAGCTGCATTCTCATCCGCTCGATCTTCTTGCGATCTACGCCGACCAGCCGACCAGCAGCATCCGTTTTGACCTGCACCTCATCATTGCCGACAGAAATGCGGCCCTTGCTCGGTATTTCGAGAAAGTTCATGCAGCGCAAAAACGTGCTCTTACCGGACCCCGAACTGCCGATAATTGAAACGACGTCGCCCTTGTTGGCCTTGAGTGTTATCCCCTTTAGAACTTCGAGATGTCCGAAGCTCTTATGGATATCTTCTGCCACCAATGTTGGTTGCACGTCAGTCATCTACGTTCCCTCGTATTTTTGTTTAAGCCCGCTTGGGTCGCAGCTCGATGGGCGGCTGAAAAAGGATCAGCCGCGAATTGACGAGCGCATGATGAGTGAGATCGACCCATTCGCATGTGCTGCTATGTCAATCGCCGAGGTATTCTTCCAAACTGGCAATCAATTTCTCTAAGTTACTAAAACCTTGCCTTCCATACGACAAGGGTAGTAATAAGCATGCGCCCATGATCAAATGTTATGGAGGATAGATGATCCAGTCGCGGCAATTGGAGGCTTTTCGCGCTGTAATGCTGACGGGCGGAATGACCTCGGCAGCTGATCTTGTTCGGATCACCCAGCCAGCGATAAGTCGTTTGATCCGCGATCTCGAGGATGAGACAGGACTTCAGCTGTTCGAGCGTTCAGGCAACCGCCTTCGGCCGACGCGTGAAGCCGGGATACTGTTCAAAGAGGTCTCAAGGCACTTCACCGGTATCGAGCATATTGACAGGGTCGCGACTGAGCTGCGGAAGTCTCACATGGGTTCCCTTCGCGTTGCTTGCTACACGGCGCCGGCGCTGAGCTTCATCTCGGGAGTGATCCAGTCGTTCCTTGCAGATCGACCCGACGTCTCGATCTTTTTGGACACTGTTCCTTCGCAGACCGTCTTGGAACTTGTCGCACTGGAACACTATGACATGGGGCTCTCGATCCTCACAGGCGACTATCCAGGCCTGATGGTCGAGCCCCTTCCGGCGTTTCGTGCGGTGTGCATTCTTGCGAAGGAACATCGGCTTGCTGAGAAGGAAACGATCGAAGCTACGGACCTAAACGGCGAGTCCCTTATCTGTCTCGGGCCGCCCAGCCTTCTGAGAATCCAGACGGATGCAACACTCGATGCTCATCATGTTCAGTGCGGCCGACGCATCGAAAGCAGTCTCGCTTTGAGTGTGTGCGATCTGGTCAGCCGCGGTCTCGGCGTTGGTATCATCGATCCCTTCACGGCGAATTACTATTCGACCAGAGATCTTTGTCTCCGGCCATTTCTCCCCGCGATCCCCTATCATTTTGGAATGGTCTTTCCGAGCGGGAACCCCACGCCGCGATTGGTTGAAGAGTTCCGTTCAGCCCTGCTCAAAGCGCTGGCGGCATTGCCATATGAGACGATGTGAGGGCGCCGCGCGCTAGAATAGCCTTGCCGTATGTTTGGGCTAGATCGCCGATGAAAATCGGTCCCACCCTTCTTTGATGGTCTCCATCGCCGGGTTTGTCGACGTATTCGCCACATGTGGAAGCGTCGAAATCTTCTCCCCGAGGACGCGGCGGTAGCGACCGATATCCCGTGTCCGGACCTTCAAAAGGTAGTCGAACCTGCCGGCGATCATATGGCACTCCTCGATCTCGCGGACCTTCTTCACTGCATCGTTGAAGCTCCTGAGAGCCTCTTCGCGCGTATCGGAAAGCTTCACTTCAACGAACGCCACGTGATCCAGCTGCATCTTGGTAGGATTGAGGATGGCGCGGAAACCCTCGATATAGCCGTCGGCAATGAGACGGCGAAAGCGGATCTGACAAGGGGTTTTCGACAGACCGACGCGCGCAGCGAGTTCAGTGATAGAAATTCGCCCGTCTTCAATGAGGACCTCAAGGATTTTTCGATCAAATTGGTCGAGTTCACTAAGAAGATTGATATCTGTAGCCATTTCGATCTTTCGTCGCCCGCTATAAAAGGCGTTTAGCCCCGTCTTACTGCAAAAACAAGCCAGCTTGCCGTGCAAGCTCATGATAGCATTCGTGTGCCGAGTTGGAGAACAGATCATGGCGAGTGAGCCCAAGCGCGCCGATGCGCGGGTAAGCGAAGAAGAGGTTAATCTGGTGGAGAAGTACGGCCCTATCGGTCCGTCTGCGGTGCGCGCTGCTGTCAGCGTCAGATCGAGAAAGCCACTTCAGAACAGGAAGACGGACAAGTTCGATCACCTGCTTGCCCCGGAGCACCTCCCGGAGAGATGAGCCGGGTTGAACCAATATCATAACCAGGATTGCCCGAAATGCTGAACGTCGTGGCCGACAACTCGCCCCAAGCCCTCACTTCCCCATTCTCACAGTTCGCGCCGCCGATCCGTGAGCAATCGGTTCTCCGCAAGGCGATCACGGCCGCCTATCGCCGGCCGGAAACGGAATGCCTGCCACCGCTCGTCGAAGCCGCCAGGGTTCCCGCCGATCTGAAGGCGACGATCCGTGGCACGGCGAAGAAGCTGATCGAGGCACTGCGCGCCAAGCACAAGGGCACCGGCGTCGAAGGTCTGGTGCAGGAATATTCGCTGTCGAGCCAGGAGGGTGTCGCCCTCATGTGCCTGGCCGAAGCGCTCCTGCGCATTCCCGATACTGCGACGCGTGATGCGCTGATCCGCGACAAGATTTCCGAGGGCGACTGGAAGTCCCATGTCGGCGGCGGACGTTCGCTGTTCGTCAACGCCGCGACCTGGGGCCTGGTCGTCACCGGCAAGCTGACTTCCACCGTCAACGACCGCAGCCTTGCCGCAGCGCTGACGCGCCTGATCGCCCGCTGCGGCGAACCGGTGATCCGTCGCGGCGTCGATATGGCGATGCGCATGATGGGCGAGCAATTCGTCACCGGCGAGACGATCGATGAAGCGCTGAAGCGGGCGCGTCCGCTGGAAGCACGCGGCTTTGGCTATTCCTACGACATGCTGGGTGAAGCGGCGACGACAGCCAAGGATGCCGAGCGCTACTACCGCGACTACGAGAACGCCATCCATGCGATCGGCAAGGCATCGGCCGGCCGTGGCGTTTATGAAGGTCCCGGCATCTCGATCAAGCTGTCCGCCCTCCACCCCCGTTATGTCCGCGCCCAGTCCAAGCGCGTTATGGACGAGCTGCTGCCGCGCGTCCGCTCGCTCGCCCTGCTTGCCCGTAAATACGATATCGGTCTCAACATCGATGCCGAGGAAGCCGATCGCCTCGAGCTGTCGCTCGATCTCCTCGAGGAACTCAGCCTGGACACGGAACTGAACGGCTGGAACGGTCTCGGTTTCGTCGTGCAGGCCTATGGCAAGCGCTGCCCGTTCGTGCTCGACTACATTATCGACCTCGCCCGCCGCTCCGGCCGCCGCATGATGGTGCGCCTCGTCAAAGGCGCCTATTGGGACGCCGAAATCAAGCGCGCCCAGCTCGATGGCCTGCCGGACTTCCCGGTCTATACGCGCAAGATCCATACGGACGTCGCCTATGTCGCCTGCGCCCGCAAGCTGCTGGCCGCAACAGATGCCATCTTCCCGCAGTTCGCGACGCATAATGCCCAGACGCTTGCGACGATCTATCAGCTGGCAGGTCCGGATTTTAAGGTCGGCAAGTACGAGTTCCAATGCCTTCACGGCATGGGCGAGCCGCTCTATGACGAAGTCGTCGGCAAGCAGAACCTAGACCGGCCCTGCCGCATCTATGCGCCGGTCGGCACGCATGAAACGCTGCTCGCCTATCTCGTGCGCCGCCTGCTTGAGAACGGCGCCAACTCCTCCTTCGTCAACCGCATCTCCGATCCGAAGATTTCAGTCGATGAGCTGACTGCCGATCCGGTCGATCTCGTCGAAGCCAACACTCCGGTTGGAAAGCCGCACGATCTGATCTCTCTTCCGGCAAACCTCTACGGCGCCGAGCGGCAGAACTCCTCCGGTATCGATCTGGCGAACGAGACCGAGTTGGCTCGGCTTGCCGGCAATCTCGTCGACACGACCAAAACATCCTGGCACGCGACACCGCTTCTCGCCGACGGCTCGACCGAAGGCACGACCCAGCCGATCCTCAATCCCGCCGACCATGGCGACGTCGTCGGCCAGGTCACCGAAGTCGAGATCGAAGCCGCGGCCAGAATTGCCAAGCTTGCCGAAAAGGGCGCGCAGGAATGGTCGCAGGTGTCGCCGGCTGACCGTGCCGCATGCCTCGACAGTGCTGCCGAGATCATGCAGTCTCGCATCGAGCCCCTGATGGGCATCATCATGCGCGAGGCCGGCAAATCTGCCGCGAATGCGATCGGCGAAGTCCGTGAAGCGATCGACTTCCTGCGCTATTATGCCGAGCAGGCCCGCCGTACGCTCGGTCCCTCACATGCTCCTCTTGGTCCGATCGTCTGCATCAGCCCGTGGAACTTCCCGCTGGCAATCTTCACCGGACAGGTCGCAGCGGCGCTGGTCGCCGGCAATTCCGTCATGGCAAAGCCCGCTGGCGTGACGCCGATCATCGCGTTCGAGAGCGTCAAAATCCTGCACGAAGCAGGCGTCCCGCGCGGCGCACTCCAGTTTACCCCCGGCAGCGGGCGTCTGGGCGCAGCCCTCATCGACGCGCCGGAAACGGCCGGCGTCATGTTCACCGGCTCGACCGGCGTCGCACGGATGATCCAGGCGCAGCTCGCCAACCGGCTTTCCACGTCCGGCAAGCCCATCCCGCTGATCGCCGAGACCGGCGGCCAGAACGGCATGATCGTCGATTCCTCGGCACTTGCCGAACAGGTGGTTGGCGACGTGATCGCCTCAGCCTTCGATAGCGCCGGCCAGCGTTGCTCCGCACTCCGCGTTCTCTGCCTGCAGCAGGACGTGGCGGATCGTACGCTGACCATGCTGAAGGGCGCCCTCCAGGAATTGACGATCGGCCGCACCGATCAGCTAAGCATCGATGTCGGCCCGGTCATCTCCGCCGGCGCCAAGGGCGAGATCGACGCCCATATCGAGAAGATGAAGGCGCTTGGCTGCAGGGTAGAACAACTGCCGCTTCCGCCGACCGCCGATCTCGGCACCTTCGTGCCGCCGACGATCATCGAGCTCAAGAAGCTGTCCGATCTCGAAAAGGAAATCTTCGGCCCGGTCCTGCACGTCATCCGCTACCGCCGCGAGGATCTCGACCGTCTGATCGACGATATCAACGCGTCCGGCTACGGCCTGACCTTCGGCTTGCACACCCGCCTGGACGAGACGATCGCGCATGTGACGAGCCGGGTGCAGGCAGGCAATCTCTATGTGAACCGCAACATCATCGGCGCAGTCGTCGGCGTGCAGCCTTTCGGCGGACGCGGTCTTTCAGGTACGGGTCCAAAGGCTGGCGGTCCGCTTTATATCGGCCGCCTTGTCCAGAAGGCACCGGTCCCGCCGCAGCACAGCTCCGTGCATATCGATCCGGCGCTTGCCGACTTCGCAGTCTGGCTCTCGGGCAAGGATAGAGCCGACGATGCGGAAGCCGCCCGTGAGCTCGGCAGCTTGTCGGCAGTCGGATTGCAGAAGGAACTCGTCGGCCCGGTCGGTGAGCGCAACCTCTATGCCCTCCACCCCCGCGGCCGCGTTCTTCTGGCCCCGGTTAGTGAACGCGGGCTTTATCGTCAGGTCGCCGCCGCGCTCGCCACCGGCAATCAGCTCGTCATCGACGAAGCTTCAGGCCTTCGTTCGACGCTGAGCAACCTTCCGGCAAGCGTTGCGCATCGCATCAAGTGGACAACGGACTGGAACAAGGACGGCCCATTCGCATCAGCCCTCGTCGAAGGCGACGCGGAGCGGGTGATGAAGGTCAACAAGGCGATCGCCGCGCTCGACGGCCCGCTGGTGCTGGTGCAGTCGGCAAGCACGGCGGAAATCGAAAGCGATATCGAAGCCTATTGCCTCAACTGGCTTGTCGAGGAAGTTTCGACCTCGATCAACACGGCGGCAGCAGGCGGCAATGCCAGCCTGATGACGATCGGCTAAAATTAGAAATCTCGATTGCCGGGGCTCTCCCGCTGGCAATCGAGCAGGCCGAAGCTCGCTAGAACTTGCCGCCCCGCGAGGTGTCGGTCATCGCGTCGGGCATTACCCTGCCGTGCGCCGGCTTCAGCCAAAACAAACAAGCGCTTTCGTGCTCTGATTGTCAGGCTCGATGGCTGTATCTTCCCGAAGCGGGTTTGAACACACTATCTAATATTATCAAGCATATAATGAGATTTGAATGTCCGGAAATGCCGCAACGGAGGGTTTCGAGCGGAAGATACGAAGCTTCGCCGAAGTCCGCCTCAGCCCCCTCCTCTCCTCCGACGACCTTGAACGACTTACCGGGTACATGATCGACCTGATCCGTCATCGGGAGAGACCGCCAACCAGGATCGGGAGAACCGACTGGTCGGAGATCGTATTCGCCTGTGGTCTGAAATCCGAGTTGAATGCAAAGCTGAAACGGATTGCTCAGAATGGTTTCGAGGCGATCGTTCGATGGCTCGTCAACAACGAGCCATTCTCCGCGGAGAGCCTGCCCTCGCGCCCGCGCAAAGTGAGTGCGCAGCGGCCAGGGCGCTCGAAGAACCAGACAAAGTCAAGCGCGCGACGGAGACAACTGAAAGCTGACGAAAACCCGTCTGAAACCCATGAAGATTTCCCGACTGCGCTTTTCGATCGATATGACGATCCCAAGTCGTTTCAGGCTTCCCTGGAATTGCAGATGCGCCGGTTCGGCGAAAGTTATTATTACCTCCACCGTGCCATCAAGCGCCCTGGCGACATTTTCGACGACACCACCATGTTGAGCTGGCTGAAAGGCACCAAGGTTCCCCGCAGTGTCGAGAGCATGGACGTGCTTGGCCGGATCGAGTATCGATATCAACTTCCCCAAGGCTATTTCAAAGCCAAGCTTCCGCATCAATCACGGTCGGTATCCGGCCACGACCTTGGCGAGGATGTCTCTCCGGCAGAACGGCGACGTCTGGCCTGGCACCTGCCGGACGATTTCAACAAACTTCCCTTTGCAAAGCGGGACGAGATCCTCGAGTGGGTGCGGCGGGTCATCATTACCGGAGCCACCGACTATCGACGTTTCCAGGCCGCAGCTTCGAAACAGCGCTATGCCATCCGGTTCCCCGCAATGACTTACGGGGGACGCGTCATGCCCAGCCTCGGCCGAGCGAACACGCCTGCCTTCGATCCATCCGCCGACATCGACGACCCAGATCTGCTGTCCGGCGTCATTGACGCGCCTCCCCGGCTTTCCATGGAAATGGCCAACCTCATCACATTCAAGACGACCACGTTGACGGCGATCGGGTTTCAACGAAATGGCGTGTGGGGTGAGGAAACCGCCGCCCAGAAACTCGAGCATCTGGGTCTCATGTTCGGCGCGCTTGCGGCATCCCCAAGTGGCGAGGTTGCTGGCCGCGGCATACCGCTTGGAGCGCTGACATTCGGCCTGCTGATTTTCCCGGGAATCTGGGACTGGTACCTGCAGTGGCGAGAGCGGCGGCGGGGTTTTTACACTGCCTGGGAAGCCGACATGCTCAGCATCGCGCTCTCTTTGACGCGGGAGGAGACGGGCTGGCTCCGCCAGCATCCGGAGCTTGTCGAACGGGTGGTTCCTGTGACTGGCCTGGTAAGCGCTAGCGAAATCGAAGCCGCCAAACGAGACTGGCATGCGAGCCTCGATGCATTTCATATCCATGCGCGGAACCGTATCAAGGAAATCCAACGCGTTATGCGGGTTCATCGCGATCCCTTCGAACCGGTCATGTGTGTCCTCGAGGCACCCAGCCCGCTCGCGGAATATCGCAAGATAACCGACGAGATCCTGCTTCGGATGCCGGACAAGGATCGGTATCCACGCTCTGCGGCGGAATCAGTCCGGTCGTTCCTGATGCTGCGGTTGGGATTGCATCTGGGACTACGACAGAAGAACCTACGGCAGCTTCTCTTTTGCCCGCGCGGCCACTTCCCGACATCGGAGCGCAGGCTCGAGGAAATGAAACGGGGTGAAATCCGATGGAACGACCGCGAAGCTGGCTGGGAAGTCCTGATCCCCTCTGTCGCGTTCAAGAATTCGAACTCGTCATTCTTCGGTTCCAAGCCGTTCCGGCTAATCCTGCCGAATCTCCTTGATCTCTATCATCATATCGGGGCTTACATCGACCGACACAGGGGTATCCTGCTAAGGGATGCCAAGGATCCAGGGACCTTTTTCGTGAAGACCGTGAAACAATCCAGTACGGACGCTGAATACAATCAGACGACGTTCTACGAGGCTTGGCGACTTATCATCCAACGATACGGGATCTATAACCCATATACCGGCCGGGGAGCCATCAAGGGTCTTCTTCCGCACGGGCCACACAACGTGCGGGACATCCTTGCGACCCATATCCTCAAGCTGACGGGTTCGTATGAACAGGCGAGTTACGCCATCCAGGATACGCCGGATATGATCCAGCAGCATTATGGCCGGTTCCTGCCACAGGACAAGGCCGCCCTTGCGGCACGCATTCTGAACCAGGTTTGGGAGGCTGCCTAGGAATAGACAGTAAAAACGTGTTGAGGATCTTCAATGGCAAAGCGCGACCTGTCGAGAGAAGAGCTCTTCGCATTGGTATGGGAGCGCCCAACCAGCGAGATCGCCAACGAACTCGGCATCTCCGACAGAGAGTGGTCGCGTTGCCGTCAAATGGGGGACGTCGGTCAGGGCAAGGATCGGAAAGCTCGTCGAGCGATTGATGCCGCTTGCCCGTCCGCAATTGCTGGCCTTCGAGACAGAAGGCAAGCGCCATTCGTTCTCGGCCGCAGGTCCGATTGTATTCGTCAGGTGGACAAAAGAACTTCAGACCAGGATAGCAACGCTTGCGGGGATCGCACGGAATCAAAATCTTAGCCACGTGGTGCAACCGCTGTCGGCTGCAGACCATGCATGGTCGAGCACCCATCTCTATCAGCCGGAATCAGATTTCATTCTGAATAGCTACCTATGCATTTCGTCAGACGCTACCTGGATAGAATGGTATCGTCGATCGTGGCGCGAGGATAACCCACCGGAACGACACTCGACAACCAAGATCAAATTGCGTGACGTGATGCCGATCGATTTTCTGGATGGAGAAGAGGACAAGGTCCTGCCTCCCGGCATCTCCGAAGCGAAAGTCAAACCCTATCTGTCTCGTTTGCAGGCGCTTGATGAGGCCGAGCGGATCTACGAGATGATCACCAACGCAGCTTATGCCTTGGACAGGTCGGTTCCAAACGAGATCCTGGCCATGGCCGATCGGATCTGGTTTGGAGATGATCGCCCGTTTCAGGCGGCCCGTGAAGCATTTGCCCACATTGAAACGGATCTGGAGCGCTGGGAGCAAGAAATTGAGGCCGAGCGATCACATCTGGCGCAAGCCGTTCTCGGCGTCAGACCCGGTGACATCGTTGCGTCACAGCAGAACGGGGCGCTCATGCGCATTTCGGCAGAATCGATTTCGCTCTACTCCACTGAGAAACGCGTCACATTTGTTGTCTCTGGCAGGCGCTTTCGCAAAGACGGAACCCTTGGCAAGATCAGCGAGACCATGAGTTTTGTCCTGGATCGCGCTGTCGGAGATGGCAAGTAGATCACCGGATCAGAGCGCGAAACATTCGCGGGTTTTCGTGACTATCTCAAAAGCTCTTAATGGGGTTCGAACCGACGATCCCGTTGTTGGCCGAAGCCAAGTATCTCAAATGTTCCAGTGGCGGACGCAGCTGGCCGGAAGCGGACTAGCAGCTCTCTCGGGTGACGAGTAGATTGCTTATCTTCGTTCAGGAGATCGCCCACTGCGAAGACCCTGCAACACTTAGCGAAGGATTCGGCGGGTGCGAGAAATCGAGGATTTCACTGACGATCGGCTGAAGACCTGGTGCATTCACTGTGGCGCGGTGATTGCCGACATCGAAAGCAATCGCGACCATGTTCCGACCAAATCGCTCCTGACGAAGACACTTCGGGAACGGGGCGCCGACTACGACAGCGGCGCGGGGGATGACATGGACTATCTGCCCCAGGTTATCATCTGTCGGCGCTGTAATTCCAGCTTCGCGCCAGACGAGAACTACCTTCTCTGTGTGCTTCACGCGGTTATGGCTGGAAGCCTTTATCCCGATCCGACAAAGCATCCCGAGGCGGCAATCATTCTGCGGAGTAATCGGCACGTCGTCCGATCCCTGAAGAAACAGCCGGACGGACAGCTTCCTTTGTTCGAAAACCTCCAGCCGTTCACCCTCTTTCCCGACACAGACAAGGTCCAGCGCGTCATCGTAAAGAACGCTCGAGGCCATGCCTATCACGAGATCGGCGAGCCACTTCTCGAAGCGCCTGATCACGTTGCATTCATACCGCTGGAGCAGTTAAGTCGAGAGCAGCGTGAAGCCTTCGAGGCCGCTGGTACGGGCGCAGAACTCTCTGTCTGGCCAGAAGTCGGAAGTCGTATGACCGTCCAACTTTTCGACGACGAAGCGATGATCGGCGGCTGGATTACGGTCGAGCTCGGTCGCTACCGCTATTCGATAGACTGGTCCGACGCCGTGACGGTGAAGACTGTAATATGGGAATACCTCGCTACAGAGACCCGCTGGGAGCGCTAGACGCGGCACATTTGCACCCACTCAACGAGGATGGATATGAAGGCTTACGTGATTGACAGCAATATGCTGCAGTCGGACGAACTCCGCCGTTACTTGAAGCAAGAAAAACGCAATCTGGCGATACTTCCGGATTTCGCGTGGTATGAACTCTACAAGCAGCAATCCTTGGAAGGATTAAGACTGGGGCTTTCTGTCGTCGGTGATCATCCTGAGCAGGTGATCCTCCTTCGGTCCGGGGGCCATATATCGCGCTTGGATCCGGCGGTCGCTGAGGATTTGAACAGACTGGTCTTCGACGGACCGGAAGGCGAGATCAGCGAACTTGTTCGCCTTGTTAGATCTGACGAACCAGTGAAGGATCTGGCGGCGGCTCAACTGAACTGGTTATGGGATTGGGCACGAAACCTGCAGCCTTCGTTGATCGAAGGCGCGGCGGACATCGCCGTGTCTTTTCCTGAGATGCAGGAGCAGATGTTCAATCGCCAGGAGGTTCGGATTATAAGGAGGGCCGGCAAGTACACGGAAAAGATGGTTCTCACCATCTTCGGCGCCGCACTGCAGATTTGGGAAACTTTGGCAGGCCATTACGAAATCGAGTGGGAGGGCCTGGACGAAACCGTCGTATGCCGGGCCTATCTCTTTCGGTATGCGCTAGGCATAGTGATCAATCTTCTCTGGTGGATCCGAGGTGGCAGTCAAGCGGTGGTGCGCATGGACCGAATGAGCAATGACCTCATCGATCTCGGTTTCGCTGTTTACGCCACGTACTTCGACGGACTTTTCACTCGTGACGAGAAGGCCGCCTGGGTTCATGCCAATCTCGTCGCAGCAATCACAACCTTTCGTGACATTCATAGCACGGATTGACCTCATGCCGTGCATGCTTCCCAAGGGCCGCACGATTGTCGACGGTCGATGCCGGAGGCTTGCGGCGAAGTACTAGCTGAGGCGTGAACAGTGTCGATCGTGAAAGGGGTTTTGCTCCAGGAGCTCTTTGCGTTGCTGTCGCCCAAGGCCGCCCAAGACGAAGGCATTTAGCCGATTTTGGTAATGCGCGTGATCGTAACAAACCCGGTATGGTGTTCAACCTGGGTTCGGGTATCCTCGGCAATGTGCTGCCTCGAAGAGGTTAGGCAGGTTCCTTACGACATCAATACCGTGTCCAAGCCATTGACAGGTGCGTCGGCACAGGATCGACAGAGGCAGACAATGACCGAAGCGACTGACCGAAAGAGAGGGTGGGTCCTGGGCCGGAAGGTTCCACGGGCGTCTGAACTATTGCGCGCGATCTTGATCACAGTTGAGGGAGGCCCTTTCGCAAGAAAGAATCGTCGAAAGTTGGTCGCACGCGAGGTCGGGTTCCGGACAAGCGATATGGCAACTCGTTACGAGGACGAAGGCGGAGCGTCCTTCAATGATAGTTTCCATCACGCAATCCAACACTTGATTGACGAGAAAATGGTGGTCCTTTTTGACAAAAGGCTCAGCCTCGCAGCGTCGATCCGCGATCAGGCCCGCGCGGTGCGCATACCGCAAATGCCCGACTACCAAGTCGGCTCAACAAACAGGCCGTTGACAAGCTCGGCCTCATGGCCCGTCAACATGCAAAAGCTCGAAACCGAACTTTCAAGGTATACCGTCGAGCAACTGGTCGCCACGTTCGAGGCCGCCGAAAAGCGGTATAGGGAGCTGGAGGGGAAAGAAAAGATACTGGGGAAACGGATCAACGCCTTGGGTGTCCAACTGCATGTCCGACAAGAATTCATCCGCCGAGGTTTTTTTTCTGAGGACGATGAGGTCGGTGAGTTTCGTTGGCCCACGACCGCAGCTAGCGGTGGCAATGGGATGCTTGTCCTGCATGAGCTTCCCGCCATCGGTCCCTTGAAGGCCCTTGGATATGCGGTCGGCAAAGGGTCGCCGGGTCCGGTGCAGCGGCATCAGCTTCTCACCAAAGCATTTCTTCAAGACTTGCCCGAGGTCGAAGGTGTCGAGGAATGGGGAGGCAATGACTCTTCGCGCCGCCTACAGAAGATGGCCGAATCCATCGCGGCCTTCGTTAGGAACGCGAAACGCCGCAAGAAGACGAATTGGGATGATGCCATTGTCCGATGGGAGAACGACCTCGAATACCTCCGTATCAAGCACTACGTTGGCCGCTTTGACGGAGCCTGGGCATTTCCAACTACCAAAATATAATCGAGCGGTAGTATCACTCGCTCGAACGATCTACTAGAGGTCACCTGGGATGCAGCTAGAAACCGGGTTTCCAGATAAAAAGTTCATGTCGGCCAAGGGATAACGCGAACTCCAGCCTTCGGTTTTCACAACCCCCCTCGGCGATAGATGAAAATGGATTCAAAATAGCAGCGAGGTGTCAATGGCGTCCGCAAATTGGTGGCTAGGGAACCCCGGGGAACGGTATTGGCTCGAATCGACCGACCGGGCGGACATCGGGCTGGACCTGCGCGCGCCCGAGCTTGACAGCAAGAACGAAGACAATTGGCGGTATTCGCTTTTCAAAAGCACCATCGTAGGCGACTTGGTGTTTCACTATGACAAGAAGCGATCGGCCATCACGAGCGTTTCACGGATTGCCGGCGCATGGGCTAGCCGCGAAATCGTTTGGGCGGCCCGTGGAACGAGCGCCCGGGAGCGGGCCGCTGTTCCACTGCGTGTGCCGGGCTACTTCGTTCCGCTCGAGGACCATATCAGCCTGGAAAACGTGATCTCCCTCGACGACCTCAGGCTGCAAAGGTCCGTCCTGGAGAAAATCGAGAAGGCAATCCCCAGGAGTAAGGGAAAGGCGGCTTATTTTCCGTTCGAGCTATCGGCGCGCCCCGTTCGGCCACTGCAGGGGTACGCATTCAAGTTGCCGGCCGACATGGTCCGCTCGTTTCCGGCGATGCAAGCAGCCGCGCGCCAGCTCTTGGATTTGCCCGGGAGGGAAAAGCCCGAGGACTTGGTGCGGAGCGCCGTTTCCGCTATCGAGCGAGAAGCCAAGCCCTATGGTATCTCCCGGCTGCAGCAAATGCGATCGCACGCACTTGGACTCAGCCGCACGTCGCGAACAATCTTTGGCCCTGGCCTTAAGGGACCCGATTGGACCTTTCACCTTGGTGGTCGAGGCGAACTCCAATTCAACGTCGGCCACGATCAACTGGACAATGGCGGTCCTGCGATCCGTGTCGGCGTCGCATTCTCCTTCCAGGCGAGTCGTTCCTTTCCAAAAATTGATGCGCTTCTTCCGAAGGTGGCGAGGTTCAACGCCTGGCTCCGGGATCATGTGGAAGAGCTGGGGGACCTAAAGATGTGGTTCTGGCAAGGACTTACTCGCGGACCAAACGTGACCCCATCACCCGTCACGGAAGCCTCGTTCAAGGAAGGAAACTTCATATTCCTCGGTGCGGTGCAGCCACTCGCCAAATTCGACCCGATTGCTGCGCTTCAGGTGCTCGACCGGCTGCTACCTCTCTACGAGGCCGTGGAGTTCCCGAGTTCGAAGGGAGCCAATACAATACCTGCCCACGGTGCTGGTTCGTTGCGCGACGACATCCTCCAGATCGGCAAAGGCAGGGAGGTCGTTGGCGGTCGCTGGATAACGGCTTCGACAAAGGAGCGCCTCTTGAATATCTACCTCCGTCACGCAGAGGTACAGCGGCGCCTCCGGGAAGCGCTCGTCGAGGAGGGCTATTGCAAGATATTATGCGAGGTCCCCATCGGCTCTCGTTCCGTCGACTTGATCGGTTGGCTCGGCGAAGCGCTTTGGATGTTCGAGATCAAGACTGGCCCAACCGTTCGCAGTTGCCTTCGCGAGGCGCTCGGGCAGCTTCTCGAGTACGCCCTGTGGCCGGGGGCAACTAAACCCGATCACGTCGTCGTCGTCGGGACACCCGCCCTCGACGAAAAGGCACGCCGGTACATCGAGGAACTCAACAGGGCGTTCCCCGTGCCGCTCTCCTATCGGCAGGTGCCCCTAGATTGAAATAGCGATCCTACGCTACGCGCGGCCAGGAAGTCCGTGTTCCCCGTTCCACTTCTTGATGATGAAATAACAGGATGAAAGCGCGACGTTCCTGCCAAACCTGACGTATTCCTGCTCGGTGAAGCCGATAGGCCGGTGCGCGCCTTGGCTTACCAGCAGGTAATTGCCGGCGATGGACTTCTCTTGCCCGTTGTCGAGGAAACCCGCTGACACGAGGAAAGAAAGGGCAGCACCAAACTTCGCCGATTCCGACGGCGTCGCACCAAGTTCGGTGGCCAAGGACTTGACCAGGGTTTCAAGGGCGATGCGGACATTGCTCAAGCAGTTGTTCATCTCGGATCGCCGGAAAGCGTCGGACGCAGCCTGGAGGCGATCAATAATTTCCGGCCCCAATGGAACCCCCGACCGCTGGATCGCAATGGAGAGCTCGTCGTCAAAAGGCTTGATGCCATCAAGTTTTGGCTCGACGGGAACAAGGTACTTCTGAGGCTGGCCGTATTCGTCGAGCGCAACGGCAAATCCATCCAGCGACAAGCAAAGAAACAAATCCTCCCAACGCTCATCGAACACATAGCGCGGGCTGACATTGTTGCGCCAAGATGCAGCGGTTCGAACCAATTCCTGCAAGAGGTCACCAATTCGCGAGGCTGGCGCCTGAAGCATCCAGTTGCGAACCGTCATCACCCAGGGCTCAGGGACCCAGCCGCCGTTGTCATCTAGTGGCGTGATACCGTGCTTCTCCAGGAATAGTGTCACATCCGTGCGATTCAGCTCCTCCAGCAACTGGCATAGCGAATACTTGCTACGAATTGAAATTTCCATGAACAACCTCTTGCTCGGCGAATCGCGGAGTAGACCTCTTCGCAGGACGCTTGCGACATCACAGTCTCGTGCTGCGCAAAAGTCATTCCGCGTGGGATTTGAACGGCAAGACACGAGCGTCCTGAACTATTCCTTTCCAGGCCGCGTGTGCCCGAGACGCAAGGAAATCTCGGCCGCTGCGTTCACTGCCTTCTTGGTAGACGTTACCTCGCACTCCCAAGCGGTAAGGACCTGCCAACCCAGGTCCTCAAGCTTTTCCACGTTCATTTTGTCACGTGCGACGTTCCTGGCGAACTTTTCCTCCCAGAAAGGTGCGTTGCTCTTCGGCGTGGACGCGACCTTGCACCCATCATGTCGGTGCCAGAAGCAACCGTGGACGAATATCACCGTCTTGAACCGCGGTAAGACTATATCTGGCTTGCCCGGCAGCCTATTGTCGTTGAGACGGAAGCGCAGGCCAAGCGCATGCAATGCCCGCCGCAGTGCAAGCTCGGGCGCCGTATGGGAAGAACGGATGCGAGACATCCGCGCCGATCGCTGCTCTGGCGTCAAGAAATCTGGCATGAATTCCTAAGGTGTCCCTTCCTCCCTAGCCTTCATCAACTCGAAGAACGGGTATCCCCGTATTATTTCGCCCTGCACATCGAACGACTTGTAGAGGCAGCGATGGTTTGCCAAGGTTTTCACGCGCTCGGCAACCTCTCCGGCGTTCGCAGTCAGGCCAAGGGCTGAGAGTTCTGCCGCTGTAACGTTTGGTACCTTGTGAATGAACCAGGTCAACAGTGGCTCCCGGTAATCAGTCGCGCCTGCCTTGAAATGGCGCAGGTACTGCGATGCAAGGATGACGCCGGTGCCAAATTCGCGGCCTTGGAGAAGCAGCTTCCTCAACACGTCGAATTCATATCGCATGATATTATCAGCTTCATCGACCAGCAGATATGAGTCGATCGCGCGAAGTTGTGGGTCTGTCCCCAGGAAGGGCCGCTTGGGTGTCCTGAGCATGTTTTCATAGAACATGTTCAGCATGACCGCGACGAGCATGTTCTTGCTATGATCGTCCTGGCCGAGTGCACTGAGCGAGATGACGACCACTCCGTCAAGGAAGGTATCGAAGGGCACCGTCCTTGCCTCGTCCGGCTCGAAGATCTCCATGTCGATCAAGTCGTCAATGATGGCCATGGGAGAGTCAGACTTGCCATCCAATATTTCGGAATAGGCGGCGTGGACGTCTCGAAGCGTCGGAGGAGACCCGGCCGGTGCGCGCTCGTACGACTCGCGGACAGCTCGCTTTAGCTTGTCGCGCTGGACCGGGCCGATGCCCGGATAGATCTTCGCCAGCACGTCGGCGAAGAAGCGGAAGCGGTCGAACCACGGAGTCGACACATCCCCGATTGTACGGGTGTCGAAGAGGTTCAGCGGAAGTCGGTGCGGCCGCACGACCTTCGCTCCCGTCGCCGCGACAAAATCTTGGCTACTGTAGTCGTTCTTGTAGTCAAAGATCAGGAAGCGCGGGCGTATCCCGCGGTTTGCTTCCTCACCATCGTTGATCTGAGTGATGATGGACTTGAGAAGTTGCGTCTTTCCCGTGCCCAGGTCGCCGACCACTCCCATGTTGAGCTGGTTCAGTCTCGTGTCAGAGACATTGAGCGAGAGTTGTCGCGAGCTGAAGCCATCGACCGTCGCGCCGACGTCAAGGACAAGACCTGTTGTCGACTGAGGCGGCGGTACGTCTTGTGTTACTTCCGCCTCGGGCGTGGCGTGCCCTGACATTACTTCGATTGGCTCCGCAACAAAAGCAGGAGCTGCCCCGATCTCGTCTTCATCTTGGACCCGGCCATCACCCGCAGTAGTCTCGTCAACTCGGGAGCTGTCGGTCAGGCGAGGAAGGAAGTCCCAGTCTCCTAGCCGTGATCGCACCATCTCGTAGAAGGTAGCAGGATCACCCGCCACAATCTTCCCGGCGTCCTCGCGGCCAATCACGATCGTCTCGTCAAAACCGTCCTTGTCGTTGTCCCTGGGCGCGCTGGTATGGGAATCGTCGACAACGATCAGTCGACCGCGTCGATCGATTTCGACTGTACCCCCACCATCAAGAATTGCCTTCGCAATTCGTTCATGCAGGTCTGGCCAACGCGATGGATGGCCGGCGACCTCCTCCTGTTGGCTATAAACTCGCAGGCCGAACCCAATTATCGACAGCAGCAGGTGCTGGAACGCAAGGGCCCACAGGGTGGGCTGGCCTTCGTGAGGCGCAAGTGCCGACAGCAGGGAGGAAAAAGCCTTTGCCTGTGCGAGGGCGTCGGACGCATCGCCCTGTCCGAAGGATGCGGTGGGCCTGCACTTTACTTCGACAGGGGTAATCCTGATCCTCGGGGAGGAACCGACGAAATCGATACCAACGACGACTAGGTCCGGGCGAAGCAGGCCGGCATCCTTCAACTCTTTGCCGAGGGCACGGCTGAGGTCGGCGAGGTAGTTGCGAAACGGATCGACGGGAATCACGAGCGAGACCGTTGGACTGCTGGCGGTTCCACCAAGTATTGGCAGGATGCCACCTGCCGGGGAGGCGCCCCGCCGGAATCGATCCTGAAGCAACCTTGCTCCGACGAGGACTCCAAGGTCTCCAGTGGCTCCCGCGTCGTCGCCCGCAAGTCCCTTGATCGTAGGAATTCCCCGGCGAGCGACTTCGAGCAACACCTCGTTTATCTTGCTGCCTTCGATCCGTTCGCAGCCTGGTAATCGAGCCAATGCCTTTTCGAGCGACTCCCGGTCGGCATCCGATACTTGCGACAACAAGTAGTAGCCGTTGGTATCCCCGGACCGATGGGAATAAGATGGTAGTTCATAGTCCCAGAGATATGCTCCCTCAAGCCATTCCCCAAGGAAGCAAGCTGGATCAATAGCCGATGAGGAGACGGCGACGAAGTCGGTCTTGCGTCCGAACAGCATGTGCCTGACCTCGTGGACGTTTGGCGCGAACTGTAGGGCAAGGCGGTTCTCCGGGGAGTTCTCCATTGCAGATGCCAAGGACGAGACCTTGTCCGCGAGTATGTTTGTACTTGGCACAGGCGCGGTCGACTGCCTAGATTCCGAAAGATATATGCGCATTTGACGCCGCACCCGATGCCTGATGAGGGCGCCAATCCCAAGTGGGCTCCGGTGCTCCGCCGCTGCGACGCCCGGTTCTGACATGTCGAGCTGCGCGATAATGCCGAGGTCGGGATTGCTATCCTCGGGCTGCCCTGAAAACCACCTGACGGCGTTGCGCGTATCCTCGGAGAGATTCGCAATTCTTGCGTCGTCCGGACGGGCGGCCTCTGGCCGTTCGTCATAGACTTCTACGAAGCGTGGGCCGGTAGCCCGGGAGCGGGGACGCCTGGCCTCTTCCTCATAGCGAGCCTTGCACCATTCGAGGAGACCGTCATTACACGCGTTCGTCGTTCCCCCGACGCTCGACACCGCAACCGAAATCACGGGCTTGGCAGCAAGCAGTTCCGAGACATCGTCGAGGGCCCGGCCGACTTGCGCCGCGCTGAAACCTGCGGAAATGCCGCCGACGGTAATACCAAAGTCCTCGCCAAACGGCGCCTCCTGCGAGCGACGGGGCAGGTCCGCCAACCGAGATCCATTCCAAAGGACGGACCAATAGTCGGTACCGTTCTCAGCGGCCAGGAAATCCACCCGCTCAATTCCTGAAGGTGCCCTAACATGCATCGACATAATGTCGGGTACGCAGTCCGGATCGAGCACGCTCGCTGCCGGACAGGGCTTGCCTAGCTCGTCAGCCTCAAGAAGTACCTCTTGCGCGACGGCATGCCAGCCGAGCCGCAGTGGGTGGAAAGGCGACAGCATTACCGCATCCGGGACGCGTGACAGGCTGCGTCCACTACTGTCCAGCGAGCACACGGCAATAACATCGCACCAGCAAGCCACGTCCGGTGCAGCGGCGAGCCAGGCATTGTAGGATTCGACATATTGCTCGACGGTCGCCCTGAAATCGGCGTCCCGCGAAATCCACTCCCCGAGCCTGGCGGTCTCGAAGACCCCGGATTGGTCACCATCTCCCCTCACCCGGCGCGCGATTTCCTTGCGGGTCGAGAGGAATGCAGCAGGCGGCTCGAATTCCTCCGGCGACGGCCGGGGATCGGATATGAAGGTTCCCGCGGAAAGGATTGGCCCGTGCCCATCTCCCCACCGCGGCGGCGCCCAGTGGGCGCCATAGTCATTGGCAAGGATGAGCGGTTGGTAGGATTTTTCTACCATGGCGTCCGACAGCATCCAGTCCTGCAGCATCGTCGCCCGTGCCGGTCGATTGAGGTCGATTTCAGCACGCGCGTCAAAAGCCTCGAGTTGCCGGCGGTTCACGCGTATCAAGCGTTCAAACTCGCTCCGGCACCCAAGGCCCGGCGCGTCCTCGCAAACAATGAACGCGCGGCAGCTTTCCTCTGAGACACTGCCGTCGCGCAAGGTTCGCCTGAACTTGAACTCGACCTGGTAGTTGCCCTCTGCCTCGACCTCTAGCTGCAACATCTCCCGGAAGGGCCGTATGGGCAACTGGATTGGATCAGACCGGCCATCAAGCTGATCGGACAAGCCCGTCGCTATCCGCTCGACCTCGACGTCGGGCGAATTGAAGACTAGCAATTCATAACGTCCAGGGCCGGGCAAGGTAAGGGTCGTCTCCCAACCGACGGGACCCTTGCTTGCCGCCTTCGTGGTCCTGCGTGGACTTGCAAGCTTCTTGGAGGCCCTGCATGCGACAAGAATTCCGGGCTGCCAGGTTGCAAGCGATACGACCTTCATCGAGCCGGGCTTGTAGCCAGGTGCGGAAGCCTTGTAGCTGATTGGGTTCTTGTGGGACGGGGGCGAGTTGTCTGCCAGAACCTCCCCGGCATCCGCGATAACCTCGCCGACTGCCTTGGCTCCTCCGGCTGGCGTCCTCTCAACCAGCACACGTACGCCACTTTGCTCGCCGCCCTTCGTGGCGAATGCGAGCTCGACCCTGTCAAGCACGACCGCGGGCGTCGCCTTCCCGAGGTCGGCGAGCGAATTGGTGCAGGTCATGAGGATGTCGCCGGATACACCCGGCTCTTCCGCAAGAAGTTCGGACCATCTCTCCACGTCGAGATGGCCCCACCAGCCCGGTGGCTGCGAAACCGATAGCCCGTCTCCGGGCGAGTAGTAAGCAGCGGTCGCGCGAGCGAACGTCGTTTGAATCTGGCACCTGGACCTCACATGCAGGAGAAATTCCTCGAGTGCCTGCCGGTCCTCCTCTCCAGCTCCTTCGGAAAGCCGGTCGATTCCACTGCGAAAACCCTCCACCATGGCCTCTGCGATCTTGTCGAGTGTCGCCAATTGCTCGCGTGCCGAGATCAAGCCATTTCTCTTTGGAGGCAGACCGCAAGCGAGGCTTAGCCCAACTCCCGGTTGGGAGGCCAATGCGGCTGGTATCTCGAACAGGCGCGACAGCACCCGCCAGACGCCGCGCCGAACCTCTCCAGCATGTTCAAGCTCGTCCGCCGCGCGCGCGGCGGCCTCCACTAGGAGCCGCCCTTCCTCCCACTGGCCTTCCTGAACGCCAGCCATCGACAGCCCTTCGGTGACAAGCCGCTGGACAAAGGCGTCGTCCCACCAATCCTCAAACGGCGCGTTCGCACCGTTGGTTGCCTCGTCGACGCCGAACTTGATCGTCGTCGACGATACGGAAAGAATGCTGTGCTGTCCCGGGGGCACGAGAGCCACGAAGCTCGGTTGACCGGGCAGGTTACGAAGATCCAGGAGGTGGGTCTCATCACACCAGCCGGACTCGCCGACGCCAGGATTTTCAGCCGGAAGCTCGCCACGTGGCACCTGTAGCAGGTAGGGTGGTTTTCCCGACCCTGGTGCAACTTGTCCAGCTACCAACAGTTCGAAGACGTTTGATAGGATCTCGAGCGGCGGCCCATGGAAGACAAGCCTGATCTCTGCATTACCGCCAGTCGAGCGTGCTGCGGCGTCCACCTGGGACTCGACGTAGTCTGCGAGGGCGTGGGCGATGGAGGTCATCGGGGTGTTCCTCCAGGATTTTGGGTGCCGAACGGCGGCAGGAGCAACATGCCACTCTCGGCATCAGGGCTATCGAGCACTAGGCCAAGCATCCTCAGCTGGCTACCAAGGTCATTGTGGGGAATGTCACCGTGGTCGACAGTAACACCATATTGCCCGAGATGCTGCGCGAGCCGGTGGACCGACCTCGGTCCAGCCACGCCGGATAATGCACAATGCACCAGCGTCAACACAGCCACCGGACCTAGAGAAACTATCCATGGACTATTCGTACTAGTCCCGGACTTCTTGAGGAAGAAGCCTTGGTCATAGGTGCGCAAGCTTTGGTTCGCGGTCTGCCGTTTTCCTAGCGCATGCCTGGCAAACTCGTTGATGTTGGAACCGATCCCGCGCCTGCACAAAAGTACGCGGGTCTCCTTGTCCAATAGGCTTGAAGTGGCTTCCCGGATAGACAAGCCAGCCAACCCTCCGCGGTTAACCCTCACCTCCTCGCAGAGGCTGGCAAGTCCAGCGGCCGAGGATAGACCGTCCGAGGGCTTTATTCCAAGGCTATCGAGGCCCCAGAGAACAGCGTTGATGCTAAGCCGGGCAGCGAGATACTGCGAGACCGTGTCGCGGATGGATGGCAGGGCCTTGTTACCATATGGAAGGCAGGCGAACCGATCGGGATACATGGCCACGCGCGCGCTACCCTCGTCCGTCGGTCCTGCGCCGTCAAGCGCGCTTGCCAGCGCTTGCCATATGCGGCCGTGAACTTCGCAAAGCCACACGACATGTGCAACAGAGGCAAGGCGCAGGATGGACTCCAGCAGGCTGGTCCATTGCCGGCGAGTCATCATCGGCTTGGCAGCAATCACGGCCTTCAGGTCGAGGACCATTTGCCGAGCGGGAAATATTGCAACCTTCGCGTCCTCGAGCGACAGCGACTTCGTGTCTGGAAGATCAAGCAGGTGCCACGATGGCTCAGGAAACCAGCACTTAAGTTCCGCTTGCAGGAACCGCGCAAAGACATCGTCGTCTTCGGTTACCGAAAGAGCATCGAAGAGCGCCTGCCAGGTCGATCTCGCGGAGGCTGCGCTTGGCGAACCAAGCCAGATCATTCGGCGAATAAGCTGCCCTGGCGTCCAGGGATTTCCCGCTAGGCGTGCCGATCCCGAGAAAATCGCTACTTGCGGAACAAGGGGCGTCACCTGGAGGAAGCGCTTGGTCGATTGGTTTGGAAGCTTGGGGCTCTCGAGCACGGATCCCAGCAGGTTCTCGAATGCGTCTGCCTCGAGCGTAGCGCCTTCGGGCTTACGGGACCTCTCCCTCGCACGCTTCAATAGCCGGTCGAGCTCCCTGCCTCGCAGCGGAACGGTGCGCTCTTGTGCTCCTTCTATCCCTATGACCCTGTACACCGAGGACAGGATCACCTCCGAGCTGGCATATTCGGGCGCGGGGGAAATGGCGAGCGTTGCGCTGCTGTATAGCTCGTGCGATTTTCCCCAAGGGTCATCCAAGAAGTCTACAAGGCTCATCGCCCGCCCTCTCGTATTATCCCGAAGCCATTGCGCCGGAGCTGGACCGACAATCCTTCCGGGCCAAGCTTCATCTCGGCCCTGGGCAACACGCTGGCATCACGCACTATCGGGCCGCCAAGTTTCGCTCCGGTTGTGTCGAGAAGCGCGAGGACCGCGCGCGGGAGGGAAGCCCTCGACATGCCTCGCTCGATTTCCCTGACGGCCTTGAACAACTCGTATGTCAAAGCAATCTTCTGGGCCGAATGCCCCTCACCAACCTCGAGGAATTGCAACGGTGAACGGGGCCGACCTTCGCCGTTGACCTCTGGCGGTTGGACATGCCTCCTTTGGACCACGAGAGTTGCGCGGCGGCTTGGCGGGGGCAGCGGCTGCCCAAAGGTCGTGGTGAGCGAGACCTCGAAATTCTGCCCCTTGTTCAATAATTGCTCGACTTGCCGCGCAACGTCGAACAGAGCGTCGTCACCCTTGTCCTCGACGATGTGCTGAAATTCGGCCAATATGTCAGCATCGCGCACGGCTCCGGTTCTCGCACCAATGCTCCTGCGCACGATCCGGCATGAAAAATCGCGGATAACCCGTTGAACCCTGGTGGCAACGGCGGGTTTTTTCCTTCGCACCTGCTGTTGCGACAACAGCAAGTCGACCTCCGAAAGTCGATCAAGCAGGTGCGTCTCGACTAGTGTCAGGACACGCGACTTGCGCACGAAGTCGAGCCCCTCGGCGACAGACCTGCTGAACCGCGTGTCGAGCTCACGGAGCTTGAACGTCGTCCCACTGGTGACGGCAACCTCGGTATCCGGGCTCGCCAAGGCTGGGTCAAGAAGCTGGTCGATACCATCCAGCAGGCCGGAAATCATGGTGGGCAGGTATTGTGATCGCCGCGATGAAAGGAACCACGCCAGCCCCATTGCGGTATGGTTCTCCCTCAGTCCAAGCTCACCAAGGTCGCGAAGCAACGCATTGCCCGCCCCCTTGTCCCAGCCGTGGAACAATGCGTGCTGGTATTGCGCCGCGACTAGCCGATAAATCGAGGTCGCCGACCGCGCATTAGGCCGCGCCCCACGCTGGGCATCGTCGAGCTTGATCTGCGATGCAGCCCAGGTACAGGGCGAACCGTCATCCCGGGACGCTTCTTCCCGATGTCCTGCCAGCAAATATGACATAAGGGAGAAAACGTCCCTGAAACTCCAGCGCTTGCCGCTTCCGACCTCGAAGTAACGCAGCATCTGGTGCAGCGCCTTCCCCTGCCGGTTTCGTGCCAAGGCGACCCTGCTTCCGCAAAAAGGACAACGTGGTCCCGCCTCGCAAGTACCTGCTTCCGGCCATCTGGATGCATCCAGTGCCCTCGCAAAGATCTGCCCGTATGGAGCCGGTTGGCCATCGTCTGTCGCGGTGAAGAGGGAATCCATGTCCATCGGCCACACGACAACTTCAGGATATCCAGACAATGGCCAGCAAGAGGGAGCCCCAGGCGACACGCTTACTGCCTGGCAAATCCGCTCGAGGAGCACTCGGGATCGATGGTCCTCACGATCAATCGCCTCAATTAAGGCGTCATCAAGAACCCCGCGATTGACGCAGCATAGATATAGGTCCGTCGCACCGGCCTCGGTCGCCCTTGTAAGCTCCTCCCTGAGGAGGCTGGCTGGAGAGCGACCGGGAAAACCAAAGACTACCGTTGCATCCTGCACGATGGACAGCCGCAGAGCTCGCCGTGGACTGGCGAGTTCCCCTGCCTCAACTTCCACCCTTCGCGGGACCTTTTCCCCCGTCGGACAAAATCTTTCACTCAAGTCGTCGACAAGTCGCCCGGCGCAGCCAAGCGCTTTGTCAAGCGAGCGGACGGTCGTCTCGATCGCCTCCGTCTTGCCGTTTCCCGGCCCGCCAACCAGAAGGATCACGCGGGCTGCCTGCTGGTCGCCATCCCTCACCATCGAGGCCCATTTGGCGAGACGCGACAATAGGTTTGTTTCCAGAACGCCTTCGCCAGACCAGCCGCTCGTTTGGTCAAACAGCCTTCGAACACCGCCCGACCGATGGCCCGCCCATACCAGCAGGCCCGCTGGAAACTGCACTGCCTCATTCTCGCCCGGCATCCGTGTCACCCCGAAACCGCCACAGCCTGCACAGGGCTCGCACTTTCACTATCGATGGCGGACTGGATTTGAGCCAGGGCCTTGGTGAGTGCTGTCCCGATAGCCCTTGCAAGAAGTGGCGGTACTGCATTCCCGACTTGCGTATAGCGGGGGCATTCGCGGGTGCGACGGTCTCCCCCGGTCGTGTACTTGCCTTTAAATTCAAACCAATCTGGAAACGATTGGAGGCGCGCGGTTTCCCTCACCGTCAGGATCCGCGGCTCGGAATAGTGCAGGACGTCGTCCGGAAGTGTGGTTACTGTTGGAGCGGGATTGCTATCCAGGAGCGGGTAGATGCGATGTTTCTTGAGTCCATAGCTACGTCTGGATTCGTCGTCCATCCGCACACCTCGCCGGCATTCCGCCAGTATCCTTGCAAAACGCTCGCGTACATCATCCCGATGGCGTGCCAACCGCATGCTGTTGGGGTGTCCATGTCCCCCTTGCCGCATCAAGCGCTGGTAAGGTGTAGTCGCCCGGCTCCGCCTCCCCTCCAGGAATCCGGGCGGCGATTCTGGATCATCACAGGTACGCAGCGCTACTTTGGAAGTTTCTAGGTCTGAAAGCGCCTCCGCGGCAGACACCACACCGTCCAAGCTGAGCGCAGCGAGTTGCTGGCTTCGAACGTCCTCCAGGAGCTTGAAGACGCGCCCCACCCCTCCGTCGAGCCAGCGGGACATATCCTTGCGCACCCCAATCGCAATGAGCCGGGAGCGCTTTTGCGGAACTCCAAACCTTGATGCGTCCACTAGCATCGCCTGTACATCATAACCGATCCCATCAAGGCTTTCGGCAAGCTTCTCGTAAAAGGATTGCTTTCTCGGTTGGCCGGACACCAGGTCAACCACATTCGTCGGCCGGTGGACCACCTTCATTCCAGGGACGTTCTCCAGGATCAAGGCCGCCGGCCGGATTGCCTCGACCGCCTCTACATACTTCTGGAAGAGCATGTTCCTCGGGTCGTCTTCAACCCTGCGGCCAGCAAAGCTGAATCCCTGGCAGGGCGGCCCTCCAGCTAGGACGTCCACCCCACCGCGCAGCCGCGCCAGGTCTTGCCGATGCTCCTCCAGAAGCTCGTCTATTGCCCAAGCGCGTTGCTCTAGCCAAGCCGGCCATTCGAAACGGTTCGCCAGATGCGATGTATCTTCGACCATGTTCGCCGCAAAGGTACGAAATGCCATCGGGTCGCGTTCGATAGCGAACAAGCCCCGCATGCCGGATTGTGCTAGCCCTAGCGAAAGGCCTCCGCAACCCGCAAACAAATCTATGAATTTCGGCACTGGCACTCCATTCGACTGGTCAATTCTGCGGTCGGAACGGAGGGCATAGTCGGGCCTACCAAAGGGCACCTGCTACTGAATCCGTTGAAGAATCCCCAACCGCGAAGCAGTTTGACGTATAACAGGGAAAGGTCCTGCCTTCCATGGGGAAGTTCCCGTTGGTAAAGATCGGTTATTTTGCTTCATTCTCTCTCGCTGGTCGGGACGCGCCATTTTCCTCCAGCCCTGGCGGCACTAACCCTCGCTTTCTCTATTGCTGTAGTTCGGTTTCAAGAAAACGATGACAGTGGGGTCCAAGGCGTTTCGTTAATCGCCAATCTACCCTTGGTCCAAGAAATGTTGATGCGAACTAATCATATTTGAGACAGCCGGCCGATTAGAAAAAGATTTAGGGGGATGTATCCCGGCCCAATCCTTGCGGAGCCAGCTTTGATACTTTTCGAGAACTGCTGGCGAATTGATCGATTCAAGCATCTCTGGCAATGAAAGCCGCGACAAATTTCCAAGCGGTATGTTTGGAGGCGCCAGAGCAACGTCTCCATTGTGATTTATGCTGATGCCGAGCGGGTTCTGAAACGAAAAGTCAGAAAAATACGAAGCTGCACAATCGACCATCCGCAGCTCGTTGACGACGGTTGATTGCCGGCGGACGTCAAAGACGAAGATCTCGTCGTAGTACTCGCCTAGTGGAGAATAGACCTCACTCACTCGAAGGATCTCGTTGGCGTATTCCTCATCACTCACTGCCATTGCTGCGGCATGCAAGCTTCCCCTGCCGCTTGGGGTGAACTTGATGCAATTGAAGTAACTTGCGCCAAGCGTCGCAGCGAGCTTCGCCGTCGACAACGCATGACCGAGATTCTGCTGACAGCATACGTAGTTCACGCCCCAAAGGATTTTTCCGAAGGAGGCAAGTTCATACATGCCAAGGAGAGTTCCATAAAAGCTTCTTGGCCCGCGGATCCGTCCGTTGATTCCGTCGTCGGGGCCATCAAGGCTGATGGCCATGTTGTAGCGCATGCCAGCTTCGTAGAGAGCAGCGATCCGTTCCCTGGTGACGCCATGTCCGTTCGACGACACGCTTGGAAGAACGCCTTCCGCAAACATATGCGTGACAAGTCGATCGAGGTCGGGATGAAGAAAAGGCTCACCGCCGCCGACAAAGATTTGCCTGACACCGTATCGCTTGAGCGTGCTTACTATATCGTTGAGCGTCTCCAGCGAGTGCGTGGCACTTACCTTTGGGCTTGATTCCGAGTAACAATGACGGCAAGCGATCGTGCAAGCCCCGGTGACAGAGATTGCACCGGAAACCAGTTGAAGGCGCGAATCCAGATTTATGCCAACCATAGCCCCAACTCGGCTAGACCATGTTGCCCATACCGGGTTTGCTACGTGAGCCGGGATCCATGCTTAGGCGGATGCCGTCGAGCGGGACGCCAGACGGCTGAACATCCGACACTGCTAGCGGCCGACCCTGGAATGTCAGATCATCCGGCGCTAGCGGGTCTTCAGTCGGGCGCACTATCATCAACCGCAGGCCGGTTTCCTTGTCTTCTAAGATAGTCCCCATTTGCATCGCTTTTCCCTCCTTCAAGCAACTCTGGGTAAGGGAAGCCGAAAAACTCGCCTTGTCAAGGCGCCGCTTAAAGATTGGGCGGAGGAGACGAACATAGGTAAGTCGGTGCCACTCTAGGTAAGACTTCTTGAGGGCCCTTGAGCGAGGAATCTCAGTGCTCGGCCAAGGAAGCTAACCAACTGCAAACATGGGTAATATTCTCTATAATGGAACCTAAGTTGCATTTAAGGTTCGTTACCTCGCAGCGCATTGTTTGATTAATTCAACCATCGATAACTATCTGTTATCGATGGTAGATTGATATGACCCGCAAATCATGCTGTCGGTCGCCCTGGATGACCGGAAACGCCTGGTTTTCCGGTCTTCTTGGCAGATTTCGGCTTGGATCGGTGGAACGGTAGCTGCTCCGCGGGCCGCTCGGCGGTCCTGGCATTCGGCCATGATGCGACTTCCCTCATCATTGTTCTGCTAGCCGACCGTTCTTGCCCCTCCCCTCCTCCGATCTCCTTATTTTCAGGCATTTCCGCCACAGATGGCCGCCAGGGCGCGTTTCACGCTGGTTACGGCCAGATGCCCGTTCGAGATCGCATTTCGAGTCTGGCGGGGCTGCATCTACCCTATAAAACACGCTTGCAACTGGTTGTTTCCTGCCGAGGCTTTGTTTGGTCACTTCGTTTTGGCAGAGACAGCCTTCGCGGCCTGATCGATGGTATCTGCGATGACGACCGGCTGAGTCATGAACAGCGCATGGCTTGCCGAAACCTTGGTGATCTTAGCGTTGATGCGCTCAGCCATATGGATCAGCATGGCCTGATCGAAGGCCTTGTCTTCGGTTGCGATAACAGCCCAGCTGGGCTTTGTGCGCCAGGCCGCATGTTCGAGCTTCGTGGCGAACGCCGACATGTTGATCGGCACCTGCGAAGCGCTCATGAACGCCGCCTCATCATCGCTGACGTCATGCGCGAAACCGGCCTTGAACTTTGCCGGACTGACATAGCCGAAACCGTCCTTGGTGGTCTCAAGAACAAATTCAGATGCGGGTGCAAACCCTTCATACTGCTGCGCCGTTGTCTCCCCGGCGTCGGGTGAGAGCGCGGAAACATAAACAAGGCCGGAAACCTTCTCATCGCTCCCGGCTTCCGTGATGACCGTGCCACCCCAGGAATGACCGACGAGAATAACCGGACCATTCTGGCGCTCGAGCGCACGCTTGGTAGCGGCAACATCGTCTGCCAGTGATGTCAGAGGGTTCTGCACGATCGTGACGCGATATCCGCGCTTTGTGAGGTTGTCGTAAACACCCTTCCAGCCTGAACCATCGGCAAATGCGCCGTGGACCAGGACGACGTTCTTGACCTTCTGGTCTTGCGGTAATGTATCAGCGGCTGCCGGCAACGAGACCGAAATGGAGGCTGCAGCTGCGATTGCGGCAACAGTGGTGATTGTCTTGCTTGTCATGGCTTTCTCCTTATCTTGTAGCGATAATCATTATCGCGATAAGTATAAGCTGTCATATCTGATGATGCCCGTCAACATCTTTCTTATCGCGATATTGGTTTTTGCGATAAGTTAGGTTATAAGGGTGTCATAGGAGTTCGAAATGTCTCAACGCCACAATGATCCCCCGCCCCTGCGCGACCAGCTGTGCTATGCGATTTACACAGCGGGTATCGCGATCCAGCGCGCCTACAAACCGCTCCTCGACGAGCTTGGGTTGACATACCCCCAATATCTCGTTCTGAACGTCCTGTGGGCCCAAGACGAGCAGACGGTCATATCGATCGCTGATCAGCTTGCTTTGGATTCCAGTACCTTGACGCCACTTTTGAAGCGTCTCGAAATTGCCGGACTGGTGCGACGGGCACGAAATCTCAGCAACGAAAGGCAGGTCCTGGTCACGCTGACTGATCAGGGTTACGCCTTGCAACACAAGGCAGGCTGCCTGAGCGACGCTTTGCTTGCAGCCTCGACCCAAACACCCGCCCAACTCGCCGCTCTGAACCGCGACGTGCGACATCTGCGCGACGCTATTTATCTGCAAATTGGCGGATGGGATGCGCCCGCCTGACCCCAGCGGTCTACTTTAGCAAGACTGCCGTCCAGAAACCTTCATCCGGCCATGGGCCACAAGTCAAAGTGGCAAAGTAGAATGGGTAGGCCGCGCAGGATCGGTCGAAGACGGAGACTACATCACATCATCGGGCGTATCCGCAGGCACCGATATGTCTCTCGCGGTCGTCGAGAAGGTCTACGGGCGTGAGGCCGCCGAGCGTCGCGCCAAAGGTGCTGACTATATCTGGAGTGGCGATCCGAACAATGACCCCTTCGCAGTTGAGATCTCTAAAACGGAACTGAACGACTGACGTAGGCCGTGTTTTTGAGCCCAATGTACTGCTAACTAATCAGCCTCGCCCCGACTGGTCGGGGTCCGCTTTCACGATCTGATCGGCACTGTTCAACACGCCGTAAGCGCGGCGTCGCTGACGCCAAGCAGCCCCTTAGGGTGGTGAAAGCCGTCCGGCTGCGAAGTCGCGCGCAACCGCGATAAAGGCCTGAAAGGCCGCTGAGGAATTGCGCCGATTGTAGTAATAGAGGCACAACGGCGCAAGCGGTGGAGTCCAGTCGTCGAGAATGCGCACAAGCCGTCCTGCAGCGAAGTCATCGCGCACATCGGCTTCCATGAAATAGCCGATCCCCACGCCGTTCGTCACCGCGATCCGCGCCAGGGATGCTTCGTCAAGAGTGATTGGCCCCTCGACGTCGAGCTGCAGTTCTTCGCCATCCTTTTCGAACCGCCACCGGAGCAATGTGCCGTCTGGAAGCCGTCCGCGAACGCAAGGATAGGAGAGCAGTTCCTGCGGCACTCGCGGGACAGCCCTGTCTTCGAAAAAGGCGGGTGACGCGGCAATCGCCATGCGCCTCATCTTGCCAAGCGGAATGGCGATCGCGTCGCTTGGCACAAAATCCGCGCTGCGCACTCCCAGATCAAAACCCGCCGCCACGACATCGACAAGCCGCCCTTCCGTGACGATATCGATATGAACCTGCGGATAGCGCTGCAAATAGCTCAAAACCAGCGGCGCCATAATTTCACGCGCCGCCGTGGCGAATGCATTGATCCGCAGTACGCCAGAAGGCGTCTCCTGCTGGGAGCGCGCCGTATTCATGGCTTTCTGGATACCCTCAAGCGATGGTTTAACTTGTGCAACGAATATCCGCCCTGCATAGGTGAGTGAGACGCTCCGCGTCGTACGATTGAATAATCGCACGTCAAGCTGACGCTCTAGCTTGCCCACCGCATTGCTGATGGCCGTGGTCGACATGCCAAGATCGGTTGCCGCCGCGCGAAAAGAGCCGCATCGGACGATAGCGAGAACTGCCTCAAGTTCGATCAATGAGTGGCGCGTCATTGTCCCGGTTTTCGTGATGCCCCATGGCGATTTATCTTGCTTATCAGGCGAAAAGTCCAACGCTAAATTGGCGTCATCACCACTCAGGAGATGAACATGTCACTGAACCTACCCAAGCCGATCGCCGCCTATATCGAGGCGAATGCCCACCTCGATCTTGAGGGCATGATGAGGCACTTCACGAATGATGCCGTCTTTATCGACAACGGCAAGCGGTACGAGGGGCCAGCTGAAATCCGCAAGCTACTCAGGGACGAAGCGATCGCGGTAAAGGCGATCTTCGAGCCCGATACGTCTCGGGAAGAAGACGGCATGGTGGTGCTTGAAGGCCCCGCTCATGGTGAGTTCCCCGGCAGCCCTCTGCGCTTCACCTATCGTTTCACGCTGGCAAATGACGCCATCAAAGTTCTGGAGACCACCGTATGAGCATTCAGGCAGATCCCAACGAGTTCGCCGGCAAGCGCGTACTCATCAGCGGCGGCACCAAAGGTCTGGGGCGCGCAACGGTTCAGCGGTTCCTCGCCGGCGGAGCTCGTGTCGTCACGGCTGCCCGCACGATCAAGGATCCTATCGAGGGTGTTGAATATGTCCAGGCGGACCTGACCTCTGCGGAGGGAAGCGAAGCGCTAGCAAAGGTAGCACTTGAGCGGCTGGGCGGCATCGACATCCTTGCCCATGTGATTGGCGGATCGGCTTCGCCGGCGGGTGGCTTCGCCGCGCTGACAGACGACCACTGGCTCGCCGAGCTGAACCTGAACCTGCTGGCGACTGTCCGTCTCGATCGCCTGATGATCCCGCAGATGCTGGAGCGGGGCAAAGGTATCGTGGTCCATGTTACCTCAATTCAGTCTGTTCTACCGCTGCCCGAGTCCACGACCGGCTATGCATCTGCGAAGGCCGCATTGCGGACCTACAGCAAGTCGATTTCGAAAGAACTCGGTCCCAAGGGTGTGCGGGTCAACTCCGTATCTCCAGGCTGGATCATGACTGATGCCACGGGAGACTTTCTCGAAATGCTGCGGAAGGCCAATGGCGGCACGATAGAGGACGCGCGGCAGTCCGTGCTCGATGTCTTGGGCGGGATTTCGATCGGGCGCGGAGCTGAGCCAGAAGAGGTGGCCGACCTTATCGCCTACCTCGCGTCCGACCGGGCTGCTGCGATCCACGGCGCCGAGTTTGTCATCGATGGCGGGACTATCCGAACTGTCTAAGGGTGAGACCCGGCATTCGCGCAAGAGCGGATGCCGGGAACTCGCTGTTCCTCGACCATGGGAAAGCCGTCACGGATTGCTGCTTGGAGCAGTTGGCAACGATCGGCGGCGATCAATAGGAAGCTTTAACAATGCTTGACACTTCATCCTGCGAGCGCTGCAGCTGGGCTCAAGATGACCCGATGATGCGGGGATATCATGATGCCGAATGGGGCGTACCACAGCGAGATCCGCGGATGTTGTGGGAAATGCTCATGCTAGAGGGGTTCCAGGCCGGACTTGCCTGGATCATCATCCTTCGTAAGCGAGATGCTTTTCGGGCCGCCTTCGCAGATTTTGATCCAGCCAAGGTCTCTGCTTTTGACGAACGAGATATTCAGCGCTTGATGGCGGACCCTGGCATCGTACGCGCACGGGCCAAAATCGAAGCCACAATCAAGGGCGCACAGATCTACTGCGAGATGCGGGGTCGCGGCGAGGACTTCTCGGAATTCTGCTGGTCTTTCACCAAAGGCATTCCTGTTCTTGGTGACCGGAAAAGCTGGGTCGCGACCACGCCCCTCTCCGAGACGATCTCTAAGGAATTGAAGCGGCGCGGTTTCAAGTTTGTCGGCCCGACGATCACCTACGCATGGATGCAGGCGGTCGGCATCGTCAACGATCATTCTATTAGCTGCTTTCGACGTCACTTAGAGCCTGAATGTAGGCGCTAGGACGATCGTCATGCATCAACCGCCATCGTGCGAGGCCAATCTCCATCGGAGGGGGACAACAACCTCGCGCCAAAATGCGCTCGAGCTGCCCTTCTCCTGCGCGCATGTGGGCGATGGCGCTTGGCGTGCCAGCGCTGCGCCGTGCTTTTCAATTCTTGCTGAAGGGAAGAACGATGTTTGCCGTCTATGGAAAAGACGCCAATTTCAACGACCCACTCGCCTCAGTGGTTGTCGGAGAATGTCCGCAGCCTCTCGTGAAAGAGGGATGGGTGCGCGTGAAGGTAACCCACGCCAGCCTGAACCGGCACGACGTTTTCACCCGTCACTACGTGACCTATAATTCCGGAGGATCAACGTCGATCTCCGCCGACCAATAGTGTTTGGCAATGTTCTGACTGTTGCGAATGACGTGGTAAGCCATTTCAGGATCCCCTCCGGCCAACGTGCGGGATCAGCGCCGCACACAACGCAATACATGCGCTGATGGACGAGCGCAGCGAAGTATTCAGGGGCCGGCGTCGCGTCCTCTTGTCCGATAGCCGCCATGTCTTCTGCGGCCTGATATCTCGCATCCTGCAGAGCGGCGAAGATCGCTGTGGCCAACCATTTGTCGGCACGCTCAATGACGTCGGCGATTTCCCTATCGGCGGAACTGCCAGCAGGATTGTCTCGTCATGCCTCTTTCCTTCGGCGGTAAGGACGGTCGTCAGCCGGTTGATTTGGTGAAGAGCGCTAGGTAGTTTCGCGCGGTTTCGATGAAAGCTCGCTCTGCTTCGGAGCCGTCGGCGAGTTCGGCCGCACGGGCATCCACCGTCGCTTGTAGCCGAGCGTCGATCTGCGGATCGGTGGCACGCGCTTTCTCCATCAAGGTACGAAGGACGGTTCTCAAGGCAAAGCATTCCGCCGATCTAACCAACTGTTGACGTTCGCTTTGATTCTTCGCGATATCGTCTGCGCGTTTATTCTTCTGTCGCATCGACACTGGCCTGCCTTGCTGCCTTTCCCACCTCCGAGCGACGTTGCGCCCGGCATAGAGAATCTTCCAGGCGACGTCGGGATCGCCATTCTCGAATGTTTGGGCATCGGCGCCGCAAAGGCGCATGAAGAGGTCGCGAAGCGCTCCATCGCTGAAGTAGTCGTGTGGCGCAGCGGAAACGCCGAGGGACTGGAGCGCGGCGCCGGCGGCTCGAACGGCTTGATCGATCGCTTCATCAACCGCTCGGAACAAACTCTCGTCTGCCTGATGTACCTCGTCTATTGTCATCGACATGAGCCTCTCCCACGAATTAGCTCTCTTCGTTGAATGACATCGGGTCAGCCCTCGCGTCCAGGCTTACATGAAGCATCAATCGGGCAAGGGTATGAACTCACCCCGGTCGTCAGCAGGAAGGTCGAAACGGCCCTCGCCCCACTTTCCGGCTCGCCATTCGGCCTTGGCTTCCTCGATACGTTCCATCGACGAGGCGACGAAGTTCCACCAGATGTATCTTGGCCCGGAGAACGTTGCGCCACCGAGTATCATAATCCGGGCGCCGCGTTCGCCGGCCGCGACGGTTATCCTGTCTCCGGGACGGAACACCATCATCTGCATTGTGCCGAATTCCTGTCCAGCGACCGAGATCGAACCTTCAACGACGTAGATGGCGCGGTCTTCGTGTTCATCTGGCATCGGAAGACGGGCGAGCGGATCCAGCTTGACGTCGGCGTAGAAGGTCTCTGAAAACATCTTAGCGGGAGCGCGCTCGCCATAGGCGTTTCCGAGGATCAGCCGCGCCGAGACGCCTTTGTCTTCGATCATCGGAAGCGCGCTCCGGCCGTGGTGCTCGAAGGACGGCGCCACGTCCTCCTGGCCGTCAGGCAGGGCGAGCCACGTCTGTATTCCGAACAGGCTGTTCGGTCCGCTCCTTGCCGCCGCGCTCGTGCGCTCCGAGTGCGATATGCCTTTGCCCGCGACCATCCAGTTCAACTCGCCCGGCCTGATGATCTGGTCGGCACCGGTGCTGTCCCGGTGATGAAAGTCTCCTTGGTACAGATAGGTGACGGTGCCGAGACCGATATGCGGATGTGGCCGGACGTCGACGCCCTGCCCCGTCAGGAGTTCGGCGGGACCAGCATGGTCGAAGAATATGAACGGGCCGACCATCTGTCGGTTCGGTGCGGGCAGCGCCCGTCGGACTTCGAAACCGCCAAGATCGCGAGCGCGAGGAACGATTAAGGTCTCGATCGCCTCCACGCCTATCTCATCGGGGCATCCTGGTTCGATCGCAGGGTTCCAGCTCATGTGTTTCGTCCTCTTCTTCGGCCGATGATCATCCATTCAAAGCGAGAGGCGGTGACGCGTGACGCACCCGCTCCTCTTTTTAGGCGTGCTCACGCTCCAGCACCAGCCTTGGGCGCGGCAGTGTTGAGCAACTGCTGCTCCCACAGATATGCGATTCCGCTCCCGCCAGAATGCTGGACGATGACGTCGGTGATCTTTGCAGCCTGTTCGGCACGGGACCAGTCGCGCTGCCATTCGGCTGCGAGCGCGAGCCAGGTCATCATGTTGACGCCGGCTGCGATCATACGCTGGATTGCGACCTGATGCGCCTCGGGCGAGACTGCGCCAGAGGCGTCCGTGATGACCGTGACATCCCAGCCCTCGCCCGCGGCCTGAATAGCCGGCATAGCAACGCACACCTCTGTCCACAGACCCGCAATTACCAGTTGCTTGCGACCGGTCGACTTCACCACGTCGACAACCTTCGCATCCTGCCAGGTGTTGATAAGCGTCCGGTCGATGATTTCCTGGCCTGGGAAGACGTCGGCGATCTGTGGGAAGAGTTTGCCGCCGCGCTCCGCGATTACCGTTGTGAGGATGGTCGGAACGTCGAAGGCCTTGGCCGCCTTTGCAAGGCCTACCGTGTTGTTGACCACCATCGTCGGTTCGTGGCTGTTCACGTTCGCGAGCTGATACGGCTGATGGTCGATGAGGACGAGAACCGAATCTTCAGGGCGGAGAAGCGAGGCGAGGCCGTTACGAAAGGTCATGAAACATCCTTGTTTGTTGGTTCGTCGAAGATGCGAACGCGCCCGTTGGACGTCGATCCACGAAAACCTTGTCAGTGCCAGCCCTGATGCGGTAGGCCTCGAAAACGCGAGCTGTGTTGCAGAAAGGGGAACGCAAGATGGAAATCGACGATCTCAGGACCTTCGTGGAAGTCGCCGACGCAGGAGGGGTGACACCCGCCGCTCAACGGCTTGGCGTCTCCAAGTCGATGGTCAGCCGGCGTATCGCTCGTCTTGAGGCGGAGTTGGGCGTTCAGCTCGTCGCGCGAACGACCCGCGGCATCGCTCTGACTGAGGAAGGCGCGACGTTCCGAGATTATGCGGCGAGGGTTTCGGCGGAGATCGATGCGGCCCGCGAGACGATATTGCCGGCGGGCGAGCTTCGCGGGCGCATTAGGGTCGCCGCCCCACTGTCGTTCGGGCCGACCCACCTCGCTCCCGTCCTGTCTCAGATGGCGCGCCGACACCCGCATCTTCAGGTCACCTCGTGCTACACCGACCGCTTCGTCGATCTCATTACGGAAGGTTTCGACTGTGCGATTCGGATCGGATATCTGCCGGATTCCAATCTCGTTGCCAGGCGCGTTGGACCACTCTACGCGAAATTCGTTGCTAGCCCCGACTACATCACCCGGAATGGCTCGCCCGAGACGCCGGACGAACTTCTCAAGCATGAGGCGCTCATGCAGGGAACTGAGAGTTGGCAAGTCACAGATGGCGACCAGGTACTCAACACCCGGCCGCAAGGACGGTTCAAGGCCGACAACGGAGTAGCATTGCTCGCCGCCGCGCTGGAAGGGCTAGGCATCGCCAGACTTCCGAACGGTCTTACGGACCAACACATCGCCTCCGGTGCCCTCGTCGAAGTGATGCCGAAGTATCCGCCTCCCACCGCCGGCATTTTCGTGGTCAGGCCTCCTGGACAGCATCCTGCCAAGAAGGTGCGTGTGCTGACAGAGATGCTGATCGAGTGCTACGACTCCGGCTCGTCCTAGCAGCCCGCCGAATCCTACGGCGCAAGATGTTCTGAAAAGAACTCGGCCAGCCGTGCGGTCGCCGGGCCGACATATTCCGGCTTGTAGTACATGTCGTAGTGTCCCGCGCCCTCGACTTCCAAGAAGTGCTTCGCCCTCGACGGAGAAAGGTCGAACAGACGCCTCCCCGCCTCGTATTGTCCGGTCGGACCCCGGCGCCCGCCGACGATCACCTGCAGCGGCTGGGTCAGTAGCTCGGGCAGGCTGAACGCGTCGAAACCCAGCAGGGCGCCATAGCTGACGAACAGCAGGCGGTTCGTCGAATTCGGATGCCGATACTCCGACTCTCGATAAAACGTGACCGCCTCCAGCAGCTCGGGATCAGTGATGCCTGCAGCCTCGGCTTCCACGAGGCTATCAGGAATCCATGGATCTCTCCGTGCCGCGGCACCGCGCGCTTGCGCAGTGCGCTCCGCCGCAACATCCAGGAGCGTCTGCCGGGCGTCGGGAAGCAGGCGGCGCATCGCTTCGCCGATGTCATTGGCGACGACCGTGCCCACCGCCTTGAAGCGCCGTTCGGTCAGTGCTGCCTTGATCGCGTAGCCGCCACCTGCGCAGATCCCAAGGAGTCCGATCCGCGCATCGTTGACATAGGATAGCGTCGCCAGATGATCGACAGCGCAATGAATGTCTTCGACACGAACGGCTGGATCTTCGAGATCACGCGGTTCGCCGCCGCTCTCGCCCTGATATGACGGGTCGAACGTAAGCGCTATGAAGCCCTTTGCGGAGAGTCGCTCGGCGTAGATCGCGCCGATCTGTTCCTTCACGCTGCTGCCCGGCGTCGCAAGGACAACCGCGGGATATGCGCCACCCTCGTCGAAGTCCGTCGGCAAGTGGATATTGCCGACGACTTCGATCCCTCTGTTACTGAACGAAACCCGCTTGATCATAAGGTGGTCCTCTTTCCATCGTTCATGGGGTCATCACGATCCGCCCGAGAGGCTTTGCGGCCTCGGCGTAGTCGTGCGCGTGCGCAGCGTCTTCAAGCGCGAAAGATCGGTCGATCACGACGTCGATCTTTCCGGCTGCGGCGGTGGCAAGGAGATCGTCGACGGTGCCGTGCACCGAAGGCCGTTCGAAGATGGATCCCATGAATACCCCGTGGAGCGTCTGATTGTTCTGCATCGGCTGCCATAGATCGACATCGAGCTTTCCGCCGCCGGCATTGCCAAGGAAGACGAGACGCCCTTCCTGTGCGAGTGCGGAGAGCGAAGCTTGCAATGTGGAGCCGACGGGGTCGATCACCAGGTCGACGCCCTTCCCATTGGTCAGTCGGCACGCTTCTTCCACGACGTCGTGCTGGAGTCGGTCGATGACGAAGGTGGCGCCGAGTTCGATTAGACGGGCCTGCCTTTCGCTCGCGCTTGCGACGGCAATCACGGTCGCCCCTGCCCGCTTGGCAAGCTGTACCGCCGCGAGCCCTACGCCACCGGCCGCAGCGTGAATTAGGATCGTTTCGCCTATCCCGACAGCGCCTCGGGTGACCACGCTGTGATAGGCGGAGCCGAAGGAGATGGGCAGCGCGGCGGCCCTTGCCATGTCCAGTCCCGCGGGAACCGGCCACGTTCGCGAAGCAGCGACAGCCCAGAGTTCAGCATGCGATCCCTCCATGCTGAAGGCAGCGACCTTGTCGCCAACGGCACGGGTGGTCACGTCCTCGCCCACGCTCACGACCGTGCCGGCCGCTGCATATCCGACCACCCACAATGGTACCTGTGACGTCGATCTGCGATTGATCAGATCTCCGCCTTCGATGGAGATCGCTTCCACCCTTATGAGGACTTCGTCCGCCCCGCAGACGGGATCAGGCACGTCGACGTATTTAAGCACAGACGGAGGTCCCGGATTGTCGTAGACGGCGGCCTTCATCATCACTCCATTCTTCAACTTCTAGAGACATTTAGGTTGTCTGTGCTCCCGAGAAAGGGTTCGCCATCGGGAACGTCGTGTTGCGCGAGCTGCAACGAGCGGGATCGGACGCGGTCGCCGTTCCCCACCGTGCAACAAGCTGTCGCAATCATCGTCACTTCAAGCGCTGCCCCACGGCCACAAAATAGGAGGCATACCCTGTCGGGCGCATCCGCATAGCTGCGGTTCTCCCGACTTCCCGACTGACAATGAAGAAAGGAATCGAGGCAAATGATCGATTTGAGTGGAAAGCGCGCTTTGGTCACGGGCGGCTCGCGCGGCATCGGCGCGGCCATCGTTGAAGCGCTTGCGGAGAACGGTGCGGATGTGGCGTTCACCTATCAAAGTTCGAGCGAGAAGGCTTCGGCGGTTGCCCGCTCCGTTGAAAGCCGCGGCCGCCGCGCCGTCGCCATCCAGGCCGACAGCGCCGATCCGCAGGCGATCGCGCGGGCTGTCGAAGACGCCGTGGCCGCCCTCGGCGGGCTGGACATCCTCGTGAACAGCGCAGCGATCGGGCATTCGGGAAACATCGCTGATCTGAACCTGGATGAATATCAAACCCTCATGGACGTCAACGTTCGGGCGCCGGTGCTGTTTGCAAAGGCGGTCATCCCGCATTTGGGAAACGGCGGCCGCATCATCACGATCGGCTCGGCGCTCGGCGAGCGGGTGCCCTTCCCTGGTATAACTCCTTACGCCATGTCGAAGGCGGCGCTCACGTCCTTCACGCGCGGCCTTTCGCGTGAGCTTGGGCCGTCCGGCATCACTGTGAACCTGGTGCAGCCTGGGGCGACGGATACGGATGCCAATCCGGCCGACGGCACGGCAGCAGACTTCCAGCGAAGCCTGACGTCGCTGGGGCGCTACGGCGAGCCGAAGGAGATCGCAAACGCCGTTGTCTTCCTGGCAAGCTCCGCCGCGAGCGTCATTACGGGCGCGACTGTCACCGCGGATGGCGGCGCGATCGCCTGAGCCATCTTAATCCACGGACGGCCTGACGGACGGGCCGTCCCCTTTCGCTGTGCTCGGGAGGACCTAGGGAGCGCGTCCGACCTGGAGGTTGCAGACGCGCCATGGGGCGTTCATGCCGCATCAAGCGACAGAGCAAGCATATCACTGTTTACTGCTGACCCTGACGCTTTAAAGTCCGAAGTTGCATCGCATCAAGAATCTGAAATCAAAAGCCGAGGATATCGACACGCGATTGGTCGAGGCCTGGCCTCGCGACAACCGCATCGCCCGGCGGCGTTTCGAGCTGTTGTCACGCGCCTATGTCGAAGCCCGATATTCCGCAAGCTACGAGATCACCAAAGACGAGCTTCACTGGCTGACAGAGAGGGTGAAGGTTTTACAGGACCTCGTGGAGAGAATTTGCCGGGATCAGATGGATCAAACGAAGGACGGTTGGCGTCGTTCAATGTGTCGAAGCTCAAGCGCTCCATGGATCCACGAGGACAACGCCAGTGCTCTGAAAATCTTGAATATTGCGCGTCACAACTGCGAAACCGTGAACAAGCGCCGTCGCGGCAATGATCGCATCTGCCTCATTGCGGCGGTCCGGAATATGTAAGTGAGCACACCGCGTCGCAATGGCATCATCGACAGATATGACCCGCTCTGCAAACTCCGGGCGAACCCGACTGTCCATCCATTTCCGCAAGCGTGAACCCTGTACCCCATCTCGCCGCTGAATGCTGAGTATTCCCCGCTCAAGTTCCAGAATTGTTATCGCGGATAAAAAGAGGTCACGAGAGTCCTGCGCACTGATCCAGGCCGCCACATTCGGATCAGCTTTACCGTCGCCGACTTTGCGCAGTTCTGAAATGACATTAGTGTCGAGCAGATACTTCAAGAAAAATCGATCTCTCGAGTGGTGATGACCGCCCGTGGTAGATCAAACTCAATATTTGACAAGCCAGGCATCGAGAGCGCATCGACCAGGTTATGGCTCTTGCCGGTCAGGCGCTCGTAGTCGCCGAACGTCATTAAGACATGCGATGGTCTGCCTCGATCTGTAATGACAACCGGGCCGGCCTCAGCAGCCTTTTTCGCGCGGCTGACATCGTGATTCAATTCACGACTAGTTAGACTGATAGTGCCCAAAGCAACCTCCATGTAGGAACGTACCTACATATAAGGTCTCGCGGTCCAAGATGCAAGTCGTTTGAAGCCGCCCAAACGGTCACGGACGGTTGCTGCCACAAATGCTGGCAGCAAAGATCCTAACCGCGTATGGGAAGTGGCTTAGAGGCCCGCCGCTAACGTTCTATCGACAATCTTCAGCAGGTGCGCGGCGCGCGAGTGGCAATTACTTCGTACACTGAATTGAGAATTGGATACCTGGTTCAAATCAAAGGCGCTAGTCTCCCGGATGCAGTGCAGGCGTTCTCCGATGTTGAGGCGCCGAGCAAATCCTAGCACCGCAACAGGTCAGCGCGCGCCCAAACGGCAGCGGGCTGACCACGTTGAAACTCAGAAGGATCAGCTCGCCGATTGAGCAGAGTCGGACCACGGCCGGTTTTAGGCTATGGTGATCGTGAGCGTGGTATTCCCATCGTGGATCCGGGTTCCGCAATCGGATCCCTAGTTGGATCCGCCGGATGGATATCGAACGTAGGCGAACGACTTCGAGTCCGGCGACCAGAATGCCACGTTGATGCTGCCCTGCCCGCCGTTGAAGCTGTTGATGTCGGCGATGTTATCGCCTTCGGGGCTCATGGTCCTGATGATGACGTCCTTGAAGGCAGGATGACCCAGTGTGCCCTGGGGAAATGCAATGTAGGCGATGATTTCACCGTCTGGCGATGGGGGAACCAGTTGACGCGTTCGTCATGGGTGAGCTGCTGTACCTAAAGCCTTCCCGCCCTTTTCAGAGAGCTTGCGCGATTGATGGCGAGCTTCAAAGGTCTTACCGGCACCAGGCTCTGCCAGAATGAGGACGCGATTAAGGTTCTCCAAAGCTCGCCAATGTTGGAGAGTTCCGCCGGCTAACGGGTTGAGAAACACCCAATCCTCGCGCTGTGGTGCCGCGGAAAGAAACGGCTGACGGGGATGACTGTCTGATCTTTCATTTGCCATCGTCGAACGCATCGAAGATTGCAAACGAGCTCGGGCCTTCCTGCATCGCATACGAGGAAATCGTGCCCGGCTCCGCGTTGACGAGAGGTATGGCTGATCTCAGGAAATCGGCGACCTCCTGTTCCTTGCCGGGTTTTGCTTCAAGCGGAACGTAGAGCGCGAATTTGGTCACGGCCATCTCCATGGGCACCTGATCGCGCCGCAAACTACTATACCACGTTCAGCCGCCGGATGTTTCACGATCGGGCAAATAAAGAAATCCATAGGAAAGCTCGGGGTTGATCTAGGATGGTGAACCCCTCGGAAATAATTTGAAAATAAAGCTCACGGGATCGCGCTCCTGATGGGGATCCGGTCCGACAACCCGGTGGTTAAATGCTTACTGCAATTCGCGAGATCCGGCTATGTGATTAATTATTTGAAACTAAGTTGTCCAATCTTCCACTCGTAAGCCGGGCACGCGATCAAATTCCCGTCGATTATTGGTAACCATAATCAGTCCCCGCGAGCGGGCGTGTCCCGCAATCAATTGATCATATGGACCAATCGGAGTTCCGCTACGCGCCAGTTCAGCTCGCAGTTGACCGCTATGGCCTGCTGCCATTTCGTCGTACGGCAATACCTCGAGGCGCCCTACGAAGCCCTCCACAACGGAGAGGTTCTTTTCAGGACTGGCTGACTTTTCCGCTCCGTAAATCAATTCCATTAGGCAAACCGAGCTGATGCACAGCTGATCATGGGAACGATTGAATGCGTCTCGCACCTGCTGCGGTCGATTTTTGATCGTAAAGATGCAGATATTGGTATCGAGCATGTACTTCAGCATCAAAACGCCTCACGCTCCTGCAAAGCAGGTTGATCACGCTCGCTCATGAAGTCGGATGTCGCCTCCGCTCCTTCAAACCAGCTGTCCCAGATCTCACCAGCTGGTGCAATGATACGAGTGCGTCCCACCGCAACGATGTCGACACGCTTTACATCATCAGGCAAGGCAACCGCCTTTGGCAAACGGATCGCTTGGCTACGATTGCTCTGGAATACTGCACCCTGCTCCATCTGCACGTCTCCGAATTGCTTGATAACGACGTAATGTAAATAGCCTTCTTGCTGGGATATGTCAATGGGATATACAATTTAGGTTTGCCACACACATGCGAAGGCCTGCCTGCTGTCCTTCTCGGGATGTTTGTATTCAAGTCCCCCGCCCTCTCCTGCAAGTCGGAGGCAGCGGAGCGCTGCGGCGGCTAGGAGTTGGCCTCCCAGTCCCTGCCCGGCAACCGCGCGGTCGGTAGCCAGTCGTGCAAGCTTGAAGCCAGGCACGTCATGGCGGGCAAGACCGCGTGTCATTGCATCAGGCACAGTTGCACGCTCGACTGCCGAAGGCGCGATTGTATAGAACCCAAGAATGCGGTCGGATGCTGTATCATCGATAGCACAGAAGGTCTTCGAGGCGTTCTGCTCATGGCTTTGTTGGGCAAAGCGGAGCAGAAACTCGTTCATCTTAGCGTCGCCGCAATCGAACTCCTCCCGACGGTGAGACTTGGCAATCGGTTCCTCATGCCATGAAGGTAAAGTCATAGGCTGTCAGGCAAACCGGCGATTGCCGCGCGCAGCTTGGCGTTGGGTTTGGGCGGATTTTCCAGAAGCTCAAGAATGCGAAGATGATCGCGCTTTGACACTCTGATCGTTTCCGCTTCCTCGATAATAGCTTCTGCTTCTCTCAGTGCGGATTGGGTTACGAAATTCGTCAGATCGGTATTACGAAGTGCTGCGGCGCGCAGGAGCTTAGCCTTGGCCGTGGCAGGCACCCTCAAACTCATACGCTCACTATTCTCGTTCGCTATGCTCGGCATGTCGGCCTCCATCTATCAATGCAATATAGGCAAAATTCCTCTCGGCGTCACTTACGTGTGTCTTCAAAGCGCACAGGTCAGATGCCAGGGCTTCCATATCTTCACCGCTTGCCTCAGGGCTTGGCGGCAATTCGAGCGGCCCTGAAACTCTTCGCGGGGAGGGAGCAGAATTTCGGCGAGCTCTCGCTCGGCATGGTGCAGCAATGCATTCAAGACTAGCTCGATACGCAGCTCGGCTTTCCATGCTCCGGCGATGAGGGCGAGTATAGCTTCTACATCGACCGCTGCTATCCGCGCGTCGAGGATCGCCGCTCGTTCTTCCAGCGCTATATCTAGGCCGCGAAGCTAAGCAGCGCGCCTCGCGAAGAATAATCTGTTCCGTCTGGTCTGGACCACGAATTTCGACGGCCTCATGGCACGGGCGCTTGCGGAGACGCCGGTCAAGCTGTGCCTCTCGGATAAAGGAGGTCGGAAGGACTTTCCCCTTTCAATCTATTTTTCCTCCTGACCGCTACCAAATTCTACGATTGCCGCTGCGTCCAGGTCGGAGTTTGCATCCGTCCAATTCGGTTTGCAACTTCGTCCAATCCGGAACTTACAGCCGTCCATTTCGGAAATTCGGAGGGGATTCGCCAGCTACCGAGGAGAGTGAGCGGAGGCGTGTTGGAGTGGGCGTTCAAATCGTACGCCTTGAAGGGGTTTGAACCTTCGACCTGCAAATGCAGGTCACTTACCATTGATTTCATTTCTGATTAATCGTTGCTCGATCGTCGTTATCGGTCTGCAGGTCCAACCTTTCTCGAAACATCCGCAGTCTGGTGCCTGGCGGTAGGCTTGTCCAAGTCGGCGTGCTGGGACGCGACGACAACGCCATCATTCCTCTCGACCTCATTCTTCACAACCCCTGCGGCTTATCGGAACGGTCATAAAATCCAGAGCACGGCCGGAGAAAATAGCGATGATCCGCAGGTTCAAGGAACAAGTGCTGTCGAGGATTGGCCAACAGCTTACGCCGGTCATCGGAGCGGTATATCCGATTACGGCTAACTAGGACGCCCATCGCCGGATGGAGGCCGGCGGGTTATTTGGGAAGGTCGTTATAACCGGCTTGCATGAATGAGGCGCGGATAACTCCCCCAATCAATCGAGCTTTCCATGACAATGCTTGTATTTTTTCATTGAGCCACATGGGCAACGATCATTGCGGCCAACCTTAGGAAGCTTGATTTCTCGGTGCGGCATGGGGCTATCCCCGAGCATCAGTTTGTCAGCAAAGCGCCTTACCACATCTACTGGCGGGGCTTTCCATTGCGGCGGCGGGCCAAATCGACGAAGCTCCTTGATAATATTTTGCTGATCACTCAGTTCCTTCTTCTGCATCGGCATTAGACCGCCGGCATAGGGCGCAAGCTGCTGCATTTGCCGTTCAGCCTTATCGAACTCACCGCAATAGGCCAAAATCACCGCATAGTGGGAACGGACCGAGATCAAAAAGTCCGCCAGTTTCCACTGCTGAAGTTGCGGTAACAGGATTGTTTCCATGACCTGCTTTGCTCCGAGGAAATCGTTCCGCCCAACGAATTCATCAGCGAGGTCCTGCCCCACGCGGAACAAGGAATGCGGCGCTCGTGCTAATTCGTAAAACTTCAGAGCGTGGATTCGGGCAAATGCGCGACCGAGCCTGCCACATCATGTGCTTTTGCTAGAGCATCTAGAGAGTCTGCGAGATGCTTGATATCCTCGACGTTGGCGCCTTGCTTCACCATCTTAGCCAGTTGCGGCGAATTGTTGCCCATCACCTCGCGCGGTGTGAGACCAACAATCTCATAGTAATCCGCCACCAACCGGTCCAGCCTGCGAATGGCTGGCTCTGCGTCTCCCAATGCTGTTTCGGCTATAGCGACATTGTAAGAGAAGATGCGCTTGTGAGCTGCGGGCATTCCCTGCACGACTGGAGCCAATCGAGCAATCAATGCCGCTACGCTGCGGCGATTTCCCTCAGAAGCGAGAACAACCATCCGTTTCATTCCGACGCGAAGTTGTTCCTCGTTGCCGAGATGATGCTCGGCAATAAGGCCATCCATTTGATCGAGCCAAGCCAATGCGCGGTGGGATTTAAGCTTAATATCGGCAAAAGCCAGTGCATCCAGACCTTTCAACCGCTGATCTGCCGGAATTTCTGGGTTGGCAATGGCAGCTTCACGATAGCCGGCAATTTCCGGCCACACTCCGAGTTCATGAAACAATTTCTCGGTGCCCATTTCGACAAGAACATCAATTCGACCGACCTCGCCCGTGAGGCGCAGGAACAGGGAGAGCTTAGCGGGGCTCCAGTTCGTGAGCACACTTTCGTATATAGAAGGCCCTTACTCAGGAGGTGGCGCAGAGACAATGCAAACGTTTTCGGATCGGGTCCGCCTGCCTGCGCCACATACCGGGACGCCTCGTCGCGGGTGATGGGTGCATCACAAAAGCTGAGGCGATCGGCGACTGCAGCGACGACGTCTGGAAGACGATCGAAAACACGGCCAAGGATGATCTCCTGGACGACTTCCTTCGAATGGGTTGCACGAGCAAGATCGGCGACGAACTGTTTGACAGACCCGTCGTAATCGCTGATGGCAACCGAGAGAGCATTGAGGACAAAGAGAGGAAGGCCGCCGGTCAAATCGATCAGCAGCTGACAGTCGGCAGGATCTGCCCGACACCCCTCTTCATGAGCGGCCGACGCGACGATATCAGGCGACCATCCTCTAAGGTCCTGACGCTCAATGCCGAGCTTCGCCTCGATCGCGCCGATCTCGCCGTCAGGCCAAGCCAAGAGGACGAAACGAATTCCCGGGCAAGCTTGAATGACTCCAAGCAGATCGTCACTTTCCGGCCGGTGGGCATTATCAAGAGCGACGGTGACGACCCGCCCCTCTTGGTCGAGCCGGCGGGCAAGCAGTGGCAGGATTTCGCGGCCCGATGCACCAGGCAGGAAAATTTCGCCGAGAGCAGTGCCTTGCTGGAAGAGCCTACCAGCGATCTCTCGCGAGAGCGTGTTTGCCAATGCTGGCCCCGGCATGTCGGCGACATCGACGTAGACGAGAGCGCCTGGAAAGTGTTGGGCCGCTTGTGCGAGCCATGACGTTTTTCCGGCACCTGAATGCCCCACGATCAGGCGCGCATCAGCTGCCTCTGATAGCGATGGCTCTCCCTCTTGCACTCGGTAAGGCACGGGCGGAGCCGGTAGATCCTGTAGCTGCAACACCAGTTGCTCGAAAAGCTGAGGTAGATCCTCCGTCCGAAAAACATGGTCAAGGTCGCCCTTTTCTCCGGTCGCTGCCAACATCACCAAGCCGGACAGTTTCCAGATAAGTGTTTCGGGCGCCAGGGTCGCAAAAGGAAGAATGCCAGCGAGACGACATGTCGTCTCGACTGCTTCCAACAAGGTTGGATGGGGAGCGGGAAGTATTCTCCGCTCGGGATCGGCCGATGGCCAATCAACCCGGACGTCACGAGGCCAGTCGGCTGCAATGAGCTTTGCTTTGAGCGGCCCGTTTGGAGGTGCATTGCTTACAATTAGGAAACGCGCTGCACCGGCGCGCTCCCCGCCTTCGTGTGCAGACCGCAGTTGAGCGAAACGCTCAACTGCGCCGTTTGATGTCATCCCAAGCCAATGCGCCCTGTCGGTGCTTCACTTGGACATAGATTCGCTCGCCCTCGAGCTGGACCTCCACATCCTCATCCGTTTCGATTGAAACCGATGTCGCAGAAAGCGACGCGACGGACAGGAGACACTCCACGGCGAAGAGATGCTGAAAGAGATAGCCGCGATGCACGGCCTCGATCCGCGTGAGCTGTGTGGGATCAAGGATTGTGGCCTTCTTATCCTGTTGCGTCATCGCGGCGAAGTCGCCCCTTTTGTTTAACTGATGTCTGCCCCTAATGCCGCGATATTGTGGAGGCCGAGGTTGTCCAAGCGTAGCACGAAATCAGGTGCGACCCGTTGTAGCTTAGCTGGCAGAGCTAAAGTCTGAAACGCTCTTTCATCTCTGACGTACGTATCCATGGATCGCCGGCAATCTTAACGATCATCTCTTCAAACACCCGAACAAACGCATGTTTGGTGGCTTCTTCAGATAATTCTTCTGCCTGCTCAATCGGAAGCAGCGGCTTCATGTCGATCAATAGACGCGGGTTTGCCAGCTTCGCGAACATCCGCTCTTCTGCCTGAGCACGTGATATCGATTGGCCTGCTAACCCCAGATACTGGCCAAACAAAGCGGCGACGCGTTTCACATTCAGCCCGTCAAACGCCTCGAGCGCATGGGAAAGATCGTAGAGATCGCGGCCTTTGTCGCGTTGTAGAAGCGCCCGCAACTTCGTCGCCAACATCTCCTCGCGCGAGAAGGTCGGTATTTCTGCCTCGCCTGAGAACCATGGGTTGTCAACCCGTAGTGCCAGAGTCTGTGGGGGGTCAAAAGCTTCAATTTCGCGCGTGTTGATTTCAACTTTCAGCCGGATAGGCACGCCGCTGCCGTCTTCTGCTTCCACACGGAAACGAAACTTGGGAGCGACCGGGCTCTGATCAAAATTCGCTCGGCCGAGCCAGGGTTCGAGAACGACGCGCAATTGATCGAGGATCGGGCCTATCGGACCTGAAGATGTCCGCACGAGATCGATGTCTTCAGAGTAGCGAAGCGGCTTTGGGAAGTGGAGCTTGTTGAGAGCTGTGCCGCCGCGGAAACGCAGCTCGGTGCCAAGCATCTTGTCGTTGAAGATGTCGACTAGAGCCCGGCTGATAATGAGGTCTTGCTCCACTTGCCGCTGATCCGCCCAAGGAACAACGTTGCTCCAGGCAACAATATTCTGACTAGGAATCATTCGTCCACCTCAGGCGTGCGGCGGACAATCACTTGCCAACGATCATCCCTCTCCTGCGGCTCACGCGTGAAATCCGGGTCACGTATCTCTTGCCGATCGAGTTCGGTCCATGCTGGAGGGCCTCGGGCTATCAAGGCCGTATGCATCAAGCCTGTTCGATCAAGGTGGCCGAGCCGGTCCAGCAAATAACCGAGACGCTGCACGACCGGGCGCTCGGTCATATCGGAGAGGACCGCAAGTTGATCAGGTGAGATTTTCTCGCCGAGGTCCGCAAGGACGGTTGCAACATTGTCCAGCCCCCCCGAAGCCTGCGGATACCGGAGGAGATCAAGCGCAGTGAGTGCCGGCGACGATATCTTCATCGTTCCCGTATCTGTTTTGCGATTTTCGATTCCCGCTTCCACCCTCGCTATATCCTTGCGGAAATAGAAGACAATCAAATTGCGACCCGCCTTGATCTTCGGCATTCGCTTACCGGTAACAACCTGGAATTCCATGACGGCCTGGTGTGTCGCGCCATGAAGTTCTGCCGCTTTCAAAAGACCGACATAATAGGGCCGCTGTTCATGCCGCATCAGAGCGTCAATGTACCACGACGGAGGCGGCGAGCCCCAAGAGGCGAATTGTGGAGGCACGGCAACATAGAACCCCTGTCGCAACCTTATTAGCGCTTTACGGCGTTGCAGGCGTTCAGCCGCATCAAGAAATGCGCCGCGGTTTAACCCGAGCCCGTGCTCCGCTTCTTGAGCTGTAAATACCACTCTGCCAGCAGACAGCAGGCCGTTTATGTGAGATGACAAGGCGGATCGCTGATCGTGAATCATAGCGCATTATCCGCTCTTCATGCGGACATTTCAACATAGTTTTCTCGTGGAGCAGCAATCATGTTTGTTTATCCGCGTTACAAGCGGCTTTCCAAACATGATAAGTGAAACTGAACGAAACGGATTTCTATGTGTGTTGAAAAGCACGAAATCAACTGACTTGCTCGGAGACGAAGCGAGCTTGGGGGCGCTTTAGATGATGCCTTAAGATCCCCGATTACATGAAGAGCCGGTAGGGGTACACGTTCCTCGGCAAATCGGGGACATTCGCTATCGTACGGGCAAGACGCTGCGAATATCGGATGCTCACCGGAACAGGATCGTAGAGGGCATCGTTGTTCCAGTCCATCTTCGTCAACGCGAGCGCCTCATGAGCCGAGAGCTCCAATGATCCGCTGCCGGCGTGTCTGATCAGCTGGAGCGGCTTTGGAATGCTCTTCTTCCCCTGGTAATAGTCGCCTTTACTGGACACTTCAGGAGCGTTGCCAGCCACCCAGACAAGGGCTGACGTTCCGGATCTGATGACAACGGTCCCCCTCGGCACGGGATAGCCGGATGGCTGGGTCGGAGAGTTAGATCGTAGAGATTCAATAAGCCAAACCCCTCTCCAACAGGAGGCAGGGCTTACTTCGATACACTCGATTTCGGCTACACCAGCCAACGCATCAAAGGCACCATCGATTTCCGCCTGTTTGAAAGCTGTCGTCTTGTGGATCGCCAGGCGCTTGGGAAGAATGCCGCCATTCCGGCCTTGGTATAGCGCAAGGCTTCGAGCCAGAACCGCTCGCATGTCGTCGCGGCTAAGAAACGGGTTCCGCCGTGCCTCCGCGATATCCGCCACCGGGTCGTTCGCCTCGAACGCAACGAACTGCATTCCACCGCCATCCATGTCGAAGACTTGGGAGCAGCATGTGACATAGTGCGCATCGCGTTGATTGCCGCGCAGAGCATAGGCAAGACCGATATAGGCAGTGTCAGCGGGGACGCCCTTTAAAGGTGCAAGCTTCCACGGCGTTCCTGCTGCTTTGACGTAGAGCGCTATCGCCAATCGCCACGAGCGCGAGGCCGCGTGGGAGAATGAGAATACCCTGTCGTGCCGGGGTCGCGGCGGATACCGGCTTGTGGTCGGCTGTAGCAGCGGGCATGGGCATAACGTGCCGTGTCCCGCTCGGCACTCATAAGGCGTGGTTTGCTATCGGGACGAGCGCCTGCCTGCGTTGGCAGCGATTGATCTCGTACTGCGATCCTCCAGGATTGCAAGTTCCATAGCGCGTGATCTCGAAGCACATTTGAGGAGGCAATCGAGGTTCCTAGGTCTTGAAAGGAGTCGAACCGTCGACCCCGTCATTTGGCCGATAGGTTCGCGCTGAATTTCCGTATAGGGGCAGCTACTTTCCGTCGGGAATGGCTGATATGGGCCGGCAGCGGTTCGACCGCTTCTAGGACCCGAATTGCGATAAGTGACGTTCACCAGCAAATCGGCAAAAGACAGCTCCCGACCGCATTGCGGTCGTTACAGACGCGTTGACAGGCACCTGAAACCCGACATTCATTCTCGCCGAGCGATCAAACGCCTCGTCCACCTGTAGCAGCTTCCCAAGCGGCTCCTGTCACGGCATGAGCTCGTACAACAAGTACAATGTCGCAAGACTTTATGGCAGGATGTTCGATTACAATTCTGAAAACTCAGAGTGCCGCGTCGTTCGGCAGCGGAAGCGCTGATGCGAGACAGTAGAGTGCCCATGAGGCTACCGATTTAGTCTCACGAAGAAAGCAGTCCATTCAAATACGTCTCGCGATCAATGTTCGCGGCTTGGCTTGACGCAAGATCGACCAACGCCAAGACAACCGAGCGGGCTAGCCGGCGTGCGCGACGTCGGTCTTCACTCGATATTGGCGCCATCGATCGGCCATGAACATAAGCGCTCCTAAGATCGAACAACGATTCATATTCGCCACCGGATTTCGGATCGGCTAGCAGGTTTTGCACTCTCGTCCGCATCACCTCCGTTACCTTCATCGCCTTGCGGGGATCGGTTTTTGGCTTTTTCCCATAGTCGGAGTGCAGACCCAATGCCGCTTCAATGACCGTGAGATGGGCGATAAACTCATCAATTCCTGCGGAGTGGAACGCCCTGATCAAGAAGTGCCGAACAGGAGTTTCGAACAAGGTGGTCGTCAAAGCGCGCTCTAACCTGCCCCAACGTTCCTCGCTAACGAAGTCTGCAAGAATTTCGGCCTCATTCTCCAGACGGAACTGCGCTGGTTCCTCAACCTCGACCTGATCCCCATAGGCGTCGGTATAAGACTGTGGAAGCCAGGTCAGATTTTGGTCTTGTGGCGGCGTTTTAAGTCGTACGCATAAATCCCCATGACGCGAAAAAATCCACGGCAACCGGAAACCTCGCCAATCCATCTGGTAATACACGGACCATTCCTCCCATGGCGCCAATAGCAGCAGCATCAGGGCCCGCTCGACTACCTTTGGGAAATGATCCTCGTGCGCGACAATCGCTCCCAGATCCTCGTGGATACGGTAGAAATCCGGCATGGTGCGTTGGCCGGGCTCGACCGAAATCGGAACTTCCTCCTCGACGACAAGCCAATGAAACTGAGACAACCGTTTCCAGTCGATGGCGATCGTCGGAAATAAACGAGCAAGCCGTGGCGCGTCGGCGAACGTCTGCAATTCGATTGCGGTGAACTTGCCGATCTGGTTGCTGCCAAACCGCACCCGCGGGATATTGTCGGCCCAATCAAGCGGGCATAAATGGACAATTTTGTCTGTTTTCGAAGTGAGTGTTGAATGCAGGAGCTGGGCGGCATCTTCAGATGGGAGTGCGAGCTCGGGGCGCTCCCTTAGAAGCATGGGACATCCGACCGACCTCAGTATTTCCCAAAGGGCAGTCGTAAACCAGAACAGATCCCTGACGGAATATTGGCGAACGCATGCCTCCTTGAGCGCCAAGAATTCGGGAGTCCGGTAGCTATTTTCTGGATCTGGAAAGCGCCGCTTCCAGAGGTTTGCCATTGCGGCTGTGATTTCGTCCGTAGGCTTGACGGTCATGGGTCGTCTTTTTGTGCCGTCCATGACGGTGGGACAAGTTTGATCCCATCGCGCCAACGCTCGGCAATCACCGCGCGGAACCAGTCGTCAAGGAGCTCGACATGGTCGGCGACTATAATCTGCATGTTTTGATCGGGCTTTGCGCAATAGTCGTGGAGAACGCGATAAAGACGCGCCACCGCGATCTGGTCCTCGTCCTCTGTCCCGGAGATTTGTCCAAGATCCCGTTCCGGTGGATAGTGCGCCTGGGATGGCTGATCTAGCATGAGGAATGACGGCACCGGCCGTGACCGGGCGCGGAATAACCGATGCAAGGCCAGATGAGCTGCGACGTGATATCCGACCCAGTTCTCGCCACTGCCGATTTGTGCAAGTGGCAATGGCCCGTCGATCGTGTCTGCCACGACTGTGAGGTTGCGCAGGTCGATGCGGAGCGAATTTTCGCCGTGCTCAAGGCGCAAGGCTGTGGCGAAGGTCGTCAGATCCTTGCCGATCACGCTGATCGCGCTGCTGACGCGTTCGTTCAACGCCTCTTGGTCCAGCTCAGCGCTCAGGGCGTCCACCTCGGCGCGCACTCTCGCTACTCGCAGGCGCAGGCCGTTGTCGTCCGAAACGATGCGGACGTTGTCGAGATAGTAGCTGATGCGTCCTGCGACGCGCGCCTGCTCAGTGAACTGATCCTGCTCGATCCTAAGGCGCTCGTTGTCAGCGATGCGGGTGGTAATGTCGGTCTGAACCGTTTCCAGCTCGACTTCGCGCGCAGTGCGCAATGTCTCCAGTTCGGTGATGCGGACCTGAACTCTCGGGCTATCTTTCCGCACCGACCGCAGTTGCAGGTCCAGGCCGGAGAGCGATTGGCGCATGTCATCGACGGTGGGGACAGACGTCTTCAAATGGCTCTCGCATAGGGGGCACGTATCGTGTGAACCATCCGCGGTGACCAGGAGCTCGATGGAAGCCAGTCGCACGCGTTGCTCATCGGCCTCTTTTTCGAACTCGGATGCGTCGCGCATCAGTCGGTTAAGCTGCTTCGCCTCCTCTCTGATATCCTGAAGCTCAGATCGCAGCACCCGACGCCGGTCCTCAAGGTCGGCGAGATCCGCTTCCGGATTTGCGAGAGTGGCATAGGAGAGCGTCCTTGGCACGGCGGCCTGCTGCAGCAGTTCGCGCGCTGTATCCGGCGTTTCCGCAAATGCATTGACGTCCAGCAGGCCAACGCGTCGGGCTTCCGCGACAAGCGCGAGCGCCGTTCCGGATGCCTCGTTTGCAAGTGCCCGGGCTTCGGTGAGTTCACGTTCGAGTTTTCGCAAACGGAAGCGCGCGTCGTCGAGCCGCTTCTTCTTGAGGAAATAGTCCTCCCCCATGGCGCCAAGGAAATACGGGAACGTATCTCGAATGGCCTGAGCGATCCCGGTCTCGCCCTGTCGATGAAACAGCAGGCGTCGGCTGGCAATTTCATCCTGGGCCTGCAATGAATAGAAGATCGCCTGCCCGGACGAAGCCTCAACCTGACGCCTCGCTCCCGTTGGCTCAGGATCGTAAAGGTTCTCGGCAATTCCCAGGATGCCGCTCATTTTGCTTCTGAGCGCTGCCGCCGTCATGTTCTTGATGAATCCCGCTGGCGTTTCGGGAAAAGCTTCGACATTGCGTTCAAAATAGATTTCGTCGCCGTCACTGCCGGATGGGCCAGGATTATGCCGGGCGACAAGGATGCCTTCGCCGGCCCGATCGAACAGGACCGCGAACCAGCTGACGCCATTTCTGATCTCGCCGCGGGGAACCGTGCAGTCGTCACGGCCCCAGCAGAAATCCACGATGTCCAGAAGTGCTGACTTGCCGGTCTTCGATGCACCCGTCACTACATTGAGTGAGTTAAGTTTGAACTTCGTCTCACGTTTTTCGCCCGACCTCGAGTAGATCGCGATACCTCGTACTTGAATGGTCAAAGCGTTACCCCCATCGCCTGGAGAACAGGAGCGACTGCAGGCTGGGATGCAAACCAGCGGCCAACCAAGCCAGCACGTCTTCTGATCTCGTCGATTTCCGGTGTTGTATGTTTGGGTTTTGCAGGCAGGCGCATCGGGTTTGGTCCAAGGGAAATACCATCTCGGGTGACTTGCAAGGCTTGGAGCTGCGTAAGAAATAGAAGCGCTTCACGGGTTACTGGTCTTAAGGCTAATACCCGCTCCGGAACCCCCACAAGGATGTCTTGCTGACTTGCACACCAGGACTCGAATGTGGTGCTGGCCTTGCTTGGCAAAACCCTGCGCGTGCCCGGATGGAGCACAAGCGGAAGAATTAGAAAGGTCAGAGCTAGTGGAATCGGTGTGCCCCTGGTCGCAGTGTAATCACGGGCGCTGCGGCTGATGACCTCACCACAGAACGCCGGATTGAAATGAGCGGCCTCCTCGGCCGGCCGCTCGGACCATGCCATCTCTCGGCTCACTTGCCGCCCTTCCCGTTGCAAAGTTTCCGAAATTCGCGATGCCATCCCACGCGCAGCGCGTTTGCGAGCATATGGTATGACCCGACGTTCAGGGATTTTGACGTGAGCGTGCGCAGCGGGAAACGCGCTTCCATCTCCACCCAATCGTAGATGTCACGCCCGCCTGTCGATAGGCGAGGATCCTCTCCGTCCACCTCGGAGGTGTCGTCACACATTGCCGCATAGCGCGGTTCCCACTCTTCCACCAGAACGCGCTCGAATTTCTCTAATTCCTCATCCAGAACGACATGCTCGCGTGTCCACTTTGATCGTTGGACAAAGGCACGGTAAAAGTCGCGTTTCGCATAGCCAATGCGGTTGCCGCCAACGCCGATTATCTGCAGCTGCCGGACGAACACGAAGGCATCATATTGATCCGACTCCTCGGCCGACGGCTCGACTTGGTCGAATTCGGCAACAAGAGCGTCACGCTTTAGGGCATCGCGGATGTCGTCCAGTTTTGCCTCGATGAGCCCGAGCGGGATGGACTGGACGGTACTGGCTGACAACGCAGCGCAAATTCGTGGCCACCACCACCCCTCCAGCATTTCCCTGGCAAGTCTGGCTTTGCCCGGAGGGGCGACAAGCCGCAGCGCGCGTTCCAGCTCTATCTCGATATCGGCCACGATCGGCTGCTGATCGACGATCTCCAGAGCGCTCAGGAGAGATGCGCGCATCCGCTCCGGCAGTGCAAGAAACGCAACAAAGGCTTGCTTGAGCCCTTCATTCTGAGACTGCGAGGCCGCCCTGGACAATATCTCTGCGGCGGCCTTTGGATCCCGGCCGTTATGGCGTCCCTCGGTGGGCGCACGCAGGAAAGACGCTGCAGACCCTTCTGGAATACTCCCTGTCGTGACCAGCACCAGCTTGACGCGTGACGGAAGTGAAGGATCAGCGCTTGCCAGCCCTGACCAAATTCTCAACGTCTTCCAGATGTCGGGGCTTGTGTCAGATAGACTGCCCACCCGGCTGATATGATGCTTTGCCTGGAGAAGCTGCTTGGGCTCTCCTTCTTGCTCGAAGGAAATATCATCAAGCTTCTCAATCGCGACTTCGAGCTCCGACCCAGCATTAAGATGCGGAATGCACAGAAGAAGCGCGAGCCTCGCCTGATACAAGTATCCGGCGGCCGCCGGCGCCGCACTGAACTTGTCGGACTGCCCACTCACGCATTGTCTCCCTACCAATCTCAAGTAATGGCATGAATTTGCAACCGCACAAGTATAACGCGTGCAGCGCCAACAGTTTTCCCCTGTCTTCTTGGCATTTGAATTGTTTCCTCAGCTGACGGTCAGGTTGTTGGTCAAGGCCAACTTGGCATAGATCATGTTCCAGCCAGTTCACACACGAGGAATAAGTTTCGCAGGAGATTTGAAGGGATTCAGAATTGTTACCTCACGTTCCGCGAAGTCCTTTTCGTTTCTGGTGACGACGACAAGATTGTGAACCTTTGCAGTCGCAGCCAAGCCCACATCATCGATGTTTTTGTCACTGCGGCCGAGGTGAGTTCCCCAGACGACCGCGATACGTCCGTCGATAGAGATGATCCGATCATCGTAGGCGGCAAATATCCGCTTCGCCGACTCGGCAAGTCTATTTGCAAGCCCCTCATCGGATGCGCGCTTTTTCTCAATGCCCTTGGATATTTCACGCACAGAGATAACGCTGATGGCAAGATCGATATCATCGACCTTTGAAAGCCAGGCTTCGACGTTCTCATGAGGCGTCGGTCGGCTGAGTTCCTTCAGCACGTTTGTGTCAAGCAGGTATTTCAATCTAGGTCATCCAACGCGCTAAGATCAGCGTTGCGCATTGCGGCTTTCGCGGTTTGCTTTGGGTACGGTCGGCCTGCCTTTGGATGTGCCTCTGCGAAAAACTTTGCGGCGGTGATCTGAGACTCGGTGAGCTTAGGATAGTCCTGCAGGATCTGGCGGATCGAGGCGCCGGCGTCGAGAAGCGCTGCAATCCGATGGGCTTCGATTTTGGTACCCCTGATCAACGGATCCTTCCCCGACGCGTCGATCTGCGCGTTCAGCCTATCAAGTTCTTTTACTTTCTTTTCGATGTCACGAACGTGGCCGGAAATGTCGTATCGATGATTCCCAAATGTCACGAGTTTCTCGTGTCGGCCGTTCATGGTCGATTTCAGGGCATGGTAAAGTTCCGACTGAATTTTCGGCGTGAATGCCTGTTTCAGCTCGTCATAAGCATGCAGAAACACTAGGTCGGCAGTACCGAACTGTCGGATCCTCCGTCCTCCTCTCTTTACCATATCGGGCTTCACCGGCGACCGCTCAACAACCTTTTTAAAGTTATCGAGAGGTTCTCCGAGAACGAAGGCCGCCTGCGCCGTTGTCAAAGTTTCCATTCTAACCTCGCTAATTCAGCCCCTAGTATAGGGCCGAATTAGCTAGTTTTCAAGGTGTGGTGAGGGGATGCGCTGCCTCGAATTAAATTGCCAATCTTCAAATGCAGCCCGACTTCTAGCTTTCCATTTCCGTCAAACGCGCAGTGACGAGATCTCGGATGGATCTTTTTAGCGCGTCCACGCGCTCGAATTTGCGATCGTCGTAATAGATCCTATGGATTTTGAAGGATGCTGCGCTTGCGACAATCGGTGAGATGGAAGCAATGTCGAGAACCTGTCCTTCGACGCCGACGTTGATCTGTTGCGGATGGCCACCGCGGATACCCTTCGGTTTATAGATCTGGCGGCCTGCATTGTCATAGTAGCAGTCACTGCTCCAGATTGCAGGATCTTCCTGGATCTCTTTCGCTACCGCGTCACAAATGGCGCCGATGCGCTCTACGCGCTCGGGCGCCGCAAGGTCCAATTTGGTCGATCGCAGCGCCGTGACTTCGTCGGCAATTTTCCAGACATCTATCATCGGGAAAATGTTGCGATCAGAAATTCGGGTGGCTACATCGCTTACCGACGGATCCGGCGCTTCCCGGAACTGATAGAGTGAGCCCCAGAACAGCGTGTCGTCGAGGAGACGGGCGTTCTCTAGGTTTCCCGGATTTCGGAAAAACCTCACAAGCGGGTGGTCTTCGGTCAATCCAGCACTTGAGATATCACCAGCAGCGATGAGTTCGAACACCCTGCTCAGCAGTAATGCGAACATGTACTCGAGCCCCCTGGTCTTCTTATGAAGATAAATGGTGGGGTAGAGTTGGAAGAGGGTTACTGTGAACTGCTCAAGGGAAATGTAAGCCTTGCTGTCGACGTAAAGAAAACGGGCGTTTCCATTTTCCCCAACTCTGAAATTCCGTAACAGCCAATCCAGGTCTATGCCACCTGAGGAAACGCCGGCAAAGTAAGCGTCGCGTTTTGCGTAATCGAGCCTGTCGGCATCGAGCTGGCTTGAAACGACGGATGTGTAAATGCAGTTTTCATCCGTTTTCTTGATGATGTCCCGGACCATCGAGGGGAATTGCTGACCCCCAAATTTGGTCAACGCCTCGCTCACCGACGAGTCCATGATGATTTTCTGTCCGACTTTCTCATGATCGACCGCCGCCTGAAACGCGATAGCGGAATCGCCTTCAAGCTGATTGCGGGAGAGGAAGAAGTCCATCGCTGTTTCGAAGGCGTGGCTGAACATGTCGTGGCCGACGTCATGCAAAAGGGCCGCCGCAAGGCTCGCCTCGGCTTTTGGAGACCAATTCCCTGCTGCTCCATCAGGCTCAATGACCGCAAGCATCCGCTTTGCGATTTTGTAGACCCCCAGTGAGTGAGCGAACCGCGAATGACCGTCTCGACCAAATCGGTTTCCTTCATCTCCAGTGAGATGCCTCCGCCAAGGCGCGCGCGTGCAAGATCCATGATGTTATCGACGAGACCGGTCATCCTGGAGATGCTGGCCTTCATCAGGTTCAGGAATAACGGACGGCCGAGCGGCTCGACGTCGAACGCACGGCGATGGGGAAGATGGTCGGCACGCTGGAGAGGGACGGTTTCGTGACGATGAAGCCGTCGCCCACCGATGGCCGCTATCGGATCATCAAGCTGACCCGCGAGGGCGATGCCCTGCATGACAAGGCATCGCCTCTCTGGAACGCAGCGCAACAGGAGTTCGCGAAGCTAAACGGTGCAGCGGGCGTCGCCACCCTTAGGAAAGCACTCGACTCGATCGTCGTTGAGGACGGCCTGGAGCGTCCGGGCACTTGATGGTCTGCGACGACGGCGCACGGAGCGATTGTGAGCCCCTGCCCTGCCTGAAGATATAAATTTTTGCGTTTCCTCTTGAAAGGATTTGAAAACAGCGACCCCATTAGCTGAACGGCGCTAGGGTGCTGACATGCAGCGGCGGACATGATGTTGGCGATGACAGCGAAACGCTCAGAGTATGCGTGAACGGTGATCGATGAGGCTCGACCGCTCTCATCAACGTTCGTCCGGTGCCATCGACCACCTAATTTACAAGCTTGAGAGCAAATCGACGCCGCAGGCCGCAATTTCCAACCTGCGACGCCGCCGACACATCTACTACCGATTAGACTTGCGCCAGACCTCCATCGACGAAGACTTCGCCGCCAGTCATGAAGCTTGAATCCGAAGATGCGAGAAACGCAGCCACCGCTCCGGTCTCGGAGGGCTCGCCCATGCGCCCGAGCACTGTCGTAGCCCCGATTGCGTTCATCCCTTCATCACCTAAGACTTCCAATGCCAACTCTGTTGTGATCGGCCCCGGCGACATGACGTTGACGCGGATGCCTGTGCCGCGTAAGTCCAGCGCCCAGCCGCGTGCGAGGTTTCGGACCGCCGCCTTCGTTGCGCTGTAGATGCTGAAGGCCGGCGTCCCCATCACCCCCGTGCTTGAACCCGTCAAGATGATCGACGCCCCCTCCGACATCAGCGGCAGGGCCTTCTGCACCGTGAACACCGTGCCCTTCACGTTGAGATCGAAGATCTGGTCGTAGTGCTCAGGCGTAATTCCGCCGAGCGGCGCGAACGACCCGGTCCCGGCATTGGCGAGGAGAACATCCAGCCCGCCGCGCTCGCTCTTGACCGTCTCATACAGCCGGTTGAGGTCGGAAAGGTCGGTCACTGACCCTTGGACGGCGCGTGCCGAGGACCCGAGTTGCGCTACGGCGGTGTCGAGTGTTTCCTGGCGGCGGCCGAATATGTAGACAAAAGCGCCCTCTTCGATGAACCGCTTGGCGGCTCCGAAACCGATGCCGCTTCCGCCGCCCGTTATCACTGCCGTCTTACCCTGTAGTCTGTTCATGATGTGCTCCTTCACTGAGATCAGACTAAGCTGGCGGCCCGCACACTCATTGACAAGTATGCACCTTTTGGTAAGTACGTAGAAATGGTATCAGATCAGTCACACTTCAACTCGTCGTCAACGCAGGCTATGCCAGCGGCTAAAACCTGCACCCCAACGCTGGCCGGGTTTACTTGCGGCCTAGACGCGACGTTGCGTGTTATTGCGGGCAAGTGGAAACCGCTGATCCTGTACTTCGTCGCCCAGGGCGGCCCAACCCGATACGGCGCGCTACGGCGAGCCGTGCGCGACGTCAGTGACAAGATGCTGATCCAGCAGCTCAAGGAGTTGGAGGCGGACGGTCTCGTGAAGCGGACCGACTACAAAGAGATTCCACCAAGGGTCGACTACAGTCTCACCCCGTTGGGTAGGAGCCTGGCCGAAGCCCTTGTGCCGCTCTGCTCATGGGGCACAGACAACATGGCCGAGGTTACCCGCGTCTTCGCCGAGCGTGAGGCTTTGCAGGATGGACGGATTGCTTCGAAGCGATCGGCGGCCGCCGAATAGGAATCTCTTTGCGTATCGCGCGCCTATTGAGTGTTACAAAGCGGCCGCCTTGAGGGGATGTGAACCGAAGACCTAGTTGTTATAGAGCCATCCAGTCGAAATCTCTTTGTAATGTACATTGGTTACCTGGTTGGAATGAGCGATTGCGCCGGGAAGTAGGCTTACGGCTATGGTCGACTCTTTTTCTTGACGGGATTACGCGGACTGTACGGCGCGGCTGGCATATTCGTTGTGGAGGCGCTGTTGGCTCAGAGCATCCTGTTTGGGCGCAACGCCAAAGGTTCTCGTATACTCTCGGGAAAGCTCATGGAACTGCTTGGAAAACGGGCCTTGGTGAACGGCGGCTCACGCGGAATGGGACCGCGATCGCTTTTGCGCTTGCCGAGAATGGCGCCGACGTCGCCTTCACGTATCATCGCTCGGCCGATAGGGCTGCATCGGTGGTCAAGACTATCGAGGAAAAGGGCCGGCGCGGGCTGGCCATTCAAGCCGACAGTGCCGACCCGAACGCCATTCGGCGCGCCGTCAGCCATACGGTCGATGCACTCGGAGGGCTTGATATCCTGGTCAACAGTGCGGGCATCGGAACTGCCGGCATGACTGCGGATCTTCCCCTCGCCGACCTGCAGGCCATGCTTGATGTCAACGTTCGCGTGCCCGTCCTGTTCGCACAGGCGGCAATCCCACATCTTTCATCCGGTGGCCGGATCATCTCTCTCGGCTCCTCCCTGGCAGAGCGCGTCCCCTTCCCAGGTGTAACGGCTTACGCGATGTCGAAGTCGGCACTTCTGTCCTTCACGCGGGGGCTTTCGCGCGAACTTGGACCTCAAGGCATCACCGTCAATCTGGTTCTCCCGGGTTCAACTGACACGGAAATGAACCCCGCCAATGGGGAGAATGCTGACTATCAGCGGAGCCTCACCTCACTTGGCCGCTTCGGCGAACCCCGTGAAGTCGCCAGTGCAGTTGCTTTCCTGGCTGGTCCTGCGGCCAGTCTGATTACCGGCGCCGTTCTAAGTGTAGACGCCGGCTTCAACGCGTAATCCTCCACCTTATTCGGACGTCGGCCTTCCCGACGTCCGCTGGCCCTCGCATCGCGTCTTGACTGGTGCCGAAAGGGTCCAGAAGGCATCAAGGCGCGGCCACACTTGATAACCACAATCGGCCGAAGAGACCTTATCTGGTATGGAATTCGTCGGTACGCGATCAGCCCTGAGCAAGCCGACGATGCGATGTTCAGAGGCAGGAGTAACCAAGGGAATCAACACGATGATCGTTACAGGCAACTCCCGGATTCCCCTGCTCTTGCAGTCGGCATCACGCTTGCCCGGGCAAGACACCGTCCGTGAAGCACAGCAAGGAAAAGGAAATGGAAATCTCCCGTCTGTCTCGCTTGATCCCCGATATGGCTCGAAGCTTGCGGACGCGCTGTGGTCGATGGAGAGCAACGGCGTTGTGTTGGACCAAAAGCCTAACCGCGCCGCTCTCAGTAAAGACGAGAAACCCAATGCGGGTGACGAGTTCCTGAAGGTGTCCAAGATGACTCCAGCCGAACGCATCCGCTATTTCTTCCTGAAAGATCGCGAGCTTAATGAAGACAAGCTGGCTGCAATGAGCCAGAAGGATCGAGAGGCGATCGAACAGCAAATCAAGGAAATTATCCTCCAACAACTCGGGTTGGAAAACGAAGACGGCAAGCCTGACGACGCACCAGAACCCGCGCCGGAAGGGGATCCCATACCCTTGGATGCAACGCCGTGAAGCGGCGGCGTTCGCAATCGCCCGAACGGCTCAATGACATCCTGCAGGTCGGTAAAGCGGGGCGCCCGCTGAGATGCCATCTTCGTCAAACTACGAAATCAAACCGCCCGAACCCTCCGTCACCGGTTTGCTTGATGTCGAGGAGAAGCGCCTCGTCAAACAACCTGTCTCTGGTATTCCTCGCCTCGCCGGGAAAATAGAGCTGGGTGGTGAGGACGCGCCCACCCGCTGCCATTCAATCTTAATTTCAGTGCCTTCCGGCCTGCGGAACTGTTCGGTCATCCGGTCGCCGTCAACAACCATCCTCAGATCATCGCGTGTTCGTACGCTGCCGACCCAGTTCGGAAATGTCGATCCCTCGACACGATTTCCGCTGAATTCGCCCGTCTCATCGACGGTGTAAGTGCCGAAGAACCCGATGCTGTGTGACATCGCATTGCGATTTTCATCGTCAGTCCCCTCACCTCGTGCATTGGAAGCAAAGCGCGGGACGTCGGCGTCGGTCAGAACCTCTACAAAGTGCATGTCGGGTGTGAACACGAGAAGGCCATTGGGCTTTTCTCCATAGGCGGCGATGTTTTTTCCGCCGGAATCGATGGTTGCCGATACCATGCGCCAAGTGCCTACAACCTGGTTTTCAGCGGCTGTCTGGGCAAAAGCAGAAGCCGAGACAGTAAGGGCGAGAGCCAATATAGCTAGACGAATGGTCATGTTATCTTCTTTCCTGTTCTCGAAGTCCTTGGTTCCGGACCGCTGCGGTTCAAAGATCCTGCCTGTCGGCGGAATCTGCCACGTCTCTCTGTGCCTCAAGGGCGGACAGGCGTGCAGAAAGCGCCTTTGAGATAGAGGAATAGGCCGTGCTGCCTAGCGTCAGCCGCAGCGGTGGCTCCTCGCTCTCGGCGGCTGAGATCATTGCGGACACGGCGCGCACCGCATCCCCTTTGATCTCGAAGCTTCCGTCGCTGATCGCCCGGCGAACGGCGCCAGCCGGCGTTTCAGCGTAGGCATCCAACGGTATGGCCTGAACGAGATTCGCTCCGAAATTTGTGCCCGTCGGCCCGGGCTCGGCGATGATGACGTCGATGCCGAAAGGCGCCACTTCCTGTGCCACGGATTCGAGGAACCCCTCGATGCCCCACTTGGTCGCGTGATAGAGGCTGAAGCCCGGATAGGCGATCTGCCCGCCTTCGGACGAGACTTGAACGATCCGTCCACCGCCTTGCCGGCGAAGATGAGACATTGCTGCGCGGATCAGATGAATGGACCCCGTGAGATTTGTGGCGATCTGCCGGTCGATCTCTTCATTCGTCAGCTCCTCCGCAGCACCGAACAGGCCATAGCCCGCGTTGCTGACGATCACGTCTATGCGGCCATGCCGCTCAAAGGCTCGTTCGACGGCCGAGACAATGCTCTCCGGCTCGACCAGATCAAGCTGAACGGTATCCAGGCGCTCGCGATATTTCTGCTCAAGCTGCGTCAGCGTTCCTGGGCGGCGGAGCGTGGCGATGACGGTGTCCCCTTGGGCGAGTAACTGCTGCGTCATCTCAAGACCGAGCCCGGAGGAAGCGCCAGTGATGAACCATGTTCTTGTCATGTAATTTTCCTCATTGTTCATCTGCAAATGTAGATCCGGAGGATTGGTGCTGTAAGATCTTCAATTTGGGATAACGTGGTGAGGATAATTCACGAATGGTACGCCCCAGCTTGAACGACCTTGCCGCCTTTGCCGCGGTGGCCAATCATCAGAGCTTCCGCAGGGCGGCCGATGTCATGGGTGTTTCGCGCTCCGCCCTCAGCCACACGATCATCGGATTAGAAGCAAAACTGGACGTCCGCCTCTTCAATCGGACGACACGCAGCGTGTCGCTGACCCAGGCTGGCGCTCGCCTGCTTGCACGCCTCGATCCCGTTCTTCAGGATCTTGACCACGCGCTCGATACGCTCTCGGAGGAGCGCGGTACCCCAAGCGGAGCACTACGCATCAATGCGAACAAGAGCGGTGCCCGCATCCTGCTTGCTGACGTCGTCCCACGATTTCTCGATCTTTATCCCGACGTCGAACTTGATCTCGTGTCTGAAGGTCGGCTCGTCGATATCGTGGAACAGGGTTTCGACGCGGGCGTCCGACTGCTGGAAGCTGTTCCCAAAGATATGGTCTCGGTAAAGTTTGCAGGCGACGTTCGCTTCATCGCCGTGGCGGCGCCGTTCTATCTCAAGGGCAAAGCCGGACTGCAGACACCTGACGACCTCAATGCGCATTGCTGTATTCGCCAGCGTCTGCCGAGCGGCAAACGCTATCGCTGGGAGTTCTCAAAACGAGGTGCCGAAATTGCGGTCGATGTGCCCGGCAATCTCACGCTCGATGACAGCGATCTTCTCGTCCAGGCGGCGGTGGACGGGCGCGGTATCGCATATGTACCTGAATACTTTGCCCGATCTTTGCTCAAATCTGGCCAATTGGTGACTGTGCTCGATGACTGGTGTCCGCCTACACCCGGCTTGGCACTCTATTGCCCTCGCAGCCGGCACGTGCCGTCACCGCTACGAGCCTTCATCGACCTCCTCCGAGAGGTGGACAGGTCGCGATGACAGGGCGGCGCTGAGTGGGCACCGCCCCTGTCAACTGGTATGTTAAGGCGTCGCTTGCTGACGTCGCAAGATCATGCCGCCATGGTGCAGTGTGTTGGCATCGACGAAATCGCCGTCGGCAGTAAAGCCCGTGTCGTCCCAGTATTCGATATGCGTCCCGTCGACTTCGTAGCGGCCTTGATAGGCCCGCTCGCGCTGGCCGCGGGCCTCGACATAGCGTCCGTTCGGCAGAAGTTCATGGCGAACCCGGTTGTCGTCGGTGACCCACATGCCGGCATAAGGATGGTTCGGATGCAAATTGGTCTCCTGTGCTTCTGCGGGTTGGATAGAAAGGGTGGCCGTGATGAGTGCAGCAAATGCCTGTCGCATGGTCTGGCTCCACTAAGGTTCTCGGTTTGGAGGCGATCGCGCATGGATGCTTGGTGCGGTTCGGCAGACGCACATCTGCCGAACCGCGGGCGTCGGTCATTGGGACCGCGGGGCGTTGTTGTCGACGACCTGCTGATAGGCAACAAGGTCCAGAAAGGCCTCCGCATTGACGACGAGGCCGTCCTTCATTTTGAGTATCCAGACGAACTGGTTGCGATAAGGTGCGCCCGACATCGTGGTCGCTGTTCCGTCGAAGCGGATAATGACCGTGTCGCCGTCGGCGAAGATGTTGTGCACCTCCGGCGCGATCGGGGTCGCGAGCCGGCTGGTCAGAGGACGCGATGCCTGTTCGATGAAGTCCTTCTGGTTAAGATAGGTGCCAGCGACCGGTCCGGAACCATGGATCGTCCAGACGACATCGGGAGCGAGAAGTTCCGCGAAGACATAGGTGCCTCCACGCCACTTTTCGAAGGCGGCTTCCACGATCGCTTTGTTCCGTTGCTCGATCGCGGCACTGTCCGTAACCTGCGTTGCCGCGGTGTCGGCGAAGGCTGCGCCCGGCAGGGCGAGCGACAGCAATCCCAGTGCAATCAGAGCTGTTCGGCTCGCGCGGGCGATATGGTGGTACCTCGGGAGGGTCATGATATCGGTCCTTTCCTGTTGCTGACGGTTTGTTGGGACCTATCGACTGGCATGAAGATCATGCACCGTCGACAGGCCCCACATCGTCTGAAGGGTCAGCCGCGGCGTTCGACCGCAGCGTTGCCGAAGATCAGTTGCTGGACGAGGGGACGTTGCGTGAAGCGAGCGGGAAAGACGGGGCTCGGGGCGCTGATCCGGTTTAAACGATCCAGTTGTTCCGGCGTCAGCAGCAGATCCAGAGCTCCAAGATTGTCTTCGGCCTGAGCGAACGTGCGGGCGCCGATGATGGGGGAGACGACCGTCGGATTGGCCAGCGTCCACGCAAGCGCCACTTGCGATGGTGTGGAGTTGGCCTGCTCGGCGACGGCTCGAACCTCGTCCGCGATTTCGATTGCGCGCTCGTTCAGGTGACCGGACGACGCTATGACACCCTTGCGGCTGGCGGACACAGCCGCCTCTCGTGAATCTTCTACGTCGGCAAGGGAATATTTGCCTGTGAGGACGCCACCGCCGAGCGGTGACCACGGAAGCACCCCAAGGCCCAGAGCCTCAGCCGCCGGTATAAGCTCGTGCTCGACCGTCCGTTCCACGAGGCTGTATTCGATCTGCAGCGCCACGAAAGGCGACCAGCCGCGAATGTCGGCGAGCGTCTGCATTTGCGTAACGCGCCATCCAGGGGTGTTGCAAATGCCGAGATAGAGCACTTTTCCGGACCGAATGAGGTCGTCGAGCCCTCGCATGACCTCATCCGGCCGGGTCGTCATGTCCCACGCATGCAGATAAAGGAGGTCGATGCGATCCGTGGCGAGTTGCTTCAAGCTCTGCTCAACGGAGCGCACCATGTTCAGGCGGTGGTTACCGCCTGAGTTCGGGTTGGCCGGGTCGCGTGCCATCGTAAATTTCGTCGCAAGAACGATCCGCTCGCGCTTGTCGCCGATAAAGGTTCCTAGCAAACGTTCAGCGCCTCCATTGGTGTAGTTCACCGATGTATCGACGAAGTTACCGCCGCGATCGACATAGAGATCGAAGATGCGGCGGGCCTCATCGCCGTCCGCACCCCATCCCCACTCGGAACCGAAGGTCATCGTTCCAAGGCTCAATGGCGAAACGCGCAAACCCGACCTTCCAAGAAGTCTGTAGTGATCAAGCGTCATGTTGGCTGTCTCCTGTTAGTGAGACAAAGGTAGGCGTATCGATAAGATGGGACAACTTGCTCAATAGTGACCAAGCTGGTAATATTTACTAACCAATGGCAATCGATCTGAACGGCATTTCTGTTTTCTTGGCGGTCGCCGAAGCGCGGAGCTTTCGCATTGCCGCGGAGAATTTGGGCGTCACCCGGCCAGCGGTCAGCCAGACCATCCGCCGTCTCGAAGATCGGCTGGGCGTCGCCCTGGTGCAGCGCACGACACGCAGCGTGGGTCTCACAGAGGCGGGCGAACGACTATATCAGCGCGTGGCGCCGGCAATTTCCGAAGTCGGAATGGCCCTTGACGCGACGGCGGACCGCGACAGCGCACCGAGCGGACTGTTGAAGCTGGCGGTGTCATCCATCGCCGAGCAGTTCATCTCCGGGCCGCTACTGGCGTGTTTCGCGGATGCCTTTCCAGCAGTTCAGGTTGACGTAACTGTAACGGACGAGGAATTCGACATCGTCGCGGAAGGCTATGACGCTGGGGTGCGGCTCGGCGAAGTCATCGATCAGGACATGATTGGCGTCCCCGTCTCGGGCGATCAGCGCCAGGGCGCCTTCGCCGCGCCTTCCTACATCGAGCGTTTCGGCAAGCCTGAGCATCCTTCGGAACTTTCGGCCCATCGTTGTATCGGCTGGCGCCCAGCGCCACACAGTGCGCCCTATCGCTGGGAGTTCGGGCAGAATGGACGTGAGTTCGACGTGGCTGTCGACCCGCAGATCACCACCAATGACATGTGGCTTATGATCCGCACAGCCTGTGCCGGCGGTGGCATCACCTTCGGTATGGAAGACACGTTCAAACGCTATGTCGCATCCGGTCAACTGGTCCCTCTCCTTCAGGACTATTGCCCACCCTTTGCCGGCTTCTTTCTCTACTACCCCAGCCGCCGCAATCTCGCTCCGAAACTGCGTGCACTCGTCGACCATGTGAAGCGGTGGCGATAGCGCTTGCCCATAAAGCCGCTGTCGTGGCCGAGCGCGACCGCTCAGCTTCCGATCCAGCAATCCGACATTCCCCAATCCGTAACCGATCGCCTAAGACTTGACATTCGTTTGCTACCTTGCGATTTTGGTTTGGTAGCGAACGAATTCACGGGTCTCTAACATGAGCGAACATGCGGACACCAAAAATCTCTCTGTCGGCGCATGGACGAAGCGGTGTTACTTCGCGGGCCGAGCCCTCATGGACGAGCGTCTGCGGCCTTTCGATCTGGGATCCACGCAATGGTATGTCCTCTGGTATCTCGTCAACAACGGCCCGTCCGTCCAACGAGACCTCGGCCGCGCACTTGAACTTGAACGCGCGACCTTGAGCGGGATTATTGCCACACTCGTCCGCAAGGATTTGGTCGCGCAGACCGCGGATGGAGGCGATCAGCGTCAACGTCTACTGAAGCTGACAGCCACAGGTGAGGCGCTGTGGCGCAGAATTCCTGATCTTTCTGTCATTCACGACGCCGCCTTCGGCGGGATCGACGAGGCCGACCTGGCCACGACCATCCGTGTCCTCAAATCTGCGACCGAACGACTGCAGACCCTGTTGCGAAAGGATTGAGTAAATGACCGTATTGATCACCGGAGCCACCGGGCTCGTTGGCGAGCGCCTTCTGCCGAGGCTGGTGGAGGCCGGCTATACTTGCCGCATCCTGCTCCGCGCGGGCAAGGACTGCCCTGAAGGAACAGAAGCCGTGACGGGCGATATTCGCGACCCTTCGACCCTGACGAACGCCGTCCAAGGGATTTCCGCTATCGTGCACCTCGCCGCCGTGTTTCGCACACAAGACACCGATCTCATCTGGAAGAGCAACCTCGATGGGACACGCAACTTGATCGCTGCTGTGAAGACCCACGCTCCCGACGCGCGGTTCATCATGTCTAGCACCAGCCATGTCTACAATAAGGACAATCCGCATCCGGGAAGAGAGGACGACCCGGTCGATCCTCAGCACGCCTATCCCGCAAGCAAGGTCGCCTCAGAAAAGGAACTGCGCGAAAGCGGGTTGAACTGGTCCATCCTCCGCTTCCCCTTCGTCTATGGCGACGGTGACGGACATCTTCAATCTCTTCCCAACCACGTCAGCACCTGGCATCCGGCCCAGCGCATGAGCACGATCCACCATCGTGACATCGCCCAGGCAGTCACGCTAGCGCTGAAGGGTGTATTCGATCGGCGCATCGTGAACTTGGCCGACGAGACGCCCTCCTCAATCTATGAACTTGCGGGCATGGTGGGGAAGCGCTTGGACTCAAGTAGCGAGCCTCTCTCAAATCCCTGGTATCTGCATGTCGATACGTCCCTCGCCCGCAGTCTGGGTTTTCATCCCAGAATCAGGACCGTCTACCAAGCTTGGCAGGAAGGAGTTTCGTAGGCGGGTCAAAGAACTTGGTGGCCGAGCTCGACATTTGGCCTGTTAGCGTCTGTTGCCTCAGCGGGTGACAGGCAAAGCCTATGGAACAACATCGGGGCGTTGTCCGCCTTGGCTAGGCATGTGACGGAGAGAATACGACGCGAGGACTTGTCGCATCAGAACCATCCGCCGTCTGGTGACCGACCGGAGGCATCGGCTATCTTAGCGGCACGATGTCCACCGCTTCAACGCTTAACTTTCCCAGGATCAGATCAGTAAGCCCTAAGATCGGCCTGCCTGGCGCTTATTCCCCACTGGAAACCGGACCGCCAAAACATTATCGAGAATGGATCCCCAAGATAAGATGGTAGGCAATCATGCAGCGTTCCCACAACCCACTTGCTAGAGTCATTCTGCATTGAATACCGGAGTGCCGGCGGGGTTTCCGCGTCTCAATGGGTATGTGATCATCCCAAATGAAGCCGTTGCGACGGTCGCCTACATAACCTGGATCGGGATCGAACGCTCTCCTTATCCAAAGCGCTCTTGCCTGAAAGACTTTGGCCTGATCGATCTTCCATTTCCACTGCGGAAGATGTCGTTATCGCCAGTGGGTACATTGACATCTCGGCGCGACCGCGCTTCGGGAATGACCAGATACGAACTCTCTCGTGGCGTGGTCGCATTTCCGTCAGTGGGGGACCAAGTCCTTATCCCGACACCCCCGCAGGTCGAAGCCATCGTGGGCGCGAGGGACGACGATAAGAGAGTCTGCCGAGCAGTAGGTTGAGGTGCTCTGCTTGGAAGACAGCAGAGAGCCACGGCTCGATGTGCTTTCGAGCACTATTGGTCAGAGAATCCAGTTCATCTGGGTCAGTGGGTAGATCGTCCCAGGCGCCAGAGTGGCTGCCTACGCGATAAAAGTGCTTCTTATCCATACTTCCCCCCAACCGCGACAGCGGCTCCTTTCTTCGTCAGTCGCACCATGCGGGACGGAGAAATTTTCTCGTTCCGCTACGCCTCATTGATTGCTTCCCCCGGCGACCACGGCCCGCTCGGCGGCCAAATTCGTTCTTCCTTCGATCCGACGACCAACGGCATCAAGAAGAGGCGAAGATCGGCGACGGTAGCGGCGAAAGCATCTGGCGCGGCTGCCATCCGGTCCCGGTCCAGGAAGGCGCGCCATTGAGCGGTCCATGCTTCCGCGAATTCATCGGTCAGACCGACCGGAACAACAGACGGGAGGACCGTTCCGCGTCGTTCGAAGGTCCGCTGAATTGCCTCGACAAGGGGAGCCTGGCGAAGTTCGAATGTTCGGGAGATCACCCAGAGATCATAGAAATCCTTGAGCCGGCTATTGGCCACGCCGAGCGTTACGAGCGCTTCGAATTTCTCGGCCACCACCGTTTCGACCGGATATGCGCGAAGGCGCGGCGTTGGGGCGTCCAGCAGGGTGGGGTAGTCGATCTCGACGGCCGCAGGTGTAATGGCGTCGCCGAAACCAATGTCGACCTGGATCGGAATACGCGCCCCGGCGATGGTTGCCGTTGTGCGGACCCGCACACCACCATATTCCGCCTCCTCACGGATCGGGGCCGCCATCAGCGCGGCGACATCAAACGTCACACCGTCATCGGCGACCGGCTGCGCACAAATGGCCCGGAAGGTTTCGGCAATTGCCTCGGCGTCGCTGTTGCCGTGGCCAAGCAGATCCAGATCGCGCGTGGGCCGAAACGGATCGGCGACCCATGTCACGAAGAGCATCGCACCTTTGAGGATGAAGCGGTCGCGGTGCGGCGACGCGCTTAGCCGGTAGAGCAGACGCTCGAGCGCATATCGCGTCAGGAGAATCTGGAAATCCGATCGCTCGGCACGTGCCCGATCGAGGAGCCGCGCTCGCACTGATGCGCCGATGTTGCGAGGCTCACGCGGCATCAGACACCATTGCCTCAACGTAAGGACGCATGATCGACCAGACCCGCGCCTTGCGCGCGTAACGCCAGATTTGATCCGGTTTGCATCGGCGACGGCGGAGACCCTCGCGCAGTCCCTCCATCGCGACGTCGAGGCCGATCTTCGTCCGGTAGCGAAAGCAATCGACAATTGTCCTCGCCGGATCCGTGATGGGAACGTCGACATTTTCGATGCGGTGACGCTCGACCCCTTCGGTCAGTGCCCACCCAGTGAAGCGCACGAACCGAATAGGCGGATAATCGATCTTGGGCCGCCAGGCGGTACGGTTGATCGCCATCCATACAGCCGACGGCATTTGCAGCGTCAGTTCGTGGTACTGGAGGGCTGAAGTTAGGCAAATCACACCCTTTGGAACCAGAACTGCCGCCTCAGCGAGCGCATGGGCAGCCTCGACTTGTGCATCTGGGAGTTGATAAAGGCCCCGTGCCGGGCGGATGACCGCCTCCTCCCGGACCAGGCGCGCAAGCGTCTCTGGGCCGATACCTTCGGCAGCGAACTCTTTTAGCCGGAGCATGCCCCGAGCATCTAGGAGTTTCAGCGCACGGAGCCGCTGGTCGCTTTTGGATGACATGGCTCGTGATGTTTCCTATGCCTTTGCAGATTAAAGCAGAGGTTTTATCACGCGACGACCTTCGTGAAAAGTTTGATCATTGTCTTCAGGCCCGTAAGTTTCGCTATTTAGAATCGGAGCGTTCGTGGAGCCCCGGTTAGCTCGAAGAATTTCGATAAAAAGCGTTCACGGCTTGCTACAGGCGACAGGAACCTAACTTCGATATCTGCAGGCCTGATGTTCGACGGCCGTACCCAACAATCCGTGCCTTCGGGCATTACCTGTGCTTGCTCCGCCGCCAGAACGCGAAGGTCTGCTCGCTTAATCTCAGCCTTGGCATTTAAGTCAATATGAAAGCGGCTACAAATAGCAGACTCGACATTCGACTCGATCTCTTTGTACTGGGGCAACAATTGCTTCAGAGGACGGGTAATGTCCCCAAGGAAAGCCTCGGCCGCGTCATGTAGGAGAGCTTCACGCTTGTAGTTTTCGACTGTTTCGCTGACATAAAGCGAATGCTCAGCGACAGAGTAGAACTTCTTACATTGACCCGCGTAGCGACAAATATTCGAAAGACCTTGTGCAATATCAACAATTGTAAAAGTGCTGTTTCATGGATCTAATAAATCGAACCAGTTACAGCTGGCGAGCATAATACTAGGGCCAGATTTTACTTTGATAGCGATGTTCCGCCATCATGTATATCGATTGTTTCGTTCACAATGAGATGAAGTTCCAGGGCGGCTAATCGCTCAAGAACCGCCAAAACCTCTTACACGTCTTTTAGACCGTAAACGAACTCTCTGCTTCGGGGACTGCTCGGTTCATAACTCCTGACATTGACCATCTTATCAGAGCTATGCTCCAATAGCGCATCAACCGCCTCTCGTGCACTCAATAATAGATGGTTGGCATCAAAGCCGGAGACGCGACTATAACTTTGTGTAAGGGAGCCTTTTCCGTTTGGTCGAAACCCAACGAACTGGGCCACGTTCGCCGTTGCCGCAAGCGCGTTCAAAATCTCGTCTTTGTGCAGCACCATCGCAATGCCCTCTCTCTTCTGTCGGGCCGCTCTTATCCAAAAGTGGCGTCAGATAACAATGTTCTGACCTTTATTTCTCGCAATTACCTCCACGTCGTGCGAGTTGACGGCGAGTGCCGACATCGATCAGGCCGCGGGTCAGCTGATCGGTTGCCGGGGTTAAACAAGTCCCCATGCCCGAAACCTCCCCCTCCCCGTCAACTCCCGCAGACCCAGCTCCAAAACAATCCGCCGCGCCGCCTGCGGCGTCACGTCAAGGGTCTTCGCCACCATGCCGCCCGACACCAATGGCTTCGCCATCACCAGCTCGACGAGCTCTGGCAGCTTTGACGACGTCCGTCGCCCCTCCAGTTTTCGGTCCATCATCGTTTTTGCAAGCGTCAGCCTGTCGTGCTCTTTCATGCCGATCTCGGCGACCGCCAAAAAACCGTGGGCGATGGCAAGCAGCCGGGTTTCGCGATCACTATGCCGGCGCCGATCGACGGGGATGGTTTTGAGGCCGAGATTGATTGCGGCGAGATGGGCGCCAGTCGTGATGCCGGCTTCCCGCAGGATAGAAGCAGCCAGAAGTCGGCCGAGCCATGGCGCGTGCTGAAGCGCGGACAGCTCGTTCCAGGCATCGAGGGCGACGATCGCCTGCAGCATCGTCGGCAAGCCCTCAGCCTGCCGTAGCAAGACGCGCCATTCCTCCAACCTGGAATCCTCGTCCCAGTCTAGATCGTAAATCATCGGATCTTTGTCCTGAACGCCGCCACGCCCTAATCGTTTGGCGTTCTCGATCGCAGCCTCCGATCGGGCGAGCACCGCATCGATGACGGCATAATCGACGCCGGGGAGATTTCCGATGTCGTCGTCGTCCTCCCCCTCCCCTTCCGAGTGGATCGCGGCCGTCGGCCAAATAAAATCGGCCGTCGTCGCCTTGTCCTCACCGCCCGACCCGATCTCCGGGGTTTTCCGCAGAGAGCGGATGCCGTCGGAAGAGAGCGCCCAATCCGGGGATTGGCCGGCGATCCGCCGACGCGTGCGCAGGACGTCGCGGGCGATTGTCAGCTCATGGGTCGGCGTGCGAATGTCCTTCGTGGCGTCGTGGAGGACGAGGTCTTCGAGATGGACGAGTTCACCGTCGATCCACAGCGAGGCGCAGGCGTCAGTGAAATGGGTGCGCTCAATCCAGCCGGCGCCGACCGGCGAACGGGCGATGCGCTCGTCCAGACGCGCAAGTTCGACACCGGCCCGAAATGCCGGCTCCAACAAGGGTGTCATGCTGATTTTCGCAAGATCGTAAGCCATTGAAATCATGGTAAATGATTTCGTAAAGGAACGCTATTGGAATATTACGGTTCCTCACATGGTATGATTGTCGGTTAAGACTATAACCATCGATAAGTGCCTCTTATCGATGGTTATGACACCATATTGTTGACCAACACGCAACGCGAGCATACTTTAAGTGCTCGGAACCAACCTCAATAGGCTCCGTTGCAAAGTGACGACGACAGTTACGATCTCTGAGGCTAAGACCCATCTTTCCGAGCTGCTAGTTCGTGTTGAAGCTGGCGAAGATCTCAACATCACACGCGGCAACGATCCAGTCGCGCATGTCACGTGTGCACGCAAGCCTACCGACTTACAATTGCTGCTCGCTGAAGTCCGGGCATCGCGTCTGAAAGCTGCCGTCTCCACCCACGAGGAAATCTTATCGTGGCGCGACAAGGACGCCGCTAATGGCATTTCGTCGTTTACGCCTCGCTCGCCGCCGCCTGGCTTTTGCCGGAAGAGTATTCTGAAGCAGCGGAGACAGCCATTGCCTCGATTCGGAGCCCTGCCCGATGCCGTCACTGTTCTGGTTGGGGATTCGTAACATTTTGACTTTGTCCGAGAGGCGCGGCCGGGTCCGGCCGGGTGGTGCGCTTGTTGATGGAGCGTGTCCGCCGGTTGCCGCTCTACGACGCCGGGATTGGCGGCGACAGTTCGGTTCTTCTGTTGGCAGCCAGCTATACGCTGAGCGCTTACGATGCTGCGTATTTGGCGCGTGCCCTCAATCGATGCATTCGCCTCGCAACGCTGGACCGCGAGCTGTCTGCTGCTGCGCGCAAGGAAGGGGTAGCGGTTCTCGGCCCTTTCTCACACAGTGAATGACTGTACAGCCTCCGATGTCGTTAGCCGCCGGGCGATCGACCTCGACACACTCGCCGCGGTCCTGCCGATCGAGCGACGGGATGAGCTAGCAGAGCTGCTGACCGACCAGGACGTCGAAACCCTTCGTCATCTGGTCAATGAGGGCATGGGCGCAAACTCCCTGCGGGCTCTCACATTGGATCTATCCTATCTGCAGGCATGGGCGCTGGCTGCGACGTGAAGCGCCCTGCCCTGGCCCACACCCGAAGCTTGCTTCTCAAGTTCGTTGCCCATCATCTTTGGTTGCCGGAGAAGCGCGAGACCGATCCCAACCACGGCATGCCTGCAGATGTCGAATTGAATTTGCGTGACGGAGGCTTCCTGCGCGTGACAGGCCCACACTCGCCTTCGACCGTTCGGCGCCGTCTTGCGCACTGGTCGACGCTGACGAAGTGGCGCGGCCTAGATGGAGTCTTCGCCTCCCCTGCCCTGAAGTCGGCGATCCGGCTTCAGTGCGTGCCGCCGGGCGACCGCGTCAGCGTAAAAGCAGGAAGGCGTTGACGGGCGATGTTGTCGCCCGCCTGATTGCCACCTGTGCCGGCGGAAGTCTGCGCGACCTTCGTGACCGCGCCGTGCTCATGGTTGCCTTTGGATCGGGTGGCCGCCGGCGTAGCGAGTTCGCTTCATTGCGCTATGACCAGATTGCCCGGCTATCCCGTCGAGCTCGACGACGGGACGAAGCTTCCGTCGATCTCGATCGATCTTGGCCGCACCAAGACGAGCGATGGCAGCCGTGAAGAGATCGTCTTTCTCACCGGAGCGCCAGTCGATGCGCTGGATGCCTGGTTGGCGGCAGCCAAAATTCAAAAGGGCGGCGTCTTCCGCGCAATCGACCAATGGGGCAACATCTCCCGGCGGGCAATCGATGCGCAGTCGATCAATGCCATCGTCAAGCAGCGGGCCGAGAGCGCCGGTTTGGAACCCAGCGACTATTCCGCTCACAGCCTGCGCTCGGGCTTCCTAACGGAGGCTGCGCTGCGCAATGTCTCTCTTCTCGAGGCGATGGACCAGTCCCGCCATCGTTCGATGCAGCAGGCAGGCAGCTACTATAATGATGGACGTCGCAAGACCGGACTGGCCGCACGGTTACTCTGATCGCCGTGGGATTGGCCCTGGCCGGAAGGGTCAGTGTCAAAAGTTCCCCGCGGGGAACTTTTTAAAGTGGGTGCCGAACCCTTCGATGCTGCAGCTTACGGCCTGCCTCGAGGCCGTCTCGCTCCCAGCAGAAAAACCCGCCAGCGGAATTCTCTAACTGGACGCTTTACCCTCACTGTCCGGCCCAGGCTGCCGGTGAACCGAGCGCAAGAAGCGGTGCAATCCGTTCGCGCCCGGCGATCGCATCGCCGTCATTCCGAATGCCACAATTTGAAGCGCATTGGAAAAGTTCCCCGCGGGGAACTTTTGGGCTCCGTCCATCCGCCCTCGCATTTTGCCGCGCCAAACAGTGAAGCTGCCGGAACGTCAAGCGCACCACGGTGTCCGCCCTCTCCGGATCCGCGCCTCTCACTTCGACCGACTGCCTACTTGGGCAGTATCCAGCGCTTTGCCGCCACTCGAAATCCTGAAAGTTCCCCGCGGGGAACTTTGGTGCCATCGACTGTAGGAGACAGATTTACCAGTCTCAATCAACTCGAGCAGCGGCGGCGTTCGCGATGCTCAAGACTGCCATCGATTAAGCCTCCCCCCGGACAGAGATTGCACTCAAGCCCCGTGCTTGGTGCCCGCACTCTCAATAAGTTCCCCGCGGGGAACTTTTCAGAATTTGACTAAACCAAAGCCGTCGAAAGGCTGACGGGTCGCGCAAATGTCCCCGAGCAGGAGAGGGGGCTGATACGCGAAGCACTCTTTTCCAACCATCGTCTCCCCTCGCCTGACCAAAACCGCGTGGTTGCCATGTAACCCGGACCGACGCTCAGTACCCAGCACGCCCTCCGCCAGACCCGGCTACAAGACCAAGAGCGAAACGTCCCGCGGGAGCGCCTTTCTCGGGATGGCCGGTGTGGCGCAGAACCCGGCCTGCGCTCCAGCAATGGGAAATGATAATGTGGCGCCCGCCGTCCGATCGAAAAGTTCCCCGCGGGGAACTTTTGGCCGCCCGCCGCAAAACGGTTGTCGTAAGACGGGCGCTGGCCAAAGTTAGAGTATCCAAGTTACCCCTGCGTTGCCGCATTGGGACAGACTACTCTGTCACGATCTCTATTGATCGTTACCCGACCAGAAAGTTCCCCGCGGGGAACTTTCTGTCGGACAGCAAAATCATATCAATGAATTGCCCCTTGAGGCCATTTGCCGGTGCATGCGAATCGCGATACCTCTCTAACTACGGAAAATATGCGAATTATCGTTCTTTCGCGAAACAACGGCCGGTGTAACGCTTCGTTAACCACAAGCGGCGCTAAATTGTCCGGAACGAACCGAGGGAAATCCAGTGAATCGGCATCTAAGCAGTCTCGATTTTATGCAGAGCTTCTCGAGCAAGCTCGACTTTGCTCTTCAAAACCTGAGCATGGCGCAATATCCGCCCGACGCGCGCCGCGAAATGCGCAAGTTCTCCTCATCGGAGGCGGCCGCCCTTCTTGAAGTGTCGGAAGCCTACATCCGCCAGATCGTCCTCAAGGACAAGGGCCCGACCCCTGAGGTCACGCAGAACGGACGGCGCATGTACTCGCTGGATCAGGTTCTCGAGCTGCGCATGACGCTTGCCGAGAAGGGCCGCAAGAAATACATGAACCCGCGCCGCGTTGAAGGCGAGGAATGCCAGATCATCGCCGTCACCAATTTCAAGGGCGGGTCGAGCAAGACCTCGACGACGATCCATCTCGGCCATTATCTAGCGCTTCGCGGCTACCGCGTGCTTGCGGTCGATCTCGATCCGCAGGCCTCGCTGACAAGCCTGCACGGCAATCTTCCCGATTTTGATCCGCGCGAAGACGACACGCTTTATGCGGCGATCCGCTTTTCCGAGCAGCGCCCGACGAAAGACCTGATCCACAAGACCCACATCACCGGCTTCGATGTCATCTGCGCCGGTCTCGACCTCACAGAGTTCGAAACCGCCGTGGCCCTGGAGATGCGCAGGGCAGGGGGGACAAGTTTCCTCTTGCGGGTCTCCCAGGCGCTCGAACAGGTTGCCGACGACTACGACGTTATCCTGATGGATTCAGCACCGTCGCTCAACTTCCTGACGCTGTCTTCACTGACGGCAGCCACCGGCGTCATCATTCCGGTTCCGGCTCACATGCTCGATGTCGATTCAACCGGCAAGTTCCTGGAGCTGGCTGCCACCTACATGCAGATCCTCAGCGAAATGGGTGCCCCGGCGCAGTGGGACTTCGCAAAGTTCCTCGTCACCAAATTCGAGGCGAACGATCACCCGCAGGCCAACATGACGGCACTGATGCGCCAAGTATTCGGTGATGACCTCCTTCTCAACATGGTGTCCAAATCCACAGCCGTCGCCGACGCTCTGACCTGGAAGCAGAGCCTCTACGAAGTGCAGCGTGCCAGGTTCTCGGCGCCGAAGACCTACGACCGCGCGATGGAATCGATCAACGCTGCCAATAGCGAGATCGAAAAGCTGCTCTGGGCAGCATGGGGGCGTGAATGAGCCGCAAAGATTCCCGTGGTATGTTCGCGAACGTCCTTGGAGGCCTCGACCAGCCTGCACCGAGCGTAGCGCCGGTTGCGGGCCGAACCCCGTCTCCACATCTGATGAAGGTTGCAGCCGGTGTTCGCCAGATTCAGGAAAAGGGCGAGGCGCTCGATCAACTTCTGAAGGACGGCGACCATATTATCGAGGTCGATCCGTCCGAAGTAGCGCCATCGGCGATCCCGGACCGCTTCGACGGTGCCTATGAAGGATCTGCGATCGAAGCCATCAAGGAATCCATCAAGGAGCGCGGCCAGATCGTTCCGGGTCTCGTGCGTCCCCTCAAGGATGGCAGCAAGCCCTACCAGATCGTTTTTGGCCGCAGGCGCCTGGCTGCAGCCGCCGCGCTCGGCATCAAGTTCAGGGCGATCCTTCGTGAGTTGCCCGACGAGGAAGCAATCGTCCGTCAGGGCGAGGAAAATACCAACCGCAACGACCTCAGCTTCATCGAGAAATGCGTTTTCGCTCTTGCCCAGGAAGAGGCGGGCTATCGCCGCGATACGATCTGCGCATCGTTGTCGACGAAGAAGTCCCACCTTTCAGAAATGCTGAAGATCGCCTCTGCCATTCCGCGAGCTATCCTATTCGCAATCGGCCCTGCACCAGAAGTTGGGCGCCGGCGCTGGCTGGCATTCGCGGAGACTTTTGCTATTCGCCAGGACGCTGCAGAGCGCGTTTCCGGTCGCCTGGCCGATCACAGCCAGCCAGACACCAATCTGCGCTTCCAGGTGGCCTCTATGGCCCTGCAGGACAAGGCACCGGTAGCAAATGAGACTGAGGCCGCGCCGAGCGAAATCAGGGCCAATGGCTTCGTGCTCGCGACAGTGTCCTATCCGAGTTCCGGCCCACGGATCAGCTTTACCAAAGCTGTCCCGGCAGAGTTCGTCGATTTCCTGAATAATCGCATGGAAGCGCTGCACAGCGAATTCGTGCGAAGCACTCAACCCAAACAATAGAGGTCGAACCGCGCAAAAGAAAAAGGCCCCCAAACGTCGCCGTCGTGGAAGCCCTTCTCGATCTTAAGCAAATCAAGAATCGCATTTCCCCGAATCACAGTCAAGAGTCTAGGCGCCATTTTGGTGAGCGGATTTCTTTTGCCTCAACGCAGGTGAAAGAAAGATGGATACGACATATGTGACGACGCCTGTCGGGCGGCGGCCGATGACGCTTGCCATGATGCTGACGCAGCGCAAGGCCAGTGCCTTGCCGAAAGGCGAGAGCCGCAACAAATGGAAGCTTTTCAGATCGGTCTGCGAAGCACGCCGCGAGCTTGAAGTAACCGATCGCGCCCTCACGGTGCTCGATGCGCTCCTGACGTTTCTCCCTGAGGATGAGATGTCAACCAGTACTTCCCTCGTGGTGTTCCCCTCAAATGTCCAGCTCTCCATTCGGGCGCGCGGCATGACCCCGGCAACCCTGCGGCGGCATCTCGCCATGCTCGTCGATGCCGGTCTGATCGCCAGGAAGGACAGCCCCAATGGCAAGCGCTACGCCCGGCGGGGTAGGGGAGGGGAGATCGACGAGGCTTTCGGCTTCAATCTCGCTCCATTGCTGGCCCGCGCTGAAGAGATCGAGAGGTTAGCCGCTCGCATTCAATTGGATCGCGAACGGCTCCGTATCGCCAAGGAGCGCGTGTCGATTTGCCGACGCGATATCGCAAAACTCATCTCGGCAGCCGAGCTCGAAGATGCGCCAGGTGACTGGGCACCCCTTTACGTGCAGTTCCGCAGCGTCATTGACAGCTTGCCGCGTCAGGCCACGCTGATGCAAGTTGAGACCGCCTTGCGACAGCTTGAAGACATCCGCACCGCAATCGTCAACCAATTGGAAAATCACGTAAAAGCACAGAATATATGCGCCAATGAATCGCAGCGTGAGCGCCACATACAGGATTCAGATCCAGAATCCCATTTTGAAATTGAACGCTCCCGCAACCATGATCGGCCAGCGCCAACGGTAAATGTTGAAGACCGAAAAAGCGCGGAAGATAACCCAGTCAGGCCGCTGAGCCTGGCAGCCGTCCTCCAAGCATGCCCACAGGTCGGTGCCTACGGACCCGGCGGCACTATTCGAAACTGGTCGGATCTCGCATCTGCATCAAGCATCGTCCGCACAATGCTCGGCATCAGCAACTCGGCCTTCCACGATGCAGTCGCGGCAATGGGAGCCGAAAGCGCGTCGATCGTTACTGCCTGCATTCTCGAAAACGCCGAGCGCATCACGTCGCCTGGCGGATATCTTCGCAGCCTTACCCTCAAAGCGCGACACCATTCCTTCACTCCAGCTCCCATGCTTCACGCACTGTTGCGGTCGCGAGATACAGGCGGTTGACCCTTTTGCCGATGTCAGGCGCCAATTCAGGCGCGAGACTTTGCGATCAGATGGATGTCCGTTTTAAGAATGAATAGCTATGACGGAAATAAACCCCGACTTCGCTTCTGGTTAACAGGAGATATACAGGCTGATCAGACCCCTAGATCCCGCATCTAAGGGGCACAGGTTGCTCACTCGCGAAGCATTTCGAACTTTATAGGCCGCCGCCTCGGTTTTCCGGGACGGCAGACGATCCCTCGCGACACACGTTGGATAGATAGCACAATTGTCGACTCCTCGATACCGCCTTCGGGAGGGGTTCAGCTTTCCGTCGGACCGAGAGACGATCGCCTGTCACTCGACCGGCAGTTTCAAAAAGGGATGACGCGATTTTCTGCTTCGGTCAGGTATCGCGACCGTAGCCAACTCGGCCAAAAATTTTGATCTATCAAGCCTCGCTAACTCGACACGCTGCTTAAGGATCGCGTTGCCTCAGTAGGCAAGGAGCGCTCTGATCGGGAGCAGTCGATCCCGCCTCCCCTATGGGCCACTATGTTGAGGCTCCTGCGGCTGCCCTTCGCCCGATCCCGCGCGGCGAGAATTACCGAAATCCCGCCCTGCGGGCGGCGCTATGCTGATTTCTCCGATACTCTTCATCTTCGTTGGCGGCGCTGCCGCCGTACGGTCTCGCAGGCGAGACCTGCGTAGCGCTTGCGGCTTACTGGCCGCAAGGGAAGCTGCGCCGCGCCGATACTTTCCTTCTCGCACGTCCTGTCATCGCGCCCTTGCAGCCACGGCCTTCGCGCGGGGGAGGGGTATAGCCCCAGTCAAAGGAGGGGAGAAAGGAGACAAACATGGATCGGATCAAGCTCGAGAGATTACGCGGCCTCGTGTCCTGCGAGGCGGTATTGCTGCAGGCAGGTTTTGTCCTTGACGAGAAGGAGAGCAGCCGGCGTGCCCGTAAATTCCGGCGCAGCCCCGAAATTCTGATCGTTACCCACGCCGGCGCCGGCTGGTTCGATCCGCTCTCGGATCACAAGGGAGACGTTTTTGCGCTTGCAGGTTTTCTTGAAGGGATTTCGTTCCCCGCCGCCGTCGAGCGTATCTGCGAATTGGCCGGGAGAAACACGCCGTCATTTGTACCGCGTCATTCACCAGACAGACCCGTTGCCACCGCGCCGGTGCTCGAACGGTGGCAAAACCGGCCGCTCATGACACCGGTATCGCCCGGCTTCCGGTACCTGACTGAGGCGAGAGCATTGCCGGGGCCCATCCTAAGACGCGCGATCAGGGCCGACCGGATCCGGCAGGGACCATTTGCCAGTGCATGGTTTCGCCACGACGACGATGCCGGCAATGTCTCGGGTTGGGAGGAACGCGGTCCGGATTGGCGCGGCTTTTCGACGGGAGGCACCAAGACGCTATTCTGCTTCGGTGCCCGCAATGCTCCCCGCGTCTGCATAACGGAGGCGGCGATCGATGCCTTGAGCCTGGCCGCTCTCGAAGGAGCACGGGGCGACACGCTCTATGCCAGCACCGGAGGAGGTTGGGCGCCGGCGGTTGCGCACCATATAGAGGCGATCACCACCGGTCGGATGCTGGTTGCAGCGACAGATGCCGATCCGCAGGGCGAGGTCTATGCTGACAGGCTGCGCAATATTGCCGATCACCTCGGGTGTGACTTCGTGCGTCTCAGACCCCATGCACAAGACTGGAACGAAGAGTTGAGAGCACAGTAAGGATTGCGCATACGCTCAACAACGCTTCAAGGGTGAAGGCGAGTCCGCCGGGATCTCGGCAGCAATCTGGCGTCGGCCATCAGCCCCGCCAACGATGGCTCGCTCGCTCCAGGTTCCAATACCAGCCCGTCCGCAACGCCTTTCGGCGCACCGATAGTGAATTTCAAGGAGGAGCGGCAATAGGGGAAGCGTCATTGCGGGTCCCGAGGATAAAGCGAAAGAGCGACTGCGGAGCGCAAGGCCCGCAGCCGCTCAAATGGAGTTATTTGACGTCTTCGCCGCCGTTGTCCTGCAGGTCGGGCGCGGCGGTCGGTTCGCCGCTGACACCATCGACCGCGACCGTCTGAGAGCCCTTGTCGGTCATGAGTTCGACCTCGAAGGCAGCACTGGCCTGCTCATTATCAAGCGCGGCGTTGACGGCCTTGCCGCCGAACTTCTTCTCGGCGGCATCGACAGCCTGGGAGAGGCTGATCTTTGCCCCCGACAGCTCCGAATATTCGGCAGTGTCGTCCTTGCCGTTTTGCTGGTCCGCGGCCTGGCCGAACGTCGGCATTGCAAGCCCGATGGCGCCGGCTGCGATCATCGCCGCCATGGCGGCCTTGAGAGAGCGATAGTGGTTCATCTTCTTCTCCTTGTGGTGCCCGTCATTGGGACGCAAGGAGCCTGCAACACGCAGTTTGAGGTTTCCTTTCCGTGATTATACGGATCGGTAACGTGGACGCCTGTGACTTTACAAATCCGTATGGATGCAGACAGGAACGGGAGAACTTCGAAGCGCAGGTTCATGGCCTGATCATTGCGTTTTTAGGCTCCCATGAACGTGCACTCCAGTACTCAGGCGTCCATCAATGACCTGAGCACCACACTCAATTCCTGACTTTCGGTCTATCTGATCAATCTGGACCGATCGCCTGAGCGTCGCTTTCGGATGGAGGCGCGGGTACTCAACAGGGGTTTGGACTTTGAACGTATTTCCGCGCTCGACGGGCGCGAGATCACGATGCCCCTCTCAACATTCGACGAAGCGGCACGGCCGAAAGCCGAACCCTTTCGAGATCGGGTGTTTCCTCAGCCATGTCGAATGGGCGTAGAGAATGCAGAATTCTAGAGCGGCCCATGCTCTCATCCTCGAGGACGCTCTCCTCTTCGAAGAGGATCTCGTGGCGGCACTCAGCGCGGCGCTCGACGAGCAGAGGGAGTCGGACATCCTCCGTCTCTCGATTGTCAATCGCGGCCGGAAGTTCAAACTGAAGCCGCTTACGCCCTATCGCGGCCTGGCTATTTCCCTGACGCGCGAGAAGGGGTCGGGCGCCTATCTCATCAATCGCAGAGCTGCAAAGTAGATCGTTGATGAGCTTGTTCCGATGCGGTTGCCTTACGACCTCGCGTTCGATCTTGAGCATCTCTCCGGATTACGAGGTCTGTTCATGGAACCGCAGCCTATACGTCAGAGTGCCGAGCGTGGCTCCCTCTTCCAGAACGGCCTCAGGCAGTTCAAGCTGCCCATGACCTGCTACTGCATTGTTTTGCCATGGCGGGCATTCTACGAGACATCGCAGTTTTTGGCTCGGGCGTCGCGGCTCATCCGTCGAATATGGAGCGCCTACTTTGTGCCGCCGAAAGCCGCGGGCGACGCCTCGGCCAGGTCGCCGGGCACGCGGCATCCGGCAAACACATCAAGCGAGGGATCGTAGGCGGATGTGGAAATGTCCATCATCCCGAGAACGCTGTGAAAGAGGTTGTCATGGGACGTCGGAGCCGAGGCTTTCTGTTTGAGGCAGCCCATGTTGAAACCATTGGTCTTCTGCACGTCCGTAGCGACCCAGGCGAGAAACGGCACATGCGTCTGTTGGGAGGGCGCGACAATGTATGGGGCGCCGTGCAGATAGAGACCATTCTCTCCGAGCGACTCGCCGTGATCCGACAAATAGATCACGGATGCAGCGACGGACGATTCGCGAGACTTGAGCTTGTCGATCACCTGCGCGACGACGAAGTCTGTGTAGAGGATCGTGTTGTCGTAAGCATTGCGGATTTCCTGCTGACTGCATTTGCCGAAATCCTCGGCGCGGCAATCCGGGACGAACCGCCTGAATTCATCAGGGTAGCGTGCGAAGTAAGCTGGGCCATGGCTGCCGAGCTGGTGCAGGATCAGGACGCTGTCGCCGTGAATCCGGTCCAGCCACTCGTCCATGCGATCCAGAAGGATTGCGTCCAGGCATTCGCCGCCGCTGCAGAAGCGAGGATCGGCGGACTTGGGAAGAAACTGGTAGGGGACGCGGTCCGAGACGTTGTAGCTCCCGGTGTCGTTATCCAGCCAGGAGACCGACACGTTGGCATGCATGAGCACGTCGAGAAGGTTTTCCTTCGCAAGCGCCTTATCATGAGAGTAGCTCTGCCGCGTATATATCGAGAACATGCAGGGTATGGAGACTGCCGTCGAAGTGCCGCAGCTCGACGTGTTTGGGAAATAGACGACGTCCCTCTTCTTCAACTCGGGGTTCGTCTCGCGCAAATAGCCTCCAAGCGAGAAATCCTCTGCACGGGCAGTCTCGCCGGCGACGATGACGGTGACCCTCGGCTTCCCGGCTGCGGTGCGGTGCGCATCGGTACCGAGGGCTGTTGGAGCGCCGCGCGGACCCTTCATCGCATCGATGCCGTAGCGGACAGCGCTGGTCATCGGAAAGAATGGCGTCAACGGATCCATGATGTCGGGATGCGCGCGGCCCACGCCAGCGATGGACTTGTAGTCGCTGATTGCGGAGCCTGCCAGGACAACGAGGCATGCCGCAATGATCGCGCTGTTGTGAAGCAGTTTCGAGAGAACCGGTCGGTGGACGATCCGCACCCAGAGAATCAGCAGGGCGGGGAGAATTCCGGTCAACGCGAAGTGGGTGATGAACCTTAGTGTGATGAGGTGAGCCGTCTCCGCGGACGTGGACTGCAACATGTTTCGGATCATCTCGCGGTCGACGATCACGCCAAACTGGTCTGTAAACCAGGACGCTGCGGATGCGGTGAGAACGAAGAAGATCAGGAAAGCCTTGGTGACGTACTTTGCCGATACGAGCGTGAGTATCGCCATGGCTCCAGCGGTGATGCCCGTCACGAACAGGCCAAGAGCAAATTGGTCGTCCTTGAAATAGTTAGCGGCGCGCGCCCAGAAGGTGTGGTTGGCAACCAAAAGGAGATATGCGGTCGTGATGGCACTGATCGTAAAGCTTCCGACACTGGGACGCTGGTGCCAAATAGATTGTTTCATGCCTCTTGGTGTCCCCACGGTGCGACTGTCGATCGGCGGATCGGACGCGGCAGCGCAATCACGCTACCGTTCCGATTCCAGGCTGCCTGTCGCTTTGCCGATGAACCTGACGGATACCTGAAACACACTGACCGCCCACGGCCATTCGATGCTGTCGACTTCAGGTGGGTGTCAGGTTTGGAAGTTCATTGGCCCCGGAGTCTGACATGTGTTCCGGGGATCCGAGTGGACATCCTATTAATCGAAGACAACAACCTGATCGGTGACGCTATCGTGGGCCACATGGCTGACGGTGGTGACTCCGTGCGTTGGTGCCAAAACGCGGTGGACGGGATGGCAGCAGCCGGGCAGGGCACCTATGATTGCGTCGTGCTGGATCTCAGATTGCCTGACGGCGACGGTCTGTCGGTTCTCGAGCATATTCGGAAGCTTGATCGCAATGTCCCTGTCTTGATCTTGTCGGCATTCGATCAACTCAGCGACCGCATGGAAGGATTGGCGAGCGGGGCTGACGACTACCTTATCAAACCCTTCTCTCTTCCCGATCTCGGCATCAGGATATCGCGTCTGGTGGGAGAGGGGCGTCAGCAATGACCAGCTTGCACAACTTGGTTCGACGCAGTCATCCGTCAAAGATTGCGATCACAGTCGCGCTTTTTGTCGGAGTGGTAGCTGTCCCATGGCTCGGTCACGAAACCGTCGAAGGCGAGACTGCAAGCCTCGATACACGTGTCCTTCTTGCACTGCGTAAGGCAAGTGATCTGAACGTTCCGGCAGGTCCCCACTGGTTACAGAACTACTTCGAGAACATGACCAGCCTCGGCAGTCTGGCCGTTCTGGCGACGATAGTGTTCTTCACTGTTTTGCTTCTGTATTTGGCGAAACGGAGCGCTGCTGCTGGTTTTCTGGCCTTATCGGCATTCGGAGCGTGGTGTATCAGCAATGTGGTGAAGACGCTTCTCAACAGACCCCGCCCTTCCATCGTCCCGCATCTGGTCGAGGTTCATGATGCCAGCTTTCCGAGCGGCCACTCCACGGTCTCGGCGGCCACTTACTTGGCGCTTGCCCTCATTGGTACTGCACTGGGAAGCATTCCCGCGCACCGGCCAATCTTCTACGGTGCTGCAGCTCTGGTTGTGATCATGATCGGAATGAGCCGGGTTTATCTTGGTGTCCATTATCCAAGTGACGTGCTCGCGGGCTGGATCATTGGAACCAGTTGGACGTTGCTCTGCTGGCGCTTTTTCCGGGCATCGATCTTAATCTGCTGATCAACCCTTGCGCTCGAAATGCTCTTCCAGGTCTTCCCAGATCCATCGACATCGTCACTGCGTCCCCGCCCGTCTCGCCGAGCGTGGTGGCGAGGATCTTTATGATCCAGAATGCCAACGTGACTTCCGGCACTTTGGTGACGGCATACTTGAGCTGTTGATGCATTATCTTTCCTGTAGTGTTTGTGCCGTTGCGGCAGGGTCAGAGGATTGCCGCCTCGCGTGGGAACGGGCGGCACCACGCATGCCTAGGCAACCATTCTTACCGTGGCTTCGACAGGTTCTTACGATTTTGTAAGGCTGGATTCCGTCAAGCGGACGTTTACACCGATTGGAACGAGACGGTGACCGCCAGGCCTGGGGCGTTATCGGCGAGGCCGATATGTGCGGAATGCAGATCGGCGATCGCCCTGACGAGGCTGAGGCCGAGGCCGCTGCCGGGTGTCGTGCGGCTTTTATCCAGCCGATACAGGCGCCGGAATACCTTGTCTCGTTCTTCCGCGGGCACGCCCGGACCGTTATCGGCTACGCGCAGCACGATTTCGGCATGCGCCGAGACGAGCGACATGTCGATCCTAGTACCAGGCGGGCAATGATTGATGGCGTTCTCCACGAGATTGACGACCATCTGGGTCAGAAGCTCCTTGTCGCCTTGGACTTGGAACGCGGCAATAGGTGAGGGAAGGAGGTTCAGTGCCTGTCCATTGTCCTCGGCAACGCTCGCATAGACTTCCTCGACGAAAGTCAGGATCTCGGTGAGATCAACGTTCTGGAAGCGCTGTCGACGAGCGCCCGCCTCGATCTGCGATATGCGTAAAAGCGCTTCGAATGTCGCATTGATCTGATTGCTTTCGGCACGCGCATCCGCCAGCAGCTGTCCCACATCGCGGCCGCGCGCGGCTCCACGAATGGCGTCGTCCAGAGTCATCTTCAGGCGATTGAGCGGCGTCTTGAGCTCGTGGGCAATATCGGCGCTGACCTGGCGCATCCCCTCGACCATTCCAGAAAGGCGATCGAGCGCGCTGTTGATCTGCATTCCCACGCGATCGAGATCATCGCTGCGGCCCTGGAGAGGTATCCGGCTGTCGAGTCGGCCGTTGGAGACGTCGAGCATTGTGCGGGCCACCGCATCCAGACGGTGCTGTGCCCTGGCTGCCAGGAAGATGCCACCGCCGAGCGCGGCGACGACGACGAGTACCGCCGCCCAGCCGAGGCTTACGAGCACGATCCTCAGGAGGTCATCCATGTCCGAGAAACTCTCGCCGACGACGAGCATGTTGGGGCCAAGCTGCGTGACTTCGATCCTGAACCTGCCCGAGCCTGGAAGGCCGATGTCTTCCGGTTTTATTGTGTAGATGCCGGGCCGCATTCTGATTGCCGTGAAATTGCCGGCCAGCCTTACACCCTTTGGATCGACCAGCGAGTAGAGGCCATCCTTTGTCGTCTGGAGGTTTACGTAGCTGTTCAGCGTGGCCACGAGATCCTCCATGTCATCAGGAGCATAGGTCGAGGCGATAACGGAGTTCGTTTCGTGCAGGGACGCGTCCATCTGGCGGGCAAGGCCAGCGCTCAGCATATGGTACATGATCGCGCCGCTGACGATGAACGTGACGATGAACAGGACGCCGAAGGTCAGGGCCAGTCTGAAGGGCGTGCTGTGTCGCAGACTAGCGAGGCGCATGCAGGCTGTATCCGGTGTTTCTCACGGTGTGGAGGAGTTGCGCCTGAAAGGGCTTGTCGATCTTGGCCCGGAGCCTGCTGACATGGGTCTCAACGACGCTTGTCTTCGGATCGAAATGGAAATCCCAGACGCGTTCGAGAAGCATCGTTTTCGTCATTACCCGGCCTTCGCCACGCATCAGGACTTCGAGCAAGGTGAATTCGCGTGGCTGTAGTTCGATAACCTGCCCGGCCCGCCGGGCCTCTCTCCGGATCAGGTCGAGTTCCAGATCCGCTACTTTCAGGACAGTCTTTTGCTCCTGCACGGGCGGGCGCCGGGCGAGCGCGTTGACGCGGGCGAGCAGCTCCGAAAAAGCGAATGGCTTGACCAGATAGTCGTCGCCTCCTGCCTCCAGCCCTTCGACACGGTCGTCTACGCCACCAACGGACGTGAGGAACAGGGCAGGGGTGCCGACGCGGGCGGCGCGAAGAGACCGGACAATCGACAGGCCGTCCAGCCCCGGCAGCATCCGGTCGACGACGAGCACGTCGTAGGACTCGCGCTGCGCCTGAAACAGCCCGTCCCGGCCGTCACCCAGAACGTCGCAGCTGTGTCCGGCTTCGGCAAATCCCTTGGCCACGTATTCCGATGTCTTGCGGTCGTCTTCAACCAGGAGGATGCGCATGTCGTGTCTTCGCCAGTTTGTGTCCGTTCGGTGAATGTAACCGCTGTGATGCCGCTGCTACAACATACGGTTTTGTAAAGTCGTGGGATGTCGAAACCTTACCAAACCGTATGGTTCCGGCAAGGCGCCCGTATGACCCCGCCGATATCGTCCCTCTCGCTGCAATGGTGCGGCACCCACTGTTCCGAGAGGATACTATTATGAAAACAATCGTTGCCGCTACCGTTCTGAACTCTGTCGTGGCGCTCGGCTTCATCGCGCTCGCCATGCCTGTTCATGCCGCCGTTCCCTGCGAAGAAATGCTGAAGGAAATGCGGACTGCGAAGGGATCCGCCAAGCTGTCAGACGCCGACATGAAGAAGGTCGAGGACCTCGAGACCAAGGCTGTCGAGCGTTGCAACGCTGACGATGATACGCGCTCGGACAAGTTCCTCGCTGAAGCCATGCAGATCATGGGTAAGTAATAGGAGGACTGAGCATGACCATGGCAAACCAACACCTTGCCGAGCCGGAAAATCGCGTTCCCGAAGTGACTGTCGATTTCTGGCTCATCAAACTCATGGCGGTTACCATGGGGGAAACCGCGGCTGATTACCTTGCCGTCAATCTTGGCCTCGGCCTGACATTGACGTCCATCATGATGACTGTCGTCCTGATGATGGTGGTTGGAGCGCAATTCGCACAAAAGCGCTACGTGCCGGCAGTCTACTGGGCGGCAGTCGTTCTGATCAGCGTCGTCGGCACGCTGGTGACTGATAACCTGACGGACAATTTCGGCGTGCCGCTGGAAGCATCGACGATCTTCTTCACAGTCGCGTTGGCCGTCACGTTCCTCGCCTGGTATCTGATGGAAGGTACGCTTTCGATCCACACGATCTTCACCAACCGTCGCGAAGGGTTCTACTGGCTTGCAATCCTGTTCACGTTCGCACTTGGAACGGCTGCCGGCGATCTGGTCGCCGAGAAGTTCGACTTCGGATATCTGACGACCGCGCTCATCTTCGTGGCGCTGATTGCAACGATCGCTGCGGCTTATTTCATCTTCAAGGTGAATGGCATCGCTGCCTTCTGGCTGGCCTACATCTTCACCCGGCCGCTTGGCGCATCGTTCGGGGACTTGCTGTCGCAACCGAGCGAATACGGAGGCCTTGGCTTCGGAACGATCTACACGAGCTTCGCCTTCCTCGGCGCGATCATCCTGATCGTCGTCTACATGACCGCCAACCAGGATCAGCGAGAAACAACGGGGCTTTCTCATTGAAGAAGAGGGAGCCCGTCACCGAGGCACGGGCTCCCTTTTGTGTCCTGCAACCCGCTCATTCCAATCGTGTCTCATCCACACCTGGTCATCCGGTATTTCGGTGAAGCTCCGAGCTTTCGGAATTCTTTACAAATCCGTAAACAACCCGGCGGCCTTCGTTCAGGTTGGTGTCAGGCGGAGCCGAAATATGGCGGGCGTTCCCTAGAACCAAGAGAGCCCATTCATGGCCATTTTTCACGCGGTTGCTCGGCAGCGCAAATACCTCGATTCATTTCTGATTCTGACGGCGTTCTGGTTTCTGCTATTGGCCATTTTTCACGCTTGGCCCATGATTGACGTCCAGATCTCGGAGCTATTCTTTAGCAGTCCTCTCTGCGTGAATCTGCCTGCCGGGGATCAGTGCGGTAATTTCCCGCTGAGCAGGGACACATCGATCACGACCCTTCGATGGATCCTTTATGCGTTACCTTACGTCGCCGCAGGGATGGTTGTCGTAGCTTTGGCAGTCGCGGGTTTCTCACCCAGGCTGCGGCACCAGATGCCGGTTCATCGCCTTTGGGCGTCTCTGGTCAGTCTGGGCATCGGCACCGGGTTGATCGCCAACGTGTTCCTGAAGGCACATTCCGGCCGCCCACGTCCGATCCAGACCGATCTGTTCGGCGGCAAGATGGAGTTTATGCCGGCGGGATCGTTTGACGGAGCCTGTGAGAGGAACTGCTCGTTCGTATCGGGCGAGGCCTCGGGAGCGGGTTGGCTGATTTGCCTTCTTTTCCTGCTGCCGCCCCGCTATCGCACTTGGATCGCACCTCCGGTCATCCTGGCTTCGATCGGAACTGCAGCGCTTCGCGTGGCAGTCGGTGCACACTACGCATCCGACGCGACACTCGGTCTGCTCCTCTCCGTCACTGTCTTTGTCGGCATGCTCGCCTTCGAAGAACGGGTGGCAAACCGCTGATCTCGTATTCATTTCTGAGAGAGACCATGCCCGATTTTCTGACCGCCGCCCTGCTCGGCTCCATCGAGGGATTAACCGAATTCCTTCCTGTATCGTCGACCGCGCATCTCATCCTGGCAGGAAAACTGCTTGGCCTCCAATCGGCCGCGACCTTCGACGTCCTCGTTCAGCTCGGAGCAATACTGGCGATCATATCGATCTACTTCCATCGGCTCATCGCCATCGTGACCGCGCTGCCGACGAGCCGGGAGGCACGGCATTTCGCCGCCGCAATTATCCTCGCCTTTCTTCCCGCAGCGGTGATCGGAGCGCTCGCACACGACTTCATCAAGGCGGTGCTGTTCGAGAGCCCGGTCCTCGTGTGCATCGTGCTGATACTCGGGGGTATAGTGCTTCTTGTGGTTGATCGCGTCGCGCCGGAGCCACGCTACTTCGATGCTCGGCAATTCAGCTGGCCAATGTCGATTACTATAGGATTCGTTCAGTGCCTGGCGATGATCCCGGGCACATCTCGATCCGGTTCGACTATCGTCGGCGCTCTTCTACTGGGTGCCGACAAGCGATCAGCAGCCGAGTTCTCGTTCTTCCTCGCTATGCCGACCATGCTCGGTGCGTTCACGCTCGATCTTTGGAAGAGCCGCCACGACCTGACCGCCGACCAGGGCATGATGATCGTGATCGGATTTGTATTTGCATTCCTGACTGCGCTTCTCGTTGTCCATCAACTTCTCGAATTCGTCTCCAAAAGAGGTTACGCTCCATTCGGTTGGTGGCGAATTGCCGTCGGGATTTTTGGTCTGATTGCGCTTCAGGTCGTCAGATGAGCGAAGCTGCCACGAGGGGAAGGGCGGTGGTTTTGGCGATATCGACAAGACTCACGAGAGCGCAGACACGGGTGATGGTTGCATGCGTAGAGCAGGGGTTTATTGCGCCGAAGGGGTCCGATCTTTCCACGTTGCGCGTTCTCGAGCTCATGGGGCTCGTTAAGCGGAACGACACGCGTCCGCAGAAATTCCTTCCAACCATGGCAGGCGAGGCGTGGGCTGCAGATTGGTCACGTCGTCGATCGCCTGATGCTGATATTCCACCGATGTGAACAATCGATCAGACCACTCGCTATCCCAACGGACCTCCATCCGAACCCCTTCAACGCGCGTTGCCGATACCGAACAACGAGTGGATTGAAGGCGATTGCGATGGTCACCAGCGAGGTCGTCAGAGCGATTTTCAGCGGGGTAACGATTAGCGTATCGACGCCCGTGGTCTCCGGCCATGCTACGCCTCGCTCGGGAAGTGCGACTTGTTCGACTTCACCATCCGCGCCTACTATCCCGACTGTGATTGGATTACCAATTAGAGGTTCCTGAGCCATCATGTTCTCCCTGGTCGAAACTCATGAGCGCCAAACCCCAAGCTCGGTTTCTCAGTATGGGGCATTAAGGCGACCTAGAGATGATAATGTCGGCTTCAGTCGGGTATCCCAGTTCGAGAACCTCCAACAGTCGATGCGGGCGCGCCTGACATGATGATGTGCGCGTCACGCCACCAAGCCAATTGCGAGTCCCAATCCCGCTAGAGCTGCCAAACCTCCAGCGGTGCGGGCAATGAGTTCGCCCCTGCTGTCACTCAGGCGTGCGGTTATGAAACCTGCGACAAGGCCGAGTCCGTGCAGCAGTGCAGTTGCCGCGACAAAGCCCGAAGCATAGGTGAAGGCGGTCGCGTTCGCCGGCATTTCTGATCCATGCGCGTGCCCGTGGAAAAGAGCGAAGAGGCCGACGACCGCCATTGCAACCGTCGTCGGCGTCTTAATTCTAAGCGCGACCGCGGCTCCCAGGACAACAACCGACAATGCGATCCCAATTTCGACCATCGGGAGATCGACGCCCGCGACACCAAGCACGCCGCCAACCATCATGATGCCTACGAAAGCCGCTGGCACGAGGAATATCGCCCGGCCGCCGAGTTGGTATGCGAGTAGGCCCACCAAAACCATGGCAAGCGTATGGTCTATGCCGGAGATCGGATGGGCGAAGCCATGGACGAAGCCCGATGTCGGCCCTATCCCGGTATGCGCGGATGCAACGGCGGGTATCATGAACGTGGTCAGAACGAAGGCGGCGCGGGTCAAAAAACGGGGCATCTTCTTCTCCAAGGATATCGTGCTGTTCACATGTGATCCGAACCTGTCCTACAACGCAAGTAGTCAAACTGCGTATTTCTGACGCCTTGGCTTGACGATAGAGGCGGACCGCAGTTGCCTACGATCCGCCCGATCGGAGTTCGATGAGCGATTTCTTGAATGCTGCAACCAAGTGTACGGCTTCCACGCGAAACCCGCGCTGAGCCTCAGCGACTTACGCGGGGCAAGCACCCGTCACTCGAGCGTGCTCATGGGCACATGGTATTCGCCGGTGTTGCTTGCCTACTCTTGCATTCCGCTATCTCGAACTCCGATCGACGACCGACATGCGGTCATCCGTTGCGGCTCAGGCTCTTGTGGGCGCGGTCTCGTAGGAACCGCCTTTTGTAAGGATGGCCCAAATCGTGCGCGCGTTTTTGTTTGCCAGAGCGATCGCCGCCACCTTGAACGGTCTTCGTCGCTTTAAGGACGCAGTCCAGCTTTTGTTGTCATCCGTTTTCGTGTTCCGAATTACCGACATAGCTCCTGTGACGAGAAGCGACCGCAAATCCGCATTCCCCATTTTTGTTATGCCGCCGATCGTGATGCTTTCCCCACTAGAGAAAGACTTGGGCGTGAGACCTGTCCATGAAGCGAAGTGGCGGGCAGATTTAAAGACGCCAATGTCTGGCACGAAAGCCTTGATGGCGGTAGCGGTCATTGGTCCAAGACCCGGGATGGTCATCAGCCTCCTCATCTCGTCATCCTCCTTCGCTTGGCCTTTTAATGTTTTTTCGAGACTTTCGATGTCTTTGGTAAGGGTATCGATCTGCCTGGCAATGATCTTTAATGCTGTAATAGCTGAAGGCGGTAAGCTCTTGCTTTGTCGATCGCGGACAATCGAGATCAACGACGAGACATTCGATGTCCCGGGCCGCGCCACGATACCCAGTTCAGCGAGGTGGGCGCGCAGCGCATTCACAGCACGAACGCGTTGGCGAACCAGGAGCGCTCTTGTTTTGAATAGCATTGTCGACGCCTGATGGCTCGTGGACTTCAATGGGACGAAACGCATTGACCTCCTGAACAAGGCTTCATGGATGGCTTCAGCATCATTGGCATCCGTCTTGTCGCGATTCACAAAGGGTTTCACGTATGCTGGATGGATAAGCCGCACCTGATGGCCCAGCGCCGATATCGAACGCCCCCAGTAATGGGCTGTCGAGCACGACTCCATTGCAACCACACATGGTGGTAATTTGCTGAAGAAATCCAAAATGGCTGCTCGGGAAACCCGTCGATTGAACAACGGGTCGCCGGCGGCGTTGGCTCCATATACTTGGAACACGTTCTTCGCTATGTCTAATCCGATGGTCGCAGCATACATGGGCCAATGTCCTCCTGGGCTAGTGAAGCCTGTCCAGGATGCACTAAATTTGCGACGTGGATTTTGGCATCGAGGAGCGGTGGCGGCTTGGAGACGAGAAGAGCGGGACTAAGTCTGTCGATGCTCTTATTGGTGCGCGCCTAAAGGAAGTCAGGAAGAGGGCAGGGCTGTCCCAAAGGCCGTCGCCGAGCGACTGGGGATATCTTTCCAACAGTGCCCGAAATCTTGCGTTTCGCGATCTCGACAAGGTGCCACCGTTTTAAATCCAAGCTTACTCTCTCAGTGTCGGGCCTAGACGGAAGATGACGCCTTGCACAGCTCGGCGAGTGGGGTTCGATTTCAGAACGTAGATAGTGGAAGATGGCCCTTTCAGCAGGGCGTGGAACCGGCGGGAGCATCGAGTGCTCGCTGTAGCGCTCACCGGGGTCCGCCGCCTGCTCCTAAGTAAAGCGTTGGCGACCACAGTCTTATCGCCCCTTAAACCAGATCCCGTTTCGGCGAGTGCAAAGCCCTTTGTTACCATTTCGTCGCACTCGATTTATCCACACCGTGGTGGCGGAAGGCGAGAGCGTCATGTACCGGCCTCTTGGTCACCGACGCGCGGTCGCCTAGAGCGTCCGAACAAGTGCGGCGTATACCTAGACGTCTCGCAAGCATGGAGCTGGATCGTCAGCATCGTCTTGCGAATTCGGAGTGCTCTTTCGAAGGCGGTGACACGGGTAGGAGCTTGGAGCCAGCTTTGACAGATAAAACCTCTCCGGCGCGTACGTCCGTAATGTCTTCCTCGCATCGTCGAGACCGTCAACCTGCCTTGGCTAATGGTGCACGTCGCAGACAGAAGCCAAGGTCGAGCGTGTCGCGCAGGAAATTGGCGTTGGGATTTCATAACCCGATCAAACGATAGGCCCGGTAAGCGATTGGTAGGTTTTCCGGTAGATGTGGTTGCCTGACAGCCTGAGCATCGAATCTTGGACGAATCCCGATCCCGTCCGCAACCCGTCTCTCTTCCGCGATTTCTCCAGCACCAACGCGATCCGCGGGGAACGAACGGTGTGGAACTGCTCCAGCGCTCGGTCGACAGGTTCATCGGAGTGAGGATGTTCGCAAGTACGACCCAGTCCTCGAGCGCCATCGCCGCTCCCTGCGCCACGCTTGGAGACGTGGCATGTGCGGCGTCCCCGATCAAGACGAGGCGGTCTGCTATCCAGCGTCGTGCTTGCACCTCCTGGAGGGCCGCGCGATGGACCTGCACATCACTGCGCAACCCGGCGACGACTGGCCCCAGTGCACCGCCGAAATCCCTGAACAGTTCCTTCAGATTAGCTATGGAGCCATCTGCGAATTCGGGGGACGGAGGGATGCTGGGAGGATTGTGGCTCCGATCCGTCGTGCGGAAGGGCGTGAAGCCAGCTGACGAGCGCTCGCCCGACCCTCCCTAGGCGGCGCCATCTTCATCAAGCAGTACCTTAATGAGCGTGCCCTCGTCTCTCAGACCACTGCGGAATGCGAGCACAATACGTTTGGCAAGCTCTTCTCGATGCATGTCCAATGCGATTTGCTTCGTCACACAAACGTGGTCAAAAACGCGCTGGCAGATCGCTAGGTCGCGAGGCGATAGGATCGACGCCTCTCTTGTCTCAAACACCGAAATCCCTTGTTTCATTGAAGGCCTGCAATCCGATGGCTGTATTGCGTGGGGTCCATGAAGAACAAAAATTCGTCGATCAGTTCAGCTTGATCGGGCCTCCCGCTGATCCGAAGAAGGCTTCTGTCGTCGCCGATAAATGCGGCTTGAAGGCCGAGGAACTTCGCATGAGCTAGTATCATGTCAGACGTCTTCGCGACATCCGGACGCTGCGAATTCAGGTCGATGAAACAGTTCAGTAAGTCCCGCATTGAAATCGGCCAAAAAAGACGCAGAGCAGTGAGTTGAGTTCTGTCTGCCAGGCGAAAAATAATTCAGCTTTGTTCTGCGTTCAACCAAAAAACAGTGGCCGCTACGTCCGTCCGGCAGGGCCGGAAACCGTTAACGGTTGCCAATAAAGCCTTGGTGTCAGGCCAATCGTTCCGGGTGCTTAGTCTCGATGGGCATGGAGAAAGTGAAGCGATGCATTTTCTCGTCGAACAAAACCGCTAACGTTCCTCCGTGGGCGCGAGCGATATCTATGAAATGTAGAGCCCTAACCCCAACCCCTGGCTTTTCGAACCCTCCGCTCGGTCAAAAGGTTGAAAAGCTTGTTGAGAGATTGCACCGGGGTTGGCTCGCCACTGTCATCGACGCTCAACTCGAATTGATTATCCGTAGTGATTGCCTTCACCCGCACGGGATGGTCTGGCGCACCGTGCATTAGGGCGTTTCCAAGGAGATTGGAGAACATCTGTCCTGTCCGCACATGGTCGATCCGCGGCGCAGCTTCGATCTCCACGGACACCTTAATCTCTCTTTCGGGATGGGCGATTTTGAACTCCTGAACGACGTGCTCGATCGTGTCCTCAACGGTTCGGCCGGGATCGAAGTCAAGATTGATCCTGCCGCCGAGCCTCGCGCGCGCCAGGTCCCATGACGTTGTCTACAGGCCGCCATGCGCACCAGGCTTGCCTTCATCATGCGTAAGAGTTGTGGCGACTTGTCGTTTAAGCCATCACGTAGAAGCCGGTTGATACCCGGCGTCCACGCCGGGGATCAGATTACGATGATTGTGGCCAAGTACGGCGATGAATTGTTCCCAAACCTCGGACCGCTTTCTTGCGTGGTCGAGATCAATCTGTGCGGCGTCAGCCTGTCTCTGGCGTCAAGATGGTAGGCGATCAGTTCCGCGAAAAGTTTAAACGTTCCTACGGGGTTGTTCGCCTTTTAGTTTTGAGTATTCGCACGGCTCTCTGCCCTCGGCACAAAACCTACCGAAAATCCGAACAGGCGCCCAATTCTTTCCAGTGTTTCCAGTGTCGGGTTTGCTTTGCCGGTTTCGATCTCAGCAACTTGACGCCGCGTAAGTGCCAGCGTTTTGGCAAACTCTTCCTGGGTCATGCCGAAACTCTTCCGGATTGCCGCTACTGCGCCGGGCAGCCTTAAATCACCGGTTCGAGCTCGCTCAGCAAGCGTGCGCCGGTTCTCAAGAACCTGTTCTTTTGTAGGCTTTTTCCAGCGAGCCACTCAGATTTTCTCCGGCATCATAGCTTCGCCTGCAAAACGCTATCGGCGATTTCAGTGCACCGTGCCATTGCGCGCTCTAAAATTTCTGGAGCTGCCGCCAGGTTTTTCGCAATGCTCGGCGCCTCACAGAGTCGTTCTGCAAACGTCAGAAGTGCGGACGCGAGTATCTTTTGCTCAGTGAGATCGGGAAACAGTTCGGCGCAAATTTTCTTCCAATCAGGGAAATGATCCCGGCCGGCATCTCGCATCGTGGCCCATCTGGTGGAGCGAACGATCCCCTCCTTGGCGAGCCGCATTGGAGCGAAATCAAAGAGCGGAGACAGACGGACAGTTCCGTCTTGGAACTTGGTGAGCGCGGTATTTCGACCATGATTGTCGGGATTGCCGAGAGCCAGGTTGGCGATGTCCCGTTTGAGGTACTCTACGACGTCCGCGAGGGGATCGGCGGAATATTGGCGCAGAATGTCGATATAGGCCTCATGCGTGCCAACATATCCGAAGTCGGCAACGCCAATGGCCGAAACAAGGCTTTCTTGACCCAGCCGAACGGTTCCACCTCCTTCTCTCTTCTTTCGATCAAAACGGGGAATGATCAGGACGCCTTCGGCATAGGCCGACGGTTCACTGACATTGAGGCCGATCTTTTGAGCGATCTGCGAATAGAGGGCTTCGCCTTCAAGAATGAGCCGGTCTACGGGCTCATTGCTGCGGACCAGCTTGACGATCACATGCCGCACGGCCTCATCGTCGGACACGAAGCTGTCGGGATAATAAAGGCCATCGATAGCCTTGGTCATGGAGACCTTTGGCCATTCGCCTTGCAGGCCACTTGAGCCCGAAGCAAGCATACCGAAACGATCGGCTACTTCCATGAAACGATCTGATCGTTCAAGGATCTCAGCCTCTGTTACTCCTTGGCGCTGCACACCGTGTAGCCGCTGCTTCTCTGCCTCAGCGGCTTCTTTTATGCGGACATTACCTATTCCGCCTACGGCAGAGCGGAGAAGCAGAGGAAGATCCGAGCTGCGTGCTCCCTCGCTGAGGCCTAAATGTTCTGCCAGCTTGCGCCTTGCATGTCCTTGCGGCATTAGATCGAGCAGGAATGGTGGCCACGTTGAGGTATATCGATTCTCGAGGTCAACGGGATATCGGATTGAAAGTGCGCGATTGTCACTTGCCGCGTTTCCTTCTGCAAAATCCACCGATGCGAACCGTATAAAGTAATCGAGATCGTAATCGACTATCGACGCACCCTGAAAGCCGGCTGCGTCGCTCTTGAGTTCAAGTGCCGCGGCTTGATGCCATTCATCTTTGAAATGGATTTCAAGAGTGAGAAACATTAATTGATCCCTTTGGTGGACCAATATATTTCATATTCTTGGTTATTCAACCCATTTAAGGGGTGTATATAAACTGAGCTGTCCGGTTTTGCCTTTTCTGTGATCAAGACGGCCTGATGCGGTCAGGGGACGACAACGCAGGATTGACGCGGCCCTCAATACGGCTCGGCAAGCACCTTCGCCAATTGTCGAGAGCGGGCGCGAATTGCGAAAACCTGCCGCGCCAGTCAACACAAGACCGTGGGCAACAGTTTGCGCGGTTATCCCAACGCGGCCCGCGGCTGCACGGAGCCATCGCAACCTCGCGCGCCAATTTGATCGCAGTGATCCCGGTACGCGAGCATTCGTATGAGAATGGTCCTGCGTGTGATTTCTTGACGAATGGCGTTCATCTTCCGGTGGTTGGCAGGGGTGTCTGCTGAACCTAATGCGGAAATAGAGGGAATGGCAAGGGGTAAACGAAATGCGAATTGGGAGGGCCGTACGAACGCGGCGCTAACCGCATTAGCGCCTCGACGCTTTTCGAGACTACGCGCGCGCTGGTTGTTTCCGATGACCTGCGCGAGATGAATGGGGCCGTCAACGTCCCGCCAACGCTCGACACCGGCAAGCTTTTGCAATGTGTCAGAAAAGCAAACTGCCAGGTTCTTTGCTGACTTTTCGAGGCTTCCATCCGGCGTCGCTAATCGTATCTGCCGCCGGGAGGCCGAAGCCTGGGCGATGACGCAACTTGCAAGCGCGGTGGAGGCCGGAGAAGACGATCCTGAAACGGCGGCCAACCCGGCCGCGGCTGGTCTCGATCATGTCGGCGACGAGTTGGACAGCAGGTTCAACGAGGCGACCGAATAGCCGGAGCGTAACGACGGGTTAGCGCCTGCCCAGCGCCGCCGGTTCTCGCCGGCGGTGTCTTGTCACTATCATCTAGGCAGGTCGGTGCCTGAGGTTGCGCTGCCGCTGCAGCCAGACTCCTTGCGGCCACGCGATCGGTTTGTGGGTAGGCAATACCGCTGAAGCGCGGCTCGGGCGCGACGGTAGTGGTGACGCGCCGGTCTGCTGGCGGCGTATCGGCCACAGGTTCATACGCTCTGACCCTCGGCTTCGTTGCGGTCTGAACCGGACGGCGCCCGGTCAAAGGCCGCGTGCCGCGCCGCATTGCGGCAGTCTCGATGCGCGGTTCGCCAAAGCGCGGCCGCGTTTTCTGCAGGCCTGGGCCCGCAACCTCCGCAACCGCACCTCGCTCTCTTGCATCGTCCTGACCTTGGGCCGGGCCGCTTCGCCGGTTCGTGTCGACCGCACCCGAGGGACAGCACCCAAAACCGGACCTCGGGTTTTGCTCAACCAGACCGAAAGGACACCGACCATGGCACCGCTCAACCGTTCTGCTGCGACGAATCGCTCAACTACGCCCCGCGCGACGACCCTCGAAATGGTCCGGCATGCCTGCCCGGACACCGCCCAGGCAATGCGCATCTCGGAAAGCTTTGGCCTATCCGTTGTCGACAGCGAGGGAATCCGCGACCTGCACCGCCAGCAGCTTATCGATGGCGCCGAGGCGATGAAGGACGGCCTCGGCGAGAAGGCGATGCAGATCCATATGCAGCGCATCGTCGGCTCCTTCGTCGGATCGGCTCACGGAGCCGGGCTGTTTTATAGCCGCTCCGTCACCGAGGCACGCGATCTGACCGCCAGGCTTAGCAACGATCTGCGCGACGAAGATCTCGAGGGTCCGGTCGGTTTCGACAGCCGCGCCCAGAGAAAACGCGAATTCGCCGCCGTCATGGGGCTTCAGGCCCATGTCCTGCGCATGGCGGCCGAGGGCGCCGTTGTCGCTTACGAAGACATTACCGGCGAGACCTGGAAGCCCTATGAGCGCAGCGGCTCGCCGAATCCCGCGACCTCGATCGACCAGCGCGCCGCGTCACTACAGATATCGGCTTTCGACTGAAGGCGCACGCTCACTGATCCATCTCGAAAGGCCGGCCTCGTCCGGCCTTTTCTCGTGTCACTCAAGGCGGCCCAGGCGCCGAGCGCGGCTCATCCCGGTTTGCGGTCTAGCCCGAGGGCGACATGAAAGCGGCGCAACGGACAAGCCGTCCTCCACTGTCGTTTCGGCCCAGCGGTCCTTCTATCTCCAGCACGATCTTGACGAGCCGGGTGCGCCGCTGCCGCCCGCGCGCTGGTCGACCGCCGTGACGAGCCGCGATCGGCGCGGTGTCGAAGATGAAGGAAAAGACGATGAGAAAGCCAAAGAAAACGTCAATGAAATTATCTGGCGAGACCGATGCTGTGCGCCCGGACGTCTACACACGGATCACCGATATCATGCTCGCTCAGTTGGAAGAGGGCGTGCGCCCCTGGGTCCAGCCGTGGAGTGCCGCCCGGCATGCGGGATGCGTGTCGCGCCCGCTTCGCTTCAACGGCGAACCCTATTCCGGCATCAATGTCCTGCTCCTCTGGTCTGAGGCCGCAAGCCGCTGCTTTGGTGCCAGCACCTGGATGACGTTTCGCCATGCGTTGGAACTTGGAGGCAACGTGCGCAAAGGCGAGACCGGGACGATGGTCGTTTATGCCAACCGCATCAGGAAGACCGAGACCAACGCCAACGGCGACGACGTCGAGCACGAAATCCCGTTCCTGAAAGCCTATACCGTTTTCAATCTCGAGCAGATTGAAGGCCTGCCTGCGGGTTTTGGCGCATCGCCGCAGACGCCGGCCTTCAAGCCTGTCGAGCGTCTCGAGCATGCCGACGCCTTTTTCCGGGCAACGGGGGCAACGATCCGCCATGGTGGTGCGGCAGCCTTCTATGCGCCCGAGCGGGATGTGATCCAGATGCCGCCGATAGAAGCGTTTCGCGATGTCGAGAGCTATTATGCGACGCTCGCCCATGAGGAAATCCATAATGCCGACCGCCGGATTATGCCGATAAGGGTGGGAATGCGCCGACGTTCGCAACGATTCCGGCGCATCCTGCGCGGCATAATCAGAGCGATCATTAAACCGCGAAGCTGATCTGCAATCAAAAATGCGGAGACGATGAGAGACGATGAGA